>NZ_RJUE01000001.1 GCF_024343735.1 Lacihabitans sp. CCS-44
CCACTAACAGCTAAGGCTTCGTTCGGCATGCAATGCCTAGAATGAAGCCAATGTTGAACTTAATCTCGAGTAGTTTAGTTTTTCTCTTTTTTCCAAATCTATGGGGTTCTCGTCTATTGCCTTATGAGTTTCTGAAACAGTTTCCTTATAATTTTTGAAGCTTTACCCTATTTCCTATCTATTTCTCCAAATACCCCAAAATCTTTTTCATGTCAAACTCGTCTTCTCCTGAGGCTTCTAGATAGTCGGTTTTTATCGTAGAGGGTTTGCCCATTTTGAGGTAGGATTTCCAGATGTGGTCGATGTACCAAGTGGGTATATAGCCCCAGCGGGAGTCCATGGCTTTTCTGATGATAAAGGTGCGTTTGGATATTTTCACAAAAATGCGTTTCTCGTAAATAGCATTCAGCCGAGCATCATGAAAAGCAAAAAAACCTTCCACTATCACTACATCAAATCGTTCTCTAAAATCAGCAACGACTTCTAGCATAAGATCGTGATCAATAGAAAGCGGTGATTCCCAGTCGGTTTTGTCCTTTATTTTAGGTATTTGGGTTTCGGGAAAAACAAAGTCGTCTTGGTGAAAAATAATGGCTTTTTTGCCATTTCTTCTGAAATGCGTCACCAAAAGATTGGCCAATGTACTTTTGCCTGACCTACTCGGCCCACCGATTCCTATTACCATATTGATTGTCTTAAAACCAACTAGTTTTCTTTTTTCCACCCAAGCCCAAAGCTCCCAAAAGCGACCTTGTGATGATACTGGCAGCAGTTCTACCTATCTGTCGAGTAACGGAGCTTGACAAAATAGTTTCTAAAGTAGATTTCTCTTGTTTTCCTTTTGGAGCCTCTTCTTGCTCTTCAGATTCGTCCGCAGTGTTCAGTTTTTCGTTTAATATTTCGTATGCACTCTCACGATCTATTACTTCATTGTATTTCTTGGCAATCTTCGATTTCTCTATGATTTCTTCTATTTCATCGTCTGACAAAATATCCATTCTACTTCTAGGAGGACACATAAAAGTAACAGCCAGTGGAGTTGGAATGCCCTTTTCGTTCAAACAAGTCACCAATGCCTCTCCTATTCCCATAGCAGTTAGAATATCTTCGGTTTGGTAAAAATCCGTCTCGGGGTAGTTTCCGGCAGCTTCTTTTATGGCTTTTCTATCGTTGGCAGTAAAAGCTCTCAATGCATGCTGTACTTTCAAACCCAACTGAGCCAGAACCGACGATGGCACATCTTGAGGATTTTGTGTACAAAAATATATCCCAACACCTTTCGATCTGATGAGTTTTATAACTGTTTCTATCTGATTCAACAAGGCCTTTGAAGCTTCTTGGAACACCAAATGAGCTTCGTCTATAAATATCACCAGTTTTGGTCGATCTTCATCACCAGCCTCGGGCAAACTTGCATACAACTCTGCCAAAAGACTCAACATAAAGGTAGAGAATAGCTTAGGTCTATCCATCAAATCCATCACTCTCAATATTGAAATCATCCCTTTCCCTTCGTTGTCAATCCGCATCAAATCGTCGATATCAAACGAAGTTTCGCCAAAAAACACGTCGGCTCCTTGCTGCTGAAGCTCTATTACTTTTCGCATAATTGTACCCAGCGAAGTAGTAGACATCCTTCCGTAGTTATTCTCAAACTCGTCTTTGCCTTCGTCGCTCAAAAACTGAATAACTCTTATAAAATCCTTTAAATCAAGCAAAGGCAGTTTATTATCGTCACAGTATTTAAACATTACCGACACAATACCTTCTTGTGTATCATTCAAACCTAATATTTTCGAAAGCAAAATCGGTCCAAATTCCGACACTGTGGCTCTCAATTTAGTGCCTTTTTGGTCACTTAGCGTCAGCATTTCTACCGGGAAGCCATTCGGCGTATATTCAATACCAGCAGCATTTGTTCTTTCTAAAATAAAATCTTTTCCTTCGCCCGGCATGGCTATACCACTTAAATCGCCTTTTATATCCATCATCAGCACAGGCACACTGGCATCACTCAGACATTCGGCCAATACTTGCAGGCTCTTTGTTTTGCCTGTTCCGGTAGCTCCAGCTATCAAACCGTGGCGGTTCATGGTTTTAAGGGGTATTTTGACCTGAGTACCTTCTACCACTTCACCATCGAGTTTGGCGGCTCCCAAAACAATAAAATCACCTTTAAAAGTATAACCTTTCGAAATCTCGTCTTTGAATGACTGAATTTTTGACATATCTGAATGCTAAATTTATATAAACTGCAAGTTGTTAAAACTTCGGTATAATTGAAAATAATTGGGTTTAATAAATGGCGAATTAAAGAAAGAATTCTATTTCGATTATTTAATTTTGTAAAAAAAACACTTTGAAGGACATTTTAAACAAACTCGGTTGGGCATTGCTTTTTTCATTCACTTTGATGGTGGTCATTATTTCTGTCATTTTATTTCAAAACAACTTCACAAATCAACCAAAAATAAAACTTTCCGCATTTTATTTTATCATTTCGATAATTTTCCTGATTTCCGGCCTATATTTCAGAAATCTATCTAAGAAGGTTTAACATCCTGCCTAAATCGAACGCATTGCATTGGCAGAACTACGGCTGCAATCAAAAGCACAATTTGCTTTTTCGACTCCCGCTTGTCGTGGGGTGATATCGGTACGAAATTTGACTAATTTTTCAAAAAAGCAAAGTTTTGCATCGTTTTTTTTCAAAAAAAATATAATAATATAATTAGATAATTTACTTTAGAACATTTTTTAAGGTTTGTTCGTTAGTATTTTGGAATATTAATCTATATTTACTCAAACTACAATAGGGATTCAGGATGTTTAGAAGAAATTTGATTTTATTTTTTACGGCCGCTCTTTTACCTTTTATAGGCTTTTCACAAAAAGCTGATGAAGATACAGAAATAGACACCAAAACGCTATCCTATGGACTTACCACAAACAATTACACCAGTTTGTTGGGAGGAGTAATTCTGCGAAACTCTTTTCCTGTCTCGAAAAGAAAAAGTAAACCTGTCAATCGTTATATTTCTATTGAAGCCATAAATCTCAAAAATCCAAGAGAGGAGAGCATATTAAGTGCTTATGGTAGCAAATTTGTTTATGGCAAAACCAATTATTTCTTTTCTATCCGACCACAATATGGCAGAGAGTATTACTTTTTCCAAAAAGGCGACGAAAACAGTGTGGGTTTTAGCATAATAGTAGCTGGTGGACCGAGTATTGGCCTTTCAAAACCTTATTATATTAAGTATACAAATCAAAAAGGTGATTCACCTCAAACTGTGGCTTACAACCCTGATATTCATACCAATACAAGTTACATAATAGGTGCAGGTAGTATTTTCCAAAGTATGTTTAATGGCTTAAAGTTTAATCCTGGCTTACACGCAAAAGTGGCCACCAATATTGACATTTCAACCTTCAATAATAACGTGACCGGGGTAGAGCTTGGGACACTTTTTGAGGTTTTTGCCAAAGAACCAGAGATATTGGCTCCCAAATTTTCACATAATCCTCAGACCTTTGCTACGCTTTATTTAACTTTGTACTTTGGAAACAAGAAATTGGTAAAAAACAAAAAGAATGGAGGTAAAGGAACCGAGTGAGAGAAAGAAAAGGCCAGATTGGCTTAGAGTGAAACTTCCTATTGGCGAGAGTTATAGAAAAGTAAGAGAGATTGTTGATAACAATAAGCTACACACCATTTGTCAAAGCGGCAACTGCCCAAACATGGGCGAATGTTGGGGTGAGGGTACTGCTACTTTTATGATTCTTGGAAATATCTGCACCCGTAGTTGTAATTTTTGTGCGGTAGCCACTGGCCGACCAACCGAATACGATACTGACGAGCCACAAAGAGTGGCCGAAGCTATAAAAACGATGGGGGTAAAACATGCAGTAATAACCTCCGTAAACCGTGACGAGCTGAAAGACAAAGGTGCCGAGATATGGTACCAAACCGTAGTTCAAACCAAAGAATTGTCTCCAAAAACTACAATTGAAACCTTAATTCCAGACACCAAAAGCGATTGGGATGCCTTATACAGGATGATTTCGGCTGGACAAGAAGTAGTTTCGCACAATATGGAAACCGTAAAAAATCTCTACAGAAGAGTAAGGCCACAAGCCAGATATGAAAGGAGCTTGGAACAAATCAGAAAAACCAAAGAATACGGAAAACGTACAAAAACAGGCATAATGCTTGGATTGGGCGAAACCAAAGACGAGGTTTTTGAGGCCATGGATCATTTGGCAGAAAACGGCTGTGATATACTAACACTCGGCCAATATTTGCAGCCAACCAAAATGCACCACGAAGTTTTGGAGTTTATTCATCCGGAGATGTTTGCTCTTTACAGAGAAGAAGGCTTAAAAAGAGGCATAAAATATGTAGAGTCTGGTCCACTGGTACGTTCGTCTTACCACTCAGAAAGACATGTAAACGTCTGATAAACAATCCTGTAAATGCCAACACTCACATCTCAAAATAATATGTACGATTATATTATTTGTGGAGGAGGCATGTCTGGCCTTTCCCTAGTTTATCAATTATCTAAGTCTTCACTTTCAAAAAAAAACATATTAATAATTGACCATGAAAGAAAAACCAAAAACGATAGAACTTGGGCTTTTTGGGAAAAAATAGACAATCCTTTCGACGAAATTCTTTTCAAAAAATGGGACAAAGTAAAGATAGTTGACACACTCAAATTAGAAAAAACTTACGACTTAGGAGAATACAAATACAAACTACTTAAGGGAATAGACTTTTATGATTTCGTAAATAAACATCTAGACGACTTTCCAAATATTAGTTTTTACTTGGACACCATAGATTCTATTTCAGAACATACTGATAATGTTACTGTTATAACAAAAAACAAAACAAAGTTTGAAGCTGAATATGTTTTTGATAGCACTCATCAGCTAGATCTTAAAAATAGCAATAACCACAACTTCCTTCAGCACTTTAAAGGCCTTGTAATCGAAACCAAAGAAAATACTTTCGAACAGGATATTCCTGAAATGATGAATTTTGGAATACCCCAAAAAGTAGCCGAATGTAGATTTATGTACGTTTTGCCATTTTCTAAAAACACAGCAATTTTGGAGTTTACAGTGTTTTCAGAAAACCTTCTTTCAGAAAAGGAATACGACCAAAGCCTTTTTGATTATATAAAAAATGAACTCAAAATAACCGATTACAGAGTAATTGAGGAAGAATTTGGCGTAATACCCATGTCAGACACTGAAATCACAGAATATCCTTCAAAGAGAATTATCAGAATTGGCACTTCTGGCGGTTATACCAATCCAGCTACAGGATATACTTTTTCTAACACCCAAAAAAAACTAAAAAAAATAGTAGAAAGTCTTGAAAAACAGCATATTGATTTACTCAAAACAAGCATTTGGCAAAAACGGCACAATCTATACGCCTCTACCCTACTCAATGTTATCCAAGAAAACAGACACTCTATGGCTGAGGTTTTCGATCAATTATTTTCCAAAAATCATATTTCTTTGGTCTTCAAATTTCTAGATGGCGAAACAAATTTTCGGGAAGAATTGAAAATAATGTGGTCAACGCCAAAGGTGAAATTCGGAATGGCCTTCTTTGCAATAATTTTGAAAAAGCTCAAAAATGCTTTTTTGTAGAAATTTTTATTTTTCAAAAAGCAAAAAACCATATTAAATAGTTAAATTTTCTAACAAATACTAATTTAATAGATTTTTTCACTAACATTTTTTAGTTTCACCAAAAATTCTGAATTTTGCATTACATCAAGAGTTCCTGATTTATTAGGAAACCAACCGAGTACTTAGAAACACCGCGGTGGTAAAAAAGATGTGGGTCGCCCGACCAAAAAAGTTTCGGCAAAGCACCTGACATTCAATTCTCTTGCTAATTTTTTCAAATCTTTAAAAATTTAAAAAATGGCTTATTTATTTACTTCTGAGTCAGTATCAGAAGGACACCCAGACAAAGTTGCGGATCAGATTTCAGACGCACTTATCGATCACTTTTTGGCATTTGATGCCACTTCAAAAGTAGCTTGTGAAACCCTTGTAACTACCGGATTGGTGGTTTTGGCAGGAGAAGTTAACACCAGCACTTATTTGGATGTGCAAACTATCGCAAGAGACGTAATCAAGAAAATTGGTTATACCAAAGCGGAGTACATGTTTGAGGCAGATTCTTGTGGAATTATTTCTGCAATTCACGAACAATCAAAAGACATCAACCAAGGCGTTGACCGTAAGTCTGGCGACGACTTCGAAGCCAAGGCAAATGCTCAAGGAGCTGGTGACCAAGGAATGATGTTTGGATATGCCACCAAAGAGACCGACAACTACATGCCTTTGGCTTTAGACTTGTCGCACAAAATTCTTCAAGAATTGGCGGATGTAAGAAGAGAAAATGCTGAAATTAAATATCTTAGACCAGATTCTAAGTCTCAGGTTACCATCGAGTATTCTGATGACAACCAACCGCAAAGAATTGATACTATTGTAGTTTCAACGCAACACGATGATTTTGACGAAGACGAAACCATGCTTGCCAAAATCAAGTCGGACATTATCAATATCGTTATTCCTAGAGTAAAAGCTAAACTTAAGCCTGAACTTCAAGCTTTGTTTACAGACGATATTCTTTACCATATTAACCCTACAGGTAAGTTCGTAATCGGTGGACCACACGGAGATACTGGCCTTACGGGTAGAAAAATCATTGTGGATACTTATGGTGGTAAAGGTGCTCACGGTGGTGGTGCTTTTTCAGGAAAAGACCCTTCGAAGGTTGACCGTTCCGCAGCTTATGCGACACGTCACATTGCCAAAAACCTTGTAGCAGCTGGAGTTTGTGACGAAGTATTAGTGCAAGTTTCTTATGCTATTGGTGTTGCTCAACCATGTGGTATTTTCATTGACACCAATGGAACAGCCAAAGTGTCACTTTCTGATGGAGAAATTGCTAAAATAGTGGAAAATACATTCGACATGCGTCCTTATGCTATTGAGCAAAGACTAAAACTACGCACGCCTATTTACTCAGAAACAGCTGCTTATGGACACATGGGTAGAGAGTCAAAAATCGTTAAGAAATCTTTTAACAATGCTGGTCAAAAAGCAGAAGTTGAAGTTGAATTATTCACTTGGGAAAAATTGGATTACGTAGATAAAGTAAAAGCTGCTTTTGGCATCTAATCAAAACTTGTAATCGATTTATAGAAAGTATAAGTTCTAAAATTTTAGAATTTATACTTTTTTTTATTACCAAAAAACTTAAAATACTTACAATAAGATACTTAACCTTTTTTAGGTAAATTTTTTTACCGAGTTTTTTGTATTTTTCTAATTTCGAGGGTACATTTGGAGGAGAATTAATAAGTATTTTTTATC
Organism: Lacihabitans sp. CCS-44; assembly: GCF_024343735.1. Lineage (GTDB taxonomy): Bacteria > Bacteroidota > Bacteroidia > Cytophagales > Spirosomataceae > Leadbetterella. Next base: position 7,417 of record NZ_RJUE01000001.1, read on the forward strand.
ATTTAAATATTTAGTCCGCGTAGCGGCAAAAAACCATAAAGATGAGTATTCTTGTAAACAAAAATTCGAAAGTAATTGTACAGGGCTTCACAGGATCGGAAGGTTCGTTTCATGCCGGACAAATGATTGATTACGGTACAAATGTGGTAGGTGGAGTAACACCGGGAAAAGGTGGTCAAAAACACTTAGAAACGCCAGTATTTAACACCGTTGAGGAAGCAGTAACAGCCACAGGAGCAGATGTATCTATTATTTTTGTACCGCCGGGTTTTGCAGCCGATGCCATTATGGAAGCCGCTGATGCTGGTATCAAAGTGATTATCTGTATCACTGAAGGTATTCCAACCAAAGATATGGTGAAAGCCAAATCTTATATTCAAGACAAAGACGTAACACTTATAGGGCCAAACTGCCCAGGAATCATCACCGCTGAAGAATGTAAAGTAGGTATCATGCCTGGTTTTATTTTCAAAAAAGGCACTATTGGTGTGGTTTCAAAATCAGGTACTTTGACTTACGAAGCAGTGGATCAATTGACCAAAGCTGGACTTGGACAAACTACAGCAATTGGTATTGGAGGCGACCCTATCATTGGAACAACCACCAAACAAGCTGTGGAAATGTTTATGAACGACCCAGAAACAGAGGGAATAGTTATGATTGGAGAAATTGGTGGAGGAATGGAAGCAGAAGCTGCTCATTATATTAAATCAACGGGCAACAAAAAGCCAGTTGTAGGCTTTATAGCTGGTCAAACTGCACCAAAAGGACGTAGAATGGGTCACGCTGGTGCTATAATTGGTGGAGCTGATGATACAGCAGCAGCTAAAATGGCCATCATGCGTGAATGCGGAATTTTCGTAGTAGACTCTCCTGCTGAAATCGGAGAAACAATGCTGAAAGCATTAGGAAAGATATAATTTTTCAAAAAACAGTTCTATTTTATTTTTTGGCACGGTTTTTAACAACTCTTAATTAGTAACGACTAATTAAGAGTTTTTTTTTTGCATTCCTAAACAATAAACATCATGAAAAAGATTTCACTACTTCTTGTAACGCTTTCATTTATAACCTCTTGCACTCCAATTGAGAAAGAAATCCAGTTGATGCCAATAGACTATCTAACTGCTGGATTATCTAAAACTTGGAAACTAACTCAATTTAAAAACGCAGAAATTGACCAACTGACTGACTGCATAAAAGACGACACATTCACATTTAAGAAAAAAGCAGGCGAATATGAATGGAAAAAGGGAGAAAACAAATGTTATTCAGAAGATGTAGATGCTGTGTTTAGTTATAAACTCACTGCAGATGGCTCTACATTGACTATAAACGAATATGAATATAAAGTGAACCGTTTGGATATGAAAAATTTAGAAATTGAAATTGTTTTAAATGGGCATAAACAAATATTGGGTTATTCTACGGTAGAGTAGTTTATTTTGTCGAGAACAATACCATCAAAAAAGCCCGAAAACTTTATAGTTTTCGGGCTTTTTTATATGCCTAAGGAAGAAAATCACAAAGCTGCGTTCATAGCTCTTACCGCCTCAGCTGATTTCTCAAATGCCTCTTTTTCGGCATTGCTCAATCTTAGGTTTATTATTTTCTCCCATCCGCTTCTACCAATTACTACTGGCACACCTATACAGATATCCTTTTGGCCATATTCTCCATTCAAGTAAACACATGAAGGGATAATTTTCTTTTCGTCACGAAGGATAGACTCAACGATTTGGCCAATTGCTGCACCCGGAGCATACCAAGCCGAAGTACCCAACAGACCCGTAAGGGTAGCCCCACCTACCATAGTTTTGTCAGAAACTTCTTTCAGTTTTTCTCCACTCAAAAATCTGCTAACAGGAATACCATTCCAAGTAGCTAATCGAGTCAAAGGAATCATAGTAGTGTCACCATGCCCCCCTATAACCATACCATGAAGGTCACTTTGAGCCACATTTAGAGCCTCACCAAGTCTGTATCTGAATCTCGATGAGTCCAAAGCACCGCCCATTCCAATCACTTTCCTTTTCGAAATACCCATTTCTGCCGCTATTTGATAGGTCAAGTAAGTCATGGTATCCATAGGATTAGACACTATTAAAATAACTGCTTTAGGCGAAACAGCCAAGGCGTTTGTCACAACAGTTCTAACGATTCCGGCGTTTATACCAATCAACTCCTCACGTGTCATACCTGGCTTACGTGGCAAACCCGACGTAACTACTATGACATCAGACTTTGCAGTTCTTTGATAATCATTGGTAACACCCACTAATTTAGTATCGAAACCTTCAATAGAGGCTGTTTGAGCTAAGTCCATAGCTTTACCTTCTGCAAAACCTTCTTTGATGTCTAAAATAATGACCTCAGAGGCTATTTCTTTTCTGGCGATATTGTCTGCGGCAGTAGCCCCGACAGCACCAGCACCTATTACTGTAACTTTCATGTGATTTTAACTATTTTTAGGTAAACCCTATTTGATTTAAAAATTTTAACAAAAATATTGTATAATTTTAATAATAGCCAATTATATCATTTTGATTTTTAATATTTTTTCGATAAATATTACAAAAGAATGGCTTAATTTGTATTGGTTTTAAAAAGTATTCTTTCATATCTGTAGACAATGAACACAAGCAACATATTAGAAAAAATCTTAGATTCGGTTTTCTATAATTCCTCACTAAAAAAAGCATCTAGAATTTCAACAAATGCAGTTGGTATATTAACACTGCTCAAGGGCGTTTTAAAAAAAATACAAGCCGAAGGCAAAAGCACTGTAATGCAGTCCATCACCTCGAAAATTATGACGTTGGGTAAACTACTAAAGTTTTATGCCACTGGCGATTACAGAGGAATTGACCTCAAAAACGTGGTAATTATCATTACAGCTTTCGTTTATTTTTTATCTCCAGTAGACCTTATTCCGGACTTCATACCCATGCTCGGATTTGCTGATGACATCGCTTTGGTAACGTTTGTGTTTAATAGTGTGGCAGAAGAAATTGAAAAATTCGAAACTTGGCTATTGAACAGAGATATTCCTTGACAAAAACTAAGTTTTCAGCGATAGATTAACACGATTTAACACCATTGGTAAAATAAAAAGTTTTTTATTATGGTTAATTTATTAAATTTGTACATCAATTATTTACAAACATGGAATTAGCAACGTTATTGTTTTTAGGAAATTTAGGCGGTACTGAAATTTTCGTTATAGTATTTGTAATCTTATTATTTTTTGGTGCGAAAAAATTGCCGGAATTGGCTCGTGGATTAGGCAAAGGTATCCGTGAGTTTAAAGATGCTACCAAAGATGTAAAAGAAAATATAGAGAAAGCGGCAAATTCAGAAGATTAATAGCCTAGAAAACATTTTTTTGAACAACAGTTTCAATAGAAAATATTGAACCTGTTGTTTTTTATTTTTAAAGGACCAAAGAAGTGATATATCAAACCTATGATACATATCGTAAAGCACTGCTAAGTAACCAAACGACCGTTTCTGCTACTGTAAAGAGTTTTATAGACAATATTGAAATCAATAAAGACTTAAATGTTTTTCTTGAAGTCTATGCAGAAGAGGCTTTGGCTCAAGCAGAAATTGTACAAGAAAAAATAATAAACGGCACCGCAGGAAAGCTTGCTGGCATGGTAGTTGGCATCAAAGACGTTCTCGCGTACAAGAATCATAGTTTGCAATCTGGCAGCAAAATACTTGATGGTTTCAAATCTCAATTTACGGCCACCGCTATTCAAAGACTGCTTGATGAAGACGCAATAATAATAGGAAGACAAAATTGTGATGAGTTTGCAATGGGTTCTTCCAACGAAAACTCTGCTTTTGGGCCGACCTTGAATTTTGCAGATAAAACGCGAGTACCTGGAGGCTCATCTGGTGCATCAGCAGTCGCCGTACAAGCGAATCTATGCCATGCATCTATAGGCTCGGACACAGGAGGCTCTGTCCGTCAGCCAGCTGGCTTTTGTGGAGTAGTCGGCCTAAAACCTACCTATTCGAGAATTTCTAGATGGGGATTGGCAGCATACGCTTCCTCGTTTGATTGTATTGGCCCTATTACTAACTCTATCGAAGATGCCGCACTTTTACTGGAGGTAATGTCAGGAAGTGATCAATATGACAGCACTGTTTCACAATTACCTGTTGAAGATTACAGTTCAGTTTCTGCTTCAGAAAAAAAATACACCATTGGTTATTTTGAAGACGCTATAAACTCTGAAGGAATTGACTATGAAGTGAAGAAAAGAACAGAAGACAAACTTGAAGAGCTAAAAAAAGCTGGTCACACTTTGGTCCCTCTTTCATTTCCAAAAATGAAATATTTGTTGCCAACATATTATATTCTAACCATGGCTGAAGCAAGTTCAAATCTTTCTAGATATGATGGTATTAGATATGGCTATAGAACTCCAAAGGCGGCAAATCTAGAGGATTTGTATAAAAAAACCAGGGGTGAAGGGTTTGGAAAAGAAGTAAAGAAAAGGATTATGCTTGGTTCTTTTATTTTAAGTGCTGATTATTATGATGCTTATTACACCAAAGCCCAAAGAGTAAGAAAGCTAGTAAAAAAAGAAACTGAGAGCTTTTTTGAGAAAGTCGACTTTATAGTATCGCCTACAACACCAACTCCAGCCTTTAAGATTGGTGTAAAAAGTACAGACCCTATGGAGATGTTTTTGGCAGATATTTTTACTGTTCACGCCAATGTAGTTGGATTACCTTCAATATCAATACCAAATGGTAAAAACGCAAATGGACTTCCTATTGGTTTTCAGATACTTGGCACTGAATTTGGGGAAAAAAAGATGTTAGAATTTGCCTTGAACATTCAAAAAATCAATTAACTACCCAGTTTCTAACATTTTTTTTATGTTTAATAATTTTTTTTAGAAAAAAAATACTAGTTTTGAAGTATTGCTTTTCTAAAAACCTCGTTTAGTTTATTTAAAATTGTGAAAACTCATTTTATTAATATGAAAATCTCAAAATTCCTTTTGACCTTTTCTTTTATTGCCGGTTTAAATTTTGCTTCAAATGCTCAAGTGAATTCAGTAATACTTGAAGACCAAGCAGTCATCGATACTACAGTTGCAGAAGAACCCAAAATTATATATCCTTATGAGTTAATTGTCTTTGATGAAAGAGATAAAAAAGAATATAAAGTTCTAATAGAAGATCCTCAGATTGTTGAGCAGAGACTCAAGGCGATAGAAAAAACCATGCCCATGGTTTACAACGAAAGTGTAAAAAAATACCTCGATTTCTTTCTGATTAGAAGACCTAGTTTTTCTAAACACATGATGGAAGAAAAAGAGATTTATTTTCCAATTTTCGAAAATTCCCTTCGACAAAATGGAATGCCAGAAGAATTAAAATATTTGGCTTTACTAGAATCTGGACTTAATCCCAAGGCGGTATCGAGAAGTAAGGCAGTTGGACTTTGGCAGTTTATGTCTTTTACAGGCAAAGAAATGGGGCTAACCATCAACGAGTATGTAGACGAACGTATGCACATAGAAAAATCGACTGATGCTGCTTGTAGATACTTGAAGCAACTTTACAAAAAATTCAATGATTGGGATTTGGCATTAGCTTCCTACAATACTGGTCCTGGAAGAATTGGCAGAACAATGCGTTCTACTGGCCTTTCAAATTATTGGGATCTTCACCCACACATTCACCCAGACACTAGAGCTTATGTACCACAATTCATTGCTTTGGCTTACATGATGAATTATGGACACCTTCATGGAATAACTCCAACTAACATAAAACAAACAGTTCCTGTAGAGAAAGTTATATTGGAAAAATATGTTGATTTAAGTGTTTTGGCTTCTTTAAGTCAGTTAGACCTTGCAGAAATCAAAAGATTAAACCCTCACATCAAAGGCAATATTCTACCAGCAATGCCTTATGGATATGAGTTGACTCTGCCTGCCACCAACCTTGCGTATTTTAACGAAAACAAATTGACAATCTTGGACTCTGCTAGCAGAAAAGGAGAATTACCAATTTCAATTGAAAATTCCGACTCTGAAAACCCAACAATGTTGGCATCTGGCAGTGGCGTAACTACTACTGATGATGGTACAATCGTAATTGGTAGAAAAACTTCGACACCACACATTACTGCATCGAATACTTCTGATGAAGATCAAGAAGAAATTCCTGTAAAGTATAAAAACATCACCAAACAAGTTAAGAAAATTCACAAAGTGAAAAGAGGTGAGTTTTTGAACAAAATAGCCATGAAATATGATGTCAATATGAAAGATATCAAAAAATGGAACAACAAGCGTTCATCTCAAGTAAATGCTGGAGAAAGATTAGTAATATATGTAGATGTAAAGCAAAAAGTTAAAGCAAACAGTATTGCTGCTAAGACTTCTTCAGAAACTATCAAGAAATCTGCTACTTACACTGTTAGGCCTGGAGACACACTATGGAATATCTCCCAACGTTATGATGGAGTAACAATCTCTGACATAAAAAAGTGGAATAATATATCTGGGAATACTGTAAAAGTTGGGCAAAAAATTAAAATTAAGTCTTAAAATACTAAATAGAAAACTTGTAAGAGGAGCTTTTGCTCCTCTTTTTTTTGTAACAATCTCAATAATATCAAAGGTTTTCTTTATTATTGCTTCCCTATTTCAACCCTAATTTAAAAAAATGCCTTTATTACTCACGCTCGTTGCCATTTTGGTATTGATACTGCTGGTTTCTGTTGTCAAACTCGACACTTTCATTTCCTTTATACTTGTTGCTATAGGTTTAGGATTAGCAAATCAGCTAGAAGTCCCAGTTCTCTCTAAAGCCATACAAAATGGAGTTGGTGGTACTTTAGGAGAGCTAACCTTGATCATTGGCTTTGGAGCCATGCTGGGTAAACTCGTCGCCTCCAGTGGAGCATCGGAACAGATTACCAACAAGATTGTGTCGGTTTTCAAAGATAAATACCTTACCTGGGGCTTGGCACTTGCAGGTTTTATAATTGGTCTGCCATTGTTCTACAATGCTGGCTTTGTAATTGTTATTCCTCTAATTTTTGCAATTTCTCAATCAACAAAACTCCCGATTTTGTATGTGGGCATCCCTATGCTGTCTGCCTTGTCAGTTGCTCACGGATATTTACCTCCACATCCATCGCCGGCGGCAATAGCTACCCAGTTAAATGCTGACCTTGGGAAAACGTTGTTTTATGGCATTATGGTAGCCATACCCGCCATTGCTGTGGCTGGACCGATGTTTGGCAGTACACTTAAAAAATACAAACCCGAGATAAACACGAGTCTTTTTGCAAGTGAAAAAGTTGAAATCAAAAACACTCCAAGTGTCTCTATAAGTTTTTTCGTAGCCCTTTTACCTGTGTTTTTATTGACTTACTCCTTATGGTATAATCTTATTTTGGGTATTCTGCCAGATAGTTTGGAGCAAAGCTTCAATGCTTTCTCTCAAATGATGAAAGATAATTTCAAAATCCATTTATTGATTGAGCCGAATTTCAGTTTACTAATATCAGTATTGGTGGCGGTTTATTTCTTAGGAATAAAACAAGGCAAAACAATGCCTCAGGTTGGCAAACTTCTTGAAGAGGCTTTCAAAAATGTAGCTCCTATTCTACTCATTATAGCTGGTTCAGGAGCATTGAAAGAAATATTTATCATCAGTGGTACCAGTAAATATATAGCAGGTTTATTGTTAAATGTGGACCTAAATCCATTGATATTGGGTTGGGCTATAGCAGCCTTAATCAGAGTTTGTATTGGTTCTGCAACTATCGCTGGCCTCACTGCGGTAGGCGTACTCTTGCCAATGATTCAAGCCCAATCAGGCTTATCTCCAGAATTAATGGTTTTAGCGATTGGCTCAGGTAGCTTGATGTTTTCGCACATCAATGACGGAGGATTTTGGTTATTCAAAGAATATTTTAATTTAAGCATAAAAGACACCATCAAAACTTGGAGTATTATGGAAACCATAGTTTCTATTATTGGACTTCTGGGCGTGTTGGTATTAGACCAAATAATATGACAGCAGACATCAAATTTGAAGCATTTGTAAATGAAACACCAGAAGCTCCAGCACCAGCTGGGGTTTACAAACCTATTTTAATAGTAGGTAATATGGCCTATGTGTCTGGCCATGGCCCAAATCTACCTGACGGTAGCCAATTTGTAGGCAAAGTAGGACTGGATGTAGACCAAGAATACGGTAAACAAGCCGCTCGCCAAGTGGGCCTTACCATATTGGCAACTTTAAAGAAAAATCTTGGATCTCTAAATAGGATAAAACGTGTAATAAAAGTATTGGGAATGGTGAACGCTCATCCAGATTTTGGAACACATCCTTATGTTATAAATGGTTGTAGCGAACTATTTGCCGAGATATTTGGAGAGGAAAATGGAATTGGAGTTAGAAGTGCGGTGGGAATGGGCTCTTTACCTGGGCGAATAACCGTGGAAATTGAAGCTGTTTTTGAGCTTCATTGAATTCGTCAATAAACGTACCATTAGATGACAATTTCTTGAAAGATTATCGAAAGGATACGCCAATTTGAAGTAAAATGAAATTCTGAAAAAATTACTAAGAGGTAGTAAAACCATTGAGTGGATACATAATGTATCCACTTTTTGTATTTATTGGGGATTTCGAACCAATATTGGTTCGCATAATTATCAAAAAAAAAACATGCCAATCGCTTGGCATGAAATTCTCATTTAATTGTTTGGTGTGAGACGCCAAAAAAATTCACTTCGACTTTCCCGATTTTGGAAAGTGTTTTCCTAATTAAATTTGCAAATGTCAAAAAGGGAAATGTCGAAGTGTTTTTTTCTCAATCCAAGTGCTTATCTCATTATCCTAGTTTTTTTATTTAACGACCTGTGTTTTTATAAATTCATACAAAAACGGCTTTTCAAAAGTTTTCACTCAATAGCTAAGCAAAGGGGGTGATTTTTTTCACCCTTCTTTCTAATATTCTTAAAATTCTATTCCTCTATCAAAAACGAAACAGAACTGTTTTTTACCAATCTTTTCCATATTATAACATCCAGCAAAAGTACTTGATGTAGCTGTGTTTTTGGGTTTTGTTGTTGTGTACTTTAATCCTTTTACTTCAGTTGGTCTCTCAGAAATTGTAACGTGCATACAAGTGCTTTATTTAATAGTTATTTAATAAGTTTGCATTAGAATTGATATAAATCAATTGCAAATATAGACGAATAATTTCTAAACTGTCACAACGCGATTTGCTGAAATTGACATAAATCAATTCATTTTAAAAGAAATAAAGTACTTAATATTAAGTACTTAATACCAAAACAATACCGTAAAATAATATTTTATTAAAATCAATAATACTTATCAAACGGATACATTTAAATCTACCGTTTTTGTTTCTCTTGAAGGAATTATTGAGGATAAATTCAAAAAATTAATATTTATCTTTTATTTTTTTAATTTTGAATCAAATTAAAACACAAGCATGGAATTAGTGAAAGTGGGAGCTGCCGCGTTGAACCAAACTCCGCTCGACTGGATTGGAAACAAAAACAATATACTGGATGCAATAGAGAGAGCAAAGGCACAAAATATCCAAGTACTTTGTTTGCCAGAGTTATGCATAACCAGCTATGGCTGCGAAGATGCTTTCTATTCGCCTGACGTATTCAAGTTATCTTTAGAAATATTAGAAGACATTGTAGACCAAACTTCCGATATAATAACGTGCGTGGGTTTACCGATATGGGTCAACAATAAAATATATAACTCATCTTGTGTGATAGCCAATAGGCAAATATTGGGCTTTGTTTGCAAGCAGCACCTACCCAATTACGGAGTATTTTACGAAGACCGTTGGTTTCATAGATGGAAGGCAGGTCAAACCTCAGAAATCAGCATAAAAGGCATAAAATATCCAGTTGGAGATTTAGTATTTAGCTTTGACAACATCAGAATTGGTCTTGAAATATGTGAAGATGGCTGGGTGGCCAACAGGCCTGCGGTGAGACATTTCGACAAAGGCGTGGATATTATCCTTAACCCTAGTGCTAGTCCATTTGGATTTCATAAGTTTAAGATTCGTGAGCAATTGGTTACAGATGCTTCTCGTGCTTTTTGTTGTGCGTATGTTTATACCAATTTGCTGGGTAACGAAGCAGGAAGATTGATTTTTGATGGAGATGCCATGGTTTGCTCAGGTGGTGACGTACTTGCTTCAAGTCAGCGTTTTAGTTACGCTGATTTCACTTTGACCTCAGCAATAGTCGACATTGGCAAAAACAAGATAGAGCAAGCCAAAATAAAATCAAACCTACCCACAGACCTCAAACTTATTCAGTCAAATTTTGAGCTGACTTATTCTGAAATCCCTAACACTACTTTTGCCGAAATGGAGGCTTTTGAAAAAGGAGGTTCATTAAAAGAAGAAGAATTTTCAAGATCAGTAAGTTTGGCACTTTTCGATTATCTCCGAAAATCTCGCTCGTTTGGATTCACCATTTCTCTTTCTGGTGGTGCGGATTCTTGTGCTTGCACGGCTTTGTGTGGCTTAATGGTAAGACTTGGCGATGAAAGCATCGGCTTTGAAGCATTTAAAGAAAAGCTCAGCTACATACCAGAGGTAAAAAATACCAAAACTATAGAAGAACTGACCAAAAAACTGATATTGACCATCTACCAAGGAACAGAAAACAGCTCGGATGACACCCTGAATTCAGCTAAAAACTTGGCAGAATCCATTGGGGCACAGTTCATGAAAATCAACATCAATGGCTTGGTGGATAGTTACACCCATTTGATAGAAGACCAAATTGGCCGAAAACTGAGTTGGGCTACTGACGACATACCGATGCAAAACATACAAGCTCGTGTGCGTGCCCCAGGTGTTTGGATGCTCGCCAATCTACACAATCACTTGCTTTTGGCTACCTCCAACCGCTCAGAAGTGGCTGTAGGCTACTGCACCATGGACGGTGACACAGCGGGTAGCATCAGCCCAATAGCTGGAATTGACAAAGATTGGTTAAGAACTTGGCTGATTTGGCTAGAAAAAACAGGCTGTGAAGTAAAAGGCAAACACATAAAAATAGAAGGCTTGAAATACGTAAACGACTTACAACCCACTGCCGAACTAAGACCAAAAGACAACAAACAAACCGACGAAAAAGACCTAATGCCATACAAAGTGCTTAACCACATAGAGCAGTTGGCCATCAGAGACAAAAAATCACCCTTGGAGTGCTTCAAAAACTTGGAGAAATTCTACGAAAACCAATACAGCCGAGAAGACCTCTACAATTGGACGAACCGTTTCTTCAAACTTTGGAGCAGAAACCAATGGAAACGAGAGCGTTATGCCCCAGGTTTCCACCTCGACACGCACAACCTTGACCCACGCAGCTGGACCCGCTTCCCGATTCTCAGCGGCGGTTATGTATTTGAATTGGAAAAACTCAAAGAGTATTATGAAGGGAAGAGTGGCGGTGGGAAGAAGAGGATTGGGTTTTAGTGGGTATTTTGAATTATATTACTCTCGATTATTTTTCTTACTTTTAATTATTATTTCAACCCTTCAAATAAAAAATGAAAAACTCTAGACGTGATTTTTTAAGAAACTTAGCCGCTTCGGGTGTTTTGGTACCTTTGGCCGCTCAAAACTTACAGGCCTACCCTATCACTACTGACCGAAAACTGCGTATAGTTCTTTGTGGATTAGGAAATTATGCTACCAACCAGTTGGCTCCGGGCTTGGCTCAATCTAAAAATTGTGAATTAGTAGGCATTGTAACTGGCTCGCCAGAAAAAGCCGCTAAATGGAAAGAAAAATACAATTTGGCTGATAAAAACATTTATAATTATCAAAATTTCGATACCATAGCCAACAATCCAGATGTGGATGTAGTTTATGTAGTTTTGCCCAATTCTATGCACGCCGAATACGTTATGCGTACGGCCAAAGCCGGTAAACATGTAATCACCGAAAAACCAATGTCGATGGATGCCAAGCAAGCTCGTGAAATGATAGCCTATTGCAAAAGCCAGAAAGTAAAACTTGGCGTAGGATACAGACTTCACTATGAACCATTTACCAATGAAGTCATGCGACTAGCCAAAGACAAAGATTTTGGCAAACCTAAATTTATTGAAACCAAGTTTGCCTGGAGAAACCGTGACCTCAAGGCTTGGCGAATGAACAACAAATGGTCGGGTGGCGGAGCTTTAATGGACGTAGGTATCTACTGCATAAACGCCAGTAGATACGCCACAGGTGAAGAGCCAATTTCGGTTACTGCCCAAGCCATTAAAACAGAACCTGAGGTTTACAGAGACATCGAAGAAACTATTTTATGGCAGTTGAAATTTCCGAGTGGTGCTATTGCAAGTGGGATGAGCTCGTATGCCACCAATGCCCATGAATTGTCTATCCATTATGAAAAAGGCAGTCTAAGCATGTCACCAGCCTATGACTATGGTCCACTTAAAGGAACCACCTCAAAAGGCCCAATGGATTTCCCGATAGTCCATCATCAAGCTTATCAAATGGATGGATTTGCGGATGCCATTTTGAACAATAAACCTATTTTAACTCCCGGAGAAGAAGGACTGAAAGATATGATTATCCTAGATGCTATCAAAAAAGCAGCCAACACCGGAAAAGAAGTAAAAATTGTAATGAGTTGATTAGCTTTTAGTAAAAAATGCATCCTTGGCATCAAGGATGTATTTTTTTTATAAATATCTCAGCCAAGCTTTTGATTTATTCGCCTCTTTATAAGCTCCGTACCATTTACACAAAGGATACATCAATACCACGATTGCCAACCAAATAAGATACACATAAGGCAGCGAAACTCCCCCACCAGTCTCTGGTCGCCCAAATTTAAATGGCCCAAAAACCAAGTCAGACACTGTATAACCTTTAGCAAAAACTATGGCAAACATTGTCAGGTGCACGACGTACCAATGGATCAGATAATAAAATAGCGGTACTTTTCCATATACTTTCAATATTTCAATCAGTTTGTTACTTCGCCCTTCAGCCCACCACATTTTTAAGAAAACCACACCTATTGTTACAAAAAAATACAAAGGCGAAGGTGGGTATTTTGAAACATTAAAGAACGACAATAGTGTGTAAACTGGAGTCTTTTGCACAGACCAATGTGCTGGGTCTCCATAAATGTCAACAGCCCTCAAAATCAAAAATAACGCTAAGAAAATTAAACCATACTTTAGAAAAAGTGCTTTGTTGTTTTTGTCTAAAAACAAACGTCCAAAGCCAAAACCGAGCATCATAATAGCCAACCAAGGAAAGGGAGGATAGGACATAAAAAATGTGAAACTTTCCCCAATAGGTATAAGGGCCGGGAAAAACAAAATTCCAGCTGAATTTCGAATGCCATCAGAAAAAGGAATCAAAGCCAATAATGGATACAATATCAATAGTAAAAATCCGATTTTACCTATGTAAGAAGTGGTGAATTTCAATAAAAGACTCAATAAAACAAACCCAAAGCCTATTGTTCCAATCACTTGAAACATAATAGTCTGAAAGTGAATATCAAACCAAATTCCAAAATTCACAACTGTAATTTCCAACAACAGAAGCCACAATCCTCTCTTAAACAAAAAACTTCGCACTTCATCCAAGTTTTTACTCGACTCAAAAGACATGTAAACTGAAACTCCTGATAAAAACACGAATGTAGGGGCACAAAGATGAGTTATCCATCGAGTAAAAAACAAAATGGGGGTAGTAGTATTCAAATCCGTGGGATCTTGTGTAAATGCATTGGTATGCATCAAATCTCTCACATGGTCTAAAGCCATTATGACCATCACCAAACCTCTGGCAAAATCTATACTTTGAATTCTTTTCATAAAAGGCAATTTTATTTCATTAAATACCAGGCTTTTATAGGATAATGGTCTGAAAAAGGCACATTCGAAACCGTCAAAAAATCAATATTTTCTATTCTTTTATCGTCAAAAAACTGATTGTCTATTCGCAAAAAACTCAACACTTTGTGATAGGTGAAACCAAAACCAAAACCAGTTTCTTCAAAAGCATTGCTGAGTTTTTTCCTTATTCTCCCATAAGCATACCCGTAAGGCAACTCATTAAAATCTCCAGCCAAAATAACTGGATAAGGACTTTCCTCTATCCAGTTTTCTAGTAAATTCACCTGTAAACCTCTATCCTCAAAGCCACCTTTTAGCTTGCTTAATACATTTCGTGTCTCTTGTTTATCTATTTTATTATCTTCCTTTAAAATCTTCTGAACTCGAATCCCCATAGACTTTAACTGAGCATTTATAACTCTAATGGTGTCTTTACCCACCACTATATCAGCCGAAAGCACTCCATTGTTGTTAGGTGGCCAATACAACTCTTTCTTCGATATTATCGGAAATCTACTAAAAATAGCTAAACCAATAGCTCCCTGCCCTTTGTTATTGTCCGTGTTGGAATGCATGTACACGTAATAAGCATTTCGTTTTGAAATACGCCTTAGCAAATCAAATTCATGGTATTTTTCAGTATTATACATTTCCTGAAAACACTTAATATCGGCCGTCAAAGTGTCCAAAACATTCGATAGACCTCTTGCAGAAACTTCGTTCTTTTTTAAAACAAACTGATGATAATCACCATACATAAGGTTGTAGCTGAGTAACGAAAAAGAAAACGGCGGATTGGGTTTTATATCTGGAGGGTTGATTTTCAATGTTCTATCAAAAACTGAGTAGGTTATCAGCAGCATAAATAAAGAAAGCAAAGCTTTGGGTGATTTACCAATAATCCACACCAAAAAAAAGAACAAATGCCCCAACAAAACCAATGGGAAAGTCAACATTAAGAAACCGCCCAACCAATGTCTGATATCAGCAGAAAAAACCAATTGATAAACCAATAGCGAATACAGACCAAAGCTAATATTGATCAGAAAGAAGAATTTTTTTATGAAATTGATTAAGCCCAATAACAATTACATTGAAATGATGGTGCAATAATAGCCAATATGCTTTAAAATATAAATAAAGTAAGGCATAAAAACATGATTTTCAAAAAACTACAAAACTCTATATTTTATTTAGTCCAAATGAATAACTTGCTAATTACTTAACACACTTTATTTCATTTAAAAAACCAATACATTCCCTTTTTTAAACTAAATAAATTTTGGCGATAATAAAGTGATAATATTCAGCCTTATAAATGGAATATTTTAAATTGTTTTTTTTAAATAATATATGGAATTTACCAAAAAATAGACTAATTTTGCATCGAAAAGAAGAATGAGGGGGTATAAAACCTCCTTTTTTGTTGGTAATAACTTTAGATTTGTAGGTTTTTAGATGGCTCTTAGAGAAGCAGTAATTAAATTTTTAGACGAAATAATATCCACCACGGATTATTACTTAGTAGATGTTGTTGTTTCCGACTCCAAAATCAGAAAAAAAATAACCGTATTTATCGATTCTGATGAGGGCATTTCAATAGATGCATGTGGTGATGTTAGTCGTCAGCTTGGTATTGAACTCGAAGAAATCATCGACATTGCCTTTGTCTTGGAAGTTTCATCTCCAGGTGCGGATAGCCCTTTGAAATTTGAAAGACAATATACCAAGAACATAGGAAGAACTTTAAAAGTAACTTTGGAAGATTTGAGCGAAGTAAAAGGAATGCTCACCCAAGTTTCTGACGGAAAAATAACCATAGAACCAGAAGCAAAAAAGAAAATAAAACCTGAAACGGTAACTTTATTGATTGAAAACATCAAGGAGGCTAAAGTTGTCATTTCATTTAAATAAAACATAGACACGTATGCATAGTGGAGATTTAATTGAATCGTTTGCTGAGTTTGCAAGAGAAAAAAACATCGACAGGCCAACCATGATAGCCATCCTTGAGGATGTGCTTAGAACCATGATTCGTAAGGCCTATGGAGATGATCACAACTTTGACATAATCCTAAATGCCGAAAGTGGTGATTTAGAGATGTGGAGAACCCGAGAAATTGTTGACGATAACTCCGAAGACATTTGGGATACAGATAAGATTCCTTTGACAGAAGCTAAAAAAATAGAGCCTGACTTTGAGATTGGTGAAGAAGTAGCTGAAGAAGTAAAAATCGAAGACTTCGGTAGAAGAATTGTACAAACTGCTCGTCAGACATTGATCCAAAAAGTAAAGGATCTTGAAAAAGAAATGCTTTTTGATCAATACAAAGACCAAGTCGGAGAATTAGTTATAGTCGACGTTTATCAAATATTGGGTAAAGAAGTAATCTGTATGGACGAAGAAGGCAATGAGCTTTCACTTCCAAAAGGAGAGCAAATACCAAAAGATAGATTCAGAAAAGGCACTAGTATACGAGCAATTATACATAAAGTGGAAATCAACAACGGAAATCCAAAACTTACACTTTCGAGAACTTCACCTGTGTTTTTGGAGCGTTTGTTTGAACTGGAAATTCCTGAGATTCAAGACGGCGTGATTTCTATCAGAAAGATTGTAAGAGAGCCGGGTGAAAGAGCTAAGGTAGCTGTAGAGTCTTTCGATGACAGAATAGATCCAGTGGGTGCTTGTGTGGGTATGAAAGGTTCTAGAATTCACTCTATAGTTAGAGAACTTGAAAACGAGAACATTGACGTTATTCAATGGACTGACAATACAAACCTATTGATTTCAAGATCACTAAGCCCAGCGAAAATCAGTAACATCAGAATCAACGAAAACAATGAAAGAGTTTCGGTTTTCCTTAAGCCAGATCAAGTTTCGTTAGCAATCGGTAAAGGTGGATTAAACATCAAATTGGCTAGCAAGCTTATCGGATTAGAAATTGATGTATTTAGAGACATCGAAGGAGTGGTAGAAGAGGAAGATGTAGACTTAATGGAATTTACTGACGAAATAGACGAGTGGATATTGTTAGAGTTCAGAAAAATCGGACTAGACACCGCCAAGTCTGTATTGACGATAGGCAAGGCTGATTTAGTGAGAAGAACTGAGCTTGAAGAAGAAACTGTTGATGAAGTACTAGATATCCTAAGAAAAGAATTTGATTGATATGTAAAACACTAGACCACAACAAATTACAATTGTTTTTATAAAATTTAAGAAATATTTATGGCAGAAGAAAAAATGATGCGACTTAGCCAAGCGGCCAAGAAACTTAACGTAGGTACAATTACCATTATTGAGATTCTCAGCTCAAAAGGGCATCGTATTGATAATAATCCCAACGCCAAACTTTCATTTGACTTACTTGAGGTTTTATCAAAAGAACTACATGCTCCTGAACTTCTAGGAGAAATGGGTGGCGGTTCTTCATCTGTTTCACCAACTGAATCATTGTCATCAACTAGGTCTAGTGATGAAATCTTGTATTTTAGAGAAGAGCCCGAAGAGCCTGAAATAATTAAAATAGAACACAATCTTCAAGGCCCTAAAGTTCTGGGCAAAATTGACCTCAATAGCAAAGGACCGGCCAAAATTATTCCGATAGATGCTGAACCAGAGATTATAAAGGAAGAACCAAAGGTTGAGACAAAGCCCGAACCAGTTATACCAATAGTAGTTGAGGAGCCTACAGTGATTGCACCAGTTATAATTGAAGTAAAACCTGCACCACTAGTTGAAGTAAAACCAATAGAGGTTACCAAACCTATTGAAGTTGTACCTGAAGTTGTTATCATAAAGGAAGAGATAAAAATAGAGCCTAAAATAGAGCCTAAGATAGAGACTCCAAAAGTAGAGACCAAAGAAGAAACACTTGGGTTAGAAACTCCATTTTTAGAGAAAATCATCGATGAGGTATTTGAGGAAAAAGAAGAAACTCCGAAACCTAAAATTGTTATTGAAGAAGATAAAATTGAAGAAATCCTACCACCGAAGCTCATTAAAGCTCAAGGGGATAAACTTCAAGGATTAAAGGTACTAGGCAAAATAGAACTTCCTGTTGAACGTAAGCCTCTCACAAAAGAGGAATTAAAGCAAAAAAGAAAAAGAAAAAGGGTAATTGTTGGTGGAGAAAAAGTAGGAGATACTACAAAATCTAATTTCGAGAATTTCAGAAAAGACCCTAAAGCTGTTGGACCAAACAGGCCAAATACACCTAATGCTCCCCATACACCTAATACTGGCGGAACTAAGCCACCATTTACAGGAGGCGGGGCCAACGTGGACAACAAACCAACCACTGCTCCAAACCAGAATCAAGGAACTGGAGGAAACACTGGAGGCAAGAAAGACTTCAAAAAAGGCGGAAATAGAAAAGAGTCGGTGTCTCAAGACGATGTAAAAGACAACATCAAGACTACCATCTCTAAGATGCAGAATAAAGGCAATGAGTTTGGTTCTAAATATCGTAAAGAAAAACGTAGAAACCGTGCTGAAGCCCAAGATGCTTTAGACCAACAAGAACTGGAAGAAAGCGGTACTCTAAAAGTGACCGAATTTATATCAGCTTCGGAGCTAGCTTCGTTGATGAATGTAACGGTTACAGAAGTTATAGCCAGCTGTATGAAGATGGGTATTTTTGCATCTATTAACCAAAGATTAGATGCTGAAACAATTCAAATGATTGCATTAGAATTTAATTTTGATGTAGAATTTATTTCAGCTGAGGAAGAGGTATCATTTGATACAGAAGTAGCCATAGACAAAGAAGAAGATTTAATACACCGTGCACCTATTGTAACTATTATGGGACACGTTGACCACGGTAAAACATCATTACTTGATTATATCAGAAGATCCAAAGTAGCTTCAGGTGAAGCTGGTGGAATTACGCAGCATATTGGAGCATACTCTGTAACCATAAAAGAAGGAGACAATAAAGGAAAATCTATAACATTCCTTGACACCCCCGGTCACGAGGCATTTACAGCCATGAGAGCCAGAGGAGCCAAAGTAACTGACGTAGTAATCATTGTAATATCAGCCGACGATAGTGTAATGCCGCAAACGAAAGAGGCTATTAACCATGCCCAGAATGCAGGTGTACCTATCGTATTTGCCTTCAACAAGATTGATAAACCAAACGCCAATCCTGCCAAAATTAGAGAAGACTTAGCCAAAGAAAACATACTAGTAGAAAGCTGGGGGGGTAAATATCAAGAGCAAGAAGTTTCTGCTAAATCTGGAATCGGTATTGACGAATTATTGGATAAAGTTTTATTAGAAGCTGAATTGCTCGAACTAAAAGCAAATCCAAACAGAAACTCATTTGGTACTGTCATAGAAGCCTCTCTTGACAAAGGCAGAGGTTATGTTTCTACGATATTGGTAGAAAACGGCACCTTGAAAATTGGAGATATCATGTTGGCTGGTCAATACTTTGGTAGAGTAAAAGCCTTAGTAAACTCATTAGGCGAGCGAGTAAAAGAAGCTGGCCCTTCTCAACCCGTGCAAATATTGGGACTTCCCGGTGCACCGCAAGCGGGTGATAAGTTCAATATCATGGAGTCAGACAGAGAAGCTCGTGAAATTGCGAACAAGCGTGAACAACTTAACCGTGAGATGAGTATCAGAGCTAAGAAACACATCACATTGGATGAGATTGGCAGAAGAAAAGCGATTGGAACATTTAAAGAACTTAACGTTATTGTTAAAGGTGACGTGGATGGTTCGGTTGAGGCTTTGTCAGATTCACTATTGAAACTATCAACAGACGAGGTGCAAGTTAATATTGTACACAAAGCAGTTGGTCAAATATCTGAATCAGACGTAACATTAGCTTCTGCTGCCGATGCAATAGTTATTGGTTTCCAAGTGAGACCTTCAAACAATGCAAGAAAAATAGCCGATGCCGAGCAAATCGAAATCAGATTATATTCAATCATTTATGACGCCATAAATGAAATAAAAGCGGCCATGGAAGGCATGCTGGCTCCAAAAGAAGAAGAAGTAGTTACTGGTAACATCCAAGTAAGAGAAGTATTTAAAATCAGCAAAGTGGGCACCATAGCAGGATGTTATGTAACAGATGGCTATGTAAAACGTAACAACAAAGTTAGAATCATTCGTGAAGGTATCGTAGTTCATGAGGGTGAAATAGCTCAATTGAAACGTTTCAAAGACGACGTTGCAGAAGTTAAAAATGGTTATGAATGTGGATTGAGTATCAAAAACTTTAATGATATCATGATGGATGACATCATTGAGAGCTTTGAAATTAGAGAGCTTAAAAGAACATTATAAATTATATTAAGAAAGCCTTTCGAGGCTTTTTTAATATAAAGTAATTTTCATTATTTTCTGAAAATATAATATAAATAATAAATTTGGAATTTACAAAATAATATTTTTATTTTTGCATACAGATGAATACAACAAATGAACAGTTGTACCAATATTGTGAAAATCACAGCAGTTTTGAACCAGATGTCTTGAGAACAATAAGTAGAGATACACATGCTAACTTATTAAAACCAAGGATGCTATCTGGACATTTGCAAGGAAGGTTGCTTTCAATGATTTCGCAAATTTTACAGCCTCAAAGCATACTTGAAATTGGTACCTTTGTAGGCTATTCGGCCATTTGCTTGGCAGAAGGCTTAGCTAAAAATGGTCGATTGGTTACAATTGAAGCCAACGAAGAATTTGAAACAAAAATAAAAAATAATATAAGACTGGCCGGACTAAGCAGTAAAATCGATCTTAAAATTGGCAATGCATTAGAAGTAATTCCTACACTAGATTGTAATTTTGATTTAGTCTTTATTGATGCTGACAAGTTAAATTATATTAAATATTACGATTTGGCGATAGAAAAACTTAACATTGGAGGCTTAGTAATTAGTGATAATGTGCTTTGGGATGGTAAAGTGACCGATGCATCAAAAAAAGATTCCACCACAAAATTATTAAGAGAATTCAACATACACGTTCAAAACGACAACAGAACTATTAAAGTGCTTTTACCCATAAGAGACGGATTATTTGTCTCAAGAAAAATAAAATGAAAATGAAAAAAATTTTAGCTTTCTTTTTTATCTACCCAATCATCTTCTTGGCTGCAGCCCAGACACAAATTAGCATACCGGAGGCTCCAAAAAAAGTTGAGTTTGCCAATATTCTCATTGAACTCAATCCTGAAGCCTTGAAAGCCTTAAATGCCGAAATAACCTCTTTGCTAACACCACAAAATAAATTTCTTGAACAAAAATTGGAAAGAATGCAGTGGTATTTTCCAATTATTGAGAAAATTTTGGAAGAAGAAGATATTCCAGAAGACATGAAGTATATAGCTGTTTTGGAAAGTTCACTACTCCCTGAGGCTATTTCTAGTTCGAATGCCGTCGGTTTTTGGCAATTCAAAGAAGCAACGGCAAAAGAAGTAGGATTAAAAGTAGACAGCAAGCAAGACGATAGAAAAAATATCTTTCTGTCAACAAAAGCTGCCGCTTTATACCTCAAACGTCACAATCTCATTTTTAAAAATTGGCTATCATGTATGATGGCTTACAATATGGGCGTAGAAGGAGCATCAAATAAGATAAATCCAGAATGGTCATTTGCTAGCGAAGTAAAGTTTGATGAGAATACAGACCCTTACTTGATAAAAGCTCTTGCTCATAGAATAGCATTCGAACACCGGTTAAATAGGCTGAAAGACTCTCCAAAAAAATTCGTTGAATATTCCACCAAAGGAAAATCTTTAGCAGAAATTGCCGTGGAACTTACCACTGACATTGCCGAAATTCGCAAATATAATCCATGGTTGTATGCTCCAAATATTCCTGAAGATAAGGCATACAATGTCCTTATTCTTTCAAGAATTGAAGATATTGAAGAAATTACCAATAAGATTCAAAAAAGAGTTGACGCCAACAAAATTGATGTTGGTTTTCCTCAACTGAAAAGAATTACGATGGTTTCTACTTCCCCTGACGATCCTGTTTATTACGAAATAAATGGCAAAAAGGGTATTTTAGCTCAATCTGGAGAAGAAGTAGCACAGTTATCAGCAAAAGCTAAAATGAAAATTGGGAAGTTCTTGTCATATAATGACATGACAGACAAAGACTTAACCAAAGAAGGTAGTATTTATTATTTGCAGAAAAAAAGCAAAAAAGCAGCAACTCAATTTCACACTGTACGCGGAAACCAAACACTCTGGGATGTTTCTCAAATATATGGTGTTGGGTTAAAGTATCTTCTGAAATACAACCGAATGAAAAAATCAGAAAAACTACAACCTGGAAGAGTTATATGGCTGCAAAAAACTAGACCTAAAAATGAGCCTGTAGAAGTCATCAGGGAGGCGATAGAGGATGAGGACAAATTGCCAATAAAAGAAGATTACACGAAAAAGGAAGAGGTGGTTATCAATACGCCTCCAGTAAGGAAAGAAATGCCAGAGGTTATCGAAAAACCGAAAGAAATAGTAAAAGAAACGCCGAAAGGAGTTCAACCTGAAACCGTAATAGACAGTCCAAAAACTGAAGTAACAAAGTTACCTGAGGTTATTAAAACTGAAAAAACGATTGACAATAAGTCAGATGGTCTAAAGGTCAATGATGACTTATTTGAACCAAAGAATACCTCTGCAAACAAACCACCTATCGTGACTACCAGTGAGACAAAATCAACCACTAAGGTAGTAAATACCAAACATATGGTAAAACCAGGAGAAACGATGTTCTCGATTGCTAAACGGTATAATTTAACCGTTGATGAACTTCGCAAAATGAACAGCATGAGTAGCACGGCGAGTATAAAAGCCAATCAATTATTAACCATAGGCTCATCTACGATAGTTACAAAAGACGAGGGAATTGCCAAAACCCCTACGAAAAAACCAATCTCTGATGAACCAATTGGAGAAGAGGAATTAGTGAAACCTAAGCCAATCGTAAAAGAACCAACTACGGCGAAACCACAAACCCATGTGGTAACTTCTGGTGAGACACTTTTCAGTATTTCTAAAAAATATGATGTTTCAGTTTCGCAAATTAAAGAATGGAATAACATTGTTGGAAATAGCATAAATTTAGGTCAGAAGTTGCTAGTTTCGAACAAGAAAACATCAAATGCTGTAATTGGCAAAGAGCCTGTTACAGAGGTCAAGAAACCCGTTAGCAATTCAGGCAGTACATCTCATACTGTGACTAAAGGAGAGACATTATATAGTATTTCTAGAAAATACGATGTTAGCGTAAATGACATAAAGAAATGGAACAACATGGCTGATAATGAAATCATGCTTGGTTCAAAAATTATTATAAAGAAATGATCTTAATCGAAGACACTTGCATAAGTGACGATGTAGCAGAGAAGTTTTTTGTATGTGACATAGAAAAATGCAAAGGTGCTTGTTGTGTTGAAGGCGACCTTGGGGCTCCTCTAGAGGATGTTGAGTTGCCCATTCTCGAGGAAATTTACGAAAAAATAAAACCCTATTTATCGCCAGAAGGCATAAAAGCCATAGAAGAACAAGGCAAATACATCAAGGATTGGGAAGGAGACTATTCTACCACCACAATCGATGAAAAAGAATGTGCTTACGCTGTCTATGATAAAAAAGGAATCTTACAATGTGGCATTGAACAAGCATATAACGACGGAGTTATAGATTTCAAAAAGCCAATTTCTTGCCACTTATACCCCATACGAATCACGAAGTATGAAAGCTACCATGCAATAAATTATGACCGATGGAGCATCTGCTCCGACGCTTGTACATTAGGTGACAAGCTCGGCGTTGAAGTTTATAAGTTTTTAAAAGAGCCGCTCATAAGAGCCTATGGCGAAAACTGGTACAATCAATTGGTCAAAGAAATCGAAGATGCAAAGCTTTGAAGAGGTTTATGAGGTAGTAAAACTCATTCCAGAAGGCAGAGTAAGCAGTTATGGAGCTATTGCCAAATACTTAAGTACTGGAGCAAGGTTGGTGGGTTGGGCTATGAACGCTGCTCATGGACTTCATGATGTACCCGCCCATAGAGTGGTTAATCGCAACGGTATATTAACTGGAAAATTCCACTTTGAAAGTCCAACACTAATGCAAGAGCTTTTAGAAGCAGAAGGCATAGAAATAGTAGCAGACAAGATTCAAAATTTCTCCAAAATCTACTGGGATCCCCAAATTGAACTCTCACTTTAGTGAGGGTTTTTGTAATATTTTTATTTAAAATATTATTATTTACACAAATAACATCTCCTAAATACCATTAAAAAAGAAGTTTATTTAAATAATTTAAAATTTTAATATAAAATAGTATCTTTACACAGAATAAAATTCTGAAATCATCAATCAAACAAATCAATGGCTGTCGGTAAATTAGATCAAATTGATCACAAACTTTTAGAAATACTCCAGAGCAACGGAAAAATAACAAACGCTCAACTTTCCAAAGAAATTGGCCTTTCTCCTGCACCAACTTTGGAAAGGGTAAAAAAACTTGAAAATACAGGTATTATTGAAAGCTATCATGCTCAAATAGATAGAGAAAAAGTGGGCTTAGGTGTAATGACTTTTGTTCAAGTTACCTTGTCTGGTCATAGAAAATCAATCACGGAGTCCTTCGTAAAAACCATAGAAGCAGTACCCGAAATCATTGAATGTCATCACGTTACAGGATCTTGCGATTTCTTACTGAAAGTAATTGCCAGAGACATAGCTTCTTATCAGACTTTAATAATGGAAACTATAAATGAAATTGAAGTGGTGGCCAGCACACAAACCATGGTTATATTGTCAACTTTCAAAAACACGAAAGTTCTTCCTATTCCTTGAAATCAGAAGATTTTGATATACAAAAAGGGAAAATTTACTTTTTCCCTTTTTTTTGTGCCTTTAACCTCTTGGTAAGGTCTTCCAATGCTTTTTTAGCTTGCTTATACGAATTCGAATTTTTCTCTGAATTCTTCAAGACTTCGGCAAAATATTCAACCGCCGCCTTATTTTCATTCTCTTTCAAAGCAATATTGCCCAAGGCCATGTTAGAAGCAACATAATAGCCTGATTCTTTGGTATTATTGCTCAAAGAGTAATTGATACATTTTTGGTAGAAGAACTTGGCTTGGGTATCGTTGTGCTTATAGTTTTGGTTTACATAACCCAAAATATAAGCCGAATATCTACCGTCATTGTCACCATATCCATAACTTTTCTCTTCCAACCTCGCCATCAATTCGTTG
Source organism: Lacihabitans sp. CCS-44 (assembly GCF_024343735.1). Taxonomy (GTDB): domain Bacteria; phylum Bacteroidota; class Bacteroidia; order Cytophagales; family Spirosomataceae; genus Leadbetterella. The sequence goes on from NZ_RJUE01000001.1 coordinate 32,600, forward strand.
GCGTAAATCTCTGCTTCGTCTAATCTTCCAAGAGCAAAACTATTGCGAGCTACATATCTATGAAAAAACGAATTATTGGGATAGAGGGTGTGCATTTGACGAGCCATAGTCAATGATTTTGCCGATTGATTCTCCGCTGCGTATATCTGAATGAGAAAATACCTAGCTTCCATCCTTGAATAAAAAGCATTATTTGCCACATTTTCCAACTGCCTAATTCCTAAACCCTTATCTCCTTTCCTAAAAAAAGTAAGTAGTGGCTTTAAAGATTTATAATTATCATGAATCCACTTTGAATAATAGTTGTACACACCATCGCCAAAAAGTAACTCAGGATTTATATTCTCTTCTCCCCTACTGTAATCTAGGTATTTAATGGCCTGCTTACCCGCCCAAGCAGATTTTACCCATTTTTCCCTCTCTGCATATAGTCTACCTTTTATGGCATAAGCAGCAGACAGAAAAAATGCCGCCTCTTTGTTCTTTTTGTTTTCATCAAACATTTCGTCAGCCTTATCTATGGCGTCATCCATGTAGGCGTGGCATTGCTCATCAAAACGTTCCTGCTTGGTGTCGGGCACTATTTTCCACCATTCGTTTAGTCCCAAAAGAAAATCCCCTAGCGGATGTTCTGGATATTTTACCTTGAGCCACTTATATTCTTTCTCAGCCTCCGTAAAATTAAAGTTGTACATGTTATTAACGGCAGCAGTAGTGCTGATCTGCACACCTCTATCGAGCAATAACATTTCAGCTTTAGGTTTTTCTTTTGAATTTAAAAAAGAAAACAATTGGGCATTTGAAATGAAATGAGAACAAACAAGAATAATAAATAAAAAGCCTTTTTTCAATATGTATATTTTTGTAAAAAACGAAATAGAACTGCTAATAATTGTATGACAAAATTAGAGATTTTTGAAATTTCATTTGTCAAAAAAAGTAATCTTAACAAAATATTATTTTATTTTACATGAAAAACTAAAACATGGTAGAGGTACTGGATTTAAAATTCAAAGAATTAATCACAAGCGAACAAATACAAGAAAGAGTTGACGATATCTCAGAAAAACTTAATGAGCGTTTTAAAGGTAAGAACCCTGTATTTTTAGGGATTTTGAACGGTTCATTTCTATTTATAGCAGATATTTTCAAGAAACTCACCATACCTTGCGAAGTAAGTTTTTTAAAAATCCATTCTTATCAAAACACTGAATCTACTGGTAAAATGAAAGAATTGATAGGTCTGAATCAACCTATTGAAGGCCGCCATGTGGTTATATTGGAGGACATAGTTGACACAGGTCGTACCCTAGATTTTTTAATGAAAACACTGGAAATTCATAATCCAGCCAGTATTTCAGTTGCCACGCTGCTACACAAACCAGAGGCAATGCTTGTGCCTATTCAGCTCGATTATGTGGGATTTGAGATTCAAAATCAGTTTGTAGTGGGCTATGGGCTTGATTACAATGGTTATGGAAGAAACAGCAGTTCTATATTAATCAAAGTGGATGATTGAGGTGAGGTTAAACCTAAGTGTTTGACCAACCAGAAAAGGCTTTTTACTCAAGCAATAAATAGTTGTTGCCTGAAAATCTATAATTATTTCATAAAAAGCTCCTTTAAAAATATTATTGGTTACAGTAGCTTCGTATTCACCTCCTGAATCTATTTCGATATTTTCAGCCCTCACAAAGGATTCTTTCCCAGCAATATTTATTAAAAAGCCATCGCCTGTGAGTAGGGCTACATATTTATTTTTGGGCGAATTATAAATTACTTCTGAGGTTCCCTTCTGAACCATTCTGCCGTTTTTGAGAATAAAAAGTTCGTCGACCAAACCAAAAGCATCATGAATATCGTGTGTCACAAAAATACAAGCAATAGATTCCTTGCGAAGCACCGATTGTAAGTTAATCAAAACTTTTTTCTTAATGATGGGGTCAAGATTGGCAAAAGGCTCGTCTAACAACAATACCAACGGCTCGTCAGCAATGGCTTTGGCCAACATTACTCTCTGGATTTCTCCGCCTGACAACTCCCTTGGAAATTTTGTCAATAAATGACTGATATTTAAATCCTTAGAAAGTTTATTTACGCGTTGAGATTGATATTTTTTTTCAAAATATCTCAACTCATAGGCTATGTTTTCAGCAATCGAAATATTGGGAAAGAGTGTATTTTGCTGCGTTACCATCTTTATCTGTTTATGGCCAGCAATCAGTTTTTTAGAAGGCGGCTCTAAAGCTATATTATTCAGATAAACAGCTCCAGAACTCGGATCTTTTAGACCTGCCAACATTTTTAGTAAAGTCGTTTTTCCAGAACCGCTTTGGCCTATAATTCCCAGAATTTTCCCCTTTTCAACTTTAAGATTTATGTTTTTTAAGGAAAAAATATCAGAATATTCAAAATTTACTTTTCTAGCTTCTATCATATTTAGCAAAAGTAAAATGTATTCTCCGATTTTTTTTTATTAATTTGTAAAAAAACCTATGTATGCTCGACCTTTACAATAAACAAATCAAGTGTCTTGTCGCACTTGACTCTATAATTTTTGGATTTGACGGCGAAGAATTAAAAATATTACTAGTAAAAAGAGGACTAGAAGAGACTAAAGAAACCTGGTCACTTATGGGCGGTTGGCTTCAAGAAAATGAAGGCCTAAATGAAGCCGCAGATAGGATTTTATTTGAACATACTGGCTTGAGAGACGTATATTTAGAACAGCTTGCTGCCTTTGGTAACCCAAAAAGAGACCCCGTAATGCGAACTGTTTCGGTTACTTACAAAGCTCTTTTGAACATTGCTGATTATGACCACAAATTAACCAATAAAATAAATGCAAAGTGGTTTTCTCTTAAAAACCTGCCTATGTTGTTATTTGACCATTCTGAAATGGTCGCTTTGGCCGTAGAGCGACTAAGGGCTAATGCGTCTTTGCACCCAATTGGATTTGAACTACTTCCGGAAAAATTCACATTACCACAGCTGCAAAACCTTTATGAAGCTATTTTTGACACCAAATTTGACAAAAGGAACTTTACACGAAAACTACTTAGTACTGATATTTTATCGAAAACAGAAGAAAAGCAAAAAGGTTTTTCTAAAAAAGGAGCATACTACTATACTTTAAATAAAGAGAATTATCAACATAGTACATCCTTCAACTTCCTTTCTTTAACAAATCCGGACAAGATATTATAAAAAAAACTCAGTAAACTTTCTGAAGTCTACTGAGCTAATGCTTTCCATTAAAAAATAAATAATTACTTACTTGGTCACCACTTTTATTTTTGGGAAGTTACCACCGTTTCCACCAGATCCAGCATCAATTCTAATCGTATTTACGCCTTTCCTTAGCAGTACTTTCTTTACGGCAAATGCTCTTTTATTGTTAAGTTTAAGATCTCCTCCCTCAGAGAATGCAGTTATTTTAATTTGTAATCTCTCATTAGCATTCATCAAACCCGCAATACTGTCAATAACTGATATTGACTCATTGGTGAGATCAAATGATTTGTCTAGATATTGAATACTTTTAAAATCAAACTCTGACCCCTCTGCCTTAGAAGCATCACTCACATACTGTTTAAGAGCAGTAAATTCAGTGGCATTCAGAGGCTCTTTAGTTTTCACTGAGTCTAATCTGGCATTAATCTTAACTGAATCTTTGGATACTTTATCTAGCGAATCTGCAAACATCAATTCCTCATCCATGGACTCTACTGGGGCTTCTTCTTTGCTAAAAAAACTAAAATCACCATTTTGAGCCCACAAATAGTAGAATATTCCACCCAATAATGCTAAGACAAAAAAACCAATGAGTATTTTTTTATTAAAAAATGTTTCTGAAGCAGAGTCGTTTCTGTAGTCTTCAGAAGGTAAACTTGCTGATGAGTTAACAACCTCCTCTTCCGCTGCTCTTGCTTCAGGCTTTTTGGGAGCCACTATTTTTGTATTTATCAATTCTTGCAAACCAAGAGCAGGAATCATCTTTTCCATTAGCGATTCTGGAGCCTTTTGTAATAATACTTCGTGATGTTGTTTCAGATAATAAATCAAACCATCTTTATCCAAATTCTCAGAATCTATTTTGTTTCCAAGCAGGTCTATTAATAACGAAGACGTAAGACCTGAAGTGATAACGGTTACATTTTTGCTCGTATTGGCATAAGAACCTATCATACTTAGCAAAGGGCTTTTGTATGCTGGAAAAATCTGACTGATAATTTTCGAACCGTCTTCAGAAACCTTCTCCATCAAACCCTTCTGAGTGAAAAGCAAAGATTTATCTTCAGGTATTGAACTTTTATTGTATTTTTCTTTAATCTGATTGTATAGCATTCCAGCACTCATGTCACTGTTAGTACGCCTTATCAATCCTGCTACCAAAGTATAGAAAACACCCTTTACTGCTACTTCAACATCTCCCAAATTATCACTAGAATACGATTTCAATTTAGCTATAAAATCTTCATTGATAATATCTTCAAAGTTTTCGAAAAGATTCATTTTTGTGTTAAAGTTTAAAATTAGCATGCAAAAAAACAAAAAAAACGTTGTTTTACCTATATTTATGCGGGCTATTTATAATTTTACGGTCAAATTTTATTCAATCATAAATGAAAAACGACAACAAAGAAGAATTACGGAGTAGAGATTGGTTTGGAAAAACCGGTAAAGACGGATTTATTTATCGTTCATGGATTAAGAATCAAGGTTATCCTGCTCATCAGTTTAAAGGCAAACCTGTAATAGGAATTTGCAATACTTGGTCAGAAACCACACCCTGCAATGGACATTTTAGAGAGATTGCTCAGTTTGTAAAAAACGGCATCTATGAAGCAGGAGGTTTTCCGCTAGAATTTCCGGTGATGTCCTTGGGCGAAACTATCATTAGGCCTACGGCCATGCTTTATAGAAACCTTGCTGCTATGACTGTCGAAGAAAGTATTCGTGGTAATCCTTTTGATGCTGTCGTGTTGTTGACGGGTTGTGACAAAACCACTCCTTCCTTAGTAATGGGTGCTGCAAGTGTAGATTTACCTACCATCGTTGTGCCTGGTGGCCCGATGCTCAATGGCAGATTCCAAGGAAAGGCTATTGGATCAGGAACCGACGTTTGGAAATTTGCTGATGATTTTAGAACTGGAAAAATGTCAGCCGAGGACTTTGAAGAAGCAGAGGCCTGCATGAGTCGTTCTGCTGGTCATTGCTCTACCATGGGTACAGCCTCCACAATGGCCGTAATGACCGAAGCCTTGGGATTAACATTGCCTGGCATATCAGCAATCCCTGCAGTGGATTCTCGCAAAAAAATGCTTGCCCACATGAGCGGTATGCGAATTGTGGAAATGGTGAAAGAAAACCTTAAAATTTCGGATATCCTTACAAAAGGTGCTTTTGAAAACGCGATAAAAGTAAATGCGGCCGTTGGAGGATCTACAAATCTTATTTTGCACTTATTGGCCATTGCAGGTCGTATTGGTATAGATTTAAAACTGGAGGATTTCGACGATTTAGGTAGTAAGATTCCACTTTTGGTTAACCTTATGCCTTCAGGGAAATTCCTAATGGAAGATTTTTATTATGCAGGTGGACTACCTGTTGTAATTAAAGAAATGTCAGAAATTCTGAGGAAAGATACCATTAGTGCCAATGGAAAAAGCATCGTAGAAAACTCAGAAAAAGCCCGAAACTGGAACCCAGAAGTTATTTTTCCATACAATGCCCCGCTCAAAGAGGAAGCAGGCATAACCGTAGTGAGAGGGAATCTTTGCCCTGATGGATCCGTAATTAAGGTTTCAGCCGCAACAGATAAACTACTGACGCACAGAGGAAAAGCAGTGGTTTTTGAGACTATAGAAGACTACCACGAAAGAATAGATGACCCTGAGTTGGACATAGACGAAAACTCCATCATGGTATTGAAAAATGCAGGGCCGAAAGGTTATCCAGGTATGCCAGAAGTGGGCAGCATGGCTCTTCCAAAAAAACTGATAGAAAAAGGAATAACGGACTTGGTAAGAATATCAGACGCACGTATGAGTGGGACTGCCTTTGGAACAGTATTTTTACATGTTTCACCTGAATCAGCAATCGGTGGTCCATTGGCTTTTGTTCAAAATGGCGACATGATAACGGTAGATGTTCCAAACAAAAAGCTGAATCTAGATATTTCGGAAGAAGAAATGGAAACCCGAAGAAAGAATTGGAAACCGATTGATCTTGGTTATGTAAGAGGTTATGCCAAAATGTATATTGAGTCAGTAAATCAAGCACATTTGGGTGCCGATTTTGACTACTTGGTGGGCAAGTCAGGCAGCAAAGTAAATCGAGAGTCGCATTGATATGATAGAATTCCGAACCGTTATAGAAAAAATAAATCCTGAGTTTCAGATTTTGTTGAATTCCAAAATCTTGACTTTAGGCTCTTGTTTTTCAGACGTTTTGGGAAATTATCTGGCAGAAAACAAAATTGAATGTTTAGCCAACCCATTCGGAAATGTTTATAACCTAAGTTCTATCAGTAGCCTGCTAGAAGAACTCTTAGAACCTTCTGATAATAATGAGGACACCATCGTAGAAAACGATGGTGTCTTTTTTCATTATAATTATCATTCTGAAATTAGAGATTTTACTAAAGTCGGCCTTATTGAAAAAATAAAAGCTTTAAACCAAAGTACTGGGTCATTCTTAAAATCAGCTGATTATTTGATCATTACATTGGGTACAAGTTGGGTTTATGAGCAAAAACAAACACAGAAAATTGTTTCAAATTGCCACAAACAAAAGGCATCATTATTCAATAAAAAACTTTTAGGCGAACAAGAACAATTAGATATTTTTGAAAATATCTATACAAAACTCAGAATATTTAATCCTGAGCTGAAAATTATATTTACGGTGAGTCCGGTAAGGCATATCAAAGACACGCTTCAACTAAACAGCGTATCCAAATCCATTCTTAGGACTTTGTGTAATACGATAACCAACAGATATTCTGATACTTACTATTTTCCGTCCTACGAAATTGTTATGGATGATTTGAGAGATTATAGATTTTTCAAATCTGATTTAATTCATCCAAACGAACAAGCAGAAAAATATATTCTTGATATTTTCTCTGAAACTTATTTCGATGATAATCTGAAAATTTTTATTAACTATTGGAAAAAAATCAAATCCGGGTTAGAACATAGACCTTTCAACCCAAATTCTGAAAATCACCAAAAATTTCTTCAAAATCTATTAACCAAAATACAAACATTTGAAAATCAAATAGATATTTCAAAAGAAAAAGAAGCTATTCAGAATCAAATCAGCTAGTTTAGCATTTGCCCGAACTTTAAGCCTTTTGCCAATGTTTGCTAATTTAGTATAAAACTATTCATGGGAGAATTTACAGTTACAAAAGAAAAATTATTATTAGCACTAAGCACCGTTGAAGAGCCTGATCTTAAAAAAGATTTGGTGACTCTCAACATGATTTCAGATATAGAGATCGGAGTAAATCAAGTCACTTTCACCGTAATTTTGACTACGCCTGCCTGTCCGCTCAAAGAACTGATCAAACAAAGGTGTGTTGACGCTATTCACAGAGACTTGGGAGATGGTTTTGAGATAAACATCAACATGACTTCAAACGTCACGTCGATTTTAAACAAGAATTTACTTCTTCCGCAAGTAAAAAACATCATCGCTATTTCCTCAGGAAAAGGTGGTGTTGGAAAATCTACCGTGACGGTAAACCTTGCAATGGCCCTAAAAAAATCAGGTGCTAAAGTCGGAATTATTGATGCGGACATTTCTGGACCGTCGATTCCAATCATGTTTGGAGCTGAAAACATGCAGCCGATGGTTTCGGTGAAAGACGGAAAAAACTTTATTTCTCCAATTCTACAATATGGCATCAAAATGATTTCAATAGGCTTCCTCACGCCGCCAGACAGTGCCGTGGTGTGGAGAGGTCCCATGGCCAGCCAAGCCCTAAAACAATTCTTCGGTGATGTAGACTGGGGTGAATTAGATTACCTTTTGTTGGATTTACCTCCAGGAACTGGCGATATTCACTTGACTTTGGTTCAGACTGTACCTGTGACGGGAGCAGTTATCGTTACTACCCCTCAAAAAGTGGCTTTGGCCGATGCCACCAAAGGCGGTTCGATGTTTAGCCAAGCCAACATCAATGTGCCTATATTGGGAATAATTGAAAACATGGCTTATTTTACTCCCGAAGAACTTCCTGACAATAAGTACTTTATATTTGGAGAAGGAGGCGGCCAGCAATTGGCCGACAAATTCAATGTACCCGTTTTGGGGCAAATACCTTTGGTTCAAAAAATCAGAGAAGGAGGCGACTCAGGCAGACCCATTATGATGGACGAAAGTGAAGTGGTTTCGGCTGCATTTTTCTCGGCGGCAGAGAATCTCGCCCAACAAATAGCTATCAGAAATGCTAACTTGCCAAAAACAGAACCAGTGAAAATGAGATAAAACATTACAACATATTTTACAAAAAAGACTTCTTCCGAGAGGTCTTTTTTGTTTATAATTAAACACAAATTGTTCCAGATTTTTAATAACTTTCTGATTGAAAATTCAACCTGAATAATAAATGAAAAATTCTAGAAGACAATTCGTGAGAAATGTGGCTTTATCAAGCTTGGCATTTCCGAGCATTTCGACTGCCTTAGCCAATTCCAGACCAAAAAGTGTAGCACCTTCAGACAAAATGAAAATTGGCTTGATTGGTTGCAAAGGAATGGGTTTCTCAAACCTACAAAGGCATATAAAAAACAAAGGCATAGAGTGTGTTGGCTTGTGTGATGTCGACCAAAACGTCTTGGACGAACGATCGGCACAATTAGAAAAAATGCAAGGGAGCAAAGCCAAAACCTACGGCGACTACCGACAAATGCTTGACAATAAAGACATAGATTATGTAATAGTAGGCACACCAGACCATTGGCATTGTCTAAACATGATCGGAGCTCTGGATGCAGGCAAACATGTATATGTAGAAAAACCGATTGCACACAACATGGATGAGTGCAATTTGATGGTAAAAGCAGCCAAAAAATACGGAAAAATAGTTCAAGTAGGACAATGGCAAAGAAGTGGTCCTCATTATGAAGAAGCCTTTAAGATGGTGAAGTCTGGTATGTTGGGCAAAATTCGATTGGTAAAAGTTTGGGCTTACCAGGGCTGGATGAAACCTGTAAATGTATTGCCAGACACAGCAGTTCCTAAAGGCGTAAATTACGATATGTGGCAAGGCCCTGCCCAAAGACACCCATTTAACGAAAACCGCTTCCATTTTAACTTTAGATGGTTTTGGGATTATGCGGGAGGATTAATGACTGACTGGGGTGTACATGAAATCGATATAGCCTTACACGCCATGGAAGCTAAATCGCCCATATCGGTGATGGCATCTGGTGGTAAATTTGCGTATCCGGATGATGCCTCTGAAACACCAGATACTTTACAGACAGTCTTTCAATACGATGGCTTCAATATGCTTTGGGAACACGCCACGGGCATTGATGGCGGCAATTACGGAAAAACTGAGGGCATTGCATTCATAGGCAACAACGGCACGCTGGTGGTTCATCGTGGTGGATTTGAGCTGATTCCAGAAACTTATACAGAAAATAAAGTTAAAAAAACCAAGGTTGAGCCAATACCTATTTTTACTAAGAAAGCAGAAGATGATTATTTGTACAATCATGCTGAAAACTTCATCAATGCTATCAGAAACAACGACCCAAAATCGCTCAAATGCGGAATTGAAACGGGTAGTATTGCGGCCATTAATGCGATAATGGGTAATATTTCTTACAAATTGGGCAGAAAAGTATTTTGGGATGAGGCAAACGGAAACTTCAAAAATGACAAGGAAGCTAATGCGTTAATGGTCTCGCATTACAAAAATGGCTATACTTTACCCAAAGTTTAAAAATATTATTTGAATTTTTTAAAGGTATTTTCGTTTTAAAGTAGTTCAAGAGTTTTGGAACAAATTTTGCACCTAGCTTCCTAATTGATTGAATTCTAATGCGTAAATACCTCTATTTTTTCTTTACAATTGTCTTTTTCTCGTGTGAAAAAACGGATACTTTCACGGAAGAAAAATCTATATCAACAAATGAAGACTTCCTAAAACTGGTGAACAAGGCCAGATCAGAAGGTCGAAAATGCGGAACACAATATTTTGCCGCAACCAGTCCAGTAACTTGGAACAGCGACCTTGAGAAAGCCGCCTACCTTCATAGTAAAGATATGTTTGAAAACAAATACTTTTCTCATGTCTCAAAAAATGGAGTAGAACCCTCGGCTAGAATATTAGCTCAAAATTATTTCTTCAAATCATTTGCAGAGAATATTTATGCAGCATCTGGATTTTCTCCAACGCCTGAAGAGATAATAATACAGTGGGTTAATAGCCCAACACATTGTGCAAACATCATGACACCAGACTTCAAAGACATGGGAATCGGTGGATACCAAAACCACTGGACACAATTATTTGGCTCAAAATGAACAAATATATGTCATTTTTTGTAATATTGTAAGAACTTTCACCCACCAGATGGACGAATTAATAGAAAAAGTAGAACAAGCATTAAACAATATTAGGCCTTATCTTATCGCTGATGGTGGTAATGTAGAGGTAGTTGAAATCACTCCCGATTTCACTGTAAAGTTGGAGTTTACTGGCTCATGTGGTTCGTGTCCAATGTCTTCTATGACTTTTAAAGCAGGCTTAGAAGAAGCTATTCTGAAAAACGTACCGGAAATCAAAAAAGTAGAAGCAATCAATATGGTTGCCTTCAATGCTTGATATTTAAAAAAATATCCATTCCTTCCCTCTAAATTGCCCAATTGGCAAATTCTTTTTATAACTTGCAAAATTATTTTGTAGCTGCATGTCCCTAAATCACTATGGATAAGAAAATAAAAGTTGGAATATTCTTTGGAGGCCAATCTCGCGAAAGAGAAATATCTTTTTTAGGTGGAAGAACTGCCTATGAACACATCGATAGGCGGTATTTTGAGCCAGTTGTCATTTTTGTGGACAGCATTGGAAATTTCATTAAAATAGACCCTCAATTACTTTACGAAGAGGACATTAGAAGCTTTTATCCTTCGAAAAATCAAAACAATGGTTATAAAGTTTATATAGAATCTTTGGGACCTTTGAGAGATACTCAGCTTTACAAATTGATTTACAAAATTGGTTCTCAAATAAAAGTCGAAGAACTAAAAAACCACATAGATTTTGCGTTTGTAGTTATGCATGGTCCTTATTCTGAGGATGGTAACATCCAAGGAATGATGGAATGGTTGAACATACCCTACATGGGCCCCGGCATTTTGGGCTCTGGCGTGGGCATAGACAAACCCGTTCAAAACCGACTTATGGAGTTGGCCACTGGTCAAACAAAAAAATACAAGACTATATCGAAAGACACTTGGGAATCTTCTGACAAATCAAAACTTTTCACGAGCCTTATAGCTGAATTAGGCTTCCCTTTAGTGGTAAAAGCTCCTCACCAAGGTTCTTCTATTGGCGTAGCCATTGTAAAAAAGCGTAGTTTGGAAGAATTTTCAAAAAGCATGAGTCAGTGCTTTTTTGAAACCCAAATTCTGAAAAAGGATTGGATAAAACTAAGCACTCGCCAGAAGAAAAATCTTATGGAAAAAACTTCGAATTTAGACGAAGGGATAGGTTTTCCAGTAGTACTAGACAGCGAAGTCATTTATCACCCATCAGACCTACTTAAACGATTAGACATTTATCTAAATTTCCATGATAATGCCATCATAAGTTCTACGAATGCCGAAGATTATGTTTTGATAGAGGAATTCATCTCTGGCCAGGAATTTTCTGTGGGCGTTATTCAGGACGATTCTGGAAAAGCATTTGCACTTCCTCCTGCCGAAGTTTATGGTGATGTGCAAACATTCGATTTTAAATCGAAATACAAATCGAATGTGAGTAAAAAGAGAATACCAGTGGAAACCAAATATGAAAATTTGGAAAAAATCCATGAAAACATCCTCAAGGCATTTGAAATCACCAACATGAGCGTAATTAGCCGAATTGATGGTTTTCTTACTGCCGATGATGTGGTAATTCTCCACGACCCCAATACAATTCCAGGTATGTCTCCAGCTTCGTTTATTTTTAAGCAAATGGCAGAAATCGGATTCGGAATTACCGACTCAATAACTTATTTGATCAGACAATCTATAAGAGAAAGAATCAGAAGCGGCAAAAACGTTTTCAATCTTAGAAACCTTCTTAAAAACATAGATGCCAAGATAGATACCGCCAAACTTAAGCCACGAAAAAAACTTGCGGTGTTGTTTGGAGAAAATGAAGATGAATACAAAATAGCAAAAGCCAAATTTGGTCAATTTGGAGGTAATGAAGAATTTGAACCCGTAGCGGTTTGTTCTGCTCTAAACGGAGGAAAATACAGAATTCCGCTTAATTTGATGTTCAAGCCAGACATCATGGAATTTGGAATGTCCATCGGAAAAGCCAAACATCCGTTTATTCAAAAAAACATAGAAAGTACTGCTGCAATACGTCAATTTTATGTGGGTGATGTAGATTTTTCAGTATCTAAAATATCTGAAGAAGCTTTTGTTAAGGACTTTGTGGCTGTTTTTGACTGCAAAACCCAAGAGCTTATTCAGTCTTGATATATGGCAAAAAAAGTCAAATTTTATGCTGTTTGGTCAGGAAGAGAAAAAGGAGTTTTTAGCTCATGGGACGATTGCAAGAAACAAGTTGATGGCTTTGATGGTGCTCAATACAAATCCTTTGAAAGTAAATCGGAAGCTGAAAATGCTCTAAAAAGAAACTATTATGCAGTTGTAAATCCAAAATCTTCGGCCACACAAACTGCTATAATGCAACCCTCACCGACCATTGCCGCTTGGGCAGTAGATGCAGCGTGGAATACCAAAACTGGCGACATGGAGTATCAAGGAGTGGACTTACAAACCAGAACCTTGGTATTTAGAAAAGGCCCTTTTTTTGACGGAACCAACAACATTGGGGAGTTTTTGGCCATTGTACATGCCCTAGCTTTGTTAAAAAAACACAATTCTGATGTGCCCATATTTTCAGATTCAAAAACGGCCATTTCTTGGGTAAAAGCAAAAAAAGCGAATACAAAATTGGAATCGACCTCCAGAAACTCCGAGTTATTTGAACTCATAGAAAGAGCTGAAGCATGGTTGAAAGACAATAACTATAAAAACAAAATACTAAAGTGGGAAACCAAATGGTGGGGTGAAAATCCTGCTGATTTTGGCAGAAAATAATGTTTCGGTTTAAACAATTCGCCATAAAACAAGAGCGTGCCGCCATGAAAGTCTGCACCGATTCTTGCTTGTTTGGCTCTTTAATTGCCACAGAAAACAAAAAAAATGCTTTAGATATTGGCTGCGGCACTGGGCTGTTGTCGCTTATGGTTGCTCAAAAAAACCAGAAGATACAAATTACAGCTTTGGAGATAGACCAAAATGCGGTTCTAGATGCTACCGAAAACATTCAAGAAAGTCCTTTTGCAAATCAAATTACCCTTCATCACCAAACTGTTCAAGATTTCGCAAAAAAATCAGATAACAAATTTGACCTAATCTTTTGTAATCCACCATTTTATCAGAACAATCTTAAGTCTGACAAAATAGATAAAAACATTGCTCACCATGCTGAGACACTAACTTTCAATGACTTAGCTAAATGTATTGATATTTTACTTGAAGAAAACGGAAGTGCTTGGATACTATTGCCGCCTTTTGAAATGCGAGAATTCATAAGTTTAGTAGAGGAAAGAAAACTGTATGTTTCTAAAAGGTATGAAATCAGACATGATGAAAATAAGCCTGTTTTTAGGGTAATTATAGAGTTAAAAAGGGCCAAAGCAGTTTTAGAGGAAATCTCTCTCATAAATATTTATGAAAACAAGCAATATAGCCCTATTTTTGCAGAGCTTTTAAGAGACTATTATCTGATATTTTAAGAACCCAAGTATGAGCAAAGTGGATATTTCTGTTGTCATTCCTTTTTTTAACGAAGACGAGTCTTTGAGCGAACTGCATGCTTGGATAAAAAAAGTAATGGATGAAAATGCTTTCTCTTATGAAGTCCTTCTGATAGACGATGGTAGCAGAGACGACAGCTGGAACATTGTAAAAAAACTCAAAGAGACCAATCCAGAAGTTAGGGGTTTTAAATTCTCTAAAAATCATGGAAAAACGGCTGCCCTTCAAGTTGGATTTAATGAGTGCGTAGGCGAGGTTGTCATAACCATGGATGCCGACCTGCAAGACAGTCCTGATGAAATACCCGGCCTCTACAAAATGATAAAAGAGGAAAAATACGACATTGTATCTGGCTGGAAACAAAAACGTTATGACCCCATCACCAAAACTTTACCAACCAAACTTTTCAATGCCACTACCCGATATATATCAGACATTTACCTACATGATTTCAATTGTGGACTGAAGGCTTATGACAGCAAAGTAGTTAAAAACATCACCATTTATGGCGAAATGCACCGCTATATTCCGGTTATAGCCAAATGGAATGGTTTTTCTAAAATAGGAGAAAAAGTGGTGCAACACCGCTCTAGAAAATACGGAACGACAAAGTTTGGTCTTGAACGCTTTTTGAACGGCTTCCTAGATTTACTTTCTATAACTTTTGTAAACAAGTTTGGAAAAAGACCCATGCACTTTTTCGGTTTGTTTGGCGTGATTTCTTTCTTCTTGGGTTCTTTTATTACGTTTTTCCTTATCGCCGAAAAAGTCATATCTATCTATAATCGACAACCATATCGCAACGTAACCGATAATCCACTTTTCTATTTGGCTTTGGTAGCAATCCTTATTGGTTCTCAGCTGTTTTTGGCGGGATTCCTTGGCGAACTATTTGTAAAACAAGGTATTACGAAAGAGGACTATTTCGTCTCTGAAAAAGTATAATCAATTATTAAACACGAACATATACACCATGAAAAAACAGATTTTTGTCCTTTTTGCAGTTCTAGGATTAGGACTTAGCTCATGCTCAAAAAAAGACGACGTAACACCATCAACTCTGGAAGGCACTTACAATTTGGAGACCATTTCTCTTAAATCTAAAGTTGTCGATCAAGTGGCAGAAGACGAAAACGAAAATGTATCCGCACAAAAAATGTACTATACTTTCAGTGCGGATGGCACATACAAAACCAATGCCACTTGGACTATTGGTGAGATCAACTCAAGCGGTGTCGTTTCAACTGGAAAATATACCATTAATGGAGACAAACTCAATATTACATACAAAGACAATGACTTAGGAAAAGAGTTAACCCAAACCATGCAAATTAAAACCAATTCGGATAGTCAACTGGTTTTGTTTATTGGTCTCGACGAACTAAAAGCTAGCCTTAAGGCAGCTGCAGGAGGTCTGGATGCATTCACCGCGGCGTTTCTTGAGATTTTCTTAAGCCAAATGGTTCAGTTTGAGTATACATTGACCTTCAAAAAAGCTTAATTTTCAAGCATTGATATATTCATTGAAAAGAGCTTTCGAGCTCTTTTTTTTATTCATAACCATACCAATCGCCCCACCATTGTTGCAGAGATCGTTTTATCTCATTTTCCCGAGCATTGTTGCTTGGCTCATAAAGCTTCTCCCCTTTTAATTCATCTGGAAGGAAATTCTGTTTGGCAAAATTACCTTCATAATTGTGCGAATACTGGTAGTTTTTTCCATAGCCAATCTCTTTCATGAGCTTGGTTGGTGCATTCCGTAAATCGACCGGAACAGGTAAATGTGAAGTTTTTTCTGCTAATGCTATGGCCGTATCAATTGCCACATAAGAGGCATTTGATTTAGGTGATGTTGCCAAATAAATGACTGTTTGTGAGAGAATAATTCGTCCTTCGGGGTATCCGATTTTCATAATAGCGTCCATGCAAGAGTTAGCCACCATCATGGCAGTTGGATTAGCTAAGCCAATATCTTCACTGGCTAAAATCAACATTCTTCGAGCAATAAACTTGGGATCCTCGCCTGCAATAATCATCCTCGCCATCCAGTACAATGCTGCATTGGGATCTGAGCCACGAATAGACTTTATAAAGGCCGAAATAATATCATAATGTTGCTCGCCTGATTTGTCGTATCTGGCCAAGTTTTTCTGTACTACTTCTTCTACCAAATCGTTGTTGATTACAATTTCGGGTTGGCCAACTTGTGCATTTACTACCAATTCCAAAAGATTCAAAAGCTTGCGACCGTCACCACCGGAAATTCTAAAAAGTGAATCAGAAGATTCTATTTTTATGTCTTTGTCTTTGAGCCAAGTATCTGATTTTAAAGCCCTTTCAAGCAACAATTCTAGTTCTTTTTTACCGAAAGCCTCTAAAATATAAACTTGACAACGAGAAAGTAAAGCTGAATTTACCTCAAAAGAAGGATTCTCTGTAGTAGCCCCAATAAGTGTCACTTGGCCTTTTTCTACAGCCCCTAAAAGCGAATCTTGTTGCGATTTGTTAAATCGGTGAATCTCATCAATGAACAATATCGGTGGAAATAATCCTGATGGTTTTGACAAAACTTCCCGTAAATCTTTCACGCCTGCACTGATGGCACTCAAACTGTGAAATTGCCGTTTGGTAATCTCAGCCATCATCAATGCTAGCGTAGTTTTGCCCACACCTGGAGGTCCCCAGAGAATCATGGAAGGCACAATACCCGACTCTAAAGTACGTCTAAGCGGCTTATTTTTACCTAAAATATGCTCCTGACCAATGTATTCTTCCAGATTTCGAGGCCTAAGTCTTTCGGCCAATGGTGCAAAGGGTTCCAACTATTGTTTTTATTTATTCGTAAAATTCCAAAATAAAAGCAGAATTGCCAATGGTTATCCCATCTGATTCAAAATTTATATAATTCTTAGCATTCTGTTAATTGCTTTCATTGTCTTTTCTAAGAAGGAGTTCATTTTGAAAATTGTCAAATATTAATTAAAATAAAAAAGGTTCCATAACTGATGTTTCAGAATAAAGCAAATAGATTGTTTGTAAAAAAATAATGAACTTGCATACAACATGTAGAATTGTCAATTTATTGAATCCGAATATTAAATTCTTATTGTTCCTAATATTTTCTGTGCAGTCCGTTGTAAAATTTCGCTACTCCTATTTTTGTTAGATCGAAAAGCTTAAAGCGAAATTTTTCAGAGGATCATTGCACAGAAAGTGTTTTTTTGGGTTCTTTTTTTTCGAAAAAAAGAATGCCCGCCTGGCAAGGCACACAAAGCATGTAATTTCGTAGGTTTTAAAATCCGAAACTTTGATCGTATTACTTCTAAAACCCCCAATTTTTACTAATTTTGGAAACTCAACCAAAACAAATAAATGAATTTCAGAAGATTCGGTAAAACCAATCAAAATATCTCAGAAATAGGCCTTGGAACATGGCAAGTAGGCGGAAAATGGGGCTCACCATTCGACCACAAGTTAGCAGAAAACATCCTTAATACTGCCGCCGAAAATGGCATAAACTTCATAGATACTGCGGATGTGTATAGCGATGGCGAAAGTGAAAAAGCCATTGGCAATTTCCTAAAAAAACGCTCAGAGATTTTTTTTGTGGCTACCAAATGTGGTCGCCAAATCAATCCACATAACAACGAAGGCTATACGCCTGCGGTTTTACGAAAATATATCGAAGACAGTCTAAAAAGACTTCAACTAGAAACTTTAGATTTGGTACAGCTCCACTGCCCTCCTACTCAGGTATTTTATAGACCCGAAATCTTTGGCCTTTTCGAAGACCTTAAGGCTGAAGGAAAAGTTCAAAACTTGGGTATCAGTGTAGAAAAAGTAGAAGAGGCCTTGAAAGGTATTGAATTTGACAATGTGGTTTCGGTACAAATAATCTTCAACATGTTCCGTCAGCGGCCAAGTGAGTTGTTTTTCGAACAAGTCAAAAAGAAAGATGTAGGCGTGATCGTAAGAGTACCTTTGGCCAGCGGACTATTGACTGGAAAATACACCCAAGACACCAATTTCGAAGCAGGTGACCACCGCTTTTTCAATCGCAATGGTGAAATGTTCGACAAAGGCGAGACTTTCTCAGGCATAGACTATAACACTGGTTTAGAAGCAGTTGCAGAACTTAAAGAACTATTCGAAGGCCAATTGAATTTGGCAGAAATAGCATTGAGATGGATTTTGATGTTCGAAAATGTGAGTACAGTTATACCTGGAGCATCGAGACCTGAGCAAGTAACAGAAAACCTCAAATGCTTACAACAGCCAGCATTAAGAGACCTACAAATGAGCAAAGTAAAAGAGATTTACCTTAAATATTTCAAAAAAACAATACACCAGTGGTGGTAAGATAATGTACATAGCAGACGAAAAAAGATACGAACAAATAAGCTACAGACGTTGTGGCAAAAGCGGCATCAAATTGCCAGAGATTTCATTGGGCCTTTGGCACAACTTCGGAGGAGTAGATACCTTCGAAAACTACCGAGCAATTCTCCGAACGGCCTTCGACAAAGGCGTTACGCACTTTGACCTCGCCAACAACTACGGCCCACCTCCAGGCTCCGCTGAAGAGAATTTTGGCATTTTAATGAAAAAAGACTTTGCCGCTTACCGCGACGAACTCATCATATCTTCCAAAGCTGGCTACTTGATGTGGCCTGGCCCTTATGGCGAGTGGGGCTCAAGAAAGTACATCATAGCCAGCTGCGATCAAAGCCTTAAACGCATGGGATTGGATTATGTTGACATATTTTACTCACACCGCCCAGACCCCGACACCCCGATGGAAGAAACCATGGGTGCCTTGGACACGCTCGTGAGACAAGGCAAGACACTGTATGTGGGCTTATCCAACTACGACGCCGACCAAACCAAAGAAGCCTTGGCGATACTAAAGCAACTCGGGACACCATGCCTTATACACCAACCGAAATACTCCATGCTCGTTCGTGATCCAGAAAACGGACTATTGGATGTTTTGGGTGAAAATGGCGTGGGTTGCATCCCTTTCTCGCCATTGGCACAAGGTATATTGACCAACAAATACCTCCACGGCATTCCTGAGGACTCAAGAGCAGGAAAATCAACTGGTTTTTTGCAAAAGGACCAAGTTACCACCGAGACCATCGGCAAAGTAAAAGCCCTTCACGAAATAGCCGAAAAACGAGGCCAAAGCCTTGCCCAAATGGCCATAGTATGGCTACTAAAGGACCAACGAGTAACCACAGTATTGATTGGTGCCAGCCGAGTAGAACAACTCCTTGATTCGCTTAAAGCCGTTGATAATAAACACTTTGATGCGGCTGAATTGGAAGTGATTGAGGGGATTTTGGGGTGATTATTAAGATTCGAATGAAATTCAGAGTCCCCTAAAGGGAGACTCTGAATTAACAATAAATTTTATCAATAAACCCATGAACATCATAACCACCCTAACCAACACCAAAAACGAAACTGAAAAGTATTTTGACTTGTCTGAGGAAGATTTGGCAAAAACTTATGGAGAAGGCAAATGGACTGTCAAGCAAATACTAGTGCATTTAGCAGATGCCGATAGCGTGTTATTGGATAGAATAAAAAGGGTAATTTCTGAGCCCAAACAAGTTATTTGGGCTTTTGAGCAAGACCTTTGGAATGAGAACTTAGACTACAAAAACTTCCCATTGGCCATTAGTAAAGCCGTCTATTTGGCCAATAGGGAAATGGTTATTTTTCTTGCTGAGAAGTATTACGATACCTTGGGCGGCAAAGAGTTTATTCATAGCCAAACTGGCCTCAGAACCCTCAAAGATGAGTTTGATAAAGTCAGCTGGCATAATCAAGGGCATTTGGATCAGATAAGAATCGCCCTTGCGAGTGAATAATTGGCAGATAACTCTACTTCAACTTACGTTTTACGCCCCCGAAAGTCATTTTAACATTTTCGATTTTTCCGTCTTTGTCAAAAAACATTCGATCAATACACACCACACGGTGGTCACGGTCTAGATTAGGAATAGGGCGACGGTGATACACCATGTACCATTCGTCGGTGTTTGGAATATTTATTACGGAATGGTGCCCAGCACCTGTAGCGATACTTTCATCGGCTTCGAGAACCGTAGAAACTCGTTCAAAAGGACCAAAGACCGAATCCGAAACGCCATAAGCTACTTTGTATGTGCCGTTTGTCCAACCACCCTCCGACCACATGAGGTAATATTTCCCATTTCGGATAAACATCGTTGGGCCTTCGACATAGTTCTTTGGAGTAATTTCTTTCACCAAACTACCATCCGGAAAAGGCACCAAGGCAGTGAAATCATCGTTTAATTTACCAATATTGCAACGTCCCCAACCGCCATAAAAAATATAAAACTGCTTGTCTTTGTCTTGAAACACGAATTGGTCAATCGGCTGGGCATTGTTATAAAACTGATTGATAAGTGGCTTGCCCAAATGATCTTTGTATGGCCCTTCTGGTTTGTCCGCCACGGCTATTCCAATACCTCCATTGTGGTCATCCTCTTTCCCATTTCGGGCTTTACTTTGTATGTCATTTGCCGAAAAAAACAGGTAATACTTTTTGTCTTTTTTGACAATAGACGGTGCCCATATAGCCATATAAGCCCATTTGATGACTGTCGTATCAATAATATGCTCATGTTTTTTCCAAGTAACCATATCCTTTGATGAAAAAGCATCTAAGAAAACTTGTTGGCGATATTTGGCCGAAAAAGTAGGAAAAACCCAATATTGCTTATCCAAAATAACTCCTTCTGGGTCAGCATACCAACCATCAATTATTGGATTTTTAGATTGTGCAGATGTAAATTGAATTCCGAAGGAACATATAAAAATTATACTGAAAAGGATACTTTTGTTCATTGTTTAAAAGTTTTGTTGCTTTATGCAAATTTACATTAGAAGTCCGTTTCTAATTTTCAGATGGTAGATAATTATTTTTGAATAGACAGTAGTAAAGCGATTTTTCAAATCGCTTTATGCATTACTTTTTTGTGCAATTTGAAAAATCGAACCACAAAAAAAGTTTAAAATAAGCCTTGATAAATGCAAAATGCATAAAAAACCGACCCAAATGAGCCGGTTTCATATTATTTTTTAGATTTTGGTGCGATTATCACGTTCAATCTTTTTCCTTCTAATTTCGGTGGTGCTTCTGGCTTGCCAAGTTCTTCAAGGGCTTTTACAAATTTCTCCAAGAGTTTAAATCCTTGTTCTTTAAAAACTATCTGACGGCCAATGAACTGTACATAAGCCTTAACTTTTGAGTTTTCTTTCAAGAAGTTTTCGGCATGCTTTAGCTTAAACTCGTAATCGTGATCATCGGTTTGAGGACCAAACCTAATTTCCTTGATAACCGTTTTTACTTGCTTAGCTTTTAGTTCTTTTTGCTTTTTCTTTTGTTCGTATTTAAACTTAGAGTAATCCACGATTCTACAAACTGGCGGTACAGAGTTTGGAACAATCTCTACCAAATCCAAATTTTGCTCTCTGGCTATTTCAACAGCCTTAGCGAACGGGTACACTCCTACCTCTATATTTTCTCCTACTAATCTTACCTCTACAACACCTCTAATTTTCTCGTTAATCCTGTGTTCGTCTTCTTTTCTAACCGGTGGACGATACGGTTTTTTCATGTTTTTTGCCATAAAAGAATTTAAATGTGAGATTTTAAGCTACTTACAACTTAAAATTTCATCAAATTTATTATTTACTTTTCAATTTTTACCAAAACTCGGTATATTTTTATTTATTTCTGCTTTAGCAAATGCCACAAACTCATCAATCGTGAAACTTCCCAAGTCACCTTCACCCTTTTTCCTTAGTGATATTTTACCTTCAGCGGCTTCTTTTTCTCCAATAATAAGCATCAAAGGCACTTTAGCCACTTCCGCATCACGGATTTTTCTACCAATTTTCTCTGAGCGATGATCTACATATCCTCTGATATCATGCTCTTGCAAACTCAAAAACACATCGTTGGCGTAGTCTTCATATTTCTCCGAAATAGGTAAAACAGCAATCTGTTCTGGTGAGAGCCAGAATGGGAAATTACCAGCTGTATTTTCTATCAAAATGGCGATAAATCTTTCCATAGAACCAAACGGTGCACGATGAATCATGACCGGCCTATGTTTCTGATTGTCAGCCCCAGTGTATTCCAGTTCGAATCTGTTTGGCAACTGGTAATCTACCTGAATAGTACCCAACTGCCACTTGCGACCCAAGGCATCTTTCACCATAAAGTCTAGCTTAGGGCCGTAGAAAGCAGCTTCGCCATATTCTACTACAGTTTTAAGTCCTTTTTCGTCAGCCGCTTTTATAATCGCAGATTCCGCTTTGTCCCAATCTTCGTCAGAACCGATATATTTCGAACTTTTTTCTTTGCTTCTCAACGAAACCTGAGCACTGTAATCGTCGAATCCGAGTGATTTGAATACATATAACACCAAATCAATTACTTTCATAAACTCAGCCTCCACTTGGTCGTTGGCACAGAAAATATGGGCGTCATCTTGCGTAAATCCTCGCACACGAGTTAGTCCATGCAGCTCTCCACTTTGCTCGTAACGATACACCGTACCGAATTCAGCCAAACGCAAAGGCAAATCTCTGTAGCTGCGTGGCTTAGATTTGTAAATTTCGCAGTGGTGAGGGCAGTTCATTGGTTTTAGCATAAACTCCTCCCCTTCCTCTGGAGTTTTGATTGGCTGGAACGAATCCTCGCCGTATTTTTCCCAGTGACCAGAGGTGACATAAAGTGCCTTGCTACCGATATGCGGCGTAACCACTGGCAAATATCCAGACCTCAGCTGAGCTTTTTTCAAGAAATTCTCCAAACGCTCTCTGAGCATGGCACCTTTTGGCAACCAAAGCGGAAGACCTTTTCCTACTTTCTCTGAAAACGTAAAAAACTCTAATTCAGCACCTAATTTTCTATGGTCACGGCGTTTGGCTTCTTCCAAAAGTGTCAGGTATTCTTCTAGTTCTTTTGCTTTTGGAAACGTTACCCCATAAATACGGGTGAGCATTTTGTTGTTTTGGTCGCCTTTGAAATATGCTGCAGCAGCATTCATTATTTTGGCGGCTTTTATGAATCCAGTGTTTGGAATATGCGGTCCGCGACACAAATCAGTAAAATTACCTTGTTGATACAAAGTAATATTTCCATCCTCCAAGCCTGAAAGTAAATCCAGTTTATATTCATCACCTTTATCGCCAAAATATTTTAATGCATCTGCTTTGGTTATAGGAATTCTCTTAAATTCGTTTTTCTGACGGGCGAGTTCCAACATTTTATCCTCGATCATTTTGAAATCGTCTGAAGAAATGCTCTTTTCACCTGTATCTATGTCGTAATAAAATCCATTTTCTACTGGTGGGCCTACCCAAAACTTCACACCAGGGTAAAGAGATTCTAAAGCTTCCGCCATCAGGTGGGCCGAAGAGTGCCAAAATGTAGATTTTCCTTCTGTATCATTCCAAGTGAGCAACTGCAAGTCGACGCTTTTCTCCAAAGGCGTGTTTAAGTCAACTACTTGACCGTCAACTTTAGCGGCCAATACATTCCGAGCCAATCCTTCGCTTATAGATAAGGCCACGTCCATAGGAGAGGCTCCATTCTGATATTCTCTTTTACTGCCATCAGGCAGTGTAACGCTGATCATCATATTTTTAATTTCTAGTGGTATCTTTACCTATTGTAATTTGACTCCTTTTTTGTATTTTTTCTATGTTTCCGATATCAAATATTCTTCTCTGTGGTTCAGGTTCCTTAGTTTCTTCAACTTTCTTTTTCTTGTTGTTAGAATAAAACTGTTGGGTATTTTCGAGATAATCATTGGCATTTTGCTCCAAAATGTTATTAACAGATTCTAATCTCAAAGCTAGGGCTTTGTTTTCAGGCATTTTTTCTACTGCACCTTCCAAATATGTCTTGGCGTTGGTATAGTGTCCCTGAAGTTCATAACACGAAGCAGCTTTGAGATATGCTTGTTCTGTATCAGGTACGGCTTTACTCCATTTATCATAAATCAAAAATGCTGCCGCATAGTTTTTTTTGCGTAAATAAATATTCCCCACTTTTTCTAAAACGTCATATCGAGAAGGCTCCAACCTCAGAAATGCCTGATAAACCTTAGTGGCACTATCTAATGAACCCACGTTTTCTAGAATTTGTGCTTTGTTATAAACCAATTCTTTGTTTGTAGGAAACCGCTTTAATGCTTTTTCGTTGTAGGTCAACGCGGAGTCTACTAAGTGAGCCGAATTAAAGATTTTTATAAGGTAATCATATGGTTCAAAGCCGTGGGGGCGAAGTACCAAGGCTCTCTTAAAATTGTTTACGGCGGTTGTGGTGTCATTTTGCATAGCGTAGTATTTACCCTTAACCAAAAACAACTCGGAGTTGTACGGATAAAGAGATTCTGCTTTTTGCATATATTTTTGAGCCATTCTAAAGTTCTTTTCCTTGAGGTATAAATCGGCTAGGAGAACATAAAGCGAAGGCGAACTAAACTGCTGACTTTCGGCATCTAAGGCGTTTTTCAAAGCTCCTTTTTCGT
The DNA here is from genome assembly GCF_024343735.1 of Lacihabitans sp. CCS-44. Taxonomy (GTDB): domain Bacteria; phylum Bacteroidota; class Bacteroidia; order Cytophagales; family Spirosomataceae; genus Leadbetterella. Next base: position 57,250 of record NZ_RJUE01000001.1, read on the forward strand.
TCAGAAGGTTTTGAATTTTGGCTTTCTGAAACAAAAACAAACCAGAGTTTGGGTTTAGCCGCTCCGCTCTTGTGATATCCACCAAAGCATCTTTGTAATTGCCCAATTCGTGTTGAAGAACAGCTCTTTTGTAATAATTATCAGGATCACTCGGGTTGTTTTTTATAGCGTCAGAAAGAATACTTAAAGCCGCCAAATGTTGATTTTCCTCATTCTGCTTTTTACCTACAGGTATGTCATAACCATCTCTTGATTGGTCAGCACAAGCAAAAAGTGTGAGAAAACATAAAAACAAAACGTACCTCATAAAGGGAGCACTAAAAATTGAACCGCAAAAATCCGAATTTTTTAACAAAATGTGAAGTAAAAGCGTGCAAACTTTCAATAAAACTGCGATAATGACTGAGAATCAATTTTGATTCACGGAACCCGAAGCTATTTTGGTAAGATAAATGGTTTTTCTAACTTGAGTAAACGTTGCACTTTGGTTCTTTTTTCGTTTTTTACCACCACTTTCTGCTTTTGCAGCCACCTTTAAGACCTCTAACTTGTTTTTTGAACCATTTGCTATGAAATAATTATCATGCCAAAATTTAACCTCTTGAAACGCAGGTAAAAATGACTGATTGGAGGCAGTTAGCTCTTCTTCTGACAATTTATATAAAATGGGTTTTGTACCTATATTAAAATTTTTTGTTGCCAAATTCCCTCTCACACAATAAGCTACCGAACCGGCATTGTTAAAACTCAATGGCTGCCTGATTTGGGGACTCATTTGTTTGATATCTATACGATTAGAAACTACAGAACCGTCGTGGAACTGCACATTGGCGATAAAACCTATCGAATAGTTATAACCTGAAAAAACTGTTTGGCTTCTCGTATTTGACCTTCCAAAACCTGAGTTTCTATTTGACGAAAAATTATCATAAGGATTATATACTTGTTGTGAAACCGTTTTATACTCTGGCTTATAAAAAGCTCCGCCCATAGTCAAACTTTGATTGCTAAAAATAGGTTCATGCATTAGAAACGTGTATTCCTTTAGTATTTTTTGCAGTTCAACTTCAGGTATTTCGGACTGAACTTGGAGTAAATCACTAAAAGGCTTGAAGGCAATATTGGACGCATTTTTCTTGTAATCAGGCAAGTAGAACACGCCTCTTTGGCTGTCCTTGGATTGGTAAGTACCGACAATAACCCTTGAATCATCAGGCATCAGAACACTTTTGGCAGTCATCGGAAAATTTCCAAATTTCTGGGATATCTTATTGGTTTCCAAAACATTGGCTGCAGTATCAAATACAGAAACATTCAAAAAAGCATCCTTTATATATTCTCCTCTCTTCTTTTTGGCATTGGTATAGGCTATTTCCTTTACAGACCAAATACTATGAATTTTCTTTGATTTTTCATCATAATTCATCTCTTGCAAAACCACCTTGCCTTTGATATTGAGTAGAGTCATTTTACCCACTTCTGTCTCAAAGTCATATGTGTAGAAAGCCGCACTTTCTTTGGTAGCCCCTGCAAGAATGACCTTATTTTTCAAAAAAACGTAGCTTTGATCTTCAAAAAAATCTCTTAGTTCGAAACCCCTGTTTTTAAAAATGCCTGTTGCCAAATCAAAAATTAAAACCTGGTAGTACATTCCGCTGGTTTCTCTGAAAAGAAAAGTGATTTGTTCTTGGTTAAAAGTGTAGGCCGTAGGAGCTCGCTCCACATCCAAAAAAATATCTGATTCCCATTTTTTTTGCAAATCTCCATCATACATCACTGCCTTGGCTTTAGCTTGATCAGTTTTGACAAAAAGTAAAAGCCCATTTTTGCCAATTGTAATAATATTCTGCCACGAAGGCCTTCCAACTACCTCCAGTTCAACGTTTTGAATAATCTGAGCAGTTAGATTCGTTGAAAATAAAAGAAGTAGCAATACAAATCTCACTGAGCTATTTTTTGGATAAAACAAGTTTGCTTAAAATTCGAGTCATTGTTTTTGATAATTCCCCAATTGAAGAAATAGTTATCATACCAATGTTCGAAGTTTTCAAATTCTGACTTTCTACTTTTTTGAAAAATCTCCGGACTATTTTTTTCAAAAGACTCGTTTTGAAGCATTTCGCCACTATTTGTAAACTCCTTAATGTTGAGTTTTTCGGCATTTGTGTAAGATAGAAACGTATTTGTCCCTGCCTGACTTACTTTTATGTGTGGTCGGAGGTTATAATATTTAAGGTTTTTGTACTGAACAGAGTTGTCCCATTTCAGGTCTCCATTGCTGTCTATGGCTATCACCACACCTTCAATATATTTAAAACCATCAAAAATAGAAGAATTTCGGTTGCGGTATCCCCACATAGAGGGGCTGTTCATCCAATAATAATTGTTGATATATTGACGACCCCAAACAGAAGTTGGGTAAAAAAACGGGCTACTGTACAAAGGAGAGTTCAAAGAATTATTCCTGAATTCTGGCACAAAAACCTCCGAAGAAATTAACAAATCTTCACCCGATGGAATGAGTTCGTTGATGTGCAAACGGTAGTTAAAATTATACTCGGAGCCTTTGTCCTTTTTTCTTTTTACTTGTTTTTCGAGCTTCTCTTTTTGGCGTTCGTTCAGAAAACCAAAGAAGTTATTGAACTTATCGAAACTATAATATTTTATATCTTTTAATTGCTCTAAATCAGCCACATAAATACCTTGCGAACTTTGTGAACCATCGCTATTGGCTTTTCCTATTCCGTAGTTTCCGACCAATAATCTTTTGTTTTTTGAATCAAAAAATTTAGCAGAGAGAAAAGTATAAGGCTCGGCGGCCATAATCGGCGTTGATTTTTTTATTTTTCCGGAGAAAAAATATTCTCTGAAAAATATCTGAGTGCTTTTTTTCTGTTTGTTCAGGAATGCTATCATCAAACCATCGTTACTTAAATCTACAGACTGAATCAAAGTCTCACCTTTCAAATTGCTAGAATAATACTTTGGAGCATTGGTGTCGTTCTCTATAAAAATCAGAAATGGCTCATTTTTCACAGAACCGCCCAAACAAACTCCATCATCCGAAGCCACAAAGTGACTCATAGCAAAACCATTGACTGTCTTTATAGTTGACTTTTGCACCGCAGCAAAGGAAGTAGAAATTTTGAGAAGCTGATAATTCATAGCGTTTTTCTGTTCTAAAAGAAGATAGAGGAATTTGCCATCATAAAACTCGTCTAAAAAATTTACTCTATTAGATATGTCTGTTTCTACCTCCCAAGCCACATTGAGGTCTTTGTCAATTTTCTTTATTTTCAAAAGCCCAGCATTGGATTTGTCAAGTAAAATGAGACCGTTTTGTTTCAAATTTACTATCCTGACTTGGTTATTGGCTCCCTGAATGCCAATCTGAACCATATTTTGGGCACGAACTCCCAGAAAACTTAATACGAAGAATACAAAAAGTTTAAATTTCATTTGCTAGTTCAATGATTCTGTCGAATTCTTCAACCTTTACTGGCACTACAGAAAGCCTTGAGAGCTTTACCATTGCCATATTTTGAAGAATCGGGTCTGTTTTTATGGTCTTTAAAGAGACTGGTTTTGGTAGTTTTTCAACTGGTTCCAAATCTACCACCACCCACCTTGGGTCGTCGGCAGTTGGGTCAGGATAATGTTCTTTGGCAACTTTGGCTATTCCTACCACCTCCAAACCTTCGTTTGAATGATAAAAAAGTACCAAGTCGCCCTCTTTCATCGCCACAAGATTTAGCCTTGCCGCATAATTCCTGACTCCGTCCCACATATCTCCGCCTTTACTAACGAAAAAGTCCCAAGAAAATTTAAACGGCTCCGATTTTACTAACCAATAATTCATAAATACCCACTATTATAATTCTACATCAATTTCGTCTTCATTCATAAACTCTACCTTCCAGGTGTGGTCGGCCAGCAAATACACTTTGGCTAAAAACCTCGTAAAAGGAAATTTCCTACCCCACTCATTCTGCCCAACCATAGAGAGCACATCACCACCATCTGGCCGCTCATACAGATAATAGGTATGGTTAATGATGGGTTCAAAACTCATTTGGGCGTCATAAATTCGCTCAGAAATCTCAATTCTATTATTGATTTCTTGGGCTTGCTTGCCCAAAAGCTCTATTTGGCGGTAAATTTTATGCAAAGAATCTTGTGTCTGTTGACGCATTGCCATTTGGGCTTTTCCCTTAACTTTGCCCATGTCTTCTGGCCTGATAACTGCAGAACCAGCAGTATGTGCATACCCAATTAAACCAGGATTCCTCGAAACATTTTTTTTATCTAAAGCGTCGCTCACAATTATTTTTTTATTGGATAAACCGTATTGAAATAGAAATGTTTTCTCATCGTAAAAATAAGGAATCTTTGTTGAACGTTAAAACCAAAGATACCAAAAGAATATTTCAACCATAAAAGGTCGATTTACGTATCCTATATTTTATCTTTACAAAATCTAAAAATTATCAAAAAAACAATGACTAACAACTCAACTATCGACAGAAAAGACTTTCTAAAGCAAGTGGGAATGGGATTTGGTGCTATTATGCTCATGAACTGCCTCCAGAGTTGCTCAGAAACCGAAATACCTGATCCAGACCCAATTGTAAACACTGATAAACTAGATTTTTCAATTGATATTACAGCAGCTGGTAATACGGCTTTACAAACCAAGGGTGGTTTTTTAGTGGTTGGAACTAAAAAAGTAATCATTGCTAGAACCTTGTCGGATACTTGGATAGCTGTTTCATCGGCCTGTACACACGAAGGGACAACAATTAACTACAGAGCCAGCTCGAACGACTTTTTATGTCCAAACCATCTATCGACTTTTAGTGAAACGGGTGCTGTTACAAAGTCTCCAGCTACATCTGCTCTAAAAAAATACAATGCAACTTTTTCTGTCAACACCAACACCGTGCGTGTGTTTGAATAAAATATGCTATATTTTTCTAAAGAAGGCGAACTGATAAATACCGAAAGTGGCAATTTGTATTACAAAAAAGCCATGCAGATATTGGACCATTGGAATTTTGGTAAAACTGAATTTGAAATAAAAACAAGCGGTTCTACCGGAATTCCAAAAACCATACAACTAAAAAAAAAATCAATACAGGCCTCTATAGAAATGACAAAAACGGCATTCGACCTTTACGACGGTCATTTGTTTTTTTGCTGCCTAAATATTGAAAACATAGCGGGTTTAATGATGCTCCTACGTTCACAGCAACTCAAAGGAGAGTTAATGCTGGTAGAACCTAGCTCTAATCCTTTTGAAAAACTCGGAAACTTGGACTACCTATTTTCTGACAATAGAGGGCGAAATATCTTTGCATTTGTACCTTTACAACTGCAAAAACTATTAGAAAATGAAAAGTATGTACAAATTCTAAAAACCGCAAAAACGATCTTAGTGGGTGGAGCAGCTATAAATACCAAACTAAGAGCCAAGATAGCAGAACTTTACTTGCCAGTTTATGAAACCTACGGCATGACCGAAACAATTAGCCACATAGCCATTAAAAACATTCGCTTGGAAGAAGATTCCTTCAAAACCTTGGAAGGTGTAGAAATAAAGGTGAATGATGGGGGTTGTTTGATGATAAAATCGCCCACGACGGACTTTGAATGGATAACCACCAACGACATTGTAGAAATCATTGATGATAAGACATTTAAACTATTTGGCAGATTCGATAATATCATCAACAGCGGCGGTGTAAAAATTCAACTTGAAGAAATTGAAAGGAGAATCGAGGAAAATTTCAAGATAGAAAGTAGATATTTTTGTTTTGGAATACCTGACGAAAAACTGGGCCAAAAGTTGGTTTTAATTGTAGAATCCAAAGAAAAGCCAATTTCTAAAGAGCAATTGTCGACTATATTGAGTAAATTTGAGGTTCCTAAAGAAATTTATTTTGTAGAGAAATTCTCTGAAACCTCCTCTTCAAAAGTTGACAAACGCAAAACCATTGATGAAATCCTTAATTCTTAGATTCCAAACCTCGGCTCTGATTCCTGCACCTTATGCTCATGCAATAGAAGTCATTTTTTCATTTGGTCAAAATTCCTTGGACTATAAATTTGAACTCGATTATCTGGGCAGAGACCAACTGAGCGAAGAAGAAATATTAGATGAAGGATTTTCGATGGAGGACAATCTTTTGCTATCGGGCAAATTGCCTTATGTTTGGAATGAGCAATTGGAAGGTTTGGTAAATAAAACTGAAAAAACGTATCCAAAAGAGTTGGAAGATGACCAAGAATTTTGGGATATAGAAATCGGTGCAGAAAATTTTTATCCTAAAAATACCAAACACTGGAAAGAATTCATAGAAGAACTACAACAAGCTGTGGTTGAGCAAAATAAGCTAGAAAATCCGCTTCAAATCACCATAATTAGAGCCGATAATGACGCTCAAAAAGAATACAAAATCAAGGGAAATTTTGAAAATAAATCGCTTACAATAGACAGTCCTGAAAAGCAGACTCAGTTGCCTTGGACCAAACTAAAGCCTTTGCTTAAAGATTTTTATTCTGCGGATTTTGATTATGAAAAGGCCACTGAAAAACTTCCAAAAAAGACAGGTTTGTTTATAAACTTTGGAGATGAGTATTGGTTTGAATTGGGAAAATCTTACTTGACCAAACCTTCAAAAATTACTTCTTGGCTCGAAAACTAAGAATAAAATCGAGCTCAGTTTTGAGGCTATCTACTTTATCCTGAATATTTTCCAATGAAATATCTGGCAGCGGCATAGCCTTACTGATATAACTTATTGGCTTCCAAATTTCCTTTATTTCAGAAGCTTTTATTTCTTGACTTTGTGTATTGGCTTTGTCCGAACTGGTCAGTAAAATGCCTTTGATGTGAATCTGGTTGTACAATCTTCTGTATTTAAATCCACCTAATTTACTTATAATCAAATGATTTTCCCCTTCAATTATCTGATTAAAATCTGAGACTTTCTCCGCGATAAGAATACAGTTTTCTAAAGGAAAATCTGTGGGAGCATCAAAAGCTCTGAGGTTTTCTTGGGTAAAAAATGGTAAATGGATGGAAGGAAGATTTTCAGAATATTGCTCAAAACTTTCCTCACTCAGGTATTTCTCAAAAAGATTGGCGTTTATATATTTTATTTCTTTCGATTTTGAAGAAACCGAATGAGAAGGAACCGATTTAACTGGCTCAAAAAGTGAAGGTTGAACGTCTGGAATCTCTCTATTGGTATGTTGAAAAACTGTTCGTTTCTCTATCGGAAATGGCAAGTCATCTTTCAGAATGGTGTTCGAAGAACTTGTTTCAGGCCTTTTATTAAACTCTCTTTCGTAAGAATAGTTAATCAGCTGGTCGAGGGTAATTCCGAAAACCTTAGAGATTTTATTGAGATTTTCAGCAGGTGGCACTGCCCTATTTTCCTCATAAGCACCTATCAGCGAACGCTTTATACCCAAAACCTCCGCAAACTTCTCCTGAGTCATTCCCATGCGTTTGCGTAATACTTTGATATTTTCGTTAACTAAAGGCATCTGTAAAGAATAATAAAATCAAATATATTGTATAAAAAGCAAATGAAAGTATTTTCCTAAATTTATATCGTCTCTATGACCAAATTATGGTTGGTATAAATACAAATATCTGCAGCTATAGTCAGGCCTTCTTTCACCATTTCTTCGGCTGTTAAATGTGCAGCGTGTTTTTTCAATGCCAATGCTGCCGACTGTGCATACATACTTCCCGAACCAATGGCCGCCACGTTGTTGTCTGGTTCTAAAACATCGCCAGTGCCAGATATAATCAACATCTCCTCCGCATTGGCTACGATCATCATGGCTTCTAATCGTCTCAAATAACGATCTGTTCTCCAATCCTTGGCCAATTCTATGGCAGCACGCTTCATGTTGCCCCCGTAGCTATTTATTTTCTCCTCGAATTTCTCAATCAGTGTAAAAGCATCAGCAGTAGAACCAGCAAAGCCAGCCAATATTTTTCCGCCAGCAAGTCTTCTAATTTTCTTTACATTAGACTTAGCCACAGTATTACCCATGGTAGCTTGTCCATCTGCACCCAAAGCAATTTTGCCATTGTGCAGAATACCCAAGACGGTTGTCGATTTAATTTTATCCATCATTTATAAAAAAATAAATCCCTCCGAAATACATGCGAAGGGATTCAATTTATTTCGTTAAATATTAAACTAAAAGTTTGTAAGGTTGCTCCAACAACTCTTTTAGAGTTACTAAAAATGCAGCTCCTGTAGCTCCATCCACCACTCTGTGGTCACATGTCAAAGTTACTTTCATCACATTTGTAGCATAAAATTGTCCATTTTTCACCGCAACGGTTTCTTTTATACCACCAACAGAAAGAATACATGATTCATTTTTGGGATTGTTAATGATAGAGGTAAATTGTTCAATTCCAAACATACCTAAGTTACTCACTGTAAAAGTGTTACCTTCCCAATCAGCCGGCTGAAGTTTGCCTCCTTTGGCTTTTCCACCTAAATCTTTGGTAGTAGCTGCCAAAACCGACAAAGGCAAAGTATCTGCAAAACGAATCACTGGAACTATCAAACCTTCTGGAATAGCCACGGCCATACCGATATGTACATGGTTGTTTTTACGAATGCTATCCCCTCTCCAAGATGAGTTCACGTTTGGATGTTTTTTCAAGGCCACGCCACAAGCTTTCAACACCATGTCGTTGAATGAGATCTTCACCGGCGATGCCTCGTTCATGATTCCACGAGCTTCCATAGACTTGTCCATGTTGATTTCCATCGTAAGTGAAAAATCAACCGCTGTCGTTTGTGAATCCGCCAAACTTCTGGCAATGGCTTTACGCATTTGTGTAAGTCCAGTTTCTTCAAAACTTTCTACACCTGAAACAGAAGATGCTGAAGTACCAGTCGACGCAGCAACTTGAGGCTTAGCTGAAGGAACATATCCATCCACATCAGCTTTTACAATTCTACCACCTTCGCCTGAGCCTTTTACATCACCAATATTGATACCTTTTTCTTTGGCCAAACTTTTAGCCAAAGGTGAGGCAAGAATTCTTCCATCAGAATTTTGAGCCTCCACCACAGGTGCTGAAACTGGAGCAGCAACTGGTGCTGGCGTAGTGGCAACCGGAGCAGCAGCTACTTTAGGAGCTTCTGGTGCAGTTGCAGCAGCTTTTGGAGTACTTTGTGCTTTTAACAACGTTTCAAAATCAGCTCCTTCTTCGCCAATAACTGCTATGATTGAGTTCACCGGAGCTGCTTCACCTTCTTTTACACCTATAAATAATAACTTCCCATCTTCATAAGCTTCTATTTCCATGGTAGCTTTGTCCGTTTCTATCTCGGCCAACATATCGCCCGCTTTTACAGAATCTCCAACTTTTTTCAACCATTTGTGTATTACACCTTCAGTCATGGTGTCGCTCAGAAGTGGCATTTGAACTATGGCCGCTTTTATGTTTGAAGTATCGATGGCTGCAACCGCTACCGATGCTGCAACTTCGGCCACTGGAGCTGCTTCTACAACCGCTGGTGCGGTAGCTGGTGCAGGGCCTCCACTTAATAGTGCCTGATATTCTTCACCCGGAGCACCTATAACCGCAATAATAGCATCAATAGGCACCGCTTTACCTTTTTCTACACCAATATATAATATCGTACCATCATAGTAAGATTCCATATCCATAGTGGCTTTGTCGGTTTCTACTTCCGCCAAAATATCACCTGATTTTACGACATCACCCACTTTGACATTCCATGCGGCTATAACACCTTCTTCCATGGTATCACTCATTTTGGGCATTCTGATAACTTCTGCCATATCTTTTATTTTTTGCTTAGAATTAAATGTTTTAGGCTAAAATTGATTTCCGTCCCAAAGTTCCCTAAAAACTTTTTTATATTTTAATATTCTATCCTATTTTATTCTGAAATAATGCTCAAAAAACTATTCAACTAAATTTCTGAAATTTAAGAAGTACAATATTGAGGCATTTTCAAAATCAATTTAGATTGAACTACTTTTAATTAATTTTTAAAACAGCCATGAATGCTTCTTGTGGCACTTCTACATTACCAATTTGACGCATTCTTTTCTTACCTTTTTTCTGTTTTTCTAACAACTTACGCTTTCTACTAATATCACCGCCGTAACATTTTGCCGTAACATCTTTTCTCATCGCTTTCACTGTTTCTCTAGCGATAATTTTTGCTCCAATGGCCGCCTGAATGGCAATCTCGAACTGTTGACGTGGCAAAAGTTCTTTTAGTTTTTCACACAATTTTTTACCCCAATCGTAAGCTTTGTCTCTGTGAACAATGGCCGAAAGTGCATCCACAGGGTCTCCGTTTAAAAGAACATCAAGTTTTACCAAAGCTGATTCTCTGTAACCAATTAGCGAATAATCAAGAGAAGCGTATCCACGAGAAATTGTTTTCAATCTATCAAAAAAGTCAAATACAACTTCCGAAAGTGGCATGTCAAAAGTCAATTCTACCCTTGTTGAAGTAAGATAAACTTGATTTTTCACCTCACCTCTTTTGTCCATACAGAGCTTCATGATTGGCCCAACGTAATCAGAAGCCGTAATAATCTGTGCTTTGATGTATGGCTCTTCTATAGAAACCACCAAGTTAGGATCTGGCATTTCAGAAGGAGCAGAAACTTGAAGAACTTCGCCTTTTCTGGTTTTCACGGTGAATCTTACCGAGGGTACGGTAGTGATTACCGTCATGTCAAATTCTCTCTCCAAACGCTCTTGCACGATTTCCATGTGCAACATACCTAAGAAACCACATCTGAAACCAAAACCAAGTGCGGCCGAGGTCTCTGGCTCCCAAATAAGTGAGGCGTCGTTGAGCTGAAGTTTCTCCATAGACTCCCTAAGTTCCTCAAAATCAGTCGTATCTACTGGATAAATACCTGCAAATACCATTGGCTTAACCTCTTCAAAACCTTGAATTTCTTCTGTTGATGGTCTATCAACATGCGTAATGGTATCTCCTACTTTTACTTCTTTGGCAACTTTTATACCAGAAATCAGGTATCCTACATCCCCACATTCAACCACATCCTTGGGTTGTTTTTTGAGTTTTAAGCTACCAATTTCGTCAGCAATATATTCTTTCCCAGTGGCTACAAATTTCACTTTATCTCCCTTGCGAATTGTACCATTTTTTACCCTAAAAATAACCTCAATACCTCTGTATGAATTAAAAACCGAGTCGAAGATTAAGCCTTGAAGTTCGGCTTTTGGGTCGCCAACTGGTGCTGGAACTCTATCTATAATGGCTGTAAGTATATCGTCTATTCCAATACCCTCTTTGGCACTCGCCAATACGATACCGTCAGGATCAATGCCAATAAGGTCAACAATTTGATCTTTTACTTCCTCTATCATAGCTCCTGGCAAATCTATCTTATTGATTACAGGAATGATTTCCAAATTATGTTCTAATGCCAAGAAAAGATTTGAAATTGTCTGAGCTTCAATACCTTGTGCGGCATCTACTATCAAAAGGGCTCCTTCGCAAGCAGCTATAGAACGAGAAACTTCGTAGCTAAAGTCAACGTGACCTGGAGTATCTATAAGGTTAAGTATGTATTTTTCTCCCCTGAAAACATAATCCATCTGAATAGCGTGACTCTTGATGGTGATACCTCTCTCTCTCTCCAAATCCATATCGTCCAACAATTGAGCTTGCATTTCTCGGGCTGTCACTGTACCTGTAAACTCTAATAATCGGTCAGCAAGTGTGCTTTTTCCGTGATCAATATGGGCTATTATACAAAAATTACGAATATTTTTCACAAAAAATTATTTAATCCAAACAATGAAATTGAGGTGCAAAAATAGCACAAAAAAGGAGAAAATCGGTGGAAAGAATCAATATATTTTAGTTAAAATCCTAACTATTGCCAGATTTTTTTGAAGGAGACAAATGCTCCATAGTTGTCGTAGATTAGGTCGCCTTGCTCTATCCCAACTCCCACATTGACAATTCCTTTGAGTTTTGGAGCGGGAATGACAGCCTTTGTGGCAATAGAAAACTGATCTGCCTTGAGGGGATTGTTTCCGGTGCCGTAATTTCTACTAAAAGACATCCTTGACTCTAATCGAATGGTATTCAGCTTATTAGTCATTCCAAGATATCCAGCTTTAATGTTATTATTGTTTGCATAAAGTTGGATGAGCCCATTATCCTTGTTCTCATAACGAATATCAGGGTTGGGAATCAAAAATGGAGAACCAATAGTGAGGCCGTTATAAGACCAACCCTCGAAATACTGACCATGATTAAAGTAGAAGTTCTGATTTCTACCATAATGTTTACCTTGAAAACCAATTAAGCGAAGCAAACCTGACCTGTAAAGACCTTGATTGGTGGTATGAAGAAACTCGAAAACCACCTTATTAATTCTACTTTCGGAATTAAGAGAAGATACAGAAATACCATACAATCCGTCATCAATATTGGTGAGACTACTAAAAGTCTGGCCAGTTTCAAAGATTATCTGCTTGTAGAAGAGCATTCTAAGCCTCTTCAGATTGAGTTCTCCGCCCATATCTATTTGCCCCAAATGATTACCATAACGGTTTTCATAATCATAAGGACTTGTGTTGGGATTGACCAAGGAATCGTTGGAGGGATTGGAAAATGGCAACAAAATATTTCTGTACACATACCAACCAGTTGGAAATTTACCATTTACATAGCGTGTATCCCAGTCCGGAATCCCATACTTGGGCGTACCTCCCCATTGGGCGTGATGTAATATACCACCGTAAAGTTTAACTTTAGAATTTGGTCGACCTATTCTTCCATAAAGACTTTTTTGATGCAAATAATAGCCCTTCACACTGGTCTGATTGCCGAACCACGCATGAGAAAAATGACCTTTAAAACTTAAAAAAGGAAACAAAACTTTGGTATATTCGGGTACAGAAAGTTGTATTTCTGGCAGAGGAAGTGAATTCCCAGACCATGTTATGGAACCACTACTAAGGGTGGAATCTACCAAACCATGAACTTGTTTCTTTCTACCTGCGGTTAAAGCAAGTTTCTTATAATCAACCCTGTAGTATGCTTCTGGAATAACGATTTTCGCCTGAGAACCCACAAAAAGTACCATGTCAAAGCAATAGGAGGTCTTGAAATTGGCTCTACTCGTGTCTTTTCTGGATTCTAAATTTTGCCTAAACAATACCGTATTGTCAGTATTTGGAAATGCTCCGAATTGATTACTTCTCAACCAAAAAGGAATGGTATTGTTGATGGAGTAAAATCCGCCTAGCTCGACCGAATATTTGGCTTTTTTGTTTTTTTGAGCAAAAAGAGGTTCACTACACCAAACAGTGCAAAGCATTAGAAGTATGATTCTTAGCAATTTCTTATTCATTTGATACCGAAAAAACTTAATTGACGGCAACGAAAAACTGCACAAAAACCAAGCCAAATTTATGACAAAACCCAGTGCATCAACAGTGCGGTTAAATATCCACCATAAGTACCTATAGCATAGCCTAAAACTGCAAAAATCACCCCGACAGGAACCAATGAAGGATGAAAAGCACCAGCTACAACCGATGCCGATGCCGCTCCCCCGATGTTAGCCTGAGATCCAACCGCTAACATAAAGTAGGGTGCTTTGAGTAATTTACTGGCAACAACAATAAAAACCACATGGATAAAAATCCAAATAATCCCGACCAGAAAAAGCCACTTATTATCGGCAACAGCAGAAAGGTCCATTTGCATGCCTATAGAAGCCACCAAAATATACAAAAACAAAGTACCGATTTTTGAAGCACCCACATATTCCAACTCTCTCAATTCAGTTCGAGAGGCTAATATTCCGAAAATAGTAATAAAAAATACCACCCAGAAAAAGTTTGAAGTCAAACTGAATTTTTCGAAATGCGGATAGTTTTCTTTAATAAAAGGGGTAATTATATCTGCCAAAAAATATGAGATTCCAGTAAAAACAAACGCCACTGCGGTAAGTTTAAGGTAGTCGTCAAAAGTAGGAATCCGCTCCTTTTGTCCTTTTAATGCTGAAATCTTATCTCTCATTTCGTCCACAACAGCACTATCGGCTCCAAGCCATTTGTTGATTTTATTGTTATTTACCACCCCAATCAACAAAACCGCCAACCAAGTTTCGGCCACCAAAACATCCACCGCCACGCATTGAGAAAAAACATGGGCACTTGGCTGAAGAATTTCCTTCAAAGCAGTTTGGTTTGCTCCTCCCCCAATCCAACTTCCTGCAATGGTCCCCAATCCTCGCCAAACTTCATTTTCGGTACCCATATAAAAAATCTCGGGCTTGAAGCTACTCACAATTTTAACGGCCAATGGTCCGCCAATTATTACCCCCAAAGTTCCTGCTAAAAACACCAAAAGGGCTTTTAAGCCAAGCTTTTTGAGCATTTCTACATCAAGACTGAGTGTAAATAACAATAAACATGCTGGTAACAAATATTTGGAAACAAAGGGGTAAACACCTGAACTCTCTCCTGAAATTAAGCCAAAAGTATTAAGCACTCCAGGCAAAAAATAGCACAATAATATAGGAGGAAAAATTTTGAAAAAACCTTGAATGAGTTTGTTAGGCGACTTGGCCAATTGAAAAATAAGCAGCAAAAGAAAGAAAAGAATAGCCGCCACCACGGCATCGTTGGTTATAATAGCTTCAGGTTTCATTCGGTAAAATTTTGTCAAATATACACAATCTCAACCGCCCTAAAAACAAAACACACAATCTACAAAACGAGACTGTGTGTCGCAATTACACTTCATCAACAAACTAAAAACCAAATAATATTTTTGTTAAAATATTTTTCTGAAACAAATATGCAAAAAAAAGGGCATGAAAAAAATAAATCAAACATTTTTCTTTCTCACGCCCTTTGCATGGCTGTAGGAGGGGGAGTCGAACCGCCCACGATGCAGTTAGCCAAAGAGCAAAATTTGGTGGTCAACCCCAGTCGGAACTGAAAAAACCCGTTCGGCTTTACTCTTCGTTTATCCTGTAACCATCACCCCCGAGACAGGAGGGCACGGCTGCCAATTTCGTCATCCTACAGTATTATTAAGAACTCAATTGTTTTCGTCTCTCTCTGAAAACATTACAAAGGTAATACCATTTTCTGATTCGATAAAAATTATTTATCATTTTATTCAAAAAATATGATTCTGTTTATTAATTTCGATATAAAACTAAATAAAATTTAGAAAAATACCTATATCTTACATTTCTACTAAACATTTTTTAGATGATAAAAGAAAATATTGACGAAATAGACCTAAAGATTCTTAGAATATTGATAGAAGACGCCAAGGTTTCCTACGGAGATATTGGTGAAAAAGTGTTTTTGTCACCAGGAGCGGTGCATACAAGAGTAAAAAAAATGGAGTATACAGGTATCATTACGGGTAGCAGCATCAGTGTAGACACCAAAAAACTGGGCTGGGATATAGCTGCTTTTTTGGGCATTTATCTCGAAAAAAGCGAACAATATGATGATGTGGCCGCCCAACTAAAAATGATTCCAGAGATAGTGAGTATCAATTACACCACCGGAAATTATAGTATATTTGTGAAATTGATGTGCAGAGACACCGCCCATTTGAGAAGTGTATTGCACGATAAAATTCAAAAAGTACAAGGAATTCAACGAACAGAGACTTTTATTTCGTTAGAAGAAAGTCTCTCTAGAACAGCACCGATTATTTAAAAATGAAAGCTCTTTTTCTATTTCTATTTATCTGCCTATTAAGCACAAATCTGGCGGCTCAGTTTAATCAAAAACTCGTTGAGGAAAAACTAAAATTACCTCAAAAAGCGAGCGTCGATGAGACTATTCTACAGATTGGCCAGACTTTTCTAGGTTTGCCTTATGAAGGAGGAACACTCGAAGGCCCAGAAGAAAAGCTAATTTGTAAACTCGATGCTTTTGATTGCTACACATTTGTGGAGAACGTGATGGCTATAAGCTTGGCCAAACATTCAGAGCAGCCAACTTTTGAAAACTATATGAAAATTTTACAAGATTTGAGATACCGAAATAGCAAAATTGACGGCTATGGCTCGAGGATTCATTATTTCACAGATTGGGCCAAAACAGCTGAGAAGAATAATTATTTGAAAGATTTAAGTCCGATTTTAGGTGTAAAAATGGATAAGCCAATAAACTTTATGAGTCAGCACCGAAACCTCTACCCTTCATTTGCGAAAGACGATAAAGTGTTGGAGGACATTATTTTGATGGAAAAAAAATTAGCCAAAAAGGCCATTTATCATATCAAAAAAGAGGACTATTCTACTTATGAGCCAGCCATAAAAACTGGAGATATCATTGCGTTTACGAGCACGGTGGCTGGATTAGACGTAAACCACGAAGGTTTTGCAGTAAGAAAAAATGGAAAACTTTATTTGATGCATGCTTCCATCGAGAAAAAAAAGGTGATAATCTCTGAAGAAACGCTGCAACAATATCTAATGAGAATTAAAAAGCACGCTGGAGTTATGGTGTTGAGAGTGAGTTAATTCCTCCACAGAATTTCTATTATTTGGTCTTTCAAAATCACAGTTGACTGCCTTACACTTTCATTCTTTTTGATTTCAAGCCTTCCGTTTATAGGTTGAACAAACTCCTGAGAAATCACATTTCTAGCATCTCTTTTATGAAAAATCACAATTCCTTCATTCTGAGTGGTTTTAATGATGATATTTTTTTTAGCTTTTCTAGTTTCTGTTTTCTTTGAAATAACCCCCTTCCTTTCAAAATGCTCAATAATCTTTTTGCTATCTGGGAATCCATAGCCTACAAAATTATTTGGCGATGATGAAAGGCTACCAGAAAGTTTCAGAATTCCCTTGACTTCTGAAGATTTGAGATTTGGATTCTTTTCGAGCATTAACGCGACAATTCCTGTTACTATTGGAGCCGCTAAAGATGTCCCAAACTCAGAATAAACTGTCAGGTCGGGCTTTATAAAATTCACATTTTCAACACCTTTACTACTGTAGGCCATTTTCAACCCATTGTCGTCATTGGCACCAACACTTATCACTTCCTCTACATCTCCTGGAGTAGAAACTATGCCTCCCCATGCTTTATTTTCGCCTTCATTACCAGCCGAAACCACCAAAATCATTCCCTTTTCATTCACCGCCATTCTTGCTCCTTGTCCTATCAAACTCGTTTTGCCGTCCATTTGCTCGGGCTTATAACTTTCAGCAGGATTTGTAAAACCAGTAGCATAACCGAGCGAAGAATTGGCCAATCTTACACCTAAACTATCTAGCCATTCAATGGCCGCAATCCAATTATCTTCTTCGACTCTCGCTTCTTTTTGGGAAGATTCGGTTCGGGCAAAGTAAAAATTGGATTTGAGACCAAGTCCAAAAAGTTGCTTTTTAAGAGGATTAAAACCTGCAATTGCGGTGGTAACCATGGTGCCGTGAATCTCGCCTTCAGATTTTTTTTCTCCATAAAAGTCGATTTTGGGAGGACTGAAGAAATCTTTTGTTTCTTTAATTTGCTTATTTTCAAACAAGTGTTGTAGATTTTTGTCCTCATTTGCACCAAAAAAACCACCATCAATCACGCCAATGTCCACACCTTCACCCAGCCAACCTTTTTCAATAAAAGCCCCAGCATTAATTTGATGCAATGGATAGGAAAGATAAAGACCGTCTTCATTTCGAGGAATTTTATTTGAAGCCAAATTTTGATAATTATTAATCTTTCTAATTTCTTTTACGAAAGGAAAAGATTGAACTTTAATCTTCTCATTATCAGTCAAATAAACTGAAACCGCATTAAACCAGCGACTTACATTTTGAATCCTAAAACCTGCATCAGAAAGTTCTTGGACTTGCTTTTGACTTGGTCCAAAATCTGATTTCTGAAAAATTTCTAGATTAATATTTCTCCTATTTTGATAGGTTTTAAGCGAAACTGGTTGTGATTTGAAAAAATCTCTTTCCTTAAAAAACACCCAGTATTTTTCCTGTGCATGAGAAACAGAAATTGTAAAAAGCAAAAAAAACAAAATTCTACCCTTCAAACTATTCAATTGAGCCTATTTTTTATATTATTGCAAATATAATCTGAAATAAAATGAGGTACGAAAAAATCGCAAATAGCTTTTACATAGAAAACCGAAAGAAGTTTGCAGAAAAAATCTTACCCAATTCTGTAGCCATTTTTTCAACCAATGATCCGCTACCCACCAATGCCGATGGAACTTTTGGATTTGTTCAGAATAGTACTTTTTTTTATTTGACAGGCATCGACCAAGAAGATGGC
This sequence comes from Lacihabitans sp. CCS-44, assembly GCF_024343735.1. Classification (GTDB taxonomy): domain Bacteria; phylum Bacteroidota; class Bacteroidia; order Cytophagales; family Spirosomataceae; genus Leadbetterella. Next base: position 75,599 of record NZ_RJUE01000001.1, read on the forward strand.
TATTTAATCATCGACAAAAGAAAAACACCTCATAAAGAAACGCTTTTTGTAAGAGAAACCAACGAAAAAATAAGAGTTTGGGAAGGAGAAATGCTTTCTAAAGAAGAAGCAAGGGAGATTTCTGGAATTGAAAATGTGGAATGGAGTTCTGAATTTTGGAAAATTGCAGCAGATAATTTAAACGATTGTATAAATATTTACACACACATAGATTTGAGTCAAGGAAAAGGGACTGCTTTCAGGTCGAGAGAGAAATATCTAACCACACTTTTGAAAAGAAAATTTCAGAATAAAAACTTTTTGAATTCAGCAGAAATAACTGATGAACTGAGACTTATAAAACATCCTTTGGAAATAATTCAAATAAAAAAAGCCATAGAAATTACCAAAGCAGGGTTTGAAAGAGGAGCGAAATTTCTCAAAAATGGCATTTATGAATTTGAGTTAGAAGCAGAAGTAAGCCACGAATTTTATAAACGAAGATCCAGAAATCATGCCTTTCAACCCATTATGGCTTCAGGCAAAAATGCTTGTGTGTTGCATTATATCACCAACAATGAAATTTGTAAAAATGGAGACTTGATTTTGATGGATTTCGGAGCGGAATATGGCAATTACAAAACTGATATGACCAGAACTTTGCCCATAAATGGCAAATTTTCAGACAGACAAGTTGAAGTTTATCAATCTGTTTTGGATGTTATGCAAGCCATTAAAAAACAAATGGTAGTTGGAAACACAATAGACAATCTCAAAAAAGAAACACAAAATCTGATAGGTAAAGAATTGGTAACACTTGGAATTTGCAGTACTAATGAACTAAAAAACGACCCAAAGACGATTCTAAAATACTTTCCGCATGGCGTTTCGCATCATCTCGGTTTAGATGTGCATGATGTTGGGGATAGAAAAAGACCTTTGGAAGCTGGAATGTTATTAACTTTGGAGCCAGGAATATACATCAACGAGGAAAATCTCGGAATCAGGCTTGAAAACGACATTTTGATCACTCAAGACGGGAATGAAGATTTAATGAAAGACATTCCTCTGGAAATAATAGAAATAGAAAATTTAATGAAAAAATAAAGTTTAGCAGGGCAAAAGAATAAACTTGGCGACTTTGCGAGAAAAACAAAATATATGAAAACCTCGAAAATCACTTACAATGGTGGCTTGAACACCGAAATGACACACCTGAAATCAGGAAAAACAGTTATCACAGACGCACCAACCGACAACAACGGCAAGGGCGAAGCCTTCTCTCCTACAGATTTGGCGGCGACTTCACTGGGTGCTTGTGCGATAACTGTAATTGGCATAGCAGCCCAAAATGCAGGACATGAGTTTAAAAATTCTGAAGTACAAATTACCAAAATAATGACTTCGGAAGCTCCAAGAAAAATTGCCAAAATAATCGCTGAGTTTGACTTTACTTGTGAGCCTCCTTTATCGGATAACGATAAAAAAAGATATGAAAGAGTAGCACTTACTTGCCCGGTTTCACTGAGCTTACATCCTGATATTGAGCAAGAAATGATTTTTAATTGGCTTAATTGAGCATGACATGGCTCGACCATATCAAGAACTTCAAAAATTACCTGAAACTCGAACGAGGGCTTTCGGGTAATTCTGTCGAATCTTACGTCAGAGATGCCGAAAAACTCTTTCAGTTTTGTGGAGAAGCTAAATCGCTTGCAAAATTAAAAGACGAAGATATTCACAACTTCTTGGTCTTTTTGAATGATTTGGGACTTTCAGCCACTAGTCAAGCCAGAATTTTGAGCGGAATAAAGGCTTTTTTTGAATATTTATTTATTGAGAAAATAGTAATTTATGACCCCACCGAACTCATTTCTTCTCCAAGAATTACCAGAAAATTACCAGAAACGCTTCATTTGCACGAGATAGAGGCTATGATAGCCAACATTGACCTAAGTACTCCCGAAGGTCCTCGAAACAAAGCAATTATAGAAATAATGTACAGCTGTGGCTTACGAGTTTCAGAGCTAATCAGTCTCAAAATATCCGATTGTTTGTTTCAAGAAGGTTTTATAAGGGTAGTTGGAAAAGGCAACAAAATGCGGTTGGTACCCATTGGAAATGAAGCCATTAAGTTTTCTAAAATCTATCTTCATGGAGTACGTATTCAGCTTAACATTGAACAAGGTCAGGAAGATTTTCTTTTCTTGAATCGTCGAGGAAAAGCCCTTAGTCGGGTGATGGTTTTCATAATCATAAAAGACCTGGCCGAGAAAGCGGGAATTCATAAAAGTATCTCTCCACATACGCTGAGACACAGTTTTGCAACGCATTTGGTTGAGGGTGGAGCTGATCTTCGAGCCGTTCAGGAAATGCTTGGGCATGAATCCATTATTACTACCGAAATTTATACGCATCTCGACAGAGCCTATTTGCAACAAACTTTGAAGGAATTTCATCCGAGGGGATGAGTTGATTCTACTTCAACCACCAATAAACGGCAAACGCAGAAACATAAGCCAAGGCACTCATATAAACCAACTGGATAATTGGCCATTTCCATGACTTGGTCTCTCTATAAACTACCGCAATGGTGCTCATACACATCATGGCAAACACGTAGAATATTAGTAGAGAATATGATGTGGCAACGGAGAACACAGCCTCACCAGTTTCTGGATTTACTTCGTTTTTCAATCGAGATTTTATGGTCGAATCGTCGGCATCGTCAGCACCAATGCTATAAATAGTGGAAATAGTCCCCACAAAAACCTCTCTTGCCGCAAACGAAGTAATTAGAGCAATGCCTATTTTCCAGTCATAACCTAAGGGTTTGATAGCAGGTTCAATGAATTTACCAAACAAACCCGCATAAGAATTTTGAAGTTTTTCCGCAGCTATTTTGGGCTCTAATTCATCTGAACTTAGGCCAATATTTTGGGCTGCAACCCTTTCCTCCGCTTTTGAAAAACCCTCTCCCGGCCCATAAGAGGCCAATACCCAAAGCACAATCGAAATAGCCACGATGACTTTACCAGCCTCAAAAACAAAAGTTTTTACTTTTTCTAATATCGTAAATCCTACCTGCTTCCACCTTGGTTTTTTGTATGTCGGAAGTTCCATTACAAAGAATGTCCGCTCGTTGGTTTTAAGTATTTTTTTCAAAAACCATCCACCCACCAAAGCCGAGAAAAACCCTAAAAGATATAGTCCCATCAAGGCCAAGCCTTGGAATCCAAACAAGCCAAATAACTTATCATCAGGCACCACCAAAGCAATAAGTATGGTATAAATAGGTAAACGAGCAGAACAACTCATTAAAGGCGTGACCATGATGGTGATTAGTCTGTCTTTCCAATTCCCAATAGTTCTGGCTGACATAATAGCAGGGACCGCACAGGCCATACTCGAAATCAACGGCACCACACTTTTGCCGCTCATGCCAAATCTACGTATGAGTTTGTCCATCAAAACCACCACGCGAGCCATATAACCAGACTCTTCAAGAATAGAAATAAATGCAAATAAAAAGGCAATTTGAGGAATAAAAATAACCACTCCACCAATTCCAGCTATCAGACCATCTGTCAATAAATCAGTAATTTTGGATTCGGGAAGTATAGATTTCAAGAAATCATTCAATGAAGCTATTCCTCCATCAATCAAATCCATCGGATAGTTTGCCAGCGTAAATACGGACTGAAAAATCAAAAAAAGTATTCCAAGAAATATTACATAACCCCAAAATCTATGAATGAGTACATTATCAATTTTCTGAGTGAGAGTAAGTGAATTGTGCTTTTCAGACTCTATTTCAACAACTTGACTCAATGTTTGGCCGATATCTTTGTATCGCTCCATGACCTCTTTTGCTTGAAAAGCATCGGCGTCTAGTTGTAACTCAGAGGCAATATTCTCAAGGAACTTTTTTTCGGTCACATTCAAAAAAGCCAATTTGTCGGTCTGCAACAAATAATGTAGGGCTGCGTATTCTGATTTTAATTTAAATTTCTCCCTGACTTTAGAAACTGTTGGTTTAATTTCTTCCGAAATCACCTCGATGTTTTGATGAATTTGCTTTTTTTCTAAAGCTCTGAAGATGGTCAATTTCAAACCTTCGAGACCAATACCTTCTCTGGCATTTACTTCAACCACAGGTATTCCGAGTATTTTCTCAAGCTTTGGGGTGTTTACAGTAATTCCGATTTCGTTAGCCACGTCGAGCATATTCAATGCCAAAACCGTTGGAATTCCAAGATCATTTACCTCCTCAAAAAGCAAAAGATTCCGTTTAAGATTGGAAGAGTCTACAACTATTACCGCTAAATCAGGATAATCCGCGTGATTTTGGTTGGTAAGAACCTCAAGAACAACTTGCTCGTCGAGCGAATTGGGATATAAACTGTAGGTTCCTGGCAAATCGATAACCTGAATGTCAGAGCCGTCGCTTATTTTACAAAAACCAACTTTTTTGTCAACAGTCACACCCGGAAAATTACCGATTTTTTGTCTAAGACCCGTGAGGTGATTGAAAAGTGAAGATTTACCACAATTGGGATTTCCTATTAGTGCAACAATCATGGGCTCAGTCGATAAGAATGGTTACTGCTTCGGATTTCCTTAGAGAAAGTTGGTAGTCTTCTGAGACCGAAATACAATATGGACAGCCCAAAGGTGCTTTGTGGTCAAGCGTTACCTCTGTTCCGGGCAAACAACCCATTTCAAGCAACTTCAAGGCAAGTTTATTATCTAAAAATGCGGAAATCACTCCTTTTTCTCCCTCTTTTAAATCAGCTACGCTCTTCAATCTAATTAGACTTATTATAAATAGTAACGCAAAACTAAGATATTTTGTTCTTGAATAAATTTTATTTCAGGAAAAAAGCACAAAAGATGATAAAAATCAGAAAATATTAAGTTTATCTAATCAACAACTGAAATAACCACTCTATTGGTTATTACTTTGAAATCTTCGTAGTAATTTTAGCTTCAAGATTACCCTTAGAATATGCCCAGTATTATCGAAACTCACGCCCATATCTACGATGAGCAATTCGACCAAGACCGTGACAAAATGTTAACTAGAGCATTCGAGGCGGGTGTGGAACAAATATGGATGCCTAATTGTAACCACGAGACTATTGAAGGTATGCTATCTCTTGAAGCTCAGTATCCGGGGAAATGTTTATCGATGATGGGACTTCATCCTTGCTATGTGGGCGAAGATTTTGAAAAAGAATTAGAAATAATTGAGAAATGGCTGAGTGAAAGACCATTTTTTATGATCGGTGAAATCGGTCTAGATTTTTATTGGGATTTGACATTTGTACCTCAACAAGAAAAGGTCTTTTTGCACCAACTTTCGCTTGCGAAAAAATACAATTTACCGATTTGTATTCATTCCAGAAACTCAAAAGACAATTCGCTGAACGCCATTCAAAGGTGTTGCGACTTGATTGAAGAATTTGGTTGGAAAAAACTCCGAGGTATCTTCCATTGTTTTTCAGGAAACGAAGTAGATGCAAAAAGAGTGACCTCACTCAACTTCCTTTTGGGAATCGGCGGAGTTGTTACTTTCAAAAATGGCGGCTTGGATAAATTCTTGGCAGATATACCTCTAGAAATGATAGTTTTGGAGACGGATTCGCCATACCTAGCTCCCGTACCACATAGAGGCAAAAGAAATGAAGTCAGTTATTTGGATTTGGTCGTCACTAAAATTGGCGATATTTATGAAATTTCTGAAGATAAGGTAAAGTCACAAACTACGGAAAATGCAAAAAAACTGATTCAGAAATGAAAAAAACAAATACGGGTCTCCAATTTATTCTTTTAGGAATTGTCTTTGCCATATTTTGGTCGTCAGCATCGGTGGCGGCCAAAATAGGTGTACAAAGTATGGAGCCTTTGGTTTTGTTTCAGTTTAGGTTCTTTTTAGCGGGTATTTTACTCTTGGCCTATCACGCCATTTTCGAAAAATGGCAATGGCCTAACCGCCAAGAAGTCATCGCACTCAGCATCTTTGGTTTTCTGAACGTTACCCTGTACCTAACACTTTTCGTACTTGCAATCAACGAAGTAGCCGCCGGCATTGGCAGCTTATCGGTGTCTTTGGGACCAGTTCTCATGGCCATTATTGGCGGACTAATTCTTGGCAAAAAGATAGAAGCCAAACAAATATTTGGTCTCATCTTTGGCATCGGCGGTGTTTTTATAGCAGTTTGGCCACTTTTGCAAAATAGTTTCGCCACATTTAGAGGCCTGTTTTACTTGTTTCTTGGTATGCTCAGTTATAGTCTAGCTGCCATTTATTTTTCAGAAAAAAAGTGGACACTTAGTAGGTATGCCATCAACGGCTGGCAGGTGCTTTTCGGTGGAATATTCATGCTCCCTTTAACAATATTCTTAAAGAAAGAACCTGTCCTTTTCACGCAAGAAAACATACTCTCCATTCTTTGGCTAGCTATACCTGTTTCCTTATTGGCGGTAAATCTTTGGCTGAAACTCATTAAAATCGACGCCATCAAAGCCGCTTTTTTTCTTTTCCTATGCCCTATTTTCGGGTTTATTTTCTCTTCGTTTATTTTGGATGAGCCATTCACTTGGCATACCATGGTTGGCTTAGTTTTGGTTCTATTGGGTTTATTTCTTGGACAAGAGAAGAAATAATTATCTTTAGTTTTAAGACCAAAAATATGCCCAAAATCATTTTATTATTATTTCAAGATTTTTTTTGAAAAAAAATATATGAATTGATAGTTAGTAATTAATTTCAGAGGTAAATTAGCAAAATTTCTTTAATGTATATTTTTCCAAATATCTATTTAATTGAAGTAATTAAGTGATATGCGTACCATTCAATTTCATCATCAACAATTGAATAACAGCGAATTGGAAGACTAAAAAACCATATAAACAATAAGTATGAAAATTGGAGTTTTAAAAGAAACCAAACCCTTTGAAACTCGGGTAGCTCTGACTCCTGACTTGGTCAAACAAATCACAAAAAAAGGCTTTGAGGTAATTATTGAAAACGAAGCAGGCATTTCTTCTTCATTTTCGGATGATAATTATGTTAATGTGGGGGCCAGTATTGGCTCTCGAAAAGATGTTTGCCAAAGTGATGTTGTACTAAAAGTCAATGCCTTGACAGTAGAGGAAATCGGACTTTGCAAAGATGGAATTGTCTGTATTTCATTTCTATATGCCTACACCGTTCCGGAGGTTGTCGACGCCCTAAAGGCCAAGAAGATTTCGTCGTTTTCAATGGATGCGGTTCCCCGAATTTCTATTGCCCAAAAAATGGATGCATTGAGCTCTCAAGCCAATTTAGCTGGTTATAAAACCGTCATTTTGGGGGCAAATGCTTTAGGACGAATCTTCCCGTTACTTATGACTGCAGCAGGAACAATCACTCCTGTGAAAGTTCTTATTTTCGGAGCTGGCGTGGCTGGCCTTCAAGCTGTTGCCACAGCAAAAAGACTCGGAGCCGTAGTGGAAGTAACCGACGTAAGACCCGAAACGAAGGAACAAGTTGAGTCTCTCGGTGGTAAGTTCCTGTCCGTAGAGGGCGTGGAAGGAGTAAAAGTTGAAGGAGGATATGCCAAAGAAGTCTCGGCGGAGTTTTTGCAAAAACAAAAAGAATTAGTTGAAGCCAAAATAAAAGAGGCAGACTTGGTTATTACAACCGCCTTGGTAATTGGCAAAAAAGCCCCAGTTTTGGTTTCTGAGGAAATGGTAAAATCCATGAAAACAGGTTCGGTAATTGTAGATATGGCCGTAGAATCCGGGGGAAACTGTGCGGTTTCTGAAATAAACAAAACGGTGTTAAAACATGGTGTAACTATCATTGGTGAATCCAACCTCCCAGCCTTGTTACCTATAAATGCCAGTCAGCTGTATGCCACCAATATTACCACGCTCTTGTATCATTTGGTAGACGAAAATGGTTTTAAATGGAATATGGAGGACGAAATAACCAAAGGTTCCTTAATAACCCACGGAGGCGACTTGGTTCATGCCTTCACAAAAAGTATTCTAGAAAAAAACTAATTTGAATTATGGAAATTATAAATAGCGTAATCACTTTTTTCGGAGAAAATATCCAAATAATTTACATTCTTATCCTTTCAATTTTTGTGGGTATCGAAGTCATTTCTAAAGTACCTTCTGCATTACACACGCCTTTGATGTCTGGAGCCAATGCCATACACGGTGTCGTTGTTATCGGAGCCATTATAGTGATGGGACACGCTGAAGAGGGCAACTGGCTTGCTATTATTTTAGGTTTCCTTGCAGTAATTCTTGGTACCTTAAACGTAGTGGGAGGCTTTGTAGTTACAGACAGAATGTTAGAAATGTTCAAGAAAAAGAAGTAAGTATTTAATCGAATTTAAAAATGCAAAATCAATATTGGTTGTATCTTATATATCTATTGGCGTCGGTGTCTTTTATAGTAGGTCTAAAAATGCTTTCAGGACCGAAAACCGCCCGAAAAGGTAATTTTTTAGCTGCTGGAGGAATGGCCCTAGCCATATTGGGCACTATTTTTCTTCATCAAAACGAAGAAGGACATTTGATAGGGAACTACGGTTGGATTTTTGGTGGAATTGCCATCGGCACCGTAGTGGGCTGGCTCTCGGCCAAAAAAGTTCAAATGACAGACATGCCCCAAATGGTAAGTTTATTTAATGGAATGGGCGGAGCCTGTGCAGGTTTGATATCTATTGTAGAATACAAGCACTTGCATGATACCGCTAGCACTGGAGCCGTTATAACCATACTTTTAGGGCTCATAATTGGCTCTGTATCGTTTTCTGGAAGTATAATTGCCTACCTGAAACTGCAGGAAATTATGAAAAAAACTTTCAGATTACCTGCCCAGAATATCTTCACTATCGTTCTGTTATTGATGATTTTGGGTATGTTGGTTATGACCATCATGATGCCCGCTATGTTTCATTTGTACATTCTCCTTATTCTTTCTCTGGCTTATGGCGTATTGTTTGTTTTGCCCATCGGTGGTGCAGACATGCCCGTGGTTATCTCACTTCTAAACTCATTTACAGGCTTAGCAGCTGCATTCGGAGGGTTTTTATACGACAATCAGGTCATGCTAACCGGTGGAATTTTGGTGGGATCTGCGGGTACACTTCTGACTATTTTGATGTGTAATGCCATGAATCGTTCTTTGATGAATGTTATTTTCGGGTCATTTGGAGGTGGAAATGCAGCAGCAGTTGGAGATGATGGATTTGTCGGTACAATAAAAAGTACAACACCATCGGATGTAGCTATTTTAATGAAATACGCCCAAAACGTGGTAATAGTACCGGGGTACGGTTTGGCAGTAGCACAGGCACAACATGTTATTCATGAATTAGAAGAACTTCTCGAAAAAGAAGGCGTAAATGTACGATATGCTATACATCCCGTTGCTGGCCGTATGCCTGGACACATGAATGTGCTTTTGGCTGAGTCAAATGTCTCTTATGATAAGCTTGTAGAAATGGAGCAAATCAATGATGATTTCAGCAAGACTGATGTGGTTTTTGTGGTAGGTGCCAATGATGTGGTAAACCCAGCCGCTAGAAACAATCCTGCCAGTCCAATATATGGAATGCCCATCTTGAATGCTGATAAAGCCAAGACCGTAATCGTGAGTAAAAGAAGTATGGGTAAAGGTTATGCAGGTATTGAAAACGAACTTTTTGGATACGATAACTGTCTGATGCTTTTTGGCGATGCTAAGGCTTCTATTGGGAAATTGGTGGCGGAATTGAAGGAACTGTAGCTTCGGCTCCGCTCAGCTACCGGCTTCGGCTCCGCTTAGCTGCATGCTTTAGTTTCGCTTAGCTGGACGCTTTAGTTTGGCTCAGCTACTTTTTACCACACTACCGTTTTCAGAATCGCTAAACTACTTTTTTAGTATTTTTTAGCGGCAAATGTTTCTGAGAGTTTTTTTTGGGTTAATATATAATTTGAGGTTTTTCCTTTATGTTCAAAATAGAATAAACTCATTCAAAATCTAAAATATCCTCTTATCAATAAAAAATGAGTTAAGAGAAACCCTGTTACCTATTTCTTTGTTTTGTGTCTAAAGTTTGGTATTTCTAAAAAATTTAAATAAAAAAAGATGATAATAATAATTGGTGTTGTATTTATGCTAATAGGTATGTTTGTAAGTAACAAACTGAAAAGCAAATTTGCCGAGTATTCAAAAATAGGCTTAGCAAATGGTTTAAGCGGAGCTGAAATAGCTCAGAAGATGTTGCACGACAATAATATTTTTGACGTAAAAATAACGCAAGTAGAGGGTCAATTGACTGACCACTACAATCCTCTCGATAAAACCGTAAACCTAAGTGCTGATGTTTTCCATGGCAGAAGTGCTTCTTCAGCGGCGGTTGCAGCACACGAGTGTGGTCATGCAGTGCAGCATGCTATGGCCTATGCACCATTAAAAATGCGTTCAGCAATGGTACCGGCAGTAAATGTTGCCTCAAGAGTAATGGGTATGTTAAATATGTTTTTGATGTTTGGTGGTATCTATATGCTTTCACAAGGCAGTGCTATGGGAGATATTTTGCTTATTGTGCTTATAGTTGTTAACGGAGCAATGGCAGCCTTCGCACTGATCACTTTGCCTGTTGAATATGATGCTAGCAAAAGAGCATTAGCCTGGATGACCAGCCGAAATGTGGTGAACCAAAGCGAACACGCCATGGCCAAAGATGCATTAGACTGGGCAGCAAGAACTTATGTAGTAGGTGCTTTGGCAGCAATAGCCAACTTAATGTATTATGTAATGATGTTTCTGGGAAGAAGGGACGATTAAAGACTCGAAAGAAACAAAAAAAACCTTAACAAATTTGTTAAGGTTTTTTTTTGTTTCTAAAATTCAATAAATAGCCAGAAACATGTACGTTATTTTTTTTTATCAAAAGCCTTTAGTGAAAAAGATGCTATTGGCAATAACATCTAAAACTGATGGAACTTCAAGATAACAGGATTGCTTGAATAAAAAGAACAACGAAATTTTCAAAACCAAAATATAGTAGTAAATTTAGAAAAAAACTATCACACAGATTTTGAAAAGGCTATTTATCATATTGTTCTTTATTTTTGCTGTGACTGACATAATTGGTGAGTATTTGCGATATACCAATTTTGTTTTAGTTATGAGGGTAATGATTATGCCAATTTTATATCTTGGTTATTTAAACTTTCGAAAATATAAACAGGAGCCAATTGGAAATTTATTAGCAAGTAGTTTGATTTTTACTTGTCTTGGTTTAGTTGTAACTCACTTACTACCATACAGTGACAACTATATGCAAACAACACTAATAATATATATTTTAGAGGCCCAAATCCAACTATTTATTATTACCCGCTTCTTTTATCCAAAAAACAAATCGATGAGGGATGAGTTCACAAAACTTATTATTATCTTCTCTGCTGGAATGATTTTTATATTTTTTTTCTTTCCGATGTTCAGCTTTGCAGCTCAGACAATCGTATTTGTCAGAATCCTGCAATTTAGTTTCTTTTTTGCATACACCTATAAAAATAAACTTCTCAACAGGCAAATCCATTGGAGTGTTTGGGTGCTTCTCTTCTCAAACATCATTTCAGTATTATTCCTATACATAACCGCATCAAAGATGTTTCATACTTTGGTAATGGCTTCCTTTTTTGCTTCAAAATTTTTATTTGTAAACGGACTTATTCAATCTCTAGTAACCAAAAGGCTAAATACTTCAAAGTATAATACTCAATAGTAGTCTACATATTTGAATTTCCAATCCGAGTTTTTAGATCTCCCAAATATTCCACCCAATTACCTCCAGGTATCCAATCTGAAATTTTAGAGATAATATTAGGTGCAAAGGTTTTTGCGAAATCAAAATATTGGTTATCAACCATCCATTTCTGTGGCAAATCAATTCCTGTTTTAGAAAATAACCACAAAAACACACTAATTCCAAAAAGAGCTGTAAAACCACCTAAAAATGCCCCTAGAAAGCCATCTAATGTACCCAAAAACGTCAACCTAACCGCTTTTCTCATCAACCAGCCAGCTTTCCGAAACAGAAAAATAGTTGGTAAAAACACTACGAAAAAACTCAAATAAGGAGAGATAGAAACCAGATTTTCTTTTCCAAAAATATTTTCTAAAAAATCGGCTCCTATGCTCAAAAACTTAAAACCTATCACTATAGCTGCTACAAATGCGGCAATGCCGAAAATTTCCATCAGCAAGCCCTTTTTATAACCATTAAAAGCACCAATAAGCACTGGCACAAGCAATATTAGGTCGATTATGGCCATTTATTATTGAGCCAAAAGTGTTTTTACCATTTCAGAAATGGCTCTTCCCTCTGCTTTTCCTGCCAATTCCTTGCTAGCTACGCCCATCACTTTACCCATATCTGCTGGCGAACTCGCCCCTACTTTGGCTATGATTTCGGCTATTATACCTTTCAATTCGTCAGCTGACATGGCTGCTGGCAAGTATGTTTCTATGATGGCAATCTCTGCCAATTCTTTTTCAAGAAGTTCAGGTCTGTTTTGTGTTTTGTAAATTTCAGCGGAGTCTTTGCGTTGTTTAACAGCCTTTTGCAAAATTCTCATCTCATCCGCTTCTGTCAAGGCCAGAGCACCCGGCTTCGTTTCCTCTATTAAAATCACCTTTTTTATATCTCTCAAGGCCAACAACTTAGCTGAATCACGGGCCAACATGGCTGCTTTTATATCTGCGTCTATCTGTGTTTTTAACGACATTTGTTTTAATATTTATTGTAGTTTTTAAAATTCATTCCAAAATAAAAATCGTAATTTTGGACCCATAAATGAGAATGCAAAAATGACAAAATTATCGGTCAATATCAACAAAATAGCAACTTTAAGAAACTCAAGAGGCGGAAACATGCCTGATTTAATTAAAACAGCTATTGATTGTGAGATTTTTGGAGCTGAAGGTATCACCATTCACCCCAGACCCGACGAACGTCATATCAAATACCAAGATGTTTTTGATTTAAAGAATGTAGTAAAAACAGAATTTAATATTGAAGGCAATCCTACAGAAGGTAGATTCCAAGAAGTTGTTTTGGCAGTTAAACCTGAACAGGTTACCTTGGTACCTGATACTTTGGGGGCCATTACTTCGAATGCAGGTTGGGATACCATAACCTACAAAGCCAAACTAAAAGAAATTGTAAATATCTATAAATCAGAAGGTATCAGAGTTTCAATATTTGTCGACGCAGACAACGAAATGGTTGAGGCTGCTGCTGAAACTGGAACTGATAGAATAGAGCTTTACACTGAATCTTACGCAAAAGACTACCTCGAAAACCCAGAAAAAGCGATAGAAAACTTCATAAAAGCAGCCGAAATGGCCCAAAAAGTGGGTTTAGGTATAAATGCAGGTCATGACTTAAGTCTTGAAAACTTGGCCTATTTTTATAAAAACATTCCGGGTCTGTTGGAGGTTTCGATCGGCCATGCTTTAATCAGCGATGCTCTCTATTATGGCTTGGAGAATACTATTCAGTTGTATTTGAGGCAGTTGGAGGGTTGATTTTCAAATACATAGAAAACTAAACAACATAATTGTAAAGGCGAAATTATGCTGATGTTTTTTCACAAACCTTCATTGATTTTGATTGAGCGACTATTCAATTATTCCAAGCTCACTCCACAATCCTCAACTTAGCAAAACTAAGGAGTAGTGTCTTTTCTCCTTCAGAATCAAAATGGATGACAGCTTTAGCTGTTGGGCCTAAATTATCAATTTTTTTAACTTCCCCAAAACCGAACTTTTGGTGTTCCACTTTGTCGCCAGACTTTAGATTTTTAGTATCAGATGGTACAAAATCAACCGTTGGAATATGGGCTGGAGCTGGTTTGGCCTGCGAAACTGGCTTTAGATTTGCAATAGTCTGTGATCGAGTTGGAGGAGCAGTCACAACAGGTCTTTCTTTTCTACCAAAAGATTCAAAATCGAAACCTTTGGGCGTATAACTTGATCCTCGATCATCAAATTTGAGATATGCAGGATCTATTTCGTCTATAAATCTACTTTTCTCACAAAAATTGAGCTTGCCCCAATTGTACCTTTGCTCAGCATAACTTAATGTAAGTTTTTTCTCAGCCCGCGTAATGGCCACATAAAAAAGTCTTCGTTCTTCTTCCAAGTCTTCACGGCTCCGTAGCATCATTTGCGACGGAAAAAGGTTTTCTTCCAATCCTACCACAAAAACATGTTTAAACTCTAGGCCTTTAGCACCATGGATGGTCATCATGGTTACTTTATCCGGATCACCATCCTCTTCTTGGTCGGCATTTGTAAGTAAAGAAACTGTCTGCAGGAACGAACCGAGCGTTTTATCTTCGTTTTCAGGATTATCAACAAACTGTTTGATAGAATTGAGCAATTCCTGTACGTTTTCGTGTCTGGCCACGCCCTCTACCGTTTTATCGATGTACAAATCATGCAAAATACCAGTAGTTTTAGCAATATTCATCGCAATAGTATGAGCATCTTTGCCTTCCTCTTCCATAATGATGTAACTCTTTATGAGATTAGTAAAGGTCTCAATAGAGTTCATCGCTCTCCCTTCGAGATAAGTTTTTATATTGCAAATTACCTCCCAAACAGACATCTGATTTTCTGAGGCTGTCACTACAATTTTAGCCACAGTAGAGTCACCAATTCCTCTTTTTGGTAAGTTAATTATACGCTTAAATGCTTCCTCATCTTGCTGGTTTACGGTGTATCTCAAATACCCCAAAAGGTCCTTGATTTCTTTTCGTTGATAGAACGAAAGACCACCAATAATACGGTATTTAATATTCAACTTTCGCAAGGCTTCTTCAAAGGCTCTTGATTGGGCGTTGGTTCGATACAATATTGCAAAGTCCTGATTACGAAGACCTTGATGTTTTGACTCAAATATAGTATTAGCTATAATTTTACCCTCTTCGTTGTCAGAGTGAGCTTTAATAACCTCTATCCTATCTCCCTCTTCGTTGTCTGAAAACGTTTTTTTCTCAAGCTGGGCTTTATTTTTGGCTATTAACGAATTCGCAGCATTGACAATATTCTTTGTAGAACGATAATTCTGTTCCAACTTAACTACCTTCAAATCAGGATAATCCTTCTTAAAATTTAAAATATTCTGAATATTGGCACCTCGAAAGGCATAAATACTTTGGGCATCGTCACCGACAACACAAATATTCTGATGAACCGCGGACAGCTTGCGTGTAATCAAGTATTGACTGATGTTGGTATCCTGAAACTCATCTACCATCACGTGCTTAAACTTGTGTTGGTATTTATTCAGAACATCCAGATGGTCTCTAAACAGCACATTTGTATTGAATAACAAATCGTCAAAATCCATAGCATTTGCCGAAAAACACCTCTGAGCGTAAGTTTTATAGATACGTCCAATTTCGGGCATTTGAGCTGAAATGTCCTCCGCCTGAAAAACAGGATTCTCATTGTACATCTGCCATGAAATAAGGTTGTTTTTAGCTCCCGAAATTCTGTTTAGAATAAAATTAGGCTTATAGGTTTTATCGTCGAGATGAAACTCTTTTACGATAGTCTTTAGCAAAGATTTACTATCGTCGGTATCGTATATAGTAAAGTTAGATGTATAGCCCAACCTAAAACCTTCAAAACGCAGAATTTTAGCAAAAACAGAGTGAAAAGTACCCATCCAAAGGTTTTTTGCCTCAGATCCAATAATTTTCTCAATCCTGTGACGCATTTCTTCAGCGGCCTTATTGGTAAACGTCAAAGACAAAATATTGAAAGCATCAACCCCACTACCCATCAAATGAGCAATACGATAAGTTAAAACTCGTGTTTTTCCAGAGCCAGCACCCGCAATAATCATTAATGGGCCGTTTTCGTGTGTGACAGCCTGATGCTGCGGTTCGTTAAGTTCTGCTAAAAAATCTATCACCTAATTCATGTTGTTTGCACAAAGATAATCAAGGATAAGTAAGGGAGGAATTTTTTAAACATATGAAAAGGTAAGAATTTGTGAGAAATAGATTTTGTACTTTGAATTAAAATAATTGAGGAGCGGGTGTAAAATCCGTAAAAAACTAAAAGATATTTTAACTATAAAGTTCAACAGCTTAATCTGTAAAGTATATTGACCAAAACTATCAAAGAATTTAAAGAACATAGTGGCTAATCTTTCGTTATCCTTTAAACAAAAGGTTTCTAAAAAAAGTACAATTTGCAATCTTCAGGATTATTAGCGAAATTTGTAACAAGGAATACCTTAAAAACCTATTTTAATGCAAAAGATTAAGTTTGTCAACAAAACCCAAGCCACCTTTTTTACTTCTTTGAGAACTAGGGTGGATGAATATTTTCAAGAAAATAACCTTCAGAAATCTGGTGGAAATGATTTAATTCTAAAAGCAGCCATCATGCTTTCTTTGTATTTTATCCCTTATTTCATGGTGCTTTTTGGAGGATTCACTACAGCTATAAATATTCTGCTGTTGATTTTGATGGGAATCGGAATTGCAGGCACTGGAATGAGTGTGATGCATGACGCCATACACGGCACTTTTTCTGACAAAAAATGGGTAAATAAACTTTTTGGAGCGAGTATATATTTCTTAGGAGGCAATGCCTACAACTGGGAAATGCAACACAACACACTTCATCATACCTATACCAATATACTGGACATGGATGAAGATATCACTGGTAAATTTATGTTAAGGTTAAACATTGCAGCCAAGAAAAAATTCTTTCACCGTTTTCAACATATTTATGCATTCTTCCTTTACAGCCTTATGACGGTTTCATTCTTGTGGAAAGACTTCAAGGAAATTGGTCTTTTCAACGAACTTTCTAAAACTGGCGTAATGAAACCATTTTCAAGAAAAGAATTAGCTATACTTCTGACTACCAAGACTTTATATATTGTTTTTATTTTAGTAATTCCTATGTTACTCATGGACTTAAGCTTTGGACAATGGATTGTTGGATTTCTTATTATGCATAGCGTTTCTGGATTGATATTGAGTACCATTTTTCAGTTAGCTCACGTGGTGGAGGGTGCTATACAGCCAATTCCCGACGAAAATGGTTGTGTAGAAAATGCCTGGGCTGTACACCAACTAAAAACAACCTCAAACTTTTTTGGTCGTAATAAGTTGTTTTCATGGTATATCGGTGGTCTTGATTTTCAAATTGAGCATCATTTGTTTCCGAAAATCTCCCATGTCTATTACAGAGATCTTTCCAAAATAGTGGCAGATACTGCCAAGGAATTTGGACTTTATTATAACTCAAAAGGAGGATTTTTTCAAGCTTTAGGTTCTCATATAAACATGTTGAAGCAATTGGGTGTTTCATGAATATAAAACTTACAAATAAATGAAATTCTTAACAGTAGGAATCTTAACAGTAGCAATAGTGGCTTTTTTTAGTAGAAATCTAATCAAAAATATTTTTAGCAAAAAACAAACAATCTTGTCATCTAACAATGTAAACAATTACATGGGATCTTTTTATGATTTCACGGTAAATGACTTAAGCGGCAAACCCGTAAGTCTCAAAGAATATCAAGGAAAAGCAGTTGTATTGATAAATGTGGCTTCTAAATGTGGTTTTACTCCGCAATATGCCGACTGGCAAAAATTTCATGAGAAATATGGTGACAAAGTTGCAGTTCTTGGTTTTCCAGCAAACGATTTTATGTCGCAAGAGCCTGGCTCTAGTGAAGAGATAGCTGAATTCTGTCAAAAGAATTATGGAGTAAGTTTCAGAATGTTTGAAAAAATACAAGTTGCAGGAACAAGCAAAGCTCCTCTTTATAACTGGCTAAGTAACAAGGAACTTAACGGTTGGAATAGCCAAGAGCCAACCTGGAATTTCTGCAAGTATTTGATAAATAAAGAAGGTAAATTAACTCATTTCTTTGAGTCAAAAATCACACCTGAAAATCCAGAATTTCTTAAAGCTGTTGGTATATAAAAATGAGTATTGCCGCAAGAGACTGGCTTTCAGCCGCTAGACTAAGAACACTCCCTTTAGCTCTGTCGAGTATTATTATGGGTGGTTTTTTGGCAGAAAAGTTCGGGAAATTTAGCCCAACGATTTTCGGTTTTGCATGTTTGACCACTATTCTGCTTCAGGTACTTTCAAATTTTGCAAATGACTACGGCGATACCCAAAACGGAGCTGACTTGGTAGATAGAGTTGGCCCCACCAGAGCTGTGCAATCAGGCAAAATAAGCCCAAAGCAGATGTTGGGAGGAATAGTTTTCATTGGAGTTTGTTCATTACTATCTGGCATTTTGCTGATCTACATATCGTTTGGCGGTTTTACGCAATTATTTTGGACATTTTTGGCAATTGGCTTACTCTGCATTTTAGCAGCCTACACCTACACGGCAGGAAAAAAACCATACGGATACATGGGGCTTGGTGATATTTCGGTATTCATATTTTTCGGGATAGTCGGAGTTGTTTGCAGTTATTTTCTTTACTCACAAACTTTCAACTCACAAACTATTTGGCCTGCTATCAGTTGTGGAGCCTTAGCAACTGGAGTTCTCAACATCAACAATCTAAGAGACATTGATTCAGATAGAACCGCCGGTAAAATCACAATACCGGTTAGAATAGGTAGAAGAAATACTATTATTTATCATTGGGCATTGCTTTTGGTGTCGATTGGAAGTACCCTTTTTTTTATAAATAATATAGGAAATGTAAAACCATACTATTTTGTTTCCTTTCCGTTAATAATTCTTAATGGTGTACAAATCTCCAAATCTTCAAATCCAGACCCTTACTTGAAAACATTGGCCATTACTTCTTTGGCTCATGTTTCACTACTTGGTTTTAGTATAATTTAAAGAACGTCAACTTTCTATAAAATAGAAAATCCGTATCCATTAAAATCTTTTTGATTATATTTGACTTATTTTTTTAAAAATACCTCATGAGAAAACATTTACTTTCCTTCGTGTTTATTTTATCCTTTTGCATAGCTTCTTATGCTCAACAAACAGCCTCTGAATATTTTGAAGCGGGAGTAAACAAAAGCAAAGCTGGAGATTATATAGGTGCATTGGCCTCGTTTAGTACAGCCATAGCAATGAACCCCGACAATCACCAGAGCTACTTTAACCGAGGACTTGCCAAACAAGCCTTAAAAGACAACAGAGGGGCCATTTTAGACTTTGACAAAGCTATCGATCTAAGCCCACGAGATGCAATGTCCTATCTCTACAGAGGTCTTAGCAAAAGCTACCAAGACGATAACCGTGCGGCTTTACAGGATTTCAATAGAGCCATAGAAATAGCTCCAGATGATGCATACTCTTATCTTCAAAGAGGTACAATAAGGGCTAAATTAAACGAACTCACAAGAGCGATTCAGGATTTTACTAAAGTGATTGAATTGAACCCAAGCGACAAAGAAAAATATCAAGCATACTATTCGCGAGGTTTGTGTAAATCTAAATTGGACGATTTTAACGGTAGTATTGCCGATTACACAAAATCGATAGATATAAACCCAAAGAGAGCTCAGACTTTTGTGGAAAGAGGCAAAAACAGAATAAAAGTGAATGCGTTTTCAGATGCCATAACTGATTTTGATGAAGCCCTAAAGCTAGACATTCAAGATGCTCAGTCATTTTTTTTTAGAGGTTTTTCAAAAGGAAAACTTGAAGATTACAACGGTGCCAAGCTCGATTTCGACAAATGTTTACAACTTGACCCTAATCATCAGCCGGCGTATTACGGCAGAGGTTTTGCCTACTCAAAGCTGAATAACCAAAAAGCCGCATTGTCTGATTATAATAAAGCACTGTTCGAAAAGTCTGACTCAAAAGGAAGTAAAGATGCCTACAACGGAACACTAACAAAATCTACCCTTGACAACTTGAGAGGGGCAGTGGATGAGAAAATAAAAATAGTGGACTTTACCGAAGAAAAATCTGAAGTATTCTATGCGAAAGGCTTGTCGAACTACAAAGCCTCAAATCTCAAAGATGCTCTACTTGATCTGAATAAATCCATAGAATTAAATCCGACATATGCCGAGGCTCATTTTGCAAGAGGTCTTGTGAGATCAACCATGGGGACTCAATCTGAGGCAATGATAGACTGTGGAAATGCCATAAAAATAAACCCCAAATATGCAGAAGCTTATTATGTAAGAGGATTGATAAAAAATGCACTTGGAGACAACAACGGCGGATGCTTTGACCTCAGCAAATCTGGCGAGCTGGGCTACGCCGCAGCCTATAACGTAATCAAAGACTACTGTAATTGATTACATTATTATAAGCCCTTAAAAAAAGTGGTGTTCACCACTTTTTTTTCTTAGTTCTCAAACCTCATGTGTTTTACAGACTCCCCAGAATTGGCTAGTTCATCTAGTGATTCTATACCTATCTGTAAATGTTTTTCTACAAAGTTTGAAGTAACTTTCTTATCACTTTCTTCGGTTTTAACGCCATCCGGCTCCATGGGGTTGTCTGACACCAACAACAAAGCTCCATGTGGAATAGAATTCACGAAACCCACAATAAAAATAGTGGCGGTTTCCATATCTATGCCCAAAGCCCTTATTTCTTTCAAATAATCCTTAAATTTTTCATCATGCTCCCAAACTCTTCTGTTGGTAGTGTACACTGTACCCGTCCAATAATCCATCTCATGCTTTATAATCATCTCAGAAACAGCCCTTTGAAGCCTAAAAGACGGCAAGGCTGGAATCTCTGGCCTGGCATAGTCGTCACTCGTACCTTCTCCCCTAATAGCGGCTATAGGCAGAATAAAGTCCCCCAAAGCACTAATTTTTTTTAACCCACCACACTTTCCAAGAAACAACACCGCTTTGGGATTAATGGCCGTAAGCAGATCCATTACTGTAGCTGCCATGGCACTACCCATTCCAAAGTTAATTATCGTAATATTTCCTGCTGAGGCCGTTTGCATGGCATTGTTTGTTCCTAGTATTTCCACACCATATTTTTCGGCAAACATTTTAACGTAATTCGAAAAATTTGTAAGCAAAATATATGGTTTAAAATCCTCCAGTGGAGTTCCGGTATATCGTGGCAGCCAATTCTTAACTATTTCTTCTTTAGTTTGCATATATCATTAGTTTGTTTAAAATTTGAAGTAGAAAACCGATTTTGTTTGAAAATGATTCCCTGTGCAATATGATTATTAAAAATGAAAAACGCAAAATAAAAGAGATTGACGGGAGAGCTTACATTTTTGACATTATTCGAAAAAAATATATCCTTTTAACACCTGAGGAGATTGTCAGGCAAAATTTTTTGGACTATCTGATTCTAGAGAAAACTTACTCTAAAAACCTAATCAAGTTGGAGTCTGCCCTGAAGTACAATTCCTTAAATAAAAGATCAGATATTCTTGTTTATGATAAGCTCGGAAAGCCTTTTTTGCTTGTTGAATGTAAAGCGGAAAGTGTAGCAATCTCTCAAAGTACTATAGAGCAAGCGAGCAGATATAACTTCCAAATAAAAGCTCCATTTGTATGTATCACCAATGGATTAAAAACGTATTGTTTCAAAATTGATTTTAATGATAATTCAATTATACAATTGAACACTATTCCTGAAATAATTTAAAACTTTAAATTTCATTTAGCCACTGTAAAAACTCTACTTTCCTACGTCTTGAAACTGGAATTTCAACATCCAACTCGGTCATTACAGTCCCCCCTTCTCCCTTGGTGTATTTTTTAATGTAGGTTTTGTTGACTAAAAACGAATGATGAATCCTAAAAAAACCATAGGAAGTAAGGTGCTCTTCAAAGTCTTTGATACTTTTCGTTACAACTTTCTTTGAGCCATCTTTTAAAAACACATGAGTATAGTCTTCATCTGCCTCACAATATACTATTTGATCAATTTGTACAAGTTCCAGTCCGTTTAAGACTGGCAATGGTATCTTGTTTGAGGTATTTTTGGGCATTTTAAGACTTTCCAAAAGTATCTTAAAATTATTTGTAATGTCATTGGATGCTATATTTTTGATAGCCTTCTCAACCGCATCTTTTACTTCCTGAATATTTATTGGTTTCAGTAAATAATCCAATGCACTAAACTTTATAGCTGTTATGGCGTATTGGTCAAACCCGGTGGTAAAAATTACTTGAAAATTAATTGAATCAAATCTTTCAAGTAAGTCAAACCCAGAACCAAAAGGCATTTCAATATCTAAGAAAACTATGTCAGGTTTTTTGCTTAAAATCAAAGGGTATGCTTCTTCAATGTTGTTGGCTATTCCTAAAATCTCAAGTTGGTTTTCACAGTATGTAAGGATGATTTTTGAAAGTGTTTCTATACTTCTATTTTCATCATCAACAATCAAACAGCTATGCATTCTTTTTATAATTTAGGGAAATAAATTTCTACTAATGTACCTATATTTTCAGAATTTTCTAACAAATCAGAAATTTTATATTCAATATTTTCCAAATTCAACTTGTTATAATTCGCTATTCTATCTGTTGTAATTTTGAGTCCTTGAGACTTATAACCTTGGCTTGAAAGCAATTTGATCTTTTCTGCTGCTTTTCTACCAACGCCGTTGTCTTCTATTCTAACCAAGATATTTTTATCGTTATCTAAGAAAGAGACTCTCAATAGTCCTTTTGAACTTTTGTATCGAAGTCCATGATTTATAGCATTTTCAATAAACGGCTGTAGTAGCATGGTCGGAATTTCGTTATATTTATTCACTTTCGGATCAAATTCAAAAACATAATCAAATTTATTCTCAAACCTCAGTTTCTCCAGCTCAACATATAGTTTAAGATTAGCGATTTCCTCATCCAAAGAAATATATTTACTTCTTGAAGAATCAAGAAACTGCCTGATAAGAGCAGCAAACTTGGTCAAATACACATTAGCCATTTGCTCTTCTTTATTTATAATATAGCTTTGAATCGAGTTTAAAGCATTGAATATGAAATGAGGATTCATTTGCATCTGAAGAGCCCTGAGTTCAAGCTCTGAATAGGCGTTTTGAGCAATTTCTGTTTCATGCTTTGCTATCTGAGTTTCGTTTTCAGCATCTTTTATCTTGGTCACATCCTTCAAAATACCTATTACCATCGTATTGCCGAAATTTCCTTCAGAAACTATCTTGGAAGAAGTGAAAATCCATTTCAACTGTCCGCTTCTATCTTTGATTCTGAACGTGCCGTTTGAATAACTATTTTCATGTAAACCGCTCATTAAATCTTGAACAATTTCTTGATCGTCTTGCAATGCAAAATCATTCAATTGAAATACACCCTTTTTCCATTCGTTACTCGATATACCGTAGATATTTTTAATAGATTCGCTGACGAAAAGCGGCTTCAAAGAAGGATATTCTCTAGCCCACACCACTTCATCTAATGAGTTCAATATAATGTTCAACATTTGCTTGTTGTCTTTCAGTGCAAGCTCCATGTTTTTACGTGCATCTATATTTCTAATAACCACCACCGATGAAATTGGATTATTATCATCTCCCATTACAACATTTACAACAACTTCTATCCAGAAATATCTGCCATTCTTATGCCTAGCTCTTAATTCAAAAAACACATCTTTACCCAGAAGGTTTGGAATATCTATCACAACATTATTTAAAACTTCGATGTCTTCTTTATGGATAAAATCAAAAATTTCTGAAATACTTAATAACTCAACCTCCGGCCAAGTGTAACCAAATAATTTTTCACACTGAGATGAATAATAAACAATCTCATTGTCTCTAAATATCATAAAACCATCAGAGGTATTGTCTGTGATAAACCTCAATCGGCTCTCATTGTCTCTCAATGCTATTTCATTGCGTTTTCTTTCAGTTATATCAGTAATTATTTCTACAATCTGATTGACATTTCCCGAAGAATCATATAAAATTGTAGAGGTCATTTCTACCCAAATCCAACTTCCTTTGAAGGTCTGTACTTTAAATTCTATTGGTAAGTTCTTGGAATTTAAATTGGAATTTTCTAGGATAAAATCTAAGGAGTCGGTGTTAAACAATTCAGAAGGTCTGTTTCCTAAAAGGTCACCTAATTCAATCTGAAACAATCTAAGATATGCATTATTTGCCCATATAGCTTTAGAGTCAACGTCTGAAATCAAAACTCCATTGTTGATTTTTTGAGCAACTATTGAAAGACGCCTTATTTCGTTATCTATCGATACTTTTATGGTAACGTCTCTTGCTATTCCGCTAATTTTAACCAGTTCCCCGTTTTTATCAAATATCGGTGATATTTTTTCATTGATAACTTTAATATCTCCCGCAGGAGTTTTAATTCTGTAGTTTATTTCATTGTAGATACCATTCGTTATTCCATTTTTTCGTTCATCAATTGTGGAAAAATCTTCTTCTAAAATAAGTTTCTCTATAAACTGATAATCATCATATCCTTCTTTCTCAGATACTCCAAAAATATCAAAACATGCTTTACTGATCAATAAGAATTTAGAATTCACTATATCAAACAACCAAAAAACCTCTTCAAGTGTGTCGCTAACTTGTTTAAAATTCTCCTGACTTTCTTCCTTAAGTTTTTCGTTTTCAAGCTTTTCAATTGCAGAACCTATACTTGCTCCAATAGATAACAGCAAATTAATATAATTATCACTCCAGTTTTTTTCCTCTTTACAATCATCGAAGCCTATGTAACCCAACAGCTCCCTTCTAGAAACAACAGGTATGACTAATTGGCTTTTGATGTCTTGTAAAAATAGTCTTTGATAATGTTCGGGGTCTTTTATATCAGAAATCACAAGTTGAAATGGCCTCCCTTCTACTAATTCTTGATAATATTTGCCAATTTTGGAATATTCCAATGACTGTAGGGCTGGATTGTCCATCTCAGACTTCACACCTTCACCAACCCATTCTTCCATTTGTTTAAAATATCCTTTTTCTATTACATTGGTGAAGTAGTATACCCGACTTGATTTGGAAGCTCCACCGATTTTCTGAAGAATTAAGCCAAGTGAACTTTCAAGGTTATTGGTTTTCTGAAGAATCTGACTGACCTCGGCAGTAACTCTTAATATTTCACTCCTTTCAAGCAATTTTCTTTCTGCATCTTTTCTAAGTTCTTGCTCCCAAAGTGCAAGTTTTATATTTCCTATATGTCTTATAAATGCTAATTCGTCAGAGCTCCATTCTCTTATTGAAGTATGTTCACAGCAAATTACTCCTTTAAATTGCTCTCCTAATCTTAAAGGAATATCTACAGATGACTTGATATTATTTTTCAAATAATATCCATTCATAATCTCACTTTCATTCCTCAACGGCCCTTCTGATACATCTGAAAGCACTAATTCTAGGTTATTTTTCAGTATATCTAGGTAAGATTGCCATAGTTTTTTAGATAAAGGACTTTCACTTTTATGTTCTTTGGCGGAGTTCGAATAACTATCAAGACATATAATTTGATTATCTCTCACCTCCCAAATACTAGAAAACTCAATATTTAATCCCTTTGCCAAAGCCTCAGTTAGGATCTTACACTTTTCTAAAAAGCTTTTTTCAAACGAAATTGCATTATTAGAAAGGTCATACAAAATTTGATTACGCAAAGCCAGAGCATTTTTTCGTTCTGTTTCAAGATTTTCTAGCCTAACTCTTTCAGTGATATCTATAGAAAATAGAAGAACACATTTTTTCTTTTGCCCAGGAATATCTATTGGAATCTTTATTGTCTGAAAATACCCAAATCCTCCGCCTATGCGTACTCCTGCCTCTTTTGGTATTACTAATGATTTTTCACTTTCAATAACTTTTCTGTCATCTTCTAAATATTTCTGGATTAGATTCGGATCAGAATTATAACTATCATCCTTTCGGCCGAGAACGTCTCCAGGATTTATTCCAAAAATTGTTGCAGAATTCTTATTTGCAAAAATAAACTCACCTTCGTAGTTTTTGACTGCTATAAGCCCTGGAAAATTTTCAACTAATCCCATACTTAGTATAGCTTCAAAATTTATACTCTGTTTTGCTTTCTTAAGATCAGTTACATCTTTGGCTACAATTAACGTCCTTTGAAGTCCTCCTTTTTCATCATAAAAATTATATAAAATATCTTCACGATATTTCGTGGTACCATTATTTATTAACAGTCTAAACTTCAACCTAAATTTTGTAAGTCTCTTTAATGAAGCTCTTTCTAACTTGTATTTTACATTTGCAATATCATCGGGATGAATAAACGCAAATAAATCTTCTACAGAAACATTTCTATTCTCGAAAAAACCAATTTCGAAATCGTTCTTTAGTTTTTCACTCAAATAGGTTAAGACACCTTGTTCAAATATGTAGATACCATCTGATGTATTTTCGGCTAATAAATAAAACTGCTTTTGAAAGTAATCATCTGGAGGCCTCTGGTCTATCTCTTGAATATTCCCTATAATTACAGGCTGGTTGCTATAATGATTTGCTCGAACCATTTTGACATTAAGAAAGAGCTCAGATCCATCAGGTCTTCTTATTCTTATTATATTTGAGTGGACAGTTTTGGTCAAGAGTGTGTTCTGAAAAGTAGCAACCAACCCTTGAACATCAAAAGTTCCTACCATCAATTTTATTAGACTCTCTAGATTGACTGTTTCTGTTGACTGAAATCCGAATAGAGATGCTGCGGTATTATTTATTTTTAATAACCCTGTATTGATTTGATATTGCCAAATACCAAAATTTGATAATTCTAAAAAGCGGTTGAAATGCGTAGGATTTAATAATAACTCTTCTTCAATATGTCCTACATTCCTATCTAAACTAAGTTTTCTTAAGTCAACTGATGACTTTGAGGATATTTTGAGCTTTATATAAAGCAAAACCATCTTGGAATATTTCCCTAATACAAAGGAAACAATTGAACAGATAACTAATAATACCGAAACTATGTTCATATTGCCCATATCAAATCCTTAAGAAATTAGAGAATGCTGGGTTTTACCTGAAAAATATATCAATTTAGTGGAAATCTTACTTCCACTACCGTACCTGTATCTTCTTCACTCTCACTTACGTTGGTGTATAAATCATTTATGGAGAATCCAATATTGGATTCATTTATCTTATTGTAAGTCACTAATCTTTCAGCCGTAATTTTCAGACCTTGAGATTTATAACCTTTGCGTGTTTTTGATTGTATTTCTTTTGCCACTTTTCTACCCACTCCGTTATCTTCCATTCTACAAATCAAATATTCGTTTGAATAATAAAAGAATATTTTCAAAAGCCCTTTAACCCTTTTATATCTAAGACCATGATTGATAGCATTTTCTACGAATGGTTGCAAAATCATAGTGGGTATCTCTATGTATTTGTTGACTTCGGGGTCTACATGAAATACATAATCAAACTTATCTTCAAAACGTAAACTTTCCATCTCTATATAGAGATTCAGCATCTTTATTTCTTCCTGCAATGATATGTATTTACTTCTTGAGGAATCCAAAAACATCCGAATCAAGTTAGCAAACTTTGATAAATAACTGTTCGCAGTTATGGCATCATGAGTCATTACATAAGACTGAATAGAATTCAGAGCATTAAAAATAAAATGAGGATTCATCTGCAACTGCAAAGTTCGCAACTCCAGCTCTACGATTTTTTTTGTGTGTCTTTGTTCCTCATCAGCCCAAAACTTTAAAAACCTCTCTCTTCCATAAAATAACCCAAACAAAGAAATAAAACTGGCTCCCCAAAACCACCAAGTCCTCCACCATGGTCTCTCTACTTTCAAATGAAAAAAAACTTCAGGCGAACTTTGACCGCTTTGGGTTTTGTATTTTATAAAAACATTGTATTCTCCAGATGTAAGATTTGAAACTTTAAAGCTATTCCCCTTAAAATTCACCCAGCTCACAGTAGAATCATGAAAAAGATTCTTTTTCTCAATTTTGTATAGAAATGTACTGATATCCTGACTATTTTGAGGACTTTTGAGATGAACTTCTATGATGTTCTCATAATAATTCATCAAATATTTTGGCTTAAAAACGTTATCTTTTCCAGCAATTTCTACATTCTTAATCCTAACCTTTGGCAAAGCCGAAGCGAACACTCCTAGAGACAGGAGTGTAAAAAACACCTGAAAGAAAAGAAATAAAGACAGTTTTAAATGAACCGATTGTTTGTTCGTTTTCAATTTAAGTTTAGTTCATGGCCAATTTTGGAGACTTTGAGTTTTAGTTTTTCTAAGGTAGCCTCGAAGTCACCTTTATTTTTAAGTTTATCTTTTACGCCTATGTAAAACTTTATTTTAGGTTCAGTTCCCGAAGGTCTACAAGTAAACTTCGTGCCGTCTTCTGTAAAAAACTGTAATACATTAGATGACTCCATACCCATTTTACCCGATTCTATTTCACTAACCTCTCCAGTTTTAATATTAACACGCTTCAATGCCCCTAAATCATCCATTCTGATTACTTTAGAGCCCGCCAATGTTTTGGGCGGGTTGTTTCTAAAATCAGTCATCATTTGTTGAATTTCTTCTGCTCCTGTTTTTCCTTTTTTTGTCACAGAAATAAGGCCTTCATAATAAAACCCAAAAGTCTTATACATGTCAGCCAGAAAATCAAACAAGCTAATTCCTTTGTGCTTTGCATAGGCTGTTAATTCTGCAATCATCGCACAGCTGGCAATAGCATCTTTGTCACGGACTTTATCTCCAATCAAATAACCATAGCTCTCCTCACCTCCGCCTATAAAAGTTTGTTTGCCTTCTAATTCTCTAATAACCTGTGCAATATACTTAAATCCTGTCAAGGTATTGTAACATTTCACACCTGCTTTATCTGCCATGGCATCTATTAAGTCTGTCGTCACAATTGTTTTACAAACAAACTCATTGCCTGTAAGTCTTCCTGCTGATTTCCAAGCTTTCAAAAGATAAAAAATAATCAAACTGGCAGCCTGATTACCATTCAATAGCTGCCATTCACCTTCTGGATTTTTCACTCCCATACCTACTCTGTCAGCATCAGGATCTGTTGCTATTACCAAATCAGCATCTATTTCCTGAGCCTTTTTTAGAGCTAGGCTCATGGCCTCTTTCTCTTCAGGGTTAGGATATACTACTGTTGGAAAATTACCGTCTGGTGTAGCTTGCTCTTGAACAATAGTTACATTTTCAAAGCCCAATTGAGCCAAAGCTGGTGGCACCATGGTTATTCCAGTACCATGAATAGAGCTAAAAACTATCTTAAGGTCTTTTTGTTTTTTGATAATTCTAGGAGATACAGCAATACTTTTTACTGCTTTGAGGTATTTTTTATCCAATACCTCACCAATCATTTTTATTCTCTTTTTTACTCCTTTAAACTTTATATCCTTAACATTGGTTATGGCATTTACTTCAGCCACAATATTTTTGTCGTGAGGAGCTACAACTTGAGAGCCATCTACCCAATAAACCTTGTATCCATTGTATTCTCTTGGATTGTGAGAGGCTGTAATAACAATACCCGACTGGCAGCCGAGCTCTCTCACAGTAAATGACAACTGGGGTGTAGGTCTTAATGCTTTATAAAGATAAACCGTTATTCCGTTAGCAGATAAAATATCAGCAGCAATTTGTCCAAACTCAGGCGAAAAATTTCTACTATCATATGCGATTGCAACTTTGATCTCTTCTCCAGAAAAACATTTATTTAGATAATTAGCTAAACCTTGAGTGGCTGCACCTACAGTATATTTGTTCATTCTGTTAGAGCCAACACCTAGCTCTCCCCTCATTCCTCCTGTTCCAAACTCCAAATTTTTATAAAATGAGTCTGTCAGTTGAGTGGTATTCCCTTCATCAATTAATTGCTGTATTTCGTCTTTTATCGTTTTATCATAGCGTCCTTTCAACCAGGTTTTAATATTTTTTTCAGCAGTAGGGTCCAGTTTCAGTTTATTCAACATATTAAATTATTTTAAGGAATAGACAAATAAATAAATATTAGGAAACTTATCAAAATATTTGAGATAAATTCTGTTTTATTGTTTTGAAAATATTATCGGTCGGTAAATCATTTGCGTCTGTACCGAAAGGATCCTCTATTTCTTCGGCTAAAAGTTCAATACCAGCAAAAACATAAAAAATCAATGCTACTATGGGGCTAGCCCAATATCCAAACTCCCTTACAAAGCCAATGGGCATAGTGAAAATATATACAAATATCACTTTCTTCAAAAACAGACTGTATGAAAAAGGAATAGGTGTTTTCTTTATTCGCTCACACCCCCCAAGAATATCCATGAACGATTTTAGGTCTTCGTTTAAATACACCATTTTCATACTCATATCGCTTTGACCATTAAGCAAAAGAGAAATTTTTTTATGCACAAGACCCATGATAGCTAACGGAATATTATCAGCATTATCAGTAATCGCATACCTTGAGTGTTCACTCAGATCTTTCAGCTTTACCCCATGCCTAAGGTGTTCTTTTGTAGCCCAAACAAAGTCAATCATCAAGTATTTTATTTCATCCTTAATATTGGCTTCACCTTCTAAATTGTAAATTTTCAACATCAAGCTTCGAGAATTATTCACCATCGCTCCCCAAAGTTTTCTACCTTCCCACCATCTATCATAAGCGGAGTTTGTCCTAAAAACCAATAACATCGAAAGCACAAAACCAACTAAAGAATGTATAACTGTAGTGTTTTTGAAAGTAGCATGAAAATAATCGTTTTCTAGAAATGCTATTACAGCAGTAAATACTGCTACTCCTAAAATACCTGGCAACAACTGCCTAAAAGTATCGCTTTTATGAAAAGCAAATATTAATTTCCACCAATCTTTGGGATTGTAAGTAACCATAAAAACTAATTAAGATTATCAAGTAAATATACCAAAGATGCCATTGAACCTGCCCCCAAATCTAGCTCCCGCTTGTTTACCGACTCAAACGTATCATTACTAGCATGATGATAATCAAAGTATCGCTGAGAATCTGGCTTGAAACCTATAATAACAGTTCCCGTTTTAGCTAATGGGCCAATATCAGCACCTCCGCTTCCTTTTCCTATTTCATGAAGCCCATAAGGCGAAAGAAGATTCCTAAAACTCGTCAATTGGTTTATTTGTTCCTCATTGCCTACAATTCCAAATCCCCGAGGTGTAAATCCACCAGAATCTGACTCAATGGCATAGACATGCTTTTCATTCTTTTTTACCGCCTCGTCGGCATATGCGGTTCCTCCTTTAAGGCCATTCTCTTCATTCATAAACATCACCACCCTGATTGTTCTTTTAGGTTTGTAACCTAGGGCCTTCAATATTCTTAATGCCTCTATGGATTGCATACATCCTGTACCATCGTCGTGGGCACCCTCAGCTAAATCCCAAGAATCCAAGTGTCCCCCGACACCAATTATTTCATCCGGTTTTTCAGACCCTAAAATTTCTCCAATAACATTGTGAGAGGGGGCATCTGCTAGGGTTTCGCAATTTTGTTTGAAGAAGAATTTCAGCTTTGGATTATTCTTCAAAGATGCACTTAGTCGATTTGCTGATTTTGTGGAGATTGCGGCTCCTGGAATCATACCTCCTCCTGAATATCTCATTGATCCAGTATGCGGAAAATCATCTTCTCTAAGATTCATTGATCTTACTATTACACCAATAGCTCCAAACTGGGCAGCTTGTGAAGCCCCACCCCCCCTCTGGTCTACAGCTCCGCCGTAAGCCTCAAAAGTATTGATCTTAGTTGGGTCCATTGGTCTATTATAAAACACCACTTTGCCCTTTATTTCATTTACTCCTAATTCCTTTAACTCTTTGAAATTTCTCACTTCAATTATCTCTGCCAGTAGACCGTTTTTAGGCGTGGCTACAGAGCCCCCAAGAGCTGCAATAGCCACTTTATTCTTTTTCCCATTATCTACAAAATAGGCTTCTTCTTTAGCTCCTCTCACCCAATTCGGAACCATAACTTCCTGCAAAAAGACCTTATCGAAGCCATAAGACTCCATAAGTTTTTTAGTGTAATCAACAGCTTTTTGAGCTCCAAAAGAGCCACTTAAACGAGGCCCAATGTTTTTACAAAGAAACCTGAGATTTTCATATGACTGCCCGTTTACGAGTGTTTCATTATATATATTTTTTATAAAAATAGAATCTAAGTTTTGACCAAGTGCTGAAACCGAAAACAACAAAAAGAGAAGTAGTTTTTTCATGAGTAAATGACAGTAAAAATCAAACAATTGGCCTTGTATTATCAAAGACACAATATTAACAAATAAAACCTCTAAAGCATCTGTGTTTCAAAAGTTAATTTTTGAGAAAAAAAAATGCCTGCGTTTTAAAAACGCAGGCATAGATATATACTAAACACCAATTTTATATCAATGATCGTGCAAATTATCTCTGTCATATCCTCCAGCAAATATCAGTGTCATTATACCTGTTCCAACTAAAAAAGTAAATAGATCGGTACAAAGACCCAAAACTGCCAAAATCAAAACATAAACTGTAATCATTAACCATGTAGGTATTTTACTAATTGCTTGAGCCATAATGTATTCTTTTTTTATGCAAAAATAATACTTAATTCTATTTGACCAAAATAAAAAAAAAGGTAATTTTAAGCTGTATTAAAAAGCAATTTGAGCCGCAAAAAATCAAGAAATGTGACGTATCTCAAGAAAAGACTCATCTGTATAGCACTATTATTGCTAACTATTGTTTTCAGTTTTGCTCAAGAAACCCCGTACTATCAACTTCCTAAAAACCGCAAACAAAACCACGAACTGATTTCAATGCCCAATCTAAATGCATTTACGGTCACATACTTTTTGTCAGCAAGTGGCGGAATTCGAAAACCATTCCAATACCAAAACTCAAGTTCGCCTACAGGAACTACATCTGATTCACAAGGTGCAGGACTTTGGGAAATAGCACTAGGTCAAAACCGCAACGACAACTGGATATACGAATTTGGAGTCACAAACTTTAATAATCGCCTCAGCACAAGCTTTTTGGAACTTAGTAGAGTACCGCTGGTATTCACCAACGAAATAAAACAGTATTATGCTCCACTTAGAATTAAGAAAAAAATATTGACTTTGGATAGAGTGAGTAGAAATGGATTCTTGAACATTGGAGTTGGAGTTTTATATTTGATAAACAAGAAAGTGGATAATATTGAGGAAGGGAGAATCACTTTTGGACAAAGGCCCATTCCTGAACCTAAAGACTACACCTCTCTAGACTTCAAAATAACCTCCTCCAATCAGCCGATTGCGGTTGAATTAATGACTGAAATAAGAGCCAAAATATCAGAGAGAATAGAGATATCAGTATTTGGCAAGGCCGTTTTTAGAAATAATAAATACCTAAACAATCAATTTACATTTAGATATGTTGATGGTAGCTTGAAAGAATTTGGAGTGTATGAGAAACCCGTTTCAATCCTGTTTGGACTGCAGGCAAAATTCAATTCTCCGAAATACTACAAATACAAAAGCAATGTTGAATAAACTTTAAAAGTTTATAAAAAAAACTCTTTGAGTATAAATAAAAAAAACTTAATTTTAAATCGAATTATAACCCCCTTAATTTTTAAACAATGAGTAAATTTAACGAATGTGTTGAGCTATATAAAAACCAAAGCCAAGAGCTAGGTTTAGGGCTCGATGAAGCACTACTAACAGGTGTTGCCAAAGCATTAGGGCCATCTATTTACAATGCTGATTCTTCAAAAGTATCTGGTTCAGACAGTAAGGAGATTGAAACAGTGAAAAACAATTTCCTGATTAAAAAACTTGGCTTAGACGACAGCCCAGCTTTAGATTCTGCCATCTCTGAAGTTTTGGAACAATTGGGATCAAGTAATAAAAACAAGCAAAGGGCAGTTGTTTATGCTTTACTTGCCAAAAAATTCGGGAAAGAAAGTATGTTTCTTTGATTAACTTTTTTTCAGATAAAAACTTTAAAGGAGTTTGAAGGTGTCTTCAAGCTTCTTTTGTGTTTAAGGCCACTTCCAACAAAATTGTTTGTAATTCAAGTATAAAACAAAATTTTATTGCACTATTTACATAAAAAGAAATACTTTTCTCATAAAACGAAATAAAACCAAAAGTCAAATTGTTAAATTTGCAGATACAATAAAATAACAAAAAATTGTGACTGCAATTAAAGAAAAGAAAATCTTCATAATAGATTTTGATAGCACGATTACTAAAGTCGAAGGTCTGGATCAGCTGGCAGCCATTGCTTTAGCCCAAAGCCATGATGGTGATAAAATAGTACAACAAATAAAAGAATTGACAGATGCAGGAATGAACGGAGAACTCTCTCTTTCAGAATCTCTATCAAAACGTATGTCACTTCTCAATGCCAACAAAAAACATGTTGACATTTTAATCAATTTTCTTCTAAAAAATATTTCCGATTCGTTCGAAAGAAACAAAAAATTCTTAACTGAATATGCCGACCAGATTTTGGTGGTTTCTAGCGGTTTTAAGGACTTTATAATTCCTGTCATAGAGCATTTAGGTTTAAAAGCAAAAAACGTTTATGCCAACACTTTCATATACAATGAAAATGGTGATATCATAGGAGTGGACAATGCCAATGTACTGTCGCAAACTGGCGGTAAAATAAACCTAGTAAAATCTTTAAATCTCGATGCCCATGTATCAGTAATCGGAGACGGATTTACTGACTTCGAAATAAAACAAAATGGGTTGGCTGACCGATTCTATGCGTTTGTAGAAAACGTTGAGAGACAAAAAGTAGTTGAAGTAGCAGATTTTACTATAAAAACCTTAGATGAGTTTTTGTTTTACAATCAGCTTCCCAGAGGCCAATCATATCCTAAAAGCCTCATAAAAGTCCTTTTATTGGAAAATGTGCACCCAGCTGCTGTTGAAGCTTTTGAAAGTCAAGGATTCGATGTAGAATTTCATAAAGGAGCAATGGATGAAGACGAACTCATTGAAAAAATAAAAGACGTTTCTATTATCGGCATACGATCCAAAACAACAATTACCAAAAAAGTCATTGAAAATGCTGACAAACTGTTAGCTATTGGAGCTTTTTGTATAGGAACCAACCAAATTGATATCAAAACAGCTAGCGATAGAGGTATTGCTGTTTTTAATGCCCCATATAGCAACACTCGCTCAGTGGTGGAATTAGTTATCGGCGAAATGATTATGTTAATTCGTAAGGTTTTTCCTAAAAGCTCAGGAATGCACAAAGGTATT
Organism: Lacihabitans sp. CCS-44; assembly: GCF_024343735.1. GTDB lineage: Bacteria > Bacteroidota > Bacteroidia > Cytophagales > Spirosomataceae > Leadbetterella. The sequence goes on from NZ_RJUE01000001.1 coordinate 110,865, forward strand.
TGGGACAAATCCGCCAATCATAGCTTTGAAGTTAGAGGAAAGAAATTAGGAATGATTGGATATGGGCATATAGGCACCCAACTTTCTGTAATTGGTGAAGCCTTGGGAATGGAGATCTATTTCTATGATATAGTAGATAAAATGCCAATCGGCAACGCAAAAAAGTGCCGATCAATGGAAGAAGTGTTTAAAGTTGCAGATGTAGTGAGTATGCACATAGACGGCCGAAGAGAAAACACCAATCTTATAGGCGAAAAAGAGTTTGCACAGATGAAAGACGGTGTAATATTCATGAACCTTGCCAGAGGTTCGGTTGTAGAAATCCCAGCTTTGGTAAGTGCAATTAAAAGTGGCAAAATTCATGGAGCTGGCGTAGATGTTTTTCCAGAGGAACCTAAGACCAACAGCGATCCTTTTGTGTCTGAGTTAATGGGATTTGACAATGTAATTCTTACGCCGCACATCGGAGGAAGTACTGAAGAAGCTCAGCAAGGAATTGGCACTTATGTTCCTGAAAGATTGCTTGAATACATCAACAATGGTAGCACTACTGGTAGTGTAAATTTCCCAGAGTTGACACTTCCGCTATTGCAAAACTCTCATAGGCTGTTGCATGTTCATAAAAATGTCCCTGGCATTTTGGCTAAGCTAAACAATATATTTGCCAAGCATAATATCAATATTACAGGTCAATATCTCAAAACTGATGAAACTCTAGGCTATGTAATTGTAGATATAGAAAAATCTTATTCAAGAGAATTTGTTCAAGATATTAAAGGAATAGATGAGACAATAAAATTTAGAATGTTATTCTAAAAAAGAAAAAATAGCCTTGAGAATTTCAAGGCTATTTTTTTATGATCTTAGTAGACAAAATCTTTTCACTACTTTTTAAAACAAAAAAATAAACGCCACTTTCTTCAAAACTTAAATCAACCAAAAAATGCTTTATGCCTGGTTCTAATTTTTCCACCGCATATTCTTTCACAACAACCCCAGCTGAGTTTATCAATATTGGAATATAACTATTCTCCTTATCAATATTAACCTTTATCTCAACCAAAGTTTCACTTGGGTTTGGAAAAACCACAATAGATTCAGCATTGAGCTCCTCAGAACTTAATATCTTCAATATCTCCACTTGAACACTATCTAAAGATGTACAATTTTTATAGTTCGCTATAAGAAAATATCTTCCAGCATTATTTAGTTTTACATTGGCAATACTTTCTCTATCACCTTTTCCCACAAAATCATTTGGCCCTTTCCAGGTGAGTGACCCAGCCCCATCAAACTTACCCTCTAACTGAAGCGTACTTGTTTCTAATACCGGAGAATTTGAACTCGCTTTTGGTGTTTTAAAAGGCTTTACCGTGACTTGAATTGTATCCCTCAAGCAGTTTTTCTTATCAGAAATTGTAAATTGGACGCTCTTGTTTAAACTATCGATTTTCAATAAACCATTTTCTACTTTTCCAAGGGCACTTTGTATTTCTCCTTTCCAAGAACTTCCAAAGGTTACAATTTCACCGCATTCAATGGTTTTTTGATGTTTTTTATTAACATCTTTAAATATTGTAAATTGGTCAAAGATTGACCCGTTGGCTGTTAAATACTTAGCTACAAATTTATTATCATTTACCTCTAGAACCATAGCTCCCGTTGTTTCAGAATTTGAAGTTACCATCGCATTATGAGGATAGCCCGGTTTAGTTCCCCCTACCCAACCGGATGCACCAGCAACTACATAAACTGTTCCAGAACCCGATTTTATGTATGGACAAGAACTTGGAGATCCGTCATATTTACCAGTCGAGTTACTAGTAGCATGCGTGTTTACATTAAAACTGGTTTCATTTGCGTAATACTTATTCAACATAAAAGACCGCTCATAATTGTGACTATGTCCATTTAAAACCACGTCAACTTTATAATAGTCTAATACTTTTACCAAATTCTCACGAATCGCAACTAAATCTAACTCTGTATCGGAATCATGTGAACCTTTTGTGTATGGAGGATGATGAAAATACACAACTGTCCAGGGAAGTTTATTGGCAGCCAAATCTTTTTTAAGCCATTGTACTTGTCTGCTTAAAGTATCTGCCATCTTTCTTGAATCCTCTGTACCGTAAGAGTCTAAAGAAACAAAATGTACATTTGCGTAGTCGTAAGAATAATACGCTGCATTTCCTGATGCAAGGCCTCCGCATTCTCCTTTGGTGGGCAAACTAAAAATTTTATAATAATCCGGCCTAATTCCCAAATCGTTTGGCCAGGTACGATCAGAATAATCATGATTTCCAGGACTTGGCCACAACACCGTATTTTTTAAGAAAAAGCTCTGATATACGTTAAAGAAATTTGACTGATACTCTCGGTCAAATCCATAGTTATATGCGTTGTCTCCCAGTAAGAGCCAGCCATCAATTGGCTTTCCTCCAAAATACTCCGAGACACGTTTTGCTACTTCAACCTGAGCCGGCTGTAAAGTTCCACAATCCCCAAAAGCCACCATTCTTACTGTTTCTGATGATATACCAGGTAAAGGAGAAGTATAGAAATAATTTGAAGTGTCTCCCTGAAGCAAAATTTCGTTTTGATAAATACTGTAAAAATATTTAGTTTTGGGCTTTAAGTTCATCACTCGTATCTCGTGAGTGAGTGTTTCAGATGGCCCAGATACCGACTTGCTTTTGTCTGAAAACGACTCTCCAAACTTAACTTTACCTATACCAACATCAGCAGTATTCCATCTGATTGTCATGGCATCATGATACCCCATTTGTAAAAATGGCCCTCGGGTAAGTGTTTGCGTAAAACAAATAAATCCAGAAAACACAAGGAACAAAAAAATTAGAAACTTTTTCAAAATAAAAATTTTAATCTAAATAAACACCAGATATACAGCAGCAATTAATAATAGAAATGCCAAATAATGATTCCATTGCAAAGACTCATTTTTAAAGAAAAGCATAGAAAAAATAATAAAAACTAAAAGTGTAATTACTTCTTGAATCACTTTTAATTGAATCAAACTAAAGTTGCCTCCATTGTTTTTATAACCATATTTGTTAGCGGGCACTTGGAGAATGTATTCAAACAAGGCTAGACCCCAACTGATAAGTACCACACCGACAAGGCCGAGTTTATTAAACCACTTCCACTCTGCAAATTTCAAATGACCATACCAAGCTAAAGTCATAAACGTATTGGACGCTATCAATAATACAATTACCCAAAAACTCCTCATTAGGCTAACGAATAATACCTTTCTCTAATTATACTTTCGTGATGTTTAGCATGCCCAACAATAACAAAGCCCAATGATAGAGGTGAAATACGTGTCATATTGGCGGTTCCCTTTCTGAGCAACATTGTCTTGTCCATATACGTAAACAACATAATCGTAGATTTCCTCAAAATAGAGAATTCTTCAATCAAACTCTCAACTGATCTATTTTCCAAGTTGGTATTTTTCGCATACAATCCTTCTTCGAACCCCGGCAAAGTATTATCATCATTTCTGGCGAAACACAAAGCTCGATAAGACATAATTCTTTCTGTATCGATACAATGCTGCAAAATGTCTTTTATAGACCATTTGTTGGGGGCATATAATTTATCGCCAATTGCTCTATACTTTTCTAAATCACCAAAAAGTTTTTCTGGAGAAGAACTCTCAAGACCTTCTATTAGGTCTTGGCTTTCTGAGGATAGTAGAATATATCTATCAAAAAAATTGGGCAAGTCACCGATTTGAATTCTTGTCATTTGGCGGGTAATAATTAGTTACAAAAGTAGTTAAAAAATAAATTCAACCTCCGAAATCAACCAATCTTTATGAATTTAGTCCATTAATCACTAATTTTAAATTTTTGTAGCAATAGGCATTAACTTGTACGAAAATTAAAAAAATAAGGTAATTTTGCAGAAACGCAATCAAGGCATGGAGTTCGAAGAAGAAGAAGAATTTATAGAAAGTAAACCCAGATATTCTGAAACCGAAAAGTATCGAATATTTGACAAGGAGTTTATGCCACACATAGACTCCATGTATAACTTTGCCTTTCGACTGACCAACGACGAGGACGATGCAAATGATTTAGTACAAGACACCTACATGAAAGCGTTTAGGTTTATTAACTCGTTTCAAGAAGGAACAAACGCCAAAGCTTGGTTGTTTCGAATTCTTAAAAACAGTTTCATAAACGACTACCGCAAAAAAAGCAAAGAACCTTCTAAAGTTGACTACCAAGAGGTTGAAACTGTATACAATTCTACCGAGGATGCTGAGTTTGAGAGCACTTCAGACCTAAGAATTGAAGCAGTCCAGGACATGATTGGCGACGAAGTTGCTATGGCTCTTAATGGCCTACCAGTAGATTTCAGGACTGTGATTATACTTTGTGATATTGAGGGCTTTACCTATGAGGAAATGGCTAAGATATTAGACATACCGATCGGTACAGTAAGGTCAAGATTACACAGAGCAAGGAACTTATTGAAGGAGAAATTACGTTCTTATGCAAAGTCCATGGGATACAAGGAATTACGTTAACAATTAGAATATTTTAAACTTTTTTTAAGTATGGCTGAATGCTCAGGTAATGTGTTGATGAAAGAAGAGTGCGAAAATCACGAAAAATGCATGAAAATGATTCAGGCTGTTTTAGATGGTTCAGCTTCTCAGGAGGAAATTGAGCATTTCAAGTCAAATATAGATGTCTGCAAGCCTTGTTTTGACGGATATCAGTTAGAAAAATCCATAAAAGATTGTTTACAGACTAAAGTTGAAAAAAAATGCTGTCCTCAAAATACAGTTGATCAATTAAAAGCCAAAATCGGAATTGGACTTTTACTATTAGCCGGCTTTTTAATTAAGCTTAAAGTTATTCAACAGATATTTTTATCATAAAAAACATTTACCTTTATAATTATCCACTGAAATTCATCTTTTCAGTGGTTTTTTTATTTTAATATGAAAAAAGGCAAGGCAATAATATTTTGTGCACCCTCTGGCTCTGGCAAGACCACTTTAGTCAAAAATCTCCTAGATACCCATACCAACTTGGGATTCTCCATATCAGCATGTACCCGCGACCGAAGAGGTAGAAACGAAATTCACGGAAAAGATTATTATTTTCTGTCTATTGATGAATTTAAAGAAAAAATAAAGAATAAAGAATTCGTAGAATGGGAAGAAGTCTATCCTGGCGGATATTACGGAACATTAAAGACTGAAATTGAAAGATTATGGAATAGTGGAAAAAACGTAATATTTGATGTAGATGTGAAGGGAGGTTTAAAGCTTAAAGAATACTTCGGCGATACCGCAATAGCAATTTTTGTAAAGGTGCCATCAATGGAAGAATTAGAAAAACGCTTGGTAGGCAGGGGCACTGAAACGGAAGAGAGTCTATCCAAAAGGTTGTATAAAGTAAAATTCGAAATGGCTTTTCAAGACCAGTTTGATGTAGTACTACTTAATGATGACCTTGAAACTTCCTATCAAAAAACAAAAAAACTTTATGAGGATTTTTGCGATAACAAACTCACCCTAAGTACCAAACCTTTTTACGTTTAATGAAAATCGGGCTATTTTTTGGTTCCTTCAACCCTATTCATATTGGTCATTTAATAATTGCCAACACTATGGCAACTAGCACTGACTTGGACCAAATTTGGTTTATAGTTTCCCCACAAAATCCTTTTAAAAAAAACAATTCATTATTACACGAGTTTGACCGCTACACCATGGTAGAAAGGGCCATAGCTGACAACCACAAACTCAAGGTGAGCGATATAGAATTTAGTCTAACAAAACCCAGCTACACCATAGATACACTGACAGTTTTGGCTGACAAATACCCAGAACATGAATTCGTATTGATAATGGGCGAAGATAATTTGGTGCAGTTTGAAAATTGGAAAAATTTCGAAAAAATTCTTGAATTTTATAAAATATACGTCTATCCTAGGCCTAATACTCCACAGCACAATTTCAAAAATCACACTTCAGTCAAATTCGTAGATGCACCATTATTAGACATCTCTGCCACTTACATAAGAAAACGCCTGCAAGACAAAAAAAACATAAAGTACTTAGTAACAGACCCTGTAGAAGCATATATTGAGCTCAAAAAGTTTTATACCTGAGTTTTTTTTCCATACAAATACAGCCCTTTTATGGTGAGATCTATATCTATTCTGTCAAATTCACTTGAAATATCCTTCAAAACAGCAGAAAGACCTCCAGTGCCATAAACAAATAAAGGCTTTCCAATTTCACTCTTTATTTTACTTAAAATACCCAAAACCATACTCTCGTACCCGTAAATTATCCCTGCTTGTATTGAATGCATGGAGTTTTTTCCGATTATTGAGCTAGGCTTCTCAAGTCTTACCTCTGGCAACAATGAAGTTTGTGAAAACAAAGATTTGATGGCAGTTTTGATACCTGGAAGTATGGTAACACCCTCGATACTTCCACCCTCACTAACCAAGGTAAAAGTTAGAGCCGTGCCAAAGTCTACCACTACACAATCCGACTTTACAAACTCGAATGCAGCCAATGAATTAACAAACAAATCCGAACCAAGCTCCTCTGGCATATCAATATTTACTTGCAATAAACCTGATTTTGCAGGGATTACAACTATAGGCTTAATGGCAAGAAACTTCTCGCAGAAATTCACAAAAAAAGGTGTCAAAATTGGCACTACGCTACTAATTACCGCGGTCAATAAGTCTCTCTTTTCGATGTTATTTTCTAGCATAAAATTCAAAATTCTATACTCAAAGTATATAGAATTCTCATTTTTCAAAGACCTAATTCTTAACTTATTAATAATATTTTCTCCCTCAAAAAAACCAATTACGGTATCGGTGTTCCCTATGTCAAAAACAATCATACACTTGTTTTATTTGATGCAAAATAGGAATAAATCATGAAAAACAGGAAAAACTCTTTTAAATTATTAAGTATCCAGTATTTTATTCAAACAAAACTTTTTGTTCTGAAAAAAAGACTGTAAATTTGCAGCCTTTCTGTAAAAAAGTGAACAAAGTAATTTCGAATTTTGATATTAACATTCATAGTTTAGAAGACAAAAACTATGATTACCAATTTGAAGGTTCAAATTCTTTTTTTGAGCATTTCGATCAGGACATTGTAGAAGGTGGAGATTTTAAGGTACATTTGGTCTTGGAAAAGACCGCTACTTTATTAAGACTTCGCTTTGATATTGATGCAGACCTAAGGTTAATTTGTGATAGAAGTTTAGAGAAATTTACAGAGAAATTTTTAATCAAAGAAACGCACATTTATAAGTTTGGTGAAACAGCCCAAGAAATGAGCGACGAGATGGAAGTGATTCCGTTTGGAACGCCAAAAATAAATGTTGCTGAGTTGATTTCAGATTATATATTGCTAAGTGTGCCAATGAAAAACTTGCACCCGAAGTTTAGAACTGAAGAAGATGCAGACGAGGATGGAATTTTGGTGTATATAGACCCGAATGCTGAAAAACTTGAAACTGATACGAGTACTGACCCTAGATGGGCGGCACTTTTAAACTTGAAAAATTTAGAAGAATAATAGTAATAATAATTTTTAGACAGATATGGCACATCCAAAGCGGAAGATTTCGAAAACTAGAAGAGACAAACGTAGAACTCATGACGCATTGTCGGCAAAACAATTGTCAGTAGACGTAACTACAGGCGAAGTACACCTTCGTCATCATGCACACGTAAGCGAAGGAAACCTTTACTACAAAGGAAAATTGGTTGTAGAGAATTACAATTAATACTTAGTATTTTTAGTTTCTAACAAAATAATTTTAACCGATGAGAAAAATTGCAGTTGACGCAATGGGAGGAGATTTTGCTCCCAAGGCAGTTATTGAAGGGGCTATAATGGCTGCTTCAGAGTTGCCCGAAAACTATCAAATTGTTTTAATCGGAAAACAAGATGCAATGCTCGGGGTGCTACATGACCTCGAATATAGAAAAGGTGCTGTTGAGATGATATTCTGTAATGATGTCATAGAAATGCACGAGCATCCAACAAGAGCATTTAGTCAAAAACCCAATTCTTCAATAGGAGTTGGGTTTAAACTTTTAAAAGAGGGCCAAGTTTCGGCATTCTGTAGTGCAGGTAATACTGGTGCTATGATGGTGGGATCGCTTTTTACTCTTCGCACAATAGGTAATTTACAAAGGCCGCCCATTGCAGGGTATTTTCCTTTGAAAAACGGCAATTATAGCCTCATGCTAGATATTGGAGCTAACGCAGATTGCAAACCAGAGGTATTGATGCAATTTGCTGAACTAGGAAGCCTTTATGCCAAATTTGCACTTAATATTGAAAATCCGAAAGTTGCACTTTTGAATATAGGCGAAGAAGAAGAAAAAGGCAATACTACAGCACAGGCTGCATATCAGCTGCTAAAAAACAATAAAAAAGTCAATTTCATTGGAAACGTAGAAGGTCGTGATTTGTTTGACGGAAAAGCAGATGTGATTGTAACTGATGGATTTACTGGCAATGTAATGTTCAAAATGGGCGAATCTCTATATGAATATGCTGCTTCTCAAGGAATTGATGATCAACTGATAAACCGAATGAACTACGAAGTGGCTGGAGGTAGCCCTATAATCGGAGTAAACGGCAACGTAATAGTAGGTCATGGAATTTCTACTCCACTGGCTATTAAAAACATGATTTTGTTAGCCCAAAGACAAATAGAATCCAACGTCGTAGATAAGATAAAGGAAGTATTTTTATAATATTTATTATTTACTATTAAGAATTTAAGCCTATGAATTTAAAAGCTGCCATTACTGGCATTCACGGGTACGTGCCTGAGGATGTGGTTACTAATGCCGACCTAGAGAAAATAGTTGAAACCAACGATGAGTGGATAACTTCTCGAACCGGTATAAAAGAAAGAAGAATACTCAAAGGAGAAGGAAAGGGTACTTCTGTAATGGCCGCCGAGGCTGTTAGAGGTTTGCTAGAAAAAACCAATACAGACCCAAAAGATATAGATTTAGTAATAGTAGCCACTGTTACCCCAGATTACATGTTCCCATCTACTGCCAATTTGGTATGTACACAGGTAGGAATCCCTAGTATTTGTAGCTTTGATATACTTGCAGCATGCTCTGGCTTTATATATGCTTTAGTAACTGGTGCTCAATTCATTGAGTCAGGAAGGTTTAAAAAAGTGATTGTGGTTGGAGCCGATAAGATGTCTTCTATTATTGATTATACTGACCGTACGACTTGCGTACTTTTTGGAGATGGAGCAGGGGCTGTTTTACTAGAGCCAACCACCGAAAACGAAGGTATAATAGACTTTATGCTTCATTCAGATGGCACAGGTGAGAATCATTTAATAATGAAAGGAGGGGGTAGTAAATATCCTGCATCACACGAAACCATAGACAAACATTATCATTATATACATCAGGAAGGCCCTTCGGTTTTCAAATTTGCTGTGACTAACATGGCTGATGTGGCTGCCGCAATAATGGAAAAGAATAATTTAACCAGCGACGACATCAGGTGGCTCGTACCCCATCAGGCAAATAAACGAATTATAGATGCCACCGCAAACAGAATGGGGGTTGGAGAAGATAAGATTATGGTGAACATCCAGAAATATGGAAATACTACTGCTGCTACCATTCCTCTGTGTTTGTTTGACTACCAAAACCAAATAAATAAAGGTGATAATTTGATTCTAGCGGCATTTGGTGGAGGATTTACTTGGGGTTCGGTTTATGTAAAATGGGCTATTTGATAGTATGAAAAGGGGTCTAATTTTGGTCGCTCTACTCCTACTTTTAGCGAATAGAACAATACTTTTAGGAATTAGAATAACGAATACTTTTCTACGAATCTTTCAAAAAGAGAAAATTCTAATTCCCTTTTGACTCAAGAGATGATTCAATTCAAGAAAAGTCTGTTATCGTGGTTCTTGGCTTTAAATCAATATCCAAGTCAGATCAACAAAAAAAATCTAGTCATGTAGGCCTTCAATTAATTTTAACTAGAATATTTTTACCTAAAATTTCGATAGCCATAAGAAACTGAGATATTAAAAAAAAGGACTTGGATTTGGTTCAATAATTAATAGACGTTAATGTTGTTGCGAATTTTAATCAACTAAAATCTGAAGTAAGCAAGCTTACTTAGGTAAACTAAGGGTCACACTTTAGCCACATAATTAAAAAAAAACAATTCGTTTTTATTAGTAAATACTGTAAAAAATTCATTCTCTTTAAAACTCTAAGTCAATACAAGAGATTGAGATATTAAATTTTTATGAAAATTCAAAAAAAGTAGAATTTTCTAAATAAGCCGAAAGATCGGTTTTATAAGTTTTAGAACAAATATAGAATAATAATAATGGCAACTACAGCAGATTTCAGAAATGGTTTGTGTTTAGAATGGAACAACGACTTGTTTATTATCGTTGATTTCCAACACGTTAAGCCTGGTAAAGGTGGTGCATTTGTAAGGACTAAACTTAAAAACATTAAAACCGGAAGAGTATTAGACAATACGTTTACGGCAGGAGAAAAAGTTACTACTGCAAGAATCGAAAAAAGACCGTATCAATTTTTATACAAAGATGACGTAGGTTATAACTTCATGGATAATGACACTTTTGAACAAATTTCTTTGGGAGATGCAATGGTGCCTTTAGCCGATTTAATGAAAGAAGGTTCGAATATTGATATTTTAGTACACTCAGAAACCGAAACTCCACTTTCGGTAGAGATGCCATCATATGTAGAACTTAGAATTACTTACACAGAACCAGGAATAAAAGGAGATACCGCAACTAATGCAAGTAAGCCAGCGACAGTTGAAACCGGTGCAACTATCAAAGTGCCATTATTTATCAATAATGATGAGTTGATTAAAGTAAATACTTCTACTTATGAATATGATTCCCGAGTAAAAGAGAAATAAAAAAATATTAATTAATGGTTTCTATTTATTGCTACATTTGCAATATAACCTCATTACCTTAAAAATTATGGATACTAGAGAAATTCAAAAACTTATAGATTTCATTTCGAAGTCTGATCTAAGCGAAGTTAACATTGAAACTTCTGAACTTAAGTTACAGATAAAAAGAAACGGAGGGAGCCCTGTTCATTATGTTTCGGCACCGGTCGCAGAATCAGTTGTGAGTCATTCACAAGACACCACACCAGCACCTGTTAGAGAATTGGCAGCTCCACCAGTTGTGGTAGATGCGTCAAGTCATTTGGTGGAAATCAAAGCCCCTATGATAGGTACATTCTACAGATCTGCGGGCCCTGGAAAACCAAACTTTGTGGAAATTGGAGACGAAGTAAGTTCAGGAAAAGTTATCTGTATATTAGAAGCAATGAAACTTTTCAACGAAATCGAATCTGAAATTTCTGGAAAAATTGTGAAAATATTGGTTGACGACTCTACTCCTGTTGAATATGACCAACCTCTTTTCTTGGTAGATCCATCTTGAATCCTTACATTTTAAAACCAAAAGCTATGTTTAAAAAAATATTAATTGCCAATAGAGGTGAAATAGCTCTGCGTATAATTCGTACGTGTAAGGAAATGGGGATTAAGACTGTTGCAGTATATTCAACAGCTGACAAGGAAAGCCTCCATGTTCGTTTTGCCGACGAGGCAGTTTGTATCGGACCTCCAGCAAGTAAACAGTCTTATCTAAACATACCTAGCATTATTTCTGCTGCAGAAATAACCAATGCTGATGCTATACACCCTGGCTATGGATTTCTTTCAGAAAACGCCGAATTCTCAAGAATTTGTGAAGATTATAAGATAAAATTCATCGGTGCAACGGCTGACCAAATCAACCAAATGGGAGACAAGGCCACAGCAAAAGAAACGATGAAAAAAGCAGGTGTTCCTGTCATTCCAGGTTCTGAAGGACTTTTGGACTCTGTAGAGCAGGGAATCAAACTTGCTGAAGAAATGGGCTATCCTGTGATAGTAAAAGCTCCTGCAGGTGGTGGTGGAAGAGGTATGAGAATTATTCGTAGCTCTGACGAGTTTCAAAAAAACTGGGACGATGCTAAAATGGAATCTGGTGCTGCTTTCGGAAACGACGGCCTATATTTGGAAAAATATATAGAAGAGCCAAGACATATAGAAATACAGATAGTTGGTGATCAATTTGGTAAGGTATGTCACCTTTCAGAAAGAGACTGTTCTATTCAAAGAAGGCATCAAAAATTGGTTGAAGAAACACCTTCTCCAATAGTCTCTGATGAGCTCAGAGAACAAATGGGAAAAGCGGCAATCGCTGGAGCCACTGCCATAAAATATGAAGGAGCTGGAACTGTAGAATTTCTTGTTGATAAGCATGGAAAGTTTTATTTCATGGAGATGAACACAAGGATTCAAGTAGAACATCCTATTACAGAAGAAGTTACAGACTTTGACCTTATCAAGGAACAAATAAAAGTAGCGGCTGGAGTTCCGATTTCGGGTATCAACTACTTCCCTAAAATGTATTCTATGGAATGTAGAATAAATGCTGAGGACCCAACACAAAACTTCAGACCGAGCCCAGGTAAAATCAAGCAAATAAATTTACCAGGCGGGCATGGTGTAAGGGTAGATTCTCATGTTTATGCAGGATATACAATTCCGCCGAATTATGACTCTATGATAGCCAAGCTTATTGTGACGGCCAGAAGCAGAGAAGAAGTAATAGTGAGAATGAAGAGAGCTTTGCAAGAATTCTTTATTGATGGAGTGAAGACTACAATTCCGTTTCACCTTAAGCTTATGGACGACGAACAGTTCAAATCTGGTAAGTTTAATACCTCTTTTTTGGAAACATTCAATTTTGATGATTTATAAAAAAAGGTCGAGAGCAATCTCGACCTTTTTTTGTTTAATACTTATCATAAAATCTTTTAATTCTAGACGAGAACTGATCGTATATAGGTTTACAAAACTCTATGAACATTTGCTGAGGAGGTGGAGGCATTTGTTCTTTAAACTTTACAGCTTCTAAATCCAACTTAGAAAGTGCCCTTTCGTCCCCGTTAAAGGATGCCCATTTATTATCCCAAATAAATTCGCCAGGCAGTTCATCTCTGAGCAAAACTTTCTTAGACTTGTAATCATATATCTCCATTGAAAGAAGGCCTCTAGATCTCACTGACTTGTGAAATCTGGTAACAGTAGCATTTACTAATCCATATACATCTATGTTCTTACCATCTATTTTAGCCGTTCCAGTCCTAACGCTATCCTTGCTCATGACATTCACTTTTTCAGATTTGAGGTTGGTCTCTCCTACCACAAACTCTATAAACTCCAATCTCACCACATGGTCAGGATTTAATTTCAATTGCTTTGCTTCAGCGGGTTGATAGAATCTTATAAACTTATTCAACCTGCGATTGGTCTGAAGAAATTCGTCAATCTTTCCTCTAAAAAAATCATTGCTATACTGATACATTTTTGAGTTTATCCCGGGCTGTTCAACCACCACATGATAAGAGCCTAAAAACAAAGCTTCCTCAGCTTTTGCATTTACATCTTTATAGTTTGGAGCGTATCTTATCAACTCGTTGAAGTTTTCAAACGCTGCCCTACCTGACTCTATTGTTCCCCTACGAAGCAAAGCATCGGCATAATCATATCTTTCAGTTGCCGCCATTTCTATTGCGTCTTCATATTCTCTAAAGTATGAATCAGGTGAAACGATTTTCCTACATGCATTACATTTCTCAATTCTATCATGCAATTCGTTAAGTTTGGCATAATCATCTACTACTCTTTCATATTTAAACTGCTGATTTGCCATTTTTGCTCTTGATATATCCCTTAATAGATCTTCCTGAGCAAGTTTGTAGGCGTTGGGTAGCACTTCTAGTGACTTATCATTGTCGCTATCTTTTCTCAGTTTTTCTATAGATTGAAGAGCCGCTTGGTAATATTCGCCCGACTCTAAAGCTTTTTTTCCTGATTTTGAACAAGATAGCATTACCACAGAAAATAGTAATACAAGTAATTTCATGGCTTTCATTTTATTAATTAGTTTTGGTTTATTTTATATAAATACTTGGCAATTTTAATATTTGAGGCTCAAATTTTCAAAAAAATGAGACTAATTAACAATACTTTAGCATTTATTAGTTCTAAAAAAATCTTTGGTCACAATTATTTGTTAGCAATATACAAACAGAAAACGCATGAATAATATCCTAAAAAACTGGACATTTTTACGGGCTAGCCATCTGACTATTTCCATTTTTTTGTTAGTAGCTGCCGTTTATTTTTCTCACAATATTTTCCTTTACATTTTAGGGATCGGATTTTTGTTTCAAAGCCTAACCAATACAGGCTGCAGTAATAACTCATGCTCCAGAGATGAAATGAGGCAGCGGTATCGCAGAAGGCATTGATTAATGAAAGAAAATATAAGAAACCACAATTGCGGTTATTACGCCAGCCAAATCGGCCAGTAAACCTGCCACTAAAGTATATCTCGTATGTTTGACACTTACACTGCCAAAATACAGTGCCAATATATATAAGATGGTGTCTGAACAAGCCTGAAATACACCTGATAGCCTACCTTCGAAAGAGTCCACTCCGTATTGTTCCATCGTTTCAATCATCATCGCTCTAGAGCCACTACCGCTTAATGGATGCATCAATGCAGTTGGCAAAGCATTTGTAAAATCGGTATTGATACCAGTAAAACTAAAAATCCATTTCAAGAAATCAACTACATAATCAAGTGCTCCGGAGTTTCTAAAAGCACTTATAGCTACCAACATACCTACTAAATACGGAATAACCTTTACTGCGGTTTCGAATCCACTTTTGGCACCTTCTATAAATGTAGGGAAAATATCTACTTTCTTGTATAAAGCTCCGCCAACAAAACCACAAATAAAAGTCATCAAAACGAGATTACTTACCACTTTTGAAACCACTTCTATTTCCTCTTTGGGTAATCTCGAAAAATACCATAACACAAACCCAACAAAACCAGTTATACCTAGTAACCAACCCATTAGCGTTTTGTCAAAAAAGTTTAATCTTTGTTTAATTCCAACAAAAAGCAATCCAGTCAATGTAGCCACATACACCGAAATAAGTGCGGGAATAAAAATATCGGAAGGGTCTGCAGCCTTATAAATGGCCCTCTGAGCCATAATTGAAATAGGAATCAACACAGGCCCTGCACTGTGCAAAACCATAAACATGATTTGAGAATTTGATGCGGTATCTTTATTCGGATTTAATTCTTGCAAACTTTGCATGGCCTTGAGTCCGAAAGGGGTAGCAGCGTTATCAAGTCCCAGCATATTGGCTGAGAAATTCATGATCATTTGTCCATTGGCTGGGTGGTCTTTGGGAACTTCAGGAAACAGTCTACTAAAGAATGGAGCAATGATTTTGGCAAGTCTTCTAATCACGCCCGCTTCTTCTCCAAGTTTTAAAATACCAAGGAAGAAAGTCATCACCCCAGCCAAAGGAAGAGCTAACTTCATGACGGCTGATTCAGCAGAATCAAACATTCCTTCGATTATAATTTTGAAAATTTCGGTATCTCCAAAGAAAATCAGTTTAATGAGAGCGACCACAAAAGCAATGAGAAAAAAACCAATCCAGATGTAATTGAGAACCATTCCTTGTTTGGGTTATTTTTTAAAAGTAGCAAATTACTTTTTTATCTTTTATTTAGGAATTTTTCATTTGGATATTTTGCGATATTTACAAAACAAAACAACAATAAGCGATAATTTAAATGAGTAATAATTCCATATTGAGATATTCCACTATTTCAAGTGTGGTCATAATGTCCATGTTTTTAAATAGTTGTGCAAACAAACAAGAAAAATCCACTGAGCAAAAGGAAGAAAAACAACCTATTTCGAAGATCATTACTCCAGAAATATCAGAACTGGAAATATCTATGCAAGACCAAGGCCTAGTAAACATTCAAGAATTAGACCATGAAGTTTTGGTAGACTTAAAATATAGCAGCACAGACAATTTTTTTGGAGAAGATGTTTATGGAATTTTAGAAAATGCTTACCTACAAAAACCAACCGCAGAGGCCCTTAAAGAGGCCAATCAAAGTTTAAAAGTAGCACACCCTAATCTAAGGCTTTTGGTTTACGATGCCGCTCGTCCGCTCAGTATACAAGCTATCCTTTGGGAAAAATTGGATACTATTCCTCCACGAAACAGGAAAAACTTTGTAGCTGACCCAAAAGAAGGCTCAATTCACAACTATGGTTGTGCGGTGGATTTAACCCTATTTGACCTCACAACCGATCAAGCATTAGATATGGGTACCAAGTATGACTATTTTGGGCCTTTGGCCTACCCAAGACTCGAAGAAAGAATGTTGATAGAAGGTAAACTGACTTCAGAACAAATTGCCAACCGAAGATTACTTAGAGATATAATGCAAAAGTCGGGCTTTGATTCTATTACTAGTGAATGGTGGCATTTTAATTATTACTCCAGAAAAAAGGCAAAAGAACTTTATGAAATGATACAATAAAGAAAATCCAGTAAATCAATTGTGAATAACAATTAACTACTGGATTGTATAATAGCATGGACTAAGTTGGCGTTTGTGTGTTTAAATCACATTAGTCTCCAAAAGCTAGTTGGTAGTATCTTAGCGTGTGTACCTGATTTTGTCGCTTAAGTTTTTTTAGAAAATAATATACTGCAAAATAGAATCTAAAATTTCATTAAAAAAAATCGAACAAAAAGGCAAAATATTCATAAATAACTCAAAAACAACATATTGCGTATTTTCCAATAATTGAAAACAGGTATTTTCACTTATGCAAATACGTAGAAATACCTAATGCTAGAAACGATTTCAAATCAAAACTTTTTACGACAAAATAACCTCCTTTTATAAAATTCACTTTCTTGGGTTTTATTTAAGCCAAAATAGAATACAAAATATTATATTTGCGGTTTAAAGCAAATTGTAGTGATAGAAAAAATAGAGAATATATTTGCAGAAGTAGAACAATTTTTACTTGAAAAAAAATTGACTCATGAAGACTTTAGGCTTAAATACTTAAGTAGAAAAGGTGTTTTAAACGAGCTTTTTGATGATTTCAAAAAAGTAAGTAATGATCAAAAAAGAATTGTAGGTCAAACCCTAAATAATCTAAAGACTAGATTGGAGGAAGTTCATGCTGAACTTTCAGCAAATACCAATCAGTTTGCTTCAACAAAAGAACAATCACAGGTACTGGATTTAACATTGCCGGATACGCCAAATCAATTGGGAAGTTTGCATCCGCTATCCATAGTACACCGAAAAATAGTCGAGATATTCGCTAGAATGGGATTCAATACAGAAGATGGCCCCGAAATTGAAACAGACTGGTATAATTTTTCCGCCTTAAATTTCGCAGAAAACCATCCCGCTAGAGAAATGCAGGATACTTTTTTTGTGGAAAAAAATCAGATCACTAAAGACGACTTATTGCTTCGAACGCACACCTCAAATGTTCAGATTCGTTTGATGGAATTCAAAAAACCTCCCATAAGATCAATAATGGTTGGTAGAGTATACCGAAATGAAGCAATTTCAGCTAGAGCTCATTGCCAATTTCATCAGGTGGAAGGATTATATGTGGATAAAAATGTAAGTTTTAAAGACTTAAAAGACACATTATTTCATTTCGCGAAAGAAATGTTTGGTAAAGACACTAAAATAAGACTGAGACCTAGTTATTTTCCTTTTACTGAGCCAAGTGCCGAAATCGACATTTCGTGCTTCATTTGTCATGGCAACGGTTGTAATATCTGCAAGCATTCGGGATGGGTAGAAATTGCGGGCTCCGGCATGGTAGATCCTAATGTGCTTGAAAACTGCAATATTGATCCTGAAGAGTTTACAGGATTTGCTTTTGGCATGGGGATTGAAAGGATAACTATGTTAAAATACGGCATCAACGACCTAAGGTTGTTTTTTGAAAATGATGTTAGGTTTTTAAACCAATTTAATGGTCTATAAAAAAAAATTCTAAAACCAGCTCTAATCTATAAATGTACAACCCAAAAAAGTATCTATTTAGTATTGTAGGCTTCTATATATTGAGCATAATGCTATCTAATGCTCAAATTAGCATAAAGATTCCTTACGAAAAGTCAGTTTTTCAGAGAAACAATAGCAATATTGGTAACATTTACATTACAGGTACCTTAGAACAAGATGCCGATAGAGTTGAGGCTAGATTAGTTCCTCGCATATCTAATCAAGGCCAACAAACTGATTGGAAAATTGTTGATAGTATCATTGATGGTCAAAGCTTTACTGGCTCTATAGAAGGACAAGGTGGGTGGTATAGGCTTGAAGTTAGAGCTGTTCTGAGCGACCAAGTGACATTTACTAAAAATATAGACAAAGTTGGAATCGGAGAGGTTTTTGTTATTGCTGGGCAGTCTAATGCCCAAGGTGATGGTAAATTTTCGAATGCAAAAAGCTCTACAGATGAGCGAGTTGTGGCTTATGAGCCCAATTATTTCGACCACAATACGGCACTGATTCAAAACTTCCCAGACTTCCTTACCATAGACAAATTCACCAACATTTCTAGTAGTACCAACATTGGTCCATTAGGCTTTACGGCTTGGTGTTGGGGCGAGCTTGGTGATTTATTGGTAAAAAAACTCAATGTGCCAGTTCTGTTTTATAATGCTTCTCTATCTGGTACTTCTACCGAAAACTGGTTGTCATCAGTTTCAGGCAAAGATACTTACCATGTCGTTACTGGTGTAAAGTTTGAAAAATTCATGCCTTATCATGCCCTAAGAAGAACATTACATTCTTTACTAAGCATTTATGGTGTTAGATCTATCCTTTGGCATCAAGGTGAATCCGATGCCATTTCGAGAGTTTCTGAATTGACATATTTCAACAATATGCGAGACCTCATTCAAGAGTCCAGAAATAATATTGGCGAAAAAATCCCATGGGTAGTGTCAAGGGTTTCCAGATATGAAGGCAGCAATTATCCTAGTATAATTAGTGGCCAAAATAGAGTAATTAGTAATATTGAAAGTGTTTGGGCTGGCCCAGCGACAGATGATATTCAACCTTTTAGGCCTGATGGAGCTCATTTTGAAAATAATAATTCAATAAATGGATTATCTCTCTTGGCAGATGCATGGAATTCTTCACTATCAAGCCAATTTTTTACGCAAATTATACCCATTTTGCCGAAAGGATTAGCTGAGATAAAATACTCTTGTATAAACTTTAGTGACATCACACTTAAGTTTGATAAGATTTATCAATCTTATCAGTGGAGTACGGGAGCTTCTTCTAGCCAAATTCAAGCAAATTCTGGAGAGATAAGTGCAGTCTTAAGAGATGGTTATAGCAATCTTTACTACACAAACAGAATAACTGTTCCCAACGTTTTTCCAAAAATCGCACCTATAATTAGCCCTGTCATAAGTATTGTTGGTTGTGTAGGAAAAACAGTAGAGTTACAAGCGAAACCTTCAAAATATGAAGTAAACTGGAATAATGGAACTATTTCGAATAAGATTTCAGCAAACCAAGTTAGTGCTTATTTTGCTTCTTATAGAAGCATTCAAGGTTGTTTGTCACCCAAATCAAATGAACTTTATCCAATTTTCGTAAATCCACCTTCGAAACCGGGTATAGAACTATTAAATAGTGATGGATATGAATGTATTGGCAAAACTATCTCGCTTAAGGTGAGCAATCCGCTTAATCATGATGTGGTATGGAGTACTGGACAAAAAACAAATGAATTCTCGATAACCGAAAACCAAGCTATACCAATTAAAGTCACACTTTACAGTAATTATGACTGCCCTTCGACAGAATCGGATACCTTAAAATACAGATTTCTTGCTAACCCCAAAACTCCCAATATAGAAAAAACGGGTCCGTTTTCGGTAAAAGCTATTGAACTTGAACCTGTTCAGAAATTTGAATGGTTTTTAGATAACAATTTCTTATTGAGCCAAGCAGACCCAAATCTTTTTGTCAACAAAAATGGTTTCTATGCAGCAAAAGCAGTAAAATCTATACTCACTTCTACAAATAGAGTTCTAGAGTGTAAATCAGGGATTTCTACTCAACAAGCTATAGCAAAGGACAACAACCTTTATGGAATAAGCGTATACGCCAATCCTGTTACAGATGGAAAAGTGAAAATTGCTGCTGATAAAGAGTTAATAAATGTAAAAATAACCATCTATAATGATGCTGGTCAAAAGGAATATGAAATCTCATTAGATTCATTAAAACTACCCACAGAACTAGACCTTTCGAGCAAGAAAATATCAGGAAAACATATTTTGAAATTAGATTACTCTGGGCTTACAAGGTCTTTCCCTTTAATTTTTGAATAATAATCCCAGAGGAGTATTCCAGTAGAGACACTTACATTAAATGAGTGCTTTGTGCCAAATTGAGGTATTTCAACTATTACGTCCGCAGCATCTATAATTTCTTGCTTTACTCCAAAAACCTCATTTCCTAATACAAATGCATATTTCTCATTTGAAATCGGTACAAATTCATTTAAAAAAACGCTGTTCTGGACTTGCTCAAGAGGAATAATTTTCCAATTTTCCTTTTTTAAATCCTCTATTAATTCCAAGACATCACCTCTATACTCCCAATCTACAGATTCTGTGGCCCCTAAAGCAGTTTTTTCTATTTCACGATGAGGAGGTTTAGCAGTTATTCCGCACAAATATATTTTTGAAGCCAAAAAACAATCAGCCGTTCTGAAAATAGAACCAACATTTGACATACTTCTGATATCATCCAAAATCAAGCAAAAATTATTCTTGCCAGATTCTTTATATTCTTCAACTGACAATCTATTAAGGTCTTCCATTGAAAGTTTGCTCATGTGCTTAGTTACCTATAAAATTATGAAAACAGCAAATGCAAATTCTATAAATCGAATTTTGATTTTTTAAAAAGCTTTTGCTTAAATTTAAGAGCAAATCTAAATATTAAATTATGGAAAATTATGGAGGCAGAAGAGAAACTGTAAAAAAAATACTAGCGGGCGGTTTTGCTTTCCCTTTGATTGACGATTTCAAACCTTCAACACCAATACTAAAAGGAAACATAAAGCATTCTGTTTGCAAATGGTGTTATAGTTCTATTTCGCTAGATGAGTTTATTCCTGCCATAAAAAAAATAGGAATCAATGCAGTAGATTTAATTTCAATAGAACAATTCCCAATACTAAAAAAGCATGACGCCTATTGCTCTATGGTCTCAATATCAAGCACTTTGTGGGGAATCACGAAAGGCTGGAATAAAACAGAAAATCATGAAGGTTTGATAAAATGGTATAAATACCTCATAGATGAAACCGCAAAAGCGGGTTTTAAAAATATCATTTGTTTCTCTGGAAATCGTGATGAGGAAATAAACGACGAAGAAGGACTTGATAACTGTGCTGAGGGTTTATCAAAAATAATCCCCTATGCCGAACAAAAGAAAGTAACTTTAGTAATGGAGCTGCTAAATAGCAAAATTGACCATAAAAACTACATGTGCGATACCACAGACTGGGGAGTAGAACTTTGCAGAATGATAGATTCAGAAAACTTTAAGTTACTATTTGACATCTATCACATGCAAATAATGGAAGGCGATATCATTAGAACTATCACTGAAAATAAATCTTTTATAGGCCATTATCATACTGGTGGAGTTCCAGGTCGAGCCGAAATAGACCAAAGTCAAGAATTGAACTATCCTGCAATAATAAAGGCGATAGTTGCCACCGGATTCAAGGGCTATTTAGGCCAAGAGTTTATACCCAAAAGCACCGATAAATTATCTTCTCTTAAAAGTGCAATAGAATTATGCGATGTGTAAGAGCTTAGTTTTCATTCATAGATCTTTATTGATAACTTTGTAAAAAAATACGATATGCAGCAAATAAAGTTAGATTCCATAGAGGAAGCAATAGAGGAAATAAGAAATGGAAATGTAATAGTTGTAGTGGATGACGAAGACAGAGAAAATGAAGGCGATTTTATTTGTGCTGCAGAAAAAATCACTCCTGAGTTAGTCAACTTTATGGTAAAAGAAGGGCGTGGCCTCATGTGTGCTCCACTCACATCTGACAGGTGTAAAGAGCTTGGTCTTGACCCAATGGTAAGAAAAAATACGGCAGAACACGAAACCGCTTTTACTGTATCAGTAGATTTATTAGGTCAGGGTTGTACAACTGGAATATCTGCATCTGACCGATCAAAAACTATTCAAGCTTTAGTAAATCCAAATACGAAACCCGAAGACTTAGGGCGTCCTGGACATATTTTCCCGTTGATAGCTGCAGAAGGAGGCGTATTGCGAAGAACTGGTCATACTGAGGCGGCCATAGATTTTTCTCGCTTAGCTGGTCTAAATCCCGCGGGTGTATTAATAGAAATATTAAACGAAGACGGCACAATGGCTCGCCTGCCTGAATGTCGCGTTTTGGCAGACAAATTTAAACTCAAACTAGTATCTATCAAGGACTTAATAGCATACAGACTGGAAAAAGAAAGCCTCATTAAAAGAGAAATTGGAGTAAATATGCCTACAAACTGGGGCAATTTTGAATTAATAGCTTTTAGACAAATCAATAATGAACAGTTACATTTGGCATTAGTAAAAGGCACTTGGGAGGAAAACGAACCTATTTTAGTGAGAGTACATTCATCTTGTGTAACTGGAGATATATTTGGCTCTTGTCGTTGTGATTGTGGCTCGCAGCTTCACGCAGCTATGGAAATGGTAGAAAAAAATGGAAAAGGCGTGATAGTGTATATGAATCAAGAAGGTAGAGGAATAGGATTATTGAACAAACTTAAAGCATATAAATTACAGGAACAAGGTAGAGACACTGTTGAAGCCAATCTCGAATTGGGCTTTGGAGCTGATGAAAGAGATTATGGTGTTGGAGCACAAATTTTGAGAAACCTTGGGGTAACAAAGATTAAATTAATATCAAATAACCCAAAAAAGCGTGTTGGCTTAATGGGTTATGGCTTAGAAATAGTCAGTTGCGTACCCATAGAGATAGAATCAAATCCACATAATGAATCCTATTTGATTACCAAAAGAGATAAGATGGGGCATTCAATAATGAAATAATTACCCTACAAAGCTTTTTTTAATCGCTAAAAAAAAATCATTTAATAAATGAAAAGCCGATATTTGCAGAATAATATCCTTATAAATAGATAAATGAGAAAAATCTTACTGGCTTTGTTAATTTCCTTTGGTGCTTTTGCACAAAACACCATTTCAGTTATACCAAAACCGCAAAGTATTATTCAAGGCAAAGGCAAATTTGTTTGGAATGAAAATACACAAATTTCTGTTTCCGAGGATAACCTTGAGGCAAAAGAAGTGGCGGAGCAACTCGCCCTTCGTATAAAAATAGTGACCAACAAACAGCAAAATGTAGTTTCAGGAAAAGGTTCAAACAGGATATTGTTTTCGAAAAATACCCAAATAGAAAAAGAAGGATATGTCCTAAAAGTATCTTCATCGGGTGTAAATATCGAAGCTTCGAATCCGATTGGACATTTTTATGGTTTACAGACGCTTTTACAACTTTTTCCAGCGGAAATATTGAGTAACTCATTTCAGCCTAAGCTAATCCTTTCTTTACCAGAATGCACAATTAAAGACCAGCCAAGATTTGAATATCGCGGTGTAATGATGGATGTCGGCAGGTATTTTTTCCCCATATCTTTTATAAAAAAACTTATAGATGTAATAGCTGCCCACAAACTCAATGTTTTGCATCTGCATCTAACTGAAGACCAAGGTTGGAGAATCGAAATCAAGAAATATCCGAAGTTGACCGAAATAGGCTCTATCAGAAAAGAATCGATGCTAGGCCATTATCGTGATCAAAAATACGATGGAAAACCGCATGGTGGTTTCTACACCCAAAACGAAATCAGAGACTTGGTGACCTACGCCCAGAGAAAATTTGTGACCATAGTGCCCGAAATAGAAATGCCGGGCCATGCCTTAGCTGCTATTGCCGCCTATCCCGAGTTGGGTTGCACGGGCGAGCAATACGAGGTGGGAACAAAATGGGGTGTAGAGGAAAGAGTATTCTGTCCTAACGAAAAGACGTTTGAATTTCTCGAAAACGTACTCACAGAAGTAATAGACTTATTTCCAAGCCAGTACATCCATATCGGAGGCGATGAATGCCCAAAGGAAGCCTGGAAAAAATCGCAGTTTTGTCAAGACCTCATGAAAAAAGAAGGCCTCAAAGACGAGCATGAACTTCAGAGCTATTTTATAAGAAGAATCGACAAATTTGTAACTTCAAAAGGTCGAAAAATTATCGGTTGGGATGAGATTTTAGAAGGAGGACTATCTCCAAACGCGACGGTTATGTCGTGGAGAGGAGTTGAGGGAGGAATCGCTGCGGCAAAACAGCAGCACGACGTTATCATGACCCCCAACAGCCACATGTACTTGGACTACTACCAAGGCATCCCTAGTGCCGAGCCACTTGCTATAGGTGGTTTTCTACCTGTAGAAAAAACCTACTCTTACGAGCCATACGCACCTGAACTTACAACTGAAGAGTCAAAATACATCAAGGGCGTGCAAGCCAATCTTTGGACCGAGTATATTTCAAAACCTGAGCATGCCGAATATATGCTGTTTCCAAGGGCATTGGCCACGGCCGAAATAGGCTGGTCATCAAAAGAAAAAGACTTCGTGGATTTTGGAAAAAGAATGACAAAACACTTTGAAAGACTCAACCAAATGGCAGTCAATTATTCAAAAGCGTATTATAATGTAGATTTTAGTACAGAAAAAAATAAACTCAGTCAGCCAGTAGTTTTGTTAAAATCTAATGACGACACAGGCACAATCAGATATACATTAGACGGCACCAAACCCAATGAAAAATCGTTGATTTATAGTTCTACAAAAAAAATAGTGGTGACGGGCGACAGAACAATAGCAGCAGCACTGTTTGCTAAATCTGGCAAAATGATTGGCGGCGTAACATCAAAATCTTATGTAATATCGACCTCGACCGGCAAAAACTACACCCTAGGCACAGAACCGAAACGATACTTGGGCGGTGAAAAATACGCACTAACCAACGGCGTAAGAGGCGATATAAACAGCAACGAACCCTGGGTAGGATTTAGTGGTGCCAACTTCGACTTCGTTCTTGATTTTGGACAAAAGACCAACTTCACCAACGTTTCCGTGGCTTTTCAGGGAGCATATACATCATGGATTATGCCACCAAGAAACATTGAAATCTTGATTTCTGACGACAATAAAACCTTCAAATCTATCAAAAAATTGGACTTAGCTACGGCTGTAAAAACTGAAAACTTTGTACAACAGTTAAACATAGCTGTTGGAAACAACAATGCTCGCTATCTTAAAGTAGTTGCTGAAAATTATGGAAAACTACCCGAAGGTCACCCAGGAAAAGGTACGCCGTCGTGGTTATTTGTAGATGAAGTTTCGGTAAGGTAAGCGATTTTAAAATCAAACAAAGGGCATTTTTACTCAAAAATGCCTTTTTTTGTGGCTAAAATATTCTTTTAGCAGGAAACCCGAAACAATCATTTCAGATGGTTTGTTTCTCAAAATAAAAGCATGAAAGTTTTAATAACTGGTGGAAGCGGTTTAATAGGTAAAGCTCTAACAATCAGACTAATTGCCGAAGGACATCAGGTAAACATACTTACCCGAAAAATCACCAACAAAAGTGCTGCAAAAGAATTCACTTGGAATGGACAATCCATTGACAGCAAGGCATTTGAAAACGTAGAAGTGCTTGTTCATTTGGCAGGTGCCGGCATAGCCGATAAAAAATGGACATCCGAAAGGAAACAAGAAATCATTGATAGTAGAGTAAAATCGCTAGAACTTATTAGCGAAAAATATACAGGAACTTCTCTGAAAGCTATTATTGGAGGTTCTGCAGTAGGGTATTATGGCGGAGATTCTGGCGAAACCGAAAACAATGAAAACTCCCCGCATGGAAAAGATTTTATGGCCGAATGCTGCCTGAAGTGGGAAAAAGCCGAAGAAGCTTTTGCTAAAAAACTAAACTTGAGACTAGTTAAAGTTAGAACTGGGGTGGTTTTGGATTCAGCCGATGGTGCATTACCACAGATAATCAAGCCAATAAAATATTATGCAGGTACGGCTTTGGGCTCGGGAAAACAGTGGATGTCTTGGATACATATTGATGATATTGTTGAAATATTTTACCAAGCCATTGTAAATGAGCAGATCAAAGGCACAACAAACGGTGTAGCTCCCAACCCTGTTCGTAATCAAGACTTTACAAAATTGGCTGCTGAAGTCATGAATAGGAAGTTATTTTTACCTAATGCCCCGGCTTTTATACTCAAAATGATTTTGGGCGAAATGTCAGTTGTAGTTTTAGGAAGTAGCCGGGTTTACAATAAACAGACGCTTCCATTCGTTTTCAAATATGAATACCTCGAAAACGCACTAAGAAATTTATTGACCCAAAAATAAACCTTAAGTGGTCGTTTGGCTTTTACACTGATACTTTATACCTCTGAAAATCAGCAATATACTCACATACATTATCACGTGCGAAATGTCATTGTGATTAAACCATTTTGCGAAAGAAAGCTTTTGACTGTGTACATAAATGGTAAGAAAAGATATAAAAAAACCAAAACTAATGTAGGTTTTATATACCCAGTTCTCGATTTTGGAAGGAAAAAAGACCACTATCATTTGTGTCATAGCCAAGAGAGAATTGAAGGCAACCACCCTGAAATCAAAGAAATAAAACACTGAAGGTATAAATATAACAAACTGAATAATAGACAAAGTGACCATGACCTGTCGTGTTCTCAGGTGGCTCAGCTGTCCAAAAGCCGCAGCTTGAGCGTAGAAAATAGAAATTCCCGCCGAAACCTGCATAATGAGCCACACAGAGTTGTAAAATAAGTTGTTTTGTCTTTCAAAAATCGCATGTGCTAAAGCTCCCAAAAGTGTAGAAACACCCAAAAACAAGAAAAATTTTTGCCAGTGTTGCTGACCTATGCTTGCTTCGTTGAACTTTTGAAGGCCAAAGAAAAAGTAGAAACAACTGATAGAAAGTAATAAATCGGTAAAAGAAGTCATGGGTTCTGAGAGCATAGACGACAAACTCTCAACAATACTCAGCATAGTATTCATAGGCTTTAGAATTCACTCATCTCAAAACACCAAATGAAAGATTTCATATCATATTTGAGAAATTACTATTGATTTTAGGGTTTATTTTTAAAACTAATAAAACAAATTTACAATAGCCAATTTCAAAAGTGTATTTCACCAGAATTATCAATATAATACCTGATTTCATTAATCAATTTGAATTTTCTTATGAGACTTTTCTTTTGAAAAATTACAATTCTTCAAATTTTACAAAAAATAGACTGTCAGCTTTTTAGACATTATTTTGACCTGTCAAAACTACTCGTAAGGCAAATTTGTTTTTTTTTCAGGTTAAATTTCAAAAAAGTCTTAGTTCTGCCTTTATTCTAAAAAAGAAGTTTTAATTTTGCGGCTCAGAAAGATCGAGTAATCTAAATTATTAAATTAATCAATGTCAGTATTGAATTCTACTCCGAACAGAGACAATCAAATTTTTGATTTAATTCAGAAAGAACATAACAGACAGCTGCATGGAATTGAGCTGATTGCCTCTGAAAATTTTGTTTCACCACAAGTTATGGAAGCCGCAGGAAGCGTGTTAACCAACAAATACGCCGAGGGATTGCCAGGAAAAAGATACTATGGCGGTTGCGAAGTGGTTGACGAAGTGGAGCAAATAGCAATCGACAGACTAAAAGAGCTTTTCAAATTATCGTGGGCCAACGTACAACCACACTCTGGTGCCCAAGCAAATATGGCCGTCTTTTTGGCATGTTTACAGCCCGGCGACAAAATTTTAGGATTTGACTTATCACATGGCGGCCACTTATCTCATGGTTCTCCTGTAAATATATCTGGAAAATACTTCCAGCCGTTTTTCTATGGTGTTGAAAAAGAAACTGGCCTCATAAACTGGGACAGAGTAGAAGAAACTGCCACCAAAGAAAAACCAAAATTGATTATTTGCGGTGCATCTGCTTACTCAAGAGACTGGGATTATGCGAGACTTAGAGCCATAGCGGATAAAGTAGGAGCAGTACTTTTGGCAGATATCTCCCACCCTGCGGGCCTAATAGCCAAAGGTCTTTTGGCTGATCCATTTGACCATTGTCACATAGTAACTACAACTACCCACAAAACCCTTAGAGGCACAAGAGGCGGTGTAATAATGATGAGAAACGACTTCGAAAATCCGTTTGGTATCACTACTGCCAAAGGAAAAATCAGATCTATGGCTTCGCTTCTAGACTCTGGCGTTTTCCCTGGCACACAAGGTGGTCCATTAGAACATATAATTGCGGCTAAGGCAGTTGCGTTTGGAGAAGCACTTACAGACAACTTTGGAGCTTATGCCGTACAAGTGCAGAAAAACGCCAAAGTGATGGCACAAGCATTTGTTGATAAAGGCTACAGTGTAATATCTGGCGGAACAGACAATCACTTAGCATTAATAGACCTTCGTCCAAAAGGATTAACCGGCAAATTGGCAGAAAATACACTGATTAAAGCCGACATCACAGTAAATAAAAACATGGTACCTTTTGATGATGCTACCGCCATGACAACCTCAGGTATGAGAGTTGGTACCGCAGCCATGACTACGCGAGGATTGGTAGAAAGTGATTTTGTAAGAGTAGTTGACTTGGTGGACAAGGTTTTAATGAACCACGACAATGAGTCAGTAATCACAAGTGTGAGAAACGAAGTAAACGAGTGGATGAAGGCATTCCCGCTCTTTAAATAATTATTTTAGACTAAAAAATACCCCATCTGAATGTTTAGATGGGGTATTTTGTTTTATAGAAGCGTATTAAATTATTACATTTGCATAAAGAAATTAAATAAATGCCCTTAGATCAATCTCCTTATATACATTACGACGACAACGAAGACGAACACACTGGTGAACACGTCGAGAAAGAAATGACGTTTATAGAGCATTTGGAAGAACTTAGATGGCACATTATCAGGTCTGTGGCGGCTATTCTTGTTTTTATGATAGCTGCCTGGGTAATGATGGGTAAGATATTCAATCTTGTCATATTGGCACCATCAAGGCCAGATTTCTGGACTTATAGAAAACTCTGCGAATTGGGTGACAAAGTGGGCATTCCAAGCCTTTGTGTTGAAAAACTCAACTTCTCATTGATGAGCCGGGAGGTATCAGGGCAGTTTATGATGCAACTTACCGCCTCAGCGATAGTTGGTCTATTGGTGGCTTTTCCCTATGTTTTTTGGGAAATTTGGAGATTTATTAAGCCCGGATTAAAAATTACTGAGAAAAAAGCTGCAACCGGCTCTGTTTTCTTTGTAACTGCCCTATTTTTCTTAGGTATTATGTTTGGCTACTATGTGGTTGCTCCTTTTGCCATAAATTTTTTAGTAAATTTCCAAATAGACCCAAGCATAGAGAATCAATTCGATATACAATCTTACATTTCTGTATTAGCTACACTTACTTTGGCTTGCGGAGTTACTTTTCAGCTGCCGATGGCTATTTTGGTATTGACCCGTATAGGAATAGTTACTCCAGCATTTTTGAAAGAATATAGAAAGCATGCCTTCGTTATAATACTTATAGTGGCGGCCATAATCACACCTTCTCCGGATATGATCAGTCAGGTTTTGGTAGCTATTCCGCTATATATCTTATTCGAGATCAGCATATTGGTATCGCAAAGAATTTATAACAAAAAACTAAAAGAAACGGAATCATGACTAAAAGACAAGGCTTATTCCCTATTCAAAATGCTGCTTTCGCATTGGTTATTTTGGTAATTGTGGTTTATGCCTTGTATATTTTAAAAGATATTTTCATTCCTTTTATCATAGCGGGACTTCTTTCGTTCTTGCTGTTTCCAATATCTAGATTCCTTGAAAAATACCATTTCCCAAGGCCACTTGCTATTCTACTATCAATAGTTGTTGCCTTGTCAATTTTGGGCTCTATCATATATTTTTCATATACCCAAATAATCCAACTGGAAAGCCTGATACCTCTTATAGAGAAAAAAGGAACAGTTTGGATTACCGCTATTGAGAAGCTTTTGAGGCGAAACCTACACATCAACCAAAACCAGTTGGTGGCTGAAAGTCAAAAATACATGACAGAGGTTTTGAAAAACAGCACGAAACTTATAGGACAAACACTTAGCACTACCTCGGGTTTTCTTATAAATCTCTCATTATTACCCTTATACATTTTCTTATTCTTGCTATACAGAGACTTCCTCAAGACTTTTGTGTATAAATTGATGCGAAATAGCAGTAAGCATACCATATCCAATACCATCAATAAAATAAATGGCGTGGTAAGAAATTATATAGTTGGTTTACTTTTGGTTATTTTGATAGTGGGAATTTTAAACACTGGAGCCCTCTATTTCTTAGAAATAGAACATGCCCTGTTTTTTGGTTTTTTTGCATCTTTCTTGGTTTTGATACCTTATATCGGCATTGCAATAGGCTCCGCATTACCTATTTTGGTGGCACTAATCACCAAAGACTCTTATTGGTATCCTGCTGGTGTTGCTGCTTCTTTTTTTGTTATCCAATTTTTAGAAGGGAACTTCATTACACCCATGATTGTTGGCAACAAAGTCAGTATAAACTCTTTAGCAGCCATTATGTCCTTGTTGCTTTTTGGCAACCTTTGGGGCATCAGTGGCTTGGTATTGGCCTTACCACTTACCGCCATCATTAAAGTAATCTTTGATTCTTCAGACTCACTCAAAGCTTGGGGATTTCTACTGGGCGACTCTGACCATATAGATGTACAGGTAACCAAAAAACACTTTAGTTTCAAAGGATTAGGAAAGTAAAATCTATTAAATTTCGTATTCATACTCTCATAAATTATTCACTAAAAGGCCCCACAAGTGCGTAATATTCACCTGTTTTTGATATTATTTCTCCAAAAAACTAAATTCAGAACATCATCAAAAAAATACTTCTACAAAGACCCAAATTTTGTCTATTATTAAGGACAATAAAATCATTTTATGAGTATATTTGAACAAATAACTCATAAGAAAAAGAACGATAATAGTACAACAAAAAAATGAACGCAAAGGATAATCTTTTTGAGATTATAAAGGCCAATGCCTCTCAAAAAGAACTCAATTGGATTGAAACAAAAGCCACTGGCAGTTTGCAATCTTTACAAACAGCATTTGTAGCAACACCGAGATTTATCAGTAAAACTCCTATAAATACTTCTGTGACACAGAAAGGTATCGACTTCCAAACTTGGACGTTGGACAAATTGGTGAGGGCTTATTTTTTAACGAGTTTAAATATTTCCGACAAAGAAACTTATACCAAAACGCTTAATACGCTTTTTGAAACTGCGGAAAACAACGAAGCTGTAGCTTTAACATCATCTTTGGCACTTTTAGAAAACCCAGAAACATGGCTTCTGCGAGCCACCGATGCGGTAAGAACCAACATAGGGGTAGTGTTTGACGCCATTGCATTCGAGAATCCATATCCACAAGAATATTTCTCAGAATTGGCTTGGAATCAGTTGGTTTTGAAATGCATTTTCAATGACAAACCGATACATAGAATACAAGGATTGGATGAACGGACCAATAAAGAATTGGCTACTTCAATTTCCAACCTCGCACATGAGCGTTGGGCTGCCGGTCGGTCAATTCCTCCGCAAGCTTGGAGATTAGTAGTTAAATATTTAGACGAAGAAATTTTTGAAGATATAAAAAGGTTGTTTGGTTCAGAAAGTCAGAATGATCAAATTGCAGCAGCTTTAGTTTGTAAATACAGTGAATTTGGAGCTGCCAAAAGTGAACTAGAAAAACATCCTGATTTAGAAGAAAATACTAAAGATATTACATGGAGTTCTTTAGAATTATAATTTAAGAAAATTCCTTATTGAAATGTGCCAAAAAGAATCTGAAATAAAACAAAACCCTTCGCACTTTGAAGGTACAGCTGAAGAGCTTGAAATGTCAAAAACCATACAAGCCAACTATATGGACTATGTGAAAGACATGAAATTCTTTGATCCACATATTCACATGTCGTCAAGAACGACAGATGATTACACTGCCCTTGTAGACGCAGGCGTGGTGGCCATCATAGAGCCGGCCTTTTGGCTTGGACAGCCTCGAACGGGTTTGGCTTCTTTCAAAGATTATTATAGCAGTTTGGTGGGCTGGGAGCGTTTTCGTTCGTCGCAATTTGGCATCAAGCACTATTGTACCATAGGATTAAATTCTAGAGAGGCCAACAACGAAGCTCTTGCTGAGGAAGTTATGGAAATTCTTCCATTGTTTTTATACAAAGAAGGCGTGGTGGGTGTTGGCGAAATTGGTTTTGATGACCAAACGGCCGCTGAGGAAAAGTATTACCGTCAGCAGTTAGAAATGTCAAAAGAAGCTGGTTTGCCAGTGCAAGTGCATACGCCTCACAGAGACAAAAAGAAAGGAACAG
This sequence comes from Lacihabitans sp. CCS-44, assembly GCF_024343735.1. Taxonomy (GTDB): domain Bacteria; phylum Bacteroidota; class Bacteroidia; order Cytophagales; family Spirosomataceae; genus Leadbetterella. The sequence continues at coordinate 143,549 of NZ_RJUE01000001.1, forward strand.
AACTCAGTATGTCGATAGCATTAGAGCACGGCATTGACCCAGGAATGGTAATCATAGACCATAACAATGAAGAAACAGTGGAGAGTGTTCTGGACCAGGGATTTTGGGCGGCGTTTACCATTTATCCTTTCACCAAAATGGGCAATGAACGCATGGTAGAGTTGGTAAAAAAATATGGTCCAGAACGAATCATGATAAATTCTGCCGCAGACTGGGGCATTAGCGATCCATTGGCAGTGCCTAAAACGGCCGCTTTGATGAAAATAAGAGGTATTTCAGACGAAGCCATTAAGATGGTTTGTTACCAAAATGCCATTGATGCCTTTGCTAAAAGTGGACAAATCAACGTTTCTGACTTCGAAACACCTCAAGAAATTGACCAAAGTTTGAAGTTTAATGGGAATACCGTTTTAAGAGGCGGACAGATTCCGAGAGTGGACAAAAATTCTATTTTTATTAGCTAAGTATATTTTGAACATAAAAGCATATCTTCAACTCTGTCGCCCCGCCAATATCATCACGGCTATTGCTGATATTTTGGCGGGAGTTGCCATAGCGAGTTTTGTTACTCCAATAACCGAAATAAATCCGATTGGGGTAATACTTTTATGTATTTCTACTATTGGTCTGTACGGTGGCGGAATAGTTTTTAATGATATTTTCGATTTGGAATTAGACAAAATCGAGCGGCCAGAAAGAGCAATTCCAAGTGGAAGGATAAGCTTAAAAAATGCCTATATTTTCGGAACTGTGCTTTTGCTAATAGCAATAATTGCCGCTTTTTTGAATGGTAGTTTAAGCGGCATTATAGCAACATTGGTCGCAATCTCAGCCCTTGTATATGACAAATACGGCAAACATCATTCGTTTTTGGGGCCAATTAATATGGGACTTTGTCGTGGTGGAAATCTGATTTTAGGTATGTCCATAGTTGCCAGTACGGTTTCCGAATGGTGGTGGCTGGGTATTTTACCAGTCTGTTATATAGCAGCCATCACAATGATAAGCAGAGGCGAAGTGCATGGTGGCAACAAAAACACCCTATATTTTGCTGGTTTATTATATGTTATGGTTAGTATTTCACAATTAACTATTGCTTACAAACTCGATAACCTCTTGATAACTTTAGCTTTTGTTTCAATTCATATTTATTTGATTTTCAAGCCATTGATTAAAGCAATTTCCAACCCCATCGGACCAAATATCGGTAAAGCCGTAAAGGCCGGAGTATTGGCGTTAATCGTAATGGATGCGGCTTGGGTAAGCGTTTCAGGCAATTTTGTTATTGCTCTTTTTGTACTAATTTTACTACCCATATCTATAAAACTAGCAAAAGTTTTTGCTGTTACATAAGTTGCTGACATGAGGAGTTTATTATTTTTATTCAACTATTAATGAAGTTTATAAAACAGGCCTTTGAGGTTCCATTCAGTTTTAATATTATTTTTACTGAGAACCTTTTCTCTATTGATAATCAAGAATTTAAAAACTTTCTTGAAAACTTTGGGAACCGCAGTTTCCATAAAAAAATATTATTTTTGATAGATGCAGGTGTCGCAGAAAATCATTCCGATCTGCAAAACAACATCCGTGCGTATTTTCAAGAAGTCAATAACATTTCTTTAGTTGATGAAATATTGGTGATGCCCGGTGGTGAGTTGGTTAAAAATGACCCTCAATATCTTGAAAAAACACTTTTGGCCATAAATGAACATGGCATAGATCGGCATTCGTTCGTGGCCGCCATCGGTGGGGGAGCTTTTTTGGACATGGTAGGTTATGCCTCTTGTATTGCCCACCGCGGAGTAAAGCACGTTAGAATTCCTACTACTGTTCTTTCGCAAAATGACTCGGGTGTCGGGGTAAAAAACGGTGTCAATTTTCTTGGCAAAAAGAACTTCCTAGGCACATTTGCTCCGCCAGTGGCAGTGTTCAACGATTCAAATTTCCTAAAAAGCTTATCAGACAGAGACTGGCGTTCCGGAATTTCTGAGGCTGTTAAAGTGGCCTTAATCAAAGACTTACCATTTTTTGAATGGCTTGAAGATAATGCCCAAGCCATGGCTGATAGAAACATGGAAGTTATGGGCGAGCAGATTTTCCGCTCAGCCGCATTGCATACCAATCACATTTCCAGCGGTGATCCGTTTGAACTGGGTTCAGCTAGACCGCTTGATTTTGGACATTGGGCTGCACATAAATTGGAATACTTGACCAATTTCGAAATCCGACATGGTGAGGCAGTTGCTATTGGAATTGCTTTAGATTCGGTTTATTCCAAAATTCTCGGCCTTATCAGCCAAGAAGAGGCGGAAAGAATACTTATTTTGCTCAAAAAACTGGGTTTTACGTTGTATCATCCCGCACTTGCGGAAAACGACAAATTGAATCTTTGGGAGGGTCTAAATGAATTCAGAGAGCATTTGGGAGGCGAATTGACCATAACAATTTTGGAGAAATTGGGCAAAGGAAAAGAAATACACGAAGTAGATTTTGAAGCCATGAAACAAGCCGTTGATGAGCTTGAAAAATTGAACGTATAATAGAAACAATTAAAACCTTAGTGTCTTAGCGACCTAGCGGTAGAATAAACTATGAAAACAGAATTTGGTCAACTTAGCTATTGTAGCAATATACATCCGGGAGAAGACTGGAAAGAGCATTTTTCGGTGCTTAAAACCAGTATTCCTGAAATAAAAGCAGTTGTAAGTCCGACTGAACCCATGGGACTCGGACTTAGATTGGCCAACCAAGCGAGTGTAGATCTATCTGAAAATGAGAATTTTGAAGATTTCAAAAACTGGCTTGAAGCGAACGATATTTACGTTTTTACGATGAATGGATTTCCGTACGGAAATTTTCATAATGTAGTGGTAAAAGACCAAGTTCATGCTCCTGACTGGACCACCAAAGATCGGGCAGATTACACCATCAGAATGTTTGAACTTTTGGCCAAATTACTACCCGAAAATCTAGATGAAGGCGGAATTTCAACTTCCCCTCTCTCCTATCGTTTTTGGTGGGATACGCCCGAAAGTTTAGAAAAGGCTACCAAAACTGCCACTCAAAATATACTATTAGTGTTGGAAACATTGATAGATTTATTCGAAAAAACAGGAAAAACTCTACATCTTGATATCGAACCTGAGCCTGACGGTATTTTAGAAAATTCAGAAGAATTCATCGATTGGTACAAAAAATATTTGCTTCCAATGGGGATCCAACACCTTGCTGAGAAAGGATATTCGACTGAAGAGGCCACCTTACTCATAAAAAAACACATTACACTTTGTTATGATGTTTGCCATTTTGCAGTTGGCTTTGAAAACCCACAAGATGTCATCGATAATCTTGATAATGAAGGACTTAAAGTAGGAAAAATTCAAATAAGCTCAGCCGTGAAAGTTGATTTTTCTGAAAATGCAGAAGAAAAACTTAGAACGATTGCACAATACAATGAGCCCACTTATTTGCACCAAGTGGTGGCTCAGCAAAAAGATGGAAGTTTCCAAAAATTCCCTGATTTAACCGAAGCTATCGCTGGTTTTCATGAAAATATCAGTGAATGGAGAGTGCATTTTCATGTTCCTTTGTTTTTGGAGAATTACGGTTTGTTGGGCTCAACCCAATCAGACATTGTAGAAACCATCAAAGTGCATAAAAACAAGCGTTTTACACAGCATCTTGAAATCGAAACTTACACTTGGAGAGTTTTGCCAACAGAGTTCCAAGCACCTCTTAATGAATCCATTATAAGGGAAATTAATTGGGTGAAGGGCCTTCTTAATGGTTGAAGAATTAAGGATTGAATGGTTTTTATGACTGATTTTTGAATGATAGAATAATTTAAGGCGATTTGGTAAAATATAGAATAATATGCAGAAAACAGTTGTAATCGATATAGTGGGATTGAGTACAAGCGTGATTGGTGATCATACGCCTTTTTTGCAAAAATATATCGCTAAAAATAACCTTACGCACATAAAACCTGCATTTCCTGCAGTTACAACTACTGCACAAAGTTGCTATGTAACAGGCAAAACGCCTGATGAACACGGCATAGTGGGCAATGGTTGGTATGACCACGAGGCATCTGAAATAAAATTCTGGAAGCAATCCAACAAACTGGTTCATGGCGAAAAAATTTGGGATGCGGCCAAACGGAAAAATCCTAAATTTACAAGTTCCAAAATGTTCTGGTGGTACAACATGTATTCTTCGGCTGATTTTTCGGTGACACCACGTCCACAATATCATTCGGATGGTGTAAAAATGCCCGATTGTTATTCATACCCGGCAGATTTGCGAGACAAATTGCAAAAGAAGTTTGGAACATTTCCCTTATTCAAATTTTGGGGACCAGGAGCCAATATTGAATGCTCCAAGTGGATAGCAGATGCTTCCATGGAAGTTGATCGAGAAAACGACCCAACACTCACACTGATATATTTGCCGCATTTGGACTATTGCTTGCAGAAATTTGGCACTGATTTTACTAAAATTGCCAAAGAATTAAACGAAATAGATGCTCTAGTAGAAGAATTGGTGACTTATTATGACCAGAAAAACACTAACATCATTTTGCTTTCTGAATATGGCATAAACAACGTAAGCCGACCGATTCATATTAACAGAATTTTGCGAGAAAATGGCTTACTGGCCATCAGAGAAGAGGCTGGACACGAACTTTTGGATGCTGGAGCCTCAAAAGCCTTTGCAGTAGCCGACCACCAAATTGCCCATATTTATGTCAATTACCTCAAAGAGAAAGCTCGGGTAAAAAGTATTTTAGAGAAAATACAAGGTGTGGCCATGGTAATGGACGAAGCCGAAAAACAAAAACACCAAATCAACCACCAAAGGGCGGGAGATTTTGTATTGATGGCCAAAGCCGACAGCTGGTTTACTTATTATTACTGGAACGATGATAAACTCGCACCCGACTTTGCAAGAAGCGTGGACATACACAACAAACCTGGCTACGACCCTGTAGAAATGTTTATGAACCCAGCCAATCCTTTTATAAAATTGCGAGCAGCCTACAAACTGGCCAGAAAACTCCTCGGATTTAGATACCGCATGGATGTAATTCCATTAGACGCCACACTCATCAAAGGCTCACACGGCACCTTGGACATTGGCAAAGAATACTATCCCGTACTCATTACTAATCAAGCCATTAATCAAAAAGAGATAGCGGCCACAGATGTTTATAGTGTAATTTGGCAGAGTGTTTTTGGAGAGGGGTAAGTGTTTTGGAAATAAACAGGTTGTGAATTATGGAGTTATGTTTTTTTTGAAGTTGAGTTCATTGTTTCAGAAATAAAATAAACCTACATTTACAATCTAAATTATATGTTCACTTATTTAAGTATTCTGTATGAACACCATGCGAATTGACATAATAAATCCAAAAGCTGCCAAACTTTTAAGAGACTTGGAGGACATGAACCTGATTTCCATTCAAGATTCATCAAAAAAAGGATTTGCAGATGTTCTAAAAAAGCTTCGTTCAAAAGCCAAAGAAGCACCATCATTGGAAGATATTTCAAAGGAAATGGAAGCAGTTGGAAACAATGCAAAAAGTCGTAATTGATATTAAGTTGATGAGTAATATTGATATATTAAGCATAAACCATGACAGATTTTATTAGTACTTCTGTTCTTTTTATTACAGGCGTCTATACAATTTACTCGGCCCTATCCAAATTTCTACTTTATGTTGAACTCAAAAAAAATGGGCAAAAAACTATTGGAAAAATAATTGACATAAAGAATCCAGAAGTATCAATTTTATCAGACATTAGCTTTGTACCGATAATATCATTTAGCCTTGGGCAAAATAAATATAGTGGGATACCAAAAAATGCTATCAGCAGTAATCCTACATTCTACAAAAAAGAGCAAATATATGATATTTATTATCAGATCGAAAATCCAAATATTTTTGTTATTGACAAAAATAGTGAGGGCATTGGCTTATTATTTTTATTCACATTCGGAATTGCTCTTTGCTATGAGTCAATAAAAATAATGTTAACAATAAATAATTAAATGCTTTAGACATTAACTTACATAAAATAGATTTTTAGCAAAATCTAATACTAAATCAAATACACTCCCCCTCACCTAGCAAATTTCTCCAGCTGATTTACCAAAACTTCGGAATCGTTTGGATATGGAGCAGTGCATTCTATGACAATATTGTTAGATTGAAAAAAATCCGTAACTTCGACACAGAAAATTTATTGATATGGTAATCGAAAGAACAAGCAAAGAAGTAATTATTAGACTTCCAGCCTACGTTGATACTGACGGACTTCAACGTTTGGTTGACTACTTAACATATAAAGAAGCTACCGCGAAATCTAAAGCTAAACAAGAAGATGTGGATACCCTGTCCGAAGAAGTTAAGGAAGGTTGGTGGGCAAAAAATAGGAGTCGATTTGTAAAATGAAAATTGTAGTTGATACAAATATCATTTTCAGTGCATTATTAAACTCTAACAGTGCAATTGGGGATCTTATATTCAATTCTGAAAAGTATTTTGAATTTTATAGTTGTAGTTATATGCGTTATGAAATTCAAAAGCATTGGGAACGATTAAAAAAGATTTCAAAATTATCTGACGAACAATTACAAGTTTCTTACACACAAGTACTTTCAAAGTTGAAGTTTATAAATGAAGAGTTAATACCAGTTGAAACGTGGTTAGCTTCTGAAAAAATCACAAAAGGAGTTGATATTGACGATACCGATTTTGTTGCGTTGACTAAGTTTTTGAAAGCAACATTGTGGACTGGCGACAAAGTGCTTTACAAAGGTCTTAAAAAAAATGATTTTAAAAAACTGGTCAATACAAGCGAATTACTCGAATTAAGAACAATCAAAAGCCAGAAATAAAACTAGATATCGAAATCCCCCTCACCTAGCAAACTTCTCCAACTGATTTACCAAAACTTCGAAATCGTTGGGGTATGGGGCGGTGGCTTCTATTACTTGACCGTCAAGATCGTGGAATTTGATAGTGTGGGCGTGTAGGGCCACTCTTTTCATCAATGGTAATTCTTCGGTGTCGTTTTTGAGGTTAAACTTTCTTTTGATGTCCGATAGAAAAACCATTTCGCCGCCATAAGTCGGGTCACAAACTATTGGAGCTTTGAGACATTGCAAATGTACACGTATCTGGTGCATACGACCTGTGATAGGAATACACTTCACCAAAGTGTGTCGGGTGTATTTTCTTATAGTAAAAAATATCGTTTCAGCCGATTTCCCTTTTGTCTTGTCTATTCTTACTGCCGTGCCATCCTTCAGTGGTGCTATCGGCAAAAAGACTGAAATGGAGTCAAAATCATGCAAACCATTTACTACTGCATGGTATTCTTTCTGTACTTCACGGTGCTCAAACTGCATGGCGAGGTTTCGGTAAGCTTCAGGATTTTTAGCAATCACCAAGGCTCCTGAAGTTTCTTTGTCTAGCCTATGGCAAAGTTGTACATCGCCGAAGGTTTCACGGGCAAGTTTGAGGATACTCATGGAGCGGTCGGCGGTGCGTTCGTCTAGCGAAGGTACAAATGGAGGTTTGTTGATAACCATGTAGTTATCATTTTCAAAAATCACCAAATCAGCGAAAATCAAATTTTTAGGTGCCTTTTTAAACCTACTTAAGTCCATCGTATCTTGTTTTGCGTTGCAATTTACGCAATTTCCTTGGGTGGTTTGGCCAAATGAAAGGTAAATCTTGTGCCTTTGTCTATTTTGGAGGTCACGTTTATAGTAGAATCGTGTGCATTTAAGATATGTTTTACGATAGCCAAGCCCAAGCCCGTACCGCCCACTTCACGTGTTCTACTTTTATCGACTTTGTAAAAACGCTCAAAAATCCGAGGCAATTGTTCTTGCGGAATTCCGGGTCCGTTGTCCTCCACCACAATCTCTACTTTTTTATTTTCGGTGTTGAGTTCTACCAACACTTTGCCGTTGTCTCTGCCGTATTTTATGGCGTTGTCTATCAGATTTATCAATACTTGCGACAGGCGTTGTTTGTCCCCGTACACCCAGCATTCTCGGAGATCTTTGGGCTTGTAAACCAAGGTTGTGTTTCGCTTATTGGCCTTATTTTCAAGTTGTTCGAATATTTCTCTTATCAATTCTAAAATATCAAAAGCACCAAATATCATTTTTATGTCGCCTGTTTCTACCTGTGAAAGCACCACCAAATCTCTCACCAAAATATCCAACCCGTCGAGACTTTTGGCCGCTTTTTTTAAGAATCTTTCGGCTATTATGGGATCTTCCAATGCCCCATCGATAAGCGTATGCACAAATCCCTGAGCGGCAAAAATGGGTGTTTTGAGTTCATGAGAAACGTCTGCCAAAAATTCTCTTCTGAAAATCTCCATCCGTTTTAACTCGTCAATTTCTTCTTCTTTTTTGCTTACATAATTAGAGATTTCTCTGTTGAGTTTTTTGAGTGGATTTACACTTTTCAATAGTGTTTTTCTAGAAATATCAAAGTCTCTTATTTTGAGTTTTTGAATACTCGCATAAATCTGATTCACCTCCTTAAATACAAGCAAATCAATGATATAGAAAGTAAAAAAGAAGGTCGAGAAGAAACTGCCGATGGCCGCAATAAACAGCATGGCTAAATTTACCTCCGGCACAAAACTCAAGAAGCCAGTAGTGATACTAGAAACAAGTAGCGAAGTAAAAAGTGAAATCCATCTAGGCGATAAAAACATACGAAATCTTTAGCACAACGAAATTGAGGTTTAATAGGCTATAAAGCAAATATTCTCCTATTTATCTGTCTTAAACATATAGCCAACACCTTTGAGTGTACCTATGTATTGGTCACCAATTTTCTCTCTCACTTTACGAATATGCACATCGATAGTTCGTTCAACCACGAAAATATCAGAGCCCCAAATTTTCTGAAGCAAGCTCTCGCGTGACTGCACTTTGTTTGGTACAGTGGCCAAATAATGTAGAATTTCGAATTCCTTTTTAGGCAAAACCACCACAGAACCATCCTCTTTAGTTACAGAATACGTCTCTTTGTTGATGATTAATCCAGCAATGCTCAAAACTCCATCATCGGTGCTTTTTTGAGTTTCCTTCCTAAAAAAGGCATTTATTCTACTTAAAAGTGCTCGTGGTTTTATCGGTTTGGTAAGATAGTCGTCCGCTCCAACCTCAAATGCAGCAACTTCTGAGTATTCTTCGGCACGTGCGGTGAGGTATAGTAAGTGTATGTGTTTTAGTTTTTCAGTGTTTTTGATGATTTTACCTGCTTCAATGCCATCCATGATGGGCATCATGATATCCATCAAAATCAAATCTGGCATGAATTGCTTGGCTGCCTCTATTCCTTCGAGTCCATTTGTTGCAGATTTTACCTCATAACCTTCTTTTTCTAGATTATAAATCAATAGCTCAAGTATGTCTGCGTCGTCGTCAATGACAAGTACTTTTTTAGCCATATTTATTTTTTGTTAAATGAACGTTAAAATTCTGGTACAAAAGTAGGCTAACCGAAGCTGAGGTATGTTAAGCCAGTGTTAAATTTCTATAGAATATATTTTACGTTGTTCGTTGGTAAATACAATTTTGGAATTGTTTTCAAATACCACTGCTTCAGTCTGGTTTTTACCAATTTTCACACATTTCAGAGGCTTTCTAAAGTTTACTTCGCCATTCTCTATGCCATAAATCATTAATTTACCGTAAGTTATCAGGGCATATTTGGTACCATCTGGGCTTATGTCTGCACCAGTCACCTGGGCTTTAAAGTACACTTGATCTTTGGGCGATGCTGAATATTCACCCGGTTTGTCGGGCAAAACGTAGAGTTTTGTAAGCTTTTTGCCTTTGTTCCAGCTTTTGGTAAAAAGATAAAGAGAATCGTTTTTCCAGAAAAATGCCTCACAGTCAAAAACTTTATTGGAAGAATCGGCTGGAGTTTGATCGGCATATTTGAACTTAATCTGCTCGACACCGTAATACCCTCTTTTATAAATAGTTAAATCGTTCCTGCTGTTTGAGTTATTTCCAAAATCACCAATGTAAATATTGCCCTTGGTATCTTTTGCTAAATCTTCCCAATCTATATTTACCGTATTCGGCACATCCAGGGTATCGAACATCAAACCCTCGGCATTGACCATATACAGTTCCGGACTACCACCTGAGTCGTTATGTGTCCAATAATATCCATCTTGCCAAGCTTTGCTCAATCCCGAATTTTCACCAATACAAACTGGAAACTTCCCTGTTTTCTCTATTTTAGGTTTACTTTTTACAAAAAAAGCATTCTTTACCTCGAAGTTGCACGAGCAAGTAGCTGTTTTGAGGGCAAAGAGAAAAAGATATAGTTTGTATATAATCATCTTTTCAATTTTTCAATTTCTAAAATCACGTCTAAGATACCTTTTAAAGGAATTTTTACCCAACCCGGACGATAATTTAATTCATAACCCAACTCATACACGGCTTTTTCAAGCAAATGAAATTGAAGCAAATAGTTGATTTCGTTGTTGTTTTTCAAAAGTGGGTGAAGTGGCCCAAAATAACCTAGGTATTCTTCCAAATAAGTATCTCTCATGAGTTTATACCATCTGTCGGTAGCTCGTTGGAGTACTTTCTCGTCCAATTCCATCGTCTCTGGGCTATTGAACAACTTGGCCGAAACCGCATAGTGGTAGGAACGAATCATACCTGCCACATCTTTTAGTGGTGAATGCTTCACTTTTCTACTCGAAATAGTACTTTCTGGTTCTCCTTCAAAATCAATAATGACCAAATCTTCATCACAAACCAACACCTGTCCAAGGTGATAATCTCCATGAATTCTTGTTCGAAATGACTCAATTGGACGGGTAAGAATTTGATCCACAAAATCCAATATCAAGTCTTTGGCTTCCATAAACTTCCAAGCTAACACCTGAGAGGCTTCGTCGAGAGATAAATAATTATCTGTCAAAAGATTGTACCGATGTTCGAGCAAATCTTCTACTTTTTGGTGGATAAACCTTCGATACGGCCTATCAAAATTATCAGCTCTAAAGCCTTCGTCGCCATGTATACTAAAAAGGGCGTCGTGCATTTCCGCCGTTCTCACACCCAAAAGAGCCACTTTATCAAAAACATTCTCCTTTACTTGAAAATTGCCATCGACAAAAGCAAACATAAATTCGTTGAGATAATCGCCCGTTTTAGACCAGTTGTCTTTTTCGTTGGAAATAACCTCCACCAATAAACCAAAAGTGATGTCACTCTCCAGTTTTCTTTCTAAAGTAACACTTCCGCAAAACCTCGGAATATTCTTAAAATCAGAGTTTTGTGTAATAAACTGGACCATTTCCACTTCTGGATTGGTTTCACTGAAAAGTTTACGGTAAAGTTTAAAGAAGTATTTCTCCCCAAAAATAAAGGCCGTATTGCTAGAGTCTATGTCGGGAATTACACTTTCTGAGGCAGTTTTGTCTTCTAAGCCTTTTCCTTTCTCAAATTTAAGTAGATCATTGTCTATTTGCAAAGTGCCATTATTAGCCACCACATTGTGAAAAATAGCCTCTCTAAAAGCCGTATCAAAAACCGCTTCAACCAAATAGCCTTCTTTATCTTCTAAAGTTGCTGGGCTTATAATTGCCTTTTCTGGAAGTTCAATACTGCTTTTTTCGACAAAAGAAAGGGGAAACATATAAGTTTCGGCGTCTCCCTCAGGATATTTTACGGTAATGATGCTGAAGAAAAACTGCTTCTCTTCATCTGTCATTCTTACCACTTTGGTGATTTTCAGCCGCCAATTTTTTCGAGCTTTCCCCGCAAACCATCTGCATTTCACAAAGTAGTCGGGCAATAAATTGTCTTCTAAAACAGTGTGTACGTATTTGTCCTTTTCAAAACCTTCCCAGTCGAGTTGTAAAACAAATTTTGACATAATTTTCGGTCAAGTATTTTTCAACAAATTAACATTTGAATTGAAAATAAAAAAGGATTTATCTCAATTTCTCTTCGAAAAGTTTCAATATCCTTTTGTACTCGTCTGTCCAAGAACTCGGCTCTACAAACCCATGATCCTCAACAGGATACGAAGCAAGCTCCCATTTATCTTTTTTGAGTTCTATCAAACGCTGACTCAAACGCACAACATCCTGATAATGGACATTTACATCAACTACCCCATGACAAATCAAGAGGTTATTTTTAAGACCATTTGCAAAATAAATAGGCGAACTTTTGTGGTATGCAATGCTGTCGGTTTGAGGAGTATTCAGGATATTGGAAGTGTAACCATGATTATATGCCGCCCAGTCTGTTACTGGTCGAAGGGCTGCACCAGCCTTAAATACATCTGGTGCAGTAAATAGTCCCATAAGTGTAATAAAACCACCATAAGAGCCTCCATAGATTCCAATTTTCTTGGCATCCACTCCATAGTTTTTTACTAAATATTGAGCAGCGTCTACATGGTCAGATAAATCTTTTCCACCCATGTGTCTGTAAATGCCCGTTCTTACATCACGTCCATAACCTGCTGATGCTCTGTAGTCTATATCCAATACTGTATAACCTAAATCAGTCAAAAGGTTATGAAACATGTACTCTCTGAAATAACTACTCCACCATTTGTGGGCATTTTGCAAATATCCCGCTCCGTGGACAAATATTACTGCTGGTTTTGAACCTGCCTTTTTGCCCTTGACCGATGGTTCGTAAATTCTTCCGTAGATTTCTTGTCCATCAGCGGCTTTAAAAGTAATGATTTTAGGGTCTCTCCATGGATAAGCTTGAAAATCCGCTGTGAGTGAATTGGTGATTTTTTCGGCCACCGCTCCTACTTCATTTTTTTGTAAATACAGTTCCCAAGGTTTGTTTGAATAGGAATATCTGATGGCCAGTAGCTTCTCATCAGGCGAAATAGTAACCTCATGTGCCCCGGTCATTTCAGTAATTTTCGTAAGCTTTGTACCATCTACTGCCAAATGATAAAAATGCTGCTCTCCCGGATGAACCTGGTTGGTGGAAATGAAAAACTTGGTTTTATCCGAAGACAAAGCTACTTTTTGCACCTCAAATTTACCAGAAGTAAGAGCAGTTTTGGTTTTTGAAGTCAAATCATATCTATAAAGATGAGCATATCCGGTTTCTTCAGATTGAAAATAAATGGTGTTTTCATCCAAAAAACCTAAGGTACTTGCAAAATTAGAAATACCAGGTCCGCCAATCCAAGCTTCATCTCTTTGATGGTCGAGACTTTGGACTTTTCCGTTTGTCAGATCCACTTTTACAATCCAACGGTCTTTGTGATCGACAGTTCTGGCTTCGGCGATTAAATTGGTACCCATTGGTGACCAAACGAAGTTAGAAAACTGAATCGACCTTCCTTTTGCTTTTGTAGCACTGTCGATTTTGGGATAATCCTTAAAATATTCTGGAAATTTCTCCAAACTAGGCAAACCTTTTGAAGAAATCTTGAAAACGGTGTCGGCTAAAGCATTGAATAAATAAGATTCTAAGGTTATTTGTGGTGAGCCTACTTTGTTTCTTCCTGGAATGTCCTCTGTGTATCCTGAAGTATTTACATAATTGGGTACTACAGTATTTTTTTGTGTCTTAGGTGTTTCTATCACACTATAAACCAACACATTAAGACTTGAGCTTACTTGTAAACCTCCCAGTCTTTTGTCATCGAGATATATCTTTTTTAGTCCTTTTTTGGGTGGGTTGTTTTTCTTGGTCAGCGTCTCCTTATTTTTTCTTTCTTCCAGCACATCAAACAATTCCAGCTGATCTTTTTCTAACCAAATCTCCTCGTCGGTCTTTTTCTTTTCAGTTGCTTTTGAGCCAGCCTGGAAATCAGTCAGTTGTTTTACAAATCCATCATTAATGTTTTGGGTAAAATAGTTTTGTCCTTTTCTATAAACCACAGATTCGTCATCCAGAGAAAACTCTGCAGATGACTCTATATCAACAGTTTGTGTCAATTTTTTGATAAAGTTTGTATGTAAAAAATGAACGTACAAATCTCCTTCTTTGACAAAGATTTTCTTGGAGCGGTCATTAGAATATGCACCAGCCAGAGAAAGGTTTTCACGTTGTTTTGAAGAAAGTTTTTCTGTTTTTTGATTTTGCAAATTATAGGTATAAAGCGAATCACCTAAGTTTTTCTCTGGATTCCAGTTGAAATAAATGTTTTTGCTGTCTTCTGACCATGAAATATTCGAAGGTGAGGTTCCAATCCATTTAGGGTCTTGCATGATTTTGTCAACAGTGAGTTTCGACTGAGCAAATGCACCAAAAAAGCACAAGCTAAAAAGAGCCAATAGTTTGATTTTCATTTATTTATAGGGTTTATGATGAAATTATTTCTTTAAAAAATTTTCTAATATAATAACAGAACTGACTCCAGCTTTTTTTCGAAGATCTCGGTTAAAAGCACCTAAAACAATATCTTTATCGCCGTCATTGTCAAAATCTCCAGAGTCCATGGTCAGCCACTTATGGCTTGACACTTTCCTTTTTGAACTTACTTCAAAATTCAAATTTCCCGTGCCTGCGAAATACAAAAACGCCTCATTTCTCTTTGTATCTGGAAAAAACGAAATAACGGCCAAATCGAAGTCTTTGTCATTGTCAAAATCTTCGGCCATTACTTTCGATGCACCATTAATTGGGTAAAAGTATTTTTCCGAGAACCCAGCCTTTCCATTGTTAAGATAAATACGAACACCATGAAAAGGTTTCTCAACAATACTCAAATCGGCATTATCTCCATTTGTATAGACAAAATCTAAGTCGCCATCAAAGTCCAAATCTTTGGCTTCGAAATAGCTAGAGCCAAAATAAGGCGGAAAGCTGAGCAGTGGCTTCATATCGAATTCGCCATTTCCTGTGTTTTTGAATAAAACTATGGCTTCTCTGCCTTGGGTCATCAGAGCCAAAATATCCTTTTTACCATCTCCGTCAAAATCCACATGATAAACAACTCTAGCACCAGGTTCATTTATTAAAACATTCTCTTTGAACGTTTTACCATCATACCAAGCCAAATTCCCAGCGATGTTTCCAAAATTGGCTATAATGAAATCTTCATAATTATCGCCGTTTAAGTCGGCCAAAACCATATTTACGGGTCTATGCAATTTATCAATCAAAACCTTATTTCCTGCCATGAGCCTCCCTTCTGACAAATCCGATGGATTAAGAATTCCTACTTCCAAAGTAACTTTACCCAAATTCTTATGGTATTTTAAATCTACTACGGGGCTTTTGGTAAGTACTGAATCTGTTAGTTTTTTATTCATTACAAATACATACAAGCCGCTTTTTGCTGATGTTCCAACCGAAAGCTGTTTTTTTGTTGAATCAAACTGAGTTAATACAATCTCTTTAGCATCTATTTTTTGTTCTTTTAGTCCAAAGCCTAAAAGTTCTTTTGTTTTTAAAATCTGATTTTGATTTAAAGAATCTGGAGCATTATCACCATAATATTTCACAATTTTCTCCCAATCCTGCTTCGCCATAGCGGCATGGTCGGGATATATTCCAGTTTTGACAATAGCCATCATTTCGTCGTTGGAGTGACTCATGAGCTCTTGCATGTAATCGCCCATGCCCAACCTCAGAGCCATTTTGGGCAAAACTCCACGCAACCAGATAGCCTTGGGCAAAGACTTCGGTTCAGGAAAAAGGTGACAACTTCCACAATGAATTTTAGCAAGTTCTTCTCCTGTAAGATTCGACTCCTCCAGAACCGCCATTTCTGAAGAACTCTCTTTTTTACAAGAATATCCTATTACACAAACGAGCAATAAACCAATGGCAAAATACCTCATAATTAGTTTATCTTTAAACCTTTCGCTCCGTTTGGCAACACAACATATCTTGCCGACTGACCCAAATAACCAGAGCCATAATAAATTTCCTTTTTTGTTTTCTTACCGTTCAACTCATAGCTATATGATTTTGACTTTGAATTCAACACAGTTTCTTGCTTCTTGAGCGGCGTTTTGAACATTTTCAGAGAGCCTTTATTTTGTGAAGCTAAAAGACTGATTTCACCCCTAGCATTGGAAATAGTAACTAAGGATTTGGCATCGCCAGGAACATAAAAACCAGAATTACGAACAGTTTTGAAGCCACCATTACCAAGTCCTTTCAAATATATTCCGTTTGAAGCGTCGTAACGCCCAGCTGAGGTTTCATTACCAAAATTATTGCCAGCAACTAAGATGTCTTGTATCCCATCTGAATCAAAATCTTCCACCACTAAGCCATTCGCGGGGCTAAATTGCACTTCCACCGGCAAATCCACTACCTTGAACTTTCCTTGCCCCTGATTTAGTATAACCACAGATTTCATAAAATTCAGCTCCAAATCTTGGGCATCTTTCTTTTCGTCTTTTGTGAGTAAATTATCAATATTTGCTTTTGCGAAATCCTTGTAAGATACAAATCTCGACCGAGTAACATTTAATTGCTTGTTTACATCATCTTTACCATTATAAGGCACCAAAAACTTCTCTTTTTGTTCGTTTATGTAATACACAAAAGGTATGATATCGTAATTTCCATTGTTGTCAAAATCTTTTGCCAAAACTCTTGCCGGCTCTTTTTCATTTCCCTTAAACTGGGCATTGAGACCTATATTTCCCAGCACATAATCCATATCGCCGTCATTGTCAAAATCCCCGGCATTGGTAGAGGTCCAAAGACCTTTCATGTTTTCTAATCCTGTATCCTTCATTTCAGATAACTTGCCTTTGCTATTTTTGAAAAATCTCGGTGCAGACCATTCACCTGCCACTAAGAGGTCCATCCAACCGTCATTATCAAAGTCTGTCCACAGTACATCGCATATCAAACCCATGCTTTTAAGTTCTGGCAGAGCCACATTTGTAAACTTCGCATCTCCATTTTTAGAATCATTTCTGAAGAGGTAAGAATCTGCGAATTTGGGATATTGATCTGGCACATTTCTTCCAGCAATAAACAAATCCAGGTCGCCGTCGTTGTCATAATCAGAAGCCCTCACACACGAGGTACTTGTTGCAAATGCCGGAATTGCATTGATTTTCTCCAAGAAATTACCCTTTCCATCATTCACATAGAGTTTATCTTCGAAAACCTTTTCTCCAGGCATTCCCTCAGAGCCGCCGCGGCACAGATATAAGTCCAAATCTTTATCGCCATCGGCATCAAACAGCAATGAGCCCAAATCTTCCTCCAATTTATTCTCAAGGCCATATTGTTTCAAAAGTGTTTTTTTGGTGAAAGTTCCGTCTGTTTTTTGGAGAAAAAACATTCCACTAAATCCTACACCACCTCCAAGAAATACATCCTCTAGATTATCGCCATTAACATCTCCTACTGACATTCCTGGACCCAATTCTGAAAGTTTGAAAGGTATCAGATTCTGAATATTAAAATCGATGAAGTCAATTTCTTTATGTATGAAATCCAGCTTGGAGTTTTCAGTAATGTCTTCAAAAACGCCAGCACCCAAGTTTTCTGTGCGATAGGTTTTAATATTTGCATTCTTAATATTTACCTCCAAAACCCGGTCTACTTTGGGATTCAAGATAACTTGTGACATTCCATTGTACCATTGCACTTCCAGTTTTTTTACTTTTTTTGCCCCTAATCCAAAATGCACAAATGGCTCAACACTAGACAAATAACCTCTATATGGATTATTCTCATGTATAATTTTTTCTCCATTTTCGAACTCCAAAATAGCTACTGCACCTATTCCATTGATATTGTTTTTATCTCCTATGGTTTTTACTCTTAAAAAATGATTTTCTTTGGCTTTATCCAATTGAACTTGGTTGTTTTTAAAAACAAAAGCCGAATCATTGATATTATTTACCACATAATCCAAGTCCCCATCATTGTCTAAATCAGCATACACCGCACCATTTGAAAATGACGGAATATCCATTCCCCATTTTTCGGTAACATCTTCAAACTCTAGATTTCCTTTGTTTCTGTATGCGTAGTTATTGATTTTAACCTCAGGTATTTGTTTAAGAATCTCTGATCTTTCACTGTACCTTTCAACATCATTTCTAAAAGCAATAAAATCTCGGTCGGTAACGTCTTTCGGGAATCCATTGGTTATTATAATATCTCTAAGGCCGTCGTTGTCAAAATCGGCCAGTGAAGGCGTCCAGCTCCAATCAGTTTCGGCTATTCCCGAAAGCATACTTACCTCGCTAAACATGGCAGGCTTATTGTCGGACAACTTTCCATTGTTTATCTGAAGGGTATTTCGCATGTACTGATAAGTATAGCCAAATTCTTCGCTGAATTTAAACATCTGGTAGTTGTTTGCTGGTGCTAATACTTTTTTTCTTAAGTTATTTTTGGCCAACATGTCTACAGCAAAAATGTCAAGTAAACCATCGTTATTTATATCAGCCACGTCATTTCCCATGGCAGAGTTACTGGTATGTTTAAAGTATTGATTAGCTTGGTCTGTAAAAGTGCCGTTTTGGTTATTTATATACAGTAAATCATCAGCAGCATAATCGTTGGTTACATAAATGTCTTTCCAGCCATCTTTGTTAATGTCACAAATATTAAGTCCTAGTCCATAACCTTCTATTACAATTCCAGCCTCTTTCGAAACATTGGTATAATAGGCATGTCCGAGCTTCTCGTTATAATCGCATCTGTATAATTTATCTGTATTCGGATAAGAGCCATCTGTCACTTTTTTACGAAATACATTGGGATATTGGTCAATAATATTAGTAAGAACATATAGGTCCAAATCACCGTCATTGTCATAATCAAAAAAAGCCGCGTTCTCTGAATGTCCCGAATCATTAACTCCATATTCAGTGGCCATTTCTTTAAATTTAGGTTTGCCATCCTTAAGGCCTTGATTTACGAAGAGTAAATTCTCTCTATCTTTTTCAGCTTTTTTCACCGTTGCGGCCACATAAACATCCAGCAATCCATCACTATTGATGTCAACAGTTACCACTCCGGCACACCATTTGCCATTTCCTCCAATTTCAGAATAATCAGAAACATCATCAAATTTAAAATCCCCCTTATTGATATAAAGCTTGTTTGAAACCTGGTTTCCACTAAAAAAAACATCTTGAAGACCGTCATTGTTAAAATCCCCTATCCCGACTCCCGAGCCGTTATACACATATTCAAAATCAAGAATATTCATTGAATCACTTTCTGTAATTCTATTGGCAAACGTTATTCCAGAATCCTCAGCCTCTATTCGCTCAAAAAGTTTTTTCTCTTTGCAAGAAAACAAAAATAGAAATGCCACAAAAAAAGTAAATTTCAGAAAATTCATATATTACAGCTACGGTTAAAACTTGAACCTTTATGTAGGTTCTGAAATAATGGTTTAAACTTTATAAAATAAAAATACATAATTTAAGAAGCAGAAACTTCTAAATAAGTACTGTTTTTTGATTAATACTTTTTGTGTTAATAAGTATCACAAAATCTTGATTTAAAAATCCAAAAAAAAATCGCTTTTATTCTGTTTAATTGGAGGAAAATCCAAAAAAATCAGAGACACAAACTCCACATCATAATCTCTTTATAAGCAGGTTCTTACTGTTAAATTACCCAGATAAAAACACAATTTAACCTGAACCAAAAGGAATCTTAAAAAAATACAAAAAAATCTATTTCTTTGATTGAAAAACTAACATCCCCGCATTATTTCTTGCTATAAATAAATGATTATTAATAATTTTTGAATCACGAACTTCTCCCTGAGTGACCAATCCCGACAGGTATGGCGGAATATATTTATATTTATTGGCACCCAAGGCTTTAAAATAGCCTCCCTGAAGGCCGTCGTGACGACCAACCTCAGGTTTTAATTGGTAGAAATTACCCCCCGCATAAAAGTCTTTTTTACCATCACCGTCAAAATCATGCACTGTGAACGAAAAAATGGGTGACAACTGAGCTTCGGTAGGCAAGGCGTACAAATTAAGATTACCCTTATCGTTCATAAGCACAGAAGAGCTAAAATTATCAACCTGAAATCTATTGGCTTTTTTCAACTTTTCACTATCAAACAAGTCTTCCACAGTCATTTTTGCAAAATCTTGGTATTTCAAGGCTTTCTTTTTCAAAGATGGCAGTTGGGAAGTCAAATCTGCTTTGCTTGCGAATGGATAAGGTTTATCATCCTCCTGGGTAAACCAATCTAGAATTATATCAGGACGTCCGTTGTCATCAAAATCATTAATATACATACCCAAGGGTTTTTCATGACTTGCTTTAAACTTCATATTTAGTCCATAATTGCCTAATAAAAAATCGGTATCACCGTCACCATCAATGTCGTTTGCCTCTATACAGTTCCACCAACCGGTACTGAGTGGTATACTTAGGGGAGCGTCAAAAAAACCATTTTGATTTACAAATACTTTGACCGGCATCCACCCTCCTACCACTATCAAATCAGGCCATTTGTCACTGTTAACATCAGTCCAAACAGCATCCGAAATCATCCCAATAGGGCCTGTATTGTTATTTGTGATATCTTCCCAAACACCTTTACCATTATTTTTCAGCATATAGCTTCGTGGAATCAGTCCGTAGCCACCGGGCACTGCTTGGCCGCCTACAAAGAGGTCGACATCTCCATCTAAGTCAAAGTCAGCTGGAGTTATGCAACCAATCTGTCCTTTTACATTAAATGGCCCAGTTTTATATGTAAAACTACCCTTACCGCTGTTTTCATAATATTCGGCATTAAAATTCTCAGCACCTTTTTTAAACTCATTTCCACCCATTCCTATCAAAATATCTAGGTCGCCATCGCCATCACCATCAAAAAAAGCCCCAGCAGTAGACTCCTTTCCAATCCTTTCTACAAACGCCTTCTGCGGGCTTTCCTTAAAAGATGAACCGGAATTTATTAACAACTTATTGGCCGTACCATGCGAAGCCAACAAAAGAAAGTCCTCTAGACCGTCTTGATTAACATCTCCAGTTACAATTTTGGGACTTAAAGTAGACATTGCATGGGGCATGAGTCTATCCATATCGAAGTCCACGTAATTGTTCTCCTTATGACCCGCAGATAATGGAATTTCGCCTTGTGAGGCCATAAATATATCTTTATCTCCGGAAACCTGTTTATCGATATTCAAGATTTGGGTGGCCTCGCTATATTTCAGGTTCAGAGTTTGATCAGCTTTTAAATTTTTCAATACTTGATATTTCAAATCTGGCCATACTATTTTTATAGAATCTATTTTTGGGTCTGACCCTAATCCAAAAGTCATTTGAGGTGCGACAGAACTTTGAAACCCCCTAGCTGTGAAGTTATAGAGTAACTGAGTTGAGCCCTTTTGGTACACCCAAACTCCAGCCCCAATCCCGAACTTATTTCTTGCAGAGCCTTCAATGTTTAATTTGAGATAGTGGCTTTTTTTATCATCGGCTGCATTGTTTTTATAAACAAACGCCTCCATATTTACATTATTCACAACTAGGTCAAGGTCGCCGTCGTTGTCAAGATCGCCATAAGCAGATCCGTTACTAAAACTTTCTTGGTCTAGATTTAAGTCAGATGCCTTATTCTCAAAGATTGGCACAAATCCATCGTTTGAGTTAATAAAGGCATAGTTTCGCCGTTTATTGGGCGGAAGAAATTTTACAAAATCACGAAAGTCATATTTACCTTTATCCTCTACAACTCGTTTTACCTGATCTTTGTCTGAAATAAAATCAGCAAAATCTGAGTCGGTAATGTCATTAAAAACGCCATTACTGACAAATATATCCTTTTTGCCATCCATATTCATATCAAAAGCCAAGGCTCCCCATGACCAATCCGTGGCAGCGACATTCGAAATATACCCAGTCTCTATAAATTTACCATCTCCTTGATTAATTTGCAGGCAATTTTGTGTATACTGATAATGATAGCCATTACGTAACTTAAGGTCATTTAAATAATAATCGTCAAATTTCGTGGCAGCCTTAAGTCTATGGTTATCAGGTGGGAGCATATCTGTGCTAAAAATATCTAGCAAACCATCATTGTTGATATCCGCCATGTCAGACCCCATACTAGCCAACGAAGTGTAACTCATTGATGAGGTAAGTGATTCTTTGAATGTCCCGTTCTTTTGATTTATATACAGATAATCCCTTTCGTAAAAGTCATTTGAAATATAAATATCTGGATAATGGTCATTGTTAATATCACCAACAGAAACACCGAGACCAAAGCCAACATCAGAAGAAAATATGCCTGACTTTTTGGTTATATCTACAAACTTCCCTTCTATGTTTTCATACAATCTATCTCCACCTGAAGAAGTTGGATCATATTCTTCTCTCTTAGTAATTGTAATTCTTTCTGGATTTTTATAGCTATTATTGAGCACAAAACAATCTAAGTCACCGTCAAGGTCATAATCAAAAAAAGATGCGTGAGTAGATAATCCATTGTCGTTCAAGCCAAATTCTTTAGCCTTTTCAGTAAATGTATTATTCTTATTATTTATAAAAAGTTCATTCTCCTTATTCTCATTTTTGCCATCGCCTGAGTAGCACACATACAAGTCCAAATAACCATCAGCATTAACATCGGCCATAGTCACACCCGTACACCACGATTGTTTCCCCTTAACGCCTGCTTTTAGAGAAATATCCTCAAATTTCAAATTACCTTTATTGAGATAAAGCCTATTATCACCCATATTTGAGGTAAAATATACGTCAATTAACCCATCATTGTTAATATCTCCAACAGCCACTCCACCTC
Source organism: Lacihabitans sp. CCS-44 (assembly GCF_024343735.1). Taxonomy (GTDB): domain Bacteria; phylum Bacteroidota; class Bacteroidia; order Cytophagales; family Spirosomataceae; genus Leadbetterella. The sequence continues at coordinate 166,335 of NZ_RJUE01000001.1, forward strand.
CATTATAATAGTTACGATAGGTAAGAATATTAAAACCTTCCCTATCCTCTACTTCATTTCTGAAATCAATTCCCGAATCTACTGATTCTAATAATGTAAAAGCAGCAAAACCCCTTTCTTTATTCTTTTGGCAGCCCAACAAGCCAAAAAACAACAAAAGGTATGTTATATTTTTCATATTTCTTTTTAACCAGATAAATACAAAGTTAATTAAGTTATTTATAAAAAAATACACTTTTCATCACCGCAAAGACTCTATATAGGTAATTTTATCCAAAACGATGCAAAAAAAAATGAGGTAGGAATTAACCTACCTCATTTTGTATTACGACATTAAAATACCTTTAACTAAAATATGATTAGTATCCAGCGTTTTGTTTCAATTTACCTGCCGATTTAGCAATTTCAGTACTTGGTATTGGCCAAGCATAGTGCTTAGCTGTAACCGGCTGAGCCACTGATAGAGCGGTTACCAATTTTGACTCACGACCAAGATATTCAGTCATGTGAGCCTCATAATTACCCCATCTCTGCAAGTCAAATACACGATGTCCTTCCAATGCAAGTTCAAGTCTTCTTTCTGTTCTTACAGCCTGACGAGCTACAGCTTTGTCAGTCCATGCTGATCCATAAGTAGAAACCGCATATTTACCCCAAGTGATTTCAGATGCATCAATAGGTACTTTTAGAGAAGCAACACCTTGAGTACAGTTACCTGCTCTTTTACGGATAAGGTTAACATACTCTCTTGCTTTCTCCAAAGATCCAGCTTCTACTTCACACTCAGCTGCCATCAATAAAACATCAGAATAACGCAATAATGGGAAGTTCAAAGCAGAAAGCTGAGTTCCTGTCCATCCACCAGCAAGAATAGGATTAGCTTTTAGTTGTACTGTTTTCTTAGGTGAATACCATCCTTGGTATCCTTGACCACGAATCCAGCTGTCCTTGTGAAGACCCCAATCTAAGAAAGGAACACCTGTACGTCCAGCTGTATATTCAACACGTGGATCCATTACGTCTGCTGCACCAGCAGGTATTCTTTTTACAGGAACACCTACTGTAGATATAGGAAGACCAGCAGCATCAACTTTAAATGCCATTACTAGGTCGTTGGTAGGCTGCTTAAATCCGCAGCAGCTGCTAAAGCTATCTCCGTGAGGTAAGCCAAGACGATCGTGGTTATTTGCGTTAGCACCACCAGCATCACCGTCATTTACTGAAGACTGAATAGAGAACAAGTTTTCAGCATTGTTTTCAGTTGCTAAGTTAAAGTTATCATATATACAGTCAGACAATTTGTATTTACCACTTGCTATTACTGTATTAAAAGCAGCCAAAGCACCTGCGTAATCTTTGTTATACAATTTTACTTTACCCAAATAAGCAGTAGCTACATTTTTATCTACTCTACCTACTGAAGTTTTACTAGCTGGTAATAAAGTAATCGCCTTTTCCAAATCTGCTATGATTAATGGAATCATTTCTTTATCGTTAGGCTTATTAAAATCAGTATCAGTTTCAGTGATGTAAGGTGCTTTTTTAAATACTTTATATAATTCAAAATGCTCCCATGCTCTTAAAAAGGTCGCCTCACCTTCTACAGCACTAACATAAGCTGTTTCAGATCCATTTGCTTTTAAGAATGCTTTAGCTGTAACTATTGCCGAGTTCGCACGAGCAATTCCCTCGTAGCATGATCTCCATTTGTTATCGAACGAACCTTCAGCCGGATTCCATTGGAAAAGCTCTACTGCCAACCAACCGTCTCCATCACCTGATTCAGAGCCTTTGTGAAAATCATCAGCAGCTAGGTTATACACCCAGTTACTAGGAGCAGCACCCCAAGCGTTTCCACCTGCACCTATCCAACCGCCAAGGCTTTTGTAAGCCGCAATAAGAGTTGCGTCTACACCAGCTTTGCTAGATTCTAAAAGCGTGTTAGACAAGGCAGCTTGTGGAGGAGTATCCAAAAAGCTATCCTTACACGAATAAAAGCCTACCGTAAGTAGTATGGCCAGTATCGATATTTTGATTATTGTTTTCATAATATGAATAATATTTTATTATTAAAATTCTAAATTTATACCCAAATTAAATACTTTATTTGCTGGGTAGTTACCATTGTCAATACCCATTGCACCATCGTTTACAGCACCACCAGCACCAATGTTGGCGTTAGATATAGCAGGATCTGTACCAAAATATTTAGTAAGTGTTAAAAGGTTTTGGCCTTGTACATATACTCTAGCTCTTGATACACCTATTTTGCTTATGATAGACTTAGGCAAAGTATATCCAAGCTGTAAGTTTGTCATACGTAGGTACGAACCGTCTTGAATATAAAAAGTAGAAGCATTTGGTGAAGAACGGTCGTTCTGATTAATTTTTGGATATGCTTTACCATCAACTATTTTACCTTGATTTTCAAGAATGTTGTTCAATACGTTGGCATTGAAGTTCATGAAATAAGACTGAATCCAATAGCCCGTAAATATTTCGTTACCGTAGCTTCCAAACCAGAATGAGTTCAGGTCAAAGTTTTTGTAATTTGCACCAATGTTGAAACCACCTGTCAATTTCGGATGTGGGTTACCATTAATAGTAACATCACTACCATTTACAACACCGTCACCATTTACGTCTCTATATTTTAGACCTCCAATAGCTGCAGCACCAGTACCTGTATGAGCTTTTAATTCAGCTTCTGTAGTAATTAAACCATCAACAATGTAACCGTTGAATGAAGAAATAGGATATCCTACTTTACTGATTACAGAAATACCTGAGTTAGGAATACGACTGTTCAAACCAGTACCGTCTGTAAAGAAAAAGTCAGCTGTTCCAGAAACTTTCTGAACTTCATTTCTATAATGACTTAGGTTCAAACCAAAGTTAAGGTTAAGGTCATTGCTAACTTTTTTACGATAGTTAGCCGATAAGTCCCATCCTGTATTTAGCATAGCTCCTACGTTTACAAATGGCGGAGCAGCAGCACCGGCAGTTCCTACCAAAGCAGGGTTGTAAAGTAGATTTTCAGTATTTCTAGAATAAACATCTAGAACCAAAGTCAAAGAGTTGTTCAACAAAGCTGCATCAAAACCTATGTTTTTGCTTTTAGAGGTTTCCCATTTAGTATTAGGGTTACCACGAGAAGTCAGTGCATATCCTGTAGCAGCACTACCGTTAGTACCATTTATGTCATAAAAAGTATTACCCACAGCACCACCATAAATATCTGAGAAGTTATAGTTTCTAATCTCTTGGTTACCTAGCTCACCATACGATGCTCTAATTTTCAAATCAGACAACCATGAAATATCCTGCATAAAGCTCTCCTGAGACAATCTCCAACCTACCGAAACCGCAGGGAAGATACCGTATCTGTTGGCTGTAGTAAACTTAGAAGAACCATCACGACGAATAGTACCTGAAATCAAGTATTTATCGTTAAATGCGTAGTCAACTTTACCAAAATAAGAAGCAAGCTTTGAAGCGTTACCAGAAGAATTGACGTTTCTTGAAGCTGGATCACCCAAAGCGGTGTTCAAATACCATGCGTTAACATCTGTAGTGAAATAACCAGCCAATTGTCCAAACATATCTCTATATTTATTAGCAATAGCTTCTTGTCCAACTAAAGCACCAATGGCATGCTTTCCAATATTTTTGTTGTACTGTAAAGTATTGGTAAAGTTCCAAGTTGTTCCTTGAGTCCAAGTTTCGTTAAAAATCCTAGCACCAGCAGTTCTTGGTCCCTCAGCACGGTATGGCTGCTCGTAGGTAAAAGTACGTCTCCATGAGCTACCCATGTCTACTCCAAAATTAGTTCTTGCTTTTAGGCCATCAATAATATCAAACTCTAAATACATGTTACCCAAAAGTCTTCTATTGGTGTTTGTATTGTTGCTATTATCAATCAAAACCTGAGTAGGGTTTGTAAAGTTACCAGTTATAGCCGCTTGGTGACTACCAGGACCGCCATTAATGTTGGTTAAAGGAACAACAGGAGTAGCTTTTATTACTTCTCCAATTACACCAAACTCGTTGTTGTTACCACCTCTTGTAGATACTCCAACTCCCCAGTTATTAGCAAACATTAAGTTTTCGCCAATACGTAGTTTCTTACCTATTTTATAGCTAGAGTTTGCACGAATAGTTCCTCTGTTAAAATCAGTTTGTTTTAATATACCTTCTTGGTTTAAATAAGAAGCCGAGATATTAAAAGATGCTGATTCTGTACCACCAGATAGGTTTAAACTATGATCGTGGATTTGGGCAGTTCTAGTTATTGCCTCCCACCAGTTAGTACCTACTGTGTTTGTCTCAGAAATCATATTATTGATAGGATCAAATACACCTGGGCTTATGGCTCCATGAATATTTACCGCATCATGCACATATTTTGGAAATGAACCATCCGTAGCAAACCATGTAGGCACAGCTCCAGCAAACTTAAGTCTAGTAGCATCTGCATAATATTCAGACGACTGATTTAATACTTGATCATATCCTTTTACTGGATTAGCAACACCAAAAGATCCATTGTAAGAAACTTTCGTCTTACCAGCTTTTCCTTGCTTAGTAGTGATAACGATTACACCATTAGAAGCACGTGAACCATAAATTGAAGCTGTTGAAGCGTCTTTCAATACTTGCAACGACTCAATGTCTTCAGGGTTTATGGTATTTTGGAATTTATCCAAAACTGGAACTCCATCTATAACATATAATGGATCATTTGAAGTAAATGACGATATACCACGAATACGAATATTTGTAGCATCACCAGGTGATCCAGAAGTTGAAATGTTCACACCCGCTGCTCTACCTCCAAGGTTTTGCAAAAACGAACTTGATTTTACTGTTTTAAGTTCGTCCGTGTTGATAACAGTTACTGCACCAGTGATGTCTTTCTTACGAATAGACTGATATCCTGTTACAACTAACTCTTCTAAGTTTGCAGCGTCTTCTGTTAAAGAAACATCTACTACACTTTGACTACCAACAACAACTTCGGTCGACTTGTATCCAACAAAGCTGAATACCAAAACATCGCCTGCCCCATTAACATCGATTGAATACTTTCCGTTACCGTCTGTGGCAACTCCCTTGGTGCTACCTTTAATGGTTACAGAAGCACCTGGAATGCCAGAGTCGTCACCAGAATCGGTAACTCTACCGCTTACTTTTCTCCCTTGTGCAAATGCGAATTGCGACGTAAGAGCCACACCTAACATGAGCATCAGGAAAGACCTCAAATAAAGTTTTACTTTCATAGAACTTGATGGTTAAAAATGATTAAATAGATTAATTAATTCAAACAAAATGTTTGAATAGTGCAATATTAGGCATAAAATATGAAATGTCAATAATACAAATAAAAAAAATTGCACTTAATCATGAAAAAAATATCCTTTGGTCGATTAAAACTCAATTTTTTAGCGAAAAAATGTTAATTATCTATTCTATATTCGAAATATTTTATAGAAAAAATTGATGATTTTATACTTTTTAGAGGGCAAATAAATAAAAAATATACAATTGTATATTTAACCAATTAACTGTCTGTTTGTTAAAAGAATTTATTAAATAATTTTTACAAAAAATAAAGGCTAAAATATCAGCCTTTTATAGGAATCTAATTAGAGCCAAGAACACATTTTGCCAGAAAACTTTGATTGAATTTGGACGAGTAAACGGTGATTTTGAAAACATAATACCCAACGGGCAGTAATTGGCCACTATTATCTTTTCCATCCCACTCTATTTCACCTTGTGTGCCTAGTGTAAAGTTACTGAGCAATTTCTTTACCGTAACACCATTTTTGTTTAAAACCTCCACGGAGGCCGAGGAGCCGGCCGAATTTAGTTGATATTTAAGCTTAGTCGTATTGTTTTCGTTGACTTGATAGGGATTAAAAATAATGGGTTCTGCATAAAAAATATTCTGCAGAGCATCTGTCAGAGTTTGGGAATTTTCGAAACCTGGGGTAGCATAACCGTAATCCGACGAAGCTGAGGTCCAAATGGCCTTCCCCGAACCAAGGTTGGTTCTTTCAAGAGAAATACCTTTGGAATTGACGACCAATTCATGATGATTCTTTTCATTGTAAGCAAACCTTTCAAATTCTTCACCCTGATCGTTTAAAAGTACAACTGTTCCTTCTTCATTGTTATAAGCAGGCATCTGCTGAACTTCAATCACATTGCCAGTTTTGGGGTAATTGTCCATCAAAAAAGACTTTCCTGTTGTAAAAGCTACAAATCCTTTGGGTTTTAAGAGTAAATCATATGAAATTAACTCAGTAATGTCAGATATTTGGCCCCCAGTTTCAAGCTTCGCCAATTTCCATTTTTTAAGATTCAAGGTTTTATTTGATGTGTTATAAACCTCCACAAAGTCCTCCCCGCCTATTCTGGGATTAAAAAGTACTTCTGAAAGCAATATTTCGCCTTTAACAGCTGGCAGCAAATTCCAAAATTCCACTTCTATATCTCCACCCGAATTTCCAGAGCAATCCTTCAAATTCGAAATTTTCAACTTTAACATCTCCCCAGTTTCCAAAGATGCATCCAAACGAACCTGCACTTGAGAAGTTTTGTAAGGATTGAATAATACTTCTAGAATTTGGTGCGGTGAGTCCACAATTGAAAAGTTATTTCGTTTGCCCAAAAAATCCTTAGATAGATTCTCATCAAAATTCAGGATAACCTGATCATTATCCACATTGAAATTCAATAACTTAGGAGGTAAAATATCTGGATTTTCTTTTTTTACTGAGTTAACTTTACCAGGCGTTCCTCCAATTATGTTAGCAGATGACGCCCAATTTTGATCTTTCACACAAGCAAAACCAGTGTCAATCATTTCTAAGCTTATTCCTCCATCGTTTTTTAAAGTATGCCAGTTTGAGCTGTAATCAATATAAAATACATCCTGACCATGATCGTTTTTCAGAACTAAAAGACTTCCCTCGTTACTAAGTGAGAAATTTGGCAGAGGAATTATTCGTCCAAAATCCCTAAACTCTGCCTCATATCCTTTTCTAAAAACCAAAGCATACGCATTTGATTTTATGATTGAATCAGGAAATGAAGCCGAAAAACTTCCATAATAAAGTTTGAAATTTTTAAGACTGATATCGTTTGGACTAGGATTGTAAATCTCCAAATATTCTCTTTCCGGCAATCCTTTGGATGGTGTTGGGTCTGCCATGATTTCTGTAATGATGAGTTGGTGAGTTTGGCCGAAGCTTTGGAAACTTGTCAAAACAAATAAAAACAGAAGCTTAATATTCATTATATAGGTGATTTAGTATTTGACAAAGTAAATAACTTTATTTTTTATCTCAAAAAAAAACAGTAGACATTATTTTGAACAAAAACATTTCACAAACTGTGATTATACCTTTAAAACCTGCAAGAAAAACACCTTAAACGATAGGCAATAGCCCAAATTTGAATTTAAAAATACATATGAAACTTTGATAGAAAATACAATTTTAAACACTAAATACTTGATTTTCGGCTATAACAAATAATAAGCCAAATTATCCTCAAAGAAGATTTCACAGCACTAAACCTCTTGAAAAGCATTATTAAGACATGAAACTATTTAGAGCTTAAAACTTAGAAGTCGGCACGATTTTTGGTTGAATTCAAACTTTAAAGCTATTGAGTTTAATATTAAAAAGTTTACCATTATGTCGTTACTAAAAAATAAAACACTGTGTTTTATTAGTTTCATGGTAATGTCTACCGCTGGTTGGAGCCAATCCACTCCCCCAGCCAAGCCTACTATTTGTACAACACCCCCTTCTGGATATTTCTCTGGAGGTGAAATGAGTCTAAGTCCACCTATTTCATGTGTGGCTTTGGGCGGAAGTACGCTAACTAATGTCACAATAACAAACAAAAATGACCCTAACAATAATGTTTTCGTAGATAACCCAGTGTTTTACTTTGACATTAACAATAATTTCAACATTGTCACAGCCACAAACGGCGTCCCGGCAATAGGTAACTCGGTAACCCAACAACTTTCTATAGGATATCATTGGATACTTATGAAGGGTGAAAAAAATGGTAAAAAATACTTAAGTTGTACGCTGCAAGAAAACTTATTGACGCAAGTTCCAACGGTTACTGCTACTTCATGCGGTGGTAACACTGTAACGGTAACAATACCCAATACTGCGGAGAATCAACACAACAGGTACACTATAGACTGGGGTAATGGCACCTCAGATGTTATTAACACTGCCTCAACAGCATTACCTCAAGAAAGAAAGAAAACCTTCGTAGGTGCCCCAACCTCAATCAAAATACAAGGAGTTTACTTAAGAAACAATTTTACTGTTTGTCCCACTAACTTTATTCAAATATCTACAGATGCCGACAAAAATACACTATTACATACGTTAGAAGGAGAGAACAACGGTAAAGAAGTGAAATTACAATTTGCTGGTGCTCAACCCGGTACTGTTTATGATGTAATGGCAGCAGTGGACAATGGAACCGCATTATCAAATTGGACCAAACTAGCGGATGGCATAAATGGTTTAGCTACCGTCACTGGTCTAGATCCCAATAACAAATACTGTTTCAAATTGAGAAGTAAAAACTCTTGTGGCCTAGATGTATTTTCACTAAATACACTTTGTACGATTAATCTAAAACCAACAATAAAATCAAGTAGCAGTGTGGATATGAAATGGAATCTACCAACAGAGCCTAATACGATTCCCACTCGTCTGAATTTAGTTAAAGATGTAGAAGGATGTACAAACTGCTTGAACAATATTCCATTCACTAGTCCAATTACTACTGTTTACACCGATGGCACACTAGATTGTTCTAAAAAATACCTTTACAGAGTCACATATAGGTACGCCAATGTCACCTTTGATGGAACCGCTTGGCCTATCAATATTCGTTCGTCTCAAGTTACAGTGGATTTAAAATCGAATCTCACATCTGCCAAACCAGAATACTTGGTTTCGGTTGGATTTGACCCAAATGACGATACAAGGGTGAGAGTGAACATAGTAACAGATGCTAACACAAGTATCCAAAATAAATATATATTCTATAGAGCTGAAAACGAAAGCCAAATTTTCGAGAAACTTGGCGAAAGAAATGCAAACGTATTTGACGATGTGGCAATATCTGGTGAAATCAAATCTTACTGCTATAAATACCAAATAGAAGACAAATGTGGTGTAATGTCTGAACTTTCAGATCCTTTTTGTACAATAATGCTAAACTCTAAGAGCCAAGGCATGCTAAATTGGTCACCATATTTAATTCCCCCGGATATTTATACAAGTGCATCTCCAGTAGACTATAGTCTAGAATATTTTGATGAAGATATCAATTCGTTCATTCCTTTAAAGACTACCGAAAAACTGGAGCAGTCTGTTCAAGATTTGTTAGATGCTTCATCTCAAGCAGAAATCAAGTTCAGAGTAATGGGTAGACAATATGTAGACACCGATTTATTCACAAACCAGTTTATAAATTCCTACTCTAATCCATTTATATTGCAGGTTCCTCCCGGCTTGTTTGCACCATCAGCATTTACTCCAAATGGAGAAGGGCCCATAGAGTCTGAAACATTCAAAATAATGGGGAAATTTGTAGCTTCAGGAAGTTTCAAAGTTTTTGACAGATGGGGAGCCACTATTTTTGAGGCAGACAACCTTGCTGAATCGTGGGATGGTACTGAAAAAAACGGCATTAAGCCAGCACCTCCCGGAACATATGCTTATACTATATATGCGGTAAGTGACAATGGCTTGAGTTTTAGAAAAACGGGTTCGGTTTTATTGCTTCGCTAGATTTACTGTATAGAATGTCACTGAATAGAAAAAGGGCATTCGCCCTTTTTCTATTCATAATCCTCTTTACTTAACATACTATCCAACAGGTCGTTAAATTTAACTCCTTCATCCAAAGGCTGCTTTGAAATCAACGAATACTCCGCCATTCCATGTAATACAAACTCCATTAAAAAGTCTTTCTGGTCTGAAGTCTCATTTGAAAAATACTTCTCAACTAGCTCCTCCAAACCATCTACTTTTTTTAAACCTTGCTTGTAGGCCTTTTGATTTTCGTCAGAAAGAAAAGTCAATGAATTGCCATTCCCAAACCACTCCACTATTTTTTTATAATCGGCACTTTTGCGTTTCTCTGGATTAGGGAAATAGGCAACAAATTCTGACCTGATAGCTTTCCCTATAAGATTATGAGCTACAAAAACTGGACCTTCTAACTCTCCTTCGTAAACCAGCTCTATTTTTCCATTGATCGCTGAAATAGCTCCATAAATATCCGAAAGCCTCAAACTTGGCTTCTTGTCACCATTTTTCAAAGCCCTGAGTTCAGCAGAACTCAGTACATTTTCAAATGCTGAAATAGTCATTCTTGCTGAAACACCAGATTTGGAATCTACAAATTCACTATTTCTTGCTTCTACAGCTACCTTTTCTATCAAATTCTGAAGGATTTCATTCACAAAAATACCCTTTTGACCTTCTTTCCTTTTGGCCTCTTGTTGGGTAATTTTCTTTCCAATATCTATGCTCTTGGGATAATGGGTAATAATCTGTGAATCAATTCTATCTTTTAAAGGTGTAACTATACTTCCACGATTGGTGTAATCTTCTGGATTGGCTGTAAAGACAAACTGTATATCCAGAGGAAGCCAAAGTTTAAAGCCACGAATTTGAACATCCCCTTCCTGCAAAATATTAAATAAAGCAACCTGAATTCTTGCCTGTAGGTCTGGAAGTTCATTGATTACAAAAACGCAACGGTTTGACCTTGGAATTAACCCAAAATGTATAACTCGCTCATCAGAATACGGCAATTTTAGTGTTGCGGCTTTGATAGGATCCACATCCCCAATCAAATCTGCGACAGAAACATCAGGCGTAGCTAGTTTTTCAGAATACCTTTCATTTCTGGCAAGCCAAGCTACTGGTGTATCATCTGCAAGCTCTTTTACCAAATCTCTTCCATACCTTGATATTGGACACAGAGGATCATCGTTTAATTCACTGCCTTCAATAATAGGCACGTATTCATCTAATAAATGTATAAAAAGTCGAGCTATACGGGTCTTTGCCTGGCCTCTCAAGCCCAACAAGTTGATGTTGTGCATGGAAAGTATGGCCTTTTCAATTTCAGGAATAACCGTATTTTCATACCCCCAAATACCTTCAAAAATATTCTCTTTATTCTTAAGTTTTCTGATTAGATTATCCCTAAGCTCTTCCTTAATAGTTTTAGATTTATAACCGTATTTCTTTAATTTCCCAAGTGTATTTATTTCTAGGAGTTCCATTATTCACAGATTTATTTAAAATACTAACTACAAATCAAAACAAAAGGTTTGGATAAAAGGAATTTAAGGTTTTTTCTAAAAATCCACATTTATGAAATTATATTTGATAAATTTTTCTCCAGCGATGAATAGAACATTAGATATTCGAAAAAGAGTTGCTCTCATAGCCCACGACAACAAAAAACCTGAACTAGTAGAATGGGTAAAATATAATAAAAGTACACTAAAAAGGCACCAGCTTTTCGCAACTGGCACTACAGGTAAACTTATAGAGGCAGAATTAGACGTTCCTGTAACAAAACTGCTTAGTGGACCGCTCGGAGGCGACCAACAAATTGGTGCATTAATTTCTGAAGGGAAAATAGATATTTTAATATTTTTCTGGGACCCGATGTCGGCACAACCGCATGATCCAGACATCAAAGCCTTACTAAGGCTAGGTGTGGTTTGGAATATCCCAATAGCAAGTGATCGCTCCACAGCAGATTTCATCCTAACCTCTCCTCTTTTTCATGAAAAATATGAAGTAAAAATACCTGACTACACAGCCTATATTAAAAGAAAAGATTTTTAAAATCAAGCTAATTTGGTACTTTTGCAAAAAAATAAGGGATTGAAGTACTTTTTTTTACTTGTCGGAATATTTGTTTTCAGCTCATCATTTGCCACTAGCCCAAGTGGCCCTGAAAACCGCTATAACATCATTTATAATTTTGAAAAAGATTGGACAGAATATGATAGAGACTTGAAAGTGCATACTCCTTATATCTCTGAAAACAACAACAAAAGCAAAGTTTTTTCCATAAAAATAAATCTGAACGACTTCCCTGGCGGGTATTTATTGATTAAAACGGCCCAAAAAGGCAACTTCTTGTTTTTTGACAATCGACTAAAAAAAACTCTGCAAAACGACAAATGGATAGTATATAGTATCAAAGAAATCATTAAAGAGGTAAGAAAAGGTGAAACGATTTTAAGTATATTTGGATCAAGTTCTCCCGAAAAGAACATTGTTTTCATAGGCTATCCCACTTCCAAAACCACCGAGATTATTGAAAAAGCCAAAAATAATTTTTTAAACCTTATTCCTAGGACCAATTCTAACCTAAACAGTAGTTTGGTATTTGTATTCTTTATAAATATCATAATGTTAAGTTTTGTAGCAACAAACTATTCAAAAGCATTTAAGAAATATTACAGTTTTAAAGACCTCTCTGCATTTATTCCCAAGGAGAACTCTTTTCTTGTAAACAAACCTATGGATAGACCTAATATGATGTTTATCATCTTGCTAAGTCTTATTTCTGGCTTTATAATATTACTTTCTCAAGCTAACGGACTAAATTTTTTCAAAGAAAATTTCTTTTTTCAGAATGGCAATACTTTTGGAATTTTAACCACTAATTTCTTTAAAATCTGCTTACTAATTTTCGTATCCTTTATACTTAAATACTTCTATATAAACCTAATAGGAAAACTCTTTAATATAAAAAAAATAGTCGATATTCATTACTTTAAAATAATACAAACTACTATATATTATTTTTCTATACTTCTAATTTTACTTTTAATTGGGTTTAATAGCTACATAAAACTTGCAATAGAGTTCAAGTATTTATTCACTTCAGTACTGATTATTTTCTATTTATTAAGAACTTTACTAATCTATTTTACCATAAATAGAGTCGGAAATATCAAAACTCTTTACTTAATTTCTTATCTTTGCATAGTGGAAGTGTTTCCAATCGTATTAGGAATAAGAATTTTATTGTAAAAAGACAGACTAGCCTAGTATAACACAAGGTAAAAAGACCAAAGATTAATTCAAATTTTTTCTGCATGAGTGAGATGACAGATATTCAAAAAGAAAGTAGGCTAAAAAAAGTTGAAAGTATTTTAATTACACTAGAAAATCCGGGAGAAAAATCCCTAACTTATACTGACTTAACAAAAGTCTACAATATAAAAGTTGATTTTAGGAATTTCATTGATGTAAAGAAGTCAGACCACCGAGATTTCAGAAAACAGAAAATTGATATTTTAGCACATACGGCTATTGTTTTTACGAGCAGGCATGCGGTAGACCATTTTTTCAAAATTTGTGAAGAAATGAGAATCGAGGTTCCAATAGATATGAAATATTTTTGTGTAACGGAACAAACCGCTAACTATCTACAGAAGTACATCACAATTCGTAAGAGAAAAATATTTGCAGGGAACAAAACGGCAGCTGACCTAGAGCCATTTTTCATTAAGCACAAAAATGAAAAATACCTGTTCCCGTGTTCGAATATCAGAAACAATGCAGTGCCAGATATTCTTAAAAAAAATGGTATTTCATTGACTGAAGCCATAATGTATGAAACAGTTCCAGCAGACTTATCAGACCTAACAGAAGTGTTTTATGATATTATTTGCTTTTTCAGTCCTTCTGGTGTTCATTCGTTGGTTCATAATTTTCCCGATTGGAAACAAAACAACACGCGTTTAGCGGCTTTTGGGCCAACAACGGCGAAAGCAATCAGAGACCTTGGTTTGATACTTGATATAGAAGCTCCGTTGCCCAACGCCCCTTCAATGGTGGGTGCACTGGAACTTTACATTAAAAAAGCCAACAATTTATAATAAAAAGAACCTGATTAGAAAATAATTCATGTTATTGAATGTTAATAATCAGGGAATAGTTTTTTCCTAATATAAAGAATGATTAAAAAGTATTTCTACATATTGCTTTTTATGTCATATTGCAAAATGAGTGTTGCTCAAAACATCCCTCAATTTACGCAATATGTATTCAATCAATTTTATATTAATCCTGCAGCTGCCGGAACTTCAAACCATACTCAAGTACAAGCCACTGTGCGATCACAGTATACCGGCTATCTGGGAGATTTCGACCAAGGAGGAAACAACCTTTCTACAGTTTTTTCTGCTGATATGCCATTTACTAAAGCTAAAGGTGGTCTCGGAATCTATTTCTCAAATAATAATTTCACAAACATCCAGTCAAAATCAGAATTTCAAATATCTTATTCATATCACAAAAAGATAAACAGCAATATACTTGGTGTAGGAATAAGTATAGGATCTAATAATTTAAAGCTACAAGGAGAAAACTATCGACCTAGAGACGAAGAAGATCCTTTAATACCAAATACAACCATAAGTTCATTTTCTTCGAATATAAATACAGGAATTTACTTATTTAATCCAAGCTATCAGCTAGGATTTTCTGTAAAAAACGTTCTGGAGCCTGATTATAAAATAAATGATGTCGCGGGGGTATTTAAAGAAAAAAGATCGTATTACGTTACTGGAAAATATGATTTTGGTGTAACATACACTTTAGATATAAGCCCGACTTTTATTATAAAGTCTGATTTACAATCAATTTCAACAGAAGTTGGTGCTATAGCCACCTATAATCAGCAATATTGGGCTGGAGTTAACTACAGGTGGCAAGATGCTGCTTCTGTATTGATAGGCGGCAGTTTCATGAAAAACACTATAAAGCTTGGTTATGCTATCGACATCATAAATTTCGGGACAATTGCAAAGTCAAACACATCACATGAAATTTTTCTAAGATATTCGTTTGCAGCACCTAAGATTGGCAAAAAAACAATCATAAAAACTCCGAGGTACAGCATATGATTAAACGGCACAGTTTTTGTACCAATTCTAATGAAAAATATTGGCTATAAGTCAAAAAAAAATATTGGTTTATTGGCATGATTTATGCAAATACTTTTTTACGAATATCTTATATCTTAAAAGTGTTTAGATTTTTTCAGAAAAGGCAATATATAGTAAAAATATTACGTTTAGGCAGTTATAATTTAAGAATTAAATTAATCATCTTGTTTTCGATTATGAACAAGCAATTTTCAAGCATTTTAGTAAAAGCCTTTTTAATAATGGCTCCTGTTGTTTTTATGCAAAGCTGCGGCTTTCTCAACAAAACAATGGACAAGGTAGGATTGGGCAAAAAGAAAGGAGGCGATGCAGCTGACCCATTAGAAGGAATTCGAAATGGTGAAATTGTCGCCACGGCCAGAAAAGGCTATAAACAAACTGCTCCAAATGGAATGGTATTGATTCCTTCTGGCTCATTCACTATGGGGCAAACTGATGAGGATATAATGTCTGCCCGTATAACTCTGAATAAAAGAATTACGATATCTCCATTTTATATGGACGATACAGAGATTTCAAATCACGAGTATAGAATGTTTGTAAATTCAATAATGGCCGACTCAATATCTGTTCTAGGAGAGGAATTCATTATGACTAAACTTTACCCAGACACTACAGTTTGGAAAAAAGATTTTACTTACCACAATGGCGATCAACTAACTGAAAATTATTACGGAAACCCAGCATTTGATATGTACCCGGTGGTTGGAGTAAGTTGGGATGCAGCTCAGTACTTTGCTAAATGGAGAACTCAACTATATAACAACTTCAGAGCAGAAAATGACCAATTCAAATCTCCGAGATTTCGATTGCCATCAGAAGCAGAATGGGAATGGGCTGCCAAAGGAGGGAAAGACGGTGCAAAATATCCTTGGGGTAATCCTTACGTAGCCAATGGCAAAGGTTGTTATCTAGCTAACTTTAAGCCATATAGAGGTAATTATCAAAAAGATGGCTATCAATATACTGCTCCTGTAAACGCATTCAATGTTAATGACTACGGCCTATATAATATGGCTGGAAACGTAGCCGAGTGGACTCAGGATGCATTCTCAGACTCCTACATGCCTGTCACTTGGGATTTAAATCCGTCTTATGACAAAGACGATGAGCCAAGAAAAGTAGTAAAAGGCGGTTCGTGGAAAGACGTAGCCTACTTCCTTGAAACAGGTACAACAACTTTCGAATATCGTACGGCCACCAGATCTTACATAGGCTTTAGGTGTGTTATGGACAGGTTGGGATCAATTCCTGGAAGAGAATAAGATTAAATAAACTATATAAAATTAAAATAAAAAAAGAATAAATCATGGCAGCAAGTAGTGGTCCGAGTGCATTTTGGGACAAGTATATTCCTTTCTTTTATAGTATTGGTGCAGCAGTTGTAATTTTAGGAGCAATGGGTAAAATCATGCACTACGATTGGGCTGGATGGATGTTGCCAATTGGTTTAGGAACTGAGGTGGTAATATTTGTTATTTATGCACTACAGTCTTTTTTAAGACCAACAGCAGAATATCAATGGGAAAAAGTATATCCTGAGCTTTCTACTGATTTTAAAGGAGAACTCCCTACACGATCGTCATCAGCAGCACCTGCTGGTCTGGGCCTAACTGCCAAAATGGACGACATGCTTGCCAACGCTAAAATTACACCTGATATTTTTGACGGCCTGAAAAGCAGTTTTCAAAACCTTTCTAGTTCAGTATCAAACATGAGCGAAATAGCTTCTGCGACAGTAGCTACAAACGAGTTTTCTTCTAAAGTAAAAGACGCTTCATCTAAAATCGGTGATTTGAGTACTTCTTTAGGACAAACTGTTAATTCTATAGCTAGCATGGGAGATGCCAGCAGAGATGCTCAAGAATACAAGACACAGTTTCAGAAAATTGCTCAAAATCTTGGAGCATTAAATGCGGTATATGAAATCGAACTTCAAGATACCAACAGACATTTGAAGTCAATGAACTCGTTTTATGGAAACCTTTCAACGGCTATGTCAGACATGCAAGAGGCATCTAAGGATACGCAACAGTTTAAGTCTGAATTGAACAAACTTACCAACAACTTGGCCTCATTGAACAATGTTTATGGTAGTATGTTGTCGGCAATGAAACAATAATAGTAGAGCTATTCCCTAAAATCAAGATATTAAAATTCTAAAATAAATATTATGGCAGGTGGTAAAGAAAGTCCACGTCAGAAGATGATCAATATGATGTATCTCGTTCTGACTGCGATGCTAGCCCTTCAAGTCAGTAATGCGATATTACAAAAATTTGTCCTTCTCAACAACTCACTTCAGCAAGCCAACAAAGCTGCGGATGATTCAAATAACCGCACTCTGGCAGCAATGAATGATGCGGTGGAGAAAGCCGGTGGAAAGCCAGAGTATAGACAGCTTTACAACAATGGAACTGTTGTTAGAAAAAAAACAGCTGAGCTCATCACTTACATTGAAGGATTAAAATCCATCATTGTTCAAGACGCTGGAGGTGGTGTTGACGCAGAAACGGGTGGAATTAAGAACTTGGCAGAAGAAGAAAAAGTAGCCAACATTTTTGTAAAAAACAAAAAAGGATATGAGTTAAAAGCAAAGCTTGAGACTTTTGTGGCTGAAATACAAAAATATGCTCCAAACATTAAACTAGGATCGTTAGCATTAGATGCAAAAAATGACCCAGCAATGCAAAGTACAGATGCTATTACAAAAAGTAAAGACTTTGCTGAGTTGATGTTTGCTCAAACTCCAGTTCCAGCAGCTTTGGCGAGTTTAAGTCAAAAGCAATCGGATATTAGAAGATACGAATCAGAAATTTTAGATTATTTAGCTTCACAAGTGGGTGCAAAAGAAATTAAGTTTGATAAAATATTCGCTGTGGTTATTCCAGATTCAAGAACGGTAGTTGCGGGCCAAACTTATAAAGCAGAAATTGCTATTGGAGCTTATTCAAGTGCCATAACGCCTTCGATTAGTATCAACGGATCAGGTTTGCCAGTAAAAGAAGGAAAAGGAACTTACGAAGTTAGGACTTCAGGAGGTACTTTTGATGCCAACGGACAAATGAAAAGAAGCTATACAGCAACTGTTTCATATCCAAAACCTGACGGAACAAGAGAAACTGTAACTCAAGAAGAGGAATACACGGTATTAAAACCTTCTGTAGAAATTATGTCTCAGTCTATGCCACCTTTGTATTTCAAATGTGCCAACAGACTTCAAACATCTTCTCCAGGTTTAAGAGATCTATTTAAACCATCATTCTCTGGAACTGGTGCCGAATTTATACCTGGAGGTGGAGGAAAAGTTACTGTAGTACCTAACTCTGCTAAGGTGTCATTACAAGTAAACAATGATGGAATCGTTTTAGGTACATTTCCCTTTCCAGTTAGAAAAGTCCCAAAACCGTCTATTGTAGCTATGGCTAATGGATCAAGAGTTTCTGACGAAACTTCAAAAAGAGGTCTTCCTGCCACTTCAGTTAGAGTGATTAGTGTTAACGCTCTTGCAGATGAAGACTTTAGAACAACAAATCCGGAGGATGCGACGTTCAGAGTATCGAGTTTTAACGTTTACCTAGCCTCGGGTACAAGACCTAAAGGAAAAATGGAGAATGTATCAGGAAGTGTAAACATCGGCAGCCTTGCTCAGCAAGCTGAAGCCGGAGATAGACTACTTATCACTATCAACAAAGTACAAAGAAAGAATTTTAAAGGAGAAATAGAAGACGTATCGGTAGGCGAAATGAGCTTTACGATACCGTTAAGATAAAATTTTAAATAATTTATAAAATGAAAAAAATCACAGTTTTAACCTGCCTTCTAGCCTTAGCTGCTACTAGTGCGGTTGTTGCTCAGGAGAAGTCTGACAATGGAATCAATCCACTGTCATTGCGTCCGGTTCACGAGTCAAACGTGATGTACAAACTAACACTCTGGAGAAGGTTAGATTTGAACGAAAAAGCCAATCAGCCATTATTTGCCAATGGTAGCGAAATAACCAAGCACCTTATTGATGGTGTAAAAGCAGGTGTTTTGGAGCCTTATGACAATGATTCAGTATCTACAAAAATCACTTTAGAAGAATTCACTAAAAGACTGACGAAGAAGTTTGAAGGTGGTGGATTGTCGAAAGAAGAAATTGAAGCGGGATTTGGAACAGAAGGTGCAGCATCTGAGGATGACGGCTGGGGTGGCGGTGGTGCAGCCACAGAAACTACTTCTCAAAACTCTGGAGATAAACCAGCGGCGACTACAACTACAGCTTCGGCAAATGCTGAAGGCTATGAGTTATTTGCGAAGGACTTGTATATCATAGAAATTAAAGAAGATTGGATATTTGACAAACAACGTTCTCGTCAGTATTTTGATATTCAAACAGTTACCATAAAAATACCTTCTGACTTATCAAGTGATGGACTAGAGAAAGAATTGGCTTCTTTTAAGTACAAAGAGCTGGAGTCGTATTTCAGACTTAATCCAAACTGTATCTGGTACAATGCAGCCAATACAGCTCAACACAAAAACTTGGCAGATGCGTTTGAATTGAGATTGTTTAATGGTAGAATAATTAAAAAGTCTAATGCTTTGAACAAATACTTAGATCAAATTTACAAATCTCCAAAAGAAGGACTTCAAAAATCACAGCAGCTTGAGTATGAGTTGCTAGAGTGGGAAAATAACCTTTGGGAGTTTTAATATCATTTTAGAAATATTTGAGAGGGGTAAAACGAAAGTTTTACCCCTCTTTTTTTTTGTATATTATAGAAAATATTAAATTTGATGAAAACTTAACATTAATCTATGAAAAAAATTACACTGTTCTTGTTTATGCTTATCTCGACCATACAGGTATATGGCCAAAATAAAATTGGCAAAGTAACTGATCAAAACGGCGAATCCCTGGTAGGTGCTACTATTATTGAAAAAGGCACCAACAATGGCACTACTACTGATGCCACTGGTAAATTTGAAATAAAAGTAACTAATTCATCCTCATTATTTCAAATAAGCTATATTGGCTATAAATCCAAAGAACTCAAAGGATCTGAATTGGCCACAAACATTGTTTTAGAAGAAGGTAACTTATTGGATCAAATAGTAATAGTAGGCTCTAGGAGTTTAAATAGGTCCGCCACAGACACGCCAGCACCGATAGATGTGATTGATATAAAAGATATTACATCTAAAACTGGCCAACTGGACTTAAACCAACTACTTCAGTTTGCTGCACCTTCTTTCAACTCCAACAGACAATCTGGCTCTGATGGCACAGACCACGTAGATCCGGCTTCTCTCAGGGGCTTAGGTCCAGACCAAACATTGGTACTGATAAATGGCAAAAGAAGACATCAAAGTTCACTCGTAAACATTTATGGCACGAGAGGCCGTGGAAATTCGGGTACGGACTTAAACACGATACCAGCTGCAGCTATAGAAAGAATAGAAATCCTTAGAGATGGAGCAGCAGCACAATACGGATCAGACGCCATAGCTGGCGTGATTAATATTGTTTTGAAAAAAACTACAGAAACTTTAGAAATCAATGCCAACACGGGAATATATAAAGCTGGCTACCGATTTGATGACAAAAAATTTGATGGACTAAATTATAATGTAAACGCCAACTATGGCTTGAAAGTAGGAAATGGTGGTTTTGTAAATTTGACGGGTGATTTCAATTTTAGAGACCACACCAACCGAGCAAATGCAGCAGCTGATGAATTGGCTAGAAGAGAATTTGGCGATCCAAGAGCTCAAAATACAGCTATTTATTTGAACTCCAGTTTTCCCATAAATACGAATACTGCAATCTATGTATTTGGCGGTACGAACATCAGAAAAGGAGAATCTTATGCTTGGACAAGATTTGCGGATGATGACCGTAACATTCCTTCAATTTATCCTGATGGATTCGACCCATTGATAAAAGCAGATATCAAAGACAACTCTATAGCAGCAGGAATTAAGTCTAAACTAAAAGGCTGGGATATAGATTTGAGCAATACATTTGGTTCAAATAGGTTTGATTATTCTTTAGAAAATACGCTAAACTCATCTCTTGGAGCCACTTCTCCAACGGAATTTGAAGCGGGAGGTTTCAGTTTAAATCAAAACACCATCAACCTTGGATTTTCTAAATTTTTGAAAGATAAAATGGCTGGCCTGAACATAGCCTATGGAGCTGAATACAGAATGGAAAACTATGCGATTTTTGCAGGGGAAGAAAAATCGTACAAAAGCTATATTGCGGGCGTACCAGGCGGCTCACAAGGCTTTCCAGGTTTCCAGCCGAGTGACGAAATAGAAGCTTCAAGATCAAACTTTGGACTTTACTTTGACACAGAAGCAGATTTTACCAAGAAATTTATGGTAGGTGCAGCTTTAAGATTTGAAAATTACACAGACTTTGGCAATACATTGAATGGAAAGATTTCAACAAGGTTAAAAGTAAACGAAACTTTGACTTTTAGAGCAACAGCTAGTACCGGCTTTAGAGCTCCTTCTTTACCTCAAATCAATTTTAACTCCACAGTTACGAACTTCATCAATGGAAACCCAGTGGAAGTTCTAATTGCAAGAAACAATTCTGAAGTAACAAAAGCCTTGGGTATTCCGGCTCTCAAGCAAGAACTTTCAAAAAATGCCAGCCTTGGCTTTACCGTTAGACCAAACAATACGTTTTCTCTAACAGTGGATGGTTATTGGGTGCAAATCAAAGACAGGATAGTACTAACTGGACAATTTACTGACGAGGACGAACAAATAGGCCAATTACTTAAAAATGTAAATGTAGCCAAAGCTCAGTTTTTTACCAATGCAGTTAACACCACTACAACGGGCCTCGACATCATTTTGAGTAACAGAGACAAAATTGGCGAAGGACAATTAACCACTAGTTTGGCGATGAATTTCAACAAATTAACAATTGATAAAATAAATACCAACAGCCAACTAGCTGGGAAAGAAGATACTTATTTTGACCTAAGGGAACAATATTTCTTAAAAGCGTCTGCTCCACCTTCAAAAATAAATCTAACTTTTGACTACCAGATCAAGAAATTCAGTACAATGATAAGATTTGTGAGATTTGGCAAAGTAGAGTTGGCCGACTGGAATTATGACGTGGCAGAAAATGATATATATAGACCAAAAACTACTACAGATTTGTCTGTTAATTATAAAATTTCTCAAAAACTAGGTTTAGCTATCGGGTCTAATAACCTATTCAACGTATATCCTGATATGTCATCGGGTTACTACACTGAATCTGGCGGGGCTTGGGATCCTGTACAAATGGGCAGCAACGGTGCGTTTTATTATGCCAAAATAAATATCAAACTGTAAATTAAAAACTTTAGATTTTACAAACGGGCACTCAATATTCATATAAAGTGTCCGTTTTTTTGATTTATTAGGATTCCAAGGCCAAAATCATCAATTTTTGCATTATTTTTGTGAAAATTTAAGGTATGGAATACGATATTGTAATTGGCTTAGAAGTTCATTGCCAACTTGACACCAAAAGTAAAATTTTTGCGTCAGATTCAAACAAATTTGGTGGAGAACCCAATACTCACATAAGCGTTATTACTTTAGCACATCCAGGAGTATTGCCAAAACTCAACGAAAAAGCCGTTGAATATGCTATAAAACTAGGTTTAGCCTTCGATTGCAAAATAAATCAATCCAATTTTTTCGACAGAAAAAACTATTTCTATCCTGACCTTCCAAAAGGATACCAAATTTCGCAAGATAAGTCACCTATCTGTTGGGGTGGTGAGGTAAAGTTCAAAATAAAAAAAGGAAAAGATTTTAGCAACCATACCGTAAAAATCCACCACATACATATGGAAGAAGACGCTGGAAAATCAATACATGATATAGAACCAAACAATACATGTTTAGATTATAACCGAGCGGGCACTCCCCTACTCGAAATCGTTTCTGAGCCTTGCATGACCTCGCCTTTAGAAGCGGCCAGTTACTTGGCTGAAATTAGAAAAATGGTCCGTTTCCTTGGAATCGGTGATGGAAACATGGAAGAAGGCTCATTAAGGGCAGATTTAAATGTGTCTTTAAAACCAAAAGGAAGCGAAAAACTGGGTACCAAAGTAGAAATCAAAAACATGAACTCTATTCGTTTTTTGCAAAAAGCCGCTGAATATGAGATAGAACGCCAAGCCGCCATTTTAGACGCTGGAGGGACTATAATACAAGAAACTAGGAGTTTTGACCCAGAACAAGGAAAAACTTTTGGCATGAGAGTAAAAGAAACCATGAACGATTATCGTTACTTCCCTGAGCCTGACCTCGCACCAATAAGCATCAGTGATGAAGAGTTACAGACTGCGAAGTCGAACATGCCAAAACTACCTTATGATTTGTTCGAAACTTTCAGCAAAGAAATGGGTATTTTAGAAGAACACGCATATCTTTTGACCGAGGAAAAATCACTAAGTGACTATTTTATAGAAACTTGTAGCTTTACAAAAAACTATAAAAGTGTTTCAAACTGGATACTCTCGAATATTAAAGGATATTTAAACGAAAACAACCTCGACATCAGTCAGTTTGCTGTAAAACCAGCAAAGTTAGCTGAGCTAATTAAAAACATTGATGAAGGTAATATCAGCAATTCTGCGGCACAAATGTTAATGAATCTGTTAATCAACGAGCCAGAAAGTGATATTTTAGCATTGGCAAAGTCTAAGAGTCTGATACAAAGTCAAGATTCTGACTCTATGGCTATTTGGATTGAGGAAGTTTTGTCTCAAAATGCTCAGAAAGCAGAAGAATACAAGAAAGGTAAAAAAGGCTTAATGGGATTTTTTGTAGGAGAAGTAATGAAAAAATCCAAAGGTGCGGCCGACCCAAAGATTTTGAACACACTTTTGGCTGAAAAATTGAAATAAAAAATATTTATACAATTTTCATTTGTGTTACATACAGATGAAAAAACTAAATCGTAAAATGAAAAAGAATTTATTGTTCCTATTTTTTGTGGGCATAATTATGTCCTGCAATTCACAAACAAAAGAAACTTCTGGTCTTTCATTAAAAATAAAAGGTACTATTACAAACGATGTGTCGGGAATGGTTTATTTAGAACGAATGAACGAACGAAACATTGGTTCTAAAATAGATAGTGCCAAAATAACAGCCAAGGCATTTAATTTTAGCACCAAAATAGAAGAACCTGGCATTTATCAACTGAACATTGCTAATGAACAAGTTATAGGATTAATACTAGACGGTGGCGAAGAGTTGACCATTGTAGCTGACGGTTCTGCTACGCCTGACAAAGCGGCAACTGCCAAGGTAGATGGCTCCGAAAACATGAGAATGTTTAATGAAGTTATGATGGACATGCAGGCTTTCTCTAAAAATGTGAGTACTTTGGATGCTAAATTCCAAGCGGCAAAAAATGAGAAAGACAAAGGTGTTTTAAGAAATGAATATTTGGCCATGCTAGATGGTCAGAAAAACTTAGTCATGCCTAAAATAAAATCAATGGGAACATCACTTGCAG
Source organism: Lacihabitans sp. CCS-44 (assembly GCF_024343735.1). Lineage (GTDB taxonomy): Bacteria > Bacteroidota > Bacteroidia > Cytophagales > Spirosomataceae > Leadbetterella. Next base: position 190,913 of record NZ_RJUE01000001.1, read on the forward strand.
CTATAATAGCTGCAAATAACTTCCTGAAACCAGATTTTGGAGGAGAATACCAGTTTGAACTCAAAGAAAAATTAGAAAAAGCAGGCAAGAATCATTTCTTCGCCAAAATGTTTATTCAGACAATAAACCAGGCTTCGGTTGGCACAGTTGGCTCTGTGGCACCCGACTTTGAACTCACCACTTTAGAAGGCAAAAAAGTAAAACTATCTGACTTTAAGGGAAAAACCGTTATCATAGACTTTTGGGCTACTTGGTGTGGGCCGTGCATTATGGCGTTTCCCGGCATGAAAAAAGCTACAGAAAAATACAAAGATGATCCAAATGTGGTCTTCTTGTTTGTCAATACATTTGAGAGAGTGGGTGAAGGCCAATGGAAAGACCACGTAGGTAAATTCATAACCAACCGTGGATTTTCGTTTATGAACCCAGTACTTGATATTGGCAATCAAACAGCTCTAACTTATGGAGTAGAGGGTATTCCAGCCAAATTCTGTATAGATAAAGATGGAAAAGTAAAACACAAAGGCTCGGGATATTTAGGAAGTACAGAGGCAGTATTCAATGAGATGGTTGAATGGGTTGAGAAATAATTAAAACTAATTTACACAAATAGCCCAGATGAAAATTTGAGGCTATTTTTTTTGATATTTTACAATAAACATTATGAAAATAGCGATAGTAGGATGCGGAAATATGGGAATGGCCTTCGCAAGGTCTTTCATTCAATATGATTTGGTAAAAAAAGAAAACCTTTTGCTCATTGAAAAAAGCCCAGAAAGGTCCGAAATCCTAAAAAAATCAAAAGAAGGTGTGGTAGTTGATACCATTAATGATACACTTTCGACCTATGACTTGGTCATATTATCCGTAAAACCTCAAGATTTTAGTGCGGTAGCCAATGAGCTCAAAAGTTTCTTAAATCCTGAGCAAGTAGTTTTGTCAATAATGGCGGGCATAACAATGGCCAGAATACAATCCGAACTAAGTCACAAATTGGTGGTAAGAGCTATGCCCAATACACCAGCCATGCTTGGGCAAGGAATTACGGGCTTTTGTGCTTCCGAAGGCATAGGGTTTTCCAAATTGCTCAAAATTGAAAACCTTATAAATGCCACTGGACGTTCGGTGTACATTGAAGATGAAAACATGATAGATGCCGTAACCGCACTGAGTGGCAGTGGGCCTGCGTATTTTTATTATGTTGTGAAACACATGGTAGAGGCAGGTAAAACTATGGGATTCGATGAAGGTCTTTCCAGACTTCTAGTAAAACAAACCATGCTTGGAGCCTACCATCTTATAAACAACGCCGAACTCAGTCTAGATGACCTCATAAAGGCGGTAGCGTCCAAAGGCGGAACTACCGAGGCCGCACTCAGCACTTTTGCCGAGGCCAATATCGGCATTGGGCTGGAGCAAGGAATACTAAATGCCGAAAAACGGGCCAAGGAGCTTTCAAAATAAATGAAGAATTTTATCTATTTCCTATTACTTCCTATCTTTTTTGCCTGCAATCCAAGTAAATCGCTTGTAAGCATAAACGAAAAGCAGTTGGCATTTTATAAGATTAAGAAAAACACCTTTGTGCACATTTCGTTTCTGCAGACCCAAACATGGGGAAAAGTGGGTTGCAATGGAATGGTTTACATTCATAAAAACCAAGCCTTTGTGTTTGATACACCGGCTGACAACGAAACCTCCGAGGTACTAATAAAAACTTTGGAAGAACAGAAAATTAAAATAAAGGGTGTAGTAGTGAATCATTTTCACAATGACTGCCTTGGCGGACTAGAGGCTTTTCACAAAAAAGGAATCAAAAGCTATGCCTCTGAAAAAACGATAGAATTAGCGAAAAAAGACAGCGTGACCATACCACAAATAGGTTTCAAAGAAAAACTGACTTTACGAATAGGAAAAAAGGAAATTGTGAATCAATATTTGGGCGAGGCACATACCAAAGACAACATCATCAGTTATATTCCTTCCGAAAAAGCAATGTTTGGTGGGTGTATGGTTAAAGAAGTAAATGCTGGAAAAGGATTTCTTGGTGATGCAAACGAAAAAGAGTGGTCAAATACCATCCGAAATGTAAAAAAAGCGTTCCCAACTGCACAATTTATAGTTCCCGGCCATGGGAAACCAGGTGGTCAAGAATTGCTGGATTACACGATACAGATGTTTGAAATAAAATAAACTCTCACTAAGAAAATAAAACCACCAGAATCGACCATTCATTAAATGAATATCTTAAATTTGAATTTTTAAAGAATAAAATTCTATGATTGATATAGATCCGGTGGATTTGAAGATTTTAAAACTTCTCAAAAAAGACGGCATGATGACCAACAGGCAGATTGCCGTTGAACTCAATCTCACCACCACTCCCATTCACGAAAGGATAAAAAGGCTACGAAGGGATGGGTTTATAGAAAAATACACCATTGAGCTTAATCGCAAAAAACTAAATAAAAATCTAATCGTTTTCTGTAATGTATCGCTCAAAGAACACGCCCAGCAGTTTCTCACTCAATTTGAGAAAGATGTGCAAACCGTACCCGAAGTTGTAGAGTGTTATTGTGTTTCGGGAGGTTCTGACTTCCTTCTAAAGGTAATTGTATCAGACATGGAAGAGTACAAAGACTTTATTCTAAACAAGTTAGCGGCAATATCTAATATCGGAAGTGCTCAGTCACACTTTGTGATTACAGAAGCCAAGCACTCATCTATTATTGGGGAATAGTTTTTTTGTGTTTGAAAAATAGTTTCTTTAACATCCAAAATACGAGCAGAATAGCCAAAATACCCATTACAAGTGGAATCCAAAGAGATACAAGCGAAATGCCCACAGCCAGTATGTTTTCGAATGTACTGAAAAAACTATTTCCAATTCCACCGGTAAATTTTGTAGAACCCAGCCGTATTAAGGAAGTGCCAGCCTGAACTGTTCCGGCTACTCCCCCACCGGCCAATATTCCGAGTCCCCATTGCAGCGTTGGATCGTCTATTTTTAGGAACTGCGTAGTAAGGAGCGTTCCAGCAACCACAGATGCGGGTAGTGCAATAGAATCCAACAGATTGTCTATGAAAGCAATATAATAAGAGGCGATTTCGACCGCTGAGGCAACTATCAAAACAAAAGTGGCGGTATTACTCACCATCCATCCAAAATCATCAGAAACACTTACTAAACCAAACCTAGCCGCCAAATTGGACACCAAAAGTGGAATAAAAACCCTGAAACCACTACCAGCACTCAGTGCCACACCGAGCAGCAATCCGGGAACCCAAGTGATCCATTCTTCCATTTTTACAAAATATTCATGGTTTGCTCTTTGATTTTTTCGAGCTCGTCTTTCATTTGCACTACCAAACGCTGAATGACAGCGTCATTGGCCTTTGAGCCTATGGTATTAATTTCCCGACCAATTTCCTGAGCAATAAAATTGAGTTTTTTACCATTAGAAGCTATTTCCAACTCTTTTTTGAAATAATCCAAATGATTAGTCAATCGTACTTTTTCCTCAGAGATATCATATTTTTCAACATAATAGATTAACTCTTGTTCAAACCTGTTCTTGTCAAAATTCTCACTATTTACAAAATCAGCCACAGATTTCTCCAATCGTTCTCTTATGGCTGGAATCCTTTTCGGATCTTGTTCGATGACCAATTGCAAAAGACCGTCTATGATGTCAATATATTCAACAAATTTCAGCTTAGTTATTTGGCCTTCTTGCTGTCTAAATTCCTTACAGTTCGTTATCGCTTGCCCAATCAATTTCATGATTAACTTCCACTCATCTTCTACTTCCTCAGTATTTAAAGCATTGGTATTGTATGCATTAGGCATCATGGTGGCCATTCTAAGTACTTCCGTTTGGGAAGGCTCAAAGCCCAATTCCTTTGCTGTCTGAATTAAATCTTTAAAATAGGCTTTTACCAATGGGCGGTTTACAGTTGTTCCTGCCGATTCTTCGTCTTTGGGAGTTACGTTCAGCATCATCTCTATTTTTCCTCTTTCCAATTCTTTTGAAAGCAAATTCCTAACTTCGATTTCGCGATTAGAGAAACTTCTTGGAAGCCTACAATAAATATCAGAGAACTTTGAGTTGAGTGTTTTAATTTCTACGGAAACGGCCATCTTATCAGTTTCGATAGAGGCAGAACCGAAACCCGTCATTGATTGTAACATAAATAGTGATTTTCTTTTGTGTAAAACTAAGGAATTAATCGCTGAAATTGGTCAATCTAAGGCAAAAAAGTGTAATTTTGCAGCCAAATTGACAGCTTATATGGACATTATTGATATATTAACTAACAAAATCGAAGCTACCATTGAGTCCCTTTATGGAACCTCCGACAAAGTAGTTTTACAACCCACTCGCAAAGAATTTGAGGGCGATTATACTTATGTTTTTTTTGGTTTGGTGAAAAGTTTAAAAAAATCACCTCCCGAAATTGGCAACGCCATCGGAACGGCATTGTTAGCTCACAACGACATTTTTGAATCTTTCAACGTTGTTCAGGGCTTTCTAAATTTAAAACTCAAACCAAGCGTTTGGATAAATGTTTTAAATGACATTTTACAAATATCTGTTGGATCGGAAATAAATCGCAATTCCGCCTCGGTAATGGTAGAATATTCGTCCCCCAACACCAACAAACCCTTGCATTTGGGTCATTTAAGAAATAATTTCTTGGGTTATTCTGTAGCCAATATTCTTGATGCTGCTGGGTATGATGTTACAAAAGCATGTTTGGTAAACGACAGAGGAATACATATTTGTAAATCTATGGTAGCCTACAAGCATTTTGGTAATGGTGAAACACCAGAATCATCAGGAATCAAAGGAGATCATTTGGTTGGGAAATATTATGTCGAATTTGACAAAGCATATAAAAACCAGATTCAAGAACTCACGGCTAGCGGAGCTACAGAAGATGAAGCCAAGAAGTCTGCCCCAATCATGATAGAAGCACAAGAAATGCTCTTGAAATGGGAACAAAACGATGCTGAGGTTATTGAACTTTGGAAAAAACTGAACGCTTGGGTATATGAGGGTTTCGAAAAAACATACAAAAAAATAGGCGTAGATTTTGACAAAACCTACTATGAATCAAACACATACCTTCTCGGAAAAGACCTGGTAGAAGATGGATTGAAACATGAAATTTTCTACAAAAAAGAAGATAACAGTGTTTGGATTGACCTAACAGACGAAGGCCTGGACAACAAGTTGGTACTGCGAGGAGACGGAACCTCTGTATATATCACCCAAGACTTAGGAACCACTGACCTTAAATTTGATGATTTCAAATCTGAAAAATCGATTTGGGTGGTGGGAAATGAGCAAGATTACCATTTCAAGGTACTTTTTGCAATCATGAAAAAACTGGGAAGAAGCTATGCCGATGGATGTTATCATTTGTCGTATGGCATGGTGGATTTGCCTTCGGGCAAAATGAAATCGAGAGAAGGTACTGTTGTGGATGCAGATGAATTGGTAGACGAGATGATTGCCACTGCCAAAATAATGAGTGCAGAAAAGGGTAAAATTGAAGATTTGGAATCTGAAGAAAGTGCATCCTTGTTTAGAATGCTGGCTTTGGGGGCTTTAAAATACTATTTATTGAAAGTAGAACCCAAGAAAAGAATGCTATTTAACCCTGAGGAATCTATTGATTTTCAAGGAAATACTGGCCCTTTTATTCAATATACACATGCTCGTATAAAGTCAATTCTAAGAAAGGCAAATGTGGATGATAAGCAGATATTTAAACTTGAAGGAACACATATCTTGAACAGAGAAGAACTCGAATTAGTGTTTCTTGTAAAGGATTATGGTTCAGTTATCAAAAATGCCGCTGCGGAATATTCTCCTGCTTTAATTGCCAATTATACCTATGAATTGGCCAAGACATTCAATGGTTTTTATACGCAACATTCGGTGATGAATGAAGAAAATGAAAACATCAAATACTTACGCTTAGGATTAATCAAGAAAGTTGCCGAAACCATCAAACATGCTATGAGTTTGCTTGGGATTGATGTACCTGAAAGAATGTAATCTATCAAAGATTTAATTACTATAACAAAAAGGGCAAGATATAAATCTTGCCCTTTTTGTTTTATTGAACTCCAATTAATTTTCAACAATACTTAAAACAGGTATATCCGAAATATTAACCACCTCTTCAGCGATACTTCCAAATAGAAAACGCTCAAAGCCTTTTCTTCCGTGCGTAAACATGATGATGAGGTCAATATCATGGGATTCGGCATATTCTACTGTTCCTTTGGCAACAGAATCGTGTCTATATATCTCAAAATCAAAATTCTGAATGTCATAAAGTTTTTCTACATCGCGGGCTGTGTCATAAATATCACTTCTGTCATCCGTGCTTTCACCCGTATCAATAAATACAAACTTGTTTTTGGTTTCTTTTAGGTTAAACAAATCCATCGCTTTCTCTATGAAGCCTGTCTTTTCAAAATCGGTAACAAATAGTACATTTTCTATTTTTTCAAAAGCTGTATTCTCCTTCATGACTAGCACTGGGCAATCCGCTTTTCTTACAACATTTTGTGAGTTTGTTCCTTGAAAATAGTCTTTCCAACCATTTGCCCCTTCAGAACCCATAACTATCAAATCGGCCTCCTCGCTCAAAATTGCAGGAATTAATTGGTCAAAATCTTCCTTAATACTTCCTATTATCTCAACACCAGGATACCAATCTTTCCATCTTACGATTTCTCTTGCAGCATCGTTTTTCAACATATCATAGTATTCATCTTCTGTGTGAACAATAGACTCTACCAACTGATACTTAAATTTTGGAAATTTAAACATGGTCATCAAGTTTATCCTTGCATCCATGTTTTTGGCTAATTTCACGGCCGCCGACATAGCATTTTCTGCAGCTAAATGAAAATCGGTAGGCACTAAAATGGTTTTCATATTCTGAACATTATTTATACTACAAATGTATATAAGCAGTAATTCAGAAATAATGACGAAAACCCAAATATGAGATGATTAACGACAGTTTTTATACAATTTCTATTTCTGTAAAAAACCTATTTAGCTCTGATGGCAATAACAGGATCTAATTTAGATGCTTGCGAAGCCGGAATCAGTCCTGCCACAATACCAATGATACTAGAGATAGTAATTCCAAAAATTATGTTTCCAGAAGAAAGCACAATATCCAAACTACCAAGATCTATAAAACTCGCTAAGTAGACCAAAATCAAGCCAAATAAACCTCCAATCAAACAAAGGAATATGGCTTCAAAAAGGAATTGAAACAATATAAAGTAGTTTTTGGCACCCAATGATTTCTGAATTCCAATAATATTGGTGCGTTCTTTTACAGAAACAAACATAATGTTGGCTATACCAAAGCCACCTATTAAAAGAGAAAACAGACCAATGACAAAGCCCCCAGCTCTGAGTGAGCCAAAAATAGTGGTTAGGAAATTCGCAGCAGCATCAGGTCTATTTAAAGCAAAATTATCTTCTTCCAATGGCCTCAATCCTCTGATTGTACGCATCTTACCTTTTATCTCACTTTCTAATTTCTCCATTTTCAGGTCAGTTTCAAAAGCCTGAACTTGTATCATCCCATAAAGATTCCCCGAGCTAAACATCCGCTTGTGTTTGACAAACGGCACATACACTTTCTGATCTGGATTTCCTCCCACATCTACTAGTTGCTTACCTTTTTTCTCTTGCATGCCAATCACCATAAAATTCTCTCCCTTGATTTTCATTTGTTTACCTATGGGATTCTCCTCACCAAACAAAGTTTCAGCTATTTCTGCACCTATAATTACCACGTTTCGGCCAGATTCGATTTCAGTGGGCGAAAAATATCTGCCATCTATCACTGGAACATCAGAAATTAAATTAAAATCATACGTAATGCCCTGAACAAGAGCATTATAACTATTGCTTTGGTATTTCACTTGGGTGGCAGACCAATCCATAATGGTTACGGCGGCTGCATTTTCTAGATTTTCTTTGAGATATTTATACTCCGAATATTTCGGTCGGGGTCTATTGAAATACTTCCACCAAGGATACTCACCATCGCCAAACTGCCAAGGGAATTTATCAACATAAATGGTTTTATCTCCAATCGAACTCAAGCTGGTTTTGATATTGGCTTCCAAGGAGTCTACCATTGTATAAACGCCAATTATAGAGAAGATACCTATCGTAACACCTGAAAGCGACAGAACTGTCCGAAGCAAATTAGACCGAAGAGCTTGCCATGCAAACCTTAAACTTTCGAACGTGAGTTTGAAAAACAACATCCTTGAGATTTTATTATTATTAAAGTAAAAATTGCAAAAAAAAAGGAATTTGAATTAAGTAATTTTATAAATGATGCAAAACACTTAACTTAACGGTAAATATCCATGATTGATGGAAACCCTATTATAAACTTATCAACTAAAACTAACCAATGAAAAACCTCTTCTACTTATTTTTGCTTTTAATCTTATTTGTTTTTGGATGCAAAACTAATCCCAAATCAACATCCAAAGAAAACGATAAGGACTTGTTTTCGTTGTTTGTAGAAGACCCCAGCACCAAGCCATTTTTTTCTGAAAAAAAAGGCGTATTTGCCAAAAATGGAATGGTGGCAGCAGCACATGCTGAAGCCTCCAATGCAGGAATAGAAATACTCAAAATGGGTGGAAATGCCATAGATGCGGCTGTAGCTACGCATTTTGCACTTGCGGTGGTTTTCCCCTTTGCAGGAAACTTGGGCGGTGGTGGATTTGCAGTTATTCGAACTAAAAATGGACAAGCTCATACTATAGATTTCAGAGAAAAAGCACCTTTGAAAGCACATAGAGATATGTATTTGGATAAAGATGGGAATGTTATTCAAGGTCTGAGTTTGCAGGGTCATTTGGCCAGCGGAGTACCTGGATCTGTGGATGGGATGGTAGAAATGCACCAAAAATTCGGGAAACTTTCTTGGGAAAAGCTCCTAGAACCTGCCATAAGACTTGCAGAAAATGGTGTGATATTAACCGAAAGAGAAGCTTTGGGATTAAATAACAATATGGCGGTTTTCAAGAAAGTTAACGGCGAAAATCTAAGCTATTTTGTTAAGCTAGATGGCTCTAAGTGGGCAAAAGGTGATATTCTTATCCAAAAAGACCTTGCAGAAACGTTAAAATTGATTCAAACACAAAAACGTGCAGGTTTTTATGAAGGCAAAACAGCCAATCTTCTAGTGGATGAAATGACCAAAGGCGGTGGAATCATTAGCCACGATGACCTTAAAAAATATCACTCAGCATGGAGAAAGCCAATTGTTGCAGCTTATAAAAAGTACAAAATCATTACTATGCCGCCTTCTTCTAGTGGCGGAGTGGCATTACTTCAATTATTGAGACTGGTGGAGCAATATCCACTTCAGAAATGGGGTTGGAACTCCAGCAACACCACCCAAGTAATGATTGAGGCTGAAAGACGAGTTTATGCCGACAGAGCCAAGTGGATGGGAGACACTGATTTTATAGATGTACCTATCGATAAACTTATTAGCCAGGAATATTTAAAAACAAGATGGGCCGATTTTGATAGCACGAAAGCAACCGACAGCAAAGATATTAAAGGAGGTACACTTCCTGGTTACGAGTCTTTAGAAACTACTCATTACTCTGTGGTGGATGCCGATGGAAATGCAGTCTCTATCACTACCACCTTAAATGGAGCCTATGGAAGCAAAGTTATAGTTTCAGGTGGAGGTTTTTTAATGAACAATGAAATGGATGATTTCAGTATAAAAACTGGAGTTCCGAACATGTTTGGATTGCTGGGTTCAAAAGCCAATGAAATCCAACCTGAAAAAAGAATGCTCAGCTCTATGACACCAACTATTGTAGAAAAAGACGGGAAACTGCTGATGGTAGTGGGTACGCCAGGCGGAAGCACCATTATTACTTCTGTTTATCAGACTATTCTGAATGTAATTGAACATAAAATGACCATGCAGCAGGCCGTAAATGCCTTAAAATTTCATCACCAATGGCTTCCTGATCGTACTGTTTTTGAAGCCAATTCATTTAGTGACAAAACTTTGGAGACTTTAAGAAACAAGGGTTATGTGATGGATCAACAAAAGGGAACATTGGGCAGAATGGATTGTATTTTGGTTTACCCAGATGGAACACTAGAAGGTGCCTCTGACCCACGAGCTGACAATACCAGTATTGGATTTTAAAGTACAATAACATATTTCTTGACACCCCAAAAAGGCGAATGGCCGAAGATTCACATCCTCGACCATTCTTTTTTATCACTCAATAGAAATTCTCCTTTGCAATTTAATTATACATTTTCTTATCCAAATTACTTCAACAGCGTCCTCTGACTAATGGTTTTTCCCTTTCCATCTGTTCCATATACGGTTATGAGGTATTTTTTACTCAAATCCGAATTATTAAAACTTATACTTGTTTTTCCATACATATCTGTCTTCTGAAGCGGATTCCAATATAAGGTCTTTCGTCTATCAGGTTTGGCAACAGCCTTTGTATATTTGGGAGCGTATATATTTCTGGCATACGTGTAGCCCATAAATGTCTGAAATTTATTGTTTTTATAAACACTAAAAAGATCATTTCCTTTTGAGGTTAGAAGGTTAACTATAGTGCCAGATTCCTGCCCAAGTTTTACAGTTTTCTCCTTTTTTTGTATAAAATCTAACCAAACAATATCTGATGGCTTGATTAAATTTAAGAATTCGAGTGGCACTCTTGTTCCATCCAACATCACCCAATTCTCATTTTTATTGATGAGTTTTCCTGATAATTCGGGAATGTTTTTCTCTATCAAATCTACCAAATTAGAAATAGTAGAACTAGAATCAACGGATATGCTTGTCGCAAAATCTGGTTCCCAATTGTAAGCACGTCGTCTGAAATCGTTTTTAAAATCTTTGTTCTTTTGACCGGTGATTACCACCTCTTTCAAGGCCATAGATTTAGCTGGCACAGCTGTATTTGGTTTCTGAGCAATTGGCTTAATAGGACTATTTGCAAGTGCCAAAGGCTTCATTGGAATCCCAGGCTTGGCAACAGCAGCTTCAACTTTAGGACTGTAAATGTCATCAAATTTTAACTCTAAAAATTCCCCCATTTCATTGGATGCCAAAACCTTAACGGTATCCGTCCAGTGGTCTCTGATTTCAAAATATCCGCTTGAATCCGTCACAGTCTCTTGATATTTCATTCCGATTTTATCCCAAAAATACAATTTCAGTTTCTCATTCTTTTTCAGAGCCTGATTCTGTGATACAGAAGCCTTCATCGAAAGATTGTTTTCAGCTACAAAATTAGTTGCCTTGGCTTCTTTTCTCCAATCTTGGGTCATCATTAGGTTATCCAAATAGAACTTTGAAACCGTAGGTTGAAATTCAAATAACGAATCCAGTTTTTGAATTTCGGACTCAAAATCTGCATCAAAAACAAGACTGTTTTGCATAATTTCTACTTTCGGGCTAAATACTGCTGACGGAGTAACGTCAACCACTGAAATAGATAAATCGAGATTTGGAATAGGTTTTTGGTTATCGTCTAAGACCATCAAATCGAAATTCACTTTGCCTTTCGGAAGCAAATTGGGCTTGTAGTTTTTCACAGACAAACTATTTTTTGCATTTGTCAGAAAATAAACCAGTCGCTTGCAAACTGCTTTTCCTTCCAAGTCTTCAACGGCAATTTCTACTACTCCGGCATTTGGCACTAAATCATTTTTGAGAACAAACTTAAAATTTGAACTCGTAGTTTCGAAGGGTAATTTCAATATAACTTCGGCTCTTTGGCGAGCTACAATGTTAAACCTTGCGGGTTCATTGTTGTTCGTAAATACATTTATAAGTACGCCATCCGAAAAAACCACATTATCTGTAGCCAATACATAACCTACAGTTTGAGCTTCAGGCAACATTTCTTTGTAGACCTTACCTGCATGAGTAAAAACAGCATAATACTTCATACCAGAGGCCGGCTTGAGTATGAATGTTCCAATTTTCTGTATATCAGGATAAAAAGTGGTTACCAACTTTCCAGTACTGTCTTCAATCTTTCCTTCAAATGTCTTTGGTAAACTAGGAAAGTTATTGAATTTAACAGCCACCTTACTTGAAATTCCGTCAACCAACTGACCGCCTTCTGGATAAAAAACAACTTCGGGTTTGGTCTGATTTTTAGCACTTAATAAACTTGCAGGAGCAGGTATAGTACTTACGATTTTTATATTCTTGGTATAAAATGCTTTTTCACTATAATTTCTCATCAAATGCGTGTAGGCAGTTAACTCATATTGTCCAGCCACCAAATTTTTAGGCAGGATCAGTTGAGAATTAGCGTGTCCATTCTGCACCACTACTTTGGCTTCTTTAATAATCTTATTCAGCTTATTTTGAAGTAATAGATATACTACTTGGCTCTTTTGTGAAAGATGATGAGAAGTAGCCTCAAAAACGTAGGCTTTTAGCCAAATGGTATCGCCAGCCGCATAGCTGTCTTTGTCTGTATGAACAAAAATCTTTTCGGATTGATAAGTCGATGATTGAGCAAAAACTTGCCCAGCAAGGAGAACCAATAAAACTAAAAACTTAAACTTTTGCATATTAGGAGGCCACATTTTGGGTTTAGACTAGTAAATACAAATACTGTGCCTATGTAAAATAGACTTTAAATTTAATCGTATTTAATTATATTTTCAACCTATTTTTGGAGACTGAATCAATATTTTTGCCTAAACTTTCATTACATGGACTCTGTGGATTTGCTTGTCACTGAAAAAAGTGCATAAAAAAACCCGATTCCTCGGGTTCTTTTATTATTTCGTTTCGGCAGTGTCATTTACTTCGGGGTCCTTGTCGGCTCCCTCTGTCACAACTACTTCATCTTTTTTATCCAAAAACTCTTGATAAACAGTAGGCTTTTCAAATGGCCTCTCACCTATTAGCCCAACTAAATCATGCTGATAAATGATTTCTCTTTCTAACAAAGCTTTGGCCAGTATTTCGAGTTTGTCACGGTGCTCTAAAAGCAGATCTTTGGTGGCCGAATACGCCAAATCAATCATTTTCTTAACTTCCTCGTCTATAACTTGAGCGGTAAGCTCAGAGTAAGGCTTCGTAAACGAATACTCACTTTGACCTTTGGAATCATAATAGCTTACGTTTCCGATCTTCTCGTTCATACCATATACCGTAACCATACTGTAAGCCAACTTTGTGATTTTCTCCAAGTCACTCAATGCACCTGTTGATATTTTCCCGAAAATCACTTCTTCAGCTGCTCTACCGCCTAAGGTCATGCACATTTCATCGAAAAGTTGTTCTGTACGATACAAATACTGCTCTTTTGGCAAATATTGAGCATATCCCAAAGCCGCAATTCCTCTTGGAACAATACTAACTTTAACCAAAGGATTTGCGTGTTCTAAAAACCAACCAGCAATCGCATGACCAGCTTCATGATAAGCTACAATTTCTTTCTCCTCTGGCGAAATCAATTTATTCCGTTTTTCCAAACCACCAATTTCTCTATCTATCGCATCTTGGAAATCCTTCATTTCCACTTGCTTTTTGCCTCTTCGTGCAGCCAAAAGAGCCGCTTCGTTACAAACGTTGGCAATTTCAGCACCAGCAAATCCTGGAGTTTGAGCGGCCAATTTCTTAGGATCCACTTCTTCTGCAAACTTAATTGGCTTCAAGTGAACTTTGAATATTGCCTCACGACCGTTGATATCAGGCACATCTACACTTATCTGCCGGTCAAATCTACCTGGTCTTAACAAGGCTGGGTCTAAAACATCTGGACGGTTGGTCGCTGCTAAAATAATAATTCCAGAATCCGATCCAAAACCATCCATTTCTACCAAAAGTGAGTTCAGTGTATTCTCTCTTTCGTCATTTCCGCCTGGCATAGAGCCTTTTCCACGGGAACGACCTACAGCATCTATTTCATCAATAAATATGATACAAGGTGCTTTTTCTTTGGCTTGTTTAAACAAGTCTCTTACTCTGGCAGCTCCTACACCCACAAACATCTCAACAAAGTCAGAACCCGAAAGCGAGAAAAACGGCACGCTCGCCTCACCTGCTACAGCCTTAGCCATCAACGTTTTACCTGTTCCTGGAGGGCCTACCAATAAGGCTCCTTTCGGTATTTTTCCACCCAGCTCAGTATATTTGCCTGGTTTTTTCAAAAACTCTACAATCTCAGTAAGTTCTTCTTTGGCCTCATCTAAACCCGCTACGTCTTGAAAAGTAATTTTAACTTTATTGTCAGCATCAAAAAGAGCCGCTTTAGATTTTCCTATATTGAACAATGCACCTCCCGGACCTCCACCTGACATTCTCGTCATGATAAAGTACATTAATCCAAAAAAGAACAATATAGGGAACCATTGCCAAAAAATATTCATATAGTCACTTCTCGTGACTGTTTCTGGATACAGTGTGCCTTTAATATCCTCAGGAATGGCGGCAGTTTTCAGGAAGTTATTGTACTCATACATAAACGAGTCTTCCGATACGATGTCCACACGAAGATGAGGCCCAGTTGAAAATTTATTATTGGCCAGTTTTGCCTTGTATTCGGGTTTTGTAAGGGCCGAGGGAGAAAGGTTTATTTCTAACGAATTAGTACCTTTAACCAAGAAAACCTTCTGTACGTCTCCGTCTATCACCATTTTCTCAAACGACTTGTAAGGCACAGATCCTAGCTTATTTGTACTACTAAAAAATACCAGACCCATGATGGCTAATATTAAAGCCGCCACTACCCATCCTTGAAGCCCACCAGGATTTGGAGTCAGCTTCTTCTTCGGTTTATCCGAAGAATTGTTGTTGTTGCTTTCAGACATATTAAATTTTAAATAAAATCTTTGGTTGTTTAACTAAGCGGAGTTAGAGAAGGTTTCAATGTATCGCCATAATATGTACAATCGGCATCGCCCCAAAGCGACTCAATGTCATAGAATTCACGACGATCCTTTTTGAAAACGTGAACGACCACGTCAACATAATCTAATAATATCCACTCTTTATTTTGAATACCCTCCTTGTGCCAAGGAGATTCTTTGGTAGACTTGAACACCTCTTCGTCTACTGAGCCAGCAATGGCATCTATTTGTGTGTCGGAACTACCGGAGCAAATAACAAAAAAGTCCGTAATAGCACCCTGAATCTTCCTTAAATCCATCTTTATGATATCAAAACCTTTCTTCTCTTGCATCCCGTTAATAATGGAATCGCACAATACCTCACTCGAAATCTTTTTCTTCATTAAACTGTAAATTGGTTAAATTTGCGAGCGGTAAGAAAAGCATAAAAAACTCTTACGTCGCAGATTTTCTATAAAACGCTAAATTAATTTATTTTGGTCAATATTCAGCCCAAAACTTTATTTGTCGGCAAAAATCTAGTATTTCTGCCATCTTGTCACTCTACCAACGACATTGCAAGCGAAATAATTCAAAATAAAGAATTTATTGACGGAACTGTCATAATTGCCGACCACCAAACCGCAGGAAAAGGTCAGCGGGGAAATGTATGGGAAAGTACCCCTGGAGAAAACCTTCTGATGAGCATTATTCTTAAAACTTCTTTTATAAAAATCGAACACCAATTTAACCTAAGCATTTCCGTTGCTGTATCGGTATTTGAGGCTTTAAATTCATTTGGAGTTTCTAATTTATCCATAAAATGGCCCAATGACATTTATCTGAATCAGAAAAAAATAGGTGGCATCCTGATAGAAAATAGCATTTTAGGGCAAAAAATGGGAAACTCCATCATTGGAATCGGCTTAAACATCCACCAAACTAAATTTGAAAACCCAAGAGCAAGCTCTCTCGTTTTGGAATTTCCGCAAATGGTATTCAATAGAGATGCCATTGCAGAAAAAATATGCGAATTTTTAGAACAAAATCTTGATGTTTTGAAAGAAGGCCAAACAAATGAAATACAGAAAAAGTATTTCGACAACCTGTTTGCCAAAAACGAAAAGCGATTGTTTAGGACTTCTGAAGGAATAGTGGAAGGCAAAATAACTGGTGTAACTGAAAACGGGCTTTTGAAAATAATAAGTCAAAACACAGAAAAATATTACAATATCAAGGAAATAGAATATCTTTTTGATGATTAACCTTGAGAATTTTGGGTAAGTCGAACAAAATAATATTTTTGCAAATATACAAAACGAAAAAACAACCTAAAAAACCAAAAGCTGGAAGGATTATTTTTAACCTATGGAATCAAATACAGAAAGAAAAAGGCTTTTAGAAAGAACAGACAACAAGGGCTGGAAAAAATGGGGACCATACCTTTCAGAGCGTCAATGGGGCACTGTAAGAGAAGACTACAGTGTTTATGGCGATGCTTGGAACTACCTGACACACGACATGGCTCGTTCTAGAGCCTATAGGTGGGGCGAAGACGGTATTGGAGGAATTTCAGACAACAAACAGCATATTTGTTTTGCATTAGCTCTTTGGAACCACAAAGATTCCATACTGAAGGAAAGATTATTTGGGCTGACAAACAACGAAGGCAATCATGGAGAAGACGTAAAAGAATTATACTATTATCTTGACAGTACGCCTACACATTCTTACATGAAAATGCTTTATAAATACCCAATAGAGGCTTTTCCATATGAAAAAATAACTACCACAAACAATCACAGAAGTATAAAAGAGGACGAGTTTGAAATTATAGATACGGGGATATTTGATACTGATAATTACTTCGATATTTTTATAGAATATGCTAAAAAAGACGTAAACGATATCTGCATAAAAATAACTGCTACCAATAGAAGTAAAAAAGACGCCCCTTTGACTTTATTACCAACTATTTGGTTCAGAAACACTTGGTCGTGGGGTTATGAAGAATTCGAAAAAAAACCTATACTTTCTGGCATATCCAATAGTCAAATTGAGGTAAACCATAGGTTGTTTGAACGAATGAAACTTTACTGTTTAGACGCAGACCAATTGCTTTTTTGTGAAAATGAAACCAATATGGAACGGGTATTTGGTAAAGAAAACCAAAGCTTATACACGAAAGACGGCATAAACAACTACGTGATTCATGGAAAAGAAAAGGCAATAAACCCAAATAATATTGGCACTAAGGCCTCCGCAAAATATTCAAAAAAAATAAAAGCGGGGAGCTCTGAGACCTTCTGTCTTAGATTTTCAGACAAAACCAACCTAAAAGAACCCTTTCAAGACTTTGAAGACATCTTTACGGAGAGCGTTAAAGTTGCCGACGATTTTTATGAGATTGTTCAAAAAGACATAAAAAGCCAAGAAGAAAGAGCCATACAAAGGCAAGCATTTGCAGGAATGATGTGGAGTAAACAATTTTACTATTATAACATTGACCAGTGGATGAATGGCGACCCAAAAATGCCATTTGAATTTAGAGGAAGAGCATTTGAGCGAAATTCTCCTTGGAAACATGCCTACATGGCCAATATACTTTCAATGCCAGACAAGTGGGAATACCCATGGTTTGCTGCTTGGGATTTGGCATTCCATACAGCCACTTTGGCACGAATAGACCCTGACTTTGCCAAAAGACAGCTGGCTGTCGTGCTTAGAGAATATTACATGCACCCGAACGGACAAATACCTGCATACGAATGGAATTTCTCTGACGTAAACCCACCAGTACATGCTTGGGCTACATGGAAAGTGTATGAAATAGACAAAGAAATGAACGGTGGAAAAGGTGATGTTGGCTTTTTGGAGAGAATTTTCCACAAACTACTCCTAAACTTTACTTGGTGGGTAAATCAAAAGGACGAAGACGGCAATAATATTTTTGGTGGCGGATTTTTAGGGCTTGATAATATCGGGGTTTTTGACAGAAATGCACAGATTCCCGGTGTAAAACTTCAGCAAGCAGATGCTACAGGCTGGATGGCTATTTATACGCTTAATATGCTGAAAATCGCCTGTGAAATATCTCTAGAGCGACCAGCGTACCAAGACATGGCCTCTAAGTTTTTTGAGCATTTTCTATACATAGCCGCTGCCATAAACAAGCCTATGGACGAAGAAGGAAATGGACTTTGGGATGAAGAAGATCAGTTTTACTATGATAAAATATACACACCAAACGCCAATACTCTATTTCTAAAAATCAGATCTTTGGTAGGGTTGATACCGCTTTGTGCTGTGGAAGTTATTAGTGAAGATTTATTACAAAAACTGCCTGACTTTAAACGTCGATTGGAGTGGATTCTTAAAAATAGACCTGACTTGGCAGGGTTGATATCAAGGTGGCATGAGCCAGGCAAGGGTGAAACACACTTACTTTCATTATTGAGAGGACATAGAATGAAAATGGTTTTCAAGCGTCTATTCGACGAAAGTGAGTTCTTGTCGGACTATGGCATAAGATCCATGTCGAAATTCCACTTGGAAAATCCGTATCATTTTAATCTACATGGCGAACACCTGAATGTAAAATACACCCCAGGTGAGTCTGACCTGACCATTATGGGCGGAAATTCCAATTGGCGTGGGCCAGTTTGGTTCCCACTTAACTACCTGATAATAGACTCTTTGCATAAATACTCCAACTATTATGGCGAAGATTATGAAGTAGAGTATCCAACAAACTCAGGGGAGATTGTTACGATAAGAGAAGCTGCCTTGCAAATATCGGAGCGTTTAATCAACATCTTTAAAAAAGGCGAAGATGGCAACAAACCGTTTATGGGCAGTGTTGAAAAGTTTAACAAAGATAAAGACTTTAAAGACTACTACCATTTCTACGAGTATTTCCATGGCGACAACGGCAAGGGCCTCGGAGCCGCCCACCAAACAGGCTGGACAGGCTTAGTGGCGGATTTGATTCAGGAGGTGAATGAGAAGAAGTGAGGGACTCTCACCCAAACAACCCTCCACTCCCTTCCTCAACAAATATCTTTTTGTCGGTGATAAACTGGCGGTTGTCTTCGAGGAATTCGGTGAAAAGCTCCATGTGGTGGAGCATGGCAGAGAAGTCGTAAGTAGCTATGTAGTAGGTTTCAATATGGATTTCTTTGAAATCGTAGATGATATATTCCATCTCCGTACAGCCTCTGTCTTTGAGGGCATACATGTATAAATTCTGGAAATTGTGCTGAAACTTGTTGGGTTTGTAACTTGAAGTTGTTTTGATGTCGATCACTTTGCCTTCTCCAACCACATCAGCAAAGCCGTAGAACTGAATGTTTTGGTGGGTGAATTTTATGGGCATTTGCTCCACTCGGGAAGTAGGCAACATGTTCCTTACTTTTTCAACTATTTGATTCTCAAAAGCATGCGGTTTATTTTTGAGAACTGCTTCCTCAAAATTCGACCCCTTTTTCATTCTTTTGAGAGTGGCATCATCAAAATCTCTTATGCGATTTATCCTGTTGAGTAGTTGAGTTCTCATTTCCAAAGTGGGCGAACTCAGGTATTTCCCAAACTCGTTGAGTAAGGTAGGATAAAGACGATATTTTATATCAGACATGAGCTGCTAAGGTCTCTAGCTCAGCCATTTGCCTTAGGTGATGCCTAGTGTGCATTTCCAGGTTCCTAAACCATTCTTGAGCATTAAAAAAACCAAAGACCGGGTGTTTTGTTTTATAATCTCCGCCGTCTTGATTTATCATCTCTACCAAATCTCTGGCAGAATTTAAAATCTCTTCTATTTCCAAAAGATATTCTTTTTGGGGCTTGCCCGTATATATTACCATCCCAAATGCCTCTGGCATTTTTACTTTTTTGTTCGGAAAGCCATTGTTATTCATTACCCATTCGCCTTCCATAGTCTTTTCGCCTCCTATTTGCCCGCCTCTTTGTTCTAGGCATCTTTTGATATTGGCTAGGAAGAATTTTTTAGAAGATTCACAAATGTGCTCATACATTTGAGCCAAAGACCATTTCTCAGGATTAGAAACAAAAGCGAATTGCTCTGGGCTAAGCCTTTGATTGCATTCAGTTAGCACACCAAATGCATTTTCTATTTCTTTTAAAGTGTTGCTATTGTTCATATTCTATTTTAAATAAAACTGATTACTTGGCCCACTTTCGTTGTGCAGCCTATCTAATGCCGTAATTACATAATAATAGCTTTTCCTTTTTGAGGCGTTTTTGTCGGTGTATTTTAAAACCCCCTCATTCCTAATTATCGAGATAATTTTCTTTGGGTTTTCAAGATTTATCTCATCAAATTCATCAAACCGATACAACACAAAACTTTGAATATTTTCTCTGTTCAAAGAAAGTTTCGAGGGTAGCTTCCAGGTGACTTCGGCACCAAAATTATCAACCCTTTTAGCTTGGAGGGAAACAGGACTATTGGGAGCATTGCCATCCTTCCACGGCATAGAAGGGAGTAGTGCAGGATATTTGTAAATATTTTTCAAAGTATCAGAAATACCTAAATTATTAGAAATCAAATATTTAGAACTAAAAAAAATACTTCCTGAAATTTCTTCTGATTTTAGATTGCTCCTTACCTGTTTCCCAATTTGGCCCGCAGTTTTCCATGACTTCTCAGAAGAGTTCTTGTCTACTTTATAAACACTATGTCCAATATACAAATGTCTATTTCCATGATTTTCTGTCCACCAATCTACCAAAGACTTGTAAGGTACTCTAACGTGATCAAATGCAAAATATACTTGTGGAGCAATATAATCAATCCATCCAGAATTTACCCACTTTCGGGTATCAGCATACAAATCGTCAAAAGATGACAAGCCTCTAGTCGGCGAGCCTTCATTTTTTGGAGATTCGTTTCTCCAAACTCCTGCTGGACTAACACCGAATTTAACCCATTTTTTCTCGGCATTTATTGCTCTCGATATATCTTTAATGAGTGTGTTTATGTTATTTCTCCTCCAGTCTCCAATATTGGAAAATTCCGATCCGTGTTCTTTAAAAGTCTCCGAATCATCGAAAGTCTCGCCTTCGATGGCGTAAGGATAGAAATAATCATCAAAATGCAGGCCATCTATATCATAATTTTTGACCAAATTCACAACTACACCTTGAATATACTCTCTTACTTCAGGTAGACCAAAATTATATAATTTATAACCACCATAACTTACAAACCACTCAGGATGTAGCTTAGTAATGTGGTCTTTAGCAAGCGATTTAGCGTTTTTTTGGGTACCTCTGTTGAGATTGAGCCATGCATGAAACTCCATGTTTCTCTCATGCGTTTCGTCAATCATAAATTTGAGTGGGTCGTAGAAAGGCTCTGGGGCTTTGCCCTGTGTTCCTGTAAGCCACTCAGACCAAGGCTCGGTACTAGTGGAATAAAAGGCATCAGAAGCTGCTCGAACTTGCACAAAAACAGCATTAATTCCAATTTTTTTATGAGTATCAACAATATGGATAAACTCATCCTGTTGCTGATCTGAACTCAAAGTTTTCTTTGAGGGCCAATCAATATTATCGATGGTAGCTATCCAAGCAGCACGAAATTCTCTTTTAGGAAAAAGTACCTCTTCCTTATTTACTATTACTGGACGCTTTGGTGTGTTCTTAGGAGTACATTGCCCTAGAATAACTACTACAATTAAGAGCAATAATTTATATTTCATTCAATAAAAAAACACTTTAACTATCAAAATTACTAAGATTTCACTTCAAATAAAACACTTTTCTAAATGGAACATTGTTTTGACTTACGCCCTCTATACTAATCTTTAATGGTAAAATCGGATTTTCTCCGATACTAATTATGGCTTTACCTTTTTCATCTGTAATTATTTCTGGGTTCCAATAAGAAGTTGGTAAACTCTCATTCAATGTCATTTTTATACTCTGAGGAGTAAATATCTCTGATACTTTATAACCCTCTATGGCCACCTTTGTAAAGTTTTTGTCGGAAACATCATCTGATACACTTTCCTTATCCTTTTGAAATATCGACACAATACCATTCTTCCCTAAGTCACCATACATATTCGACATCCTTGCTACCACTTCAACTCGCAAAACATTGTTAGGGTTTACAGAATTTATACTGCCCATCGGAACTCCATCTATCAAAATTAATGCCGCACTGGAATTATAAACAGAAGTTGCCCCGCCCCTAAGAACGAAATTACTTCCTCTCATTTGCAAACTCGGCACTTTTTTAAGGATACTGTTGATTAAGCCAGTAACTCCATTAGTTGCATTTATTTCATTTTCTTCTATCACATAATCCGGTCTGCCATAGAGCATCTTTTGTCTCTTGTCTTTGGTTTTTTCTTTCGTTTCGACACTTTCAATTACAATTTCTTTAAAAATTGGTTCTGCTTGGGATACAATTTTATCTTTAAAGTCGACGGCTGCAATACTGACTGCAGGATAATTAACATCATTTTTAATGATAAAAATATTCTCTTTCAGTTTCTTAGAAACCGCCTGGAGATAAATATCTGATTGCCCATAAAAAGTTAGCCCTTTAAATACAAAGTTACCATTTACGTCTGATCCAGTTTGACTAAAATTCTGCAGATCATTCACAAAGACATTTAATTCACTTTGAACAGGAATACGCTTTTTGTCAAGAAAAATACCATTTATTTCTAAGCCTTTATCCATCAAAAATGGCATTGATTTCGGTTTATTCAAATTTTTTAAGTTTAAATTCCTTCGTATGTCAGTATTAAAATTCAATTCTGGAGAATAAAGGGGATTAGTTACTGACAAAGAAACATTTGCACCAATTGGATTGTCGTTCAAATCTTTGAATTCAAAATAAATTTCGCCTGTTTTCGTGTCAAATTTTTCAATTTTTACTTTAATTTTATCATCTTCATTCTCTGAAATTCCTGCTTCTTGGACTATGATTTTTTCATTTCGTGACAGCACAGGAACTGAAGTCTCGAAAATCAAACCATCGAAATTTCGCATATAATTTGTAAATGCCCTTAGTTGATAATTTCCTTTGGGTAAATCAAGAGGTAAAACCACTGCTCCATGTCCAAACCCATTAGAGATTTCTATTTTCTGTGTTTCTTGTATTTTCTTTGACTCATCTATTAACTGTACGTAAAGCACTTTACTAGCAGTGTCAACTTTAGCGAAGGATGAATAATTTAAATATACTTTAAACCATAACTTATCTCCCTGATAATAAACTTCTCTATCTGTATGCAAATGCACCGCCTCAGCAAAGGGTGGCTTCTCAAACTTTAAGAAATATGCTTCGTTTGCCGAACTTTTGGGGTCGTAATCTGTTGGCAACATACCCGAAACTTTCAAATAATCCATATCCCCTGACACCACAATATCTTGAGGATTCAAGGGCACTCCCTCTTTGTTAACATGCACATTATTGCCTCTTACTTGCATCCAACTTATTCCATAGTCTATGCCTTGATAAGTCCGTAGTTCAGACTTGACAGACTGGTTGTGAATCTCTAAATTATTGACAACAAAAATTTTCTTCAATTCAGGACTCTTACCCAAACTTACCATTTTACTCGATTCATATTCTATCACAGACTTACCCAATTCAGCGTCAAAATTATCAGTTCTGATAGCATTAGAGCCTGGCTTGGGCACAAACAAAGAAAAACCAGCTTCAGGTAATTTACTATCAACCAATGATTTAAACATAAAAATTGGTGATTTCTTGTAAGAGAAGGCTCTATTAGCAAACCATTCCTCAAGCTTGGTTTTGCTTGTTGGTGTCATTTCTGTAAAGTACACGTTACCTCCGAGTTTATGAATGTCTTTTCCTACAAAAAAATCGGTCAAATCGAAAGTAATATTATAGCCCAAAGCAAGGTTTTTAATCTTTATGGGCTCAAGAGCTTTGGCATGAAATCCATCTTCCTTTTCTTCAAAATCAATCACCCAAGCATTTTCAATTTCGCACATATCTGCAAAATTGCTTTCCCCTAAAAAATATGTCCTGAATTTCTTCAGTTGTTTTTCCCATTTTTTATCCCTTTTTGATTTTACCTGAACCTCAGTAAGCTGATTGTCGGAGGGGATAAGTTCTACATCTAATGAAATAATTTCGGCATCTTTTGCAATTATTTTTTTTGTTACCGACCTATATCCCACATACGAAAATACCAAATCAAACTCCTTAACAATAAGATTATTAAATTGATAATTGCCGTCAAGGTCAGAGTTTGTACCTATTGTGGAACCATTCACAAAAATATTGCATGATGGCAGCCCTTCTTTCGACTGGGCATCTATCACCTTACCTTTAATAGTAACGTTCTGAGCGGTTGTTAAAAGTGGAAAAAGAAAAAAAAGTAATGTTTTTACAAATTTCATTTTGGGGATTTTTTTACTGTGAAAAAGTTTATTTAATTAACGTCAAAAATAGCATTTTCTTTATTTTTATTTCAAAATTCACCATTTTCAGAACCAAAAGGCTAAAATGGCGTATTAATTAAGGTTTTCAAACATTCTTTGGGTAAAAATTGTTAATTTTGCACGATTTTTTAAGAAAACCATTTAATAAAAAGATGCTTTTAAGCGAACAAGAAATACTCAGAAGGCAAAAAAGAGAAGATTTGATGAAGTTGGGAATAGAGCCATACCCAGCAGAGGGCTTTACCACCAATACCAGTATCAGAGACATTCTCAAACACTGGAAACACAATAAGTTCGACTTTAAAGACGTGAGTGTAGCTGGTCGTTTGATGAGTTTTCGTATCATGGGTTCAGCTTCTTTTGCTGAAATCCAAGACGAAACTGCCAGAATCCAATTGTACGTAAATAGGGATGAAATATGCCCTAACGAAGATAAAACGATGTACAATACGGTTTTCAAAAAGCTCCTTGACATCGGAGATATAGTTGGCATCAACGGCTTTGTTTTTGAAACACAAACTGGGGAGATTTCAATCCATGTGAAATCGTTCAAATTACTTTCTAAATCACTAAAGCCACTTCCTGTAGTAAAACGTGACGAAGAAGGAAATATACATGACGGTTTTACAGACCCAGAGCAAAGGTTTCGTCAACGTTATGTTGATCTAATTGTAAATCCTGAAAACCGTGATATTTTTGTAAAAAGAGCCAAAATAATCAGCACTATGCGTCAGGTTTTTGACGATAAGGGCTGGTTAGAAGTAGAAACCCCCATATTACAGCCTATTCACGGTGGTGCCGCAGCAAGACCATTTAAAACGCATCACAACACGCTAGATATGCCATTATTTATGCGTATCGCCAACGAATTGTATCTAAAAAGATTGATTGTTGGAGGGTTTGATGGCGTATATGAGTTTGGCAAAATGTTCAGAAACGAAGGCATGGATCGTACCCATAACCCTGAGTACACAGCCTTAGAATTCTATGTTGCCTATAAAGATTACAATTGGATGATGGAATTCACGGAGCAGCTTTTCGAAAAAGTAGCTTTGGCGGTGCATGAAGATACCAAATTCCCTTTTGGTGACAATATAATAGATTTCCAAGGACCTTTCCAGCGTCTTTCGATCATAGAAGCTATAGAGAAACATACTGGAGTAAATGTTGATGCTTCGTCAGAAGAGGAATTACGCCAAAAATGTAAAGAGTGGGGCATGGAAATCGACGACACCATGGGTAAAGCGAAATTGATTGATGAGATTTTTGGCGAAAAAGTGGAAGAACATTTGATTCAGCCAACTTTCATTATCGATTATCCAGTAGAAATGTCACCATTGACCAAAAAACACAGAAGCAAGCCAGGCTTGGTTGAGCGTTTTGAGTTGTTTATAAACGGGAAAGAAGTTGCTAATGCGTATTCTGAATTAAACGATCCAATCGATCAACGAGAACGTTTTGAGGAGCAATTGAAACTGGCCGAAAGGGGAGACGAAGAAGCTATGGCTTTGGACGAGGACTTTATCAGAGCCTTGGAATACGGCATGCCCCCAACGGCAGGTATTGGCATCGGAATTGACCGATTAACCATGATGTTGACAAACAATGCAAGCATACAGGAGGTATTATTCTTCCCGCAAATGCGACCTGAGAAAAAAGTAGAAATAGCTACAACTGAAGATTATGTAGCTGTTGGTGTTCCTGCTGTTTGGGTACCTGCTCTACAAAAAATGGGCTTTTACACCATCCCTGCGTTGAAAGAAGCCAATCCAAACAAGGTCTTCAACGACTTGGGCGGGATGCGTAAAAAACTTAAGATAGATGAAAAAATGCCAAGCAAAGAAGAAGTGGAAGCTTGGATAGCATAGATAGATAACTTTAAACAAAAAATCAGCGATTCCTTTGGAGTCGCTGATTTTTTTATGCTCTAAAAATGATTTCTACTATCTCTTCCCAAAAAACTTCTTGGGCTTTTTATTTTCAGAGGTTGAAGTTCCTCCGCCACTGTGAGGTGAACGACCTCCTCCACCTTGTACGTTGGGCTTTCTGAAATTATTATTCTGAGGTCTTCTGTGTTCTGATTTTGAAGGTGCTATTTCTTCTTCTTCCGTAGGTTCGTAACCTGTCATGGTCTCTCTCACAAACTTCTGACCCAACAATTTCTCAATTCCTCTAAGGAAATCATACTCTTCATTACAAACCAATGAAACGGCTTCGCCAGTAGCTCCTGCCCTACCCGTACGGCCTATACGGTGTACATAATCTTCAGGAACATTCGGCAGTTCGTAATTTACTACATGTGGCAAAAGTGGAATATCTAATCCTCTGGCAGCAATGTCGGTCGCCACCAAAACCTGAATTTCTCCCTTTTTAAAATCATCCAAAGCCTTTGTTCTGGCACCTTGAGATTTATTCCCGTGTATAGCAGCCGAAGCAATGTCCGATTTTTGGAGTTTTTCGGTAAGTTTATTGGCCCCGTGTTTTGTTCTTGTAAATACCAAAACCTGTTCCCAATTACCCTCTTTTATCATTTTTACCAACATGGAAGGTTTTCTACCCTTGTCAGCTAAAATAACTCTTTGATCAATTTTTTCTACCGTAGTATTTTCAGGAGAAGCTTCCACCATTTCTGGGTCATGTAAAATACCTGCGGCCAACTGCTTGATTTCCAATGAAAATGTAGCAGAAAACAAAAGATTCTGGCGACGTTCAGGCACTAAGGCCAAAACTCGCTTAATATCTTTTGCAAAACCCATATCCAGCATTCTATCGGCTTCGTCTAACACCAAAATCTCAACATTGGCAAGCGAAAGAGCTCTTTGTCCATGCAAATCCAATAATCGGCCGGGAGTCGCTACCAAAATATCTACACCATTTTTCAATGTTGAAATCTGCGGATTGATGTTTACACCACCAAAAACCACCGTTGATTTTATATCTAAATAAACACTGTATTCTCTGATATTATCATATATCTGAGCGGCCAATTCTCTGGTTGGAGTAAGTATTAATGACCTAATTTTTCTTCGTCCTTGGTTAGGAGTAGCAGATAAAATCTGCAAAATTGGTAAAGTAAAACCTGCAGTTTTACCCGTACCTGTTTGGGCCGAAGCCAAAATATCTTTTCTATCTAAAACAAGTGGAATGGCTTTTTCTTGAATCGGTGAAGGAGTGATATAACCTTTTTCTTTTACTGCTTGCAGTATCGGACTGGAGAGTCCTAAATTTTCGAATGACATAAATTGGTATTTTGAAATACCAGTTTTTGGTACTTCGATTAAAACGCAAAGGTACGGCTAAATATTCAGATTGTGGTTATCTGAAGCTTTCACGGTTTTTCCCAAACCTTATTAAAGCAAAAAAGCCATCAAAAGATGGCTTTAAAATCAAATTTCTTTTAGTCAAAAACTATACCCTAACTATCTCAGCACCTATAGCATTAAGGCGGGCGTCGATGTTTTGGTACCCTCTATCAATCTGTTCAATATTATCAATTATGCTTGTTCCGTCAGCCGATAGAGCAGCGATTAATAATGCCACCCCAGCACGAATATCTGGTGATGTCATTCTGATTCCTCTCAAATTATACTCTCTGTTTAGGCCAATCACAGTGGCTCTGTGCGGGTCACAAAGTATAATCTGAGCACCCATATCTATCAATTTATCAGTAAAGAACAATCTGGATTCAAACATTTTTTGGTGAATCAAAACAGTACCTTTTGCTTGAATGGCGGTTACCAAAATGATTGAAATCAAGTCAGGCGTAAAACCTGGCCACGGAGCATCATAAACGGTTAGAATCGAGCCATCTATGAGTGTGCTTATTTTGTAATTGGTTTGAGCTGGAATATGAATATCATCTCCTCTAAATTCCATTTCGATACCTAATTTCTTGAAGGTATCCGGTATGATTCCCAATTCAGGAATTCTACAGTTTTTGATGGTTATCTCTGAACCTGTCATGGCTGCTAAACCAATAAAACTACCAATCTCAATCATGTCTGGCAACATTGTGTGCTCACATCCATGAAGTTCCTTTACACCTTTTATAACCAACAAATTAGAACCCACACCAGATATTTTGGCACCCATACTGTTGAGCATCTTACACAACTGTTGCAAATACGGCTCGCAAGCTGCGTTATATATGGTAGTAGTGCCTTCGGTGAGTACCGCGGCCATCAAAACATTGGCTGTACCTGTTACAGAAATCTCCTCCATCCAAATGTAAGAGCCTTTCATTTTTGAACCATCTATAGAATAGAAAGAATCGCCTGGGTCATACGAAAATTCTGCTCCCAATTTCTGAAAACCGATGAAATGCGTATCCAATGGCCTTCTGCCTATTTTGTCACCGCCTGGTTTCGGAGCTTTTCCTCTTCCAAATCGACCCAACATAGGCCCAAGTAACATCACTGATCCTCTGAGTTCTGCGGCTTTGTTTTTATATTCTTGTGTTTCGAAGTATTCAAACTTTACATCATCGGCTTCGAATTTGTACACACCCTCACCCATTTTGCTTCGCTTTACTCCCATGTCCTCCAAGAGTTCCATGAGTTTATTTACGTCTCTGATGTTAGGGATATTGTGAATAATTACGGGTTCTTTGGTCAACAAAACAGCACACAATATCTGCAATGCCTCATTTTTTGCACCTTGGGGAACAAGCTCCCCTTTTAATTTCCTTCCTCCTGTTATTTTAAATGACGACATATTTATTATTGAGGTCTTCTTCTATTGTTATTATTGTTAAAACGGTTTTTATTGTTGCCGTTGTTATTACCATTACCACCATTCGGGTTGTTCGGCCTTTGATTTGGATTTCTGTTAAATCCACCCAGTTTGTTACCTTCGCCGGTTGCACGCGGATCTCTTCTTTCATTTCCTCTTTCTGGGCGATTCGAGAAATTCTGATAAGAAGGTCTTGGTCTATTTCCGCTGCCATCCTTTGGATTCGCGTCGTCTATCATACCGTTTTCAACCAAGAAATCTATCTCCGGCTTGAGTTTCCCTCCCGAAAGTTCCATGATTTGATTTAAACACACGTGGGTTTCCACTGAGTCTTTGTTCCAATTGAGAAAAAACGCCTTCATCAATCTAACCAAATACGACACAAAAGCCTTTCTTTCATCGAAAGTTTCGGCCACTATGGCTTTCATTATCAACAATTCAAGATTTCTTCCATAAAACTTATGCTTCAGTTTAGACTGGCTATAAGGTATTTGCATAGGTTTTTTACCCAAAATCTCTTTTGGCGGTGGTGGAAATGGGCTATCAACATCCAGGTCAAAATTGGCCATGATGTACAAGTCGTCCCAAAGTTTTTTACTGTAATCTGCTCCGTCCCTCATCTGCGGATGAATCTGACGCATCAGCTCTACCAAAATGTGGGCGTGCTTGGTTCTTTTTTCTTTTTCAGGAATGGATACGATTTGCTCGACCAGTTTCTGAACATTACTTCCGTATTCTTTCATATAAATATCCTGCTGGAGGATTTGGAATTTTCTTTAATATTAAACTAAAACAGGAAGAATCTAAAATTTCAAACTGTAGAATAGGTTTTTCAATGACAAATTTAATCAAAAAATGTTAAATCTAATAAAAATTAGAATCCCCATTAAATTTTATTAAATTACTAACGTTTTAGTTTGAAATAGTATTTTCGGCCTTTCGTACAATTTTATTTAGCTTTTTGTCGAAAATCTATTTAATTGCATTTGTATTTTTACTATTAATCAATACATTTTTTATCTATTAATCAATTTAAAATCCTTTATGAAAAGACTAATCTACAATCTCGGCCTGCTGTTATTGCTGTGCCAAGTGACATTCGCCCAACAGCTCAATCTTAATGAAAAACTCCCAATGGATCCTTCGGTGAAAGTAGGTAAACTCAAAAACGGGCTTACTTATTATATCCGAAAAAACGTAGAGCCTAAAAATCGTGCTCAATTGCGACTCGTTATAAAAGCCGGTTCTATTCTCGAAGACGATGACCAAAGAGGTTTGGCTCACTTTATGGAGCACATGGATTTCAACGGAACAAAGAATTTCCCGAAAAATGAAATGGTGAATTTTTTGGAGAAAAACGGTATTCAATTCGGTGCGGATCTCAACGCTTACACCAGTTTTGATGAAACTGTTTATATGCTTCCAGTGCCAACTGACACGCTGGCCAAGCTCGAAAAATTCATGATGGTATTGTCGGAATGGGCAGCTTATGCCACACTCGATCACGCCGAAATTGACAAAGAACGTGGGGTTGTTTTGGAAGAATCAAGACTCAGAAAAGGTGCTCAATCGAGAATTCAAGAGAAGCTTTTACCTGTGATTTTTAGAGGATCTATATATGCACAAAGACTACCGATTGGCTTAGATGACATCATCCAAAATGCTCCTTACGATGCTGTAAAAAGATTCCACAAAGATTGGTACAGACCTAACTTGCAAGCAGTTGTGGCTGTAGGAGATTTTGACCCTGCCCAAATTGAAGCTATGATTACCAAGTATTTTGGAGGAATTCAAAATCCTGCTAAACCGAAAGAAAGAGTAAAATATGAAGTACCGCTTAAAGGAGGTACAGAAGCGATTGTAATCACTGACAAGGAGCAACCCTACAACATGGTTCAGTTGTATTATTTGCAACCGGAGAAAAAACAAATAACGGCTGACAACAGGAGAGAAAATATAATGACCTCGCTTTTTAACAGCATGATTAGCCAACGTTTACAAGAATTGATGCAAAAAGCAGATCCTCCTTATCAGTTTGGTTCGAGCAACTATTCCTCATTTTTGGGCAATTTAGATGCACTTACTGTTTTTGCTGTGGCCAAAGGTGCTGATGTAGAAAAAGCGTTAAAAACCGTTTTAGACGAAAACGAGAGAGTTTCCAAATTTGGTTTTACGGAAAGTGAATTGCAAAGAGCCAAAATGCAATACAAAAGTGGTGTAGAGAAACAATACAAAGAAAAAGACAAAACCGACTCGGAGAGTTTTGTGGAAGAATTGGTGGGTTGTTTCTTAAATGACGTGGTAATGACCAACATTGAATATGACAACCAATTCATAAATCAGCATTTGGAAGGCATAAAACTAACCGAAATAAATGCCCTTGTCAAAAAACTCATAACCAAAGAAAACCGTGTGTTGGCTTTGATTGGCTCTGAGAAAGACAAAGCCAGTTTACCAACAGAAGCCCAATTGAAAGGCTGGTTAGACAACACGGGTTCAAAGATTACTGCTTATGTAGACGAAGCCGTGGCGACATCGTTGGTTGAGAAAAAGCCAAATCCGGGAAAAATAGTTTCTGAAAATAAAATTGAAGAAATTGGCGTGACTGAAATCGTATTTGAAAATGGTTTAAAAGTAAATTTAAAACCTACCGATTTCAAAAACGACGAGATAAAGTTCAGAGGAACCAGTTGGGGTGGTAACTCGCTTTACGAAGATGCCGATTTTATGAATGCGGCGTTTAGCTCAATGATAGCATCAACTAGTGGAAATGGTAACCTGAAAGCTTCGCAACTGACCAAGTTTATGTCAGGAAAAGTGGCTCAAGTAAACGCGTCTGTAGGTGGTACCACAGAAGCCATATCGGGTTCGTCTTCAGTAAAAGACTTTGAAACTGCCCTTCAGATGGTTTACAACAGATTTACCAACAATAAACTAGACCCAGAAGCAGCCAAAGGTGCATTGGCCAACCAAAAGGACTTTTTGCAGAACATGGAAAAAACACCAACACCTGAAAAAGTCTTCAATGACAGTGTGCAAGTCGTAATGGGCAATGGTGCTTACCGTGCACAACCGATGACATCAGAAAGAATGACCAAAGTGGATCCTGAAAAAGCGATGAAAATTTTCAGTGAGAGATTCAACAATGCCTCAGATTTTGAGTTTACGTTCGTTGGAAATTTTGATATCGAAAAAATCAAACCTTTGTTGGCTACCTACTTGGGCGGATTACCTGGAACTCAGAAAAAAGAGACCTTCCGTGACCTCAACATAGTACCTCCGACTGGAAAAGTATCTAAAATTGTAAAGAAAGGAACAGAAGACAAGGCTAGAGTATTGTTGACTTATTCGGGCAAATATGCTCCAAATGAAGCTGAGGAACTACAAATAAGGGCTTTGGGAGATATATTGAACATCAAACTCACCGAAAAACTTCGTGAAGAAGAAAGCGGCGTTTATTCTCCATTTGTTGGAGGAAGTACAAACAGAGTACCCATGCCAAGGTATATGTTCAGAATTGGATATGGCTGTTCTCCTGCAAATGTTGAAAAATTGATTGCCATCACTTTGAAAGAAATAGAAAAAATCAAAGCCAACGGTGCTGAAGCTGTGGATATTGAAAAGTTTGTTTCAAAACAAAAACTCGATTTTCAGACTAATTTGAAAAATAACGATTTTTGGCTGGGTTCTTTAGCTGCAAAATATCAGAATGGAGACCGAGTAGTAACGATTCCTACAGAAGACAAACTACTTGATTTGCTAACAGTTGAAAGCACAAAAGCAACGGCAAACAAGTATTTAAGCGGTGAAGATTTCATCAGAATTGTTCTTTTGCCAGAAGATAAGTAAAAGAGAATTCGGTTATTAAAGAAAAGGCTGCTCAGTTTACTGGGCAGCCTTTTTTATGACAAAAAACTTCTCAAATTCCTACTTCAAAGCACTTGTAACGGGCTGTCCAATATTACCATTTGGTTCCAGAATTTTCAAGAGCATGGCAATGGTTGGAGCAATGTCAGAAATGTATGTTTTATTCAAATTCTCGCCTTTGTTTATACCCCATCCAAAAAACAACAATGGCACGTGGGTGTCGTAAGCATACATAGTTCCGTGGGTAGTACCTTTAGTGTAACCCGAAAGCCAGCCTGGCTCAACCAGTAGCATGACTTCGCCACTCCGTTTTGGGTTGTAAATATTGGTAAGTTTGTCTCTGTAATATAAAGGAATCTCATTTACGTCTCCTTCAGAAAGGTTTATAACATTATAAATACCTTCAACAGTGGCGAATTCAGCCTTTAGAACTTCAGTAACCTGGTCGATGGTGATATTTTTTTGAGCCAACAATGATTTATTCAAATAAAGCTGATAGTTATCTTGGTTTAGTACATATTTGCCTTCTCCAAATTTAGCTACTAAAGCAGCCTCTGCTTTTTTCTCCAATTCGCCTCCCAGAAAAAGTCCTGCTGGAACATTATGTTTTTTCAAAAAAGCTGGAATCTCCGCCACACCATGGTCAGCAGAAAGGAAAACTGTGTAATTTCCTATTCCCAATTTTTTGTCCAAATGGAGTAACAACTCTTCCATGTTTTTGTCTAATCTCAGATAAACATCCTCAATTTCTTTTGATTGAGCTCCAAATGCATGACCCGCATAATCTGGTGTAGAAAAACTCACCGTCAAGAAATCAGTTTCTTTTCCCATTCCAATTTTTTCTGAATCAATGGCGGCTATTGCGAAGTTTTTGGTTAGTTCATTCCCAAAATACGTTTGGGCCAAACTCCCCATCGTAACTTTATGAGGAAAAACTGCCTTTTGTTCTCCTGAAATATTTGCCTCATAAGGTTGGTCGTCGTCTTCTGTTTCAGTATAATTTGCCAAGGGCTGCAATGGCTCCCACATTTTTGTGATATACTGTTGAGGCAGTTTTTTATCGTTGAAAGTCTTTACCCAATCTGGCAAAGTTTTCTGATAATAGTCACTCGTAATCCAGTTTCCGCTACCAGCATCGTACCAATACGCCAAACCTGTATGGCCAGCGGGTAAGATGGCTCCCCTATCTTTAAAAGCAATTCCGATTACTTTTGATTTAAACTGCGTCGCTATTCGGAGCTGATCAGTTATCGAGGTCACTTTCATGTTTCGAGGTGACATTTTTCCAGCCGAAGCACTTCCAGCTCCAACTACGTTGACTGTAGAATCAGCCACTACATACATGCTTGCTGAGGTATTTTTTTCAAACCATTCGTTACCCACTATACCACTAATAGCAGGCGATGAACCATTAAATATATGTGCGTGACCAGGGCCAGTAACTGTGGATGCATAATGATAATGATTGTTTCGGCAGTTATAGCCTTCGTTCATCATTCGTTTGAAGCCTCCTGTTGAGTATTTTGAATAAAAGCGATAAAGGTAATCGTAACGCATTTGATCCACTACTATGCCGACCACCAATTTAGGTTTTTCTGATTTAGGTTTTTGAGAAAACGCAATTGCAGAAAACAAAAGTAAAAAACTTAATAATTTCAATTTCATTTGTATTAATTTTCAACAAAAATAGGTTTTTATTTTAGACCCAAAAACAATTTAAGATTAAGTGTGTTTTAAAATAGATAAAAGCAGAAAATGGAGATAGCAATTAAAATAGGAATAATTCTGGGTGTTTTTCTTTTGATGGAAGGAGTGGCTTGGTTTGCTCACAAGTATATCATGCACGGCTTTGGTTGGACATGGCACGAAGACCACCACAACATGCACAAAGGTTTTTTCGAAAAAAACGATTATTATGCATTGGTTTTTACTCCAATAGCCATCTTTTGTATAGTTTATGGAGATTTAAATGCAGAATACTGGTATCTCTTTCACATAGGTTTAGGCATTACCCTTTACGGGCTTTTCTACTTTATATTTCATGACCTGATCGTACATCGAAGGCTAAAATTCAAGTTTGCTACCAAAAGTAAATACATGAAACGCATCATGTATGCTCACTATGTTCACCACAAAACGCACACCAAAGAAGGTGCGGAGGCTTTTGGTTTTCTTTATGCACCCAAAAAATACGAAAAGAAATCCTAATTGTGATTTTTGGAAAAATTATTGGCTAATTCTGATAAATTCATCTTTGGTCTGACTTCTTTGGGATATATTTTAAAAATAGGCTGTGTAAATAGTTAAATTGCGACTTGAACCTTCAAAGCGATTTATGTTTTCTCATATCACCAAAGATTTTTTTGGTAACAAGCAGAGTTTTTCCATTGGTCTTATTTTTATTTCTGTAGGGCTACTATTTGGCAATTGGGCCACTTTTATACCTTTTGTAAAAACCAAATTTGACCTTGACGATGCCCAGTTAGGGCTGCTTTTGCTCAGCTTGCCTTTTGGTGCTTTAGCTATGAATCCAGTGGCAGCCACTTTGGTGAGGAGAATCGGCATGCAAAAGACCTCTGTTTATGGCATTGGCTTTATGTTGCTGGCATTCAGTCTTTTGTTAAACGCCCCAACGGTTTATTTCCAATCTTTTTTCCTTTTTCTGTGTGGTTGCGGCATTTCTATCACCAACGTGGGCATGAATACCTGTGTTGGAGCCATTGAACACCACTTCGATATAAAAATAATGAGCACTTGCCACGGTATGTTTAGCTTGGGACTTATGTTTGGGTCTATTTGCTCAAGCTTATTTGGCGGCATGGGCTTATTGCCAGGTATTTACATGAGCATAGTGGGTGCATTATTGTTTTTGGTTCTGCTTTTTGCACAAAAGAATATTTTCCTAATCAAAGAAGAAATACATGAGATAATTACTGAAAAATCGAAGTTTTCGTTTCCAAAAGGAAGTTTTTTGTTGATGATAGTCATCGGTTTGTGCGTCAACATTACCGAGGGAACTATGGCCGATTGGTCAGCAGTTTTCATGAGGGCTGTTGTGAAAACCTCCACTTATTTTGAAGGTTGGGGAATGGCGGGCTACTCTCTTTTCATGGCTTTGGGAAGACTCATTGGAGATAAAATCATACCGAGATTCGGGGCTAACAAAATACTATTTTATGGCGGAATATTGAGTATTGTAGGCATCTTAGTAGTAATAACACTACCCTATACTTTTTCAGCAATTGTAGGTTTTGCACTTGTTGGAGCAGGTGTTTCATGCGGAGCACCCATACTTTATGCCAGTGCATCAAGAGTTCCAAATATGGCCAAAGGCTCTGGATTGGCCATCATGAACACATTCGCCATGGGTGGCTTTCTTTTCGGCCCAGTTTTGATAGGATTTATCTCAAAAGCCACCACACTTTCTATTGCTTTTGGTTTTATTGCTTCTTTAGGTATTGTTTGGGTGATTCAGAGTAAAAGGGTCAAACTTTTCTAAGCATTCAACACCGTGTAAGCCTTCTCATAACCTTCTTTTATGATGGCTTTTATGACATCTATGTCAAAATCTGTCAGCTTGATATTTACAGAAACATCTGGCCTGATGACGGTGAGCTTTATTTTTTTATTGAAACTAAAGCCTGCTACAGATACCAAATTTTGGTTATAATGTTCTGCCCATTCCAAGTCATTGTTTTCTAGCTGATTTACTGAAATATCTTTTATACGCTCAATTAAAGTAAGTAAACTGCGGTAGTTGATGGGTTCCATTTCACGCTTTCTGGGATGAGTGGCTATGGCATAAATCTCTGTGGCTCCATCTGCGATGGCCTTTTTCAAAGGCACCACCTCTCTTATACCTCCATCCAAATACACTTCTTTGTTGTCGTTGCCTATCTGTATACCTGGCATAATGATGGGCAAAGAACTACTTGCTCTGAGAAAATCTAAAAAATGTTGTTCAAGAGGGTCTGCGTAGTGCATTTCGCCTGTATGAACATTCACAGCTCCAACTTTCAAAGCTATTGGGCTTCTTCTCAAAACGGTCAAATCTAAATACTTTTTGAGTTTTTCGTGAAGTGGGTTGGTATCTAAAAGTCCATCGAACCTACTCATTAATGTGTCGATTCCCAATGTCCATTTAGACTTTAAAATTCCGATATCAGATGGTTTGGTGATATTTTCTAACCAAAACTGTAGCAGTTTCTTATTTACTAAATCCCAGTTGATTTCTTGATTGGCCTTGAATTGAAGTCCGGCTTCATTTACCATAAAAGAGGCATTGAGTGCCCCAGCAGATATGCCATAAATCATGTCAGGCTTAAAGCCAGTCTCTAAAACTGCTTGAATTGCCCCAACTTGCCATGCACCTTTCAATGAGCCTCCACCCAATACCAATGCTTTCATGTGAAATTATATATTTTCACCAAAAATAGAACAGAAACTATGACTTTTCGAAATTATTTGTGAATAAAACCTATACTGACATGAAAACCGTCTGCCTTTAAATTGAACAATTTAGGCGAATTACTCGGCCCAATATTTTGCAAAGAATAAGATTTTATACTTTTTTCGTAACGTAAATCAAAGAAAAACAACCCAAACTCGAAACCTAAACCTACATTAAAATTCATAATAGGTCTGTTGAAAAACTGATTATTGAGTTTTTCTTTGGCAATAAATTCTGAAAGAGCATCCTTCATTTCGTTGTTGAGTTTGTAGGCAAAATTTACAGTTGGGCCGAAAAAGACACGAGATTTATTAGAGCGAATACCAATCAAAAGTGGCATATCCAAAGAGGAGAATGAACCGTTCACACGCTTATATAAACTCCCATCGGTTTTTAGCAAATCAAACTTCCCAGCTTTAGAGGAATACATCAATTCTGGCTGAATAAAAAACGAACCTCTAACAAATCTGGCAAAGACCCCGCCACTGTAGCCCGTCCCAAAAAGTTTGTTGTTAACAAACTGATTTTTGACAATTTTGCCGTTTTGATCTAAAACAGGCAGACCACTTGGGCCAACTTGATCAATGGTATTCTCGTTGATGGTATATTTTCCACGGCTCCCTCCTACTCTAGCTCCCCAAGAAAATCTCCATTTGTCACGACGATATTCTTCTGAATAACTCATGGTGTCAAAAACGATGGGTTTTACCTTCAAGCTGGTATCTATGGGCATATTTGCGGTGTCAGGTTTGGTTATTTGAGCCATTCCAAACGTGCCTATGAAAACAAAAAAAACAAGAAATAATTTATGCATATTGGGTGAAATTTCGGAAAAATCATAGCAAAAACTGAGCCAAAGGATATGTTTATGCTAGATTATCATAGTAGTTAGTCTACAAATACAAATGGGTTTATTTTCTTCGTTGGTAATCTTTATATCCCACACGTGGGTTTTTGCACCCACATGAATGGCCGTCACTTTACCATAAACCCAACCAGTTTTTACAGCTCTCAGGTGATTCGCATTAATTTCTAAACCGACGGCCTTTTGTTGTTCGGGGTTCTGTAAACACAACATAGACGCTAAGCTACCGATGGTTTCGGCTAAAACTACCGAAGCACCGCCGTGCAAAATCCCAAATGGCTGATGTGTGCGGCTATCCACTGGCATGCGGGCAATTATAAAATCGTCGCCAAGCTCTGTAAATTCAATTCCAATATGTCCTGGAAGTGTGTTTTTTCCAAAAGCATTGAGGCTTTCTAAATCAAAATTTTTATTAAACATGGTATTCTATGTAAATTTGTCAAAAATATCTAAAAAGAAGGGAAATATACTTATGTCAAAAAAAGAAATCTATTTAATCAGACACGGAGAAACGGACTACAACAAAAGAGGAATAGTGCAAGGAAGCGGAATAGATGCTGACCTCAATGAAACCGGCAGAAATCAAGCGGAGGCTTTTCATATAAAATATGGTGATATTCAATTCGAAAAAGTATACACTTCGGCCCTTATTCGCACACATCAAACAGTCGAAAAATTTATACAAAAAGGAATTCCACATGATATTTTACCAGAACTTAACGAAATAAGTTGGGGAGAAAAAGAAGGCCAAGAACCCACAACAGAAGACAATGCCTATTATGCCAATCTAACTAAAAGTTGGAGCGAAGGTAACATAAACTTAAAGCCAACGGGGGGAGAAAGTCCGGCTGAAGTGGCTGATAGACTGAAAGTTGGGCTTAAGAAAATCATTGAAAACTCCGAAGAAAAACTTATACTAGTAGCCATGCACGGACGAGCCATGCGGGTGTTGTTATCGCATATTTCAAATCTGCCTATTTCTGACATGGATACTTTTCCGCACCAAAACACCTGTTTGTATAAACTAGAATATTGCTATACAAAAGATACATTTGACATACTTTCAAGAAACGATGTGAGTCATTTGGAATAATTTCAAAAAAAACATAAAACCATATTTCCGCCTTTCGCCAATAAAAATCCCCGACAGTAAAGAAGATTCGATTTAAATTTTCATAATTTGTAGTTTTGAGAAAATATTTGATGAATGAATTTTAAGCAGTCGTATTGGCTATTTCAAATTTCGGGATGGACTTTATATACCCTTTCCGACTTCATCAACTATTTCCTGTTTTGGAATTTCAATTATGAAGAACTCGAAAACCTAGTTTTTAATTCTATCATAAACATTCTAGTGGGTATTTCGCTCACCCATTTGTTTAGGGTGGTTTTCAAAAAATACAATTGGATAAAACTCTCAATCCCTCAACTTATTATCAGAAGTTTTATTGGCATTTTGCTCATTACGTTTTTGTTTTATGCCATCAACATCAGTTTGGACGAAGACATCATTGATACCACTAAAAGTAATTGGCTACTTAGAGATATTGTGTATGTGGTCAATCTCAGCAAACCGATTCTAATTTGGGTTTTAGTTTATATTTTCTATGCATACACCAACGAACGCCGCATTGATGCCGTTGAACGTATAAAACTACAAACCTCCATTGAAGCCACCGAAGCCAAAATATTAAGGGCCCAAATCAACCCGCATTTTATGTTTAATGCCTTGAACAGCATCAGGGCTTTGGTATTGGAAGACCCCACCAAATCGCAAAAAGGTATTACTCAGTTGTCGAATATTTTGAGAAGTGCATTGGTGGCCGACAGGAAAACCACCATCTCGCTCAAAGAAGAGCTAAAAACCATTGAAGATTACCTAGAGTTGGAAAAAGTAAGATACGAAGAACGCTTACAAATCATGTGGGATGTAGACGTGAATACGCTCAATATCCAGGTGCCGCCCATGATGTTGCAAACTTTGGTAGAAAATGCCATCAAACATGGTGTACAAAAAGCACCTAGATGGGGTTATGTAGAAATAAACACCAGCAAAGTTTTTAATAATTTAGTAATCAAAATCAGGAATACGGGCGTTCTAAAAAATACGGAAAACGCGAACATTGATGGCGGATTTGGACTTAAAAATACAGAGAAACGTTTGCAATTGTTATACGGCAAAAATGCCTCTTTCGAAATTTATCAAGAAGATCACCAGACAGTTACTGCTGTCATAAAAATACCTCTAAGTATATGAAAACCATCATTATCGACGACGAAAGACTTGCAAGAAATGAGCTGAAGAGACTTTTGGAAGAATTCCCGAAAATCAATGTAGTGGCAGAGGCAGCCAATGCCGACGAAGCCATTGAACTCATTGACGAACACCAACCAGATTTGCTTTTTCTAGACATTCAGATGCCCGGTAAGAATGGATTTGAACTCTTGGAAATCATTGAGGACCGAGTTCCAGAAGTTATTTTCACTACGGCATACGACGAATACGCTCTTAAAGCATTCGAATACAATGCTTTAGATTACTTAATGAAACCAATTGACAGCAGTCGTTTGGCAGAGGCCATTGCAAAAGTTGAGGCCGAAATTAAGCGTTCAGAGAAACTTTCTTCAGACCCGAACGTGCAATATTTAACCGAAAACGACCAGGTTTTTGTAAAAGATGGAGAAAAATGTTGGTTTGTAAAACTCGGAAAAGTAAGACTTTTTGAGTCTATGGGAAATTACGTTAGGCTGCATTTTGAAGACCAAAAACCCATGATTTTGAAGTCTCTGAATAGTTTGGAAGAAAAACTTGACCCCAAAAGCTTCTTTAGAGCCAACCGCAAACACATCATAAACTTACAATGGGTAGAGAAAATAGAGCCCTGGTTTTCAGGTGGATTATTGGTAACCCTCAAAGGAGGTGAGAAAAGTACACCACTAGAAAAAATTGAAATATCTCGTCGCCAAGCCATAAAGTTCAA
The DNA here is from genome assembly GCF_024343735.1 of Lacihabitans sp. CCS-44. Classification (GTDB taxonomy): domain Bacteria; phylum Bacteroidota; class Bacteroidia; order Cytophagales; family Spirosomataceae; genus Leadbetterella. The sequence goes on from NZ_RJUE01000001.1 coordinate 232,181, forward strand.
GGATTTAATGAGTTTATAATGCGAATTCTCATTGCCCCAGATTCATTCAAAGATTCGCTTTCTGCTCAAAAAGTAGCTGAAAGCTTAGCCGAAGGAATAAAAAACACTTTCCCAAAGGCTGAAATCACACTTTTGCCATTGGCAGATGGTGGGGAAGGGACTCTGGAGGCTATAAAAGGAAATTTGGACTATATCAAGTGCATGGCTTCTGATCCGCTTTTCAGAAAAATAGAAAGTAAATATCTTTGGGATGAAAAAACCAAAACTGCTTTTGTAGAAATGGCACAAATTTCGGGACTCGAACTTGTGACAGAAAGCGAGAGAAATCCATTAAAAACCACCACTTTAGGAACAGGCGAATTGATTGCTCATGCCCTGAAAAGAAACGTGAAAAAAGTTATACTTTTTGTGGGTGGCTCAGCCACCAATGACGGTGGCATAGGCATGGCAGCCGTTTTGGGCTATATATTCTTGGACAAAAATGGAAACACTTTGAATCCAAATGGCGAGAGTTTAAATGAAATTCACAGCATTGATTACCATCCTATATTTGACCTGTCAAAAACCGAATTTATCGTAGCCACAGATGTCACCAATCCCTTTTTCGGAGAAAATGGTGCCGCACACATTTATGCCAAACAAAAAGGTGCAAATCAAGAGCAAATTGAGTTTCTAGACAAAGGGTTAAAAAACCTAAATTCGATTTTTATAAGAACAAAAAACATTGATTTACAAAAAGTTGCAGGAAGTGGTGCAGCCGGCGGACTGGCGGGTGGAGCTTATGCGTTTCTTGGAGCAAAGGTAGTTTCAGCTGCCGAAGAAATCTTCAAAATATGTGATCTGCAGAGTAAAATTGAGCAATCAGATGTAATTATTTCTGGAGAAGGCAGAATAGATTCCCAAACTTGGAATGGAAAACTTATATCAAAACTTCTTGAAAATGCCAAACAGAAAAAAGTGATTTTAGTAGGTGGAACGGTTGAAACAGACTTAACTGACAATCCAAACATATTAAAAACGTATCAAATCAAAACACCAGAAATGTCCTTGGATTTTGCAAAGGCAAATGCTGGGGGGCTATTAGTCGATAAAGGATCTGAAATAGGAAGATTTTTAATTGATGTTATCATCTAATTTTGAAATAATCAGAGGAAATTTCACCAAAAAACCTTTATTTAGCTGAAAATTTACAACAGAACAAATATGAAATACCTTTGGGGCGTTGACTTGGGTGGCACCAAAATCGAATGTATCGTAATTGAGGCAGAATCGGGTGAAATCTTAATTAGAAAACGAATTGATACTGAAGCTGATAAAGGCTATAAACATATAATTTCGCAAATTGGACTGTTGATTGATCTCATAAGAGTCGAAACTGGCATAGACCCTAAAGCCATTGGATTTAGTACACCAGGAACACTTGACCCAGGCCTCCAAACCATGAAAAACTGCAATACGGTTTGTATGAATGGCCAGCCCATGAAAAAGGACTTAGAGGAATTGCTTAAAATCAGAATAGAAATGGCCAACGATGCCAACTGTTTTGCTTTGGCAGAGGCTACTATGGGTGCAGCCAAAGACCTCAACGCAGAAGTGGTTTTTGGAGTAATAATGGGGACCGGTGTTGGTGGAGGTGTAGTGGTCAATGGCAAAGTAATTGGAGGAAAACATGGAATCGGCGGCGAATGGGGTCATATAGTGTTAGATGTGGATGGCGAAGCTTGTTATTGTGGCAAAAGCGGTTGCAATGAAAAAGTATTCGCTGGACCAGCTTTGGAACGGTATTATGAAGGGCTTTCTGGTCAAAAATTGAGACTAAAAGAAATTTATCAAAGGCATCTCGATCACACCGACCCTCACGCTACGGCAACTATAGACCATTTGATGACATCATTTGCAAGAGCAATCAGTTCGATAATCAATGTGCTGGACCCAGATGTAATAGTTCTTGGAGGTGGCGTTAGTAACATCGACTTGCTCTATACTGAAGGCGTAAAACAAATAGAAAACTATATTTTCAATGACCGAAAAGTGGAAACGGTATTCTTAAAACCACTGCTTGGCGATAGTGCGGGGGTTTTTGGGGCTGCTGAATTGGTGAGGAATTAGAAATTGGTTACTGGAAATTAGTTAGATTTTAGTGCAAAAAATAATTATTTAAAAATAGAAAAATGGCTACTTGGTATCAAGCAAAAATAAAATTTATACAACAAGACGAAAAAGGGGGTACAAAACCCATCACCCAAGTTTACCTTTTTGATGCGGTATCTTACACCGATGCCGAAGCTAGAGCTTACGCATATTGTGCCGAAGAACTGCAAGAGTTTCAGTTGGTAGGATTAACCAAAATGAAGTTTAATGAGGTGTTTTTTATAGAAAATAACCAAGAACTTTGGTGGAAAGCACGAGCTCAATACATCGTTTTTGACGAAAAATCTCAAAAAGAAAAGAAAGTGCCTTTTGTGTTTTTGCTCAATGCACAAGACATCAAAGAAGTGTATGGTTTGATGGTTGAAAAACTAGGTTCTGTGCAGGATTATATCATTTCTGACATAAGTGTTACCAAAATATTGGACGTAATTCCTTACGAGGAAGTAGCCGAAGAGACTGAAGAAAAACCAATTCCGGCCAATCTCAAACCCTTGAGTGAGGTTATGGCAGGCTTAAGCGAAGAATAAAAATTATCTAACTCCAAGTAAAATACTTGGAGTTTTTTTTCTGAAAACATGCCTAGTTTATTAGAATTCAGCACATTAGCCATTTCGTTACCCGAAGTATGCATCGAGCCGCACTTTGAGAAAGTCTCTTTTAGAATAAAAAAGAAAATATTCGCCACGCTCAACGAAAAGGAAAATAGGGCAACGCTAAAATTTACGCCAGAGGAACAGGAAATGTTTTGTAAAATAAATCCAGAATCAATTTTCCCAGTACCCAACAAATGGGGTAAAATGGGATGGACCCATCTTAGGTATGAATTATTGTCTTCGGAAATTGTTGAAGAATTATTAAAAGTAGCTTATTATAATGTCTCCCCTCAAAATCTTAAAGACAAAATTCAGTTTAGGGAATTTTAAAAACTCCGCAAATCTTTGATGTAAGCCGTTCCGCCCAAAGCTCTCATTTGTCGCGTGATTTTCGGCACTCTTCTACTTACATAAGGCCCAGGTTTTGTTACAGACCATTTCCTAGGACTTGGCAACACCGCCGCAAGTTTAGCTGCTTGCTCTCGGCTTAGGTTTTTCGCAGATTTATCAAAATATCGTTGGGCAGCAGCTTCCGCACCAAAAGTATTCTTTCCCATTTCGGCAACGTTAACATATACTTCTAGTATACGTTGCTTGCCCCAAATTATTTCTATCAAAAAAGTAAAATAAACCTCCAGAGCCTTTCTAATATAACTTCTCTCTTGCCACAAAAAAACATTTTTGGCTACTTGCTGGCTAATAGTACTCGCTCCACGGACTTTTTTACCCTTCAAATTATTTTTGTAGGCAATCTGCATGTGCTTAAAGTCAAAACCAAAATGATCAGGAAAAAGCTGATCTTCAGCAGCCACAACTGCCAAGTGCATTTCTCGAGAAACATTATCATAAGACCGCCAAGCGTAATGAATCTCCGAATCCTCACCATCCATTAAAGAATCTACTTTCTGATCTAACATAGTCCAGGTAAAAGGAATGGGTACGAATTTAAAAACCGCCACACTTCCAACCGTAATTATCAAAAAATAAAAGACTGCCTTGTACAAGAGTTTCTTGATGTAAGAAAAAACAGGAACCTTTTTTGCTATTTTTGGGGTAGTTTTTGGGCTTGGTTTACGATAAGTGTTTTTTCCTGCCATCAGTATTATATTCCTTTAATTTTCACAAAAATATGCAAATAGATTTAAGAGATAAAAAAATAATTGTAACGGGTGCTTCAAGCGGTATCGGATTTGAAATAGCAAGAGCATTAATAGAGGCGGGTGCTACGGTGGCAATACATTATAATTCGAACCAAAAAGGGGCAGAAAAGCTCTTAAAGGAAGGCAATGCCTCAAAACTTTTCAAAGCAGATTTGAGCAATGAAAACGATACAAAGCTCTTTTTTGAGGCAGTAATGAGCTCTTTTATTAAGGTTGACATGATTGTGAACAATGTCGGAATCTTTGAGTATCACAGTATCGATGCAAACTCAAATGACTGGATGAACATTTGGCACAAAACCATGAACACCAACCTCCACTCAGTAGGCTTATTAACTCATTTAGGTCTACAACATTTCAAGGAGAGCAAAGCGGGCAGAATGGTATATGTAGCATCAAGGGCGGCATTCAGAGGCGAGACTGAAGATTACTTGGCCTATGCAGCTTCAAAAGGAGCCTTGGTGTCGCTCGGTAGAACTGTGGCAAGGTCATTTGGTCAATACAATATCAAATCTTTTATATTAGCACCAGGATTCACCAAAACACCAATGGCTGAAGACTACATAAGAACAAATGGTGAAGAAAGTATTCTGAAAGATGCGGCCTTAAAAGAACTTACATTACCAGAACATATATCTCCGGTTGTGGTTTTGATAGCTGCGGGTTTAATGGACCATGCTACTGGCAGCACAATTGATTTTAATGCTGGAAGCTATATTCACTAACAAAAATATTTTTAGCAAAAACTTCTTTCCTAAAAAACAGAGATCGAACAACAAAGGAAATAGAACTATACTATTTTTTAAAAATTTGTTCAATTGCCACGAATTCTAAAAGCGGATGTGTCTCAATCATCTCTTTTAAAGATTTTACATGGGCTGCTCCAATTATTATCAGCACACGCTTATCGTATGGATTTAATTTATGTAAGATATTCTGAAGAATTTTGGCATTTCGTAAATACTCCTTTGCTGTCAGTTCTGCTCCGATTCCGTTCGGATTTTGATCCATCCAAGCCGTTACATTCAAATAATGCAGAGAATTAAGAGAAGAAGCTTCGTTCATGGCCAAAAGATGTTTTTCTAAACTCAATTTACTCCATTCTTCGTTCTTCTTCAAATAAGTTTTAAACTCTTTATCTGCCAATGGATTTTCTTTAAAAAAACGCCCAATTTCAGGCTTTCGACTCTGAAGCATATTTGAATAAACAGTGTATATCGTATCCAAACCAGTTTTTGCTTGCTTTAGACCACCATTTTGCTCGGGAGGCGTGTAGTTTACGCAAATAACCCCAAACGGGTCATTGATTTGCTTGGCTAATTTAATTCCAATCTGAAACACTTCATTCACCAAAATAGAGGGATTCTTAGGCTCTAAACCTTTTCTGTAATCGGCATAAACACCGTCCCAAAGTCCTTGGGAATCGGGTGTGTTTTCTACAAAAATTTTGTTAGGATAAAACTTCGCCAAATCAGAAACCAACTCATTTATTTCTTTCATTCCCTTGCGAGACATAATATCCCTCCTAGAAATACTTGCATAATCTGAACTTTCCCCAAAATGGAAAGTACCCAAAACCGCCACTTGAATTCGGTTCTGCTGCTGTCCAACCGATATTTTCAAGGAAAGAAAAAATACAACAAGCCACCTGAGTGATTTCATAAAGTATCTAAAACAAAAAAGCTGCCAAAAGACAGCTTTTATATAATGAATTCTTAGTTTTTTATTATCCCACAGAACCTTCCAGCGAAATAGCAAGGAGTTTTTGAGCTTCAACCGCAAATTCCATTGGCAATTGATTCAAGACTTCTTTGGCATATCCATTGATAATTAAAGCAACTGCCGTTTCAGAATCTATACCACGTTGGTTGCAATAAAAAAGTTGATCTTCGCCGATTTTTGAAGTGGTAGCTTCGTGTTCCACTGTAGCCGTAGAGTTGTTGCACTCTATATACGGGAATGTATGGGCCCCACACCTATCTCCCAAAAGCATAGAATCGCACTGCGAATAATTTCTAGCGTTTGTAGCCCTTTTTGAAATCTCTACCAAGCCTCTGTAAGAGTTTTGACTTCTACCAGCGGAAATACCTTTTGAAACAATTCTACTTTTGGTATTTTTACCTAAGTGAATCATTTTTGTACCTGTATCTGCCTGTTGATAGTTGTTTGTAACAGCCACCGAATAAAACTCTCCTATTGAATTATCGCCTTTAAGAATTACCGAAGGATATTTCCAAGTCACAGCTGAGCCCGTTTCTACCTGCGTCCAAGATATCTTTGAATTGTCGCCAAAACAAATGCCTCTTTTTGTAACAAAATTATACACCCCACCCTTTCCTTCTTTATCTCCTGGATACCAGTTTTGAACAGTTGAGTATTTTACTTCGGCATTTTCGTGTGTGAAAATCTCTACAACTGCCGCATGCAATTGATTTTCGTCTCTACTTGGTGCCGTACACCCTTCCAAATAACTTACATAAGCACCTTCATCAGCGATGATAAGTGTTCTTTCAAACTGACCCGTTCCTGCCGCATTTATCCTGAAATAAGTAGAAAGCTCCATAGGACAACGTACGCCCTTTGGTATATAACAAAACGACCCGTCAGAAAAAACAGCTGAATTTAGAGCTGCATAAAAATTATCTTTTACTGGAACTACCGAACCTATGTACTTTTTGATAAGGTCTGGATAATTATGAACTGCTTCTGAAATTGAACAAAAAATTATGCCCATTTCTAATAGTTTTGAACGGAATGTCGTGGCTACAGAAACCGAATCAATCACTGCATCAACTGCCACACCACTCAAACGCTCTTGCTCTTTCAAAGATATTCCCAAACGTTCAAAAGTCCTGCGAAGCTCTGGATCTATGTCGTCTAAGCTGTCTATCGTAACTTTTTGTTTTGGGGCAGAATAGTATTTAATAGCCTGAAAATCAGGCTTTACATAATGTACATTTGGCCAAGTTGGTTCTGTCATTTTTAACCATTCCCTGTATGCTTGCAATCTCCATTCAAGCATCCATTCTGGTTCGTTCTTTTTGGCAGATATAAACCTAACAATATCTTCACTCAAGCCTGGAGGGGCTTCGTCAGCTTCAATGTCGGTATAAAAACCATATTTATAATCAGAGGTGGTTAACTCCTCCAACAAATCCATGTCTTTGCTCATCTAAAAAGATCGTTCAGTTTGTAATTCTAACACAAAATTAAGCAATTGTGTTCGGTTATTTAGAACAAATATTAATTAATGATTTTAATTAACTAATGAAAATGTAATGTTGGCTTGATATGTTTTGCCATTTAGAGTAACTTCTGTTTGACCAATAAATTGATTGTCATTGATACTAGAAATCAAGAATTTTGAATTTTCAAGCACATATCCTAAGAAAATAAACTTATCTATGGTAATGGCTTTGGGATCTTCAACTAGCGACCAATTGGCTTTTATAATTAAATCTGGGTCTTTTGAGGGGTCACATTTTGAGGCTCCTTCATTCAACTCGTATGTTTTGTTGGTATTCAAAACCAAAATATTGTCAGTAACACACGGGGGCTGGTTGGCCACCAAATTTATTGAAGTTTCTCCCAATTTTACCATTCCCTCAGTTACTTTCCATTTCTTTGAGGTGGTCCCTGTCAAATACTCCAAAGTAGTTTTTTCTACCGCCACCTCATCTTTCTTACAAGCAACCATCAAAATCAGACCAAAAAACAAAACCAATAATTTCTTCATTCTTATTTCACAATTTAAGTATTTCTAAAGCGGCATTTGCGGAAGCCTTGCTTGTTCCCAAAGTTTCGATTATGCCATTGTATTCAATTAACTGATTATCTCTAAATTTATTATCAAAAAGCAGTTTTTCAAGTTCATTTTTGGTGTTTTCTAAAGAATATTCTTCTTGGATGAGCTCTCTCACAACTTCTTTCTCTGCCACCAAATTTACCAGCGATATGTATTTGATTTGCACCAACCTTTTAGCTATTTGGTAACTAAAATTACTCGTTTTATAAACCACCACTTGAGGTACTTTAAAAAGAGCCGTTTCTAAAGTAGCTGTTCCAGAAGTAACTACAGCCGCATCGGCAACAGAAAGTAAGTCATAAGTTTGGTCAAGAACAACTTTAAAATCACCTCCATGAACTGTATAAAAGCCAGTCTCAAAATTCGAAATCCCTGCTACAACCCACTGTATATCAGCGTATTCTTTGGTAAGACTTGACATTAGACCCAACATATTCTCTATTTCCTGCTTTCTGCTTCCTGGCAACAAAGCCACAATCGGCTTGTCGGTGAGTCCATTATCTTCCTTAAAATTCTTATTTGCTTCAAATTTAGCAATTTCATCAAAAAGTGGATTGCCTACAAACCGTGTATTTATGCCGCATTTCTCAAAGAATGCTTTTTCGAATGGGAAAATGACCAGCAGTAAATCAACGTACTTTTTTATGGTTTCTGCCCTTGAAGCCCTCCAAGCCCAAGCTTTGGGAGCAATGTAATATACCACGTTAAAACCTTCTTTTTTAGCCCATTTGGCTAACTTCAGATTAAAACCTGCATAATCTACCAAAATAACCATATCGGGATTGAAGTCCTTAATTTGCTTTTTGGCTAATTTGAAAAAGCCTAATATGGCTGGGAGGTTTTTGATAACCTCCCAAAAACCCATAAAAGCAAGCTCTCTATAATTTTTTAGGATTTTTACGCCAGCACCTTCCATCTTTTCTCCGCCCCAACCTATCATTTCAGCATCTGGCTGTGATTTTAACAATTCCAGACATAGATTGCCCGCATGCATATCTCCAGACTTTTCGCCAGCTACAATAAAATATTTCATGAGAAATACTTATTTACCATAATATTCCACGAAATGGTTGTCGGTTTCGGTCAGTTTGATTTTACACAAGTCCACCCCATGATTGTTTTTTAATATAGGCTGCAAAATCTTCCAAATGGCTATCGCAAAATTCTCGGTACTGGGTAGTTGTCCTGCCAAAAATTCTACGTCCTCGTTAAGATAAGTATGATCTACTTTATCAATAATATGCTCACGCATTACATCACGGAGTATCTTTAAGTCAATTACAAAACCTGTATCTTCCTCCACTTCTCCCTCTACAGACACAAAAAGTTCCCAATTGTGACCATGTACACGAGAGCATGGTCCAAATATCTCAAAGTTCTTTTCTTTACTCCATTTCGGATTATAAAGTCTATGTGCTGCATTAAAAGTCTCTCTTCTAGTGACCTGAATCATCCTTATAAGTATTGTTCACAGTGCAAAATTACCATCAAAATCTTAAAATAATATTAAAAATCAGCTTTTATTCCAGCTGTCATCCATCTTCCGGGCAATTGCACAAAGCCATGCTCAAAATATGTCTTGTCAAAAACATTGTTGGCGTCAACAAAAAGAGCGATTTTGCCTATTTGTTGTGACAGCCTAACATCCAACAAATTAACCTTCGGATAAGCCAGCATAGGCGATGCCGCATCCCACTGATAATTGCCCGAGCGGTTTTTGTGCGTGTACCAAATGGCCAAACTTAGACTTTTAATGGGCTGCAAAAATAGTCCCGCTGAAAACTTGTGCTTTAGATAGTTAAGCGTATAAAAAGACTGAAACACTTGTTCATTTCTGTCAGCTTTAAGAAAAGCATAGTTAAAAGTTAGTTTTTTCAGAAACTTCACATAGCTTTCCAATAAAAGATTCTGATTCAGTTCGATACCAAGCATATTTATGTCATCAATATTTTCCATAGTCGGCACAGCCAAGGTTGGTCTTTTTACCTTGTCAATGGCATCAGTAGTTTTTCTATAAAACACCGAAACCACACTCGAATATACTTTTGATTGATATTTATAACCCAGCTCAAAGCTCATCGCTTTCTCTGGTTTCAGGTTTGGGTCGGCTTTTACAGTAGAGGTATTGAGATATAACTCTGTAAATGTGGGATATCTCAATGAGCGATTGGCTGAGGCATAAAACGTGGTGTTTGAATTAGAAAAATAACTTATATCTATTCCAGGATAAAAAGCTAAACCAAATTGAGAGTTATAGTTAGCCAATGTACCCGCTGATAGACTAAACCTATCCCACTTTTTTTGGTGTTCTCCAAAAAAACTTAAATTGTCTCTAGTCTTTGATTTGTTATAGAAAACATTGGGATACAATTCAGCATCAACGATTTCAGGCTCTGAAAGATTATCTCCCAAACGATTGGAAAGTACTTTTTCTTGCCGATATTCTGCACCAAAAGCGGTTTGACCCAACTTGTTATCTAATTTAAATTTCCATTCGGCATCTAAAACTGAAGTTTTATGAAAATTTACTGAGCTAAACTTTTTACTGCCCAAATAATCATCAAAGTCATACAAATCATGGTGTGTTCTTTGATTTACTATCAAAATCCCACTCAGTTTTCTGTTAAACCTATGTTTCCAAGCCAGATTAACCAATCGGCTGTCCACTTCCTCGTACTGTTTATAGAACTTTGGGTGATAAAAATTAGATGCTCCAAATTGGTTAGTCATTGCTCCAAGATTCAGATCCAATGAACCCTTGCCATAAATCCGACCCAACGCTGCCGCAATAGTTTGTTTCTTGAATGCCGTATTTGTGAGGTAACCGTCACTATCTATATGCTCCAACGAAACCGAAGCCGTATTTTGCTTGAAAATAAGACCTGTGCTTAGACCGGCGTTCTTTGAACCAAAAGAACCTATTCCCAAATTAGCCGAAACCGAGTTTTTACTTATTTTCTTCGTAATAATATTGATGACTCCTGAAAAGGCACTTGGCCCAAAAACACGAGAGGTACCGCCTTGTAATATCTCGATTCTGTCAATCATCGAAAAAGGAACGGGAATATTTAAACTGTGATGCCCAGTTTGAGGGTCATTAACTTTTACGCCATCCACCAAAATCAGAGTTTGGTCATAATGCCCACCTCTAATACTAATGTCTGCCTGCACTCCAAAAGCCGAACGTGACCTAACATCTACATTTAGAGCATATTGCAAAACACCATCCAAGGTTTTTACTGGAGAATTTTCTATTGTTTTACGGTCGATTATTGTGATATTTCGACCCGTATTTTTAATCTCGGTATTAATGATATTGGCTGTAACACTCAATTCTGACAAATCAATGGCAGAGGAATCTTGTGAAAACGAAACTTTGAAAACGAAAAAAAGAATTATGGTTAAATGAAATTTCATTCAATTGGAAATTTGGTAAAAAAATATTTTGAGAAAGCGTTGAACTATCTCACCAAATTTTCTTCGTCCACAGGTTTTTTCGCTATTACCCTGAAATCCACCTTCCCGGCATCATTACGAGGAATGGAAAGTGAAAAAACAATCTTGTTGGGCAGTTTGTCTTTTGTGATTTTTTTAAGCAGAAAATCTTGTAATTCAGATTTAGAAATTTCTTGTTTTACAACAACAATGAGCTCAAGTATATGTGATTTATGCTTATTTGCCACCAAAACCGCCTCTTTCACAAAAGGGTGCAGAAGAGCTGCATTCTCTATTTCTTCGGCAAAAATATTGAGCCCTCTCCTATTGAACATACGGCCTTGACGGCCAAGAATACATAGACGGCCTGCGGCATCAAGAAAACCAAAATCGAAAACGGTCCTGATGTTTCTGTATTCAGGAGAAATATATAGACTTTCTACAAATATCTTGTCTTCTTTGATTTCAATTTCAACTCCCGGAAAAGCTTTCCCTACAGTAGTTGGATGTGCTACAATATCCTCATTTTGAGCATAAGAAACATGTCCCAACTCTGCAGCACCATAATATTCAGTAAGCAAAATATTGGGAATTGAATCTAAAACTGACTTAGCCAGTTTAGCATCTAATTTTTCACCTGCAGACACCAATGACTTTAACCTTATTCTCGCCGAAGAGTCGCTAGAGAAAAGTAATCGAATGTGCGAAGGCACCAAAAAAGCCGATGTAACTCCTTGGACTTTAAATATGTTTGACCAATTAGAAGCTTCGATGAGTTTACCCAAAACTACTGTTGCACCAAGCCATAGCGTATGCAAGACGGTGTTGAGATTGGCCGAATAAGCCAATGCATCTAACACGAAAACTCTATCTTCCTCTGAAACGCCGAAGACCGTAGATTGGTGAGAAAAAGCCGTAAACCAGGATTGATGGTCCTTCCATATCAACTTAGTTTGGCCCGTACTGCCCGAACTCAAAACGCCTAAAAAATATTCACTTTTTGACGGCGAATAAAAGGATTGAATGACTCTTTCAGAATCAGGAATAAAATCTATTATTGTGCAGTTATGAATAACTGAAATACTGTTTTTCTGCTCATCTGAAAGATTTTTACCCCCAAAAATAGCTTTTCCACCAACAGCTATAATGGCAAAGAAATTATAAAGATTCTCTAGCTCAGAAGAATGACAAAGAAGAAAACTCTCTTTCTTATTTTCAAAAAAGCCAGCTCTTTTTTTTGAAATGGTCAAAATATCTCCGAAGGTAATAGACTTACCATCAGCCAATATGGCTACTTTTTCAGGATCAACATTTTGTATTTTTTCGAAAAACATTTTAGATATTTTCTATCAAAACCGCGGTAGCTTGTCCACCTGCCGCAGGAATCACAGCCAAGCCGTACTTTAGTTTTTTAAACTTCAAACTTGCAATCAGATGAATCAAGTTTACGGCTCCCGATGCTCCAAAAGGATGACCGTAAGCCAGACTCCCCCCCAAAACATTGATTTTGGACTTTTCTACTCCAAAAACTTTTGCAAAAATAAGGGGTATTAGAGCAAATGATTCATTTATTTCGAAAAGATCTACATCATCTATTTTGATTTTTGAAGAGTCAAAAAGCTTTTTTGTGGCAAAAATTACTCCTTCTGGGGCAAAATCCGGATGAATGCCAACGGAAGTTGTTGCTATAATTCGAGCTAAAGGTTTAAGTTTTTCTTGGGCATTTCCCATCAAAACACAGGCTGCGGCATCGTTGTAATGGGCCGATACCGTCCTGTCTATCAAATGATTGGTTGCCAACTTAAATAAATCAATTTCATGTCTAATAGATTGATCCTTGTGGCTTTTAGATATTTTTTCAATAAATGGCTCAAGAATTCCATTTTCTTTAGCGAAAAAAGCTTTGTGGTGAGACAAGTTCGCCCAAACAAGCATTTGTTCTTTCGTTATTTCATATTTTAATGCCACATTCTTAGCTGCCTCCAAAAGCGGAAAATCTCCAACTTGATTTGGGCTAAATTTGGCTGTTGTGAAGAATTCTTGGTTTGATTCAAAACGCTCATCATGAGATTGATAAGCTTTCTTTGGAGCCAATGACTTGCTTTCCATTCCACCAGCAATGAGTAATTTTCGAGCAGCAGATTTTATCAAGGAAGCACCTATTTCCACCGATTTTAAGCCTCCAGAGCATTGAGAATCTATTGTAAAAGCCGAGATACTTTCGTCCAAACCTGATGAAAGAGAGGCATATCGAGCCATATTTCCACCCGTTCCAAAAGCATTGGACAGAATAACTTCTTCGATTTCATTATTACTGAGATTATTTCTAATCAACAATTTCTGAATTAAAAATGCGGCTAAATTTTCAGGAAGGATATTTTTGTAAATGCCGTTGGCTTTACCAATGGGCACTCTTATGGCATCGTATATGTAAACTGCGTCTTCGATTTGCTTTTTTTGTGCAATTTAGGATTTTTTGGGGTTTCGATGATATTTCAAATTCAAAAATTTTAAAACCACATCCGTACAGATTCATGAATATATGTTTGCCAAAGATGCTGAATATTGTACGACCGCTATGCGGTCGATATTCCACGTGTATTCATTAAATAATATCTAATATACTGCGACCGCTCTGCGGTCGGTATCCTAATATAATGCGACTGCTCTGCGGTCGATGACCTGTGCTCACTCATTAATTTTTTCTAATATACTGCGACCGCTCTGCGGTCGATGACCTGTGCTCACTCATTAATTTTTTCTAATATACTGCGACCTCTCTGCGGTCGGTGATCTGTGCTCACTCATTAATTTTTTCTAATATACTGCGACCGCTCTGCGGTCGTTTTCCTATGCTCACTCACTAATTTTTTCTGATATAATTCTACCGCTCTGCCGTCGTTGATTTATTCGTTTTTATCTCTAAATTTCATCTTAAAATTACCGATCCAAGGAGGATCCCGCTTCATCCAACAATCATTTCATGACAAAAAAATCATTCCAAAAAATTAGATTAATTCTGGATTTTAGGAAGTCTTTTCAGGAATTTAGTCAAATAGCGTATCTTTGCGACCTGATAAAGAAGGTTGGTATTGTTAACCAACGAATTTTGAAAACAATTTAGGAGAGAATTTCAGTTTTTTGCTGACCATTTGAATTTCTAATTTGTCGATAACCCTAAAAAACAAAAATGCCCAAAGTATTAGCTATTCACCTGCCACAATTCCATCCGTTTACCGAAAACGACGAATGGTGGGGAAAAGGATTCACCGAATGGACGAACGTAACTTCTGCCCAAAAGCTCTTTCCGGGCCATGAACAGCCACATTTGCCAGCAGATTTGGGTTTTTACGACCTCAGATTAGAGGAATCCCGAATAGCTCAGGCCGAAATGGCAAAAGCATTCGGAATTGACGGCTTTTGTTTTTACCACTACTGGTTTGATGGCAAAAGGCTGATGACTGAACCGATCGATGCGATGCTCGAAAGTAAAAAACCGGATTTTCCTTTCTGCTATTTTTGGGCAAACGAAACATGGTCGAGACGATGGGAAGGTGACGAGTCAAAGGTATTGATGGACCAGAAATATAGCTTTGAAGACGACCGAGCCCATGCCGAATGGTTGGTAAATTCTTTCAAAGACGAACGATATATTAAAATAAACAATAGACCTCTATTTTTAATATACAAGCCTTTCGATTTGCCTGACCCGAAACGAACTTTTGCAATTTTTGAAGAGGTTTGCAAGGCCAATGGTATTGAAAAGCCCTATTTTGTGGCTTCCAACTCGCATAATGGTGATATAAATCCTTATGAACTTGGATTTGACATGGCTCTGCATTTTGAGGCCAGACAAAGCCTTTTGTCAGAATTTTGGACTACTGGCCCAACACCTAAAAAACTGATTAGAAATCTTTTGCAGGGCATTTTCAGTGCAAGCCTAAAAGTTTATGACTACAATCAGTATAAGCAAAGAGCTAAAAAGTTCAAGATTAATTACAAAGGATTTCCTTGTGTATTGGTGGGATTTGATAATACCGCCAGAAAAAAACAAAATGCAGTAGTACTTAGAAATCAGAATGTTGGAGACTTCAAAGAATCACTTGTAGATGCAAAAAACGATGTAAAAGATTTTCCTGAAGAAGAACAGATTGTTTTTATAAATGCTTGGAACGAATGGGCCGAAGGAAATCATTTGGAACCATGCCAACGACACGGCACAAAGTTTTTGGAAGCCGTAAAAGAAGTTTTTATGAAATAAGCCTTTTATAAATTTCGTTCCTTACTTGTCCACATTCTTCTACTGAGTAGCCTAATTTTATGATAATCTTGGCATTCTTTACAAACTTATTTTGAAGTGATGCGTCGGCAGACAAGGCCAAAATTCCATCAACAAAATCCTGAGCGGTGTCTGCTAAGATGCAGTTTTCCATGTGATTCATCGGTAATCCCTCTGCACCAATAGATGTGCTCACCATTGGCACATGCCAAGCAGCACCTTCTAGTATTTTCATACGCATTCCGCTTCCAATTCTTAGCGGCACAATCATAATAGAACCTTTCATAACAGTTGAGAGATCTTCTACAAAACCCTCGAAAGTAACATTTCTTGAGTATGCAAACATCTTTTTGGCTTCTTCTGACCACTTGCCAAGTATGCTAAGCTTCAGTTGCGGGTCGTTGCTGAGGAGTTTTTCCCAACAATTGGCAAGAAACCAATCTACACCATCGAGGTTTGGGAAATGGACTTCTGGCCCCAAAAAAACGAGTCTCTTATTAAACTCAAAAGGCTGGTTGATGGGATGTTCTGCAACATCAACTGGCAATGGTGAAACCTCTAATTTTTCAGGAGTTACACCATCTAATTCCAGCGTTTTTTTATCTATTTCTGTAAGACAAATCACTTTGTCGTAAGCATCCATTAGCCCAACTTCCAGCAGCTTGGTATTTGCTATTTTCCACTCTTCTCCCACATCTTTATAGCCCAAAGTAGCGTATTCAAGGGCCATTCTTTTGTATCGTAGCTCATGGTGAACAAAAACCTTCTTGATGTTTTTTGGTAAAAAATGCACCAAAGGAGCTAGTTCTATAAAATCTACTTGAATTAAATCATAAGAATTTTTATTCAACTCATTTTGAACCAATTGTATCAGATTAGAGAAATAATATTTAACCAAATCTGTGGTATTTAGCACCATATTACTTTTGAAAATCTCACTCTTAGAAGGCTTTTTCTGGCCAACGATGGTTTTCTTAATGAATCCCTTTAGATTAAAACCTTCAGTGATACTTTTTGGACTATTAAAGGTCTGAATTTTAACATTTGGCCAAAGTTCTTGCAGTTTTTGGTGGTTTGCAGCTGTACATGACGGGCAAATAAGCGTAATATTGTGCTCTTTTCTAAGATATTCAATCAGCTTGAAAGTACCACTCCTGCCCCCATCGTTGACGGGATAAGGAAAAACTACTGTTACTAATAGAATATCCATATTTTTAAATAGGTAATTTTTCGCAGAAATGATAAACCCTGAAAGTAATGGAAGTAAGAATACGTTTCAGAATACTCTTTTTAGGTTGTTCCGGCACTGGTTTCAGGTAAAAGCAACGAATTGATTTGAAATAATCGTTTTCATTTTGAGCCAATTGAACTCTATAACTTTTAAATATTTCTACCAAATCTGGCCTATTGTTGAGGTCAAATCTATCCTGCCAACGTGAAATATTCTGAGGGTCTTTGATGTTGATGCCGCTGAAATGGTAAAAAACCAAAGGTTTGCCGTTTACAAAATACTTGCCGTTTTCAAAGGTAAAATTACGCTCGTGGAGATTCCAATACGAAATATTATAGCCGGGATATTTATCGATTTTTACACCTTCAAAATACAAGGGCACCATGTTGCAGTACAGTTGATCCACAAACATACCATTTTGAATATCCATGTAGCACTCAGTCTTGAGTTTGGTCATCCACCAATGCATAAACTTATCGGTTTCTGCTGAACGGCTCACCGCCAAAAAACCCAAATTATAGATGCCATTCACAAACATCTGTTGCTCGGTACGGGTCTTTTTATCAAAAATTGGCGTGTAAAAATGTGGCGTTAAAATAACATTGTTTTGAGCTAAACCTTCTTCCAAACCTGTAAGTTTATCAAAAATCTCAATGTCAGGATCAAAATAAATTACTGAGTCGATGTCTTTTTTAGTTTTAAAAAAGTAGTCGATAAAGAAAGGTTTTATGGCTGTATTGAGTTCTGTGATATCATATCTATCACACATTTCATCAAAACCATCTATGCCAATTTCGTGAACTTCGAGCAGATTAAAACCCTCCAGTTTGTTGGTATCCACACCACTGCCATCAATTTTATCACAAAGACCTATCACAAACTCGTAGTCGGGATTGGTTTTCTTTAGTGAATCGGCCAAAACCCTTGCTTGGGCCAAATAATTGATGGAACAAATGGTAAATGCAAACTTCTGCGACATTGGGTTTTGTTTTTTGAAAATGCAAAAATAAGAGTTTTATTTTGAAATTGTTAATTGGCGGAATTGGTAATTGGTGGAACTAATTATTAGTTACTAGTTGACTTGTAATTAAATCAAAGTTATTTAGGCATAAACACCTCCCTCAATAACCAATTAAGCATCAACAAACAATCCAGTAACAAATTTACTAGTAACCAATAAACCGATAACCAGTAACCAATCAACAAATTAACCAATCAAACCAAATCCTCCCGAATCTTCCACTCTGCAGGCAAATAGTTATTAATTCTATCTCCGATTTTTTTGACCCAACCTATAGCATTTCCGCCATAGGTAATCAGCAACCAACCGTCTTTGCCGGTTGAAAACTCAAAGTTTTCTTTCCGCAAAAACTTCATTGCCTCAACAGCTGGTACTTCCAATCGCTCTATACTGTGTGCTATCAAATCCGAAAGTGCAAATGCATGTGAGGGCACAAAATCCTTTCCTTTAAAAATACCGATTTCAATACCTGACGACCTTTTGGCCAAGGCCCTCAAAACTGAACCATAATCAGCCAATAAGGCAGTTCTGATGGCCACAATATTTCCATCGTTTTTGTATAAAAACTCCAATTCCTCAAATACCTCAGGTCTGAACCAATCTTTCAGAATGGCTCTTTGCTCCCTTCTCAATCTGTTCAAGTCTGGTTTGCCTTTTACAAACTTGGCGTCCCGGCTGAGGTTTTTCATAGCGGCTATAAAGAAACCTTCACCTTTTGTTCTGTGAGGAAAAAACTGGAAACAATTTTCATTTTTTACAATAGCCCACTCCGTCGGCATTTCCAAATCCATCGTTTCGAAATCCAATGTCCTGTTGAGCCACTTCACATTTTCCTGATTTTCAGTAGAATTGTAGGTGTTAGTGGTATAAATCAACACTCCTTTGGGAGCCACCAACATGGCTGCTGCACTTAGTAATCGCTTTTGACGAGTAGCATGCATTTGCACATTTGCTTCCGACCATTCGCTAAATGCAGCATTTTTTGTTCTGAAAAGTCCTTCCCCTGAACTCGGAGCATCTACCAACACCACATCAAAAAATCCTTCCAAATCTGCGAAAGTTTCAGGGTCTTGATTACTGACTATGACATTACTAAAACCCCATTTCAATAAATTCTCTTTCAAAATAGACAATTGACTTTTTACGATTTCATTGGCCACCAAAAGGTCATTTTCACCCAACAAAGAAGCCAAAATCGTAGTCTGAACGCCCTTTGAGGCACATAAATCTAACACTTTGATGGGTCTTTTGCGATCTACAACTTTCTCAAAAACGTGACCTAAAAACATCGAAGAAGCCTCTTGCACACCATAAGCACCGGCATGAAATGCGGGGTCTTCTGTAAAAAAGGGTCTTTCCTGCAAGTAATGGCCATCCTTTGCCCAGCTTACATTCCCTTCAATTTTAAGGGCAGACAATTCAGATTTCTTTTTGGGATTTAGTCGCACACTTACTGGAGCTGGGCTTTCCAATGCCTTTAAGAAAGCCGGAAGTTCTGCTCCTAAAATCTGAGAGAGGTTTGTTTTAAACGCTTCGGGAAAATTCATGAATGGTGTTTGCTTTTTGTTGTTCGAGAACGAAAAGCTTTTTTATTTTGAATGATTACTATTTTAACTGTTTTATCGGTTTTTGAATGGCTATATTGTTTGGATATGAAACGATATCTCCCTCAGCGGTTTGAATCTGGATAGAAAAAAGCGTTATATCAAGCACAGTACCCGTCACTGAGTCGTCTTTGTCCATGATTTGTATCTTGGTGCCAATTTTAAAAGGCGAATTAAAAAACATGATAATGGCCGATGTAATATTGCTCAGAATAGACCAGTTGGCAAACAAAGCCACACCCACGATTGTAAAAACCGAGGCGAAATAAATGGAAAGCCCCTTAACAGAAACATCCCAAATAATACCCAAGCATACAAAAAGCAAAATGGCTAAAACAAAATTAAAGAACTTGTTGGCATATTTTCGTTGACCAATATCCAAGTCGTATTTGTGGGCGTGTTTACGAATGATAGTCCTAAATATTGCCCGAACAATCATCAGCAGTATGAATACCACCACGCTCGCCACAATTTCAAAATATTTCGACTCCAACATTATTTCCATCTAAACTTTTTCACAAAAGTACCGAAAATACCTTGCAAAAAGATATATTTGAACATTCAAACATTCAATATATGGCCCTTACACCATCCAATATGATTAATCTGGGTACAGTGGCACCCGATTTTACTTTACCTGATACAGTTTCTAAAAAAATTCTATCGTTAGGCGAAATCAAAGGAGAGAAGGCAACCGTCATGATGTTTATTTGTAACCATTGCCCCTATGTGATACACGTAATGCCGGAAATCGTACGTATCATCACGGAATATCGCTCTAAAGGAGTAACATTTATAGCCATCAGCTCGAATGATATCGAAAAATACCCGCAAGATGGGCAAGAAAAAATGAAGGAATTTATGGCAGAATGGAAATTAGACATTCCCTATCTTTTTGACGAGAGTCAGTCCGTAGCCAAAGCTTATGATGCCGCTTGTACGCCAGATTTTTACATTTTCTCAGAAGACCTCAAACTCAAATATAGAGGAAGGCTGGATGAGTCGAGGCCAAGAGTCGAGCATCCTCAACCGCTCACTGGCAAAGACCTAAGAGGAGCTTTGAATGCCATTTTGGCCAATCAAATGGTATCGGAGATACAGTTTCCGAGTATGGGCTGTAACATAAAATGGAAAGAACAATTATGAAACACCTAACCTTCTTCCAAGAAGCCTTTGATGGCCGCAAAATGTTTTTCAATCAATGGCTTGCCGAGGGTGAACCCATAGCCAATATCGCATTGGTGCATGGACTGGGTGAGCACAGCGGTAGATATGAGGACTTCGCCCAATTTTTTACCTCAAGGAATATCAATGTATTGGCTGTGGATACTTTTGGCCATGGCCAAACCGAAGGTAAAAAAGGACATACTCCCAAAATGGAAGACTATTTATGGCAAATTGATTATCTCATAAAAACCACAAAAAGTTTTGCCCCACTGGTCCCTACATTTCTATATGGACACAGCATGGGCGGATGTCTGGTTTTGAATTATCTATACAAAAACAAACCTGACCTTGCCGGAGTAATTGCCTCGGCACCCGCCATAAAGCCTGGTTTCCCGATACCGAAATTAAAACTTCTATTGGGCCAATTTGGAAGAAAATTTATGCCAGCTTTTACCCAGCCCAATGGCCTGGAGTTGAATAACCTATCGCATGATAAAGCCATTATTGATGCCTACATGGAAGACCCTCTGGTTCATAATTTGGTTTCAGGTGTTGTGGGCATCGGTATTATTGAGTGGGGAGAGTGGTTATTGGAAGGCATTAAAACAAGCCCTGTTCCACTGCTGGTCATGCATGGAGAAGAAGACATTCTGACCAACTTCGAGGCAAGTAAAACTTTCTGCGTGAAAAATGACATTGCTTTCAAAAGTTGGCCAAAATTATATCACGAAATTCACAATGAATTTGAGAAAGAACAGGTACTGCAATATGCTCTAGATTGGATAAAGAAAATCTAGGTTTTAGAAAACCGCTCTTTTCTAAACATTTTGACAACTTTTGTCTCCATGAGCTTGTCGAAGGTACATCCAGTATGTCAATCGGGGCGTGGCTTCGACCGGCTCAGCGTGACAGCCAGGTATCTCCCTGAGCTTGACGAAGGGACATGCAGTATGGCCAATTGGAGCGGGGCTTCGACAGGCTCAGCCTGACAGCTAGGTGTCTCCCTGAGCTTGTCGAAGGGACATGCAGTATGGCCAATTGGAGCGGGCTTCGACAGGCTCAGCCTGACAGCAAGGAGGTATCTCCCTAAGCTTGCCGAAGGGACATCAAGAATATATAACCATTCAGAGTACGGCTTGTATAAACTTTCGCTACACCAATAACCAGTACACCAATAACCAGCACACCAATAACCAGTACACCAATAACCAGTACACCAATAACCAGTACACCAATAACCAGTACACCAATAACCAGTACACCAATAACCAGCACACCAATAACCAATACACCAATTAACTAACCAATCCTCAAGGATAATACCTCCCAATTTTCTCCACGATGGCGGTTCTGAGTTCCGTAATATTGATGATGCCACTTTGACGAAAAACAACTTTGCCTTCGGGAGAAACCAAAACGGTATAGGGCAACGCACCTTGCCATTTGGGATCTACTGCTTCTATGAGGTCGTATTTCTTTTCGCTGCCGAATATATAGTTTTTGTTGGAAGCGTATTTTTTCTTTAAAAAAGTCAGTGCCTTTTCCTGCACTTTAAAGTCGTCCATCGAAATGGTCACAAAATCAAAGTCACGGTTTCTGTACATCTTGTCAGTTTCTACCAAAGCCGAAAACTCCGCCACACATGGCCCGCACCAAGTGGCCCAAAAGTTGATTAGCCTGAATTTCCCTTCTGTTTTTCCTATCAAACTCTTCATTCCTTCAAGATCGATTTTATCCAAACTCACCGGCTCAGATTTCCAGCCTTCCACTTCTTTGAGCTTCCAGTCCGACTTCGATTTCCATTTTACAGAGCAGCCAAAAGTTTTGGTGACGGGCGTATTTACAGGTTTTTTATTCAACAAATCTTCCACTGCATTTTCCAAATCAAAAACCTTGGCTTTGCCAATATGCTCTTCGTCATCAATTCTTCCTACATACTGCAAGGTTCTGTTCTTGTCAAACACAAAAGCATGAGGCGTGGTGGTAGGGCCATAAGCCTGAGACGTGGCTTGGGTGGCACCATCGTATAAATACGGAAAATTGTATTTCTTTTGTTTGGCTCTCAGCACCATTTCAGGGTAACTGTCACTAAGATCAGAATAACCGAGCTCGTCAAAACGGACGGCCTTGTCGTCGTTGGGGCTAATCACCACCAGTCGCACATTTTTGGTGGCGTATTTTTGTTGAAAATCTATCATTCTGTCCTCATAAGCTTGTGCAGTGGGGCAATGGTTGCAGCTAAAAATGATCACCAATAATTCATAAGACCTAAAACTGGCCAAATTATACATTTTGCCATCTGTGGCCTTCAAAGAAAAGTCGGGAGCCTTTGCCCCTATTTCCAATGTTTTAAAATCCTCCGCTTTGGCGGTCAAAAACACACCGAAAAACAATAATAGATAGAATATTTTTTTCATTTTATTAAGGTTGAATTGTTCCTAAAATTACAATTAATTTAGATAGTTATCTAAAAAAAGGTAATTTTGACAAAAAAAACGCATTGATAAAGAAAGCCCTCGCCAACGAAGACAAAACTCTCATTTCCTGGATTCTCCTTCTCTTTCTAGCATTTGTTTGGGGTTTATCCTTTATCCTTGTCAAAAAAGTAGTGGTCAATTTTTCAGCTGTAGAGCTTGGTGCGGGCAGGATTTTTATAGCAGGCCTTTCGCTTTCTCCTTGGGCCGTTATGAACTTTAAAAATTTCCCAAAAGACAAAACTGTTCCGCTTTTGATTTCTGGACTGCTCGGTTACTTGATTCCAGCGGTCATTTTTGGATTAGCTGGAAGTAAACTCAATAGTTCTCTCGCAGGCACACTCAATGCCACCACACCCCTATTCGTATTGGTAATGGGTGCTTTGTTTTTTTCTAAGAAAATAGAAAAATTCCAAGTTACAGGTATCATCATTGGCTTTATTGGGAGCTTAATATTGATATTGAGTGGTGGAAGTCACTCCTTAGATTTCAACAACCCTTACGCCTTGCTCATCATTGCGGCCACCATCATGTATGGCACCAATGCCAACCTTGTCGGCACGCACCTCAATACCGTTAAACCTATCATTATCAGTTCATTCTCTTTGTTATTTGTGGGTTTAATCGCTTTTGTCATCTTACTCAACACCGACTTTTTCCAGAAAATATTTTTACCTGAAAATAATTTACTTTTGCTCTATTTTGTCCTTTTGGGTGCCATCAACTCAGGCCTAGCTGCTGTTTTGTACAATTATGTTTTACAAATTTCTAGCCCAGTATTTGCTTCGTCTGTCACTTATCTCATTCCGATAGTGGCCACACTGGCTGGCTTATTTGATGGCGAATCCATAAGTATCTGGCTCTATGTGGGTATGGGTATCATATTGGTAGGCATTTATCTTTTAAACAAAAAGAAATAGCCTGCTCCAATTTTAATTTTCATCATTTAGAAATTATCTTTGCACAAAATCAATATTCATGGCTCTTAAATACAAACGAATTCTCCTTAAATTAAGTGGTGAAGCCCTCAACGGTGGCGACAAAAGCCAAGTTATAAATCCCGATATTCTAGAACAGTACGCCAAAGCCGTAAAAACAGTTGTAGAAACTGGCTGTGAGGTGGCAATTGTGATAGGTGGCGGAAATATATACAGAGGTGCTGCTCAAAAATCGGGCATCGACCGCTCACAAGGCGACTACATGGGCATGCTGGCCACAGTTATCAATGGTATGGCCATACAAAGTGCTTTGGAAAGCGAAGGCGTAAAAACCCGTTTGCTATCCGCCATCAAAATGGAGCAAATAGCTGAGCCGTTTATCAGAAGAAGAGCTATTCGTCACCTTGAAAAAGGCAGGGTGGTGATATTTGGAGCAGGTACAGGCAATCCTTATTTCTCTACAGATTCTGGCGGTGCCCTAAGGGCTGTGGAGATTGGAGCCGACGTATTGCTAAAAGGAACAAGTGTAGATGGGGTATATTCTGACGACCCTAGAAAAAACCCTGACGCAACAAAATACGATGAAATATCGTTTGACGAAGTGATTGGAAAAGGACTAAAAGTAATGGACATGACGGCCTTTACACTTTGCAAAGAAAACAAACTGCCGATCATCGTTTTTGATATGAACGAAGAAAACAACCTCCTGAAACTGGTAGAGGGCGAAAAAATAGGTACATTGGTGAAATAAGAAATTATGCAAAGAATTATTGTCAAAAACTTTGGTCCTCTCAAAGACATAGACCTTGAAATCAAGGACTTTATGGTTCTTATTGGCCCAAATGCTTCTGGCAAGAGTACTTTGGCGAAGTTGATATTTGCGTTTCAGAGCCTGCCTCAATTTTTAAATGAATTTACAGAGAATTACTTCAGAAAACCAAACTCGGATTTTCGAATAGATTTTTACAATGATTTTGAAAAAAAGCTTTTGCCCCTATTTTTTAATGAAAACTTATCGGTAGAATTTCTGTACAACGATCAATTAACTATACGTTTTGACAATAATTACTCTTCTGAAATAATTTCAACATCCTATATCTTTAGAGACAACCTCACTCTTCTATTTTCAGAGTTAGAATCACATAGGTTAAAATCAGATGAATTACAAAACTCAAAAATAACAAATCAGGAACTAAATATTCGGTTAAAAGAGTTGAGTGCTCAATTGAGGAGTGTTATTTCTATGAATTTTCATGATTCCAAAAGATTACACTATTTCATTTCAGAAAATAAACAATTCTTTAATCTTCAAAATAGTTTTAATTCAAACTACTCTGAAATACTAAATAGAGCCAAGACTAAAATTAGAATTGAGGGGACTAACAGTTTATTATTCAAGAATAAAATTTTAGAAAAAAACCTCAAAGGACTGCCATATCTGTTCAACGATACCGACTTTGGGATTAGATTAGAAAACTCAAATGATTTTGTGAATTTTGAGAATCTGTCATCAGGACAGAAAGAAAATTTTTGGTTTCTAATTTCACTTATAGTTATGAAAGAAAACTTTTCGCCTTCATCTCTATTCATCGAAGAACCCGAAAATCATTTATTCCCAGAGGCTCAAAAAGACATTTTGGAATTCTTAATCGAATTCTTTAATCAACTCGATTTAAAACTCCTCATCACCACCCACTCCCACTACCTAATTGGCGTAATAAACGTATTGATAAATGCCCACAGAATAGGGCAAAATAATCCCGATAAAGTAGAAAAAGTAATCCCTAAAGACTACTGGTTAGACAAGGAACGAGTTTTTATAGGAAGGTTAAAAGATGGAGAGCTAAAAAGCGTTTATTCTGAAGAAGCTGAAATATTTGACCATGAAGAGCTTACCCAAACCTCAGGAATCTTAAACGACGAATATGGACAACTATTAGAAATAGAATATGACGAAGACAAGTGACACAACTTGCAATCCCTTTGGGGAGAAAGATGAAATACAAAAAAAGACTAAGGTTGAAGAGAATGGCTCAAGCTTCCAGATAAATAGCAAAGAGTTTTTTCATTTAATCAAAATAGATAAAGGATTATTAAAAAATGAAGTTGGAAGCAAAGCAGATTATCTAGTTCTTTTGTGCAAGAGAAAAGAAACCCTTTTTATTGAACTAAAAGGAAGGCAGAATTTTGACAAGGCGTGTATGCAAATTTATATGACACATGCAATTTTAAAAGCCCAACTCGATCCGAAATTTAAAAACATTGCTATAATTGTACAAAAAGAATTTAACAAGAACGATTTACTTTCAACCGGATATAAAAAGTTAGTAAAAGAATTTGGAACAAAAAATATCATAAAAAAGAATAATCAGATAGTTTATCAATAAAATGGAAGAAATAGATTTATTGCTCGAAATGGCTCAGGACTCTATGGAAAGAGCCTTGAAACACACCCACATAGAACTATCTAAAATTAGAGCAGGCAAGGCAAGCACAAGTATGTTGGACGGTATTCAGGTTGAATATTACGGTGTAATGACACCACTATCTCAAATGTCTTCCATCACCACTCCTGATGCCCGCACTATACAGGTAAAGCCTTTCGAAAGAAAAACTATTGGAGATATGGAAAGGGCCATCATCAACTCCAACGTAGGTCTAAACCCAGCCAATGATGGCGAGACTATCAGACTTAATGTACCGCCCCTCACCGAAGAACGCAGAAGAGATTTAGTGAAAAAGGTGAAAACCGAAATAGAAGTAGCCAAAGTCAACATCAGAAAGGTGCGTCAAGAAACCAACGACGACCTCAAGAAACTCAAAAACGATGGAGTATCTGAAGACGCCATAAAAATAGGTGAAGAAAAAGTACAAAAACTCACCAACCAGTTTATAGACAAAACCGACCAGATGTTTACAGCCAAAGAAACTGACATCATGCAAGTGTAGATTTCTTGAAAATATTTTTCCCCATTTGATAGCCCGATTTTTAATCGGGCTTTTTTTGTGGGCATAAAAAAACCGCAACAAACTAATGTTGCGGGCATGTGTTTTTAACATGTAAGACCTCTTACTAACTTATCTCTTTAGCAACAGTGGCTTTTCGTCTTGTCCGACTAGGTTTATCAGAAACTGAAAAACCCCATTCCCCAAGTCTTTTTGGCGAAGACCTGTAAACACCCATCAAAAGGTCTCGGCTTGCTCTCACCGTCTCCGAAATAGGCTTCAAAAGTGTATCTCTCTCGCGATAAGCCAAATCCATCTGACGCTTCAATTCTTCAGCTTTCAAATGATGTTGAACACAGACTTCTAACTGTGGACCTACAGCTGTCCAACTGTGGTCCAGTAATGCATTTAGCGGAGACTGCTCTCCATCTGCTAGATGCTTGTTTTTGATTATTTCGGCGAGTTCTAAACTCTCCTGCACGTTAATCGGAATCCCAATCCTTGGCTTTCTCATAATTTTTAAAAAATAAAATGTATAAATTCACTATGAAAATGCTCCTAATCCCGTGTTTCGTCTCAAGTATTCATCATTTCATGCCATTCTTGGCCTAATTGCTATATTGAACCCACACAAAAAACCTTTTCCAATCTGATGTTCACTTTCAAAAATTAATCTAAACAGCACCACCCTACCTTTGGGGTCAGGATGACGATTGTTTAAAGGTTAATTGTTCAGTTTAATAGATTGGAAAAGGCATTCGCACTTTCAATTACAAAGCTACACAGTCATCAGGACACGATATGTCCGCTTTTAAAGCATATCTCGAGACTTATAAATCCATAAATAGTACAATGTATCCGTTTAATCAAAAACTATATTCTTTGTTTTATCCAATTTGCAACTTATAGCCACAAAAAAACTTTCCTAATCTTCGCTAAGATTTGATATCCTTTGGCCTTTAAATACCCCATATTTAAGTCACATAAGCACGCTGTTCATATCTGATCAATGCTTTGTCGTTGTAACTAAAAACAAAGCTTAAAAATAGATTTTACCTTTATTAATCCTACATAATTTATCCGTTTTAGCACGGTTGGAATAAAGTAAATATGCTTAGGAATGTAGCAAGAGTCAAAAACGATGAAAGACCTGTTGAATTATTTGCGATAATTTCGAAAAGCGAAAAGCAAATTTTCAAAAATCAACAAGAAAAAAAAAACATAAAAAACTCATTAATAGGTACTTATAAAAAAAAATGCTAGTACTTTACTGACTAGTAAATAGCTGAAAACCAAAAAAAAGAGTAGAAAATCGTCGATATTGAACACAAAATCGTCAATATTGAACACAAAATCGGCAATGTTGAACACAAAATCGCCAATGTTGAATACAAAATCGTCAATGTTGAACACAAAATCGCCAATGTTGAATACAAAATCGTGAATGTTGAATACAAAATCGTCAATGTTGAACACAAAATCGCCGATGTTGAACAAAAAATCATCAGCGGAACGTCGCCCGATGTGGACACAAAATCATGAAATATGAATAGAAAATCATCGACATTGAAAATAGAATCGTGAAATATAGAAAAGAAATTATGACTTTATCAAAAGCATTCCTTGGCGAGATAAGCACAAACTGAAATACCACCCTGAAAACTCCAAAAATCTAATGCGTATAGCAATCACAGAAAAGGGCAACCTGAGTTCTGAAAAAAAAAGCCTTAATTGAAACTATCAAAAAGTAAAATTCTTCTTTTGTTCGGTCAAAAAAACTTTTAACTCAGGACCATAAACAACAGTAACCTCACCAGGTAGTCCCAAAATAAATCTTCCAATCCCTAAAAAACTGCAATAAGGCCCATGAAAATACCATACCTCGCCTTTCAAAATAAGATACGGCTTTGCTGTCGGAAAATCTTCTTCCAGCAATACCTTGGCCAAAAGGCTTAGCCTAAGTTTTACTATCTTCTGTTTGGTAGATGAAAAACCAAATGGGTCAATCAATGTATTTTTCACCGCCCTACCAGCTGTGGCCTCATTGGTCAATTCCACCTTTCCCATCCTATCTATCTTGAATACCTTCTCTTTTCTACTAGCCACCTCATAAGCTATCAACTGGCAGTGTTGCTCTACAAACTCTAGGGGTTCCAAGAGTCTTTCTTCTGGCATATCTGGATTAAACGGTGAAACATAATTTCTGAGCTTAATTCTGAGTCTGTTTTTAAGGGCATAGTTGATGACCTCGTAATTTTTACTTTTCAGGAGGTCTTTAGTTTGGTAGGCAAACGGAATGTCCATCGTGGCAGACTTTAGTTTGAGCTTGATAGCAGAATACACTGGATGAAACGGGGCATATATAGCTAGCATTTTACTTATCAGTTCTTGCTCCTCCTCATTAAACACCCTGTTGCGGATATTTTCAGCTCCAAAAATAAAATACCTGTTTTGCATATTTTTATCGACACAATACCCCCTGTCTTCCAAACGCATGATATTTCTGCTAATCTGTCTGGGGCTCAGCTCCAAAATCTGAGAGAGTTCTTTGATGGTTTTGGGTTGGGTAGAGAGAATCTCAAGCATTCTCAACAAACTGTGGCTTACGTCTTTCACTTTATTTGGTGGATTTAAAAATTCATTTGACAAGCCTCTTTTTTGTGTGCAAACTATTGCACCAAGGAAACTTATCTTTCGAACACGAAGTTAATTCATTTTTCAATTTCTAGAAACAAATATGTTTGCATTTAAGAAATATCTGCTACCATCTTGGCCATGTGAATCACCACGGAGAGAATACCTTTTCTAATACAAGTGAAATATTGAAGGGTATAATTTACGAAGTTGGAAAATACCATTTGGGATTCAAACTATATAAAAGGCCAAACAGAAAGGTAGCTAGTTTTGAATAACCCTTTGAAATGAGCGAAATAACAGAAAACGTGATAAAAGAAAAAGGCGAGTTGCCCCGCCTTAAATGTTTTCACAACGGAATAATCCTTATTGTGATTTGCTTTCGTGCTGTAAAGGTAGAAAAAGATTTGAAATAAAAAACACGTAGAAATACGTATTTTTTAAATCTCTTTTTTAATTTATCTTGCACTTTATTCAACAATTTACATCATTATGAAAACAATCCTCGGACTTGATTTAGGTACAACTTCTATTGGCTGGGCTTTGATAAAAGAAGCTGAAAATTCAGAAAACTCTTCAATTGTTAAACTGGGCACAAGAATAATTCAATACGACAATTTTTCTAAGGTCGATAAAACTGGTAAAGTTTCAGAGTCAAAAGACCCTGTGGCAGATTTTAATGCGGGCCGGGGCCTTTCTCCTAACGCAGATAGGACTGCAAAAAGAGGAGCGAGACGGAATTTGGATAGATTTCAATTAAGAAGAAAGAATTTGCTCGAAATCTTAAAAGAACACAATATCATAGATGAGAATTTTGTATATGCCGAAGATTTTAAAAACTCCACCTTTTCCAGTTACAGAATTAGAGCTAATGCAACTGCGGAGAAGATTTCTCTATCTGATTTTGCAAAAATCCTTTTGATGATTAACAAAAAAAGAGGTTACAAAAGCAGTAGAAAGTCTAAATCAGAAGATGAGGGAATGGCAGTAGACGGAATGGCTATTGCGAAAGAAATGTATGAAAATGATTTAACGCCTGGACAATACGTATTTCAAAGGTTAAAATCTAATAAAAAATTCATACCAGATTTTTATCGTTCAGATATACAAAACGAACTTAATAAAGTTTGGGAAGCTCAAAAGGTTCATCATCCGCAAATACTAACAGATGAATTTAAAAAGCAATTAACAGGTAAAGGCCTAAAAGCAACCAAAGAAATTTTTCTTGGTAAGTACAAAATCTATACATCAGATAATAAAGCACAGGATAAGACTCTTCAAAAATATGATTGGCGAGTGAAAGCTCTTACAGAAAAACTTGATGAAGAAGTATTGGCGTTCGTAATTAGCGAAATCAATAGCAATTTGAACAGTTCAAGCGGCTACCTAGGTGCAATAAGTGACAGAAGCAAAGAACTGTATTTTAAGAAGAAGACTGTTGGTCAGTACTTGTATGAGCAATTGGAAAGAAATCGACATGCAAGATTAAAAAGCCAAGTATTTTATAGACAAGACTACTTAGATGAATTTGAAAGGATTTGGAATATACAAGCTAAGTACCATAAAGAGCTGACAGATAATCTCAAAGTCGAAATTAGAGATGTTGTGATTTTTTATCAAAGGAAATTGAAATCACAAAAACATTTAATCTCCAATTGTGAATTTGAGAAATATCACAAGGTTATTCCTAAATCATCTCCATTATTTCAAGAGTTCAAAATTTGGCAAGTCCTTAATAATATTGAATTGACCAATTTGGCAACGAAAGAGATTATAAGGCCTGAGGATGAAGAACTTAAATTCTTATTTGAAGAATTAAACATTAAAGGTAAGCTTTCAAAAAAACAGATAATTGAACTTTTAGGATATTCCGAAAAAGTCTATGACTTAAACTTCAAAGAAATTGAAGGCAACAACACAAATAAAAGTCTATATGAAGCTTTCAGAAATATTTTAGAAAGAGAAGGATACGACTTGGATTTATCCACGCCAGCAGACAGCATAAAAAACCAAACTAAAATTCTATTTAATGAGGCTGGAATTAATACATCCATTCTTGAATTTGACGCTGAAATAGATGGCGATGAATTTGACAAACAAACTTCCCACCAACTTTGGCATTGTTTATACTCTATCGAGGAAGACCAAGAGCTGTTGAATGTATTAAGTAAAAAGTTCAATTTCAAAGAAGAATATGCAAAAATACTGTCTAACATTTCTCTACAACCCGACCACGGAAATTTAAGCTCACGAGCTATTAAACGAATAATACCATTTTTAATCGCTGGAAACAAGTATAGCGAAGCCTGTGCTTTAGCAGGTTATAACCATTCGAGTTCTCTAACCAAGGAAGAAAACGAATCTAGGGTTTTAAAAGATCAATTGGACCTACTTCCAAAAAATAGTCTTAGAAACCCTGTTGTTGAAAAGATACTTAATCAAATGGTTCATGTCATAAATTCAGTAATTAAAGACCCAACTCTTGGTAAGCCTGATGAGATAAGAATTGAGCTTGCTCGAGAATTGAAAAAGAGTGCAAAGGAAAGAGACCAAATGTCTGCAAATATAGCCAAAGCTACACTTGAACATGAAAAATTTAGAAAAGAAATTCAAGCCCCGCCATTCAGTGTTAAGAATCCAACAAGAAATGACATCATAAGATACAAACTTTATTTAGAGTTAGCAACCAATGGATTTCATACTATTTACTCAAATACTTATATCCCTGCTGAACAACTTTTTTCTAAAAACTTCGACATTGAACATATTATTCCAAAGGCAAAGCTTTTTGATGACAGCTTTTCGAATAAGACCTTAGAAAAAAGAGATATAAACCTTAAAAAAGCCGACTTAACGGCCTTCGATTTTGTTACTAGTAACTATCCCAAAGAAGAAATCGAAAGATTCAAAAACACCGTAGAGAGGCTTTACAGAGAGAAATCAATTGGCAAAGCAAAGTACAACAAACTTTTACTCCCTGGAAACAAAATTCCAGAAGGGTTTATTGAAAGAGATTTAAGAGATACTCAATACATTGCAAAAAAAGCTAAACAGATGCTTTTGGAGGTGTTTAGAAATGTAACTTCTACTTCAGGGGCTGTTACAGATAGATTGCGTGAAGATTGGGGGCTTGTAAATATCATGCAAGAAATCAATTTTGATAAATTCAAAAAACTCGGCCTTACAGAAAGCATTGAGAAAAAGGACGGTTCTATCAAAGAAAGGATAACAGACTGGACCAAACGAAATGACCATAGACATCATGCAATGGATGCATTAACAGTTGCATTTACGAAACCTGCATTTATTCAGTATCTAAATAACCTCAATGCTAAAGATCAAAATACTTCAAAAGGTAAAGAGATATTGGGAATAGAGGCCAAATACCTTGAAAAAATAAAAGAAGGAAGTAATGGAAAAAAAGTATTTAAACAGCCTTTAAACAACTTTAGAAGTATAGCCAAAAATCATTTGGAAGAAATTTTGGTTTCATTTAAATCCAAAAATAAAGTTGTAACTAAGAACAAAAACCTCATTAAAAAGAAAGATGGTACAATTGAAAAAATAGAATTAACTCCAAGGGGGCAGCTTCACAAAGAAACCGTTTATGGAAAAATAAAATCCAATGTAGTTGAGGTTGTAAAAATTGGTGGAGATTTTAGTTTAGAAAAAATAAAAACTGTTTGTAATCCCATATTTAGAGAATTACTAACCTCTAGACTCGCTCAATTTGAGAATGATCCGAAAAAAGCATTTGTTGGAAAAAACTCGCTTGAGAAAAATCCTATTTACATTGATTCCTTAAAAACAGAAAAAATGCCTGAGAAGGTAAAAATTAGCTACTTTGAAGATGAGTATACCATAAAAAAAGAGGTGGGCCCTGACTTGAAAGTTGATAAAGTAATTGATAAGGGAATTAGAAAAATATTGGAAGTAAGACTTAAACATTTTGATAACAATCCCAAAAAAGCATTCGTTGATCTGGAAAAAAATCCAATTTGGCTGAATGAGGAAAAAGGAATTGCTATAAAAAGAGTGACTATTTCGGGGGTTAAAAATGTTGAAGCCTTACACACAAAACAAAACCACTTAGGCCAGACCATTTTAGATGAAAAAGGTAATCCAATGCCATCCGATTATGTTAGTACTGGTAATAATCACCACGTTGCCATTTACAGAGACCAAAACGAAAAACTACAAGAAGAAATAGTGTCTCTTTATGAGGCAGTTGCCAGAGTAAATGTTGGGTTACCAATTATTGACAAAAATCCTAAAAATGAAAAGGGAGAGCCAAATAACTGGAAACTTCTATTTACCATGAAACAAAACGAGTATTTCGTTTTTCCTGACTCCGATTTTGACCCAAAAGAAATAGATTTGCTTGATCCCAAAAATGCTGGTGAAATAAGTAAACGATTATTTAGAGTTCAAAAAATGTCAATTATAAAATATGGAAATATTACAATACGAGATTTTGTATTTAGAAACCACTTAGAGACAACCATAGTTGACAAGAAAGAATTACAAGGTATAACTTACCATCAAATAAAGAGTTTAGAACCGTTAGAAAGAATTGTAAAGGTCAGAGTCAATCATTTGGGAAATATTGTTCATGTAGGAGAGTATTAAACTAATTGGCACATCATTTGTAATGGCTTTATTATAAAGCCATTACAAACATGATAAAACGCACACTCTATTTTGGAAATCCTGCGTATCTCTCCATGAGAAACGAACAGTTGGTATTGAAATATCCAGCTGTAGAAAAAAACGTTACTTTGCCAGTTCACTTCAAGAAAGAAGCTGAGACTACCGTACCGATAGAAGACATCGGAATGGTTATCATTGATCACCGACAGATTACTATCACGCATGACTTATGCGAGAAACTCATCGAAAACAACTCAGCCATTGTTTGGTGCGATGCGAAGCATCAACCTACAGGCATGACACTACCCTTTGCAGCTAACGATACTCTTTCTGAGAAAACCAGATACCAAATAGAAGCATCAGAGCCACTCAAGAAACAATTGTGGCGACAAACTATTGAGGCCAAAATATTAAACCAAGCTGCGGTATTAAAGCATTTTGGCAATCCGCACCAAGACCTTATCAATATGTCTAACCAGGTCCTAAGTGGCGATAACGGGAATATGGAAGGAAGAGCTGCGGCTAAATATTGGGACAAAATGCTCGAACAATTTGATACAACAAGGGGCAGATTCGATGGACCACCCAACAATTTCCTTAACTACGCCTATGCCATACTTCGAGCAACAGTTGCCCGCAACTTGGTAGGAAGTGGCTTATTACCTGTTTTAGGTATTCATCACCGCAACAAGTACAATGCCTATTGTTTGGCAGATGACATCATGGAACCCTACCGACCTATTATAGACCAGCATATATTTGATTACATCGAGCTACAGCAGTTTTTGCCAGAAGAATTGGGTAAAAAAGAAAAAGCCCATATTCTAGACTTGGTGAATATCGATGTAGAAATAGAAGGCAAAAAAAGTCCGCTCATGGTGGGTGTGCAACGCACCACAGCCTCAGTGATGAAATGTTTTATGGGCGAAAGTAGAAAAATTTCCTATCCAACTTTATAATGCCATGTCATTAGAAAGACTAAACCAATACCGAATCATGTGGGTAATTGTATATTTTGACTTACCAACCGAAACCAAGAAAGATAAGCGAGCTTATCAGGATTTCAGAAAGGCACTACAAAAAGACGGCTTCCGAATGATGCAGTATTCTGTATATTTTCGCCATTGCAACAGCAGAGAAAACGCCGAAGTACACAAACGAAGGGTAAAAAATCAAATGCCAGCCAAAGGAAACATTATAGTTTTCGAAATAACGGATGCCCAATTTGGAAGAATGGAGTTTTATAATGGCTATAAACGTACCCAATCCAAAGAGAATCCTCAACAATTGGAAATGTTCTAATAAAAAAAATGCACCAAAATAGTACATATCCTTCAGATAAGTATTTGATTTTTTAATTCTAATATCTGATTTAAAATATTGATATTCTGATATTTACACACAGGTATGTTGTCATAAATATCAGAATATCAAAGTACGAAAGCAAATCACAACTAGCCATTCCATGTGTTTCTATTTATTTCTGTTGTCATAAATATCAGAATATCAAAGTACGAAAGCAAATCACAACAGTAATACCTCAGGGACGACAGGGCAAGTGGTTGTCATAAATATCAGAATATCAAAGTACGAAAGCAAATCACAACGGAGAAGTATTTAGTGCTTTACAAAACAATGTTGTCATAAATATCAGAATATCAAAGTACGAAAGCAAATCACAACTGACGGAAAGCCCTTTACGTTGTACTCGAGGTTGTCATAAATATCAGAATATCAAAGTACGAAAGCAAATCACAACAAGTCGGTGGTCGTGCCTAAAGACTTCATTGTTGTCATAAATATCAGAATATCAAAGTACGAAAGCAAATCACAACAAGTCTTTCTTGAAGTCTTTCATTACTGTGTTGTCATAAATATCAGAATATCAAAGTACGAAAGCAAATCACAACAAGCCGAGGTCAAACAACATGGGTGGGTTGGTTGTCATAAATATCAGAATATCAAAGTACGAAAGCAAATCACAACTCGGCGTATTCTCGGGTTTTGGTACGGTAAGTTGTCATAAATATCAGAATATCAAAGTACGAAAGCAAATCACAACGTATTTTTTTTGTGGTTCTTGCTTGGCAGGTTGTCATAAATATCAGAATATCAAAGTACGAAAGCAAATCACAACTCGAAGCTTTAGAGCTTCTTTTTGAAACTGGTTGTCATAAATATCAGAATATCAAAGTACGAAAGCAAATCACAACACCTAACAAATCCTTTAAATTCTACCTTGTGTTGTCATAAATATCAGAATATCAAAGTACGAAAGCAAATCACAACTAAATATTACGACCATAAATCTTAACAGTGTTGTCATAAATATCAGAATATCAAAGTACGAAAGCAAATCACAACCACTTGGCCAGCGTGGACTTGAAGGAATGGGTTGTCATAAATATCAGAATATCAAAGTACGAAAGCAAATCACAACATCATTGCTTGCACACTATCAGGCAACGAGGTTGTCATAAATATCAGAATATCAAAGTACGAAAGCAAATCACAACAAGGCCAATGGTCTTGAGTTTTTTTGTTAGTTGTCATAAATATCAGAATATCAAAGTACGAAAGCAAATCACAACCAAGAACAAGCACAAGTGTTTTGAGATATGGTTGTCATAAATATCAGAATATCAAAGTACGAAAGCAAATCACAACTACCGCCTGTTGTGCTGCCCTATCGGTCTCGTTGTCATAAATATCAGAATATCAAAGTACGAAAGCAAATCACAACCATCAGCCATGTTCTACGATATTTTAAAGGTTGTCATAAATATCAGAATATCAAAGTACGAAAGCAAATCACAACTGGCTTTTATGATGGGGAGGCCAGCAAATGGTTGTCATAAATATCAGAATATCAAAGTACGAAAGCAAATCACAACAAAAGGCTCGGAAGTCAAAAAGAAATGAATGTTGTCATAAATATCAGAATATCAAAGTACGAAAGCAAATCACAACGCACAAGGCTTAAGGATGGAACTTGAAGAAGTTGTCATAAATATCAGAATATCAAAGTACGAAAGCAAATCACAACACTTACTTGACAACACAACCCTTAAATATGTTGTCATAAATATCAGAATATCAAAGTACGAAAGCAAATCACAACTTTGAAACTAAAATAAAACTTTTTACATTTGTTGTCATAAATATCAGAATATCAAAGTACGAAAGCAAATCACAACAAAGAGAAACGGAGAAAATTGAAAAAACGGGTTGTCATAAATATCAGAATATCAAAGTACGAAAGCAAATCACAACCAGACCACTACGAATATATATATAACTGATGTTGTCATAAATATCAGAATATCAAAGTACGAAAGCAAATCACAACTATGAGGAACCTCTTCGCCACAAAATACACGTTGTCATAAATATCAGAATATCAAAGTACGAAAGCAAATCACAACCCTGTACAAAAAGATTATTTTCATTGTCACGTTGTCATAAATATCAGAATATCAAAGTACGAAAGCAAATCACAACAGACGAAGAGTTTTTTGTAAGAAATAAAAAGTTGTCATAAATATCAGAATATCAAAGTACGAAAGCAAATCACAACCCATTGAAACTTACTTTAAAAATTTGCCTTGTTGTCATAAATATCAGAATATCAAAGTACGAAAGCAAATCACAACTTCCATCTAAACCTCCATCACCGCTGTATTGTTGTCATAAATATCAGAATATCAAAGTACGAAAGCAAATCACAACTACAGCCCTTGCCACTGGTATGGCTTTATGTTGTCATAAATATCAGAATATCAAAGTACGAAAGCAAATCACAACTACCAAAAAGAAATATTGGAAACAATAGAAGTTGTCATAAATATCAGAATATCAAAGTACGAAAGCAAATCACAACTACACTTGTGAGAGTTGCCTAATACATTCAGTTGTCATAAATATCAGAATATCAAAGTACGAAAGCAAATCACAACTGTCATCAATATCGACACTCACAACACTTTGTTGTCATAAATATCAGAATATCAAAGTACGAAAGCAAATCACAACTACTTTACAGGGCATATACTGGTAACTTTAGTTGTCATAAATATCAGAATATCAAAGTACGAAAGCAAATCACAACCTTTTTCTAAATCGACTTCAATGTCCTAATGTTGTCATAAATATCAGAATATCAAAGTACGAAAGCAAATCACAACTACCTGGTTGGCGTACAGCTCGTGATTCCGGTTGTCATAAATATCAGAATATCAAAGTACGAAAGCAAATCACAACACGCCAGTTAGAGCCGTCAGTCTTGTAAGTGTTGTCATAAATATCAGAATATCAAAGTACGAAAGCAAATCACAACTTTCAGGGTGTTGTTAGTGTCGTTGTTTCAGTTGTCATAAATATCAGAATATCAAAGTACGAAAGCAAATCACAACCAAGTTCAAATTAATGAATTGGGGTCAAAAGTTGTCATAAATATCAGAATATCAAAGTACGAAAGCAAATCACAACTAATATGGCACAAGTAAGAAGAATTATTGAGTTGTCATAAATATCAGAATATCAAAGTACGAAAGCAAATCACAACAAAAAACACCAACGAGTAAAATAATCTTTTGTTGTCATAAATATCAGAATATCAAAGTACGAAAGCAAATCACAACCACCGTGATCGCTTGCAGCATAATACCACAGTTGTCATAAATATCAGAATATCAAAGTACGAAAGCAAATCACAACTGCTTTACAGGGTTTATACCAACAATTTCAGTTGTCATAAATATCAGAATATCAAAGTACGAAAGCAAATCACAACGCATGGGTTTGGGGCTTCTTTAGTGGAAAAGTTGTCATAAATATCAGAATATCAAAGTACGAAAGCAAATCACAACCATGCCAACTATGGTGTGCCTGAATGTTTGTTGTCATAAATATCAGAATATCAAAGTACGAAAGCAAATCACAACACAACCCAAAACGAACAACTCACAACTCGCGTTGTCATAAATATCAGAATATCAAAGTACGAAAGCAAATCACAACTTTTACGTGGCTATCCGTTTCGGCCACTTCGTTGTCATAAATATCAGAATATCAAAGTACGAAAGCAAATCACAACTTCCAGTCCATTGTTTCAGTCCGCCATCACGTTGTCATAAATATCAGAATATCAAAGTACGAAAGCAAATCACAACAGTCCAAGCTGATTCTTGCAGGATGGACAAGTTGTCATAAATATCAGAATATCAAAGTACGAAAGCAAATCACAACTTGAACGCTGCAAATAAATTACTAACGTTTGTTGTCATAAATATCAGAATATCAAAGTACGAAAGCAAATCACAACCCGTAGTATCCACGGCTGCTGCCTATTCCTGTTGTCATAAATATCAGAATATCAAAGTACGAAAGCAAATCACAACACTGCCGAAAACAACGGATTCCACTCGTAAGTTGTCATAAATATCAGAATATCAAAGTACGAAAGCAAATCACAACTATGAGGAACCTCTTCGCCACAAAATACACGTTGTCATAAATATCAGAATATCAAAGTACGAAAGCAAATCACAACAGTAGACACGCCACTTCGGACGGAACGCCAGTTGTCATAAATATCAGAATATCAAAGTACGAAAGCAAATCACAACTATTCTTTTTATATCTATCCCTATCCGTATGTTGTCATAAATATCAGAATATCAAAGTACGAAAGCAAATCACAACTAGAAGATAAAATAAACAAGTGGGCTGATGGTTGTCATAAATATCAGAATATCAAAGTACGAAAGCAAATCACAACAATCCCCGATTTCCATATTTAGATAAATTAGTTGTCATAAATATCAGAATATCAAAGTACGAAAGCAAATCACAACAGATAACAACAAACAATAATGTGGTTAATAGTTGTCATAAATATCAGAATATCAAAGTACGAAAGCAAATCACAACATATTACAGCATCGGCATTGACTAATGCAAGTTGTCATAAATATCAGAATATCAAATCGGAACGCCGACCGGAACGAAACCAAATCACAACGCAAAAATAAGAATTATTTTGTTTAGTTTAGTTGTTATAAATATCAGAATATCAAATCGGAACGCCGACCAGAACGAAAGCAAATCACAACTCTTACACAAATGTAAATCAAAATATTTTAGTTGTCATAAATATCAGAATATCAAATCGGAACGCCGACCAGAACGAAAGCAAATCGCAACAAGTTCTCGACTAGGCTCGAACTGGCATTGATGGTGGCGAATATCAAATTACAACACCAAATTCGAGGTCAGGTATGACACGAAAACAAATCATAACTGGGTTCTTGGACTACCACTCCAGCTGACAAATACTGTCATTATTATCAATTAGGTCCCTAAATTTCGGTTTGCTTTCCAGACGATCGTAAATCATGACCTATTGTAGTTCTAAACGATTCTGTCACTCAACAGCAAATCTACAGTTTTGCTTTCAGCTAAATGTCATTTTTGAGAAAATTCCTAAAATACGAATTGCCTAAAAACGAGTAGCATACCGAATAATAAATATATTTTTTTATATTATCCGAATAATCTACTTTTGATTTTTCGACCGTTCAATAAAGATTCTATTTTCCTTAAAAGTCATTAAATCACAAGTCATGTACGATTCTGTTAATACAAGAATCATGATTTTAAGCAATCAATCTTTATACAATGATGCTTTGAAATCTTTGCTGAATACCGAAAATAAAGACTTCCAAGTGGACGGTCTTAACACTGAAGATCCCACCACATCAGAAAGCATCAAATCTTTTCAGCCTGAGGTAATTCTATTAGATGCAAACGGTATGGGAAAAAACATTTGGGATTTTTTAAACCTCACACACAAACAGTTTCCGTCGATTAAAATAATAATGTTGGCCAATAGCAACGAGCAAGTTTATCTTGATTATGCACATAAAAATGGTGCCGCTGGGTATATCCTCAAATCGTCACCTAAGGAATTGTTGGTGGCGGCTATAAGAATCGTTTTGAAGGAAGGCTCGTTTTATGACCCAGGCATAAAGACTTACAATAAAAATGGTATTCACCACAAAATCCAAGAAAAGTATAAACTTAGCAGTCGTGAATTAGAAATTATTATACTCATCAAAGACGGTCTATCGTCTAAAGACATGGCAAACTCTTTGGGAATTAGCTTCCACACTATAGAAGCTCACCGCAAAAACATCTATAATAAGCTACAAATCAATAAAGTGACAGAACTTTTAAAAATATTTGCCGAATTAGGCGGATGACCAAACCTTTCCTGCTAAAACACATTTTTTTAGAATAAAATGGCCTTTTGATTTTACTGAAATCACGAGGCTATTTTTTTTAGGTCTAGTAACTGTAAGCCAATCAATTTATTTAAGCTATTCTTGAAATAGACCCATATATTTGTAAAAAATCAAATCCGACCTCATTTATGCTAAAATATATATTGGCATTCTGTTTCTTCGCTTTTTACCAAATATCAGGATTTGGCCAAGAGTTCAATGGCAAAGCTTGCTCTACAACTAAAATCAGGGCCTTCCAAAACTCTAGAGCACAAGCTCGTCTAGCATTTCCTGGAGATGCCAATATTGATGCTGTTTTTCATCGTATAAAACTTAATATCAATCCCAATAACAGATTCCTTATCGGCTCGGTATTCACTACTTTTATAGCAAAGGCCGACATCAGCAATGTCAGTTTTGACCTTCAAACCAACATGAAGGTTGATTCTGTAATAATAGAGCACAAAAAAGTAAGCCATGCACAAGCAAGTAATAAGCTAAGCATTATACTACCTAAAGCCCTAAAAACAAATGAAGTACAAAGTCTTGAAATATTCTACCGAGGCACACCACGCACCTCAGCATTCGGAAGCTTTAGTATAGCTACCCACGGCAATGCCAAGTCACCAGTGGTGTGGACACTGAGCGAACCTTACGGAGCACAGGACTGGTGGCCTTGCAAAGACGACCCCTCCGACAAAATTGATAGCACGGAGGTATGGATAACTTTACCCGCAAGTTTCGTTTCTGTCTCAAACGGCGTTCAGAGCGGTATATTAAACCATCCTGACGGCACAAAAACCTACCAATGGAAAAGCTCACATCCCATAGCACACTATCTGATTTCGATAGCTTGTTCTAACTACCAGCTCTATCAAAATACATTTATCAACAACGGAAAAAGCATGCCTGTGGAGCATTATGTCTATCCAGAAATACTGACAACTG
Source organism: Lacihabitans sp. CCS-44 (assembly GCF_024343735.1). GTDB lineage: Bacteria > Bacteroidota > Bacteroidia > Cytophagales > Spirosomataceae > Leadbetterella. The sequence goes on from NZ_RJUE01000001.1 coordinate 274,500, forward strand.
CCGTAAAAAATCAATTGGACCAGACCGTGGACATGCTCAAGTTTTTCACTGATTTGTTTGGCGAATATCCTTTTATAGATGAAAAATACGGCCATGCCATGTGCAACTTTGGAGGCGGCATGGAACACCAAACCGTAAGCTCTATGGGAGGTTTTTCGGAAGATTTGATAGCTCACGAATTGGCCCATCAGTGGTTTGGAGATAAGATCACCTGCAAAACTTGGTCGGATATATTCGTAAACGAGGCCTTCGCTTCTTATGCTGAGGCACTATTTCAAGAACATAAATATGGAAAAGAAGCTTATATGGAGACCATCAATGACCACGTGAGCAGAGCAAAAAAAACCACAGGACCCATATTTATTTCTAACCCTTTGGATGAAAATCTAATATTTAATTATGGACTTACTTATGGCAAAGGGGCAGTGGTGCTACACATGTTGAGGGGTGTATTGGGTGACTCTTTGTTTTTCAAATCTTTAAAAAATTACCAGCAATCGGAGTTTGCTTACAAAGCCGCCAGTATTCAAGACTTCAGAATTATTGCAGAAAAAACAAGTAAACAAGAATTGAAATATTTCTTTGATGAGTGGACATCAGGCCTATCCTATCCGAGATATACTTTTGATTATGCACAAACACAGGCCGACAGACTAAAAATAAACGTAAGTCAGCAGAAACTCAATACCAGCCCAACGTTTTTTAAAATGCCTATACAGTTTAAGATAATACTTGAATCTGGCAAGGAAATTACGCAGACCTTTTTTCAAAATGAAATTACTCAATCCTTTGAAGTTTTGAACTTAAAAGAATCTGTCAAAAATGTAATATTTGACCCAAACAATCTTATAATGAAAGATTTGACAAACTTGGGCGGAATTACTTCCAATGAAATTCAAGCTGAAACCTTTCATATATTTCCAAATCCAGCGACTGATTTTATTGAAATAAAACACCCGCTGAATAGCCTAAAAAGTATGGAAATATTAAACTCGAATGGACAGAAAGTGAAAGTAATATCCCCTAACACCACAAAAGTTGATATCAGGAATTTGAAAACTGGCACTTACTTTTTGAACCTAATTGGTGAGAATCAATCTAAGACTTTGACCTTTATAAAATATTAAACCAATACATATTTAACAATTTAATAACCCTGTAAAATTGCCAGAATGGACTGATATGCAGAAATTTGTGACATGAAAAACAAAATATACGCTTACAAAGCCATTATGCAAAACCAACCCAAATACAATTTTAGTGCTGACAATTATTCAGATTACCAAGATGAAATTCTGAGCCCTGAAGATTTTGATTTCTCAGATTATGAAGATTCGGAATATGACTCTTTAGAAGACAAGTAGTCTGAATATTCATCAAAGAAAGCCCATTCTGTATTATTTCACCAACATCCTTCGCAGTTCGTTAAGTTTCAACAAAGCCTCTATCGGCGACATGGTATCTACGTCCAATTCCGTCAATTTCGTTTTCAGTTCCTCTCCTACCGGATCTACAGGATCAAAAAAGCTCAACTGAAAGTTGTTCTTTGGGGGTACGTCGATACGGGCTTCCTTTATCTTCTCCTTATTTTTTTCTTTGATATGGTCCTTTTCAAGGTGATGCAAGATTTCGTTGGCCCTTAAAACCACCGATTGTGGCATGCCGGCAATCTGTGCCACATGAATACCAAAGCTGTGCTCACTTCCTCCCTCTTTTAGTTTTCGGAGAAAAACCACCTTTCCATTCAACTCTTTTACCGAAACATTGAAATTCTTGATGCGTTTAAAATCTTCTGTCAGTTGGTTAAGTTCATGATAGTGGGTTGCAAAGAGCGTCCAAGGTTTAAACTTGGCGTGATTGTGCAGATATTCGGCAATACTCCAGGCAATGCTCACACCGTCGTAAGTACTCGTTCCACGCCCAATTTCATCCATAATGACCAAACTTCTATCACTAAGGTTATTTAAAATGGAAGAAGTCTCTATCATCTCCACCATAAATGTACTTTCACCACGAGAGAGGTTATCGCTTGCTCCTACTCTAGTGAAAATTTTATCTACCAGGCCGATTTCGGCAGCAGAGGCCGGCACATAACAACCAATTTGAGTCATCAAAACTATCAAAGCTGTCTGACGCAAAAGAGCGGACTTACCTGCCATATTGGGCCCAGTGATGATGATAATTTGTTGGTCTTGGTCGTCTAAAAACGTATCGTTTGGCACATAACTTTCACCGAGTGGCAGTTGCTGCTCTATCACTGGGTGCCTTCCATTCTGTATATTAATGGCCTTGTTTTCAGTAACCACAGGCTTGCAATACTTATTTTTTTTAGCCACATGGGCAAAAGAAAGTAAAGCATCTATAGTAGATATTACCCGTGCATTTTGTTGAATCTGGGCCACAAACTCAGAAGCCGTAATAACCAAATCATTGAAAATCTTGAATTCAATCTCAAAAATCTTACTCTCTGCCGTCAATATCTTTTCTTCATAAATCTTGAGTTCCTCCGTGATGTACCTTTCGGCATTTACCAAGGTTTGTTTACGAATCCATTCTGCTGGCACTTTGTTTTTATGTGCATTGGACACCTCCAAATAATACCCAAAAACCTTGTTGAAGGCAATTTTGAGAGAAGGTATGCCAGTTCTCACTGATTCTCTATTTTGCAAATCCACCAAATAGTCTTTACCTGAAAATGCAATTTTGTGCAATTCGTCTAAGTCCGCGTCCACACCTGTGCAAATCATTCCGCCTTGATTGCTCAAATTGGGGGCATCGTCACGCAACTCTTTGGTTATTTTTTCTATCAAAAACTTACAATCACTCAGTTGGTTGATGTACTTTTCTAAGACTTTATTCTCATGTGTTTTTTTACCCAAAAGCTCCTTTATAGGTTCTATTTGAAGCAATGCCCTTTTGAGTTGTACCAATTCTCTCGGGCTTATTCTCCTCACGGCTACTTTAGAGACCAATCGCTCCAAGTCACCGATAGGTTTGAGCACTTGGCTTAAATCTGTCAAAACATCCTCGTCTTTCAGAAACATTTCTACGGTATCCAGTCGCTCTTCAATGGGTTTCTTTTCTTTAAGTGGCAATACCATCCATTTGCGGAGTAGCCTCGCTCCCATGGGTGTGTAGGTATAATCCAAAATATCTATTAAGGGTACACCGCCTTCAAACTGGGCATAGATAAGCTCCAAGTTTCTGATGGTAAATCTATCTAACCACACATATTTTTCCTCGTCCAATCGGGTCAAACTACTCACGTGGTTGATGTCACGGTGTTCAGTATCAGCCAAATACTGCAAAATAACCCCAGCCGCCGTGACACCCTCTTTGAGGTTTTCTATACCAAAACCTTTTAGTGAGTTGGTCTTAAAATGCCCAGTCAGGAGATTGTAAGCAAAATCAAAAGAATAGGCCCAATCGTCAAAAGTATAAGTATTGTATTTATCGCCAAATAAAGCCTCAAACCTCTGTTTGTGTTTTTTGCAATATAATATCTCCGCTGGGCTAAAACCCTGAATAAGCTTATCAATATAGGCCACTGAGCCTTCAGTAGTAAAAAACTCACCTGTAGAAATATCCAAGAAAGCCACACCCATACAGTCATCCGCTGCAAAATGTACCGAAGCCAGATAATTATTGTGCTTTAAATCTAGCACGTTATCATTGTAAGAAACCCCAGGAGTTACCAGCTCTGTCACCCCTCTTTTCACAATACCTTTGGCTTGGCTCGGGTCTTCGAGTTGGTCACAAATCGCTACCCTTTGGCCAGCTCTGACAAGCTTTGGCAGATAATTATCCAGCGAATGATGCGGAAATCCGGCCAATTCTTCATGAGCCCCACCATTGTTTCTACGGGTGAGTACAATACCCAATATCTTAGACGCCTTTATAGCATCTTCACCAAAAGTCTCATAAAAATCACCCACCCTGAAGAGTAGCATAGCCCCAGGGTATTTTACTTTTATTTGATTGTACTGTTTCGAGAGTGGAGTTTCTTTTGGGGCGGCGGGTTTGGCCATGTTTCTTTACAAAATATAATACTTATAGATAGATTTACTCACCTCAAAATTATATAAATTTGTTCGGAAATAGACCTCAAAACCAGAAAATAATAATAAAACATGCTAAAAATAGAACACATTGGTATCGCCGTAAAAAACCTCGAAGCTTCTAATGAAATATTTAGCAAACTGTTTAACAAACCGCATTACAAAGAGGAAGAAGTAGCTTCTGAAGGCGTAAAAACCTCTTTTTTTCAATTGGCAGATTCGAAAATAGAATTATTAGAAGCCACCAATACCGAAAGCCCAATAGCTAAATTTATAGAAAAAAAAGGCGAGGGTATTCACCACATTGCCTTTGAAGTAAGCGATATTTTGTCAGAAATGAAGAGATTGAAAAATGAAGGTTTTACCTTACTAAACACTGAGCCCAAAAACGGGGCAGATAATAAATTGGTGTGTTTTTTACACCCCAAAACCACCAATAGCGTGCTGATAGAGCTGTGCCAAGAAAAAAATAAGGTCTAATTGTTCCAAATCAAAAGGTTATCAGTCGATTTATCTTAAATTTGTGCTTTGAATTTGTAGTTCATAACCTATTTCGTGTGTCAGCAAAGAAAAAATTAAGAGCATTAGCCGTAGTTTTACCTCAATTTCATCCTTTCCCAGAAAACGACAAATGGTGGGGGAAGGGATTTACAGAATGGACCAATGTGACCAAAGCACGACCAAGTTTTAAAGGACATTATCAGCCGCACTTGCCTGCAGATTTGGGTTTTTATGACATGCGTTTGCTGCAAACTCTTATCGACCAAGCCAATTTGGCCGAAGAACATAATTTATCAGGTTTTTGTTTTTACCACTATTGGTTTAATGGCAAAAGACTCCTAGAAACTCCTATAAATAAGATACTTGCAAGTCAGAAACCAGACTTTCCGTTTATGTTGGCTTGGGCCAATGAAAACTGGTCGAGACGCTGGGATGGCCAAGACCAAGAAGTATTGATGGAGCAAAAATACAATGCCGAAGACCATGCAGCACATGCAAAATACCTCTGTGAGCATGAATTCAAAGATGAGCGTTATATAAAAGTTAATGGAAAGCCTTTCTTCCTTTTTTACAATGCCCACATCATTCCTGACTTGAAGGAAACTATTCAGATCTGGCGAAATGTAGCAAAAGAGCATGGTTTCAAAGACATCTATTTGGGCGGCATAAAAACCTCCTCGCATTATATACCAGACGCCGAAGACCTGGGTTTTGATGTGGTGATAGAATGGCAGCCAGATTGGAAAAATCTGGAAATAGTCCCTAATCTATGGGATAGAATTAAAAACAAATTTTCTTTGGGAAAAACTTATAGAAAGATTGATTTTAAAGAAGTTACCAAACGAATGATGGCAAAACCTTGCCCGCCAAACAAGCATTTCCATTGTGTAGTACCCGGCTGGGACAACAGTGCCAGAAGAAAAAACAACGCCTTCATCATGGCCGATGCCACTCCTGAATTATACGCAGAGTGGCTTAAAAACACATGCGAAAAAGCAGAGGTTTATTCAGAAGAAGAGAACTTTGTGTTCATCAACGCCTGGAACGAATGGGCAGAAGGAAATCACCTAGAACCCGATAGAAAATGGAAGCGGGCATTTTTAGAAAAAACTAGAGACATTTTAAGCATTTATAAATGATTGCGAAAAAAATAAAAGACCTTGTACAGCGTATAGCCCACAAATTTGGCTACCATGTACTGAGCAAAAATAGCATCTCGGGCGACATGATTCTGTTTTTAAAAGGAATCAAAAACAGAGGTGCCTCAGTGAAAAACATACTAGACATAGGAGCCCACAAGGCCGATTGGAGTCTAATGACTTCTGATATTTTTCCAGAAGCCGCCTACTACATGATAGAGCCACAGGACGAAATGAAGCCCTACATTGAAACATTCCTCAAAAACCACAAAGGGGCTTGGTTTCAGGGCGGAGCAGGTGCCGAAAACGGCGAATTAACTTTGAGCGTTTGGGATGATTTTGCAGGCTCTTCATTTCTGCTTCCCGAAGGAGAAGAGAGTGGCAAAAAACAAAGAAAAGTACCTATTTATACAGTAGACTCATTGATAGGAAACAACAAAATGCCGATTCCAGATATCTGCAAAATTGATGTACAAGGCTTTGAAATTGAAGTACTTAAAGGAGCAAAAGCCATATTAGGCAAAACAGATATTTTCATATTGGAAGCTTCATTATTTAGGTTTTCTCCCAACCAACCATTACTGCATGAAATCATTGATTTTATGGTAAAACACGGTTATGTTATTTACGATTTTGCTGGCTTTGCAAATCGCCCCATGGATAAAGCTCTCGGTCAATTAGACATCTGTTTTGTGTTAGAAAACAGCCCATTAAGGAGTAGCCAAGGCTGGTAAATGCTTATTTAGTAGCCATGGTTTCGTTTTTTAATCAAACATTATTGTATATTTTTGTAAATATTTAAAAATCTGAAATTCTTATTTCAAGATTTTATATAAAAACAAGGAGTATAAAAATTAGAATTAATGCCAAAAGTAACTGTAATACTTCCAAACTACAACCACCAAGACTACATAGAAGAACGAATAGAAAGTATTCTTAATCAAGAATTTAGAGACTTTGAACTCATCATTCTTGACGACGCCTCAATAGACAAAAGCCCCGAAAACATCAGAAAATTCCTCACGGATTCGCGTATAATAGAGTTTGTAATTAACGACCAAAACTCAGGCTCAACATTTATACAATGGGAAAAAGGTCTGCAAAAGGCCCAAGGAGAATATATTTGGATTGCCGAAAGTGATGACATTGCCGACAAACGATTTCTTTCAGAACTCATCACGGTTTTAGATAATGACCCTAAAGTAGGCATTGCGTTTTGCCCATCAGTTTGGATAGACGACAATGGCAATAAAATACTAGAGCCAGAGCATGAAGCTGAAGAAGACTTTTGGCAAGGAAACCAATTGATTCAAAATGAGTTTCTCGCTGGAAACCTCATTTATAATGCAAGCTCTGCAGTTTTCAGGAAAGATTTGATAAAAAAAGTCAATTTTTCCCAAATTAGGCAATTTAAATATACCGGAGATTGGCTCTTCTGGGTTCAGCTGATTTCTGACGTACAGGTAAAGAGAATCGGCAAACGTTTGAATTTTTTCAGAAGACATCCAAACAATGTGTCTTTTAAGTCTGAAAGAGACGGTTTACAATTTATAGAAGGCATAAAGATTGCGTTAAATATATTCAAGAATTATCCAATATCTTGGACAAAGAAAAGAAAGACTATGCTATTTTGGACAAAGAAACTCTTTCTTTCTGAAAACGTTGACAAAGAGGCTGTTCTGCAAAAAATGCCATTTGAAGTAAAGACATATTTTGCTTTTTTTAAACTTTTTGGCAAGTAAATATGAAAGGAATTTCGGTTATAATAGCTTGTTTTAATAGTGAAAAAGTAATTGCCACTACGCTTAATCACCTTCAAAACCAAAAAAACACTGAAGCCATCCCTTGGGAAGTAATACTTGTAGACAACAACTCTACTGACCAAACTTCGGTTGTAGCCGATAAAGTCTGGAATGAAAACCCAATTGTTCCTCTTAATATTTTAACAGAAGAAAATATTGGAGAAGCACATGCACGCAAAAGGGGAATAAAGGCCGCAAGATATAGCATTCTGAGCATTGTAGATGACGACAACTGGGTGGCCGAAGATTGGATATTTAAGATAAATAACTATTTTGAAAACCCAGAAATCGGCCTCATTGGTTGTGCTGGCACCGGAGAGTTTGAATCTACTCCGCCAAATTGGTTTTTTAAAAATCAACATGCATTTGCCATCGGAAAACTCTACGATGGAGATTTCGTTGACATCACTGATAGTGCCATTGTACCGGGAGCGGGTCTCTGTGTGAGAAGACATGTTTATGACGTCTTATTTAAACTTGATTGGATGCCCTTTTTGCAAGGTAGGGTTGGAAATAAACAGTCAGCAGGTGCCGATAGTGAGATGTGTTATGTAACAAGGCTGCTTGGATACAAAATATATTATTCTAACTTACTTACATTCAAACACTTTACTGCCTCGCACCGAATTACTTGGGATCGCTTAACTAGAATGACAGAGGGCTTTGGTGAAGCAGATGTCTTTACTTTACCCTACAAGATTTTATACGAGGAATCAAAGGGCAGTAAAACTCTGTTAAACAACTTACGAAAAAAATGGTGGTTTAATTTCTTAGGCAAAAAAGTTGCTTTGTGGATTAATGACCCTTTAAATTTTACAGTTGCCCCATCATTTTCGCAGAAAGAACTATATAGAATAAGAAATCGGGCGTTCTGTGATACTATATGGCGAGAAAGAACAAAATTTCAGAATAGTTTTGAATATTTGAGACTTATTTCAGAAAGAAATACGCAACAACAGAAGCCTTCGTTTATATAAAATACTCGTCTTTTGAATATATTGATCAAATACTTACTAGTATTTTTAATATTACTGTGCAAATTAGCTTTGGCACAGTCAAAATATGTTGAGGGCGTAATAATATCTAAAAGCAGCTTTAGACCTATTGAATATGCTAATATTCAGGACAAATCAAAATCTATTGGCATAACTTCAGATTCTTTAGGGAATTTTCGTTTGTCAGTTTCTTCCAAAAACACATTATTAAGCATTAGTTGTGTGGGCTATGAAAGCACCACAATAAGAGTTGACCCCGAAACTTTTGTGGTCATTAGACTGTCACCGACAGAAAGCCAACTGGCTGAAATAACTATAAAACCCAAAGAAAATCCGGCTTTTGAAATAATCAGGCGTACTCTGGCTCATGCTGAAAGAAACAATCCAAACAAAATATCTCAATTCAAGGCCAGCCACTATTGCAAAATTGGTTTGAGTGGCGAAATATTAAAATACTTTCAAAATAGTACGGCAGATTCTATCTCAAAAACTGACAGAGGCCTATTGATAGTTGAAAATTTGGGAGATTTTTTTCAGAAAAATAAACAACAGAAAGACGTTGTCAAGTTTACAATTAGTAATTTACCCAAAAACTACCCAGTCAATCTATTCACCAATAGTCAAATAAACCCTTTTGGGTTTTATGAACCACTCATCCAAATAAACCTAAATCAACTTACGGCACTTTCGAGCAATGGTTCCTTACAAAATCAGAGATTTTATGTAAACCCAATAAATGAAAAAACCTTTTCTCAATATGATTTTCATTTGATAGATACCCTTAAAAATTCATCTGATAGTATTTTTAAAATAAGCTATAAACCCAAAAAAGGAGTCTCATTTAATGGATTAGTTGGAGAAATCTTAATAAGTTCAGACGGCTATGCCATTAAAGAAGTTTTTGCAAAAAATGCAGATACTTTACAAATTCTAAACTTTAAAATCCATCAATTATATGAACAAAATGACACCCAGTGGTATCCCCATTACAGAGCTTTGAGCTTAGAATATCTACACAAACTAGAAAAGCGGGATTTGAAATTCACCTTCTCGATAGAAGATTATTTTTCAAATTTCACAAAGACTTTTGAGTCAAAAGAGGTATATTTTGATGGCACATATCGCATAATTTCACCAAAAGCAGATACCATATCGAGAAGTGAATTTGATAAATTGCGTTCGGTTGAGCTACTTTTAAGAGATCGCCAACTGTACAGCAAGTCTGATTTATTCAATCAGAAACCGCTTTTTCGAAAAATTATAGTACCAGGCATGGCCATAGCAAAAACGTCCATCAATAATGGTTTAATGGTAGGCCCATTTTTTCTTCTTTATAATCAGTTAGATTATAATCAGCACGAGAAAATTAGATTGGGACTTGGCATTCAAAACGATATTCAGAGAAGTCCAAGATGGAGAATTTATGGTGGAGGGGCTTATGGCATTGGTGACAAAAAAATAAAATATGAAGGGATTTTAAGCTATCATATAACCAAAGACCGTTACAATAAAATCGAAATTTATGGAGGTAATGATGTGAGAAGACCAGGACAAAACCCTTTACTTTTTGCAAACTATGTGTTACCTCAAAAGATTGGCTTGAACTTAGGAAGTGGAGATTATCTGCTCGATAATTATAAAAAAATAGGCTTTGCAGCTTATTTTAAACCATTCAATTGGACACAAATAAAACTATTCTTCGAAAAAGAAACGCGAGCACCTGTAAGCTACAAATTGGCCGAAAACACTGTGAGCGATTATAATCATACGGGCTTGAGTATCAGGTTTGCACGTAAAGAAACATTGCTGCGTACGGGTTATTTTGAAACGGTTACTAATCCCTACTACCCAATTATCAGATTCAATGTCAGCCATTTTAATAGCAACAAAACCTACCACAGCAACTTCTGGAAAGCAAATATTGTGGTTAGCCATCAAATCAGAACGAAGAAAGTGGGTAAAACTATGACCAATATTTCGGCGGGACATGCATGGGGAATATTACCTTTTCAATATCTGTTTAATAACCTCTCAGTACCTCTAAATATATGGGGAAGCAATAGCAAAGAAGGGTTTCAGATGCTCAGTACTGCTGAGCTAGGTTACAATAATTACGTTTCGGTATCGATTTTTCATGATTTTGAAAAAACCTTATGGAGATTACAGAGCCCTTGGTTTCAGCCGGAGTTTATGATTGGCAACAAAATGGCCATCGGTACACTTAGTCAATCGGCTCCATTAGTAAATGGCAAACCTCTGAAAGATATAAATCAAGGAGTTTTTGAGGTGTCGATGAGTATAAGAAATATCTTAAAAGTTAAGATTAGAGGTTTCAGAATCGGTTTGGGAGTAAATATGGTCTACGATTATTCTCCTGAGAGATTTGGCCCGAGCAGATTTGGAATTAGACCATTTATCATACCTGTTTTATTCTAAAATCCAGATTATCTTTTATTTTTCCTAAGATTATACTTCTCTAAAAACTCAAGAATCATCCTATCATAAGCATTGGCCCCGATGGATTTCTTTTTAGAAAGAATTACTGGCACTTGTTTGGCAGTAGAGTCTATAAAGGCCATATCTCTAGGAATATAGGTATCAAAAACTTGGTCCTTAAAATTCTCTCTCATCAGTCCCAATATTTGATTAGAAAGTTCATTGTCTTCATCATGCATGGTCAGTAAAATACCTTCTACATAAAGCTCTGGTTTTAACCTTTTTTGAATAATACGCAATGTGCCGAGTATTAGCTCCAAACCCTCAATACCAAAATATTCACATTGAAGTGGGATAATTACAGAATCTGATGCCATGAGGCTGTTGATAGGCACTATACCCAAAGAGGGAGGGCAGTCTATAAAAATAAAATCATATAGGGGCTTTATGGGTTCTAGCTTTTCTGTAAGTATATATTCTCTTTCAGTAAAATTAACCAGCTCTATCTCGGCTCCAACCAAATGTGGAGTTGAAGGAATAAGGTCTAAGTTTGGGTAACCCGTACGAATTATACAATCTTGAATGGGACTCAAGCCCACTAAAGCTGCATAAATACTTTTATTGTCATATTCAGACTTTAACCCAAAAGCTACTGTACAGCTGGCTTGATGGTCAGTATCTATCAGCAGCACCTTGTAGCCACGTGCGGCCAGACCTGCTGATATATTTACAGCAGAGGTCGTTTTACCTACCCCACCCTTTTGGTTTGAAATAGCAATTACTTTAGGAAGCATCTATATTTTTATTGTACCACAAATTAATGCGTAAATTATACACCTAAGCGATAAAGTGCAGTTTAAATTTTAAAACGAACGTTTTTTGTCAATATTCCAAAAATATCAAAGACTCTTCATAAAAAAAACCACTTCTCAGTGGCCTTTAAATTATTTAATTTCGATAGTCTTTTCTATAGCTTCAAGCGAGGCGTTTTCGCCATAATCTAGCACAGCAAGTATAGAATACTTTCCTGGTTTGATAGTAGCCGGAATTTCTAATGGTATAACTCTCTTGCCTCCAGGAAAAACTGGAAATTCTTTGGCCTCCGTCGTAGTTTCTTGAGAGTTGGTCAGGTTAGTAATTTCTAGGTGACTTCTACCCGTAATCATGATTTTACCATTATTCTCTATTTCAAAATTATACATTCTTTTGTTTTCTTTCACCGGCAAAAGGCTAATAGCCTTTGCAGAAGGCTCCATAAGACTAGGTGGAGTCTGATAAACATGAATACCCATTCTGATTATTTCTTGAATGCTGGCCTTTGCTTCATTTGGTCCATTTGTTATAGGTTTTTTGAGGTTTGCACCTTGAATAAATAACATGGCCCATTTCATAGACTCTAATTCTTGTCCATTGTTTGGAGCCTGCATGGTCAAAGTTATTTCACCAGACTTGCCGGCTGGAATTTCTATGAAATTCTTATCAAAAGTTAACCAAGAAGCACATGAATATGGCTTCGTATTGGGTTTGAAATAATCATGAGCTCCATCCACTTTTCTATTCCAATCTCCAAGGCTTACCTCAAAAGACTGTGTTTTGGAGGAATTGTTGGTAATGGTAATCACCTGAGTTTCTGAAGAGCCTATATTTTGAAGATGAAACTCAACAATGGATGGATTGATGTTTATTTGCTGAGCACTTAAATCAAAAAAAGAAACAGAAATAAAGATCAAGAAAAAAAGACGTCTCATTTATAATATTTAATTTAATTTTTACTTTATTTTTACAAAACTATCTCTAAAAATCGAAATTGAACCTACAAAAAAAAACTTTAGTATTCATTTTGTTCGTTTTTCTTTCATTAGATAAAACCCAAGCACAGTCTTTTTCGTACGATTTGCAGTCATCAGCTTTATCTTTTGACTATTCCAATTTAAATAATTTCACATCACCCAGAACTATTCCAAAAGCTTTTACTCTAAATATAAGAAATTCAAACAGAGGAAAATACAATGTTTTTTGTAAAATTGTCTCCAATAGCAACGAAAACTTTGGAAATATACCTCTCAATTTATTTTCAGTCAAAGTCAACAGTGCGAATTTTACCATAAGCAGTTCTTATTACACTTCTTCCATTTTGGGATTGTCTGACGTGATAGTTGGAAATGTAACGGGAAGAGCCCGAAAAACAGATACCATTTATTACGACCTGATTTTAAACCCTATTGGCTTTAATTATGACCCAAACAATTACAATTATAGTTTTATTTTTACGGTAACTGAATATTAGTTAAATGTCAAACAACAAAACAATAATATTTTTTTTCCTTCTGTTTCCAAATTTAATTTTGGCTCAAGTTTCTATCTCCAGAACTGCCAATGCCAATGTCAACATAGTTTCTTATATGTCATTTGATGTAACATCCAATGGCCCACTGGATTTCAAATTCAACAACAATCAACAGCTTTTGGATGGCGTAAGCCTCAATAACAAGTTCAATGTCAATGTGGTATCAAATATCAACTGGATAATGAATGTTTCTACATTGACTTCTAATTTTCTGGCTATCGGCCCGCAGTCTAGTGCTCAAATGCCACCTGAAATATTGAGCATCAAAAAAAGCACTTCAAATTCCTTTATTCCACTTAATCATAGCCCCAACATGATTTGCTTAGGTTATAAGGGCGACCAAACTTCAACGAGTAATCAATTTAAAATGGACATAAAAGCTACACCTGGCTATACTTTTAACGGGGGCTCTTACGCTATTGTATTGATTTTCACACTCAGTGTTCAGTAACTTTATTCTTTCTTGATATTTATAGCTCTCTTTTTCTGAATAACTTTAAATTCAATCTCAGAATATTTTTCCTTTGTCAAATCTACCGTTAGAATTGACCTATCAACTCTAAATCCTTCCCCAAAAATATTGGTCGGTATCTGAATATTGTAAATGTCTTCACTTAGATTTATATAAAACTCACCCCTTTCATTGGTGGTAGACCTGAACATTTCTCCCTTTCTATTAACTGCAACCACCATAATACCACTCAAACTTTCTCTTACCTCTCTGTTAGAATTTTCTATTTCAAACTTCACCTTGCCTGCCACCATTCTAGTTTGCTTAAATGGTACACCTATTGAAATATTCCTATCTAAAACCAAAGTATCTACGCTACCTTCTTTTACCACCCAACCCTTGAGATTTTGAATCTTGCGATAATCAAGCACATAGTCGTCTCTTTCCATGTTTTTGAGATAAATCATACCTTTTTTGTTGGTTTTAAGAGGCTGGCCATTGACGTTCAAGGTAGCATCGTGAATGGGTTCCTCCCCTTTATCAAACAGGTCATTATTGTTTGCATCCTTAAAAAGAAACACACTAGCAGAATAATATTTCTGTTTAAAAATCAATGGAACATTAATGGTCTTTTTCAATGAAACATTGAGTGAAGGTGCCAACTTCGGTTCTAAAACATTGACATTCGCAAAAATATTCACGCTTGCACTAGCCTTTGGAAACTCAAAATAAATCTCATTACGCAACACAGTTGTAGGCTTTGAAAACACAGAGTTACTGTTATTGGTGATATTTATTCTATCAAAAAAAGTATGACTCTTGTTTTTTAATTCCCAAAAAACAGAAACATTGTGGGTGGTGGGTTCTAAATTTGCCGACACAAAACTAATATAGTCATAGTAAAAATTTGGTCCTAGTGTATAATTTGCATTTATTCCAAATGCTTTATATTTAAGTTGATAAAACCCACTGTAGGAGTCTCTTAATTTGTTATTATCAATTTCTTTTATCTTACTTTTCATATATCCTACTGTGGTAGACTGCACAAACTTTCCTTTATTTATCGTAAAATCTAAAGAGGATTTATAACCATCCATTTTACTCAAAAAGTTGTTTTTCTGGTATTGCTCTAAAAACGCAATCGTAAGTGTTGATCTTATGGAAAGTTTTGAGGCCTCAAACCTCACTCCATGTTCGGCAGTTTTAAAATTTACCTGAAATCCGCCTTCTAAGTTTTCTTCACTGAAAGGATTTCTAGAATTCGACTCGGAAAACAAAGCGAAAGAGGCTGCTTTAGATCCCATTTTTATTTCGTGACTTCCATATTGCACACCTTTCAAAATACCTGAAAATTTACTGCTGTAATATTGAAATATAGACTGAATATGGGCAAATTTAATTTTTGTCTCGAATCTATATCCGCCCATATAACCCAGTTTAAAGCTATCCGCTTCCATCTTTTTTTCGGTGCTATATCCACCAGATAATGTAAATAATCTACTCGAAGAATGTCTTTTTTCGTAATTATGCATACCAAATAAAGTCAACTCTTTCTTGTCAAAATCTTGAATAAAAAGTGCATCACTTGAAAGCGTCCTTTGTTCCTTTTTCCTATTATCCTGTCTGAATCCAATAATATTTGCGTTATTTATTTGGCTTTTGACACCATAAATCTCATATTCCTTTCTGGTGGCTGTTTTGAAGGTCATTTTTGCTCCATATCCATTTATCTGATAATTAAAAAACATATTTTGGCTTCCCAAACTCAAATCAAGTTTTTTGGTTTTATAATTCAATGAATAATAATGGCTATTTATAGAATAATCGGCATTGAATGAATTAGTCCTAGCTCTGAAACTTATTGACTTTTGCTTGTTTATGTTATAATTTCCGTTGATATCAAAAAAAGAATATCCTGAACTCTGCCCAAAGGCATTGATGGCAAAAAACTCAAAATCAACAGGTAATGTACCAAACTTGCTTTTGTTTCCTTGAATAATTGCAGAAGTAAAATATACATTTCCTGTTAGCATATTTGATTCGTTTTTGGCCTTTACAAAAAACGTCACTGTGTTAGAATTCGAGGTCTTCGCTCTAGATGCTACATAAACATTGATTGTAGTGTCTTTGCCTGGCCAAATCATAGCCTGAGTTCCTTCTGAGGCTAAACTTAATTTTAAATCCGTTTTAACACTTATCTCGAAAAGCTCTCGTTTGTTTCCATTGTTTTTTATTCTCAATTGAAATTTTGAAAGGCTATCTTTTTCTTCAATAAACAGATTGGAATTGACGAGATTGGCTGTCCAGTTTGTATTCTGTTTTATTTTCACATAAAAACTCTCGGAAACTTCTTTGCCTGAAATTGGATTTTTTATGAAAACAGTAATGGGGTAGCTCAAGTCACCTAAGGCAGATTTTGAAGCGGCAATTCGAAAAGGAATACTTAAAAATTCACCCCTCTTTACTTCTACACTTGGATTTGGAATGGTAACGAAGTTCCAGCCTGACGGCAATGAAAACCTCACTCCGAGCTTGAGATTTTGAGTAGAAGTGTTATTTATGGTTATTGAATTAAAAGCAAACTGGTTGGCTTTGATAAGAACAGTATCATTCAATACCTGCAACGAAAATTTCTCCATACCCATATTCTTCTGCCCAAACGCTACATTTTTCAATAGTCCAGAGAGCAGAAGGCAAAGCAAAGCAACAGTCGATATTTTTCGAACGGTTAGCATTTTTTGGGGTAAAATTTCTTATTTGTTCTAGAAAAGCGTAAACAGTTATTTAAGATATTAAGGAGCAGTTACAGTAAAGGTTATTCCCAAGGTATAGGTAGCAGGCGTAACATAGCCGGGATTTGCAATATAATCTATCTGAAATGTATTGGCACCAAACCCTCCTCTATCGCCAGTAGCAAGTGCTTGGTCTGTAGTGGAAAGTGCTATGGATGAAGTTCCTCCGTTTTTCCTCACCGAAAGCGTGCTTGAAAGCACATTTCCATCGCCTCCGCTAGTGGTAGCAAAATTTGCTGTATTGGCTTTTACACTTACCGTCCAAGGCTTATTTGACCTCACTCTGAGTCCAGCCGCCGAAAGATTGGTTTTCCCACTTTCAAAATCTGCGGCATTTGCAAATGTAAATCCAAGCACTTGAGTTGTATTGTCAAAATCAAGTTCGAGAATATTATTTATTGATAAAGTTACTGTGTGGGTTTTGGTAGTAAGTTGAGCCATAATATTTTGGCCATTAGCCACCACGAGCACTAGCACAAATAGTATCTTTTTCATTATATAGGAAATTAATGTTTGATCACGGTCAATTATTGATTTTATTAGGAATTCTGATTCTTATGGAGCTGTCACCGTAAAAGTTACACCTAAAGTATAAGAGGCCGGAGAAATATATCCAGGATTAGCAAAATAGTCAATCAAAAACGTATTTGTACCAAATCCACCTTTGGCTCCAGTGGCCAGTGACTGATCGGCAATAGTCAAAGGAATAAATGTAGTGGTTCCATTTTTTCGGATAGAAAGCTTGTTGGCCGACACATTGGCGTCGCCACCAGCAGTAGCTGCAAAGTTTGCTGTATTGGCTTTTACGCTCACGGTCCATGCCTTATTTGATCTTACCCTTAGCCCAGCTGCAGAAGAATTGGTTTTGCCAGTTTCAAAATCATTGGCAGCTGCAAAAGTGAAGGCCAGATTCTGAGTGGTATTATCAAAATCCAACTCTAAGATGTTGTTGATAGTGTAAGTAACAGTATGTGTTTTGGTGGTACCTTGAGCTGATACATTGAATAGAATGGATAGACACACGGCTACCGTTGTAACTAGTTTTTTCATTAAAAAAGCATTTAAAAAAGTCTAATTAAAAGACTTTTTGTTATAGGAAATCTGAACTAACCTAGCCATGAAGCTGGTCTTAATAAGTAGATTTCAATAACTATGCCAAAAAATATTTAATGGTATCAAAAACTTTGCAAGTAATTAAAAAACAATACTTTAATTGAACATAAAAGATAAAATCACAAATAAGTAATCAAGGTGTAGAAAGCGTGTAGGTTATTTCGATAGAATAGGAATCGGGCTTTACATATCCAGGATTTGCAAT
Organism: Lacihabitans sp. CCS-44; assembly: GCF_024343735.1. GTDB lineage: Bacteria > Bacteroidota > Bacteroidia > Cytophagales > Spirosomataceae > Leadbetterella. The sequence goes on from NZ_RJUE01000001.1 coordinate 292,339, forward strand.
ATAGTCTATCAAAATGGTGTTGGTATCAAAACCACCATTTCTGCCAGAGGCAATCGCCTGCTCAAAAGTTTCCAATGGATAATTCATTGTTGTGCCAGTCTTTCTAACCAACAATGCACTTGATTTAATATCGGTGTCGCCAGTTGACGAAGGTGTAAAGTTCGGAGAATTTGATTTTACATTCAACACCCAATTTTTATTTGAACGAACTTTTAATCCAGCAGCTTGGAAATTGGTTTTTCCATTGTCATAATCTGAAAGGGAATTGAAACTAAAGTCAGTATTGTTAATTGTCTCATCAAATTTTAGCTCTAAAATGGGGTGAGCAACAATTTTGACGTTGTGAGACACAGAACTTTGACTATATACAACAACAGAAAACTGCATAAAAAATGCAGTCACAAACACTATTTTTTTCATTTTTTTCCTGTTTAGCGTTTAAAAACCTACAAAAGCTAGTATTTACTAGCTATTTATAAACTTTTAATTCTTACAAACATAAAAAAAATAATGAAATAAAAAAAATAATGAATTACAAATTATTAAAACACGTTTAAGAGGGCATTATCATGCCCTCTTAAACAATATAGTATAATTATTTTTCCAGTATTATTGAGCTGAAATAGTGAAAGTTACCGGAATGGTATAGTTGTCAGGAGCAATGTAACCCGGATTCATTTTATATCCGAACTGAAAAACATTTCCAGAAACCCCCAAACCACCTTTAGAACCTGTTTTGATCGTGGCAGCTGTAGTCGCCAATGGAACATAGGTAGTACCATCAGTAGTAACAGTAAGCTTATTATTAGCCACTTCTGCATTATTTGCGGCGAGGTCAGCTGTAAAATTTGCTTGTGTAGTGGAAACCTGAACTTTCCAAGCTTTTGTAGAACGAACCTTCAAATTTCCGATTGGGCCTGAATCGATACCATCATCATACTTTGTTGGTGTGTCAAATGTAAATGTGTAGTCACCTGGAGTTTCAAAGGCAATGTCCATAACATTAGCAGCTACAATTTTCACATTGTGAGACGCAGTGGGAGTTGGTGCTTGAGCGTTAGCTGCAAATGCCAACAAAACAAGAGCGATTGATGTCAAAATTGACTTTTTCATAAATAATAATTGTTTAGTTTTTTTGGTTAGATCCACAATGGTTTTTTCCTGACAAATTTTCGGAACCGATTGATTCACTAAATCCTAGTTTTAAAATAATTTAATTAGCAGACGGTAGATTTTCTTAGAATAGTTCTACAATCCACAAATTGAACAACCAAAATTTATGCCATTATGAATAGAAAAAAAGAACTTAACGTGCAGAAGAAAAATTATTAAGCGGCATCAGGCGGACTTTTGAAGTAAAAAACAGAGTAAAAATAAACATAAAACACTCACAATAAAAACATTAACAAAAAATCACTACCTTTTAAAAATTGTGTGATTTAAAATTCTCAGAAATTTTTTTTTGAAAAATTGAATTGAAAAAATCAGGCGTGCCAATCTTTTATACTGCTCGAAATAACATTATAAACTCTGGCTAGGTCTTCATCATCTGCTAAATATGCAATCTGATTCTTGAGGATATTTTCATCTCTTCTTATGGCTGGACCAGTTTGAACATCGGCAGGGTGTCTTGCATCCATAGCTTTCTTAAAAGTCTCAGCTATGAGCGGCTTCAGTAAATTAAAGTCTAGCTCTTCAGCTTCCAATATTTCTTTCGACAAAGCCCAAAGATGATTTGCAAAATTACATGAAAACACAGCTCCAATATGCAGTACAGCCCTTTCTGAAGAATTTAGTAAGTAAATTTCTTTAGAAATCATCTTACCAAGTTCAACTAATTTCGCCTGCGTTTCATCATTTTCCGCCTCAATACAAATGGGAATATCTTCGAAATTTATATTTTTTCCTTTTGTAAATGTCATTATTGGGTAAAAAACACCAGCATTTACTTTCAAATCATGATAGATTTCAAGTGTCTTAACTATTACCTCCATCGGTCTAGAGCCAGAGGTATGCACCAAAATGGCATTTTCGGGCAGTATTATTTTCGAACAAATTTCTTCTATGGAGTCATCGCTAACACAAATAAAAAAAACGTCAGATTCGCTTTCAGAAAAATCTAGTTCGTCTGTGGCCTGTGTGTCGTATAAATCATCAGCCAGAAGAATGGCTTTGCTTATTTCACGACCGTATATTTCGTTTACTTTTATTTCTTGTTTCTCAAAAACTCTGGCCAAGTGCCAAGCCATATTGCCAGTACCGATGATAGAAATGTTCATTAGGGTCATAGTTTAAACCCCCAAAATACACACAAAATCAGAAATACCCAACCTTTCAGATTTTTGCTAAGAATTTTATAATGGTTTCGGTAGCTCCTGATTGAGATTTTACAAAATCTTCGGATGCAGATTTTATACTTTTAAGTCTTTCCGAATCTAAGCCCTCAAAAATTTCTTTGAAAGCTTCCATATCTTTTACAGGAAAAGCCACTTTACAGTCTATCAAACCTTTGGCCTCTTCAAATTTATGATAACGCTTATCCCCAAAAAATATCGGCACCCCAAAAACGGCAGCTTCTAGAATATTATGAAGTCCTTTTCCAAAACTTCCACCCACAAAAGCAAAGTATGCATACTGATACAAGGACGACAGAAGCCCTATGCTATCTATAATTAAAACCTGAGCCTCAGGAAGTATTTTGTCTTTAAAGTCTGAGTATTTGATAGCATTGAGTTCTTTGGCCCAAGTGTTTATTTGTGTTTCATGCAGCTCATGCGGGGCAATAATAAATTTTAATTGCGGATGACTTAATGCAAATGGAATCAGCACTTGCATGTCTTCTGGCCATGCACTTCCAACCACAAAAACTTGAATGTCTTTTACAAAATCAGCTATACCTTCTATCGGCTGAATCTTGGCCAAATTGTCTAAAACCCTATCAAACCTCGTATCTCCAGCTACCGTATAGTCCTGATAGTCAATGGATGCTAACAAATCTGCTGTTGTTTTATTTTGCACAAAAAGATGTTCGAACGAAAACAGAATTTCTCTAAAATAACCGCCCCATGTCTTGAAGAAAGATTGGCTTTCTCTTAAAATCACCGAAATACCGATGAGTTTTGTACCGTTTGAATGAAGTGCTTTTATGATATTGGGCCAGAATTCATACTTTACAAAAACAGCGATTTTAGGATTCACCATTTGTACAAAATGTTTTGCCTTTGACTTGGTATCGATGGGCAAATAACAAATAAAGTCCGCCAAAGGATAGTTTTTGCGTATTTCGTAGCCAGAAGGAGAAAAGAAAGTTAGTAGAATACCGAACTCTGGATTTTGACTTTTAAATGCCTCCAAAACAGGCCTACCCTGCTCAAACTCTCCCAAAGAAGCACAATGAAACCAAATAATTTCCTTGTCTGGATTTTGCTCTCTCCAAGTTTTTATATCTGCTAAAACACTTGGAATTTCTCTTTGTCCCTCCACAAACAATTTTGCCTTTGGACCAAAAAACTGTACAAAATAGCTAAGCTTATCTACTAAAAAGATAAACAAATTATATCCAAAACCTACCAGTGTATCAAAAACTTTCAAGAAGTATGTTGTTTAAGTTTTGTCAAAAATTAACTTTTGATATTCGGCAAAGAAATATTCATTCGGATAGCCAAGAATCTTATCAAGACTATGGCAGAGAACACCAAAATCTCTTTGTAGCTTTTCAAAAAATTGGAATTTTCTAATAAAAAATAAAGAAAACCACCTAATATGCAGGCCGTTGCATAAATTTCTTTTCTAAAAAGCGTCGGTATTTCGTTCAAAATAATATCTCGAATCACACCGCCGAAACAGGCAGTTATGGTTCCTAAAATTATGCAAGAAGGCCAACTGAGCCCAGCTCCTACCCCAACCTCAATGCCCTTAATCGTAAAAAAACCTAAACCGAGGGTATCAAAAAAAACCAAAGTTTTATCGAGTTTGTTGATTCTGTTTTTAAAAATGACAGTTAAAACCGAAACACTGACAATCAAAACCACGATTTTGGTATCCAGAAGCCATTTTACAGGAAATTGCCCCAAAAGTATATCTCTAAGCGTGCCTCCTCCCAATGAAGTCACAAAGGCTATCACCGCCACACCGAAAATATCCAGATTTTTCCGAATACCTGCCAAAGCTCCAGAAGCCGCAAAAGCGATGGTTCCGCCTATGGTTATGAAAGAGAATATTTCCAAAATTTCAGTAATTATTTCGTAAAATTAGAACAGTATTTTGAATAGATAAGGAAGAATGCCATAAATATCCTTTTTTGAACAAGATGCATTCTCTCCTTAAAAGTAATTTTCGTATCTTTGCACCCAATTTTTTAAACAGTAAAGTACAATTTTTAGGTGATGAGATATCCAGAGTACAAGGCGGTTAATTATGCTGAAATAGCGGACGAAATATTAGGTTTTTGGAAAGAAAACGAGATTTTCGAAAAATCTATTGAAGTTAGAGAAGGGCATCCGGCGTTTAATTTTTACGAGGGGCCACCATCTGCCAACGGCACGCCGGGTATTCACCACGTGATGGCCCGTACCATCAAGGATATTTTTTGTAGATATAAAACCCTTAGAGGCTTCCAAGTAAAGCGTAAAGGCGGCTGGGATACCCATGGTTTACCCGTAGAATTGCAAGTTGAGAAAGAACTCGGCATCACCAAAGACGATATTGGCAAGAAAATCTCAGTAGCCGAATACAACCAAAAATGCCGCGAAGCAGTCATGCGTTTTACTGACATTTGGCAAGATATGACCGACAAAATGGGCTACTGGGTGGACATGGAAGACCCTTACATCACTTATAAAAATGATTATATTGAGTCAGTTTGGCATTTGCTTAAGAAACTCTACGACAAAGGTTTATTGTACAAAGGCTATACCATTCAGCCGTATTCGCCAGCTGCTGGCACTGGCTTAAGTTCGCATGAACTGAACCAACCTGGCTGTTACCGAGATGTCAAAGACACCTCTCTTACAGCACAGTTTAAAGTTATTAAAAACTCAAAATCCGAGTTCCTTTTTGAAGCAGCCAACAATGGTGAAGTTTATATTTTAGCTTGGACGACCACACCTTGGACTTTGCCCTCTAACTCGGCTCTGACTATTGGCAAAAATATTGAATACGCATTGGTTAAGACTTTTAATCCTTACACATTTCTGCCAGTAAATGTAGTTTTGGCAAAAGACTTGATAGGTAAATATTTTTCAGAAAAAGGGAAAGACGGTGATTTTGAAGGATTTGAGGATTCAGACAAAAAGACTTTTCCGTGGCAAATATTGACCACATTCAAAGGCTCTGAAATTGATGGCGTAGAATATGAGCAGTTGATGCCTTATGTGCAGCCCAAGAGTTCTGCGTTTAGAGTTATCATTGGTGATTTTGTAACCACTGAAGACGGCACAGGTGTTGTTCATACGGCACCAACTTTCGGTGCAGATGACTTTAGGGTGGCTCAGCAACATGGAATTCCTGCTATCATGGTATTGGATGAAAGTGGAAAAGAAATGCCTCTGGTGGACAGAAAGGGAAGGTTTGTGGCGGAAGTAACTGACTTTGCTCTGGAATATGTAAAAGAAGCATACTACACCGAGCTAGAATTAGAAGCAGAAAAAGTAAAACAGAATAGAGATAAATATCTTTCGGTAGACGAAAGAATAGCAATAAAATTAAAAACCGAAAACAAGGCTTTCAACGTTCAAAAGTTCGATCACCCTTATCCACATTGTTGGAGAACCGACAAACCGGTACTTTACTATCCGCTTGATTCGTGGTTTATAAGAACAACAGCCGCAAAGGAAAAGTTAGTAGAACTCAACAAAACCATCAATTGGCAACCAGAAAGCACCGGAACTGGAAGATTTGGCAATTGGCTGGAAAACTTAGTAGACTGGAATCTTTCTAGATCAAGATATTGGGGAACTCCACTGCCGATTTGGAGAAGTGAAGATGACGAAGAAGTATGCATAGGCTCAGTTAAAGAACTTTTGGATAGTGTGGAAATGGCCATTTCCTCAGGGAAATTATCTGCGGAGCAGTTGGAGAAGAATAAGGCGTTTTTGGCAAACCTAGATACTGATAAATTCGACCTCCACCGCCCGTATGTTGACGAAATATATTTGGTCTCCACCTCTGGCAAAGTAATGGTTCGTGAAGCTGACCTCATTGATGTTTGGTTTGACTCTGGAGCTATGCCTTATGCTCAATGGCATTACCCGTTTGAGCAAAACGACACATTTGGTCAGTCATACCCTGCAGACTTTATCTCCGAAGGAGTTGACCAAACACGTGGTTGGTTTTTTACACTTCATGCTATTGCAGGCTTGCTGTTTGACTCAGTTGCATTCAAAAACGTAGTTTCTACAGGCTTGGTTTTGGACAAAAACGGTAATAAAATGTCGAAAAGGTTGGGCAATGCAGTTGACCCATTTGATACCCTAAAAAAATACGGTGCTGACCCAACACGTTGGTACATGATCACCAATGCCGAACCTTGGGATAATCTCAAATTCAATGCCGATGGTATTCAGGAAGTACAAAGGAAATTTTTTGGCACCTTGACCAACACCTACAATTTCTTTGCACTGTATGCTAATCTGGATAACTACCAAGTTGAACAGTTCGACAGAGTACCAAAAGAAAAACTTTCAGAACTCGACAGGTGGATTATTTCAAAAGTCTTTACACTAGTTAAAGAGGTGGGCGAAGAATTTGACGCCTACAACCCAACCAAAGCCGGTAGATTGATACAAGATTTTGTATGTGATGACTTATCAAACTGGTACGTAAGACTCAATAGACGACGTTTTTGGCAGGGTGAAATGACCGAAGACAAGCGTGCAGCTTACCAAACCTTACAGCACTGTTTGGCCGCAGTAGCACAGTTAATGTCGCCGATAGCACCATTTTATGGCGATTGGCTTTACAAAAACCTTACAGACCAAGTTAGAGAAGAATCTATTGAGAAAAACACACCATTTAAACACCAATCGGTGCATTTTACTGAATGGCATACTTATGACGAATTTTGGGTAGATGCAGAACTTGAAGAAGCCATGACTTTGGCTCAAAATATATGCTCTATGGTACATGCTTTGAGAAAGAAAAGTAGCTTAAAGGTTCGCCAGCCATTGCAAAAAATACTTATTCCAGCCACTTCTGCAAAAGTTAAGGCTCAAATAGAACATATTACTTCAATCATTCTTTCCGAGGTAAATGTAAAGAGTGTGGAGTTTTTGGATGATGAAAGTGGCATATTAAAGAAAAAAGTAAAGGCCAATTTCAAAGCCCTTGGACCAAAGTTTGGCAAAGACATGAAGGCAGTGGCGGACACCATTCAAAACATGAACGCTGAGGAACTTAAATCACTTGAAAAAACTGGCAGCATAAACCTCAACGGATTCGAACTTGCATTGAGCGATGTAGAAATTCTCACGGAAGACATCCCAGGCTGGTTGGTTGCGGTAGAAGGCGGTATAACGGTAGCTTTGGACATCAACCTCAGTGAAGAGCTCAAGCAAGAAGGCATTGCTAGAGATTTTGTCAACAGAATCCAAAACCTTAGAAAAGAAAGCGGTTTTGAGGTAACTGATAAAATAGCAATTCAATTAGAAAACACCAATGAGGAAGTATCGAAAGCAGTGAATAATTTCAAATCCTATATTTCTACAGAAGTGCAAGCCTTAGAATTAGAAATAACAGACCTTGTTTCAGATGCGGTGGAGGTAGAAATGGACGAAATAAAACTAAAAGTAAAAATAGTTGTAAAAAAGTAAAAACCTAAGGGCTTAATTTTAAATAGCTTAGAAAATACTTTAGAAAAATACATAATTTTTTTTCGTAAAGAGTATTGACAATAAAAATTAAGCCCTTATCTTTGCACCACGTTTAAGAGAAACGCAAACGGTTTGGTAGTTCAGCTGGTTAGAATACCTGCCTGTCACGCAGGGGGTCGCGGGTTCGAGTCCCGTCCAGACCGCAAAATGAAAACACAAAAGCCTTATAGTCAACAGATTGTAGGGCTTTTTTTATGCTTTGGTGTAAAATAGGGTGTAACAAATCGCTTTTTCTATCCTTTTTTCTTGACTTTGGGTAGAGATGAATCTTTAGAAAGAAACCCATCTTTGACAAAACATAAAAATCAAAAATTTTGAAACACCGGCTTAGGCTCTTTCTGCTTCATTATTACTGCTTTCAAAATCTTGAATTAACTGAAATATTAAAATTTTCAAATCAACTTTTGCAAGTCTTACCTATATACAGACCCTTGAGATTTTCATAAAACTTTTCTGAGCGATTAAAAATGATTCCCCTAATATTTTTCTTTTTTAAATACTGTATCCGCAATCAGTAATTAAAACAAATCTGCAATCTTCAATTATGCCGTTTTGTTCTAATTGAAACTAGAAAAAAATCCTTATTTTCCAATTTTATATACCAAATTCAATTAATAGCAAATTAAAAATTTGATCCCATAATAGACATTCCAGATATTTTTCAAAAAAAATATCTGCAACAATTCCAATATGATACCGCTTAAAAACTAAACAATCAAGCAACAAGTTAAAAACACCATAAATTGCACATTTTTAGTAAAATGTATTAATTATTCAATTTTTCTGGCACTGTTTTTATACTTAATATCCAACAAGAGCTACCTATATTTTTGCTATTATCCACCAAAAAATAATATTGATTTATTGGAATAATTAAACAATACAAATAAATGAAAGTCTTTATTTCTTTCCTTTTTACTTTCTTGATATTTCCGTTTCAAAGTAATAGTCAAAGTGACTACCTTAAATTTCAAAATTTTGATGTAAAAAAAGGCTTATCACATAGTTTCGTGAAATGCATGTTACAAGACCGACTTGGTTTTATCTGGCTAGGTACAAGAAACGGACTCAATAGATATGACGGGTATAACTTTGAGGTTTTCAAAAACAACAATCAAGACACCAATAGCCTAAGCAATAATCAAATCAACGACATTTTTGAAAGCAAGACAGGGGATTTATGGATTGCTACATTTGGAGGCGGACTCAATAAATATGATCGAAAAAAGAATACATTTATAACCTTCAAAAACAATATAAAAGATAAGAATTCTATTTCTAATAACTTCCTAAATACAGTTTGGGAGGATCATGAGGGAAACATTTGGATAGGTTCTGATGGTAACGGAATTGATTTATACAACCCTAAAAAGAATAAATTTTCACATTATAGCACACATAACATTAAGAACTCAAAAGATGATTATATAGAAACCATTTTTCAAGATAGCAAAAGGAATATTTGGGTTGGTACTGGTCACAATGGCCTATTTAGGTTTGATTTCAAAACAATGACTTTTATTCCCTTTGATTTAAGTAAATACATTGATCTTCAAACGAAAGATATCGGGATTAAATCAATATTTGAAGATAGTCGAGGTCAGCTGTGGATTGGCACCAATGGACATGGCCTAATGGTATATCAAGATAAGACAAACAACCTTAAACACTATCAGTATAAGTTCCATAACTCCGCTGGATTGAGTGCCAATGTTATTTATGCCATAGATGAGGATAGGCAAGGCAATATTTGGATAGGTACTGAGAATGGAGGTCTTTCAATTTTCAACCCACAAAAACAATCCTTTAGAACTTTTATCCATGACGAATTAGATGAGTATAGTCTAAGTAATAATTCGGTCTATTCTATTTTGAGAGATAAAAAAAATAACATGTGGATTGGCACTTTTAACGAAGGCTTTGATCAAGTAAATATAGATGCTGATAATTTTGTTCATTACAGAAGAAAATCTAATACTAATAGTCTAAATAGCAACAAAATACTTACTATTTATGAAGATAAAAACGAAGTAGTTTGGATTGGAACAGATGGTGGTGGACTTAATCAATTCAATCCTAAAAATGGCGTTTTTAAACAATTTTTAAACAAACCTGGAAACGCTTCAACTATAACCGGCAACCATGTACTCAGTGTTTGTGAAATGAAAAATGGTGAGTTTTGGGTAGGGACTTGGGGGGCAGGTATAACCGTCTTCAATTCAAATCGGAAAGTCGTGAGACACTTCAAGCATAATTCTACATTAAATACTAGCTTGAGCAGTAACAATATTTGGAAAATTTTCCAAGATTCTGATAACAATATTTGGATAGGAACTTATGGAGGCGGTCTAAATCTTTACAATCCCAAAGACCATAGCTTTATAAGATATCCCTATGGCCTGAATTCGTTAAAAGGAACCAACAATAGCAAAATACTATCTATCTATGAAGACCATTCGGGGTTTCTTTGGATAGGAACTGACGGAAGCGGATTAAACAAAATGAACAAAAAAAATAAGTCATTTGAGTATTTCCTAAACATTGAAGGTAAAAATAGTATTTGCGATAATACTGTTGGGACAGTGAAAGAAGACAAAGATGGCAATTTGTGGATTGCGACAAAAAAAGGTTTAGATTATCTTGACACTAAAAATATAAAATTTACACATTTCACCGAAGCAAATGGTCTTGTTGGAGACATTGTCCATGGGATTTTGGAAGATAAAAAAGGAGATTTGTGGATAAGTACCAATAAAGGTATTTCAAATTATAATAGGCTATCAAAGTCATTTCGGAATTATTCAGAAGCAGATGGCCTTCAGTTTGGCGAATTTAAAGAACTCGCATCATGTGTAACCAAATCAGGAAGAATATATTTTGGTGGCAACAACGGCATTAATGCATTTTGGCCTGATCAGATCAAATCGGTTCAGTTTGAACCGCCAGTGTACATAACTGGATTCCAGATATTCAATAAAAAAATCTGTGTTGCAAAAAACGATAAAGATACTTCGCCACTGAAAGAGAATATATTACTGACAAATGAAATTGTTTTGTCTTACAAAAACTCTGTATTTTCATTCGACTTTGCCTCTTTAAATTATGTTTCTGACAAAAAGAAGAAGTATAAATATCGAATGGATGGATTTGAGAAAGAATGGCAAGAAGTAGACGACACTCATACCGCAACCTACACTAATCTAGACCCAGGAACCTATACTTTTGAAGTAAAGGGATTAAAAAATGATGGTAATTGGTCGGACAGAATAAAAAAAATTAAAATCAAAATCACCCCTCCATTTTGGAAAACATGGTGGTTTGGAATATTATCAATTCTAGCGATTTCGGGCATTTTGATTACCTTTCACTTAAGACGAACAAAAGCTATTAGAGCCAGAAAGGGGGTCCTAGAAAAGTTGGTTATTGATAGAACAAAAGAACTGGAAATATCTTCGATTCAAGAAAGAAATGCCCGTGTTGAAGCAGAAAAGGCTATGGAAGAAGCCAAACATGCCAACAAAGCCAAAAGTATTTTTTTGGCGACTATGAGCCATGAAATACGAACACCTATGAATGGTGTAATAGGAATGAACAACCTTTTAACCCAAACCAAACTCGACGACGACCAGAAAAGCTATGTGGAGTCTATCGGTATTTCAGCTGAAAATTTACTGACGGTGATTAATGACATCCTTGATTTCTCCAAGATTGAATCAGAAAAACTTGAGTTAGAAGAGCATGATTTCGACCTTCATAACTGTATAGAAGAAGTACTTGATGTTTTTGCAAATAAGGCAGTGGAGAAAGGAATAGACCTTATATATCAAATAGATGAGAAAGTTCCTGCCCATATAATCGGTGACCCCGTAAGGCTTCGGCAAATACTCCTAAATCTTATTAGCAATGCTCTAAAGTTTACCGAAGAAGGTGAAGTATTTGTAAATGTAAAAACCGTAGAAGCAGATGACTCTAAACAATTAAAGCTGTTATTTGAGGTGAAAGATACGGGTATTGGTATACCAAAAGATAAACAAGAGAAATTATTTCAAGCATTTTCGCAAGTTGACTCCTCAATTACCAGAAAGTACGGCGGTACCGGACTAGGCTTGATAATTAGTAAGAAATTGACGGAAATGATGGGAGGTGAAATTGGAATCAAAACCGAGATGGGAGTAGGAAGCACTTTCTTTTTCTCCATACTTACAGAAGCAGGTATAGAATCTGTATCAAAATACCTAACGCTTTCACCAGGCATAATTGAAGGAAAACAAATCTTAGTCGTAGATGATAATAAAACCAATAGGCAGATATTAGAAACTCAATTAAAGATCTGGAAGTTTGAACCCACTATGGCCACTTCAGGCAGAGAGGCTTTGGAATTGATGAATGAAAACAGACACTTTGATATGGTGTTGACGGATTTACAGATGCCAGAAATGGATGGAATAACACTTTCCTCAGAAATAAGAAAACTGAATTCTAAAATTCCAATCATACTTCTGAGTTCATTTGGGAATGTATCCCACAAAGAGCATGGCAATATAATTTCGGCAAGCCTTACCAAGCCTGTTAAGCAACATCAATTGTACAAAGAAATTCTTGGACAATTCAAATCGCCCTTGGCTCTCAATATAGGGCAAGAGAATGTAGAAGAAAAGAGCACTTTTGACATTAACTTCGCTCAAGAGTATCCAGCAAGTATTTTAATTGCCGAAGATAACTTGATTAATCAAATGGTTATTCAGAAAATATTAAAACTACTAGGTTTTCAACCAACAATAGCTTCGAATGGGCTTATTGCTGTCCAGAAGTTTCAGGAAAATATTTACGATATCATATTGATGGATGTTCAAATGCCAGAATTGGATGGCATAGAGGCTACCAAACAAATTAGAGAGTTACAAGGGAGACAGCCAATTATAATAGCTATGACTGCAAATGCAATGCAGGGAGATAGAGAGGAATGTTTGAATGCAGGCATGGATGATTATATCAGTAAACCAATAGTAATGGATGAATTGTATAAAAAACTTAAAATCTGGGCTGGAAGTAAGGAAGAAATTTTTTGAGTATTTATTTAAGGAAAATACGATTTCACAAATAAGAAAGCGAAAGTTTAACAGCCACTTTTTTCTTTCATTATAAAGCTATTCTAAACTTAGCTTTAATTTATGCCTTACTTAAGTAGCTATATGAGGAGTCATTAGTAAAAAAAGGTCAAAAATTTAGTGACGCATCAAAGGTTATGTCTTTTTTATAAGAAGCCATAAGTAATCGGCCTAGAGATTTCGGGATTAATTACTTTTTTTAAGATTATATAGCTTTTTGAGCGATTAGACCATCTTTGTTGTGATTACAAAACCATACAAGTAAACACATCAAGATAAAAAAACGACATTTATCCTATCATCAATTTTATGATTGAAATTTTGAAGGTTCTGTTTGAAATATCCCAAAATAAAATCAGAAGTTAGCCAATTCTTTTGATAAAAAAAGACCATTTTTATTTGATTGTCGTTTGTCATTTTGTAAATGATGAAATTAAAAGCCCATGTATGGATATCTACAATCTAAAACTTCTTTATTTTAAACAATTAAAATACGAAATAGAAAACGAATTTAACAAAACCATAGGTACCACATAACGAGTAAATAAGTAGTTCTTTTAAAAAATTATAGTCTGAATTTAATCGTTCTTTTCAGAGTTTACGCCCCACATAAAATATTTAGCATAGACAAAAAAACTAAGGCATTTTGTATTAACAAGACTTCATCAAACTACATTAATTCTTACAAAAAAACATACAAACTGTAGCTAATGCACTTATTTTTAATTTACTACAAAACTTCACAAAAAAATAGATATAATTAGCTTAAAATAAATTTAATAATAATTTTACTAAAAAATATGATTATTTAAACATTAAGTGTTAATTTGACGTTTATTTGTTCCGTTTAAGAATCTTAACCTATTTATCAATATTAAAATATCAAAAAATGAGATTTCAAAATTTCAAGAATTTGCTTTTTTTAATTTTTAATTTGAGCTTATTGAGTATGCAATCTTTGCTCGCTCAACAAAGACTTAGCTCGCTCAAAGAAGCCTTCAAAAGTGATTTTTTCATTGGCACGGCACTGGGAGCTGAGCATATTTTAGAGAAAAACACAAAGGCCAATGAACTTATAATTCGTGAGTTCAACGCAATTACTCCAGAAAACCACATGAAGTCTGTAAATATCCATCCTGAATGGAACAGATATGACTTCTTTTTGGCTGATAAATTCGTTGAGTTTGGTCAAAAAAACAAGATGTATTTGGCAGGACACACTTTAGTTTGGCATTCTCAGTTGCCCAATTTTGTTCATAAAATAAAATCTGCAGATTCGTTGAAATTGTTCTTGACAGATCATATAAATACTGTGGCTGGCAGATATGCCGGTAAGTTGAACAGTTGGGATGTAGTAAACGAAGCCATTGAAGATGACGGCACTTTCCGTAAGTCTATTTTTTATAATCTGTTGGGCGAAGATTTTATAAAAATGGCCTTTGATTTAGCAGCAAAGGCTGACCCAAAAGCCGAGTTGTATTACAATGATTATAACAATGAACAGCCTGCCAAACGCAAGGCTACCATCGAAATGATTAAAAAGCTTAAAGCTTCTGGTTCAAAAATAGATGGCGTGGGCATACAAGGGCATTGGAGTATCAATAGTTTGAAATTAAAAGATATTGAAGATGCTATTGTAGAATATGCAGCTTTAGGATTGAGAGTATCCTTTACAGAATTGGACCTTACTGTTTTGCCCAATCCATGGGATTTGAAAGGTGCCGATGTCAATCAAAACTTTGAGAATAGCCCGAAAATGAACCCTTATCCAAAAGAATTACCCGATTCTGTTCAAACTACCTTGGCTCAGAAATATGAAGAGCTTTTTAAGATTTTCTTGAAACACCAAGATAAAATTGATAGAATTACTTTTTGGGGAGTGGCTGACAACCATTCTTGGTTAAACGGCTGGCCAGTAAGAGGTCGCACCAATTATCCATTGCTTTTTGACAGGAATTTTGAGCCAAAAAAAGCTTACACCTCTGTAATGAACCTGAAAAATACCAAACCTAATCTATAAAATTATGACACAAGAATCTCAAAAACTCTCGGTATTAGAGAAAGTTGGCTACAGCTTAGGCGACTTGGCAGCCAATTTAGTTTTCCAAACTTTAGTAACATACTTGGCCTATTTTTACACAGATATTTACGGATTGAAAACCGAAGACGCCACCTTGGTGACACTTTTTGTGGGTCTTTTTGCAGCTTTTGTCTTTAATCCCGTCATGGGAGCTATTGCCGATAGAACCAGCACACGTTGGGGCAAATTCCGTCCTTGGATTTTATGGACTGCCGTTCCCTTGGGTGTAACAGCATTATTGGCTTTCAGCACACCAGATTTTGAGTACAGCGGGAAAGTAATTTACGCTGTAATCACCTACAGTTTATTGCTTTTGCTTTATGCAGCCAATAATTTACCCTATTCGGCATTGAGTGGAGTTATAACCGGCGATATGGCTGAACGAAACAGTATGTCGGCTTACAGATTTGTGGCAGTGATGTTTTCACAGTTTTTTGTGCAGGTTTTTATGTACAACCTTATCCTGAAAGCTGGCGATGGGGATAAAGCTGTCGGAATCGAAAAAGTAATGACCATTTTGGCCATTGTGGGTACATTGATGCTTTTGGTAACTTTTTTCACCACCAAAGAACGAATTGTCCCAAAACCAGAGCAAAAGTCTTCGCTAAAAGAAGATTTGGGGGATTTGTTCAAAAACATTCCTTGGATCATCATGTTGGTCACTACCACTTTGGTATTTGTTACTTTGGCCATGAAAGGCGGTTCTTATGTATATTATTTTGAAAATTATGTGGATAAAGTTCAATTGACTACATTTTTGGAGCCTATGAAAAGCTTCCTTCCCGCCTTCGAAAACGACATTTCGATGGGACTTGGCGTGTTTAATGGTGGCGGAATATTAATCGGTTTGATAGGGATAATGCTTTCAAAAAGGTTTGCCGACAAATACGGAAAAAGAAACGTCTTTGGAGCGTCCTTGTTTGTTTCTACTTTATTTATCATTTTCTTTTATTTCTTTCCTCCTCAGTCGGTCGGACTTATGTTTGGTTCACAAATTTTACACATGTTTTTCTACGGGATAAGCACACCCATACTTTGGACCATGATAGCCGATGTGGCGGATTACTCGGAATGGAAAAACAATCGAAGAGCTACCGCAATAATTTTCTCTGCCATGATGGTAGGCCTAAAAGGCGGCTTGAGCATTGGTAGTTCTTTATTAACCATGATTTTAGGTGTATTCAATTACCAACCAAACTTAGAAGTAGCTCAATCGGCGGAAACCATTAACGGAATAAAACTGCTTGTGAGTATTTTCCCAGCTATTCCATTTTTGATTGCTTGTGGATTGTTGTTTTTCTATGAAATAAATAAGAAAATGGAGTTGAAGATAGAATCGGAATTGAAGGAAAGACGGTAATTGTAATTGGTATACTGGTTATTAGTTATTGGGAACTTTGGTTAAGGATATTGGCTCTTTTGTGAAAATAAATAATTTAGGAGCCATAAACCCTCCAACGACCTTGCGATTCTCATTTCAAGTTACATATTGCCTTGTTACCTATATTCCAACAACCAGTATACAAATAACCAATTAACCAGTATCTAATTAACCAATACACCAGTAACCAATACACGAGTAACCAATTAACCAGTAACCAATTAACCAAAACACCAGTAACAAAAATGCCCGAAGATAGTATAGAACATATTGATTTTGAAAATTTGAACAAGCGAGCTATTTCGCAGCCATTGGTCAAAAATATTTATACCGCAGACCCGTCTGCTCATTTTTTCGATGGAAAGATATATATTTATCCATCACACGATGTTGATGCGGGCGAAGCTTTCGACGATTTGGGAAGCCATTTTGCAATGGAAGACTACCATGTAATTTCTATGGATGCTATTGATAGTGA
The DNA here is from genome assembly GCF_024343735.1 of Lacihabitans sp. CCS-44. Lineage (GTDB taxonomy): Bacteria > Bacteroidota > Bacteroidia > Cytophagales > Spirosomataceae > Leadbetterella. The sequence continues at coordinate 309,254 of NZ_RJUE01000001.1, forward strand.
AGCCGTTGACAATGGTGTAGCTTTGCATGTAAATGATGTGCCATGGGCTGACAAGCAAATGTGGGCACCAGATGCCAACGAAAAAGATGGCAAATATTACCTATTCTTTCCTGCAAAAGGCTATGACGGAATTTTCAAAATAGGCGTAGCCGTTGGAAAATCTCCAGTTGGACCTTTTATAGCTCAACCAGAGCCCATCAAAGGCAGTTTTTCTATTGACCCAGCCGTTTTCAAAGACGATGATGGTTCATATTACATGTATTTTGGTGGCATTTGGGGTGGCCAATTGCAACGCTGGAGAGATGGGAAATTTAATGCGGCATCTCCTGAAAGTCCCGTAGCACATTTGCCCGCCGATAATGAACCTGCTTTATGTCCGAAAGTTGCAAAAATGACCGACGATTTGTTAGAGTTTGCTCACGAAGCCAAAGACGTTTTGATTTTAGACGAAAACGGCCATCAACTTCTTAACGGAGACAATGAGCGAAGGTTTTTTGAAGCGGCTTGGATGCACAAATACAACGGAAAGTATTATTTCTCCTATTCTACAGGAGATACGCATTTTATTTGTTATGCCATCGGAGATAATCCTTATGGCCCGTTTACCTATGCAGGAAGAATTCTTGAACCCGTAGTGGGTTGGACTTCGCACCATTCTATTTGTGAAGTTTCGGGCAAATGGTATTTGTTTTATCACGATTCTAGTCTTTCTGAAGGCGTAACCCATTTGAGAAGTGTAAAAGTGGCGGAGATAACTTATGATGCTGAAGGTAAGATAAATACTTTGGTGCCTTACAAATAATAAAATATTAAATTCTAACTCTACAGTTAAATAAATACTATAATTAACCACATAGAAAACATAGAGAAATTCCACATAGGCACATAGATAAAAACTATGTAACTAAGTGAAAAATATAGGTTTATTAGAGCTATGTGAACTATGTGTTTAATAAAATCTTAAATATTTCAAATATGAACTTTAAAGGCATTGTATTACTTGGGTTAATATTTAGCAATTCGGTTTTCGCCCAAACCACCCTCAAAGAAGCTTATAAAGATGCTTTCAAAATGGGCGTAGCTGTTAATGATCAGATAGTTTCTGGTAAAGATAAAGCTTCGCAAGACATTGTGGTGAAGCAGTTTAACACCATTACACTTGAAAACTCGATGAAAGCGGCTCTGATAAATCCGCAACCTGAGGTTTTTAATTATGGGCCAGGCGATGCTTTTATCGATTTTGGAAAGAAAAATAATATGTTCATCATTGGGCATACTTTGGCTTGGCACAATCAAACACCAGATTGGTTTTTTCAAGATGAAAACGGAAAGCCCAAATCAAAGGAAGAAGTTGCTCAACGATTGCACGACCATATAAAAGCCATTGCTGGACATTATGCAGGGAAAGTAAATGCTTGGGATGTAGTAAATGAAGTAATTGACGATGACGGAAATTACCGCCAAACAAAATGGGTAAAAGGCATCGGAAGTGGGGATGAATTTGTAAAATTGGCTTTTAAATATACGGCACAATATGCCCCAAATACCGAATTATACTATAACGATTTCAATGCTTGGCGACCAACAAAACGGGACGGAATTGTGCGTATGGTAAAAATGCTTCAAGCGGCAGGAATCAAAATAGACGGTATCGGAATTCAAGGACATTGGGGATTGAATTACCCAAAAATCGAATACATCGAACAAGCCATTGATGCTTATGCTGCCCTAGGAGTAAAAGTTATGATTACTGAACTCGATGTGGATGTACTCCCACTTACCAAGGAAGGTCAGATTATCGGACAAAGTATGTCAGAAAAGCAATTTCAAAACGAAGAATTTAAAACTTTCTTAGATCCTTATCAAAAAGGTCTTCCTGCTGATATTGAAAAAGCCTTGTCGGCTAGATATGCTGAATTTTTTGAGATTTTTTACAAAAGAAAAGACAAAATTGACCGAGTTACACTTTGGGGTGTACACGATGGCATGAATTGGAAAAACGATTATCCTGTGCCCAATCGTACCAATTACCCACTTCTTTGGGATAGAAACAAACAAGCCAAACCCGCTTTAAATGCTGTTTTACAAGTACCTAAAAAGCTAAAATAAGCCCATGAAATCTCGTTTTTTAATACTACTTGCTTTAAATATAATTGTTTTCTCAGAAGTAAAATCTCAAATCAGATTACCAAAACTGATTTCTGACAACATGGTTTTACAAAGAGATACGCCTATTAAAATTTGGGGTTGGGCAAGCCCGAAAGAGAAAATTAGTTTGATTCAGAGCAAGAAAACGTATAAAACCACCACCTTAGAATCTGGGAAGTGGGAATTGACTTTGCCTCCTCAACCTTCTGGAGCTGGTGTGGAAATTATTTTAAAAGGTAAAAACGAGATAAAAATTAACAATGTGGCCTTTGGAGATGTGTACTTTTGCTCGGGCCAGAGCAATATGGTTCACCAGATGGAGTTGCATCATGTGCTTTATGCCAAAGATATTGCAGAGGCAAATAATGCTAACATTCGCCAGTTTTGGATACCCACAAGCACCAGTTTGAGTGAGCAGAAGGATGACTTCGCAAATGCGAGTTGGAAAATCTGTAATCCTGAAAATGTTCGTCAGTTTTCGGCGGTGGCGTATTTTTTTGCAAAAAATATTTATGAAAAACATCAAGTACCAATTGGCATTATCAATGCCAATGTGGGCGGAACACCGATTGAAGCTTGGACGAGTGAGGATGGTTTAAAAGACTTTTCGAAATTAACAGAAACCATTCAAAAAAATAAAGATACGGCTTACGTAAATTCGTTTTCGAGGATAAAAATACCTCAGATGGTTTCAAAAGACAAAGGTGAATTGGAATCTCCGAAATGGTATGAGTCTAATTATCAGCCAAAAGACTGGAAACCGATAACTGTTCCTGGTTTTTGGGAGGACCAAGGAATAAAGGATTTAGACGGGGTGGTTTGGTACAGAAAAGACATAAATCTGCCCGCTTCCATGTTAAATAAACCCTCAAAAGTATTTTTAGGCAGAATTGTGGATGCGGACGCCATTTATATCAATGAAAAAAAAATTGGTCAAACTGGCTATATGTATCCGCAGAGGCGGTATCCGATTCCGACCGATTTACTTAAGGCCGGCAAAAACACCATTGTAGTAAAAGTGACCAATAATGGCGGAAAAGGCGGCTTTGTGCCAGATAAACCTTATAGTTTGATTGCTGGAAACGACACTTTAGATTTGAGTGGAGCTTGGCAATATAAAGTTGGTGAGGCTTTTTCACCTCCAACTGGATTTTTCCCAAATTTTTCTGGCCAAAATCAGCCGACCGCTTTGTTTAATGCCATGGCTGCTCCAGCTACAAAATATACTATAAAAGGCTTCCTTTGGTATCAAGGCGAAAGCAATGCTGGCCGTCCTCAAGAATATGCCGATTTACAAAAAGCCCAAATCAGAGATTGGAGAAAACAATGGAATCAGGGCGAATTACCGTTTTTATTTGTACAACTGCCCAACTTTATGGATGCCAACTATTTGCCTTCGGAAAGTCAATGGGCAGCACTTAGAGAAGCTCAGCTGAAAGCCTCAACTATGCCCAATACAGCCATGGCTGTAGGAATAGACCTTGGAGAATGGAACGACATTCACCCCGACAATAAAAAAGATGTGGGTGATAGATTGGCATTATTGGCAAGAAAACTCATTTATAAAGAAGAATTGGTTGCTTCAGGTCCTATTTTCAATTCGTCCAAAATCGAGGAAAACAAGATAATACTAAGTTTTGATCATATAGGAAGTGGCCTCATAAGCAAAGATGGTGATGCTTTACGAGAATTTGCGATTGCAGGTGCAGACAAAAAGTTCGTTTGGGCGGATGCCAAAATCGAAGGCAATCAGATAGTTGTTTCAAATCCAAAAATATCAAAACCATTGTATGTCAGATATGCTTGGGCAGATAATCCTGATGTGAACTTTTACAATGCCGAAGGCTTACCAGCATCTCCATTCCGTACGGATGGCAATGATTTAGACCCAACAAAACCTTGGATGGGCAAAAAAACTGCTGTGGTGCTAACTTATGACGACGCCTTAAATGTGCATTTGGACAATGTAATTCCTGCTTTAGATTCTTTGAGTTTGAAAGGAACATTTTACCTAACTTCATCGTCAGATGCTTCTAGAAATCGTATAAATAACTGGAGAAAGGCGGCTACTAATGGTCACGAATTGGGCAACCACACGGTTTATCATCCATGCGATGCGAGTGGACCTGGGATGGCTTGGGTGAAACCTGAGTATGATTTGAGTAAATATTCTATTGCTCAGATTCAGTCAGAAATCAAGATGTGTAATGCCTTTTTGAAAGCCATTGATGGTAAAACCAAACGCACTTTTGCATTCACTTGCGGTCATAAAAAAGTGGCCGAAGGCGAGTTTATTCAATCTCTTTCCGATGAATTTGTTGCTGCAAGGGCTGTAAGACACGAAATGCACAGTTTTGATGAGCAAAAACTGATGGACATTGACTGCTATAGCATGGAAAACAAAACCGGCGAAGAAATGATAGCTCTAGTAAAACAAGCCCAAGAATCTGGCAAATTGTTGGTGTTTTTGTTTCATGGTGTAGGTGGCGAACATGGCCTGAATGTATCCAAAGAAGCTCATAGTCAGTTACTTCATTATCTCAAAGAAAATGAAAAAGACATTTACATCGATACAATGTTGAATGTAGCGGAGCATTTAATAGACATGAAAAAACCAACCAAAAAAAAATGAAAGCATTCAAGATTTTATTTATTTTACTCACTTTCGGGACTTCGGCTATCGCCCAATTTGGCCTTACCCCAGCCCAAAGAGATAGCATCAACAAGCTTACAGAGGCCGACTACAACAATATGTTGGGTCAGTTGTCTATTAACCGTTCTCAAGTCAGACGAGGGCCGTCTGGAAATCCGAAAGATGCAAACGCTGCCAATAGTTCGGAGGAAAAAGTAAACAAATACACTTTGCCCGACCCTTTGGTGCTGAAAAACGGCAAAAAAGTGAAGTCAGTCAATGAATGGAATCAATTACGCAGGCCAGAAATTGTGGCTGATTTTGAAAATGAAATTTATGGAAAACTTCCTGCGAACATACCCAACGTGAAGTGGCAAGTAATTTCTGTAAAAGACACAATGGTGGGCAATCAAGCCATAAAAGAAAAACTTTTAAAAGGGATTGTGGATAATTCCGACCATACAGCCATCAAAGTAGAAATAAACTTACTCATAGCCACTCCAGCAAATAGTAAAGAGTCTGTTCCTGTAGTTTTAGAGTTTGGTTTTATTAAAAATCCATTTAGTCCAGGCCCTGTCAAAGCCATCGGTTTGGGCTCGGCAGGAGAACCCACATGGCAAGAGCAAGTAATTACAAAAGGTTGGGGATACGCCATTATAGAGCCGTCAAGCATTCAGGCAGACAACGGAGCTGGACTTACCAGAGGAATTATTGGATTAGTAAACAAAGGAAATAATCGAAAACCTAATGATTGGGGAGCATTAAGAGCATGGGCTTGGGGTGCCAGTAGAGCCATCGATTATTTCGAAACCGACAAAGACATTGATGCCAAGCGAGTAGCCATTGAGGGTCTTTCTCGTTATGGAAAAGCTGCGGTAGTGGCCATGGCTTTTGAACCAAGAATATCGCTTGGATTCATTGGCTCATCTGGGGCGGGTGGCGTAAAAATACTCAGAAGAGTTTTTGGTGAACAAGTAGAAAATCTTGCTGGATCTGGCGAATATCATTGGTTTTCAGGCAGTTTTATAAAATATACCAGCCTATTTACTCCTGATGATTTGCCTGTAGATGCTCATCAATTGGTGGCTTTGTGTGCTCCTAGACCGATATTTATCAGTGCGGGCTCTCCGCAGGTAGAAGGCAACTGGATCGATGCCAAAGGCATGTTTATTGGTGCGGCTCAAGCAGGTTCTGTTTATCGTTTATTTGGTAAAACAGATTTGGGAACTACCGAATTTCCTCCATTGGGCACTCCACTTATAGATGGTGAAATAGCTTACCGACAACATGCTGGTGGCCATAGCACCGGCCCCAATTGGAGTACTTGGATAGCCTGGGCAAGTAAATATTGGGGTAATTAAAATTTGATTTTTAGAGTTTATTAGGTTTGCTTTTTTTATGGAAATAATCCTTTTAGTGGCGATAATACTTCGTTTTTTTGATAAAACGATTGTTCAGAATGACCTATATGTGGAAAAATCTTAAAAAATAACCAACCAAGGCTGCTCCAATAATAATAACTGGCTCTTGAAGCTTTTTGTATTTCCACAATAAAAACATCGTTAAAAGAGCTATGATAATTGTATTGATATCCAGCAGTGACCTTTTTGCAAGAATAATTACAGCTCCAGAAATGGCACCAACGGCAGCCGCTGTAATGCCACTCACAAAACTCTTTATTCTGGGCAAATTTCCGTATTTCTTAAAATAAGGGGCGGGCAAAATAGTTAATAAGTAGCAGGGCAAAAAAGTAGCCAAGGCAGCAACTACTGCTCCTTTAAAGCCCAAAACCAAATAACCTATAAAGGCAACCGTGATAACCACAGGCCCAGGGGTAATCATAGCCACCGCAACGGCATCCATAAATTGTTTTTCGTTTAACCAATGATAATCCTTTACCACACCCGAATACAAAAATGGTACAATGGCCAGCCCACTCCCAAAAACGAAAGCTCCTGCTTTGGCAAAAAATAGTGCAATCTTAACTAAAGTATCTGTTTCGGAGGTACTAGCACCCAAAAGGCCTAAACCCAAAGGGACAATTGTATTAATTTTGGTGAATTTTGGAGGGTTTTTATAAATCATATAAGCTATGCCTCCTATTAAAAACAACCAGACGCTCTCAGATTCTGTGTAAATCGTAAACAAGGCGGTTAGTCCAAATATCATCCAAAGAAAATAGTCTTTTCCGATAGATTTTGTCACTAGTTTGTATGAACTCATGGCGATAATACCTATTACAGCGGCACTTATCCCATAAAATACGGCTTGTATCCATGACAAACCTCCATATAAAGTATAAATGTATCCCAGTGCAACCACCATAATAAATGATGGTAAAACAAAAGCTAAACCCACCAATGTAGCACCCAAAACTCGATAATTCACATACCCCAAATAAATGGCCAACTGTGCAGCTAAAGGCCCTGGAGCTAGCTGTGCTAAAGCCAAACCTTCTTTATAATCTTGCTCTGAAATCCATAATCTATCCTCTACCAAGTCGCGATGCATATAAGATATCAAGGCAGCAGGGCCACCAAAGCCTACTGTTCCGAGCTTTAAAAAGTAAAGTATTAAATCTTTTAAGGAGTAAATGGGCGACATATTACAAATTTTAGAGTTTTATTGATTTATCTTGGTCTAATAAATGACTGAAGTTTTCATTTTTGATATTTTCGAGAGTCCCTTTTTAGCAAAATATAAGTTTCTAATAATCAACCTTTCATAAAGGATTTTCATAAAATTATAATTAATTCATCTAATCAGGTAAAATCCAGAACTTTGAGATTCTGAAGGGTTTTTAAATAATTGGATAACAGTACATGATTCAATGCTTTAAATCTACATTCCACCTTGCTTATACAATCACATCTATCACCGCATCTCGGAGTCAACTGAACCTTGCACTCTGTAAAGTCTAAAATTTCCAAAATGGCAATATCTTCTAGACGTTTTAGAAGTTTGTAACCACCCAACTTACCCTGAAAGCTCTCGACAAATCCTTTTTTTTTAAGTTCGAGCATGATGTTCTCTAAAAACTTTTTAGGAATCTGTGTACATTTTACAATCTCCGAAACACTAATCAGCTTCTCTTTTTTATGGAGAAAAACCAATGCTTTGATAGTATAAATAGTCTTTTTTGTGAATTCCATAAATAATTTTGTTTTCGTGGGTGGGTTCGAACCACCAAACCGGGTTTATGAAACCCCGCCAACCCCGATGATTGTCACGAAAGTTTAAAAAAGGGAGTAGACCAAAATTCTAACTCTCTACTCCCAAAATAACTCATAATTAATTTAATGTATATCTCAATGTAACACCGTAGGTACGTGGGTCACCCAAAATACCACCGATTTGGCCAGCACTTCCTGGAGCCACCAAAAGCTGTTCGTAGTAGTCCTTGTTACCTAAGTTTCTGCCCCAAACGAATAGTGAAATACCATTGGAAGCTCTAAAACCCACTCTGCCGTTTAGCAAGGCATAGCCTTCAATATCTAAGAATTGTGATGGTGAAGGGCTTGAAGAAAATGTAGAACGATAATACACATCCAAGCCACCGAAGTAGTTACCTTTTAAGCCAAACAAGCTACCTTTTCCTGTGATTTCGGTACCCAATGATCCAGCGTATTTTGAAATTCCGGGTAAAACACCTCCAGAAATATCTTTGAAAGCGGTAGTTCCACCAACTTCCTCGATGGGAACAGGTGCATTGGTGAATTTCACATATTTACCATCGGTATAAGCAAAAGCTCCATTAAATGTAAAGTGGTTGTTTACTCTAATACTTCCATCAACTTCAAAACCAATTACTCTAACTTCTTCTGCATTGGCCAAATACCCTCTGTTTACACCGGGTTCAGGAGTTTGTACTTGCGTTTGATAGTCTTTAATGTTGGTGTTGTGAAAAACTACGTTTAAAACCGAACTTGCAGATGGTTTGGTTTTTACGCCTAACTCAAAATGTCTAACGGCTTCAGGTTTTACTGTTGCCAATTCTGTCAATACCATGCCATTGGCTGTTGGTAATCCTCCCACATTAACACCGATAGGCTTATAACTCAAGGAGTAAGTTCCAAAAGTATTTACATTCTGATTGAGTTTGTATTGTAAAGTCAATTGGCCAGAAAAATTATCTTCAGAAGCGTCTATGTCAAAAGTTTGATTGCTATAAACTCCATTTTTCAAAGCCAATAATGCTGCATCTGTGGTTTGTAAACCACCATAAGTTGCCCGGCTGTAGTTGGCTTTTTTGGCATCTTTGTTATATCTAATTCCTGGTAAAACATGCAATTTTTCAGTTATCGACCAATCTGCCTGAGCAAATAAAGCTACGCTTGATGATTGAATTCCGTAGGTTGTTTTGATTCCAAAATTGTCAAACAAGCCCGGAGTTTTCCATAATGGACTGGTAGAACTTTGTGCGAAACGCCATTGGGCTGTACCTGCTTCTTCTGTGTGAACTGGATATGTTCTTAAATCCTGCCACAAACCAAACGCACCTATTACGCCACTTATTTTATCATTTACCTTACCAGAATATCTAAACTCTTGTGAGTACTGGTCATGTGCTGATGTTCCCGATGAGATCGAAAATGAGTTTAAGCCCGTGTAATCACGGTCGTTTAATGGATCCCATTTCCAATATCTCCAAGCGGTAGTTGAGGTTAGTGTACCACCACCTATTTTGAAGTCGGCATTTAGTGATAATCCACCCAATTGATTACCCGCCCTCGACGGCGTATCCAAATCTAATATTCTTTCAAATGCACTTTTGTATGGAAGAGTATATCCCAAATCACCGATAATGGCATTGAACTGACGATAGGCTGCACGTTTGGTAGTAACTACCTTTGCAACAGGCCAACCGTAACCCACTGGATTTTGGTCGGTAACGTCGGCTATAAAAGTAAAATTGATTTTATCTGTAGGCTTAAATAGTAATTGTCCTCTTATCCCGAGGTTATTGATATCATTGATGTTGGTTTGTGTACGTGTGTTGTACAATAAGCCATCTCTTTGTGTACCCGTAAATGAAACTCTTGCGGCGAGTTTCTTACTTAAAGGACCAGATACTGAAGCTTTTGCTTGAACATATCCTTTATTGCCATAGCTCAACTCAAAACTAGCCGATGGGTCAAAAGTCGGCGTGCGAGAAGTTACGTTAAAAGCACCTGCAGTAGTATTTTTTCCAAACAAAGTACCTTGTGGTCCACGTAGCACCTCTACTTGGTCGATGTCTATAAAATCAAGGGCGGTGGCCGCTGGTCTAGCATAATATACACCGTCTACATAATACCCAACACCTGGGTCGATACCATCGTTGGTAAGTCCATAAGTAGAACCTAATCCTCTGATATTCAATGTAGTATTTCTGGCGTTTGAAGCATAAAACTGAACTGTAGGCACCAATTCTTTCAGACGATTTACGTTAAATGCTCCTTGGTCTTCAACGGTTACTCCACGAATCACCGAAATTGGAATAGGAATATCTTGAACCGCCTCTTGCCTACGTCTTGAAGTTACTACCACATCAGCAAGGTTTTTGGTATCTAGTTCTATTCTGATTTCAACTTTACTTTCGTTGATTACAACTTCTTTTTTTATATAACCAATGAAAGATACAATAAGCGTAAAAGGCAATTTTTGTCCTGTTATAAGTGCAAACTCACCGTTGGCATCTGTTGAGGCAACTTTGGTGGTTCCTTTGATAGATACTGTAGCTCCAATGATTCTCTCGTTGGTTTTGGCGTCTAATATTATCCCTGAAACGGTGGCGTTGATGATGGGCTTGTCTTGGGCAGAAATAAATAGGGGAAATAAAAATGCTCCTATTAGAAGACTAGATTTTAAAAGTTTTTTCATTAATTTGAAATTGTTTAATTGAAAATAAGAAAACTGACCTCTTAGGAGGCAGCTCATTTAGCGATGATTTTATTTTTGTTAAGCATCCACCAGTCTGGTTGCAGCCAGGCTGGTTTTTTATTTTAAAGACAACATCGTTGATTCATTCTGGTTATTTTTTTCACAAATGTATATTAATCTATATAGTCTATAAAATTAGTAGAGTAATAAATTTATAATCTTCTTTATTTTATCATATTATTTTTACTAAAAATTATATTTTTAACCAAAAAAAGCACCTTTAGAGGTATCTAAAGGTGCTTTTGACTATGAAAAAAGAATTGAGATTTAGGTTTTTTAGCTAAAAATCAACCCCAAAACACTTGTATATTTTGAAAGAATAATTTCAACACAAGAAAAATAACAAGTTATAGGTGCTTACCTCACACTCAAAACTACTCTTTGATAGCGAGCCAGACTTGGTACTCCATCATCTTTTCCTTCTACAATGACATGAATTGTATCACCAGTTTTGGCTGATTTCGGGATTTCTATGCTTGCATTTGTATTGTTTATTGAGGTGATTATTACTTTTTCTTTAAAAGTACCCACTTCTTCATATTGCCAAAAAGTAAGGGCTACTTTGTTTTTATCTGGGTCAAGCGTAGTGGCTGTTAGCGTGATTTTCTGCCCTGCTTTTACCATTTTTTTATTTCCTCCTTTCACTGAAATCATTGGTGCATGATTGGCACCCTTAAAATCCTTTATACACCAATCAGCACGAGCTGCAAAATCCTCTTGAATGGCCGGAATCCAGCGTGTTTGGGCAAAGGCTTTGTCCATCTGTTTTGTAAAAGGATTATAATCTGAAGCTGCGTCTCCGTCTTCCCAACGGCTTGGTGTAACTGCCGATTGCACCAAACGACCGCCCCAACCGCCAACTTGTGGATTTTCTAGATTATTCAAACCAACATCAACCAAATGTAAAAATGCAGGAGAATCGCCTTCTGAAATGAAATCGTATTGCCCAAAACTGCCCCACTGGTTCTTTTTTGCCTTTTCCATGCTGCTATAAATATCGTCAATTTCGCCCAATGGCGGATTACCATCGCCATAGCTGTAATACATTTTTAAAAGTGGCCCATGGTTATTGATGATATCGCCCATAAATTTTCCTTCTAAATAAGGGTGAAGTTCAGCAGGCACTGACCTTTTCCAAAAATAAGCAAAACTCCAAAACTGATTGGAATTATAATAAACCTTGATGTCTTTCCAGTTCGGTTCTATGTATTTCTTGTAGGTAGCGTCTTGGTCAAGTATGGCATAAATGATGGCTTTCTCACAAACTTTTTTGTATATCTTGTCCCATTCTGGCGTGTTTTTGTACTGATCTTCAATAGATTTCAAAGCCCGAGCAATGGTATTGGTACCACCCCAAACTTGCAAATAGAGCGGAGATCTATCATCGTCAAGCAGTTTAGCTTTTATAAAATCTGAACCCTCAGTATCTTTTACCATTTCGCCTTCAAAATCAATATTTCCGATGCGAATTCTGTCTCTGAGGTATTTATGTGTAGGAAAATCCTTTGAATGTGTTACCAAATTTGGATACACCTTTCCGTAAGCATCCACCAAATCATAAATCCATTGCTCTCCTGGCCAGCGGAGTTCGGTTCGTTCACCGTAAAGTTTTTTGGTCATTTCCATTTCGGAGGTAAACTTTGTGCCTTTACCATCTCCTTTGTAATGCCATTGCGAACTACTGACAATTAAGCCTTCCACTTTATATTCATTTGAATATAATAACATTCGAATGAACGAGTCCACATCATCTAATTCTCCATCAGTAGTAATTATCGTACGTGGTTTATTCGACTTTGAATTACTTTTTTGAGCTTGACAAAGATTCACTGCCACAGACAAAATAAAGCCAATTATTAGAAACCCTTTTTTCATTTTTATCATTTATTTTAAATACTTTCTAAATTTATCTACTTCTTATCTCTAAAACAATCCTTTGATATTGAGTAAGTGTCGGCGAGCCAGTGTCAGTTGCCTCCAAAACTATATGTATTGTTTGCCCAGCTATAGCATCTTTTGGCACTAAAACTTCAGCTTGTAGAGTTTCATAATTTAGTATTTCTACCCTGTTTGTATATGTTCCTGCAGGCATTTGAATCCATTTCACAGAAACTTTTTGATTATCGGGATCCGAGACTTTTCCATTTAGTTTTATCTTTTGCCCAACATTTACCATAATTTTTGTTGGTCCTAGGAAGCTAACTTTAGGTTCGTGGTTGGCATCTGCAAATTTAGATGTAACCGACCATTTCATTCGTGCAGCAAAACTATTTTGTGCTTTTGCGAAAAAATCAGGAAAAGGCAAGACCTCAGCTTTTGTCTGTTCATTTCTTGAACCCATTTGTGCGGCCATTTGCTCAGCTGTAGTTTCTGCAGCAAAAGCGTTTGACTCTAATGCAATGGATCTTGTTCTCCCTCCCCAGCCACCAAAATCACCTTTTTCAAAAGCAAAAAGTCCGTTGTCTAGCATATTCATAAAAGTGGCGTTGTCACCTTCTCCTAGCCACGAACCTTTTTCCTGAGGTGGCATCCATACAAAATAACCCATCTTTTTAAGTTCGTCAATAGTATAACCTGTCATTCCGAAATAATCAACTTTATCCCCTTTGACCATTTGTTTGCCATCACCCCAAACTCTGTACAAGCTACCTAATGCTCCTTTGGAGATTATATTTTCAATCATCCAGGCAGGCGTTAGCAAAGGTTTGTTGGTTTCATTTGCCCTTAATTGGGCTCCGTAGCCATAGTTTGGGCTATCCCTAAACTGTCGGTATTCAATTTCAGGCCAATTTGGTCGAATATAAGAGCCAAAAGTATCATCCTGGTCACCCGAAGGTAAAAGCACCACTTTTCTTGAAATTTTACTTTTTATATTTTCCCATTCAGTAGTAAATTCATACTGCTCTCTTATCGATTTCAATGCTCTGGCAATAGTACTCGCACCGCCCCAAGCTGCAATATATAATTTACCTGGTTTATTATCCATTATTGTAGATTTTATAAGCTCAGAGCCAGGAGTATCCTTCGAAAAATCTCCATCAAAATCTATATTTCCATATTTGATCCTAGACTTCAAATATTCAGGAGTTGGGAAGTTTTTATTATGAATTTTCAAATTGACATACGATTTAGCATATGCATCTACAATGTCATGAATAAAACGTTCATCTTTTGCCCACCTCCATGATTCACAAGGGCATTCGTTCATTCCAAACCTGTCATATTCCCTACCTGGCACATGCCATAGCGTACCTTTCCCGTCGCCTTTCCAATGAAACTGACTGCTAGCATACACCAAACCTTCTATTTGATAGTCAGTACTATACATCAGAAATCTAATCATAGAGTTGTTATCATCCAGCTCAGGATCGGCAGTGATAATGATACGAGGTTTGGTTTCGTCTTGTGCTTTTGCACTATGAATGGCAAAAAGTGATATACCAGTAGCCAATATTGTTTTAAAAATCTTAAACATCTTCGAAAAATTTATTTCTGTAATTGAGCGATTGAGTATGCATGTTATCTCAATTCTTTCATTTATCGTTAAATTATAATTATTTAAAACACATTGGAGCAAATTCTGTAAGATACAACCTCCAAGAGTTCCAATCATGATTACCTATATTCTCGCGGTAGATGTATTTAAAACCGATTTCGTCATACAGTTTTCTTAATTCTATGCCACTTTTATACAAAAAATCATCGGTTCCCATGCCAATCCAATACACTTTAGGGTTATTTTTCTGCAGTTCTTTCAGCTGAGCTATATGCTTCTCTTTGTTGTAAGATCCATCATTTCGAGCTGAAGAAAACAGCCCCATACTCATGACTCCTATGTATTTAAACATTGAAGGATTGCTATTGGTAATATTTTGGGTTTGAAATCCACCCATTGAAAACCCAGTAAGTGCTCGGTGATTGGCATCAGCTATTACACGATAATTTCCTTCAATATAGGGAATTATATCTTTTACCAAACTTTTTTCAAACAAGCCTGCTGCCATGGCACCTATGCCTGTATTGTCTTTTTTGTTTTCAAATGCCGTTCTGTCTAAAACCGCTCCTACATTGTTTACATCACCATTTGTAATAACCACAATCATGGGTTCGGCTTTTCCAGAAGCAATTAGATTATCTATAATATAATTTGCCCTTCCTCTACTTACCCAAACTTCCTCATCACCACCTCCACCATGCAATAAATACATGACAGGGTATTTCTTTCCGCTTTTGTCATATCCAGGTGGGGTATAAATGAACATTCGTCGTTGACTTGTACCGATTGTCGGTGAATCGTACCAAACAGCCTTCAGGTCCCCGTGAGGTACTGACTTTACATCAATTAAATCTCCCAAACCGCCCGGCACCATCAACCTACTTTGAATATATCCACCGTCACGAGTGGCATTTTTATTTAAAGGATCTAGCAATGGAATACCGTCAATAACGATATCGTATTCATACATATCAGAGGGCAAAGGCCCTACTTTAACTTCCCAAACTGAGTCCTTTTTTGCCATTGCGTCTGGCTTAAATCTCCTGTTCCAAGTGCCCACCACTTTTACATCTGCAGCATTTGACGCTTTTACTCTAAAAATGACCGAATTGTCAGATAAAACTTCAGGTGAAATTATGCTATTGGGGCGACGTTGGGCATCAGAAATAAAAGGAATTACAAATATAAAAAATACAAAAAAACTTTTTTTTATACTTTTCGATACTAAAATTTCGATTTTCATATTTTTAATTTTAAATGTTTAATTCTAAGAAAAAATTTTAATATTTTTATACTGCGAATGTAAAAGCAAAAAAACAATAAACAAATAATTTCTTTTATTTTCTTTTTGTTTCGTTTATTTTCTTTTTAAATTTGTCGACGAAATAGTGAAAAGTATATTTTTTGTAGAAAAAAATCACGGCTTATCTTTTTATTAATCATACAGAAAATGCTTCCAAATCAAAGGAGAGAAAGAATTATAGAATTACTAAAAGAGGATGGCTCAGCAAAGGTGGCCGACCTTGCCCGGTTGTTCAAGGTAACAGAAGTAACTATAAGGCAAGATCTGGAAAAGCTTGAATCGGAGGATTTAATTATAAAGGAGCATGGTGGAGCCACACTTAAAAATGTTGAAGATCAAGTAAAGAGTTTTTCTCTGGCACATCAAGAAAACTTGGACAAAAAAGAAATTATTGCCCAAAAGTGTATTGAGTTTATTGAAGATGGCGATACCATAATTTTAGATTCTGGCAGTACAACCACTGAAATTGCGAAGAAAATAAAAATTTCTGGGATAAAAAACTTAACAGTAATCACCAATGCATTAAATATAGCTTTACTGTTAGGAACGGGCTTAGACATAGACGTAATCATGACAGGAGGAGAATTTAAACCCCCTACCCTCTCTTTGACAGGCCAAAAAGCAGCAGATTTTTTCAAGGGATTAAATGTGCAAAAATTATTTTTAGCAACAGCAGGGATTTCTCTAAAATCAGGGCTTACCTATCCGAGCATAAGTGATATTGTGGTTAAAAAAGCTATGATTGATGCGGCAGAAGTAACCTACCTAGTAGCAGATAGTACAAAAATAGGTAAAAGTGCCCTTGCCAGCTTGGGAGCTCTGAGCTTGATAGATTATATTATTACTGACTCGGGAATTGAAGAAAAACATATATCTGTCTTTAAAGACAATGAAATCGAAATAATTATTGCAAAGAACTTGTGACAAACCAAGCCCTTATGAGATTATGTCTCATAGCATTTAGCAGGCCTATTTTTAAATTAACACTATGCAAAAAATAAATATTCAACCTGTTTTGGATAATGCCAAATTTAATAGTTTTCATAGAGCAATATTATTTTGGACTGGCTTTATCATTATTTTTGATGGTTATGACTTGGTGATCTATGGCACAGTTTTGCCGCTATTGATGAAAACTTGGAATTTGACTCCAGTAGAAGCTGGCAGCTTAGCAAGCTATGCTCTATTTGGAATGATGTTTGGAGCATTTATATTTGGAACAATTGGCAACCGACTAGGTTCTAAAAATGCTATTATCACTTGTATTTTATTATTTAGTGGCTTCACTGTACTTTGTGCATTTGCCCAGTCTCCCAGCATGTTTGGTGCTTTTAGATTTGTAGCAGGTATAGGAATTGGAGGAGTAATGCCAAACGCCGTTTCATTAATGGCCGAATATGCTCCAAAAAATATCCGTAACACACTAATAACCATTATGTTTAGCGGAATAGCTACAGGAGGTATCTTATCTGTTTTAGTTGGTATGTTTTTGATTCCAATTTTCGGATGGCAATCGGTATTTGTATTTGGATTAATTCCTATTTTACTATTGCCTTTTATCTATAGGACTCTCCCTGAATCCATGAATTTCCTCATACAAAAAGGACGAACGAGTGAAGCCAAAGCAATTCTGAGTAAGGTGGAGCCATCTTTTAAGTCTGAAAGTAATATTATTCTAGAAACCTCCAGTGCTCTATATAATCAGGCTGGTATAAGTGACTTATTCAAAAACAATCGCCTATGGAGTACACTGATGTTTTGGATAGCTTTTTTTGCTTGTCTCCTAGTAATATATGGTATAAACTCATGGCTACCCAAACTCATTATGGGAAAGCCTGAATACCGAGACGATCTCAGTTTGGGGCTTACTTTTTTGTTGGTTTATAATATCGGAGCGGTTTTCGGAGCCATCATAGGAGGGCGTCTGGGTGATAAATACGATTTACGAAAAACGGTGGTCTTGTTTTTCGTTACGGCAGCTGTAGCGATCTTTTTGCTTGGGTTTACAACGTCTTATATCTTGTATATCTTGATGTTTGTTGCTGGTGCTACCACTTCTGGAAACCAGATAGTTATGAATACTTTGGTAGCACAGTACTATCCTGCATTATTGCGTTCTACTGGTTTTGGGTGGGCATCGGGCATTGGCCGAATCGGAGCAATTATCGGCCCTACATTGGTTGGCTATCTTGTGAGTTTAAAATTGCCCTTTGAGCAAAACTTCTTTGCTTTTGCTGTTGCGGCTGGCGTGGCCGCAATAGCCATTTTTTTTGTCGATTTCAAAAATGAAAAATAGATAATCTATGAAAATCCTTCCAGGTGATCATGATATACAAGATGTGTACAAAATATTAACAGCAGCTGTTACACCTCGCCCAATCGGCTGGATATCAAGTGTTAATAACAAAGGAGAGCGAAATTTAGCTCCATTTTCTTTTTTTAATGTGGTAGGTTATGACCCGCCCCATGTAATTTTTGCACCTATCGCTCCGAATGGCATAAAAAAAGATACTACGACAAATGTCCTTGAAACCGGTGAATTTGTAGTAAATATGGTAACAGAGAACTTAGCAGAGCAAATGAATAAAACCTCTGCCCGTTTGGCACCTGATGAAGACGAATTTGCCTTCGCTGGCCTTACAGCACAAGATTCTATACTCGTAAAACCACCAAGAGTAAAAGAAAGCCCAATAAGCTTTGAGTGCAAATTAGTGCATCACTATTCCTTTAAGGATAAGCAAAACGGATCCACAATTTTAATAGGGCAAGTCGTAATGATTCATGTTGCTGATGAAATTCTTTTGCCAGATTTTAAGATAAATACAGAATTATATAAGTCAATTGGGAAAATGGAAGGTGGCTTATATTGTAGAACTAGTGACCAGTTTTTTATAAATAGAGAGGTGCCAGTCTCCAAACCAAATTAAGCAATGAAAGACGATAGAATAGAACAGCTGCTTCAAAATTTCAATGAGGCCAATTTGCAACCACTTTGGACATTGGAAAGTGATATAATGCCTCATAAACCCAACCCCAAATCAATTCCTTTCCTATGGAAATGGGAAAAGCTTTATGAATTAGCTGAAGAAGCTGGTGAACTAATAACACTAGAAAGAGGTGGAGATAGACGTGCAATAGCATTGGCAAATCCAGGCTTAGGAGGCATGCCTTTTGCAACAGAAACCCTTTGGATGGCTGTGCAATGGCTCAATGGCAAAGAAGTGGCTCCTGCACATAGGCACACACCACAAGCCATCAGATTTATTGTTGATGGAGCAGGAAGTTATAGCACAGTTGAAGGCGACAAGGTATACTTAGAAAGAGGAGACCTTGTATTAAACCCTCCTCTTCTTTGGCATGACCACGGTAGCGAATCTGAAGAAAGAGCAATATGGATAGATGGATTGGACATTCCCCTGACAAAATATTTGAATGCCAACTTCTTCGAACCAATGCATAAAGACACTCAAGAGGTTAATACCATTAAGAATTACAGCATATTAAAATATGGTTCGGGTACGCTAAAACCAGCATGGGAACGAGAAAAGCCAGTTTATCCCCCAATGAGTACTTTCAAATGGGTAAAAACGGAACAGGCCTTATTGGATTTAGCAAAAAGCGGTGCGGCTTGTCCTCATGATGATATTGCCATGGAGTATATCAACCCCCTCACTGGTAATCCAGTGATGAAAACGTTTAGTTGTTGGATACAAATGCTCCGCCCAAATGTACACACACAAGCTCACCGTGAAGTATGTAGCACAGTCTATTTTGTGTTTGAAGGTAGTGGCTACTCTGTCATCGACGGCATTAGGTTTGATTGGAAACAAGGCGATTTGTTTGTTGTACCCAATTGGAAATTGCACGAACACATAAATACTTCAAACGAAAGAGCTATTTTATTCAGTATTAATGATAGACCGACTATGGAACTTCTCGACAAGTACAGAGCCGAAAAGTATGAAGAAAACGGAGGGCATCAGATAGTGACTAGTGTTTTTGAATAATATAAATTGACAGATATGAAATTAGTAACATATAGAAGTAATCCGGAATCTGAAGCAAGATTGGGAATAATTAAAAATGACCCAACAAATGGCGACCTCATTATTGACATGCAAAGACTAGGTCAAGTATGTCAAATTGCACTACCAAGTACAATGTTGGAATTTATAGATCTAGGAACGGTGGCCATTGAAGTAGTTGAAAATATACTCAAAGACTTGGACAGAAAATTATTGCTCGGTACAAGTTTACCTATTTCAAACGCCAAAATACTTGCACCAATTCCTGTTCCGCGTAAAAACCTAATTTGCATAGGTTTAAATTATACAGAACACTTAGAAGAATCTTCAAGGGCTCATAAAAAACCCGTCGAACTACCTACTAAATGTATTCTTTTCACCAAACCGCCTACATGTGTAATTGGCAATGGAGATGCCATTGAACATAATGAAAATATCACTAAACAGCTTGACTGGGAAGGAGAACTCGGGGTAATTATAGGAAAAAAAGGAAAAAATGTACCGAAAGAAAACGCACTACAATATGTTTTTGGCTATACCATAATCAATGACATAAGTGCTAGAGATTGCCACCGCAATGCTCAGTGGACAGTCAATAAAGGACAAGATACCTTTGCTCCTATGGGACCAATTGTTGTAACAGCTAATGAGCTAACAGACCCTCATAATCTTAATCTGAGAACAACTGTAAATGGGATTGAGAAGCAAAACTCCAATACAAAATATATGTTATTTAATATCAATGCTCAGATTGCCGATATCAGTGAGGTAATGACTCTAGAAGCAGGAGATATTATCGCTACAGGTACGCCTTCAGGGGTTGGTTTAGGTCGAGAGCCGCAAGAATGGATGTGGGCTGGTGATGTAGTAGAAGTAACCGTGGAAGGTATTGGTACACTTCGTAACCCAATTGTGAGAGTATAAACTATTATTTTCAAAATTTAAATAAGTATTTTTTTCCAAATCTTTCGAAAAAAAACAATGCTTCCAAACCAACGCAGAGATAAGATTTTAGACCTTTTAAAAGAAGATGGCTCAGCAAAAGTTGGAAGCCGAAGATCTGATTATAAAAGAGCATGGCGGGGCCACTTTACAAAATCAAGCCTTGGTGCAGCATTAAGTTTGATAGATTTCATCATCACTGACTCTTGAATTGAAGAAAAATATACCACAATATTTAAGGAAAATGAAATTGATATAATTATTGCTTAATTTTTTATCGTTTTAAAATATGACAACTAGACGGAATTTTTTGAAGAAAACAGGTTTAGCAACAGCGGCCCTAGCGACCCCATTTCAAAACCTTTTTGCCGAAATGAAGCTGCAAAACAAAATGGGTATCCAGTTATTTTCTTTACCTAAAATGCTTTCGGAGGACTTTGAAAAAGGCATAAAAATGCTTTCGGCAATGGGTTATAAAGAACTCGAACTTTATGGGCCGTTTTCTTTCAGCACCGAAGCAGCTAAAAAGCGTTGGGCCGCTGTAACTCCACAGCTGGGTTTTAGTGGTAGCGGATATTTTGGGAAAGATATTAAAGATGTTAAAAAGCTGCTTTCGGATAATGGACTTTCTACGCCAGCCATGCATACTGACATGGATACTTTGCTAAATGGCATGGACAAATTGGGCGAAGCGGCTCATGTATTAGGGCAAAAATATGTCACACTTCCTTCCATTCCTGACGAACTCCGTAAAAATCTGGACGATTACAAACGTGTGGCGGAGACCTTCAATAAAATAGGAGAAAATGCCAAGAAAAATGGAATAAAGTTTGGCTATCACAACCACGGTTATGGCATCAAACCAATGAATGAGCAGATACCTCTCCAAATTATTCTTGAAAACACTGACCCAAATCTTGTTTTCTTTGAGCTTGATATTTTTTGGACGGCCTCTGGCGGTGCTGACCCAATTGAGTATCTCACCAAATATCCAAATCGATACAAAATGCTCCATTTGAAAGACATGAAAGAGAAAAAGGAGTTTTCAGGAGATGGCGGTAACGCCTCACAATGGATACCACTTTTTGGCAACATGACTACAGCAGGTGATGGTATTTTGGACCTAAAAGGAATTATTAAAAAGGCAAAAGAAATAGGCGTTGAGCACTACTTTGTAGAGCAAGACATGGTGGCTAGTCCAGAAATAGCACTTAAACGCAGTTTAGATTTTTTAAAACCTAAAATTTAATTAATCATCTTTAAATCAAATTTCGAAAACTATGAAATTCAAATTAGCCTTTATTTTACTTGGACTTACCACTTCCATATTTGGTCAAAACCTCATAATTAATACAGCTAGCGGGAAGGTTGAAGGCACTGCAAATGAAGACAAGACGATTGCGATTTTCAAAGGAATTCCGTTTGCAGCTCCACCTGTTGGAAATTTACGTTGGAAAGCTCCACAACCTGTAAAATCTTGGGAAGGAATAAAAAACTGTACGGCTTTCAGTGCAAGTCCAATGCAAGCACCTCCTGCTCCATTTTTTTGTTGGTCTGAGGAATTCATCATTCCAAAAGAACCCATTTCAGAAGATTGCCTTTACCTCAATGTGTGGTCTGGAGCAAAATCAAACAAAGAAAAACGGCCTGTTTTGGTATACATATATGGTGGTGGGTTCCGAAGTGGTGGTGCGGCTTGTGCCATTTATGATGGTGAAGCTATGGCAAAAAAAGGCGTTGTCTTGGTAAGTATCAACTACCGTGTAGGAGTTTTCGGCTTCTTGGCTCACCCCGAACTCTCGGCAGAATCGGGCAAAAATTCTTCTGGAAATTATGCTTTGATGGACATGATAGCGGCCTTGAAATGGGTTCAGAAAAACATTGAAGCCTTCGGCGGCGATGCCGACAATGTTACCATAGCAGGGCAATCTGCTGGTGCTTTTGGAGTGAATTATTTGGTAGCCACTCCTCACACAAAAGGGCTAATTCACCGAGCTATTGCCGAAAGCGGTGGTAGTTTTGTTCAAAATCCACTTCGCCCAAATGTAAATATGAAAGCGGCGGAAGAATTGGGAATAAAATATGCTAAAACACTAAACTGCAATAATTTAGCAGAATTAAGAGCAAAATCAGCAGAAGAAATTCAAAAATCGCAAGGTGGGCTTTCGTCGCCAATTGTTGATGGTTATATAATGCCCGAAGGCATTTTTGAGATTTTCGCAAAAGGCAAACAAAACGACATACCGACTATTGTGGGCTGGAACGAAGATGATCGAATTGGTAGCCCAGCAGCAAAAGCCGAGGTTTTTAAAGAACAAATGACAAAACGTTTTGGTGGCTCTGTAGCCGACTTCCTCAAAGTCTACCCCGCTGAAACAGATGAGCAAGCCGCAAAATCGCAAATAGCATTGGGTCGTGACGAAACCTTTGGTATTCAAGATTATATATGGGCAAAAATGCAAACCCAAACGGGAAAATCCAAAGCCTTTGTTTATAATTTTAATCGTAAACTTCCTGCCTATACGCCTGAAACCGAATTTGGTGCATTTCATACTGGCGAAGTGCCCTATGCTTATAACAATTTGCATACCGTAAA
>NZ_RJUE01000002.1 GCF_024343735.1 Lacihabitans sp. CCS-44
TGGGGGACACCGCTTGGTGGGTAGTTTGACTGGGGTGGTCGCCTCCAAAAGAGTAACGGAGGCTTTCAAAGGTTCCCTCAGCACGCTTGGTAACCGTGCGATGAGTGCAATAGCAAAAGGGAGCTTGACTGCGAGACAAACAAGTCGAACAGGTACGAAAGTAGGATATAGTGATCCGGTGGTTCTGCATGGAAGGGCCATCGCTCAAAGGATAAAAGGTACTCCGGGGATAACAGGCTGATCTCCCCCAAGAGCTCATATCGACGGGGAGGTTTGGCACCTCGATGTCGGCTCGTCACATCCTGGGGCTGGAGAAGGTCCCAAGGGTTCGGCTGTTCGCCGATTAAAGTGGCACGCGAGCTGGGTTCAGAACGTCGTGAGACAGTTCGGTCCCTATCTGTGGTGGGCGTAGGAAGTTTGAGAGGCTCTGATTTTAGTACGAGAGGACCGAATTGGACTGACCGCTGGTGTATCTGTTGTCTTGCCAAGGGCACGGCAGAGTAGCTAAGTCGGGACGGGATAAACGCTGAAAGCATCTAAGTGTGAAACCCACCTCAAGATGAGACTTCCCTTGAGGAACGTTAGAGATTATGACGTAGATAGGCTACAGGTGGAAGTGCAGTAATGTATGCAGCCGAGTAGTACTAATGAACCGAGAGCTCTTAAATTTTTATTTTCAGTCTTTCTCAATCACAATGTTAGCCCCCTAACCCCCAAAGGGGGAACAAAGAGAGCTAACATTAATGTCAAAAGAATTTAGATGTCCAAAAGACAACAGAAGAAATAGTCAACTAGATTCCTCCACTGGGGGCTAGGGGGCAGAATCATTCATGGTGTTGATAGGGCGGGTGAACACCTCTTCCCATTTCGAACAGAGCAGTTAAGCCCCGCACCGCCGATGGTACTTGGATCAAACCCGGGAGAGTAGGTAGATGCCAGTTTTTTATTTATGAAACCTCAATACGTAAGTGTTGGGGTTTTTTTGTTTTAAAAGAAAAAGTTGAACAGAGCTTTAAGTCTGATTACCGTACCTCCGCTGGTACTTATCAAATGTGGGCGGTAAGCTTAAAATGAGTAATGGTGCAGCATTACGATAGATTTCTAGGCGTGATCGCCAATTTTATTATAATTAATCTCAGCACTTGTGTTGTTTTTTTTATTTGTACATCTACTTGTAAAAGGATTTGAAAGAGCGATGGTTAGTGCTTAAGTATTATGGTCTCGAACTCATAATTTTCTCCTGGAGATAAAGTTTTTCTTATCATTATTTTTTCCAAGAAAAACACTGAATAAAGGATTTTTGATTTATATTCTGCACGAAGAAATTCATATGAGATTTTTTTTTAGGAATAACTATTGTTGCGTGAATATTGTCACATATTGTAAAATGTTTATTTGCGAATTTATTATCTTTTTTGAATAAATCTAGGGCGTTTAGAACTGGTTTAAATTTACTTTCAGGCTCTATTTTTACATTGATTAGATGATTAGAATCATAACAAATATAGTTGTTGAAATTTACCTCTATGGTGGTCAATTGATTAAGAACCTCTTTTAGTTTGCTTATAATTTCATGGGAACTACTTGATGTAACTACAAAACTTGCTAAAGTGAATGTGGTTGAGAATTTACATACTTTAATACACCATTATGGTTTTTCAGGATATTAGCTTTGTCTTGTTTAATAATTGAATTTTCTTTTACTGGAAAATAGAACTGCAAATCATATATAATATTTTTATGTTCTTAAAATATGGATGTTTGCATTTTGGTTAGATAATTTTTCCAAAGATATACAGAAAGCCTATACAGCAATTGAGAAAATTATAGATATAATATCTGTCTTTTTTGATTAATTAAGTTTTCGTCCATTATTTTAATGTTTAGGCTATTTTTGCATAATATATTTTAAACTTCAATAATTAGAACTGAATTATCTTTTAATGACGGAAATCTCACCAATCGCCCAAAACGTTATCAATTTTGTTAATCAAACGCAAAAGTCGATTTTTTTGACGGGGAAGGCGGGTACTGGTAAGACTACTTTGCTTAACCATATTGTTGGTTCTACTTATAAAAATACTGTTGTGGTGGCTCCAACTGGCATCGCTGCGTTAAACGCTAAAGGAGTAACTATTCATAGTCTTTTTCAATTGCCTTTTGCTGGTTTTATTCCTGAAGAAATTGACCCTGAGCATTTTTCTGAATCGGTTCGATTCGAGACAAAAATCTCTCTTACCCGTCATTTTAGAATGAGTTCAGTAAAAAAGAGTGTAATTCAAGAGCTTCAATTATTGATTATTGACGAGGTGAGTATGCTGCGGCCTGATGTGTTGGATGCCATGGATTATATGCTTCAGCGAGTTCGAAGAAATAGACAGAGTTTCGGTGGTGTGCAGGTGCTTTTTATTGGAGATTTGATGCAGTTGCCGCCAGTTATCAAAAATGAAGAGTGGGCTGTTTTAAAGAAATATTATTCTGGTAAATTTTTCTTCCATGCCCATGCTATTTTGAAAGATCCACCGATTTATGTGGAATTGGACAAGATTTTTAGGCAACAAGATCCAGTTTTTATAGATATACTGAATAACCTCCGAAACAATCAGATAACCCAAGAAGACCAACACAAACTCAATGAATATCTAAACCCTGACTTTGTGGCTCCTGCTGATGGAGGTTTTATAACCTTGACTACTCACAACCATAAGGCCGATGAGATTAATAAAAAGGCTTTAGAGGAATTGGAAGAGAAATGCTTGAAATACTATGCCGAAATTACGGGTGACTTTCCTGAAAGAATTTATCCTTTGGAAGAAAGACTGGAGCTCAAAAAAGGTGCTCAAGTGATGTTTGTGAAGAATGACCTGAGTATCGAAAAGAATTATTTCAATGGCAAAATGGGTTATATTTCTTCACTTTCTGAAAATGAAATATATGTGAGATTTCCACAAGAAAAACGTACAATTGCTGTTGAACGATACGAATGGAAGAATATCAAATATTCAGTAAATGAGAACACAAAGGAAATAGAAGAGGAAACCTTAGGCACTTTCGTGCATTTTCCTATAAAATTGGCTTGGGCTATTACAGTCCACAAAAGTCAAGGTTTAACTTTCGATAAGGCCATTTTAGATGTTTCTCAAGTCTTTTTACCAGGCCAATTGTATGTGGCACTTTCTCGTTTGAGATCGCTTGACGGCATGGTTTTAACTGAGCCTATTCGGTTGAATGGGATTCAGTCTAGCTATGACGTAATACAGTATGCCAATAATAAAGCAGATGAAGGGACAATAAAAGAATCTTTGGCTCAAGAGAAGCTAGTTTATGTAAAAGATTATGTTGTACAAAGTTTCAACTGGACCAATTTTGAGCAGATTGTCCGAAATCTTGTTGTGAGTTATCAAGATGAGTTGGATAAAATTTCGAAGATTAAGGAAATAGAATGGGCAAAATTCTACTTGGCAAAACAAATGGAGCTCTCTGCTTTGGCAGCGAAATTTACTCAGCAACTTAACTTTACTTTTCAGAATCAGACCTTTGATTTTGGGTATATCAAACAGCGAGTAGATGCTGCTGTGAAATACTTTTTGCCATTTTTAGAAGAGCATCATATGGCTTTGCTAATGAGGATTCATTTGATAAAAAGAACCAAACGCTCAAAATCTTATTTTGAAGAATTGATGGAAATGGACGGCCATCTTACATCGCTTATTCTGCAGATTTTCAAAGTTGAGCGGTTTGTTGATTGTATTTTTATACAAATAGAAATCACGAAAGAAAATCTGATAACCGAAAAACAAAGAAGCTATAAGCAGCAAATGTTGGATAAGTCTTTGACTAAGTTTCTGGAGGAAAGTGAGGAGTTAATAAAAGGGTTGGACGATGTTTCTTATTATGAAGTTCCTAAAAAGCAGAAAAAGGTTAATCAAAAATCTACTTTAGAAGAAACTTTTGACCTCTGGAAAAAGAATATGAGTATTGAGGAAATTGCCCAAAAACGAGTACTTTCTGTTGGAACAATTTACACCCATTTTGCCAAACTTGTTGAGGAAAAGAAGATAGAGATAGCCTCGCTGATGAGCCAAGATAGAATTTTGGAAATTGCTACAGCCTTCGAAAACTTCCAGCCCAATACTCCTTTGGGAGAAATAAAATCTGTTTTAGACGACAGTATCACCTGGGAAGAATTGCGGATTTATAAAGCCAGCCTTATAGCAAAAAATTATTTAAACTGATTAGTTTTCCATAAGATTCGTTTTGTCAAAATGAATTTGTAAGTTTAAATATTCAACCTTTATAAAAATGAGAAAAATTAGATTTACTCTTCTATTATCTTTTGCTTTTTCTATTGTTTTCGCCCAAAAACCAGTAAGAATGGGGATTGTAGGCATGACTCACGACCATGTTTGGCAAATTTTGAACCACCCAAAACATGAAGGAATGGAGCTGGTGGGATTTGCTGAACCCAACAAAGAATTGGCTCTTAATTACCTTAAAAGAGCCAATTTGCCCGAAAGCCTTTGGTTTTCTTCTTTGGAGGAAATGGTGGAAAAAGCCAAGCCTGAGGCCGTTTGTGATTTTAGAAGTACCATTGAACATCTAGAAACAGTGCAGAAATGTGCACCTTTGAAAATACATGTAATGGTAGAAAAGCCGCTGGCAGTGAATCTGAAAGCAGCAAAAGAAATGGAAATGCTGGCAATGAAGCATGGTATAAATATCATTACCAATTATGAAACAACCTGGTACGCTAGCCATCATCAGGCTTTTGAAATGATAAATACAGAAGGTAAAATTGGCGAAATACGGAAAGTGGTCATCATGGATGGGCATAGCGGACCAAAGGAGATAGGTTGTTCGAACGCTTTTTTGAGCTGGCTAACAGATCCAGTAAAAAACGGAGGTGGAGCCATCATGGATTTTGGATGTTATGGTGCTGATATTATGACTTGGTTGATGAAGGGCGAAAGGCCTATTTCGGTTTCGGCCACTGCCCAGACGAATAAACCTTCAATATATCCGAAAGTAGATGACGAAGCCACTATAGTGGTGCAATACCCCAAAGCTCAAGGGATTTTTCAGGCGTCTTGGAACTGGCCTTTTGATAGAAAAGATACAGAAATTTATGGCCAAAAGGGTTATATTTTTGCCAATCGCGAGCCTCAAATGCGGGTGAGAATGGGCGAAAGAAATGCTCCAAAAGAATGGGCTATTGATGCGAAACCTTTGTCGAATCCTCAAAATGATGCTTTTAGTTATTTTGCAGCAGTGGTGCGTGGTGAAATAAATTCGGAGAACGATTTAGGATCTTTGAAAATCAACATGGTGGCTATGGAAATTCTGGATGCTGCCGTGAAGTCTTCAAAAACGGGGAAAGTGGTAAATTTGAGGTAGTGAGTCTTTTACAAAACACTAAATGGCCATTTTTGTCGTTTAAAAGTCATTACTCATGACCATTTTTTGAAGAAACTATCCCTATTAACATTTTTATTTTTTCCGTTTGTCTGCCTAAGTCAAGATTTCTATTTCCTGCGTGGTTATGTGATGACCGAAACCAATGAACCTATTTTTGGGGCTACACTCAGGTCTGTAAACTCAAATGTTGGTACCAATTCCGACGAATTTGGAAAATATGAAATCAAGCTTCTAGAAGGTTTGAATAGAATTTCGGTTTCTTCAACGGGTTATCAAACTGAGATTTTCGAGGTGGTTTTGGAGAAAGACTTGGTAAAGAATATTTTTCTAAAAATCGACCAAAAGCAACTGGATGAGTTAGTGGTGAAAGTCAAAAAGAAGGATTATTCTTATGAAGTGATAAGGCATTTGATGGACAACAAGATAAATATGTTGAACCAATATCAGAATTTTCAGAGCAAAGTTTACATAAAAGCTGTTGAGAAAGTAGACAGGAAACCTGTAAAAAAGAAAGAAGACGAGAAGAATGACCAACTTTCTGAGGCTTTAGATAAAAAACCAATAATTAAGGATTCGATTCCAAATTTGAATATTTTCGAGTGCTCACTTATTCGTCATCAAAATGTCGTCGGGCAGCAAAAGGAAGAAAAAGAGGCGGTAAAAAGGATTGGAGATCAAAGCACACTTTTTTATAAATCGGTAACGGATGGAGAATTTGATTTGTATAAAAATCATCAAAAAATAGCTAAAATTGGAGGTAATGACATCGTTTCGTTTCTGAGCGATTTGACTTTTCTCAATTATAAATTCCAACTTTTGAAGTATTATTTCGAAGGAAATGAAAAGTTTTATCAAATAAGAGTTACTCCAAGATCTTTGGGAAATGCCCTCTATGAAGGTACAATTGAGGTGATTGAAGATGAGTGGGTGCTCAAAAATGTGGATTTGCAATTGACAAAAAGGGCTTTGCTTCGATATGATGAATTTGGTTTTAAGCAAGAATTTGAGAAAATAGAAAAACGTTGGATGCCCGTAAAAACCATTTATGAATGGAAAGTAAAAGAGGGTTCCACAAAAAAAAATGGAAAAACTGAGGTGTTACAATCCGACTTCAAATTTGACTTAGTGTTGCCAAAGCGATTCTTCGGTGCTGAAGTGGGTGTAACCACCGAAAATGCCTACAAACGAGATTCTACTTATTGGGAGAGTATTCGTCCCCAACCACTGACCAAAGACGAGCAAAAAGTCGTCAAAGAAAAAGAACGATTGGAAATTTTGATGAATTCTAAGGTTTATTTGGATTCCATTGATAAGATTTATAACAAAATTACTGTTCCGAAAATCATTTATTCAGGTATAGGTCACATCAATAGAGCCAAAAAGCAGACATGGTTTTTTGATCCAGCACTTGGTTTTCTTGATCCCTTAGCTATAGGGGGTTGGCGTGTTCGATACGGCGTGGCGTATTATAAACGGTACGAAAATCGGAAACAATTCTCTACGAATACTAACCTCACCTACGGTTTTAGGAATCAAGATTTGAAGGGCCAGATAAACTTCAACTATTTCTATAATCCTATGCGAAATTCAAGTGTAAATTTTCGTGTAGGTTCGGGTTTTAATGTGATAAATGGTTCTGCAACAATCAGTGATATTGCCCGTAGAAGCAATTTTTATCAGAATCGGTTCATAGACATAAGGCACAGAACAGAAGTCTTTAATGGATTTTATCTGAACTCCAATCTTTTGTATGAAAGTCGTAGCGATCTCTCGAATTATAAATTTGCCGCTTTTGGAGATAAAATTTTTACCAATAATACGCTTCAGACTTTCCCCACCACGCACGTTTACAAAACCAACTTTGGGATAGAATACACGTTAAGGCAGTTATTTCTGCGTGAACCCAACCAAAAGCAAATTTTGGGCTCTAAATTTCCTACTTTTAGTTTTAATTTTGAAAAGGCCTGGCCTATGTCGGGTAAAATTACCAGTAATTACACACAAATTTCGGGAGCTATTCACCAGACATTTAATATTGGTACCATTGGCACCTCGGAGTATAGAATAAATGTTGGGAAGTTTCTAGATACCACACGCATGGCGGTGATGGACTACCGTTATCAGCGTGGTGGCGATAGATACTTTTTCTCGCCTGCCATGTACACTTATCAACTTATTCCAAAGACTTTTCCCACTTTCGATTGGTATTTTGAGTCACACTACGTGCATCAATTCAATGGTTTTTTTACTTCAAAAGTGCCGCTTTTGAACAAAACGGGTATCCGGGAAATGGTTGGAGCAGGCTTTTTGTATGTTCCTGAAAGAAAATATCAGTATTCCGAAGTGTATTTTGGGTTTAATAGAATTTTCAAAATCGGCAGAGAACGCATTCGTTTGGGTTCTTACTATGTTATAGCTCAGTCCAACGAATTCGGTATCAGAAATGGCATTAAGTTTTCTATAGAACCCTACAATCAAAACCGAAATACTTGGAGTTTTTGATTTATTTTGTTGTTTTGTAGCCAAAGTAAGAAATAGAGGCTTTGCCATTTTTACCTTCCGATGAAATTATCAAATCCCCATTTGGCGTAAAACAAATGCCCTCGGGTTGAGGAAATTGGTCGTCATCTAAATTGTACTGCTGTTTTACCTTGCCGTTTTCATCCAAAACCAAGAGTTTTTTACCTGCCGATGCTAGAACATAAATTTCACCCGAAATTGGGTGAACGGCTATTCCTGAAGGCTTAAATTCTTTGCCATGTTTGCCATTTTTCTTAATGTCATCTTTCGAAATTGAGAATTTCTTGGTTAGTATTTTATTATTCAAATCAAACTGGAATATGGCTTTCTCTCCTTTCATTTCTTTGGCAGCCAAAAGCAGCGAATTCGATTTTGGGTCATATCCCAGTCCTTCGAATTCTTCTACTTCATCGTTGCTACAATCATATTTTATGGTGTTTTTACTGTTTGTTTCAAATGCACTTATCTGCCCATCGCTTCTCAAAACATAAGAGATACCTTCTAGGAAAACCACGTCTTCATAATCTCCATCGGCCTCAAATTCTAAGGTATCAATGATTTCTTCTTTTTTGTAATCATAAACAAACAAATGACCCACTTCGTCATTGATGCAAACAATTTGATTTTCAGTAAAATATGAAATACCCGAAATCTCTTTCAGGTTTTTGGATAAATTTTGTTGGAAGTCGGGCTTGTCAATTTCGTAAGGTTTAGGAGTTTTATTTTTTTTGAGAAAATAAAAAATCACCAAAAAGGAAATCAGAAAGGCAAGAGCGAGGAGAATCAGCATTTTCACGGGTGTTAATGTATTTTTATTACGCAATTTAGTAATTAGTTTGGGTCAATATGTAAAGTGTTTTTCTTTGGATAGCTCATTTTTGTGTGATTATTTGTCTTTTATGTATATCATTAAGGGTATAGAAATGAATTATTTCTTGTTTTTAGTGTGTTAAAGGGTATAATATCAAAAGAAAATATTGTAAATATACCTTATGTAATATAAAAAATTAATATATTTGTATTGTTGTATTTTATAGGGTATAAAAATGAAAGAAAATAGCAGGCTAATAAGATTTGTAAAGCAAAAACGCAAACTTGCAGGCATTACACAAGTGGAGTTGGCGGAAAAAGCCGACGTCGGCTTGAGGTTTGTGAGAGACCTAGAGCAAGGCAAAAAAACACTTAGGATGGATACCGTAAATAAGGTGTTGGCTCTGTTTGGGGCGGAGTTGGCACCAGTAGCTAAAGATCAAGAAAATGAATAGGAAAGCCAATGTATTGTTGCATAATCGGTTAGCCGGCACGCTTGCCGAAACCGATTCAGGCTATGCGTTTAGCTATGATGAGAGCTATGTTTTGTCGTCAGAGGCCATGTCCATAAGCAAAACATTGCCCGTAACATCAAAAGCCTACCAAAGTAAGGTACTTTTTCCTTTTTTTGATGGGTTGATACCTGAAGGTTGGCTGCTGGACATAGCCATAGACAATTGGAAAATAAACGCAAGAGATAGATTTGGCCTAC
This sequence comes from Lacihabitans sp. CCS-44, assembly GCF_024343735.1. GTDB lineage: Bacteria > Bacteroidota > Bacteroidia > Cytophagales > Spirosomataceae > Leadbetterella. The sequence goes on from NZ_RJUE01000002.1 coordinate 9,458, forward strand.
TGTTGGCATGTTGCAAGAACACCATAGGGGCCGTCAGTGTAATACCACAAGACGATGAAGAATTATAAAAACAAGAATCCGCTTTATAAGCAGCAGACTCATAATCAGGTTTTTGAGCCAGAGGTATCCTATGGGAATGCCAAAGAAAGGTGTTTGTATTGTTATGAAGTTTTGAGAGATGGTGAGGAGCATTATCACCAAGCCTGTAGCAAGCGTTTTTTTGGTCAGGCTTACGTGCCCAAGTTTGAATACGACAAAGAAGCTTTGGCAGCTTTGGCTCAGCAATTTGTAAACGCCAACATGGCTGTTACAGGCGTGCAGGCCAAGGTAAGTCTAAGTTGGCATCGTAAGCAAGAAAGAAATGCCCTAAAAAAGTTGACTATAGTAGGTCTTTATGGCGATTATATACTCAAGCCGCCATCAGATTATTATCGCTCTTTGCCGGAGTTGGAAGATTGCACCATGAAAATGGCAGAGGTGTGTGGGCTCAAGACTGTGCCTCATACTTTGTTTCCACTGCAGGATGGCACATTATGTTATTTGACAAAAAGGGTTGACCGCACACGCTCAGGTATGCGTCACATGGAGGATATGTGCCAACTGACCGAACGTCTTACCGAAGACAAATACAAGGGCAGCCATGAGCAAATAGCCAAGGCTTTGGTAAAATATTCGGATGCTCCTCTGCTAGATGTTACAAACTTTTACGAGTACGTGGTTTTTAGTTATTTGACCGGAAATGCTGATATGCATCTGAAGAACTTTTCGTTGCTCGAAACAGACGAAAGAGGGAAATATATGCTCAGCCCTGCCTATGATATGCTCGGTACAGCTCTTGTAAACAAAGCCGATACTGAAGAACTGGCACTGACTTTAAACGGAAAGAAAAGCAAACTAAAATATGAGGATTTTTTAGCGGCTTACAAACTATCTAATCTTTCACAAAAGCTTTTGGATAAAACTCTCGAGAACTTTTACTACTGTCGGTATGAAATGCTGGAGGTGGTGCATAAAAGTTTTTTGGCTTATGATTTAAAAAATGATTTTGAGGTTCTGTTGTTGGATAAATACAAAAGGCTAGGAATGTAAATATCCAGGGGACAAATGTTTCATTTAAATCCAATATCTATATTGCAATCAAAAAATATTTAAACTATGCTCGTATTCAAATTTGGTGGTGCGTCTGTTAAGGATGTTGAAGGGGTTAAAAACCTCAAAAGTATTATCCAATTGTATGAAAATCAGACAATTCTAGTGGTGGTGTCTGCCATGGGAAAGATGACCAACACCTTGGAGGAAGTTGTGAAACTGTTTTACAAAAAGGAGGAGTACGCCCAAAAGTTAAAAGAAATAGAAGACTACCATCAGACATTGATAAACGGACTATTTGAAGACAATACAGAAATAACCGCTTTGCTAAAAAAACATAATCAAAGAATTAAGGATTATTTGGAAAACGTTGATGGTCAAAAGTATGATGAAATTTACGATCAGGTTATTTCTAATGGCGAACTGATTTCAACGCTTATTATCAGTACTTATCTCAACCAAGAAGGTGTCAATAACAGATGGTTAGATGCACGAAAATATTTGAAAACAGATGCTACTTTTAGAGAAGCAAAAGTCAATTGGGAAGCTACACAAAGTAGCATAGATTTGTTAGAACAAAATGTCAATCTGTTCATAACCCAAGGCTTTATTGGAGGAACCTCGGACAATAAAACAACCACGCTGGGTCGTGAGGGCTCTGATTACACAGCCTCAATATTTGCTCATTGCTTAAGGGCTGAGTCGGTTACTATTTGGAAAGATGTGCCCGGTGTCTTGAGTGCCGACCCAAGGCTATTTTCCGAATACCAAAAGTTTGACCAATTGTCATATACAGAGGCTGTAGAAATGACCTATTATGGTGCTACAGTTATTCACCCAAAAACCATTAAACCTCTTCAGAACTCCAACATTCCATTGTTTGTCAAACCATTTTTGCATCCCGAAGAAGCCGGAACAGTTATTAATTCAGATGAGTTTTTACAGAAAAACATTTCAGCTATCATTATCAAAAAGAACCAACTGTTGATTTCGATTTCGACCAAAGACTTTTCTTTTATTTCCGAGCTCAATATCTCCCATATCTATGAGGTTTTTGCCAAACTGAATCTCAAATGCAACGTTAGCCAAAACTCGGCCCTGAGTTTTACGGTTTGTTTAGATTATGACGATATGAAGTTTGAGGAATTGATAAAATCGCTTGAAACATCATTTAAAGTTAGATACAATGAAAATGTAACGCTTTACACCATCCGGCACTACGACTCCAATGTTTTGCAAAAAATATTAGAGGGAAAAACTGTAATCTTGGAGCAATTAAGCCGGAGCACGGCTCAAATAGTGGTGAAGTAAAGAACTTGAAATTAATTATAAACTTTTCCAGTATCAATCTAGGTTGATTTCGGCGTTTTTAAATTTTACTTTTCTAAATTTACAATCTAATACCTTCAATCAAAAATGAAATCATCAATCAAACTAATTGTATTTGCATTAATTCCATATTTTTCAATGGCTCAATTAAAATATCCAGAAACCAAAAAAGGTTCTCAAACAGACAATTATCACGGCACAGAAGTTAAAGACCCGTATCGCTGGTTGGAAGACGATAAATCGGCTGAAACAGCAGCTTGGGTAAAAGCCCAAAATGAGGTTACCTTTGATTATTTGTCTAATATTCCTTACAAAAAGCAGCTTCAAGACCGCCTTGAGAAAGTATATAATTATCCCAAATATTCTGCACCATCTAAGAAACACGAGTGGTTTTATTTTTACAAAAACGATGGTTTACAAAACCAGTCCGTTTTATACAGACAAAAAGGATTAGATGGTGTTCTAGAGTTGGTTATGGATCCCAATAAACTTTCGCCTGATGGTACAACACGTTTGATGCAATTTAATATTTCAAAAGACGGAAACTATGCAGCTTATGCACTTTCAAAGGGCGGTTCTGACTGGATGGACGTTTTTGTAATGGACTTAAAAACGCTGAAAACTTTAGAAGATAAATTAGAATGGGTGAAAATATCAGGTCTCGCATGGCAGGGAAGTGGTTTCTATTATAGCCGTTATCCAAAACCAGAGGGCAGTGCATTGGCTGCTAAGAACGAGAATCATCAAGTTTGGTTTCACGCAGTGGGAACTTCACAAGAGAAGGACAATTTGGTTTATCAAGATCCAGCTAACGGACAACGTTTTCATACTTTGAGCACTTCTGAAGACGAGCAGTTTGCGTTTTTGTATCTAAGTGATAGAGGAAAAGGCTTAGATGGAAATGCTCTTTTTTATAAGACGAAAGACCAAAAAGAATTTACGCCGGTGGTTAAAGAAATCACAAATTCATCATATTCATTTATTGATAATGTGAAAGGCAAATTTATCATTCAGACCAACGACAAAGCTCCTAATGAAAAGCTACTTTTGTTTGACCCGAAAACCAGTAAATTCTCTGATTTCATAGCTGAAAAACCTGAGCCATTGCAAGGTGCTGGAACTGCGGGCAGTAAGCTTTTCTTGAATTATCTGAAAGATGTTACTTCTCGCATTTACGTGTACGATTTGAACGGAAAGCTTGAGAATGAAGTAAAACTGCCGGGATTAGGTACGGCAGGTGGTTTTGGTGGAGACAAAGACGACAAATTCGTTTTCTATTCATTTACCTCATTTACTTTTCCTCCAACTATTTACCGATACGACATTGACACAAAGAAAAGCACTGTATTTCGCAACCCAGAGGTAGATTTCAAAGCTGACGATTTTGAAACTAAACAAGTTTTCTATACTTCAAAAGACGGTACAAAGGTGCCCATGTTTATTACTTACAAAAAAGGCCTGAAGCTTAATTCGCAAAATCCGACTTTGCTGTATGGCTATGGCGGATTTAATGTGAGTCTTAATCCGGCTTTTAGTCCATTGTTGATTCCATTTTTGGAGTTTGGGGGTGTGTATGCTCAAGCCAACCTGCGTGGTGGTTCTGAATATGGCGAAAAATGGCACGAACAAGGAATGAAACTTAAAAAACAGAATGTTTATGACGACTTTATAGCGGCGGGAGAATACCTGATAGCCAACAAATATTGTGATTCAGAGCATTTAGCTCTTCGTGGCGGATCAAATGGCGGACTTTTGGTGGGTGCGGTTATTAATCAAAGGCCAGATTTGGCCAAAGTGGCCATCCCTCAAGTGGGTGTAATGGACATGTTGCGTTTCCACAAATTCACCATTGGCTGGAACTGGATTGCAGATTACGGCTCAGCCGACAATGCCGAAGAATTCAAAGTGCTTTACGGATATTCACCATTGCACAATATTAGGTCTGGTGTAAATTACCCAGCCACTTTGGTAACCACTGCCGACCACGACGACCGTGTAGTGCCAGCACACTCGTTTAAATACGCAGCCGAGCTACAAGCCAAAGCCGCCGAAAGTACCAAAAATCCGTTGTTAATAAGAATAGACACAAACTCAGGCCACGGAGCTTCCAACACCAAAAAGAACATAGAAACCATGGCCGATATATATGGATTTATCTTTTGGAATATGGGGGTGAAAACTCTAAGATAAAAATAGGTAATAGTTGGAAAAAAGGAAGCCTTAGTTTAATCCTAAATTATCGGATGAACAAGGTTTTCTCTCAATTAGGAGCTGCCGTTTTCTCATCAAAGAGTTCGTCAATGTAGTATTTTCGGCGGTTGGTTTTGTTGCAGAGGGTTGGGTTTTCGTCGAAGGCGTAAATACATGGCCCGTAAAGATCGGTATTGTTGGCAACCATTATGCTTTTAGGTGACCCATCAGCAAAGGTATCTTTTTTATGAGCAATTCTGTTTAAAAGACAATGTCCCAATTCGTGAAAGACCAGGGCTTCCTTATCATTTTCAGAGATATTTTTCCAACAAGGCGAACTCGCCATATTTATTTCTACCGACCTCTGAAGTTCGGGGAATTTGGTATTTTGCGTGCATTTGCCACAAATATCCGTAAAATCTGCTGTATTGGTGGCTGGCTTGACTATTAGATTTTCCTTCGGGATTGTAATACCTCGGCTATTGGCTTCTTGAAAGAATTTGTCAACGTATTTTGTTAAAGAGGCATCTACGTTGTAAACAGTTGGTTCATTTATTTCTTCGGGTTTACAACTGATTGTGAATATACATACAACAGTTAAGCATTTCAAGAAATTTAAGAGTTTGAAATTCATTTATTATAAAAAATTATATTCCGAAGAATCGTTTGGTTTGGTTGGTTGATTCTCTTTGCGAGAGTTGAACATTTACGGCCTCCAAGGAAATCTTCGTATTTATGCCGTTGTGAATTTGTGCTACCAAGGTATTTATGGCTTTTTTACCTAGTTCATAGGCAGGCACATGTATGCTTGAGATGGTTGGCGTAAATGAGCCAAGAACGGGTTCGTCGTAATATCCCAGTATGCCTATGTCTTTCGGAATATTGTACCCGGCCTCTTCAATGGCCTTGTAAATGCCAATAGCTATCTGGTCGTTGGCAGCAAAAAAGGCATCCGGGCGATCATTCATTCTAAGTATTTCTTTGGTTTTTTCATACGCTGTTTCAATATCAAAATCTCCAAAGAATAGCTTTTTCTCGTAGCTATCGAGTCTGGCCTCTTTTAAGGTTTCCAAAAAACCATTCTCTAGTGTATATTTTGAATAGGAATATGTTTTAGCTCCCAAAAAGCAAATCTTTCTGTAGCCTTTTTCTATGAGGTGTTTGGCGGCTATTTGTCCACCCTCGAAGTTGTCAATCAATAACTGAGGCACAGGTACGTCTTTACACTCTCTATCTATCATTACAAGTGGTTTGTTGGACTTGATTAATTGCTGAAAATGTTCAAAACTCGATGTTTCGAAGGCTTTGGCTATAATGTATCCATCTATGTTGGCTTTGCTTAGCCTTTGGAGTATACTCACTTCTCTTCCGTAGGATTCCTTTGAACGACAAACCATCAAGGAAAAACCGGCATCGATGGCGGCATCGTCCATACCTTTGATGATTTGTGAAAAATAAAAATCTTCACTGGGAACAATTGCAGCCAACAAACTGGTCTGCGTTGCCGCTGAATTGGTATGATTGGAAGGGAGTTTGTACTCCAGATTTTTTGAAAGATTGAGTACAGCTTCTCTTGTTTCGAAATTAATCTCTGGCATGCCACGAAGGGCACGCGAAACAGTGGAAATCGACAAACCGAGTTGTTCGGCTATTACTTTTAAAGTTGGGGCTTTGGCCTTCATTATAAATTTTGGTTTTGGGACTTGTTTCAATAATATTTATAGACTAATTATCTATCTTGCAGTTATTTATGAATTTCAAAGTTAGTCAAAAAAAATCAAAATGCAAGTTTTTTGCAATTTTCCGCAAATGCCACAAATTACTTATTTTTCCACAAAAAAAGGCTAGAGTAATCTAGCCTGAGGTAATGATTTGAAAAGTCAGTTTTGGTCAATAGCCCCATTTTTGTATGACGGCCAAGTCTTCTTTGATACAATCTAAAGGGGCTTTTCCTTGGTAAGATTCCTGCTCAATTATAAACTGAGTTGTTCCTCCGGATTTCTTACCCATATCAATGATGTCTTTTACGCCAATTACTCCCACGCCTAAAATGGCACTTTCCCAGCCACCGTGTTCGCCGCTAGACTTTATTTCGTCTTTTACGTGCATGAGCTCAAATCTACCCGGGTATTGTGCCAACAGCTCCGCAGCTCTTCCACCACCGCCATACATATTGCCAATGTCGAGTTGTTGGGCCACAAGGCTAGGATCGGTATTTTGGAGCATAATGTCGTACACTTTCACGCTGCTCAGTTTGAGGCTAAACTCGAAGTCGTGGTTGTGGTACCCAAATTTCATCCCAGCGGCTTTGCAGAGTTCTCCGTTTTTGTTGAAAACCTCCATGAATTTCCTCAATTGGTCAAAATCCTTACGATAAGCAATGTCGAGCCACGGGCTTATTACATATTTTTGTCCACAAATAGCTGCGTCATCTACCAGTTTTTTCCATGTGTCGGTAAATTGTTTTTTATCTTCGTCATAGTGTCCTTTGCCAAAGACTGTATGGCCAGAAGGCATTTTCAAGCCTAAATCATCTAGGATTTTTTTAAACTCAGAAGCTGACCAGCCATAAAATTTGCCGTTGACATAGTTGGCATGCTCAACATTTTTATAACCCATCTCTGCTACTTTTTTCAAAGTAGTCATTGGGTCTTTTTTCATGTCATCTCTAACCGAATAAAGCTGAATACCAACGGCATGTTTGCTTTTTTTCTTTGCAAAAACTGCTTCAGAAAATAGCAGAGAGCCAGCAACAGCCTTTGCTGTATTGGAAACGAAATCTCTTCTATTCATTTGTTTTTTATTTATGGTTGATAATTTCTAACACTAAAATTAGACATTTTCTATTCACAATAAATTAATTTTTCATTGGATTTTGCCTAATTTTAAATTTTATTAAAAACTTATGCAAAACATAAAAGTAATAGCCTTTGATGCTGACGATACGCTCTGGGTCAACGAGCCTTATTTTCAGGAAATTGAGAGAAAATTCTGTGAATTATTAGAGGATTTTCTGCCGCATCATTCGGTGGCAAAAGAGCTTTTCAAAGTAGAAATGGACAACCTCGAGCTTTATGGATACGGAGCAAAGGCATTTGTTTTGTCGATGGTGGAGACTGTTCTTAAAGTTAGCAACAATACGGCTCCCATTCATTTAGTGGAGAAAGTAATTGAATTTGGCAAAGAACTCATAAGTAAACCCATTGAGTTGCTTGAGGATGTGGAAGACATATTGAAAAGTTTAAAGCCAAACTACAGGCTGGTGGTGGCAACGAAAGGCGATTTGTTAGACCAAGAAAGAAAACTGATGAAGTCTGGTTTGGAAAAATATTTCCATCATATAGAAATCATGAGCGATAAGCAAGTGAAAGATTATCAGAAACTTATCAAGCATTTAGACATTCAGCCAAACGAATTTATGATGGTTGGTAATTCCTTAAAATCGGATGTTCTGCCTGTTTTGGAGCTTGGTGGGGTAGGTGTTCATGTACCATATCATACCACTTGGGCTCATGAGGTGGTGGATGTAAAGATTGAGAATCCCAATTTTTATCATATCTCAAGATTGGGTGAAATTCTAAATTATTTCGGATCGTGAAGCAAAAATTAGACTTAGAAAATTGGCCAAGAAAAGATCATTTTAATTTTTTTTCTCAATTCGAAGAGCCATTTTTTGGTGTTTGCTTAGAGGTTGATTGTTCATTGGCTTATAAAAAAGCTAAGCAAAACCGAAAATCATTTTTTTTGAAATATTTACATGCTTCTTTGGGGGCAGCTAACGCAATAGAGCCTTTCAAATACAGAATTTCGGACGACGAAGTTTGGGTTTACGACCAAGTGAATGCTTCGCCAACCATCAATAGACCTGATGGTACATTTGGCTTTGCATACATGGATTATTTCGAAGATTTTGAAGAATTCAATGCATCTGCTGAAGTTGAGATTCATCGTGTACAAAATAGTACAGGACTAATTCCTGCTGGTTCTGGCCAAAACGTAATTCATTATTCTTCTTTGCCTTGGTTAAATTTTACGGCTATTTCGCACGCCAGAAGTTTCTCATTTAAAGACAGTTGCCCGAAGATTTCTTTTGGGAAACTCTCAGAAAATAAACGAATGCCAGTATCTGTTCATGTGCATCATGCTTTGATGGATGGCTTTCATGTCGGACAGTTTGTGGAGGCTTTTCAGGAAATTTTGAATGCCGAATAAATGGAAGGGTGGAAAAAGGTAGCTGTAATTTGCAATCTAGAATATGAAGATGAGTTTTTGCTTTTGAATAGTTAATAAATATAGAATGCAGCTACTTGCAAAATTGAAAACAAATAAATATGCTAGAAAACATTAAGGCCATTTTTGAAAAAAAAAGTATTCAAATTATACTCGTCTTGGCGGTCATCTTAGCCTATTATTTTTATTCTTTTGGCAAAATCGATATCGTTTCATCAGAAGACGACGTGCATTTGTTTGGTGCTTTAAATCTAAACTTACCGCTCGAAAAGTTCGGGAATTTTGGTTATTATTTGTTTTTGTTCGTTGTTTCAAAATTTGCCCATAGTCCACTTAATACCATATTTTTAGACTATTTTATACTTTCTACTTTGGCTTTTGTCTCGTTGTTTTTTGTTTTGAAAAAGCATTCTAAGTCTTTTTTTATTGCACTTTTTATTTCAACATGTTTTCTTTTTTCTGATTTCCAGCTTTTGTTAGTTCCGAAACTTACTTATCTCAATTTTATAGTTATTTGTCTTGGTTTATTTTTTTTAGATTCAAAAAAGTACGCTTTTCAAAACTATTTCATACTATCAGTTTGTGTTCTTGCAAACGCCTACGTCGCTCGCCCTGAGTTTGTTTGGTTTTTGGTACCTACGGTTTTATTGACTTTATTTAGTCATTTTAAACATAGTCCTAAACTCTCTCAAACTGTTTCTCTTTTTGGATTATTGTTCTCAATTATAGTCTTGTATTGGCTGGGTGGAGGTTTATATCCAACGGGTTATCTAAAGGAGATATTTATCCAGCATTTTTTTGATAACTACGAAGTCTGGACAGGAAAACATTTTGATTTGGCCGATGAATTTGGCCAATTCAATGCCATTTATGGTAAAGTGGAGTCTGATTTTCAGGTATTTACAGCAAACCCAGGATTGCTTCTGAAACATGGTTTGTACAATTTCAAAAACTTGATTTTAGGTGTTCTAAAAGTATTTAAAAGCACATTTTACGATGTTTTTGTTGGTATTTTTTCTAGTAAAACAAAATATTTTATTGTAGTTCTGGTTCTAATTTTGGGCTTAATAATTGACTTTAAAAGCTCTTTTAAGACATTAAAAACAAGTCTTTCTTTACCTAAACCTTTACTAAAATTCATCGTCTGGCTGCTATTGCCCTGTTTGCTGTTAGTTTTAGTGATTTTCCCAAGAGAGCATTTTGTGTTTTTGCTTTTGCCTTTTGTTTTTTTGAGCTTAGGGTATTTATTAAAGTCAATTAAGCTTCGTCAAAACAGATACTCTAAAATCTGCTTCAGTTTAATTCTGGGAGCAGTATTTATAGGCATCATTGGAAAATATCCAATTAAAGCAAACCATCCCAACAATGTCGATTTTTATAATTATTTGAATAAAATAAAACTTGAAAAGCCTTTGAAAATGCTTTCCAATGACAATTTCGGCTATTTATATTTTGGTCAAAACTTCGAAAGAGTAGGATGGAATCCGTCAACAGAAACAATTATAGACAAAGTTAGAGTAGAGAACATAGACCTGATAAGCATTTACCGACTTGACCTTGAAGTACCTGTAACAAGAGCGTTTGTGGATAGTTTACATATACAAACAGGCTATATTCGAATAAGGAATTTTGAAGCCCAAAAAAGATATTTATGGGTGAAACCTGAGTTGATTAATAAATTTCAATAAATCCCCAAAATCTGTATCGGACGGCCATTCATGGTGACGGTATCCTTGACTTTTTTGCCTGAAAGTTCTGTGCCCAATGGCGATGCCGACGAAATAAGCATAGCACTTACACCATCGTCCACGATTTTACCAAGACTGACCGAAACCAAAATGTAACCAATCGATGTGTGCACTAAACTGCCATTTTTGACAAATTCTGTCTCTTGCTCAAAGTTGATGTTTTCAAAAGTACTGATATCTTTTAGAAGCTCATTTTTTTGGTTTTCGAGCATTGCACGGTCATTTTGAGCCATAGCTCTGCCTGTTTCGTATTTGTCGCCCATACTACTCTTAGACTCTTCATTGGCGGCATTCTGAACGTTGAATATCGCTTTTTCTAGTTCAATTAATTTTGATTGCAACAGATTCTGTGCTGTTGTTATTATGTTTTCTTTTTTCAAATCTTTCAATGCGTTGGTTTGTCTGGGGCAGGAGCGGAGGCGTGAAGGCCAAGGTCAAATACCATTCTGGCGTATTTGTCCAGCAATTCTATCACTCGCTCACGGCTATCGGCTTTTACTATAAGCCCCACATGATATTCTTCGTTCATTTTCCAGCAGATTTCTTTGTCGTCAAAAACATCCACGTTTGGCCATTGGTGCGACGAGAGTGAAATCAGAATTCCCGAATATTTCTTTTCTATTTTTGGTAAAACATAGGGTTTTTTCTCTGCAACGGCCGTTTCTATTTTTGCCCATTCTTTCCAAATGTTTATACCCGATGAAGCCTCCACCATTTCTGCCAAATGAGCTCCTCCAACTCTGGAGGCAGTTTCCAAAAAGTAGTAATTGCCGTCTTCATGACATTTGATCACCTCGGTGTGAGAAGCACTAAACTTCATACCGAAGGCTTTCATTACTTGGTGATTTATCAATGAAAGTGCTTCTTGGTCTAAAGAGCCAAATTCTACCGTAACTGAACGAAATATACCCCCACCATGAGCTACATCAAAAGGCGTACTCAGATATTGACTACATCTTTCAAAAACAACTTCTTTATTAATAATCAGTGAATCAATGTGATAAACATCTCCAGGCTTGAATGTTTCTATCAGAAAATTGTGACGACTGTCGCCCAAGCTGTTTATCCAATCCCAAGCTTCGTTTTTCGAATATACTTTTTTGATACCAGCGGCCGATGCTTCAGATCGTGGTTTTACTAGCCAAGGTCCTTGCGTATTTTCCAAAAAATGCGTTATCTCTACATCGTTAAAAAGTGAACTGAAGGCAGGAACGGGTATCTGATTGTCTTCAGCCTGCACACGCATAGCCAGTTTGTCTCTAAAATATCGAGCTGTGGTTTGTCCCATGCCGGGTATTCTGAAATGTTCCCTAACTAAAGCAGCCTTTTCCACATCAAAATCATCCAAAGCAACCACCAAATCTATTTTTCGGGTTCGCATCAGATGTGCAGAACCTTCTAAAAGTGTCTGATAAGTATCGAAAGAATTATCGTTGTTTTCTAAATAAAAAAACTCGTCGATGCTTTCTCTTGGCCACGGTTTATGTTCGATCTTTTTGTGCGTTAACAAAAAAACAGTATTTCCTTCTTCTTTGGCAGCTTTAAGAAATTCCACGCCCTTGAAATAAGTACAGATACAAAGTATAGTCATCTCAATATTTTTTTCTAAAAATAAGCTTTAATGCTTAAATACAAAAAAAGCCACCCAATTATTTTGGATGGCTCTCAATATCTGATTGAAGAAGTTTATTTTCCTCCAGTCGCTTTCGGCGTTACGTTGCCTTTGATTGTCAAAATCACAGTTCCGTTTTCAGCATTACTTACTACAGTAATAGTTTTTGTAAATGCACCCGGACGGCCAGAAGTATTGTAACCTACTTTGATTACACTTTTAGCACCTGGCATAATTGGATCTTTAGACCACTCAGGAGTAGTACAACCACATGAAGCCTGAGCATTAGTAATAACCACTGGAGCTGTACCTGTGTTGGTTACTTCAAATGAATAAGTTGCCAAAGGGCCTTCCGAAAGTTTTCCGAAATCGTGTGTTTCTTTGTTGAACTTCAAAACACCTTGAGCGTTAGTAGCCGCTGCAAACAAAAGAACACTTACTAGAGTGAAAAATAATTTTTTCATGTTACTGAATATTAAATGTTTAAAAATGATTCGTGCTTAAAACCAATACAAAGTAAATACCAACATTAGATATATTAAAAACTTTTAACAATGTATTAACAATCCAATTTTCGATTCTTAAATAGTGATTTGTATTAAAATATGAATTAACTTTACATAAAGATTTGTATATTCACTCCGAATTCAATCATTGAATTTACGAATTATTACACTTTTTCAATTTGAATACTGATTAAATCATGGGTGAACTGCTTACTGGTTTTTATACATCAAATGAGGTAATTCTATCGAAAACTGAGGTTTTGGCTGATTATCAATTGGTTTGTGAGAGTAGGGCAGTGAGTTTGATGGGTAGAAAAGACGTATTCATGGGTCGTGCAAAATTTGGTATTTTTGGCGATGGAAAAGAGCTTGCACAAATTGCACTATCCAAGGTTTTTAGGAAAGGCGACTTCAGATCAGGGTATTATCGCGACCAAACCCTTGTAGCGGCTACTGGAGGGCTTACATGGCAACAGTTTTTTGCACAATTGTATGCACACGCCGACATCAACCACGATATTTTTACGGCTGGAAGATCAATGAATGCCCATTTTGGTAATCATTGGCTGGATGATAAAGGACATTGGCTTGACCAAACCGAAATGTTTAATGGTGCGGTAGACGTTTCTTCAACTGCCGGTCAAATGCCGCGAAGTTTAGGACTCGCTTATGCTTCAAAATTGTTCCGAAAAAACCCATACCTCAAGAAATTCAAGACTTTTTCTAACGGAGGAAATGAGGTTTGTTTTGCCACCATTGGTGACGCTTCTACTTCGCAGGGCATGTTTTTTGAGACTATCAATGCCGCCGGAGTTTTACAAATACCACTTGTGGTGTCTGTTTGGGATGATGGTTATGGCATTTCAGTTCCGATAGAATACCAAACCACCAAAGGAAGTATTTCGGAAGCCTTGGCGGGTTTTGAAAAAACGGATGGCAATGGCATAGAAATTATAAAAGTGAAAGGTTGGGATTATCCAGCACTTATACAAGCTTACCAAAGAGCCGTAAGAATCGCTCGTGACGAACACACGCCTGTGTTGGTGCATGTGGTAGAGGTTACTCAACCGCAAGGCCATTCAGCATCTGGTTCTCACGAAAGATATAAATCAAAGGAAAGACTGGCTTGGGAAATAGAATACGACTGTAATTTGATTTTCAGAGATTGGATTCTCAAAAATAATTTTGCTGGCGAAGCGGAGTTAAAAGCGATTGAGAAAAAAGCGGATGACAACGCCAAAGATGCCCGTAAAAAAGCTTGGGATGCTTGTCGTGAGGCCATCAATGCTGACAATATCATGGTTACTTCCTTACTAGCCGAGGCACTCGAAAGTAGCAAGGGTGACTTGGAAATAGCCAAGCTTGTGACCCAGTTTGAAACAAATACTAATCCACAAAAGAAAGACGGACTCAAAACACTGAAATTACTCTCAAGAATAGTTTCTGGTGAAAAAATCAGGAAGGAAATTGGTAAATTGATTGAGAATCTTCAAGCTAAAAATACTTACCGATACAGCAGTCATCTCTACTCTGAGTTTGAAACTTCACCAATGAGAGTTAAGCCTGTAAAAGCTATTTACTCTGACAAAAGCCTTATGGTGGATGGACGTGAAATAGTTAACAGATTTTTTGATTATGTTTTTTCTAAAAACCCGTTGGTATTTGCTTTGGGTGAAGATATCGGAAAAATTGGAGACGTAAATCAAGGTTTTGCTGGACTGCAAGAAAAATACGGCGAACTGAGAATTACCGATACAGGAATAAGAGAAACCACTATTATTGGACAAGGAATAGGTGCCGCCATGCGTGGCTTGAGACCAATTGTCGAGATTCAATATTTCGATTACATCTACTATGCCCTACCAACGCTCACCGACGACTTGGCATCACTCAGATACAGAACATTCGGCAAACAAATGGCTCCTGTGATTGTACGTACCCGTGGGCATCGTTTGGAAGGCATTTGGCATTCTGGGTCGCCAATGGCTGTAATGATACACGCTTTGAGAGGCATGCACGTGTTGGTGCCACGAAATTTTGTAAAAGCAGCAGGTTTTTACAACACATTGCTCAAAGGCGACGACCCAGCTTTGGTTATAGAAAGCCTAAATGGATACCGACTAAAAGAAAAATTGCCAGACAATTTGACGGAAATCTGTGAGCCGCTGGGTGTTCCAGAAATACTAAACGAAGGCAATGACATAACGATAGTAACTTACGGCTCCATGTGCCGCATAGTGGTAGAAGCTGCTGAAGATCTACGTAAAGTAGGCATAAGTGCCGAAGTGATTGACGTTCAGTCGCTTTTGCCTTTTGATATCAACAAAATGATATTGAAATCTGTAAAAAAGACCAACCGTGTCATTTTTGCTGACGAAGATATGCCAGGGGGAGGAACAGCCTACATGATGCAGCAAGTGCTAGACGAACACGGTGCCTACCATTTCCTCGACTCCAAACCCGTGTGCATCAGTGCACAAGCTCACCGCCCAGCCTATGGTACAGACGGTGACTATTTCTCTAAACCAAGCGTTGAGACCATTTTCGATGCTGCCTACCAAATCATGTCTGAGGTAAATCCTGCTAAGTATCCTGAGTTGTATTGAGAAGTGTTGTTTTTGAAAAAAAATATTTTAACAATCATGGTATCTAAATTTACACTCGAAGGGAAAAAATACGTATTCATGCCCAAAGAGGAGTATGATAAACTATTGCTTTTAGCCACAAAAAATGAACTCAAGAGCCAATTGTTATCTTTTTATCAAGCTAGAAAAAAAGTGAAGAGCTTATTTTTGGATTGTGCAGGACAAAAGGGGATGCAATAATTACGTTTGATCTTTGAAACTTGAGTATTTCTTATTTTAAATTAGATAGCTTATTCCAAGTATTTTATTGATTTAAGTGTTATTTTCAATCTAATTTTAGAACTAAATGTGTCTAAGTATTTGGTAAAATCTAAACCTACTTTCGTTTCAACTAGCCGAAACGAATTAATAGTTTTGTGACGATGAAAAATAGTAATAGTTATTTTATAAACAGTCAAAACTTATTGTTTCTCTATGAAAATAAAGCCAGTTTTGAGGAAAAGAAGCTTATTTATTCAAAATACTTGAAAGGTCTTCGTGGTCTAGCCTATAAAAACTATGCAGAAGCACAATTCGATTTGGCTGGGCACTATGATGACATAGGTTTCTGGGGTTTTCCAAATCCATTCTATAATCCTAGGAAGAAATTTTATTGGTTTAATAAATCTGCAAGTAATGGTTACTCGGAAGCCTTTAACAATCTTGCTAATATGTATGAAAATGGGGAGTTTGTTGAGTTGTCTTTGGAAAACGCATTAAGCATGTATCAAAATGGTGCAAACCTTGGAAGTGAAAATTGTAAAAGGAATTATAAACTATTGAAAAAGCAAATCGTTTCTAAATCTCATAGTTTCTTTAGTGATTTTCATGCTCAAAAAGAATGATTTGAAATAAAGTATTTATTAGACAATGTAGTTAAACACATGATAATAAATACTCTAATAAATTAAAAAAGTTAAATTATTTTTTCCTAATCAGAAATACATCTTGGTTGATTGTTTACCTTATCCACCCATTTTTTTCCTCCAAAAAAATAGCATAATTTTGGTATTATTTTAAAATGCCTTGATGAAAGATTTTATAGCTTCAAACAAACAACGATATTTAGACGAACTCTTCGATTTTTTAAGAATTCCTTCGGTCAGTGCGGACTCCAAGCACATTCCAGATATGATTAATGCTGCAGAATGGGTAAAAGATAAATTGCTCGCAGCAGGTCTGGATAAAGCCGAAGTTTGCCCAACAGAAGGTCATCCGATTGTATTTGCCGAGAAAATTATTGATCCAAGTTTGCCGACCATTTTGGTGTATGGCCATTACGATGTACAGCCAGCCGACCCTGTTGAACTTTGGAATAGCCCGCCTTTTGAACCAACGGTTGTCATTACACCAAGTCACCCACAAG
This sequence comes from Lacihabitans sp. CCS-44, assembly GCF_024343735.1. Lineage (GTDB taxonomy): Bacteria > Bacteroidota > Bacteroidia > Cytophagales > Spirosomataceae > Leadbetterella. Next base: position 26,152 of record NZ_RJUE01000002.1, read on the forward strand.
GGGCAATTTTCGCTCGTGGTGCTTGTGACGACAAAGGCCAGATTTACATGCACGTTAAAGCAATCGAAGCCATGATTTTGCATAACGAACTCACTTGCAACGTAAAAGTGATGTTTGAAGGAGAGGAAGAAGTGGGCTCTGAAAATCTTGGAACTTTTGTCAAAAACAATAAAGAAAAACTCAAAGCCGACATTATTCTTATTTCAGATACTTCTATCATTGGCAACGATATTCCTTCTGTAGAAACTGGCTTGAGAGGCTTGGCTTACATGGAAGTTGAGGTGGAGGCGGCTAACCGTGACTTACATTCAGGCGTTTACGGTGGTGCAGTGGCTAATCCTATCAATGTTTTGTCGCAAATGATAGCCTCCATGCACGATGCCGATGGCAAAATAACAGTAAAAGGGTTTTATGACAAAGTGGTAGAGCTGAGCCAAGTAGAAAGAGACGAACTAGAAGCCGCTCCTTTTGACTTGGAAGAATACAAAAAAGACCTCAGCATAGCCGAAGTAACTGGCGAAAAAGGCTATACCACGAGAGAACGAGCCGCCATAAGGCCAACGCTTGATGTCAACGGCATTTGGGGAGGTTATACGGGCGAAGGTTCAAAAACCGTTTTGCCTTCAAAAGCATTTGCCAAAATATCGATGCGATTGGTGCCTGATCAAGATTGGGAAGAAATATCGGACTTGTTTATGACTCATTTCAAAGCCATTGCTCCGCCCACTGTAAAAGTTTCTGTAAAAAAACACCACGGAGGTCAGCCTTATGTAACTCCAACAGATTCAATAGGTTACAAAGCCGCTTTTATGGCTATGGAGGAGAGCTTTGACAAGAAACCCGTACCAACACGAGGAGGTGGAAGTATTCCAATCGTAGCACTTTTTGAGCAAGAATTGGGACTGAAATCTATACTTTTCGGATTCGGATTAGATTCTGATGCCCTTCATTCGCCGAATGAGCATTATGGGATTTTCAATTTCATAAAGGGAATCGAAACTATACCGTTGTTTTATAAGCATTTCAGGGAGTTAAGTAAGTAATAATTGTATTTCATACAATACTAATCAAACCATGAGCGATAAATTAAATCTTGCTGGACTGTCCACAGAGGCATCTTCTAACCACGATAATCTTGAGAAAAAGACCGTGCTGGAAATCTTGAAAGGCATAAATGATGAAGATAAAACTGTGCCTTATGCCATAGGAAAGGTATTGCCTCAGATAGAAGTTTTGGTAGAAAAGGCAGTGGAAAGAATGCAAAAAGGCGGTCGTTTGTTCTACATCGGTGCAGGTACAAGTGGTAGATTGGGCATAGTGGATGCCTCTGAATGTCCACCCACTTATGGCGTTCCTCATGGTTTGGTAGTCGGAATTATTGCTGGGGGAGATTCGGCTATCAGAAAAGCTGTAGAAAATGCAGAAGACGATGCCGAACAAGCATGGAAGGATTTGTCGGTTTTTGATGTAAATGCCAATGATACTATAATCGGTATAGCTGCCTCAGGAAGAACGCCTTATGTAGTCGGAGGACTAAAATCGGCCAACGAAAACGGTCTATTGACAGGTTGTGTGGTTTGTAACGCCAACAGTGCAGTTGCGGCAGAAGCACAATTTCCAGTAGAAGTAGTTGTTGGGCCAGAATATGTGACGGGGTCTACTAGAATGAAGTCTGGAACAGCTCAAAAGCTAGTGTTGAATATGATTTCTACTTCGATTATGATAAAGCTAGGAAAAGTGCGTGGCAACAAAATGGTGGATATGCAACTTAGCAATGAAAAACTGATTGAAAGAGGCATAAAGATGATTATGCATGAGATTGAAGTAGAATATGCTCTTGCTCAAGAATTGCTTAAAACACATGGAAGTGTAAGAAAAGCCGTTGATTTTTATCAAAACAATAGCCAATGATATGGTATTCATTTAATTGGTTTTCTGTAGCTACTCTACGTAAATTTGAGTGGGCAAATCCTTATTTTTTCTGGTTATTTCTACTTATTCCCGTTTTATTTTTTCTAAAATGGGTTTTTAAATCTCAAAGAAAACAAAGTCTTGTCCTTTCGGTTAGCAATCTCTCCTTTCAAGCCTCTTTGTTCGTTTGGTTAAGGTATTTGGTGCCTTTCTTTTATATTTTAGGAATACTTTGCCTTGTTCTTGCTTTGGCGAGACCGCAGCTGGTCAATCAAAACAAAGAGAAGTATGCTGAGGGTATAGATATAGCTTTGGCTATTGATATTTCAGATTCGATGTTGGCCAAAGACTTACAACCCAACAGACTGGAAGCGGCAAAAAACATAGGTAAGGAATTTGTGGAAGGCAGAGCAAACGACAGGATTGCCTTAGTAGCGTTTGCAGGTGAAACCACCACCTTAAGCCCACTTACTACCGATTATGATTTATTAAAAGAATATCTGAATAGCTTGAATACCAGCCTTATAAAAACTTCAGGAACGGCTATAGGTATGGCATTGTCGTCATGTATAAACAAGCTTCGCGATGTGCCTAGTAAATCAAAAATAGCGATTATCATTAGCGATGGGGACAATACAACAGGTGCCATAGCTCCAGAAATAGCCATAGAATTAGCCAAAACCTTTGGTATAAGAGTTTATACAATAGCTATTGGTAAAAACTCAGGCGAGGAAGTAATTGATGAGAAAACATTAAAAATGTTAGCAGAAAAAGCAGACGGTCAATTTTTTAGAGCCACAGACAATGATGCCTTATCAAAAATATTTAGTCGTATAAATCTTCTCGAAAAAACAATATTTAAGGATCAAGGAGTCAAAGATGTATCTGATTATTACTACATATATCTCAACTGGTCCATTCTCTTCTTTTTAGTTTCTCTATTTTTAAAATTTACTTTTTTGGGCAACATTTTGGAAGATTAATACCCAATTGTGTGATATTTTTCTTCTTTTTCTACAAAAGCGTCAAAATAATATTATAATTCGAATAAAATACCTAAAAAGGCATTCGAAAATTTTATAGGTTTGTATTAACAACCTTAATAAAAATGTTTAGAATACTTCTTCTTGCTTTATTGTGCGTTCAAATTTCGTTTGCACAAAAAACTAGTACCGAAAAACGAGTCCTCATATTTTCAAAAAATGCTGCTTGGGCATATAGACATGCTTCAATAGAATTTGGAGCAAAAAAAGTCAAAGAATATTGTGAACAAAGAGGCATAAAAGCGGATATTTCTGAAGATGCCAGCTTGTTTAACGACGAAAACCTCAAAAAATATAGTTCTTTGGTATTTCTAAGTGCCAATCAAGATATTTTTGATGCTGACCAAGAAGCTGCTTTACAACGTTATATACGTGCTGGAGGAGGTTTTGTTGGTATTCACTCGTCGTCGGGTGTAGAGCGAAATTGGAAATGGTTCAATCAGATGCTTGGGGCGACTTTCAAGGTTCACCCACCCTACCAAGACGGAACAGTCAAAGTGATCGATAAAAAGCATCCTTCCACCAAAATGCTTCCTACGGAATGGAAAAGAACTGACGAATGGTATTTCTTTACTCCAATTACCAACAAATTAAATGTTTTGATGGTTTTGGATTCCACGACTTTCAAGTCGAACGTTCACACGCAAAACTATCCAAACGCTTGGTATCATGATTTTGAAGGTGGTCGATCGTTTTATACTGCGGGTGGACACAGCGAAAAGGATTTCGAGGATCCATTATTTATGCAACATATTTTTGGAGGAATAACTTACGCCATCGGTAAAAACAAGATGTTAGACTATTCGAAAAACGCCAAATTTGAGAAAGCTCCAGCAAGAATAATTACATTGGATCCTGGACACTTTCATGCGGCTTTGGTTCAAAAAACTATGCTTGCAGGTCTGAATCCCGAAGTCCAAATTTATGCTCCGGCCGGAGAAGATTTAAACCAACATTTACAAAGAATAAATTCTTACAATAGTCGCAAGGAAGCTCCAACTTCTTGGAAGTCAAATACCTACACAGGTTCTGATTATTTCGAGAAAATGATTTCGGAGAAGAAAGGCGACATTGTGGTAATGGCAGGAAACAATGCCACAAAGACAGATGCTATATTAAAATCAGTGGAAGCTGGAATGAACGTATTGGCGGACAAACCCATGTGTATAAACACGGAGGGGTATGAAAAACTCAAAACAGCCTTCAAAGTAGCCAAAGAGAAGAATATTCTGTTGTACGATATCATGACTGAGCGGTCAGAAATCACTACCACTTTGCAAAGAGAACTTTCTATGATGAAAGGTGTTTTTGGAGATTTATTGCAAGGAACCCCAGAAGACCCATCCATTATTAAAGAAAGTGTTCACCATTTCTTCAAGTATGTTTCTGGTAGCCCACTTATACGCCCACAGTGGTTTATGGATACCAAGCAACAAGGCGAAGGCATTGTGGATGTGACCACCCACTTGGTTGATTTGGCTCTTTGGGCAGCATTTCCTGAAACACCTTTGGATGTAAAAGATGCCAAAATTTTGGCCGCTAAACGTTGGCCAACAGAAATGACTTTAGACGAATTTGGAAAAATTACAGGAGCAAAAACATTTCCTGATTTCCTAAAAAAAGAGCTTAAAGATGGTAATACACTGAATGTTTTTGCCAATGGTGAAATAGATTTCAAGGTAAAAAATGTGCATTCTAAAGTAAAAGTGCTTTGGAATTATAGCACTGACAAGGGTGGCGATACGCACTATTCTATCATGAAAGGTTCACTTGGAAATATTGAAATCAAACAAGGTGAAGAAGAGAAATACACGCCCACTTTATACATCAAGAACTCCAAAATTTCTGAGGCAAATTTGAATGCAGAATTTGAAAAATTGAAGGCAAAATATCCAGGTATAAGTTTAGTTAAAACAGGAACTGACTACATCGTTGATATTCCCGCAAAATACAGAACGGGACACGAGGCTCATTTTGGAGAAGTGATGGAACGTTACTTGAAATTTTACAAAGTAAATAACCTGCCTGATTGGGAAGTACCCAACATGCTTTTGAAATATTATATCACTACAAGTGCTTTAGAATTAGCCAATAAACAAAAATGACAAATCCTTTTTCATTAGAAAATAAAATCGCCTTGGTGACTGGCGGAGGTTCGGGTATTGGGTACGAAATTACCCGTTGTTTAAGAGATGCAGGAGCCAAAGTAATCATCACTGGTCGTAGAGAAAATATGTTGCAAGAAGCCGTAAAGGCCATTGGAGAAAATGTATTTTACGAAGTAAACGACGTAACCGATCTCAGTAAAACTACAGAATTGGTCGAAAGCATTGCTCAGAAATATGGAGAGATTGATATTTTGGTAAATAATGCAGGCATAAATATGAAAAAGCCTGCCGTTGAAGTCACCGATGTAGAGTTTAACAATATTATTCAAACTAATTTGACTTCGGTTTTTGCTTTGAGTAGAGAAGTAGCCAAAAAAATGATAGAACGTAAAACGGGTTCTATCATTATGATATCATCTATGGCAGGATATTATGGAATAGACAGAGTGCCAGCTTACACGGCTTCAAAAAGTGGTATCGAAGGACTTACAAAGGCCTTAGCATCAGACTGGTCCAAGTTTAATGTCAGGGTAAATGCTATAGCTCCTGGTTTTATAGAAACCGCCATGATGCAAACCGCCATGAACTCAGACCCCGACCGTATGAACAAAGCCCTTGGACGCACACCCATGGCCAAGTTTGGCAAGCCAGCCGATATTGGTCATGCAGCAGTATTTCTAGCCTCAGGAGCCGCGTCATATATTACGGGAGTTTCTTTAAGAGTAGATGGTGGAAATGCCATTGGATTTTGATAGCATTTATACTTTAGCAAAACAAACCTTTCTTGTATGTTTAAAGTATCAAGAACAAACTCATCAAATCCTGATTTTATAGTATTGGTAAAAAGACTAGATGCTTATCTGGCCATTACAGATGGAGACGAGCATGCTTTTTATAACCAATTTAATAAAATAGATAAGATAAATCATGTAGTGGTCTTTTATGAGAATGACCTGGCCATTGCTTGTGGGGCTGTAAAGCAAGTGGAAACTTCAGCTACTTGGGAAATAAAACGGATGTTTGTTACTGATGAAATGCGTGGAAAAGGAATCGCTTCTATGCTTCTTCAAGAACTGGAGCTGTGGGCTAAAGACTTAAATGTCGAAAAATTAATTCTTGAAACAGGAAAAAGACAAGTGGAAGCAGTCGCCCTTTATCATAAAAATGGTTATGCAATCACGGAAAATTTTGGCCAATATGTTGGTGTTGAAAATAGTATTTGTTTCGAAAAAATGCTAAAATAAGCATAATTTTTTCTTGGATTATTTATAGAATGTAATAATTGTTATATTTGCTAAATAATATTATGCTTGCATACTAATGGAAACTTACGCAAAGATTCTTCTTATAGCTTCTCCGATTTTTTTGTTTTTGGTTATGGCCGAAAAACTCTATGGATATCTGAGATTTAAGCATGAATTTAGAACTATGGACACTATATCTAGTCTTAGTTCGGGCTATACAAACACGCTTAAGGATGTTTTGGGATTGAGTATTACCATCATTTCCTACAAATGGTTTTATGATCATGTGGCATTATTCGAGATAAAATCTACGATTTGGGTTTATATCATAGCTTTTATTGCATTGGATTTTTCAGGTTATTGGGTGCACCGTTTAGCTCACGAAGTCAATTTCTTTTGGAACAAACACGCCATACACCATAGCAGTGAAGAATTCAATTTGGCGTGTGCATTGCGTCAGAGTATTTCTACTTTTGTTAATATCTTTACATTTTTTCTGATTCCTGCGGCCATTTTTGGTGTAAAACCTGAGGTAATCGGTATTGTGGCTCCTATACAGTTATTTGCCCAGTTTTGGTACCATACGGTTTATATCGATAGAATGGGCTTTCTTGAAAAAATCATCGTAACGCCTTCGCACCACAGGGTTCATCATGCTCTTAATCCAGAGTATTTAGATAAAAACCACGGGCAGATTTTTATCATTTGGGATAAACTTTTCGGTACTTTTCAAGAGGAATTACCCAATCTAAAGCCTGTTTATGGCATAACGAGACCTATGGCGACGTGGAACCCGATAAAGATAAACTTTAAGCATCTCTGGTTATTGATTTTGGATGCTTGGAGGGCCGATTCTTGGAAAGATAAATTAAGAATTTGGTTTATGCCAACAGGCTGGCGTCCAGATGGTTTTGAAGAGAAATATCCTGTAGATAAAATTACAAATCCGTATAATTTCCAGAAATACACAACAGAGTTTTCCGTAGGAGCAAGAACATGGATTTGGGTGCAGTTTTACATAACCTTGGGCTTTTTATCTATTATGTTTTACTATTTTGGAAATCTGTCTCTAACGCAGTTGTTGCTTTATGGCCTCATGATTTTCTTGAATATTTATGCTTATACCGAGTTCATGGATAAAAACCCAAGCTTTTTGTTTTTTGAGCTCCTTAAGAATCTTTACGGGATCGGTATGATTGCTTTTACAGACTTTTGGAATCCATTATTCGAGCAATTAACTGTATTGAAACCAATATTTTTGACCTATTTTATAGTCTCAACACTGGTTTCAATATATTATTTTAGGTCAAAAGAAGTTTTTGATTTAAAGGCTAAAACAGCTTAGTCCTCTAAATAATCCAAGTCCTTGTCGTGGGTTTCGGCTATGCTTAGGGTGGAGTAGAATCCGATTATATAAATTATTAGCCCCACAGATGCGGCAGCCCATATTACACCAAAATCAGGTTTCCAGAAGCCAAATAAAGTGGTCATTCCTGCTACTGAGCCTCTTACCATGTTAGGAACTGTAGTGGCCGCAGTGGCTCTCAAATTCGTTCCAAATTGTTCGGCACCCACGGTAACAAACATAGCCCAATAACCTGTCCAGAAACCCAACCAAACGCAAGTGGCATAAAGAGTAAACGCACTTTGCATACCTCCAAATAAGTAGAAAAGAACACCCAAAAGCGACATACCCATCATAAAAGCAATCGCTTTTTTACGTGAGGCTAACCAATGACTAAGGAATCCACTCAGGAAATCTCCTGCCGATATACCCACATAGGCCCACATGATGGCCAAGCCTGGTTCAACTTTCTCAGTAAAACCGAAGGTTTCACCAAATTGATTGCTGAGATATACCAAAATACCTATGCAAAACCAGGTAGGTAAACCAATGCCAATACACCTCAAATATTTTGTAAATCTGTTCCAATCCGTAAAAAAAGCAAAGAAATTTCCCTTTGACACATGGGCTTTATTAGTGATGCTTTTATACATACCCGACTCCAAAACTCCAACCCTTAGCAACAAAAGCAAGAACCCCATTCCGCCACCTATGAAGTAAGCGATTGTCCAGTCACCTGATAGTTTTACCGTAAATGTGGCAACAACTGCACCCAAAAGACCAACTCCAGCAACCAATGAAGTTCCTTTTGCCCTCAGATGTTTTGGCAATGCCTCCGAAACCAAAGTAATACCCGCTCCGAGCTCTCCAGCCAAGCCAATACCGGCTAAAAACCTCAACCATTTATAAGCTTCTACTTTGTCTACAAAGTCCATTTGGGGTATGAAACCACAAAAAATATTGGCCAAAGAATAGGTGATTATCGAACCAAACAGTACGGAAAGCCTACCTTTTTTGTCTCCCAATGTTCCCCAAAGAATACCACCAATCAGTAGTCCAATCATTTGGATATTAATGATACTTGTTCCTATGGTATCTACTTCTTGTTTATTTAATCCAAGGCTTTCAAGACTGGGAATCCGCACAATTCCAAAAAGTTGTAAATCATAAATATCTACGAAGTAGCCCAATGCGGCCACAATAACGGGCATACTAAATAAGTGCTGAAGGTCTGATTTTTCGTTTTTCATTCTAGGGTATTATAATTTTAGGGTACTTTCTTGTTCTATATTTTCACGCCAAAAGCTAGATCGCCAGCGTCGCCGAGTCCTGGTACGATATATGATTTTGTATTGAGTTCGGGGTCTATGTCGCCTATCCAAAGTTTGCACTCTGGCATACGGGCGTTGATGTATCTTACTCCTCTTTCGCTGGCTACAACGGAAACAATGTGTGTTTTGGCTGGAATTCCAAATCTTAGAAGTGCGTGATAAGCTTTTTCTAATGATTTACCAGTGGCCAACATGGGGTCACAGATGATGAGGGTTTTACCTTGTAAACTAGGGCTGCTAATATAGTCCATTTCAATCTCGAAATCCTCTTTGGCGTCATGAACACCACGATATGCTCCTATAAATGCACTGTCGGATTTATCAAAGAAATTTAACAAACCTTGGTGCAATGGCATGGCTGCACGCAAAACGGTAACAATAATCGGATATTCGCCAAGGATTGATGATTCTTTGGTACCAAGTGAAGTTTCGGTTTTAGAGTTTACAAAAGACAAAGATTTAGAAATTTCATAGGCAAAAATTTCACCTAATCTTTCAAGATTTCTTCGAAACCTCATGGTGTCTTTTTGAATGCTTTTGTCACGTAATTCGCTAAGGAAATTATTGGCGATAGAGTTTTGCTCGGCTAATACCCACATTTGAATGTTATTGTTTCAACAAAAATAGCAAAATACTTTATTCTCATTCTATTTCCAGAAAAAACAAATCGAAATTTCAGGGGCCGTAAAAACAAAACCTCTTTTTCGGTAAGAAAAAGAGGTTTCTAAAATGTCGATTCTTTCGAAAACTACACTTTGATTTCAACGTCAACACCTGCCGGTAGTTCCAATTTCATAAGTGCATCTACAGTTTTAGGACTTGCAGAGTAGATATCTATCAATCTCTTGTAAGTACAAAGCTGGAATTGCTCTCTTGATTTTTTTGAAACGTGAGGAGAACGTAAAACTGTGAATTTCTCAACACGAGTAGGCAACGGAATTGGTCCACTGACTGTAGCTCCTGTAGATTTTACTGCTTTAACGATTTTCTCAGATGAGTTATCAACCAACATGTGGTCGAAAGACTTTAATTTAATTCTGATCTTTTGTGACATTTGGTTCAGATTTTTTTGGTGAAAAATAAGCCTGCGAAAGAACCATTTACTCCGACAAGCCAAAAATTGGAGTGCAAAATTAAGTATAATTCTTTAATCACAAAAGTTTTAGGGAGAATCAATTTTTTAAATCATATTTTCTATATTATCCTTAAACCTAATCTCTCAAGTTTGTGCAATCACAAACTTTCTCGAGCATTAATTCATTTCTTTGATTCACAAAGCCCTTTTCATAAATTTGCCAAAAATAATTTTATGGTATCATTCCCAAACGCAAAAATAAATCTGGGTCTTAATATTATTGAGAAACGTACAGATGGGTATCATAATATTGAGTCCGTATTTTATCCTGTGGCTTGGTGCGATGCTCTCGAAATTATAAAATCTGATAGTTTTAGCTTTCATTCTTCAGGTCTAAAAATACCAGGAAATCAAGAAAATAATCTAATTGTTAGGGCACATACATTGCTTCAGAATGAAGGTTTTTTAAAGGGAAGCCAAGTAAACATTCATTTGCATAAAGTGTTGCCTATGGGTGCTGGGATAGGTGGGGGTTCAGCTGATGGGGCTTTTGCTCTGAAAATGTTCAACGAGATTTTTGAACTAAACTTGTCTAGTAACCGATTAGAGAACCTTGCCGAGTCTTTGGGCAGCGATTGCCCTTTTTTTATAGAAAATAAGCCCAAGTTTTGCTTCGGAAAAGGAGCAGAATTTGAGGAGCTTGCTTTTAGTCTAAAAGGCAAAAAAGTGGTATTGATAAACCCACAGATTCACATTTCTACTGCCGAAGCCTACGCAGGAGTAAAACCACAAAAGCCAGAAATTTCGGTAAAGGATATTTTATCAGAGCCAATAACAGTTTGGAAGAATTTTTTAAAAAACGATTTTGAAGAAAAAATCATAGAAAATCATCCAAAAATAGGCGAAATAAAAGCCAATCTTTATGAAAAAGGAGCCTTGTATGCCTCCATGACTGGAAGTGGCTCTACAGTTTTTGGTATCTTTGATGAATCTATTGATTTGATTAATACAGATTTTGAAGATTGTGTTTGCTGGAGTGGTGCTTGTATCTATTAATAAAGCCTTCTTTATCTCAAAAGCTGTATTTGATAAAAGTATAAAATACTGCTAGTCATTATTCTAAGATAATTATTTGACCGTTTAATAAATTTACTTTTTCTAGTAAATTCGAAATTTATAGCTTTGTGAAATCCACTTCAAAACTATAAACCATGTATAAAGTAATAATCCTATTCTTAGTTGCCATACAATTCTCCTTTGCTCAGTATCCAGCTGGTTTTCAGGAAGAAAGTTTTGGTACCTGGACTCTGCCGATGAATGTATCTTTCGACCACAACAATAAAATGTATGTGTCAGAAAGAGATGGTAGGCTATATTCTTTTACCAACAACGTGAAAACTCTCTTGATAGACATCAGAGAGGAGGTGGCTACTTATGGTGATTTTGGTTTGTTAAGTGCGGCATTGGATCCAAACTTTGAACAAAACGGTTATGTATACCTTTATTATGTGGTTGATAGGCATCATTTGCTTTATTATGGTACAAGTAGTTATTCGTCGGCTGCTGATGAGCAAGGTGCTACAATCAACCGAGTTACACGGTATACTTTAAATTCAGCCACAAATTTTACGTCTTTGGTACCTAATTCAAGGTTTGTTCTTGTTGGAGAAACGAAATCCACTGGATTCCCACTGACAGGTATTTACCATTCAGGAGGTGATATGAAGTTCGCGATAGATGGCTCATTGTTAGTGTCTTGTGGCGATGGGGCCAATGGGGCTGATTATGAGGACCAAGCTTTTATTGATGGCATAATTTCTTGGGAGGAATATAATGCTAGAAGACTTTGGAGATGCCAGATTCAGAATTCTTTGAATGGCAAAATCATCAGAATAGACCCAGCGAACGGAGATGGAATACCCTCAAATCCGTTTTATGATAGCAACGCACCGAGGTCGGCAAGGTCGAGAGTATATACTATGGGATTTAGAAATCCTTTTAGGTTTACTATAAAGCCCAATACGGGCAGCCATAGCATAAATGACGGTAATCCAGGTGTTTTGTATGTAGGAGATGTGGGCCAAGATGCCAAAGAAGAGATAAATGTAGTGACAGCTGGAGGACAAAACTTTGGTTGGCCAAGATTGGAAGGTATTGATGATGTGTATGACTATAATCCTGTGTACCACCCCATAGACCCCAAAAAGCCTACAATAGAGTGGGGAAGAGTAAATTCTACGGCTCGGGTGGTTATTGATAATAATGTACTCAACGTGGGTTCTGCTGCTTTTCCTTATTCAAGCTTCGTTGGAGGAGGGGCCATAGGAGGTGTTTTTTATGAAGGAGAAAGTTATCCTGAAGCCTATCATGGGAGCTATTTTTTTGCGGAATTTAATAACCGCTGGGCTCAAAATTTCAAATTTGATGGCAACAATAATCCAGTTTCGAAAATAGACTTTCATCCAGAATTAACAGGTTTGATATCTTTTACATACAATCACCACGATGAATGCGTTTATTATACGGCCGTAACGGGAGTTGTAAAAAAAATCAAATATGCTCCTAGTGGTAATCAATCTCCAACTGCTCAATTTACTTTTAATCCTAAATTCGGAACGAGTCCATTAACGGTAAATTTTGATGCTTCCTCGTCTTCAGATCCTGAAAATTCTGCTTTAACTTATCTTTGGTATTTTGGCGATGGAACCTCAACAATAGGAGTAAACCCGAGCCATCAATTTGTAACTAATAACAGTAATCCACAATCATTTCAAGTGACTTTAATAGTTCAAGATGCCAATGGTGCCACTAATTTGGTTTCTCAATTTGTCTCCCTTAATAACACGCCACCGACTATAATTTCAACGAGTTTGGACAATTTGGACGCTTTTGCCACTTCAGGTACTCCTAGCATTTTGCTCAATGCACAAGTGAATGATGCAGAAGAAAATAGCAATGCTCTTACTTATAAATGGGAGGCTTTTCTTTATCATAACGACCACCGACATCAGGAATTGAATGTTCAGTCGCAGAGTACTAATTTTCAGCTGGGATTGGTTCCATGCGACGATATTCTTTATTTCTACAGATTTGTATTCACCGTTACGGATTCTTATGGACTTGCCACGGTTTTCCAAAAGGATCTGTTTCCCAATTGCAATACTTCTGATCAAACTCCACCTTCTTTTCCAAACATAAAAGTGGAGGAAATTGAAGCATCAAGCTTTAAAATATCCTGGAATCCTTTGACAGACAATAATGGCATTAAGAATATCCAAGTTGTTATAAATGGCCAAAGTGTGGCTTTTTTGAGCCCATCGGCTAATAGCTATATTTACCAGTTGCCGAGTAGTATTTTGGGTAAGAATTTTAAGATATTGGTGGTGGCAAGAGATTTTGCAGCCAATAAATCGCAAAGTTCTGTGTTGGATTTCACTGCTATACAAAGCTGTATTGCGGGAAGTTACTCTACTTATTTGTCTGATTTGCAAGAGGCCTCGGCTATAAATGGCTATGGGCAGTTTGAAAAAGACAAAAGCAATGGTGAATATTTGCCAACTGATGGTCGAACTTTAATATTGAATGGAACTGCATTTTCAAAAGGTTTGGGAGTACATTCTTATTCTGAAATTACTTATAATATTGCTGGACAAGGATATGAGAATTTCGTGAGCACTGTTGGTATAGATGATGAGATAAGTGGAAATGTTTGTGGGACAGTTATTTTTAAAGTTTATAAAGACGGGAATCTTGATTATCAAAGTCCAGTTTTAAATCAAAACTCTGCACCACTTCCTATAAATATAAGTGTAGTGGGTGCAAGCCAGGTAAGGTTGGTTGTAGAAGATGCTGGAGATACAAACTGCGGCGACCATGGAGACTGGGCAGATGCAAAGTTTCTAAAATCTTGCATTTTGAATGATCATTTGGCTCCAAGTATGCCCACAAGCTTGGGTATTGCTTCTCAGCCATCAGGCTATTTGCTAACTTGGCAAGGTGTTTCGGATAATCTAGATTCTCAACTTGAGTATGAAGTATTTCTGAATGGGGCATATTTGGGGACAACTTTTGGTAACAATCTGCAAGTGCAAACACTTCCTAATAGCTCAAATTTTTTTACAGTTCAAGCCAAAGATGATGCTGGAAATAGATCAGTGAGTCAAACTTTCTTAATTAATAGTTGCCCTTCATCTTTAGAAATATTGCAATCAGAAACTATTTCAAATCAGACCGTTGTGAAGAAAGCCTCAGAATATATTCATGCTCAAAATGTTATCGAAAACCAGTCTAATGTAGAATATCACGCGGCTAAATCTATAGTTTTGAATCCAGGGTTTTCGGTTTCTCAAAGTGTTTTTGTGATGAAAATTCAAGGATGTAATAATTGAAAAGAATATTATTGAATAGGGGCTGTTTAAAAATCAAATATTTTATATCTTCACGTTTATAAATATCTTCAATTTTTTACAAAAGACCAAAAACATGTTTACTATCAAGGATATTTCTAAAATGATAGATCACTCGTTGTTGCACCCCACGATGACGGACAAAGACTTAATTGAAGGTTGCCAAATAGCGAAGGAATATGATGTGGCGGCTGTTTGTATAAAACCATATTTTGTAAAAGAGGCCGCAGAAATATTGAAAGGAAGCGGTGTGAAAGTCTGTAGTGTGATTGGATTTCCTCATGGAAATGGCACCATCCAAGCCAAAGTATTTGAGACTAGGCTGGCTTGTAAAGACGGAGCCACAGAAATAGACATGGTAGTAAACGCTGGCAAAGTTTTGGGTGACGATTGGCGATACGTAAAGAAAGAAATCAATGCCATTAACAAAGAATGTGTAAAACACGGAGCGATTTTGAAGGTGATTTTTGAAAACGATTTCCTTACGAAAGACAAATACAAAATCAAACTTTGTAAAATTTGCTCTATAATCGGTGTGGCTTTTATAAAAACTTCCACTGGGTACGGTTATGTAAAACAGCCCAATGGTGATTATAATTACAAAGGAGCTACAGAGTCAGATTTGATATTGATGCGAAAACACACTGACCCAAATGTACAAATTAAAGCAGCCGGCGGTGTAAGAACACTTGATGGATTGCTAAAAGTCAGAGAATTGGGCTGCACAAGACTAGGAGCAACCGCCACGATAACCATCATCGAAGATGCCAAAGCTAGACTTGGCCTAAAAAGCAATGAGGCTCAAAAAAAAGAAGACGTTTCAGGTTATTAGAAAACTCAAAACTCAAATCCTAATTTTACCTGAAAACGTTTTAAGTTCCTGGTTTCTGTACTCGAAATATTGTAAATGTCCGTTGGCTGAATAATTTGAGAGATTTCCATATATTGGTATTTATATCCGAAGTTAATTAACCAAGAAGACCCATTTTTTGTTGGAAACTTAAAACCTACGGTTGGATTGAGCAGAACTCCACCTTTCACGGTTTCAAAACTATTTGCTGCGTTGGCTATGGCAGAACCCACCCCAGCGTCTAAACCTGCTTGTAATTTTGCTCCTTGTTGGTTTTTTTCGTAAAAAACATGTCTAACACCCAATGCTACTGGTACAAGAAGGCTCGATGAGTACAAGTCTAAGCCGGTGGTAAGTCCGACTGTGGTCTTTTTCCGTACCTGAAAACCATTAAATGTTTGCAAACTCAAACTCGCCACGTTTTGAATACTGAATCCGTTTTGGGTAGGAGAAGGCCAATAACTCGAATAGCCTGGGTAGTAGTAATTTGTATTTTTTACTCGCCCAAATAGCACTCCAAATTCCGTCTGGTTTACGAATGGATACTTGAAGAGTTTTTCTTTTTGTCCGAAGGAAGTATTAAATACGAAACTTCCAATGATGCCTAGAATTAATATCTTTTTCATTTTTTTACTTCTATTTTGCTTAAAAGTTTCAAGTTTTTAGGGTCGGTGTTGTCATATTGATACAGGCCGTCTTCGCCCACCATAAGCAAGTGTTTGTCGTCTAATTGGATCACATCAAAGGCATGAATATTTTTGATATGTTGTTGAAGTTTTAGATCTGTGGCCTCTTTGGCATCAAAAGATTTTAAGCCAAATTTGCCTTCACAAACCGTTAGTTTGTTGTTCATTATAGACAATCCATGAGGGTTTTCCATTTGGTATGATTTTATCAAAAACGGTGCAGATAGGTTTTTAACATCTACCACATCGAGCTGATTGGGAGCTGCTCCACACCAGCCTTGGCGTAGAGTTACATAGGCTTTGTCGTTTTCAACCACCACGGGATCGCAAGCCCTAGCGTGTTGGAATATCGACAGTCTTTTTGGAGAAGCAGGGCTCGAATTGTCAAAAATGTGCATACCTGTGTTGGAACCAATGAAAAGCTTGTCTTTGTAAGGGAAGATAGTTTCGATTCCCCAGCCTAGATTTACTTTGCTAATGGAGTCAGGCTTTTGTTCGTTTTTGATGTTAAATACTAAGAGGTCAGACTGTGTGGCGGCATACAAATAATCCTCATAAATAGTAAATCTGGCCATTGAACCTCCTGTCCCTGAACTTGAGGATGTTTGTCCCTTAGTACCAGAATTAAATGCCAAGTCTTCTGCTATGCCGCCTCTAAACACTGGCCAAACATTGCTATTCTGACCGCAGTTTGTCGATACGGTCTCGGTTACGGTCTTAAACTCGTAGTCTGTTATAATCTTTGAATAAGGATCGTAATACCAACTTATTCCATCAATCAAGCCATGATTAAACATGTTTTTCAGACGCCCAACTTCCTTTATGGCCTTCGGATTGGAAATATCCAAAGCCACTAAGTCTGTGTAGCTGTCGGCGTAGAGAATATTATCTCGCACCGCCATATCTATCACGCCAGGTATTTTTAAAAATGAAACTTTTACTGGACTCGACGGACTGGTGTTATCAATAATATGCAAGCCTTTTTTTGTTTCACTTATAATCAGATAATTTTCATAAGCATATATTTTTGAAGGTTTTACCAAGTCTTGGGGACCTTCATTTGTGATACCGTTTTTGAGTTGCTCCTGTCCAATCTGAAATGGCACCGTGGTCCGGTAAGTCCTTGTTTGGTTGCATTCGTCTATACAACTCCAGTTGGCAATGGCCACTGTTAAGAAAAATAGTATTCTTTTCATAGATTTGAAACTTTACCGATAAACATTATCGTATTTGAGGTTTTTTCTGTTATCAAAAATACAAAGGGTTTGTTGCAGATTATTTCAGGGTAAACTGGCAATGAAGTTACCTCAATGCCAATCGTGGTTACCGCAGCCGCTTCAGTACCTTTTTCGTCTACAGCTACAAAAGTATCTTGTTTTACAAATCCCACTTTCAGTTTGCCAGCAGGTTTGGCTATTTTTGACAAATCTGCCTGATCTGTAAATGCTTTCAGCATGCCCATTTGTCCAAGTATTCCATTTAGTTTTTTAGAGTATTCTATTGTGAATTTTGGCAAACCGACCACCACTTTTCTTTTGCTCAATGCACTTTGAGCAGACTGCCAATTTGTTGCATTGAGGTTTTTTACGATACTCTCTACCGTTCCATTTTTAGGTAAAAGGACGGTCATACTGTATTTTTCGCTACCATAAGGCAATTCTACCAGTTGATAATCAGACTGTTCTGAGTATTTAAATTCTGAGGTCTGATTCATCATGTCCACCATTTTAGTGGTATTTGTGCCTTTAAATTCTGTCCTGTGCGTATTTTCAGTCTTAAATTCTCTTGTCCAGTCCCCTTTGAAATACAACGCGTTTATCAAAAACATGACTTGACTTGGTTCTATTTGCTCTATAATCTTCTTTATTTTGGCATTGGTATTATCGCTTGCCCATTGATTTATTTTGTTAACGGTAGTTGGATTAGCAAAATCTTCATTGTATAATCTAGCTTTAAAATGAGTGGTCAGATTGTCCGTAAAATCCTTTTCAGAGCTAAAGTTTTTGTCTTGCCAGATGGAGTTGGCAATGGTGTTAACTACTTTTGGATCTACTTTAGGAAGGTTTTCTATCAATTCCAAATAGGTTTTGTTTATTTCTTCCATACTTTGATTTTCTAAGCCCAAAACTTTTTGAATCTCGGTCTTGGTTTCGGTGTCAGCACCATTCAGAAGCATTCCTAAAGCTATGTGGAGGCTGAGAGGCGAGATGAAATAGTTGTTGTTTATCGATTCATTGTCTTGGAGTTTTTTCCAAAATTCAAATGCAAAATTGGAAGTCTTGGTGGCAAAATCAGCGGAAATATTTACTGATTTTACCTTTGGCGTGGATTGTTCGCAATTACTCATTATAAGTAATATGGCTGTAAGTGAGATGCTTAGAATTATCTTTTTCATATCAATTATTAAGTTTGAATGTCATCTGTTGTTTGGCTGTACTTAAAGTAAGTGTTTCGCTAGAAATATTGAAGTTTGTTGTTTCTGATAACCTTTTAAGATATTCTGCTTCAAAGGCCTCTGCCGACGCATTACCTGCAATTTCTGTCTTGCTAAGGTTACTAATAACTAATTTAGAATTTTCAATTATAAAATCAGCTTGGTAGAAGTTAATGGAGCTTTTTCCACTTAATATTTGACGACCTTTTTCGTTTCTTTCGGCTTTAAATTCTAAAACAACTTCATAATTAATCTTCTGATTATTTTCAAAAGAAACAAGTTTCCATTTCGAATGAATGCTGCTCCTGCTGGCCAATCCTATGGTATAACTATCATCTGGACTGATGGCATCGCCGCTTTTGCAAGCATTTAGCATCAAAAAAAGTATTAAAAGAAAATATCTCATCTTATATTTTTTTTGATTTGAATGGCGAGGTCCAAAGGACACTCGCCATCAAATTATTACCCTTAAACCCCTTATGTTTATAGAGAGTCTGGCAATGATATTTTGGTTGCAATGGGCTAAATATTTTTTCTCAGAATGAACTTTTTGGATTTCAAAAATGATTATATGATTAAATGTTCATATATTTGAATGTTCAATAATAAGAAGCAATGAAAGAAACGATATTGTCAGGTTGGAATTTTATGCGGTGGTTGAGGTTGATTATGGGCATTTACATCATCATCACGAGCATTACCGGTAAAAACTATGTTTTTGCTATAATTGGTGGTTTGTTTGTTTTTCAAGCCATAACCAACACCGGTTGTGCGGCATGTGCCTCTGTGCCTGTTTCGAAACTCGACCAAAAGGATACGGAGACTATTGAATTCGAAGAAATAAAGGCAGAAAAGCAATGAAGAAGTTTTTGATTCCAATTTTAGGAGTTATTTTAGGAGCTACAAGTGGGTATTTGTACTGGCAGCAAATTGGTTGTTCGTCAGGTACTTGCATGATAACCTCCAAGCCGCTCAATTCAACTATTTATGGAGCCGTAATGGGGTATTTGGTTTTTGGATTAATTGAAGATTTAATAAAGAAAAGATGAAAAAAGTTAAAAGTTTATTGTTCGTGTTCCTCATTGGGTTTGGATTGTTCAACTGCTCAGAGGCAAATTCGCAAGTTAAAACCATGGATTTGGATGGGTTTGTTTCCAAAATCAAATCTACTCCTAATGCACAGTTGATTGATGTTAGAACTCCTGGCGAGTGGGCTCAGGGCAAAATAGGTTCCTCAAAATTGATTAGCATAGCAGATCCAAACTTTCTAGAACAAGCTAGCAAACTTGACAAGAGTAAGCCAGTTTTTGTTTATTGTGCCGTAGGAGGTAGAAGTTCTAAGGCTTCTGCTATGTTGCAGCAGGCGGGTTTTACACAAGTCTATAATTTGAGCGGTGCTGGCTATACTGGTTTGGCTGCTAAAGGAGTAAAGTAATGCAAGAAAAATACAGGACACTTCTCGCACCTCTGATGGCTTCAATGACCTTAGGTCTCGCTCCATTTGTGCCTGAGCCACATGTTTTAGGTAAAATAAGGTGGGTTTTGGGAGGAGCCAAAGGTATGCAAATGATGGATTGGGGCGACTTACTGATGCATGGAGCTCCATGGATTTGGTTGATTTATGCTGCGATTAATGTATTTGTTATTAAAAGAAAGTAATATTCAAAGGTTGAATAAAAGATTCGAAAAGGAAGACCGTATTTGGTCTTCTTTTTTGTTTTTAGCTAAAAAATTTGCCTTTTTAGAAGATTCATAACCCGTTTCTTCTTCCGATTTATTTAATGCTATCATAAGTTTTATCTTTGTGTCACCTATGATAATATTTTAAAAAGAAGCATTTGACTAATAACCAACAAGCACAAACTCCGAAGGTTTTTTATGAAATCTTCATTCGTTCTTTCTGTGATTCAAATCATGACGGAAAAGGAGATTTGAAAGGAATCACGTCTAAACTTGATTATCTCCAATTTCTGGGCATTGAAGGAATCTGGATAACGCCTTTCTTCAGGTCAAATTCATATCATAAGTACGATGTGATTGATTATAAGTCCGTCGATCCAGAGTGTGGTACCCTGGGCGACTTTGAAAACTTAGTTAGAGAAGCACACAAGCGGAATATAAAAGTATTGTTGGATTTGGTGATAAATCATACGAGCAGCCAGCATTGGTGGTTTCAAGAAGCCAAAAAGGGTAAAGAAAATCTGTACAGAAACTATTACAATTGGCTTTCACCCGCCCAAATAAAAGCCAAAGGAATAGCCGAACGAGAAGCCACTGCCGACAGTGCTGAGAAACAACCTTGGCATTGGGCAAATAAAGCCGATGATGAAAAATACTACGGCATGTTTTGGAGCGAAATGCCAGACCTGAATATGGACAATCTGAAAGTGAGGGAGGAGGTTTACGAAATTGGTAGATTTTGGTTAGAAAAAGGTGTTGACGGATTCAGGATGGATGCAGCGAAACACATTTATCCTGATTGGGAAGCTCATAAATGTCATGCTTTTTGGCAAGAATTCAGACAAAGAATGGAATCCATAAAATCGGATGTGTATATAGTAGGAGAGGTGTGGACTTCGGCCGAAAAAATTGCTCCGTTTTTTAGAGGTTTGAAGGCGAATTTTAATTTTGATTTGTGTTTTGCGATACAAGATATTGTAAAATTGGGCAAAGATTCTAAAGATATTGTTTCGATGCTGATTTCGAATTACAAACTTTTTTCTGCAGAAAATCCAGAATTTATAGATGCCACTATGCTCAGTAATCATGATCAAAATCGGATTGGAAGTGTGGCTGAAGGAAACAGTGAAAAGCTCAAAATGGCGGCTAATTTACTATTTACTCTGCCCGGAAATCCATATTTATATTATGGAGAAGAAATAGGAATGAAAGGCAAGAAACCCGATGAAAACATCAGAGAAGCATTTATTTGGAACAAACGGTCCGAAGACAATGACCGAACCAACTGGCGAAAACCAGTTTATAACACCGACTCCAAAACCACGCCTCTGAAGTTTCAAATAGAGGATGAGAATTCGCTTTTTAATCATTACCGAAAACTGATTGCCTTGCGAAAATCTATTCCAGCTTTGGCTCAAATTAGTCCTCCGAATCTTCAAAAGGCAAGCATTTCTAATAAAAAAGTAGTATCCTTCATTAGGCCCCATCAGGATGGCTATGTGCTTGTTATTCAGAATATTACGAATGAAAACGTGGAGGTTTTGGTAAAGGAAAAGCTTGCTTGTGTGATTTTTTCTATGAATGATTCAAAATTGTATGGAGGAAAGGTTAAACTAGGAGCTTACGAAATGATAGTTCTACAGCAAGAATAAGAAATGACTGGCAAGCTACATGGATGGTTCGACCTCTTCGAGGTCGTTGTTTGCTAACTCTTCTCTTTAATTTCTAATATAGTCTGACCTCTCTGAGGTCATTACTTTATATAATAATGACCGCAGAGCGGTCAAATTATAATTGGCACAGAAATTAAAATAACAATAATGACCGCAGAGTGGTCAAATTATATTAGAACTAGGAATTAAAATAAGAATAATGACCGCAGAGCGGTCAAATTACGTTAGCCAAAGTACATTAACCGCGAGGACATAACATATCCAAAATGTCACTTCTTCAACCTCAAATAAAAGAAGTCGTCTTTTTTCCATGATACACGTTTTTTGTCTTGTGCTGCCATATAACTGATAAGGAAATTTACTTGGGCATATTTTCTACTTGCCGACCACACAAATCCATTTTCTATTTGGTCTGATGGTTTATGATAATGTGCAGCACGCCATTTTTTTACGTCTTCTGCCAAGTTTTTGTTAGAATTTATGTGTCCAAACTTCACGTGCAAGGCTGGAATTCCCGCCTTCACAAAACTGTATTGATCGCTTCTCACAAAACGCCCTTCGGTTGGTTCAGGGTCAGTTTCTATGCTTAGATTTAGAAGTTTAGCCGCTTTTTTTGTGATATCTTCAAGCGTACTATGCTCAGCTCCAAGCGGAGCTATGGATTCCAATTGGGCCAAAAATGTAGGCATATCGGTGTTTACGTCTACTACGATGTCTTTTTTCGGCACAGTCGGGTTATTTGCAAAATATGCCGAACCTAAAAGCCCCATTTCTTCAGCAGTACACATCAAAAACAACATGCTGCGTTTAGGTTTTATGGTT
Organism: Lacihabitans sp. CCS-44; assembly: GCF_024343735.1. Taxonomy (GTDB): domain Bacteria; phylum Bacteroidota; class Bacteroidia; order Cytophagales; family Spirosomataceae; genus Leadbetterella. The sequence goes on from NZ_RJUE01000002.1 coordinate 48,760, forward strand.
AATTGGCTGTAGGTTCTGGCTATTTCCAAAGCAGCGGCTACGCCTGAGGCGTTGTCATGAGCTCCGTTATAAATCGAGTCGCCTTCAATAGCTTTTCCTACTCCCAAATGATCCAAATGTGCAGAATGAATGACGTATTCTTTCTTGAGTTTTTTGTCGGTTCCTTCTATTTTTCCGATGACATTATAACTATCAATATCACTGTAAATAGATTCGTAAGAGCCTGTGGCTGTTGTTTTTAAGTTTTGGCTTACATAATTTCCTTTTTCCAAACTTTTCCATATTTCTTCTAGATTCAGGCCATTGGCTTTCATCAAATCTTTCAAAACATCTACTGTGATACTTCCAGCCAATTGCATATTTCCACCCATATAATTGGCCGAAGGGGTTAGTTTTCCATCAGGTTTTATAGACACATTGCTTCCGCCTTGGATAGACAAATTGGCTCCTACTTTAAAACGTGCCGTATTGTTTTCATAATTGCAAAGCAATACGCCAACTGCTCCATGTTTTAATGCGTAATCCTGGTAAGTGCTTGGATATCTGAGGTGTAGTTTCACGTTGGCAGGTACATTGTCAGGTGATTTTTGTAAAACCACACAGATTTTGCCTTTTACGTCAATGTTTTTGTAATCGTTGAAGCCCAGTTCAGGGGCGTCTATGCCCGACCCAACAAATACCAAAGGTGCATTGAAATCTACCTTGGCTTTTTCGGGATTAGCGTAAAACAAATAATCTTCACCAAGGGTTAATTTTTTGGAAGAACCATCACTTTGTGTGAAACTCAAACTGGTCTTTTCTTTTACCAATTTTGAATTTCTCAAGTTTACTTTTTGCGTATAGCCGCCATTTTCTCCGGCAGGCAAAATACCCATACTTTTGTATTCTTTTATGACATAATCCACTGCCATTTGGTAGCCAGGTTTGCCAGGTTTTCTGCCTAAAAGGGCATCGCTTGACAAATAAGCTACATGTGCTTTGATTTTGTTTGTATCAATGTTTTCGGTCAGTTTTAATACCTCTGAAGGGACTTCTTGGGCGGAAATACCGAAAGAAATCAGTAAAAATAAAGTACTTAATTTGTTGATTTTCATTTTGTTTTGAAGTTTAAACATTTAACCAATAAGTCATTTTCAAGATTAAAGCTCGGTTTTTCGGAGTCCATGGTTGTATGCCGAATCTCGGTATTTGCTCAGCAAAATAATTGTCGGTATACACCAAAAATATATCGCTCACAGGTTTAAATCTCCATTGCAAACGGCTGTTGATGTTGGTATTGTTGGTTTGCGAATTGTATTGAAAATACGTACTCAAAAACACCGACTTCGAAAACGACATTTCTGCCTTTGGGCCTATCAACCAGTATTTTACAGAATTATAAGGTTTCTGCATTTTTATGTCTGTATAATATATGTCCATCGCAACTTTTCCGTATGGCTGAATTCTGTAGTTAAAAGTCGATTCTATACCCAAAACTTTGCCCTCATTTATTTTTTCGCTTCTAAAATTATTGCCTCCGTAAATCAAGAAATTCCCAAAGAAATTGAATCTTTTTGGAGAAGTAATTTCCACAAAATAATTCCTTGTCTTGTAAATATCCACTGGTAATGGCACCACGTTTTTGGAAAAATCAGGATTGGGATTGTCGGATGCATTGGTGATGTCAAACGGTGATTGCAGTCGAGTGTAGGCCATATAATAACCCGTTGTCAACTGACCCTCTGAGGGCGTGCTAACATAAAAGAAAACAGGCGATTCGGTATCCAATCGTTTACCATTAAGGTCAAAAACATCACTTCCATCTATTCCGACACCGAAAGAGTTTATTTTTTTTGCAACTTTTGGATTTTTAGGGTTAAAAATAAATGTAACAGGTCGGTATAAATTATAAACTCCAGGTCGAGGAGTATAACCCACCTCGGTATTGTAATCTTTTCCAAGTCGTGCTATGCCAAGATTAATATCAATATGTGGATGATGATAGCCTACGTATTGATTTATCATACTCGCATCTTTCCCTGCACCCGGACTAAAAGATTGGTGGTAGGAAGTCTCGCTTTCGAGTCTGTTATCTGGTGAATAGTAATTGAATTCTAGACCAGCCATGCGGTTATATTTAGCAATGCCATCGGTGCTTGTTTCGGGTAGGTTTTTGAAAATATTCTCTTTGTTGACTACTATAGCACCAATGTAGGACCTTGAAAACACCTTTCTTTGCACTACTCCAACAGAGAAGTTTGTGGCTGGCGAAAATTCATTGTCGGCGTGATTTAGTTTGCCAGTTTGCATATTCATGACACCTATTCTCCAATTTTCATTAAGCTTTCCACTCAATCTTGCACCTCCAAAAATCGGTACTTGTTCTACAAGACCTGTAAATTTATTTCTTGTCAAGCCAATTCTTCTGGAAAAGAACGGACGAGAAGATGGGAAACCAAATGTTCCAAAAAGGTCAGAGTTTTCGATGAAAAACTGTCTTTTTTCGGGGAAAAATAACTCAAAACGACTCAAATTGGTTTGTTGTGCATCAACTTCTACTTGCGAGAAATCTGGATTTACCGTCAGGTCCAAATTGAGTGATGGTGTTATAGCAATTTTGGCATCCATTCCTGCTCCAAGTTTTGTTCTTCCGTCTGGTTTTAGAGCCTCTAAGTTTTCGTTTCTTGGAAAATCCTTTGAGTAATTGGTTGATAAATAAGGGATTAATGAAATGTTGGCACCCGGTTTTGGTGGAGCATCGTCCCAAATCAACAGACCTGTAAAAGCTAGGTTGTTCGGTTTGAAATTTCTTGGAACTGGCGACCAGGTGGCCGATTCATTGGTTTGCATAAAAAACCTCCCGAAGTTTATTCTCCAGCTGTTATTGCCCGACGAAACCTTGTAACGCAGCGTGGTAAAAGGAATAGCAAATTCAACTGTCCAATATTCCTCATAGTTTTTGACTTTCGAAAACCACTTGTTGTCCCACGAAAAATCGGCTTGCGTTCCAAGTGAAATCAGGCCTTCTCGTTGCGAATTGAGCGGTGAAACCGAAAACTGCATGCCGTTTAGTTTATCTTTAAAAGCATCTATAGTCACGGAAAAAACATCACTTGAGCCACTTTCGAAATCTCTTTTTAACGAACTAACCGTATAGGCGTTTTTGGGTTGATAGGCCTTCATGGCCACATAAAGAAACTTGTCATCAAACGTTAGCCTTACCTCAGTTTGGTTTTTAGCAAATGAAGTATCAAATGGGGCATTTTGAAAGAATCCCGTTGCTAAGTCTGCAGATTTCCAAACCTCATCGTCTAGAATACCATCTATTTTTACAGGAAAGGGGGTCTTTTTTATATGAATTTCTTTGTCCTTGTCTTGAGAAAAAACTTGAGAAATATTTAACAGTAGAACGGCTAAAATCAGGACAAGCGAAGAACGCATAAAGTACAATTTATAGGTTTGAATAATGAAATTTTCTACAAATATGGTAGATTTATATTTTTATATGAAATAGATTAGTGATAAATGGCAAAAAGGAAGAAAAGGTCTGCAGTTTTAGACCAAAAGGAACAGATTCACACATTTTTTAAAGAAAATACGGATAGAAATTATACGATGAACGACTTGTATAATTACCTCGATGTGTACGACAGCGAAGAGAAGATTTTCGTGAAGTTAATACTGGAAGATTTGGTGGACGAAGGTAAGATAATGTCGATAGGTGGAAGTAGATTTGTGATAAATAATGAGCCCAAAAGAGAGCATATTACAGGCAAAGTAGATTTCGTAAATCCGAAGTTTGCTTTTATCAGATTTAATGAAAACGAGTCAGATATATTTGTAAATTCTGATGATTTAAATGGTGCTTTGGACGGTGATACCGTTTCTGTAAAAATAATTGGACAACGCAAAAACGGCAAAAATCCTGAAGGTAGGGTAGTGGAGGTGCTTTCGAGAGGAAGAGATGAGGTAGTAGGCAAAATAAAGGTTTTCGCAAATTACGCTCTGGTAAGTCCTGACAATAAGGGTTTTCATGAAAATGTTTTTGTGGCAAAAGACCAAATAAACGGTGCGGAAACCAACGACTTGGTGATAGTAAAAATCCTGAAATTCCCTGAAAACCATGTACAAGCCTCTGGCTCTGTAGTTGAAGTTCTTGGAAAAGCAGGCGACAATGATGCAGAAATGCATGCCATCATGGCGGAATTTGGCTTGCCTATAAAATTTCCTGACGATGTACACAATGAAGCGGAGGCGATTAGTGAAATTATCACTGAAGATGAAATAAAAAAACGCCGAGATTTCCGTCAAACGCTCACATTCACGATAGACCCAGCCGATGCCAAAGACTTTGATGATGCCATCAGTTACAAGGTTTTGGAAAACGGAAATTATGAAATTGGCGTACACATAGCCGATGTTTCGCATTATTTGCAGCTCAATACTAAGCTCGAAGCCGAGGCTTTCAGAAGAGCTACTTCGGTGTATTTGGTGGACAGAACGATTCCGATGTTACCAGAAAAACTATCCAATAACCTTTGTTCGCTCAGACCCAACGAAGACAAATTGGTTTTTTCGGCGGTTTTTGAGATGAATCATGCCGCTCAAGTGGTGGGAGAATGGTTTGGCCGAGCGATCATACATTCTGACAGAAGATTTGCATACGAAGAAGCCCAAGAAGTAATAGAAGATACAGAAAATAAGGAATCAGTTTATGACCCGATTCTGAAAAACCTGAATCGTATGGCTTTGATTTTGAGGAAAGAACGATTCAACAAAGGAGCTTTTAATTTCGAAACCAACGAGACGAAGTTTAATCTGGACGAAAAAGGCCGACCAGTAGGCGTTTATCAAAAAGTACGTAAAGATGCACACAAACTTATAGAAGAATTCATGCTTTTGGCCAACAAACACGTGGCTCAGTTTGTGTATAATATTGCTAAGAAAAAAGACAAAGAGGCCGAAGCTTATACCATGGTGTATAGAGTTCACGAACCGCCAAATCCTACCAAAATGGAGACTTTTGCGAAGTTTGCCAATAAGCTAGGTTTTGTGGTAAAAACGGGTTCTACCGCAGCACTTTCAAAGTCATTGAATGGCTTGATGACCGAAATAGAAGGCTCCCCAGTGCAAAACGTTTTGGAATCTTTGGCTGTAAGAACGATGAGTAAGGCACGCTATTCTACCCAAAATTTGGGGCATTTTGGCTTGGCTTTTGACCATTACAGCCACTTTACTTCGCCAATTAGAAGATATCCTGATGTGATGGCTCACCGAATGCTTCAGCACTATTTGGATGGCGGGAAGTCGCTACCAGAGGATGATTTTGAGGTAAAATGTAAGCACTCGTCAGACCAAGAAAAGTTGGCAGCCGAAGCTGAAAGAGCCTCTATCAAGTACAAACAGGTAGAATACATGAGCTACCAGTCTCGCTCAGATATTTTCAACGGAGTGGTGACAGGCGTGGCTGAGTTTGGGATATTTGTGGAAATAGAAAACACAGGATGCGAGGGCATGGTGCGTTTGGCCGACCTTACCGACGATTTCTACGAATACGATGCCGATAATTTCAGAGTAGTAGGTCGAAGAAAAGGCAAAATTATTGGTTTTGGAAACACCGTAAGAGTAAAAATAAAAGCCACAGACCTAGAAAAACGCTCCATGGACTTGGAGCTGATCTCGGTAGAGGGCAGCAGTTTCAAAATAAAAGATTCAGGCAAAACTTTACCTTTTCCAAAGTCTAAAAAATCAAATCGCTCTTCGGGTGGAAGGGCTGATGGGAAGCGGACCAAGCGGAGGTAATTCTTTTTTGGAACACAGATGACACAGATGACACAGATTTAATAGATTGGCACAGATTTTTTGTTTTATTCATTTGGTAATAAAAAGTACAAATATTTCTTTGAGCGATTTGAAAAATCGCTCCACTTATTTATGAATTCATTCTACATAAAACTCCTTATAATGCCCACTGTGGTGGCATTGGTTACTGTGGTCAGCAAAAAATGGGGAAATAGCATTGGTGGTATTTTGGCGGGTTTGCCTTGGGTGGCTGGGCCTATTATTTTGTTTATAGCTCTCGAACAAGGGCTTGATTTTGCCGTAAATTCTATCTCTGGAGTTATGGTAGGTATCATTGGTTGGTCATTCTTTTGTGTGGTGTATGTGTTGGTGGGTCGTAAAAGCAATGCTCTGATAAGTGTGTTGGCGGGTTATGTGGCCTATACTTTGGTTGGAGTATCTTTAAACCCGGTTATTTCTTATCTGAATGTTTATCAGTGGTTTGCATTAAGTTTGTTGGTGCTTTTTCTGGGTTTGTTCTTTTTTCCGAAAGTAGCTGAGCATAAGTCTTTTTCCGTAAAAATTCTTAGATTCGAAATTCCTCTACGGATGATTATTATAACACTTTTTGTTATCACCATCACATTTTTGGCGGAGCGTTTGGGTCCTACTTGGAGTGGGATTCTTACGCCATTTCCAGTTATGACTACAGTTTTGGCCATTTTTACACATTATACTCAAGGAATTTATCAAGTTCGGAAAATCTACATGGGGCTTTTTACGGGCTCGTTGGGCTTTGCATTTTTCTTGTTTTTGCAGGCTATTTTGATGCCCATTTACGGCATTGCTGTGGCTTTTATAGTAGGTATTCTGGTAGATATTGTGCTTACTATTGCCATGAAATTTGTATTTCAGAAGTATAGATTGATTTGAGAAATTTGTTCCAAAAAGCCCAGGCAAGATTTAGAAAAATAGATAAATGAAGAAATTAATTGTCTTATTATTAGTTATTTGTGAGTGCACGTTTGCTCAAAAGCTAAAGATTGACACTTCTGTAATTTACCAAAAGATGCACAGTTTTGGAGCATCGGATTGCTGGTCGATGCAGATGGTAGGCAAATATTATCCTTTGGCAAAACGTGAAAGAATAGCAGAGCTTTTATTTAGTCAAGAGCTGGATAAATCTGGAAATCCGAAGGGCATAGGGTTATCGATGTGGAGGTTTAATATTGGAGCTGGTAGCACAGAGCAAGGCTCTAAAAGTATGATTACCAACGAATGGCGTAGGGCGGAAAGTTTCTTGGAAAATGGAAAATACGACTGGACAAAACAAGCTGGTCAACAGTGGTTTTTGGATGCAGCGAAGCGACATAAAGTAGATTTTACTTTGGGTTTTCTAAACTCGGCTCCTGTTTCGATGACAAAAAACGGAATCTCAATCGGTAGTGGTAAATTGGGCGAATGGAATTTTGACAAATCTAAAATTGATGAATTTACCAGTTTTCTTGCCGAGGTTTCCGAAAAGCTAAAGTTTGATTATCTGAGTCCTTTCAACGAACCACAATGGGACTGGGGGCCAAAATCAAAGTCTGGATTTGGCTCACAAGAAGGAACACCGATAAACAATGCTGATTTGGCTTGGGCTACAAGAAAGATAGATGAGAAATTTGGTGAGAAAAACCTAAAAACTCAACTGACTTTGGCAGAAACTGCCCAGATAGACTATTTGTATAAATCCAAGACCAACAGAACAGAGGCAAATCAGGATAACCAAGTTCAAGCTTTTTTTGACGAAGAAAGCTCGGATTATATCGGAAATTTGAAATCTGTTGAAAAAATAATATGTGGTCACAGTTATTTTACAACTTCACCCAACGAAGAATTAGTAAAGAAAAGAATGGATTTGGGTCAAAAAATCCAACAGCATAACATCAATTATTGGCAATCGGAATATTGTGTTTTGGGTGATAATGCTGGTGAGATAAATGGAAGTGGGATGGATTTAGGTATGAAAACGGCTCTTTATGTAGCCAAGGTAATTCATGCCGATTTAACATTGAGCAATGCTTCGGCTTGGCATTGGTGGCTTTCGGTAAGTGCCAATGATTACAAAGACGGTCTCATTTATGTTTCTAACAATGGGAAAATGGGTGAAAATGACAATAACAAATTTGATGGAGAAGTATTAGACTCAGAACTAATGTGGACTTTGGGTAATTATTCTAGATTTGTAAGGCCAAATATGCAAAGAATCAAAGTGGATTTGGAGATAAAAAACGTTATGGCTTCAGCCTTTAAAGAAAAAAGTAAGGTAGTTTTAATTCTAGTCAATAGTGCTGACAATCAAACGATTGAAATCCCCAAAATTTGGAAGAAACAAAAATTAGCGGCTTTTGTAACCTCAAAAGATGATAATTTGAAAAGCAAAAAAGTAGGTTCTAAAAACTTAATTTTAACTCAAGAATCTATCACAACGATTATCATCACAAAAAAGTAGAGCAAATTTCCATATTTGAGCATTCTCCCAAATGACCAAAAAGAACCATTGATTTTTAAAAATGATTTACTTTTTCATTACTCTTACCACCTCTTGATATTCTTCGTTTCTATATCTAGCCAAATAAATTCCTGATTGTAAGTGACTCAGGTTGAGCGATATTTGGTGATTGCCAGCTTCAAATTCTTCATTGATTTCAGGAGCAACTTCTTGACCATTCATATTTAATATTTGAATAGAACTTTGCCCCCCTTGTGAAACAAAATTCAAATTAAGTGTTTCTTGAAAAGGGTTCGGAAATGCTTTTATTCTAGTATTGGAGAGTGCGGGCTCATTGGCCGTAACATATCCACAAATACTAGCGGATGCAATAGGGATAGTATTGAAATCTTGAAACAATACACTTTTCATTTCCACAGAATCACTACAAAACCAGTATTTCATAATCGATGCATACACGGCTCTAAAGTCGTGTTGCATAGGAATATTGTCGTTGTTGGCAACTGTCGCCGAAATAGTGGTAGGCTTTCCAAAGTAAGTCGGATTTACTTTTTCGCCAAAGAAAAACATAGGTGCGGCTGCTCCATGATCTGTGCCTAAGCTAGCGTTAGATTTTATTCTGCGACCAAATTCCGAATACGTCATTCCCATCACCTTGTCTGCCACTCCCAGAAACTTCAAGTCGTCTTGAAAAGCTTTAATAGAATCTCCCAAATTTGCCATTAAAGTTGCATGTGTTCCTGTGCTGGTATCAGTGGCAGTCGTTTGGCTGCTGTGCGTATCAAAACCTCCTAATCTTACATAATAGATTTTAGTTTTTAGGCCTCCAGCTATTAGTCTAGCAACTATTTTGAGTTGAGAGGCTAAGCTTAAGTTTGGATATTCTTTCTGCTGGCTTACTTTTAGTGCTGCAGCTTTTATACTTTCTGAGTATTTGTTGGTTTGTTTAGATACTTGCCTTAGGTAGTCCAATTCCTTTCCCGCTAGTGTATTAGGTACAGGTTGGTCTGCATTTTCTATAAGATTATAGAAGTTAGTGGTATCCGAAATAGACATGCCCATACTATACAAAGGGCCTTGTAGAGCCGTGCTTACCACAGAGCCAATCTGAATAGATAATGGATCAGGATATTTTGTAGAAGGGTATCCCTCGGGGTAATTTGGGTGGTCTAGTGCTAAAAATCTTCCAGCCCAGCCACTTTCTAATACTTCAGTGGCATTAGATGCAGTGTGCCAAATATCTGTAGCTCTAAAATGCGAAAAATTTGGATTTGGATAACCAACATCTTGTACAATATTGCCTTTGCCATCTTTCATCAAAGTAGCTAGGTTTTTTAGTGATGGATGCAGCCCTATCAGGTCACTTTGGGGAATTTTGATAACTTTATCTTCTGCTAATGCTATATTAGTTCGAGCTTTGTTGTAATTGCTGTACTGGTTAATCGGAATTACCGTATTGAGACCGTCATTGCCCCCATTGAGTTGAATCACCACCAAGACATTTTCATTCTCTAGGAGTTTCTGGTCGATGTTGCCCATAGCCCAGAGACTTTGGTTGTTTAGAAATGTGGGTGTTAATGCTCCCAGAACTGTGTTTTTTATAAAATTTCTTCTCTTCATGGCTCAGCTTAGTTGATATTCGGGTAATGCAAGAAGATAACTCAAAAGACTTTTCAATCGAGTAGTTACCATGGCGATGTTATTGTTGGTAGGTTTTTGTTGTGACTCGTTCCAAAGCTCTGTCCAGTAATAATCTGAGGCTTGTCCAGCTAGAAGGATATCAGTTTTTAGCTCAGTTTTTAGATTGTTAGAAATGGAAATTTGGAACAACCAAAAAACCAATTCATCAATCAACTTCACAGGGTCTGAAGGTGTCTTGAGTTTTTTTACAAAACTTATTGGGTCAAAGAGTAATGTTTGATTGTTGCGTTTATAGCCTTTTGAGATATAGGTATCAGTAAATTTTGTTCTTTCTGGAAATGTGCTGGCGTTTATCCAGATTTCATGAAAAACTGGAGCTTGGTAATAAGCGGGCCACCCGGCTACACTCGGTGGATCACCTAATACCTGCTGCCCTTTGTCTGCCACCGTAGCCAAATCGTTGGCAAATAGGTAGTATTCATTTATATAGCTTTGATAAACAGGCCATGATGGCTCAAGCAACTTGGTGGTTCCCATTAGATGTTCTACTGGGCTTTTTATGACACAGCCGCGTAGTTCAGCATCAAAAAAATGTTTGCTAGAGAACATCACTTTTAAAACTGGCAGTATCTCAAACTTGCTGTCTCTGAATATCTTAGCTAGAGGAGCAATGAATTTGCTTTCTATTTCGGGAGTAATATCATAATAAAAAAAGAAAATATATAGTCTTCGAATGATATGTAAACTTACTTCTTCTTTTTCAAAAATCATGTTCAGCAGATCATCGAGTTCATTGGTAGCGAAATCCCCTGGGTGACCTTTTATTACCTTGTTTCCATAAAAAGACGAAAAGGTTTTGTCTGTAGAATCATGCCTATCCGCTTGAAAATAGCTATTGATTGGTTCTCTGTTGATCCTGTAGCCAGTTAGTATTTTGGCAGCACTTTTTACATCATCCTCAGTATATTTTGAGTTCGGGCCTTTGCCTACTGTAAAAAGTTCTTGAAGTTCGCGGGCATAGTTTTCATCTGGAGCTGTTTTGGTATTTTGTGTGCCATTCAGATAAAGCAACATCGCTGGTTCTAAGGAAATGGTCTTCGTGAAATCCTTAAAGTTGCCAAGAGCATATTTTCTTATAGTCTGCAAATATTTGTAGGCCATTCGGGCATCATTATACGAATTCATCTCGGTTGCGAAATGGTTGTGCCAAAACAAAATCATTTTTTCATGAATCGTGGTTTCTTGAAAATGCATAAGCTGAACCCACCAAGATTTTAAAGATTGCTGCCTTCTACTATTTATACTACCATCGCCATAGGTGCTGTTTACCCAAGTCTGGCCCAATGCCACACCTGTTGTGTCTTTTACAGCACTTTCGTAGTGATTCACTGGGGGATTAGGAGCAGCACTTTCTTTGAAAATAACCGCAATGACTTGGTCGAGTGTTTTGCCAGTAAATTTTTTAAAATCCTCAATTTTTATACCTAAAAGCGTCCGTTTAAGGAGGTGTTTCAGGGCTTCATCGTCGAAAGTGCCAGTAAATTTTTCATGACTAATAGGTCCAAATGACTTCATAGAGGAGGGAGTTTTGGGTTTGACACGTTTTTTCGAAAAAGGTTTAAATTTTTTCTAATTAGGTTTCACAAAAGATACAATAAAAATAGTGCCAAGTAACAATTATTTTTCATTAATGATTAATATTTTACATATTTAAAATACTTGTAAGCAAGTACTTATGTAACTGTTGGCATCGATAGATTAGTATTTGATATAGATAAAGTATCAAAAGTTTTTGAATACCAGAATGCTATCTTATGAGGTTATTTTTCCCAAAATACCACCTCATCCCTTACAGCTTTTATTTTTTTTGATTTTCCTTTGTATACCAATTCCGTTTCTCCACCAGGTTTTCCAGTGATTTTTGCTGAAACCAATTGGCAATTTTCCCAAACAATGTCTAACTCAAATCCACCTCTGGCTTTTAAGCCTTTTATGGAACCGCTTTTCCAAGCATCTGGCAATGCGGGCAAAAGATAAATTTTATCAGCAGTACTTTGCATAAGCATTTCGGCTACTGCGGCGGCTCCTCCAAAATTTCCATCTATTTGGAAGGGCGGATGGGCATCAAAAAGATTGGGATATGTGCCACCGCCTCTTTGGTAATTTACTTTTACACCGTCAGGTTCTACATATTTGAGCAATTCGCGATACATTTTATAAGCACGGTTTCCATCCCAAAGTCTCGCCCAAAGGTTTATTCTCCAGCCTTTTGACCACCCAGTGGTTTCGTCTCCTTTTATTTCGAGTGTAGTTTTGGCCGCTGCTGCCAAACCAGGTGTTTCGGCCATATTAATATGATTTCCTGGGTACATTCCATACAAATGCGATTGATGCCTATGCTTGGGTTCTGCATCATCCCAATCGTAATACCATTCTTGTAGGTTTCCTTTTTTACCTACTTGGTAGGGGTGAAGATTGGCCAGAACTTCCTCAAGTTTATTTTTGAAATCATAATCACTTTTTAAAATATTGCTGGCTTCTATAAGGTCTATAAAAAGCTCTCTAATCATGGCCAAATCGGCTGTAGCTCCATAAAGTGTAGCCCCTTTATAACCTTTGTCGGTGATGTAAACATTCTCTGGAGAAGTGCCAACCGCTGTAATGTATTGCCCGTTTTTGTCTTTTGTGAGCATATCCAAACAAAATTCTGCCGCACCTTTCATCAGTGGGAAGGCCTTGTTTTTTAAGAAATCTATATCTTTTGTATAAATATAATGCTCCCAAAGGTGCGTGGTGGCCCACGTAGCTCCCATAGCCCAGTTGGCCCAGACTGGGTCGCCTTTACCAAAATCTCCGACTGGATTGGTCATCGCCCAAATGTCAGAGTTGTGGTGACATGCCCATCCATTTGCGTTGTAGAAAGTTTTTGCTGTTATTCTGCCTGTTTTTTCTAAATTTTCAAGAAACCCAAGAAATGGCGTGTGCATTTCTGAGAGATTGGTATTTTCTGCCAACCAGTAGTTTTCCTCGGCATTGATATTCATAGTATAATTGCTGCTCCAAGGTGGTCTCATGTGTGGATTCCATAAACCTTGCAAATTGGCAGGAACGCCTTCGGTGCGAGACGAACTGATCAACAAATATCTGCCATATTGAAAATATAAGGTTTCGAGATATTTATCCTCAGCTCCTGTAGCATACCGTCTAAGTCTTTCATCTGTGGGTAAATCAATACTTAAGTCTGGTTTTAAATCAAGATTTACACGGTTATAAAATTTCTGATAATCACTCAAATGTCTAGCTTTGAGGTTCGTGTAAGTTTTTTGAATCAGCGGAGTTATTCTACTATTTACAAACGCTTTTTCATCTTTTCCTTGTGTTTCGGGGTCTTTGTTGAAGCCATTGAAGCTAGTAGCCATGCAAACGGCCAAGATTACTTCTGTGCCATTTTTTATACCTAATGTGGTGTCTGTTTTAACAGTCTTTCCAGAAATACTTTTTATAAAAATACTCCCGAAAAACCTCGTTCCTCTTTTTTGATCAAAAACTACAGGGTCTATTTTGTTGTTCACATAGCTTGGATCTGCTTTTACGGGTGCTCTTCCCGAAAATTGTAGCTGGTTTTCTGTAGTTTTTACATCAAACTTTAGTTGGGAATCAAATTTCAAGGTGAAATTCAGTTTTCCAACTTCCGAGCTTTTGAGTTTGATAATAAACGCTTTGTCGGGATATGAATAAAAATATTCTTTAGTAATTATGGTATTTCCTGTTTTGTAAGTCACTCTAGAAATGGCCTCGTCAAGCGATAATTCCCTATAATAGTTTGAAACATTCTCGTGTCCAAAGTCAATATACATGGTGCCTAGAGGAGCGTACGATTCTGAAAATTTGCCTTGCATTTTTCTGATTAAAGAATCTGCAGCTTTATAATTTTCATTTTGAAGAGCTTCTTTCACAGCAGGAAATGCCTTATAAGCGTCTTTGTTCATGTATGGATCCACTGGCTCGCCAGACCACAGTGTGATGTCATTCAAGAAAATTTTATCGGTTTTTGAGCCACCAAAAATGGTCGCTCCTTGGTTGCCATTTCCTAACACCAGTGCTTCTTCGAAATATTCAGCCTGTTTGTTGTACCACAGTTTTAGTGGAACTTTCTGAGCAATTAAACTTTGGGATATTAATACAAAAAGCAAGAATTTGAGTTTCATCATTAAAGGGTTGAATATTTTCCAAAATTAATAGAATTGGCTAAAAAAATAAATTTAATAATTACAGAAGAGGTCTTTATTGGTGCCGTTTTGTCCTTCTAAGTTCAAAAATGATTAGGATTAAGCCAATCACAACTGCTAATCCAAAGCATGTAAGCATAAAGTAAAAAGGATTTAATGTGCCAGTTTTTACTAAATATTCGGAGCCTGAACGCATTATTAAAACCAAAATAAAGTAGAATATCCCCAGAAATGCCCATGTGTTGAGTTTTGAAAATGGTGGGTTGTCATCTCTGAATTCGAAGTTATTATTCGAAAACAAAAATTTGAGTATATTCCAATCCCAAATTAACAAATAAACGTTTGCGAGTAGCATCAAAAATGTAATCAAGGGCGTTCCAGCGAATTCGTAAGAAACTGTTATCACGAAAATGTTGATAATAATGGGTAAAAAGAGTACGGCACCGAAAGTACTCCACCTTTGAGTCATTAATATTAGCCCCGCAATCAACTGACTCCAACCAATAAAATTCCAGTAAAGACCAGATGCATACATGGTTTCGAAAAAATGCCAAGCGGAATTTATCGGACTACCTGCCCCAGAGTCTGAAGTAAATCTCAAACCTTGAATTTTTACGATACTTGCGAATACGAAAGCTGCTCCTATTAAGTATCTTAAGAAAATAGTGAATATTTGAAGTGACTTAATTCTCTTTAAATTTGATATGGTCATAGAGGGCTAGTTTTTTTATAAAAATAAGAAATTTTTCTCCTTTAATTTTTTAATTCACCCATCGAAATTTGCTGCTTTAGCTTTTAATTAAATTTTTGGTTTAAAAAGGATTTATTTTTAATAGTTTTAAGGCTCAAAACTAATATCGAATTTATGAAAATAGTATTTCTTGACTCCTATACTGTGCATCCTAATGAGATCAATCTGGATGTTTTTAAGGTTTTTGGCGAGTTTGTTCATTATAATCGAACCGTTCCTTCTGAGGTAATTGAAAGAGCAAAAAATGCAGAAATAATATTGACCAATAAGGTGGTATTGGATAAAAAGATCATGAGCCAGTTGCCCAAACTCAAGTATATAGGTGTCACGGCAACGGGTTTTAATGTGGTAGACATAAAGGCAGCAAGCGAACTCGGAATTACAGTAACCAATGTTAGAAACTACAGTTCGAATTCAGTAGCACAGCAGGTTTTTGCAATGATTTTGTCATTTGCAAATCGATTATCAGAGCATTCAAGTTTTGAGAGTTGGGCTTCTCAACCTGATTTTTGCTATTATAATAATTCCCTTTCTGAGCTTTCAGGAAAAACAATCGGCTTAGTAGGCTTTGGAAATATCGCCCAAAAAGTGGCTCAAATTGCTCTTGCCTTTGATATGAAAGTGCTTATTAATAAGAGAACACCTTTAGAATCTCCAATTGATGGAATCATGGAAGTTGATATAGATACCCTTTTTAGTTCTTCTGATTATATAAGTTTGCATTGTCCATTAACTATTGAAAATGAGAGATTTATGAATAATTCGGCGTTTTCAAAAATGAAAAAAACAGCTGTTTTGATAAATACAGCCCGTGGCGGATTGATTAATGAAAGTGACTTGAAAGATGCCTTGAATTCTGGTGAAATAGCGGGTGCTTATTTAGATGTTTTGGCAGTTGAACCTCCAGCTAAAGACCACATTTTAGCTGATGTGCAAAACTGTAGAATTAGTCCGCACATAGCTTGGGCCAGCTTTGAAGCCAGACAAAAGCTTATAGAAATAGTATTTGAAAATTTAAAGTGTTTTTTGGAAGGAAAGCCTCAAAACGTCATCAAATAATAAAGGCCTTCCATTTGGAAGGCCTTTATTTATAATGCATTAACTGCAAATTACCATTTCAAAGGAACTTTCACTAAAGTCATATCCCATGAGATTGTTATTTGAGAATCTTCAGCTGTTAACGTAAGTTTTTCTACAGAAGCCTCATTGTTTAATGGCTTAACTTTTACAGAAGCAACATTTTTATCTTTCACTTTGTCGTATCCGTAGGCTCCCCATTGCTTAAGTTCAGAGTTTAGAATTACTGTCCACTCATCTTTTGTAGGAATAGTAAACAGTGAATATGTACCCGCTTTTACGGCAGCTCCTCCAAAGTTAACGTCCTTTTTGAAAGTCACCTCAGTTGCACCATTGGCTCCAGTTCTCCAAACTTCTCCGAAAGGAACAAGCTTGCCAAAAATTTCACGATCTTTTTTAGAAGGTTGTCCGTAAGTGATTTTTACGTTTGCACTTTCAGTGACTATAGCTGGGCTAGCGGCAGGCTTTTGTGCAAATGCAAATGAGCTGATAAGAGCAAAAAATACAAATATGCTTTTTTTCATTTTTGTTGAAATATTATAGTTTAAAAAATTGTTTCGAATATATAAACGACCTAAAGTCTCAATTAGTTTTTTCGGCTAGCTTTTTTGCCATTTCCAAAGGATTCGTCGGATTTGGGTTTAAAGTGTCAGACTCAATTAGGCCGTCTCTCAATCTAATAATTCGGTGGGCATAGTTGGCTATGTCCTCTTCGTGTGTTACCATTATTATGGTGTTGCCTTTTTCATAGATTTCATGAAAAAGCTGCATGATTTCATACGAAGTTTTGGTGTCAAGGTTACCGGTTGGTTCATCGGCCAGCAATATGGAAGGGTCGTTTACCAAAGCTCTTGCTACTGCAACTCGCTGACGTTGTCCTCCAGAAAGTTCGTTGGGTTTGTGTAATGAGCGGTCTCCAAGTCCTACACTTGCTAAAACAGATTGAGCTTTTTCGGTACGTGCTGCCTTTCCATAGCCAGCATAAATGAGCGGAAGGGCGACGTTTTCAAGGGAAGACTGACGAGGCAAAAGGTTAAATGTCTGAAAAACGAATCCGATTTCTTTGTTTCGCACTTCGGCGAGTTCATTTTCGCTCATGCCGCTTACATCTTTATTATTCAGTACATAAGAGCCAGAAGTTGGAGAGTCCAAACAGCCAATGATGTTCATCAAAGTAGATTTTCCTGAGCCTGATGGGCCCATAAAAGCAACATATTCACCTTTTTTAATTGTAATAGTTACATCCTTCAATGCATCAATTACTTCAGAACCCATCACATATCTTTTAGCGATATTCTTAGTTTCGATAATAACCATACTATCGGTTTTTGTTTATTTTTTTGAAAGCAACAAAGTTATATTTTATTTTTTGGCGAAGCATTTATTTTCTACCAACGAATTATTTGGCGGATGGGTGGTAGATTGTGAATTATATTCTTTCATAGAATGTACTTACTCTATAATTTTTCTAATTCTTATTTTGTTAGGGCTTATAGTCGTAAATGAACCCCATAGGTCAGAAACTCTATCGTTAAGAACCTTATCTAAGATTTGAAGTATATGCTGGGTTTCACTAAAATCATATCTTAACAGAATAACGCTAATGTTCTTTTCATTGTGTGAGTACACCCATTCACCGAAATCCTTATCTTCTGTTAAGATAATTTTCCTTGGTTTTTTTGAAATTTCAATTATTTCTTCGTCAGAAATACCTCTCAGATTTTCATAGATAGAAAAAACTTCAAAGCCCTTTGTTCTTAAGTATCCAATAATTTGATGGTCAATATTTTCATCAGCAAGAATCATTATACTAGGGCTTCCTCATTAGCAACAATATCCGCTGCATACTCAAGACAAGCACTAATTTCATCTTTAGTGACATCAGGATACATACTTTTAATATCCTCAAAACTTGCCCCTTGTGATAGTTTCCTCAAAATAATCTCAACCCCAATGCGAGTTCCTTTCAACACGGGCTTTCCTAAAAGGATATTGTGATTTTCTTCAATATGATTTCTATATTTTTTCATTTCGAAAATTTATTAAATCAAAAATAACAAAAAGATTTTAAAGGTTTCTTTTTTATAAAACTTTAGATTTCAAATCCCATACAAATTCAGTAAATCCTTTTTCTCTCCAAATGGAATGGTTTTCTCAAAAACAAACCCTAATTTTTGTAAAAGAGCATTAGAAGCCGTATTTCTCGGGTCAACTATAGCTATAATTCTGCTTAGTTTCAAAACATCTTTTCCGTATTTCAAGATAGCTTTTGCTATTTCATATCCAAATCCTTTTCCGATATAGTCTGGCAGAAAAGCAAATCCTAAATCCACATCTTCTAATTCTTGTCTTTTAATAAATCCACACATTCCAATTGGTTTTTGAGTCGATTTTTCTCCTACCAAATAGAATCCAAAGCCGTTTTCTTCATAACTTTTCAAAGAGCCATTTTTCAGATAATTTTCTGCATCGTCTAAATTCCTGACACCTTTATCTCCAATGAATTGAAGCCAAGTGGGCGTGTTTAGCAATTCGAGGATAAATGGGGCATCGATAAGTTCAAATTTTCGTAGAAATAATCTTTCGGTTTCAAGAATGAGCATTTTATGGAAATATTTTGTGGTCGAAAATTAAGAATTATTTCAAAACAAAGCATTTTTAAAACCACATTCAAGTCCAAAAAACGTTCTTTGTCCGTAAATTTGTTTCATGGAAAAATATGATGTTGTTATAATCGGAGGTGGCCCAATAGGCTTGGCTTGCGGAATTGAATGTCAACAAGCTGGCTTGAGTTATGTGATTTTAGAAAAAGGTTGTTTGGTAAATTCGCTTTATAATTATCCAACTACCATGACTTTTTTCAGCACCTCTGAAAGGCTTGAGATTGGCGGCGTACCTTTTGTTTCTATTTCAGCAAAACCCACACGCTCAGAAGCTTTTGGAATATTACAGAAGAGTTACACAAAACAAAACGCTGAATGTGAGACTTTTTGAGGAAGTTCAAACTGTGAAAAAAGAAGAGGATTTATACAAAATCAACACAAGCAAGAGTGAATACGAGGCTAAATATTTGATTCTTGCCACAGGTTTTTACGATATACCCAACACTTTAGGCATTGAAGGTGAAAACTTACCCAAAGTAACACACTACTACAAAGACCCACATTTCTATGCATTTCAGAAGGTTTTGGTTGTTGGAGCCAACAATTCAGCTGTAGATGTGGCCCTTGAAACTTGGCGAAAGGGAGCAGAGGTAACCATGGTAATTCGTGAGCCAGAAATAGGTAAAAGTGTGAAATATTGGGTAAGACCAGATATTGAAAATAGAATTGCTGAAGGCTCAATAAAGGCCTATTTTACCTCAAAAATTTCTAAAATAACCGATGGTAGTGTAATAATAAATACTCCTGAAGGTGAGATATCAGTAGAAAACGACTGGATTTTGGCGATGACCGGCTATAAACCAAATCTGCCTTTTTTAGAAAAATTAGGTATAAAACTATCTGAAAACCAACAAAGAAAGCCTCAATATGACGAAAACACCATGGAAACTAATCTGCCAAACGTGTTCATTGCCGGGGTAATATGTGGAGGAATGGACACCCGAAGTTTATTCATCGAAAACTCAAGAGTACATGCCGAATTGATTGTTAAGCGTATTTTGGAGAAAATATAACATTTAAAAATATGGGAAGTTTTAAGCAAATGTATTATCAGATAGTTTTTGGTACAAAACATCAGAAGTCAACTATTTCAAATGACTATTGTGAGGAATTGTACAAATACATTTGGGGGTTGATTAGTGCTAAAAAATGCAAGCTGTATAGAATAAATGGAGTGGAAGACCATATTCACATCTTTTGTGATTTACATCCTAGCATAGCTCTAGCCGATTTAATAAAAGATATCAAGGTTTCTAGTAGTATTTGGATGAAATCTGAGAATAAATTTCCCAGTTTTGAAGGATGGCAAGATGGATATGGAGTATTTACGTACAACAACCGAGATAAACAAATGATTATCAACTACGTAAAAAACCAAAAAGAGCATCATAAAACAGAGTCTTTCTTGGACGAATATAAACGACTTTTAACTGAAAACGAAATTGAATTTGATGAGAAATATTTACTGTGAATAATTTCACATTCAAGCCCTTCAGGCTTGTTTTTGATATCGCTCAATTATATTCGAACCATGGGTTTCACCCACGGCTATTGACATTTAAGCCTTTCAGGCTTGTTTTTGATATCGCTCAATTATATTCGAACCATGGGTTTCACCCACGGCTGTTGACATTTAAGCCCTTCAGGCTTGTTTTTGATATCGCTCAATTATATACGAACCATGAGTTTCACCCACGGCTATTGACATTTAAGCCTTTCAGGCTTTTAAACACTTCGGTTATTTTTGATTTAAAAGAGTATTTTTAATCCAAATGGGCTTAAATATGAATGCTCTCGAAGCATTCGGGGGAAAAATGGATGATACCAAGTTAAGCCTGAAAGGCTTAAATGTGAGTAACCCTCGAAGAATTCGGGGGATAATGATAGACAGAATCAAATTTAAGCCTGAAAGGCTTGAATGTGTTTTCTCAATCAAAATCCAACAAAACCACTTCTACAAGATATTTTTATATAAAAAACATTTTTACGCAAAATTGCACTTCTCCAATTAATTATTTGACAATCAATAGTTTACTATAAATTAATATATTGGCTGTGAGTTTATTGAAAATAAATTCGTACCTTTGCGGACTTTTTAGGGCTAATCTCCTAGAAAAAATCAATCTAAAAATCCTTTTCGAAAGGGAATCAAAATGCAAGAAATAAGAAATATCGCCATCATTGCTCACGTTGACCACGGTAAAACTACCCTTGTTGACAAAATCATCCACGCATCTAAAATCTTTAGAGAAAATCAAGAGTTTGGAGATTTAATCCTCGACAACAACGACCTTGAGCGTGAAAGAGGTATCACTATCGTATCGAAAAACGTATCTGTTAGATATAAAGGTATCAAAATCAATATCATCGACACTCCTGGTCACGCCGACTTCGGTGGTGAAGTAGAGCGAGTATTGAAATTGGCAGATGGTGTTATTTTATTGGTAGATGCTTTTGAGGGACCAATGCCTCAAACACGTTTCGTGTTAGGCAAAGCCTTAGATTTAGGATTGAAGCCGATTGTAGTTGTAAACAAAGTTGACAAAGAAAACTGTCGTCCTGACGAAGTACATGAAAATGTATTCGACTTGATGTTTAACTTGAACGCAACAGAAGACCAATTAGATTTTCCTTGCTTATACGGATCATCAAAACAAGGTTGGATGAGTACAGATTGGAAAGTTCAGACGGATTCAATCACTCCACTTTTGGATGCTATCATTGAATTTATACCAGCCTCTCCGATAAACGAAGGAACGCCTCAGATGCAAATCACTTCATTAGACTATAACTCGTTTGTGGGTAGAATAGCTATCGGTAGAGTAGCAAGAGGTACCTTGAAAGAAGGCATGCAAGTATCGCTTTGTAAGGCTGATGGTTCTATTAAGAAAATGAGAATCAAAGAATTACAGGTTTTTGAAGGATTGGGTAGAGTAAAAACGGACAGTGTAGGTTGTGGTGAAATTTGTGCAATCACAGGTTTGGATGACTTCGAGATTGGCGATACGGTAGCCGATGCAGAAAATCCAGAGGCATTGACAAGGATTTCGATAGATGAGCCTACCATGAACATGTTGTTTACAATTAACAACTCGCCGTTTTTTGGGAAAGAAGGAAAATTCGTTACGTCGCGTCACGTAAGAGAGCGTTTGATGAAAGAAACAGAGAAAAACCTTGCACTTAAAGTTAAGCAAGGGGATTCTGAAGATAAATTTATAGTATTTGGTCGTGGTATTCTTCACTTGTCGGTTTTGATAGAAACTATGCGTCGTGAAGGATATGAGTTCCAAGTTGGTCAGCCACAAGTATTGTACATGGATGGACCAAACGGAGAGCGTATGGAGCCAATAGAGACATTGGTTGTGGATGTTCCTGAAGAAACTGCTGGTAAAGTAATTGAGTTGGCTACACAAAGAAAAGGGGAGCTTTTGATTATGGAACCAAAAGGTGATTTGCAACATTTAGAGTTCAACATTCCTTCAAGAGGTTTGATAGGTTTACGTTCAAATGTATTGACAGCGACACAAGGTGAAGCCATCATGAACCACCGTTTCAAAACTTATGAGCCTTACAAAGGAGTAATTCCTGGCCGTACAAACGGTTCAATGATATCAATGGGTAATGGCCCTGCCGTTCCTTACGCTATCGACAAATTGCAAGATAGAGGAGTATTTTTCATCGATCCAGGCGAAGATATCTATATGGGAATGGTAATAGGTGAGCACAATCGTCAAAATGACATTGTTGTAAACTTACAAACTGCCAAAAAATTGACGAACATGCGTGCGTCAGGTTCTGATGACAACGTGAAAATTACACCGAAGTTGAACTTCTCTTTGGAAGAATGTATGGAATACATCCAAAAAGATGAGTACTTAGAAGTAACGCCTAAGTCGTTGAGAATGAGAAAGATTTACCTTGACGAAAACGAGCGTAAACGTTCTGAGCGTATGTCAGAAACCAACGCAGCTTTGGTTTAAGATGACAATTTGGTAATTGGTCAATTTGAAAATTAGCTAATTGAGAGATACTAAAAAGCCCTAATGAATACTCATTGGGGCTTTTACTTTTTGAGAGGACCTTTTATCTGCTTCTTCTCTTCTCTGCTCTGGGATGTCTTTTTTGATGAACTATCGCTGTAATCACTATTTCACTTAAAGCTTCATCTATGTAAAAATGGATATTGTATGGAAATCTTTCCAAGTGTGCAATCCTTATATTTCGATATCTAATTGAATGGCCAAAAGGATATCGACGTATTTTTAAAAGTGCCTTTTTAATTTATTCAGAAAACTGCTCTTCCAATCCCTCTTTTTGCTCTTTATACCATTTGTCTCGCATCGGATAAATCTAATGAGACCTCATCAAAAAATAAGAATTTCATTAAATTCTTTTGTTTAATTCATCAAAAAGTTGCTCAATTGGTTTTAATCTTTCCGCACTTATAGATTGAAGACGTGTGTCAATAAAGTCTTTTTCCCACTTTTGAATATCTTCATCCAGTGTCTCAATATCTGGAAATTTAGATTGAATCAACTCCCATTCTCTAATCGGAATAAAAACACCAGTTTTTTCACCAGACTCATTTTTTATTTCTTGAATTATCATTTTGATTAAATCTATTTTAAGCAAATATAATTAAAACTATAATATTTATGTTTGTAAATTTACATTCAGTATAGTTTCGTTTATTTGAATTGACTCTTTCTTAGTTTATTTTTACATATTTTTTTAAAATTATGCCTCAATATCTCCTAGTTGCCCATGATGGTGACGCCCCAAATGCCCTCGAAAAACGTATGGAAGTTCGTCCGCGACATTTTGAATATGCCAGACGGATGAAAGCAGAAGGTAAAATCATTATAGGCGGAGCTCAGCTTACTGAGGATGGAAAGATGAAAGGTTCGGCCGTTATACTCAATTTTGAAGACGAAAATGGTCTCCAAGAATACCTAAACCATGAGCCTTATATTTTAGAAGGCGTTTGGGCGAGTTACACGATAACACCTTTTAGAGTAGCCGATTTATCGTGATGGAACGCCAAAATGTCGACCAAGTTTTTATGGAGAGAGCATTCCATTTGGCCGCTTTGGGTAGAGAATGGGTGAGTCCAAATCCTATGGTTGGCTGTGTGATTGTGCATGATGGGCTTATCATAGGCGAAGGATTTCATCAAAAATATGGAGAAGCCCATGCAGAGGTAAATGCTGTAAATTCAGTTGTTAACAAAGAACTCCTGCCTGAATCTACGGTTTATGTAACCCTAGAACCTTGCTCCCATTTTGGAAAAACACCGCCTTGTGCCGATTTATTGATAAAACATAAGGTCAAAAAAGTAGTAGTGTGTAACCTCGATCCATTTCCGCAAGTTTCTGGAAATGGTATAAAAAAACTGCAAGATGCTGGAATTGAAGTAGTAACTGGTGTTTTAGCTACAGAAGGCGAAGAACTCAACAAACGTTTCTTTAAAGCTCAACGAACAGGTTTGCCGTATGTTGTTATAAAATGGGCAGAAACTTCAGACGGATTTGTGGCTCAAAAAAACGGAAACCCCTTGGCAATTTCGAATACTACTACCAATATAACTGTACACCGCTGGCGAGCTGAAGAGGCTGGAATTTTGGTGGGAACCAACACTGTTTTGACCGACAATCCGCAACTCAATGCCCGAAATTGGCCGGAATCCAATAATCCAACGCGAATAATTATAGATAAAAACCTCAGAATCAATGGTGATTTTAATGTTTTCGACCAAAAGCAAAACACATTAATTTATAATCTTCATAAAAAACAAACGGACGAAAATTTAGAATTTATCCAAATAAATTTTGAAGAAGGTTTTCTGAAAAATATGCTTTCTGACCTCAAAAATAGAGGTATAAATAGCATTTTGGTAGAAGGCGGGCCTCAAATTATCCAGTCTTTTTTTGAAGAACAACTTTACGATGAAATCCGAGTAGTAAAAAGTGACATGGTATTGAAAGAAGGAGTGTCAGCTCCAAAAGTCCCAAGTGGAATACCATTGGTCAAAAATTACAGTATCCTCAACGACCAGATTTTTATTTTTACAAGATAATTCCAACCATTTTTACGTTATTGGAATCATTCTTGTACCCTTTGAATACATTATTTTGTGTTCTGCCTTTTATAAAATATGTCAAACGATAAACTTGTAGTGGAGGCCTGCATTCGTGAGGAGCGGGTTGCTCAGCGGCAATTGTATGAACAATTTGCTGGGAAGCTCTATGCCGTATCGCTCAGATATATGAAAAGCCGAGATGAAGCCCAAGATGTGTTACAAGACGCATTTATAAAGATATTTAAAAACTTACATTCTTTCCGATTTGACTGTCCATTGGAAGCTTGGTTGAAGAGAATTGTGATAAATACCGCCTTAAAGGCCATCCAAAAGCGTGGACAAATGCCCACGATAGACATCGCAGATTATCACGGAGAATTGGACAAAAGTCCAGAAAATTTGGGTTTAGAAAATCTCAAAATGGAAACATTGTTGGAGCTTATAAATCAGCTTCCAGAAGGATGTAGGGCAGTTTTTAACTTGTACGCCATAGAAGGTTTTAAACATCAAGAAATAGCTGAGATGTTGAACATTACCGAAGGAACTTCAAAATCGCAGTTTTCGAGAGCGAGAATGCTTTTGATAGAAAAAATAGAAAAAGAAAATATTAGACTGGCGAAGGCCAATTAAATAAATGGAATCAGAATTTAAAAGTTTCGAAAACCAGTGGAATGAGGCCTTCAAGGACGCCTCGGTACCACCTCCCGATTTTGTTTGGGAAAACATCGAAAAAGAACTTGATAAAAAGAACAAGAAAAGAATAGCTTTCATTTGGTGGAAAAATCCTGCCCTATTATCAGGCATAGCAGCGGCCTTGGTCTTAGGACTCACGGTACTTTTTGTAAATAATAGCCAAACCGAAAAATTGTCACAAGTTCTTAATAGTAAAGAACCAATTGTACAAATGGACAAACAAAACACAGGCGAAAAGTCCCGAATTCAGAATAAACTACAAGAAACTTCGGAGGATAAAAACAAGTCTTTTGACAGTCCAGAAAAAGCTAACTTAGCGACTTTAACTATTACAAAAAAGCAGAAGTCAACTGGTGGGAAATTAAATTTATTTGGAAGAAATAAGAAAATCAGTTCAGCTGCTGCTGGTCAAGGTATTACACAGAAAAATAGTCAAAGTAGTGAAATTGTGAACCCAGCCAAACCAAAGGTTGTGGAAAATTATTTGGCGGTTAGTGAATTAGAGAAATTTGAGATCAATCAATTGAAGCAAAAAGGTGTCAAATATTTTGCGAATAGATTTCAACCCTTTCGCTCTCATATAAGTGTCGATTTTGAAGATGCAATAGCAGAAACAAAAACCTCTAAAGATAAAATGTGGTTTGGTGTAAATTCGGGTGTTGCTCCTTTTAATCCAAATTTTGAGAATACTGGTTTCACAGGAGAAGCCTTGACTTCGGCCAGAAATGATGCTGCTTTTGTGTCGAAAGGAACTGAGTTTGAGATGAGTCCTTCATCGCAAGGAAATATCACGAGTTTATTGCCCAATAGTTTGCCAGAAAGCAGTTTCAGAAATGGAAGAGCCGTGAATTTTGGTTTTTCATTTGGTAAAAAACTAAAGAAACGATTAGGTTTAGAAAGCGGCCTTAGATATATGCAAGCAAGTGCTTACATGAGTACAAACGTGTATGCCATAAACGAGAAAACTGGAGCGGTGAATAGCTATTTTCAGTCGAATTACCTGGATTCTAAAAGCAGCAATACCCAAACGGTTCTTTCTGTAAACGCCACCAACAAGCAGGTGTATAACTATTTTAACGTGCCTGTTCTCTTAAATTATAATATTCCTCTCATTAAAAAACTTGATATAGAGGCTTTAGGTGGAGTAAGTGGGGATATGTTTATTTTTGGCAATTTTGATGCTCAAAATTCCGAAAACAATAATCTCACTGCCGCAAATTCGACTTTCAATCTGCTGAATATTAGTGGAATGGGAGGCTTGAGGCTTAGCTATGATATAAGCAAAAGCTGGGAAGCCAACTTGGGCTCAACTTACCAACAAGCCCTGATTTCGGGTGTGACGAGCGAACAGAATTTGAGCTTCAAACCGAGAACATTTGGGATAAATTATGGAGTGAGATTTAAGATGAAATAAGGATGTCTAAGAGATAAACAAAAAAGGGCGAGAATTTCAGAATTCTCGCCCTTTTTGCATTTATAGAACAGAGCTATTATTCAACATAAATAGTTCCTGATGAAGCTGACATAGTCACTTCTGTTCCACCACCGTTTACTTTTCCTTTCACTCTGCCTGAGTCTAAGTTTGATGAAACTTTTGATAGTTTATCGCTTTTAATATGGTTTCCTTTGATGTCTAAATCCATTCCTTCTGAGAAAGGAATATTTGCATGAATATTACCTGCACTTGTGCTTAGGCTCAACACTTTACCCAATTTTACAATATTAGCATCTATTCCGCCGCCAGAAGTTCTAGCAATTACATCACCGCTTATCTGATTCAGCTCTATTCTGCCACCAGAAGTAGATACGTCCAAGCTGCCTTTTATTTCTTCCGAGTCAATACCGCCGCCGCTTGTGTGAGCTTTTATAGTTCCTTTGAGCTGGCTGAGTTCTATTCCACCACCAGAAGTTGACAGGTTGATATTTCCTTTCGAGCTTTTGGCCGAAATTCCACCACCGCTTGTTCTCATAATGATCATACCATCACACTCTTGCATTTTTATACCACCGCCACTCGTTTTTCCGTCTACTTTTCCTCTAAGTTTCGAAACAGTAATTCCACCTCCACTGGTTTTAAAATTCAAGTCTCCTTCAAGGTTGTCCAGTGTTATTCCACCACCAGCTGTACCCAAATTTACATCCACTTTTGATGGCGAGTACACCTCAAATCCAATAGAAAGTTTTTGTCTTTTCATTTCAGGGTCTTTTGGTTTTGCAAGACAAACTATTGATCCGTCTTTGTATTCCATTTCTAGAATGTAGTTTTTTAGTTCTTCCTCAATCTCACTTTTAGAGGCGGTTTTGTTCCAATTGTTGGTATTGATAAAAACCTTTACCTCAGCATCTTTACCCGCTGTACCGAATACTTTAATGCCACCTCCCGAAGTATTCACTTTAACGCTCTGGATGTTTACTCCTGTAAATTTCTTGGTGGTAAAAGGTTCTTTGGTTTGTGCCATACAAAAGCTTATGGCCAAGCTGAAGAAAATGATAATGTGATACTTTTTCATATTTATAATTTAGTTTTTCTTGAAAGATGCATTTTTGAGTTAAAGGTTGCACGGTAATTTTTTTGAAAAATATTTTAGAGAATCATAAATTTTGTAGGTTTGTCAAATATTTCATCAAACAGACCAACGCCAACTATGAACAACGGCATAGAATTAGAAAACATATATGCAGCGGCTTCCAGGCTCAAAAATGTTGCTTTGAAAACCCCTTTGATGTTTAATCAAAATCTCTCGGAAAGATATCAGGCCAATATTTATCTCAAAAGAGAGGATTTGCAAGTAGTGAGGTCATACAAAATAAGAGGAGCATATAATAAAATGGCCTCGATGTCTGCCGAAGATTTGGCCAAAGGAGTTGTTTGTGCCAGTGCCGGAAATCATGCCCAAGGAGTTGCTTACGCTTGTCAGAAAATGGGCGTAAAAGGCAATATTTTTATGCCTACTACTACGCCAGCTCAAAAAATAAAGCAAGTGAAAATGTTTGGCAAAGAATGGGTAGAAGTGATACTAATAGGCGATACCTATGACGATTCTTTCGATGCCGCACAAATATATGTAAAAGAAAACGGCGGAATATTTGTGCATCCATTTGATGATATCCAAGTGATGGAAGGACAAGGAACCGTGGGTTTAGAAATATTTAAAGACGCCGATTTTAAAATTGATTATCTGCTTTTTGCAATCGGAGGTGGTGGCTTGGCAGCTGGTGTAAGTACGGTTTTTAAGAATTTAAGCCCAAAAACCAAACTTATTGGTGTAGAACCGCTGGGTTCTCCCACCATGAAAGTTTCGATAGACAATGGTAAAGTAACTCCACTGGAGCATATTGATAAGTTTGTAGATGGGGCTGCCGTGAAAAAAGCGGGTGCTTTGACCTATGAAATTGTAAAAGATAAATTGGATAACATCCTTTTGATTCCCGAAGGAAAAGTATGTTCTACGATTTTGCAGCTTTACAACGAAGAAGCCATTGTGGCTGAGCCAGCAGGTGCTTTGAGTGTGGCTGCATTGGACACTATTAAAGATAAAATAAAAGGCAAAAACGTAGTCTGTATCATTGGCGGAGGCAATAATGACATTACACGTACTGAAGAAATAAAAGAACGTTCGTTGCTTTTTGAGGGACTAAAACACTATTTCATCATTAAGTTTTTGCAAAGGTCAGGAGCTATGAAGGAATTCTTGGAATTTGTTTTAGGGCCGACTGTCGACATCGTGTTTTTTGAATATTCAAAGAAAACTTCAAGAGAAAGAGGGCCTGCCTTGGTGGGAATTGAGTTGTCGAAGAAAGAAGAATTTCCTGCTCTTATCGATCGACTTGAAAAATCTAATGTCCAGTTTACCTACATCAACGACAAACCAGATTTGTTTGAATTTTTGATTTGAGAGAAATGTTTTTACTCCAATAGAGAAAGAATATCCTTTTCTGAAAGTGACTTCATAAATCCTTCTTCAGCCGTTATGAGGTCGTTAAAAAGTTGTTTTTTTGTATTTTGCAAATCCAGAATTTTCTCTTCTACGGTATTTTTTGTGATAAATTTATAACTAAAAACGGTGTTCGTCTGGCCAATTCTGTGGGCTCTGTCCACCGCTTGAGCCTCTATGGCTGGATTCCACCACGGATCAAGCATAAACACATATTCAGCAGCCGTAAGATTAAGCCCAACTCCACCAGCTTTTAGTGAAATCAAAAACACTTTTTCTCGGTCTTCGTTTTGAAATTTTTCTACCAACTCCATGCGATTTTTTGTAGAACCATCAAGATACAAATACGGAATATTTTGTTCGTCCAATTTCTTGGCTATTAGCGAAAGATGCTTTACAAACTGACTAAATACCAGCGTCTTATAGCCTTCTTTCACTACGTCTAATAACTTGTGCATTACGTCTCTGTCTTTGCCTGAATCTCCCGTATAGTCCTCATCAACCATCAACGGATTATTGGCCAATTGTCTGAGTTTCGTAAGGCCTTGTAAAACCAAAATACTCGACTTTTTAATACCACCAGCACCCACTTCGCTCAAAAGCTGATTGCGTATAAATGCCTTGGTTTCTTCATAAATTTTTTCCTGCTCTTCAGACATTTGGCAGTATTGTATGGTCTCTATTTTTTCGGGTAAGTCTTTGGCTACTTGCTTTTTATGCCTTCTGAGCATAAAGGGTTTTATTCTTGAAAATAGCTTTTGGAGCGTTTCTTCATCTTTTTGTTTTTCGATGAGATTCTGGAAATTATCTCTAAAATAGGCCATAGACCCCAACAATCCAGGATTGATAAAACTCATCTGTGACCACAAATCCATGGTGCTGTTTTCAAGCGGAGTACCGGTGAGTATTAGTCGGTTTTCGGTGTTGAGCTGTATTACCGATCTGAAAATCAGAGAACTAGGGTTTTTTATGGCTTGAGATTCGTCCAAAATAGCATAGTTGAATCTATAATTTTTCAGGAAATCAATATCCAATCTTAGAACACCGTAAGAACAAATGATGAGGTCATAAAATTTAAACGCTCCTGCATCCTTGTGCCTATTTTGCCCGAAATGAATCAATATTTTTAGTTTAGGCGTAAACTTGCTTGCTTCTTTTTGCCAATTATAAATCAGCGAAGTAGGCATCACCAAAATACTTGGACTTTCGGGTTTTTCCTCTTTCATTTTTTGTAAAAACGCAAGAGTAGTTACCGTTTTTCCAAGTCCCATATCGTCGGCCAAACAACCGCCAAATTTGAAGTTTTTTAAGAAATGCAGCCAGTCATATCCGGCTTTCTGGTAAGGTCTTAGGCTGCCCTTGAAGTTTTTAGGAAGTTCCACTTCTTCTATTTCTTCAAAATTTTTGAGGCCTTGCAACTTTCGGTTCATCACAGTTACTGCCAGACCGTCCTCTTCCAAATAATTGATAATTCCCACATGGTGTTTCTTCAAACGACCCTGTCCTTCGTCTTCAACTTCCAGATTTTCAAATAGTTCGGAGTATTTATTAAACCATTCGGTAGGTATCATGGCCATTTGTCCGTTGGGCAACTCGAACTCCCTGATGTTGTTTAGGATATAATTTCGGAGTTTTACAAATGGTATTTTGTATTCTCCAAACTGCACTAAAGCCTTTATATCAAACCAGTCACGGTTTTCTTCAATGTGTATTTCCAGTTTTGAATAGCCCAAGAAATATTTCACGGCATTCTCTGTATTCTGCTTAATTTCTATCTCAGATTCTTGAAGATTTATAGCGTTCTTTTGAAGCCACTCGATGGCTTCAGTTTTTGGTTTGGCTATTCTTCCATTTCTTAGATCAAGATTTAAGTTTTTAATGAACAGAATAGTCTCCTTTTCTTTTTCTAAGTTTTTTTTGATTTTATGAAAAACCCAAGACTCTTCTTTTTTCTCTAAAAAAACATAAGCAGGTGCACTGAAGTTGTCGTACTTAAAGTTGTATTTGCCATATTGGAACGAAAGTTCAAGGTAAAATTTACTTTCGTCTTCATTATTAGAATTGCCATTTTTTTCAAACAAACTGGCTGATATTTTCTGCGATTTTATTTCAGAAACCAACAATTGAGCCTTCATTTCCTGTTTTTCCTGAACAATCTCAAAACCCTTTGCAAAAACATTAAAGTTGGCTACCAAAGGCACTATAAATTTTTGATAATAAGTATCTTCTATTTTTTTTGGAATAATGATATTGGGTTTGTTGAGAAAGGGTTTTAGTTTTCTTCCATCAGCAAAGTTGTCGAAAATATACAGTTTGGTGTCTATCAACATACAAGCCGGCAGGTCGTTGACGATATAGGCGTTTTTAAATTGAAATTTCACCTTTTCTTCACCACATTTGATGATCGGATAATATACAGTTTGGTCGTCTTGTCTGTCAAAATGAAAATATGCTTTGGCAGACTCTTTCATGATTTCAATTTCCTTCCAAGTGGCTACACCATCGCTGCCCATTATAAACAATTGCTTGTTTTTTATTTGAGAGAATATCTCTTTTTTGTAGTTTTCGAGATAGGAAAATATAGAATCTCTAAGTAATTTATCCCCTTTTTCTAGGTTGAAAGTTTTCTTAAAAAAATCTTCAGTAGATATTTTTTTTGTGTTGAACTTCTTCAAAATTATATCCTGTTGAATGCTATCTGTAAGCCTCACCAGTTCATAATCGTCTTTTTCTAGGCCACTTGCAAAGTCCGAGATGTTTTTTGAGGAGATGTTTTGGGTTTGAAAGGTTACTTCACCTCGTGTGTTCAGCTGCACCACGTAGGACTCTAGCAAGAAACCGAGGTATTCGTGTTCATAAAGACTATATATAATTTTAAAAGGCTCTGTTGGCGATACAATCATCAGTTCGATTTCAAAAAAGGGAATCAAATGTAATGGTTTGGCTTTTGATGACAAAAAAAACCTTATGAAACATATCCACATTGCGACTGGATAAGTGGTTTGCAGTAATTTTAGCAAGCAAATCAAAAAAATATCTTAATTTTGCAACCAAAATTTTAAATATAAACCGAAAAACCAACCAATATTATGGCATACGGATTACTAAAAGGTAAGAAAGGTATCATATCAGGTGCATTAGACGAGAATTCTATCGCATGGAAAGTGGCATTGAAAGCAAAAGAGGAAGGAGCAATATTTACGCTTACAAACGCCCCAATAGCCATGAGAATGGGAGAAATTAATAAATTGGCGGAAGTTTGTGAAGCTGAGATCATTCCTGCAGATGCCACAAGTATTGAAGATATTGAGAATCTCTATGCCAAATCAATGGACGTTTTGGGTGGAAAGGTAGATTTCGTGTTGCACTCTATCGGTATGTCGCCAAACGTGCGTAAAGGCAGAGCCTATGGCGATTTAAATTATGATTTTTACAAGCAAAGTGTAGATATATCGGCCATGTCTTTTCACAAGTTTTTGCAAACTGCAGAGAAAATGGATGCCATAAATGAGTGGGGTTCGGTAGTTGCTTTGACCTATATGGCTGCACAAAGAACATTCTCATTTTACAGCGACATGGCAGATGCCAAGGCCATGCTGGAGTCTATTGCGAGAAGCTACGGCTATAGATATGGAAAGTTGAAAAACGTAAGAGTAAATACAGTGTCGCAGTCGCCAACCAAAACCCGTGCTGGTGGAGGTATAGCAGGATTTGATTCATTTTATGAATTTGCCGAAAAAATGTCTCCTCTTGGCAATGCTTCGGCAGATGCTTGTGCGGATTATGTGTTGACATTATTCTCTGATTTTACTAAAATGGTGACCATGCAGAACCTTTTCCATGACGGTGGTTACTCTATGACTGGAGTTTCAGCAGAATTGTTGGAAATGATAAAGCCTGCTGAATAAGAAAATATCAATATTTGATATTAAATTTGAACACCTGACATTCTCAGGTGTTTTTTTGTTTTTAAAAGAAATGCAATGACCAAAATTATCACCCTGACCATAAACCCAGCGGTTGACAAAAATACCAAGTTTGAAGGATTGGTAGCGGAGCACAAAATCAGATGCGAGCAGCCAGTTTATGATGCGGGTGGTGGTGGAATCAATGTTTCCAAGGCCATAAACCGATTGGGAAGCGAATCTACTGCTTTTTTTCCTGCTGGTGGACCCATTGGTGATTTACTGAAATCTTTGGTAAAAAAAGAAGGGGTGGTATTTGAAACTATTGAATCAAAAGCATGGACTAGGGAGAATTTTATAGCGGTTGATACCACTACCAACGCTCAATATCGATTCGGTATGCCAAGCCCTGAATTGACTTTAGAAGAATTTAAGGAAATTTTGGAGAAAGTTAAAAACCAAAATCCAGAAATATTGGTGGTAAGCGGAAGCTTGCCAGAGATCCTGGCTTCGATAATCTTTAAACGCATATCTGAAGTTTTTGGAGAAAAGAAACCCAAAATCGTAGTGGATACTTCGGGCGATGCATTAAAGTTTGCTCTTGAAAATGGAGTATATTTAATAAAACCCAACCACAAAGAATTAGCAAAACTACTTGGATTGGAAAAAATAGAACCTAACCAAGTAGAAAGTGCTGCCAAAGCTTTAATAGCAAAATACAATTGTGAGATTGTGGTAGTTTCTATGGGTTCAGAAGGGGCTATGCTTTTTGATAAAGACAACGCACACTTTGTAGCAGCTCCCAAAGTAGAAAAGAAAAGCACCGTAGGTGCAGGCGATAGCATGGTGGGCGGTATGGTGTGGGCTTTAAGTCAAGATTCATCACTCATAGATATTCTTAAATGGGGCGTAGCCTGCGGCTCAGCTGCCACTATGAATGAGGGTACGCAGTTGTTTAAAAAAGAAGATGCCGTTGATTTGTATTTTTCATTGTAAATTTTACCAAAAAAGACCTAGAATATTATGAAAA
Organism: Lacihabitans sp. CCS-44; assembly: GCF_024343735.1. Lineage (GTDB taxonomy): Bacteria > Bacteroidota > Bacteroidia > Cytophagales > Spirosomataceae > Leadbetterella. Next base: position 83,020 of record NZ_RJUE01000002.1, read on the forward strand.
CCCTGTTTTTAAGTGTATTAATGGCTATTACGTTTCTTAATTCCTCTGCCCAAGTACTCCGTCCAAACTATCATTATACGCCACCCAAAAACTGGGTGAATGACCCGAATGGATTGGTTTATATCGACGGAGAATACCATTTATTTTATCAATATAATCCTTTTGGCGATAAATGGGGACATATGAGCTGGGCTCATGCAGTGAGCAAGGATTTACAAAAATGGGAAACTTTGCCGCTCGCTTTGCCAGAAATCCAAAACGCTGACGGAAGCACTACCATGATATTTTCAGGCTGTGTGGTAGTAGATAGTTTCAACACTTCGGGGCTTTTTGCAAAAGGATTTAAAAAAGGGCTGGTGGCTGTTTTTACTTCTCATGTATCTAAACCGGGGCAAGATCTGGCTCAACATCAAAGCTTGGCTTATAGCTCTGACAAAGGTCGAACTTGGAAGTATTTCGATAAAAACCCAGTTTTGGATATTGGGCTAACCAATTTCCGAGACCCAAACGTGATTTGGTGGCCATCTGAGAAGAAATGGGTAATGACAGTCGTGAAACCTTTGGAATACTTGGTTCAGTTTTATTCTTCAAAAGACCTAAAGAAATGGACTTTTATGAGTGAATTTGGCAAACAAGGCGATATGAGCAAGATTTGGGAGTGTCCCGCCTTAGTAAAAGTGCCTATAGAAAACTCGAAGGAATCAAAATGGGTACTGATGCTTTCTAGTGGGCACCGACAGGCTGGATATTTGGCCATGCAGTATTTTGTGGGCGATTTTGATGGAAAGTCTTTCAAATCTCAGAAGCAAAACGAAATTTTTTATTTGGACGAAGGCAAGGATTTTTATGCCGCCATTCCGTTTTATAATTTACCCAAAACGCAGAAAAACCCAATAATAATAGGCTGGACAAATGACTGGGAATACGCCAATGACATACCAGCTGATGAAGGTTATAGAGGTGGTTTTTCAGTAGCTAGGAAATTGAGTTTGTATAACTCAAGAGGTGTATTTAAGTTTAAGCAAGAGCCGATTATTAACCATAAAGTAAAAACAGAAACCTTAACTTTATCCAAAAACTACGTTTTGAATTCAAATCTCGGTGAAAAAACACAAAACTCTTATAGATTAAATCTGGAAGTAGATTTGACAGCTTCCAAAGGTTTTGATTTGCAGTTATTGAAGTTTGAAAACCAATACTTGCTTCTGAGTTATGATGTTTCTACAAATATGTTTTCGATGGACAGAACAAAATCAGGCAAAGTAGATTTTAGTAAACGTTTTCCGAGTATAGAAACCATCAAGATTCTTCCTCAAAATAATAAACTCCAGCTTGATATTTTGGTCGATAAATCGATAGTGGAAGTTTATGTTAATGGAGGTAAAGTAGTTTTAACTGATCTTGTGTTTCCTGTAAATCAAGCAACTAAGGAGATATTTAGCTTTTTTAAATAATTTAGAGTGTTACAATAGTGATATCATTTATGTGAGATGTTGACTTATATCATTCTTTTCCACTGATAGTTTTGCTTGCTTTGAACAAACAAAACAAATACAATAATGGAAACCAAAACATATTTTTTTGATTTACACGAAGATCATATAGAATGGCTGAAGGCCTTAGATTTTTATCAAGACGAATTATTCATTTTTAAGAATAGACTGGCCGAGGTAAGTGCCAAGAATAGTTCTGTGGAAGTGAAAAAAGAAGTTGAGAAATATCAGAATAAGTTTATCATTCAAAAAAATGAAATCGACAATCTGAAGCACTATATTCATGGTGCAGAACGTGATATGGAAGAAGAAATCAAGAAAAATCCGGTAGCGGTAGATCACAGAAAAACGATTGAAGATACTAGCATTAGGGATAAAATGGAGATATTTATTAAGCTTTTTATGGAATTGAAAGAAGAGTTTAATGAGTTTGTTGGTAAGAATTTGTAATTATTAACGGGTGTTTTTAATGACAGGAATTTCCTCAAAAGAGCCAAACGCAATATTTGCGTTAGCGACAAGCTGTTTTTCTGAAAATATAGTTTGTCGCTAATTTAATTTTTATTCCATAATAAAATATTAATCCATTTTAAAAGAAGGATTATATTTAACTACACCCAATTTTTCAAAACCTCTTCATTTTTTGTTATCAGAAATTTACATTTTAGATTCAGTTTTTTACAACGCAAACTTCCAAATGGCTCCCATCGATTTTCTGCCACTAATTCCTTATTTTTGCAAATTATTAATTTTTGGTTCAGCTAACTCAGTAAATGGAAATTTCAAAAACATATAGTCCGAAAGAAATCGAAGATAAGTGGTATGCTTATTGGGAAAAAAACAAATTTTTCAAGTCCACGCCCAACAAAGACAAAGAACCTTACACGATAGTCATTCCGCCGCCCAACGTGACCGGAGTGCTACACATGGGCCACATGCTCAACAACACTATTCAGGACGTGCTCATCCGTAAAGCTCGTATGGAAGGCAAAGAAGCCTGTTGGGTGCCTGGTACCGACCATGCATCTATAGCCACTGAAGCTAAAGTTGTAGCCATGCTCAAAGAACAGGGCATCAATAAGGCAGATTTGACCAGAGATGAGTTTTTGAAATATTGCTGGGAATGGACCGAAAAATACGGAGGAATTATCCTGAAACAATTAAGGAAACTTGGAGCTTCGTGTGACTGGGACCGCACCCGTTTCACAATGGAAGAAAACCTATATGATGCTGTAATTGATGTTTTTGTGGATTTGCACCAAAAAGGTGACATATACCGAGGCTATCGCATGGTCAACTGGGACCCACAAGCCAAAACTACGGTTTCTGACGAAGAGGTAATCACGAAAGAAATGCCTTCGAAATTGGTGCATATCAACTATATCGGAGATGATGCAGAGGTAATTATCGCCACCACACGTCCGGAAACCATCATGGCAGATGCAGCTATTTGCGTACATCCAGATGATGAGAGATATAAAAACTTAATAGGAAAAAAAGTAAGAATTCCTTTAATCAATAGAGAAATCACAATCATTGCGGACGAATATGTGGAAATGGAGTTTGGAACCGGCTGCTTAAAAGTAACTCCGGCTCACGACCAAAACGACTTTGCCCTGGGCGAAAAGCATAAATTGGAAGTAATAGACATTCTGACAGATGATGGAAAACTCAACGAAAAAGCCCAGATTTTAGTTGGAGAAGACAGATTTGTTGCTCGAAAAATGATAATCAAAATGCTCGAGGAATCTGGCAACTTGGTGAAAGTAGAAGAATACAAATCCAACGTAGGAACTTCGGAAAGAACCGGAGCTGTTATTGAGCCAAAAATCTCATTGCAATGGTTCCTGAAAATGGAGCGGGTGAGCAAGCCTGCCCACGAAAACGTGATGAACGACACCATTCAGTTGATTCCACCAAAATTCAAAAATACTTATAACCACTGGATGGAAAACGTGCGTGATTGGTGCATCAGTCGCCAGCTTTGGTGGGGTCATCGTATTCCCGCTTATTATTTAGCTGATGGAACTTGCATTGTGGCCAAATCATTGGAAGCTGCCGTTGAAATTGCCAATACTCAACAAGGCAAAAACGTTACAGCCACTGATTTCACGCAAGACGAAGACGTGCTGGACACATGGTTTAGTTCGTGGCTGTGGCCTATTTCTGTTTTTGACGGTTTCAAAGACCCAAATAATGCAGATATCAACTATTATTACCCGACAAACGATCTCGTAACCGCTCCGGAAATCCTTTTCTTCTGGGTGGCTAGGATGATAATCGCTGGATATGAATATAAAGGTACTTATCCGTTTAAAAACGTATATCTAACTGGGATAGTAAGAGATAAACAAGGCCGTAAAATGTCTAAATCATTGGGCAACTCGCCTGATCCTTTGGATTTGATAGATAAATTTGGGGCAGATGGCGTTCGTACAGGAATGCTTTTCAGTTCACCAGCCGGAAATGACCTGCCTTATGACGAAAAACTCGTAGAGCAAGGTCGTAACTTTTCCAACAAAATGTGGAATGCCTTCAGATTGGTGAAAGGTTGGAATGTTTCCTCAGAAGCTTCGGCCAATCAAGGAAATAAAGTCGCAGTTGACTGGTTTAGAGCCAAACTCAACTCCGCAATTGTTGAGGCCCTCGACCACTACGACAAATTCCGTATGTCGGATGCCCTTTTGGTGACTTACAACTTGATTTGGAATGACTTCTGTTCGCAATACCTTGAAATGATTAAGCCCGCTTATGTGGATGGACAAAGCTTGCCGATATATCAGGAGACGTATGACGCCACACTTGGATTCTTCGAGGAATTGATGCGTCTAGTTCACCCATGGACACCGTTTATTTCTGAAGAAATATGGCAAAATATTCAGGAAAGAGCCGGAAATGATTCTATCTGTATCCAGGAATTCCCGAAAGGAGGAGCGTTGGATACAAAAATATTGGCCGACTTCGAAATCTTGTTTGAGTTGGTTTCTTGGGTGCGGAATACCCGGCAGTCAAAACAAATGTCGCCAAAAGATTCCTTGCCATTGAGCATCAATACCCAGGATGCCAGCAAATACGATCATTTAGAGGATTTGATGAAAAAAATGGCTAACCTTTCTGAAATCACTTTTGTGACATCTTCTGTAAAAGGAATGAGTTTGGTAATAAAAGGCGACGAATTCGGCATAGATTTAGGCGAAAACCTAGACGTAGCCGCCGAAATTGAAAACCTCAAAAAAGAGCTAGAATATACCCAAGGCTTCAAAAAATCAGTTGAGGCAAAACTCGCCAATGAACGTTTCGTAGCCAATGCAGCACCTGACTTGGTACAAAGAGAAAGGGATAAACTCGCCGATGCAGATGCTAAAATTAAAGCGATTGAGGAGGCTTTGGGGAGATTGGGTTAAGTTCTTAATTGTATTGTTTTAATATTGAAAAAGCACACTGACCTTTTGGGTTGTGTGTTTTTTTTGCAATTTCTAAGGAAGTAGTTCTTAATTGAGAAGAATTGGAGGATGTGGATTTAGTAGCTTTTTACAATTTTATTTTCTAACTCTTTCCTAAATAATTGAAGATTTCCTCCGCCTTGATACTACAATTCTCTCTCCATTTAGCATTAAAACTTGATGTAAGCCACGCTCATTTTCTACTTCAGAAATGTATAACGGATTTATCAAGTGTTTCCGACTAACTCTTAAAAAGCCTTGGAATTTTTCTTGGTGCCTTAACAAGGTATTGCTGGATAAAAATTTCTGACCATTTACTAGATGAAATTCCGTATAGTTTACATCACCCCGTAAGAATAGGATTTCATGTGCTGGTGGGATTTTTTGAGAAATCATGGTATTGTTTATAAAAACGTGTAGAGGAAAAATACTTTTTGGGTTATATTTTTATTCAAATCTAGTAGTTTTCAGATAAGGGTTCAATACCCCATTTGGGGTATTTTCAAAAAAATAGATTTTTCTATTTGCATAATTTCAAGGATTTCTTAAAATTTCGTAATTCTTTTATAATCAGTACGATGATTTGAAGAGTTTGATACTTTCAGGTGGTTGCACTGTTCAAATTTGTATCTTTTAAGGATTTTAAATTAATATAAATGGTGAATTTTTGAGGTGTTAATCAAAACTGCAGCAAATTCTTAAAAAATTAATATTTTAAAACTTCTATTAATTCTAACACATTTGAGATGCCAAGTTTGGTGTAAATATTTTTTCTATGAGTTTTTATGGTATGATAACTTAGATGGAGTTTCTCCGCAATCTCGTTGTTATTTAGGCCTTTACAGATTTCGTATGCGATTTCCAGTTCTCGGTCGCTTAAAAAGTGCTTGTCGCCAAAGCCACTGGCCACTGGGACTGATTTTTCATTTATTAATTTCAAAAAACAGTTTCCTCCGTTAAATACCGTCTGAATACCACTAATCAAGAAATTGGAATCACAATCTTTTAATAGATAGCCGTCCATTTCAGCCTCTTTGGCTTGTCTTAGGAATACCGAATGCTCATACATGGTAAGAATTATGACCTTTATTTTATTGAATTCCAGCTTAAGTCTTTTGCCTAATTCTATACCGTTTATGCCATTTAAGTTAATATCAAGCAAAATTAAATCGGGAGAATTGGATTGTATCGTAGAAATAATTTCGTTGATTTCTTTTAATGGTCCTAGGATTTCATAATCACGTTCTTTTAAAAGAAGCTCCTTTAATCCCAAACCAAACAGTAGGTGGTCGTCAACGATTAGTATTTTATGTTTATTCATATGGTACTTCAAGTATTACTGTTGTTCCGTTTGAATTTGAATCAAAATTAAGACTGGCATCCAAATTTTTAGCTCTAGAGAGCATATTCTGCATTCCCAAACCTGTCAATGAAGTAGAATTTTCAAATCCTCGGCCATTATCCTCTACAATCAGTGTCAATTCTTTATCATTTTGTATGAACTGCACCAATACTATGGTTGCACCGCTGTGCTTATGGATATTTTGAATAATCTCTGAAAGAATTCTGTAGATATTCAATGAAGCCTTAACCTCCAACTCTAGGTCTTTGGTGTTTTCTAAGAACTCAAATCTGATTTTCTTAGAGTTATTACCTCTTATGAGTTCTTTAATTGAATCTATTAGGCCAATTTTTTCAAAATCTGGGGGCATTAAAGCATGCGAAATACGACGCAAATCATCGCCGGACTTTTGAGTTAATTCTTTAATCTGTTTTGCATCTTCGGAGTTGAGAAGATTTACCATTTTTGAAAGAACAATATGTTTCAGACTTGCCAAAGTACCTCCCAAGTCATCATGAAGGTCTCTAGCTATACGTTTTTGTTCATTTTCTTGTATCTCAATTCTCGACTCCAACATTTCTAGTTCGGCCTTCAACAGTCTCTTTTGAATTTGCTTACTCAAATATCTTTCTCTAAAAATCAAAGCAAAAAGTATATAGAGCATCTCTACACAAATAGAAATACGGAATGCTTCAAAAAATTGATTCGGCACTTCCATAATACCAAAAACATTGGTTAGGCCCTCAATCATACCAGTTGTAATCAATGGCATGGCCATAAAAAAGTAAATTCGAGTCAAGAAGCTCCTTCTGAAGTTTGAAATCAGACTCCAGATAAGATAAAAGATAGTGGAAAGAAAAAACGAGAGTTTTAAATATAACAAAGGTTTTATGGCAGACCAAGTAGGAAATAGAGAAACAAAAACTGTACAAACAAAAAGTATATCTATTAGCTTTGAAATGGCCCTATTTCCATATTTTCTATCTGGATCAATAAACGACGTACCAAATCTTACAAAAGTATAAGTACTTATAAAAACAAATATGTTTACAAAGTAATTGATAATTACCGGCTGGTTATTCGTAAAATATGCTGGGGAGGAAATTCTGATAGTATAAAAAATAAAGAAATTGACGGCATAAATGAGATAAAGAACTAAAGTTTTGCGGTCTCTTTGAGAGGTATAAAAAAGATTGTACAAACAATACAAAATGGCTGTAATCAAAGCCATCGTGACCAAACCGTCATAAAACAAATAGGAGTGATAATGTTGATAAAACTGTTGTGTACTAAATAGATTTAAAGGCAAACGAACCACCTGATACTGATTTCTAACCCGATAAAATACTGTATCTCTTGAATTCGGACTCAAGGAAACCTTAAATGCATGCAAATAGCTTGGAAGTTCCCTGTTTTGGATTGCAGTTCCCCAACCAGCTTCTTCTTTATTCCATTTTCCTTCTTTCTTTTTATAGAAATCTACTTTCTCAAGAATGATTTGATCTGTACTCAAAATCACCTCCTGAGTCTGATTCGTATTGTTTTGTAAGACCAGCTTAACCCATAAGTTTCTTCTCAAATGCCCATATCCTATTTCTGGACCGTTAAACTTTTTGAAGGATTTGTTACCTAAAACATCCTCAAATCTGAGCGTATCGGTATCGTCCACAAAACATTCTACCGACTGAGCATTCACCTGCTTCGGTATTTTATTCAGTACCTGTTGCTCCTCGAATGTGCATGCATTTAATAGAGGCAACAGGATAAGGGCTTTCCAGAATTGGAATTTCAGTAACAATGGGAAACGCAATGTTTTTATATCTTCAGGTTCTTTTATGGTTAAATTTAGTTATTAAAGACGGCATACTCGGCAAGGTTGTTATAATATTTTTAGCGTAACTTTGACGAATTCTTCTATCCAATAAAAGAATGTGTGCAAACGCTCCTACTATGGTTATTAATAATCTAACAATATCTGAATGCGGTGTTTGTCATAACTTTGGACACTTAAAAAAAACTTAAAATTAGTTTACACTTTCCAAAATTCGGTTTAATTGGAGGCCATATTAAGGTTAATGAGAAGGTGCTTGGAATTATTAAGATAGATTTAATAATTGGAAAAAGCACACTGGCCTTTTCGGGTTTGTGTGCTTTTTAGAAGGATGTTTTTAAATATTTCCGACTTGATGAAAAGATCGAAACAATACAATTTTAGTTCCATTTATTCGAGTTAACTCTCCTTTCCATACTTGTTCATAAAGAGATTTCAAATCTTTTTTATCATCATTAGTCAGTCTTGAGTTGGGGCCATAGTTCATAATACTAAATGGTTGATGTTTGCCAAAAATAACGCTAGGATAACCTGTTTCACTAATATTTGCAAAAAAATGTCTTAATCCAAAAATATGACCTATTTCATGAATAAGGGTTTCTACTTGTTCTTCTTCACTTTGCGTGAACATTTTAGGGTGTATTACTAATTCATGTCTACCGCTATCTGGGAAAAAAGCACTTGCTAGGACACAACCATTAATATTACAATTGTCTGGACGAATTGTGATTTCAAAATCCCAAGCTTCAACTCTTTCACTAAACGTTATAGGGGAAGAATCTCCCCAAGCCAGAAGAGCTTTCGAGAATAATTTCCTAATTTCATTTTTTGCATCTTCTGGATTTTCAAAATATATAAAAGAGTTATTGTTAAACCTCCAACGTAGATTAACATTCTTTGCCCATAAAGGAATAAAACCTTCAGATGCGTCTAGTACTAATTCAGCTGGATTTGCATTATTTGGAGTTGGATAACCTTTTACATCCGTATTGCAAATATGGTTCTTGCCGTATGTATGTAGTATAGATTTTTCAGATGAAAAATAGCTTTCTTCTTTATTTTGCAAAAAAGATGAGTTTTCTTTTACGGAAGATTTTGTGATTTTCTTTTTTTCTTTCATGATTTTTTTCTTTTTTGATTTTTATGAATTGAATATTCAAACAATTTTATTTTTGTAACGCAGTGACCTTCTAATTAGTAGAAATTGAATTCCCTTTGGACATTAGTAATTAAGTGTTTTTATTTTTCGTCTACTCATTTTTAATTCCTTTCCATTTGATAATACCACGAATTTGGCATCAGCAGCTATTCGAATTTCTCTTATTACATTGGGATTAACTAAAAACTTTCTGTTAATGCGTTTAAATGTTGCCATATCTGGTATTTCTGCAATTCTTTTCAAAGTGTAACTTACTATTTTCTTTTTACCATCTGAAAGATGAAAGATTGTGTAATTGATGTCAGCTTCTAAATATAAAATATTTATATTATCTGGGTATTCTATTTTTATCATGGCCTCTTGGTTTATTTTGATAAACCAAAATTCACAAGAAAACTCTATTGACTTTAGGTGGTAATTGCGGATTTTATAAGGGTGTTTTTACGGTATTCCTTCTTCAATTTCTACTTGACAGATAACAAAAAGAAACCCCTTCTCAGCATAAGACTAGCCAAGAAGGGAACTCTTTAGAAGGTAAATGTTACTTACTTGAATAACAAACTAACTGTAGTGTCTTGGGATAGTTTTATTGGTTTTTCGAGAAAGGTATATGTTGTGTCAATCTTATTGTTTTTTAAGAAATATCCTTTTGAGGCAATATATAGATTTTGGTTAACCGGTAAATCAGAAAATTGGTATTCACCTTTATTGTTGGTTTTGCCAGTTCCGATATATCCTGCAACTGGGTTGGATTTTAGATTTGGAAGAAATAATGAACTTGAAAATATAAATGTTTCAATTCCTGAGACTACATCACCTTGGCTATCTAAAACTTTAATATTTAGTTTGGGTGATTGTGTTGGAGGCAAAATTGACAAAAGAATTTCCACTTTATCTTTATTGGTAAGGTCAACAACCTCAATTTTTGAATATTGCTTATTTAATCTTGAGACTAAGTAATATTTTGATGACGTCAGATTATAAAATATCGCTTTCCCTTTTTGATTTGAGTTTTGCCTGGTCTGAATTAATCCCTCCGGGTTTTCATTTGCAATGGTTTTTGCCTGAGATTCACTTATAAACAAATAGACTTCAGCATTGTTGATAAGGTCTGAGTTGTCTTTTATAGTTACAACTATTTGTTTACCCGAGTAAATTGGTGTGATAGAAAAATTTGCAATTTGTGACTCATTATTAAAATTCTGAACCTTTCTATATTTTATACCCCCAATATTTTTTTCAGCAATCAAATACAAGGTTTTTTTATTTTTTGACGGAAAGTATTCAAACTCAAACTTACCCAAACTATCTGTTTTGGTAGAAATCAAATATGGACTTCCTGTTGAGTCATTAGAAATGTAAACATCAATATTTTTTTTATCTTGTATTTCAGTTTCAAGGACATTATTCTGTATTTTTATTTCACCTTTTATACTGCCTGAAACATACAAATCACCTTCTTTACAACTCCAAAAGGATAATATGACCAAAAGAATTACATTTTTTTTCATTTTCAAAAAGGGTTAATAAATTTAACTAATTTTCCCAAAATACTTACATCAGTGGTCAAAGCAAAATATCCACGATTTAGCAAAGGTCTCTCGGAGGCTTTCACTAATTTGCCATTTTCAAGTTCATATCTGTTCTGAAAATACATATTACCCCCTACTTGAAGGTTGAGACCTGGAATTATATCAAAACCTACCCCAAGGAAATAATTCCTCAAGAACTTATATCTCACACTTAAACTCCCACTCACTGATACTGAGTTAATAAAGGCATTTCCCCTCAGGTATTTATATGGAAAACCATAATCTGTTTGTTTCTTTGACTTTGGGGTTCTGGTTTGGTTAAAGCCTTTAAATGGATAATATTTAACCCCCACCAAAATATCTAATTGTTCGGGATTAGGATTGCTAACAAATGTATTGGTGGCGGCGTCAAAAACAGAAGTATTTCTTGGGCTTGGCACATATGCTATGCCTGCAAATGGCCAAGAGCGTTTTAGATCGTAGGTTTTGTATTTTTTTGAAAGCTCGAGCGTATCTGTTGTTTTTCCATTATTGGTCTTTATTGAGTAGCTGATTTCATTGGCTCCTTTTTTGCCATTAGCGGATTTTGGTTTAATCCATTCTGAACGCATCAAAGTGTCCATTGAAAAGGTCTTTGGAAGCTCTAATGTGACAGGTATTTTTATAGATTCATGCCACTCCTTAAGTTTGCTTGTGTTTTTAAAATTACTTACTTCATTTCTTAAAATTCCCAATGAATCTAATGAATCATTTTTTTTAGAATTCCAAATATTTTGACACAATTTTTTGAGGTCTTTTCCTGTCTTGAGATTTGAATTGTTTGTATTTTTATCACATGGAACCATTTCTTTTGCTAAAATATTTCCTAAGCCTGAAAATTTTTTGTTTGATAAACTGGTATCCAAAACTTGATCAATTATCCCATCAACTACTTCTGCAAAAGGCGTTTTAATTTCATACCCTTTTACTGTTTCTGTGGAAAATACCTTGGTTCCTTTGGGAATGTTATGGACCGTAGGACTAATCTGATCTATGTCTGATATTAAACTAGGAATAAGTTTTTCACTATTCTTAATTTCGATATCGTTATTGTCACTGTAATGTCGCATCCAGTTGATTTCGGAAGAATCAGAGATAAAAAACTTTATTTCATTCAAAATAGTACCATTGTTTTTTAACGAAGTTTTGAAACTATTGAATGAAGTTAATTGACCTTCTAAACCGGTTAATTTCTTTTTTTCTATATCTAAACTAACATATAGCTCTTCCAATTTTTTTAAGTTATCAGAATCAATTGGAGGATGGGTCTTGACATTGGCGGTTTGCCTGTCTTTGATTTGCTTTTCCAATTTTTCAATTGTGGATTTTGAATTTGAGATAGAACTTGAAAGATTCTTTTCTGGTAAACCGAGAGGATTAAAAGATGGATTGGAGCCAGATAATAGCAAAGAAGCTTTGAGAATCTCTTTGTTTGGTTCAATAACTAGCTTGGTTATCGCCGAATCTAGTTCTTTTCTGGTGTCTTCTAACGTCAGTAAGTTATACATAAGCTCCCATGGATATAAGGAGTCCTTTCTTATTTTAACATCATAATCAAATTTTGTTATCAATGAGTCAATTACTTTCGCTTTAAGGTTAAAAGAATTTACTAAAGTTTGAATTTGTGGTTTAAATTTATCCCAGTTTTGGAATTTATGTTTGCTAATTCTGCCGAGGTATGTTGTATCAAATTGCCATTTTAGATTTGGTTTTATGATTTGGATTTTAAATTCTCTAGTCTTATGAACAATTTTATAATTAGTTAAAGAATCCTTGAAGATTGAGTCCGTAATTGAATTCAATTTCAAGTGGTAATTCCAATTTAAATTTTGAAATAGCTTTTTTCTGTAATTAGAGAGACTTAAATTATCAGAAAACAATTTTGGTAAAAGGTAATGTGAATTAAACTTATCTAAGTTCTGGGAATACGATTTCAAAGAATCATTAAGTGATTCCAACTGATTTATAGTTTCATGATCTCTAAATTCTGACGAATTGCCTAAAGGTTTTATTGAAATTTCATCATCCTTAAACAACAAATGTGGTAGTAAACCTGAGATATTCCCCTTTTTGTCATAATTGATGGTATAATTTGGAGTTTTTTTAGGTTCAAATTGTACTTTCATGTCCTTTCGAATAAAATCAAATTCCTTACCGAGTCTTTGGGCGAATAAATTTGATGATGTTAATAAAAGTAATGCCGCCGTTCTTACAATTAATGCTTCCATGATTACAAAAAATAGGGTTTTAATTCTTTACAAATTTACTAGTGAAGTTGAACCTTATCCTAGGTGAAAAATACCCTAAATTTGATAGAGTTTAAAAGGGTGTTTTTCACGTAATCACAAACAATTATTGTGAATAATTTTACACAATAACTAAACAGTTTGATTATGACCAAATTTATTTTTGACAGAAAAAAATTACAAGACTTATTAAATGACTCCAGTAATACTGGTGATTTTGTCGTGGTTAATCTATCATTTGATTGCGATGGTGACGGAGATTACACCTTCCCTGCTAGAGTAACTGCATCAATCTCTGATGGACAACTTGATGAATTGGGAACAATAAAAACTGGAGAAAAAGAAGAACCAGGATGTCCAAGCCCTCCAGGATGTACTACAAAATCAATTAGAAATAAATTGAACATGGTGTGAAATGGTTTCTAATTTACAGTGATATAATTGCCCCCTCATTTTTTTTGATAATTATACTTATTAAGTTGATTCGGAAAGAAAATTATGGGAGCAATTATATTTTGGTATATGCTATAATCCAAATATTGTTAAACAGTATTTGTGACTATATTGACTTTGTTGATGGTAATAATTACATGTATTATTACATAAATCAGGTTTTAACTTTAATAACTCTTGGCTTCCTTTTTAAATCATTGTTAAGTCAAAAGAAAATCCTAAGTGATTTCTTTTTTATTATTTGTGTGATTAGTTCCTTATTTTATTCTGACAATATCACCAATTCATTTGCAAGCTTTCCATTCGGGATTTTATCAGTATTTATTATCATCAATAGTTTATATTACTTTAAAATAAAGTTTAGCAACGTAGAATTAAATTATTTGTATGCCAATAAGAGCTTTTGGTATGTTGCAGGACTTTTTATTTATTTTTCGAGTAATTTTCTAATATTCATTTCTTACAATAATTTAATTTCCAAATCTGAGACTATAAATTACGCTTATATTCTTTGGCTGTTTCACAACTTAATTTTTACACTTATGTTTATTATTTTTTCACTTGTAGAATTATGGCCATTATTCCAAAAGAGATTCAATTAATACTAGAAATAACAGTTTTAATATTAAGCCTTGTTATTTTTATAGTTTTCCTCGTAATTAATAATCAAAGAAAAGTTAACTCTTTGATTTTGGAAAAAATTAAAAGAGAAAAGTTATACGAACAAGAAATCCTAAACGCAGAAAACGAAATTCAAGACGCCACCATGAAACACATCAGCCGTGAGCTGCACGATAATGTGGGGCAGATGCTAACTTTAGTCAAAATTCAACTCAATAATCTTTCGGAAGAATCGCCTGAGAATAAGAAGATCAATGATTCTAAAGAGTTTGTGAATAATGTTTTGACGGATATCAGGGCACTGTCAAAGAGTTTGAATAGTGACAATCTTTTACATGAAGGACTCGAAAAAGCCATTGGATTTGAGGTGGAGCGGGTGAAAAAGTTGGGCAACTATGCTGTGAAATTCTCTGCAAATACCGGAATTGTATCCGTTGACCGCAAAAAGGAAGTTTTGATCTTCAGGATTTTTCAAGAATTGCTCCAAAACTGTTTGAAACATGCCAAGGCAAAAAATATCGAAGTTAGTTTGGAAGAGACAATACAATGCCTTAATTTGGAGGTGGTTGACGATGGCATTGGATTCGATTTCGACACAAAAATTCAGAAAAATGGCTTTCAAAGTGGTGCGGGACTGAGTAACCTTATCCACCGGGCTGAATTGATGAATGGCAATTTGATTTTCGAACGAGGAAAGGTCAGCGGCACCAGAGCCCATTTAACCATTCCCGTTTAAAAACCTATGACAACTATTGCCTTAGCGGATGATCACCACCTCATTCGCAATGCCCTCGTAGAACTAATTAATCGTTTTGAAGGATTTCAAGTCATCTTTGATGTTGCTGATGGTCAACAGTTCATGGATTATCTTCAACAAAATCAAGCCCCAGACATTGCACTTATCGACATCAATATGCCAGAAAAAAATGGCTATGAAACCACAGAATACCTCACAAACCATTACCCGCAAATCAAAACTTTGGCCCTATCGGTTGAAGATAATGAGGAGTCTATCATCAGAATGTTGCGATGTGGGGCCAAAGGTTATTTGTTGAAAGATACGGATACCGTGAATTTTAGAACTGCATTGGAGATTGTTCGTGACAAAGGATATTATCACAGCGAGTTGGTATCCAACACTCTCCTTAGAAGTCTTCACAAACCGAATGGTTCTACAACCAAACCTGTGATTCAATTTCAAGCCCGTGAGCAAGAGTTTTTAGAATTGGCTTGTTCAGAGCTCACTTACAAAGAAATAGCCGATAAAATGTGTCTTTCACCTAGAACTATTGATGGTTACAGGGAGAATCTATTTATAAAATTGGAGTTAAAATCTCGTGTGGGCTTGGTACTTTTCGCTATTAAAAATGGATTAGTAAATATTTAAAAACCATGTCCTACTCCCAATCCCTCGCTAACCGCATACGAACCAGCCTACAAAACCTCGATAATGTGGAGGAAAAGCAAATGATGGGTGGTTTGTGTTTTATGGTAAACGACAAAATGTGTGTGGGTATCATCAAAGATGACCTCATGTGCAGAGTGGATCCCGACTTGAAGCCTGAACTTTTGGAAAAGCTAGGTTGCTTCGAAATGATGTTTACAGGCAGACCTATGAAGGCCTTCGTGCAAGTAGATGAAACAGGCCTAAGAACCCAAGCCGATTTCGATTTTTGGATACAACAATGTCTCGACTACAACCCAAAAGCTCAGGCCAGCAAAAAGAAGAAAAAGAAAGATGGAACTTACTCAATTGGATGATTTTCTTATTTTGCTTAAATAAGCCTCGCTTAAGGTTTTAGCAATGAACTTATCGACAAGATAAAGTACTAAATGTTCCTTATATTTTCTGTGCAGTCCGTTGAAAAATTTAACCACTCCAATCAATTTAATATCTTTGATGCAAATGTGAAATTTTTCAGAGGATCATTGCACAGAAAGTGTTTTTTTTGTTTTTTGTTTTTTTTTTAAAAGAAAGCCTCGCTGGCCAAGCGACGAAAGTGATTTACAAATAGAAACTATTCTAATCAATTCTAAGTATCAACGAGGTTCAACAAAAATAGGAAATCTACTTCCCAGCATAAGCCAACACCTTCTCCCAAACTCTAAAAATATTACCGGAGCAAATTTTCTCAATATCAGATTCTAAATATCCGCGTCGAAGTAGTTCAGCCAGGAGGTTTGGATAATCACCTACATCTTTCAGACCGGTTGGAAGACTATTTCCCACCCCATCAAAGTCAGAACCGAGTCCTACATGGTCTATTCCTGCCAGTTTCACTACGTTGTCTATGTGGTCTGCCACTTTTTTTACATCGGCAAATGCGAGCGGATGTTTTGCAAAGAACTCGTCTATAATCGGTTCAGCCGCTTCGTCACGGGCTTTTAGGCCCTTTTTATCAAGAATGGTTTTAATTTCAGCTTGTAGACTTTTTCTGTATTCTGTCACTTCCCTGGATAAGAATGTTGAACCGAAGTTGATCATAATTACCCCGCCATTTTTGCCCAATTTCGTTATCATGTCGTCCGACATATTTCTTTGAAAATCAGGGGTGAATTTCCTTGAGGACGAATGAGAAGCTATCACAGGCACTGGCGACATTTCCACCACCTGATAAAAAGTATCGTCAGACACATGCGAGATATCCACCAAAACACCTTCTTTATTCATAGTTTTTACCACTTCTCTGCCAAAAGGACTCAGGCCTTTCCAGGTGTGGGTGGTGTCGTAGCTTGAATCACATATTCGGTTGTCTTTTCCATGGCTGAGTGTTATATAACTGATGCCTTTGGCCCTATATTTGGCCACATCAGCCACTTCTCCTATTGGTGAGCCGTTTTCCATACCCATGGGGAGGGCTATTTTGCCTTTTTTGAATATTTCACGTATTTCTGCTGGAGTTTTGGCCACTTCAAAGTAGTCGCTTTTTTCAGTGGCTATGTAGTTGACCATCGTTATGAGCGAATCCGCCAATTTTTGAGCCCCTTGCGTATCATAACTTGCTGGTATGTAAATCGACATAAACGGTGCAGAAAGTCCACCTTTTTTGGCTCTTTTATAATCAAAATCACCTTCTTTGGTTTCTACCGGTATACCAGTAAATTCCTTTTGCATCTGAAAATTCTTGACTTTAAGTCTATAAGGCAAATCCACATGGCCATCTACCATGATGTATTTATGAGCCAATTCATCGGCTTTTTTCTGATAATCTGATTCTGGAGTTTTGTTTACTTTACAAGCAAAAATAGTAGCAGATATGCCAATTAGATAGATTTTTTTCATGATGAAGAAAGGGTATTTTTAAACAAGATAAAACCCTTAAAACTATTCACCAAATAATTAGGAAACTATACCGAAGAAATTATAATTCATGGTGGAATTTTCCAACAAAACTAGCATCAAAGTTGATTCAATACGATTGGTGTGGTTTCAACTGTATTGCTTTTGTTTCCGGCACGGTCTTTTATGTATACCTCAAACTTCACAGTGTCTTTTTTTACTGGCCAGAAAGCCGTTTCTATTTCTATTCGATAGCGTAGGGTACCCTCTATAGGGCCAATTTTATCGTCGGTCTTGAGTCTTGGATAAAAACCCGATAGAGTTTCGAACGTATTAAACTGCGTAAAAACGCCCTTCGTTTTCCGGAACGATTTCACCACATAGTTGTAGTCGGTTTGTGGTACTTTGCTTCCAATTTCTTCTGCATTGAAGCCCAAGTCGCCATCGCCATCTTGAAATTTTACTGAAACTATGATGGAGTCTTTTTTTGCTCCTGTAAACTGGTCAAGCCTAATGTCTTTGGTGATAGAGGCAAACTCGATGTTGGGTGTCATGGAAAAATCAGGCTCTTTGTAACAAGAACTGAGGGCTAAAATTGCCAAGCCAAAAAATATTAAATCTTTAAAATGCTGCTTACTCATGTGAGAAAACTTATTTTTGTAAAAATAATTAAAACCAAGGACATTTAAACAAAAATGACCATCAGAGACGAACTCAAGGCTGCTTTGGTACAACTCGACCAGAATCCATATTCTTTCGAAAAACTCGCTCTGGAGGTTTTTAGGTTTCAGTTTGCCCAAAATCCAGTGTACCATAGGTACGTCAAGTTTTTGTATAAAGATATAAAAAAAATTGACCGCCTCGAAAAAATTCCGTTTTTGCCTATCGAATTTTTCAAAAATCATCAAGTGATTTCTGGCCAAGTAGAGCCGCAAATAACTTTCGAAAGTAGCGGAACAACATCTGCTAATACGAGCCGACATTATGTAAGCGACTTACCCTTTTACGAACTCATGAGCCGCAATACTTTTGAGGCTTTTTATGGCCCGCTTACTGACTTTCATGTGTTTGCTCTTCTGCCTTCTTATCTCGAACGAAATAACTCTTCGTTGGTATATATGGTTCAAAACTTTATTTTTCACAGCTTCAGTCAGTTCGGTGGATTTTATCTGGATAATCTCGATGAGATGATTGAAAACATGACAGAGGCGGCCAAGGATGGAAGAAAAATACTGTTGGTTGGCGTTACCTTTGGCCTTTTGGATTTGGCCGAAAATGAAGTTTTGGCGGAGAAAATCAAAGCCATTTCAGATAAAGTTATCATTATGGAAACTGGCGGCATGAAAGGCCGACGTAAAGAAATGGTAAGGGAAGAACTGCATGGGGTTCTTACAGCTGCTTTTGGTGTAAAATATATTCACTCCGAATATGGCATGACAGAGCTGCTTTCGCAGGGCTATTCCAAAGGCGAAGGCGTTTTCTATTTGCCCAAAACCATGAGGATTTTATTACGCGAAATCAACGACCCCTTTACATATTTGCCCAGTTTTGCTCTAGGCGAACCCGACCAAGACGTAAAATATAGGGGACGAACGGGCGGAATAAATGTGGTAGACTTGGCCAATATAGACTCTTGCTCTTTTATCGAAACCAAAGATTTGGGGAGTTTTACACCTGACTACGAAGGCTTTAAGGTTATGGGGAGATTTGACAATTCGGATATCCGTGGCTGCAACTTGATGTTGAGCTAAAAAGCCTTTCAAATCTCAGGAAGGCCTTTCGTCCAAAAAAAATCACCAAAACAAACCTTTATTCTAAAAATTGAGTTTAACATTTATACAAAAAAATAAAAACTATGACATTGAAAATAGGCGACGTAGCTCCAGATTTTACATTGGTTTCTTCAGACAAATCACAAGTAAGTCTTTCAGATTTTAAAGGCAAAAAAGTTGTTGTATTGTTCTTTCCAATGGCTTTTACGGGAGTTTGCACCACCGAATTGTGCTCATTGCGTGACGACATTGCTACTTACAGCTCATTAAATGCCGAAATCTTGGCTATTTCAGTAGATTCACCATTTACCTTGGGTAAGTTTAAGGAAGACCAAAAACTACCTTTTCCATTACTTTCTGATTTTAACAAGACTGCAAGTGCCGCTTATGGAGCTCAATACGAAGAGTTTGTTTTGGGCTTGAAAGGTGTAGCAAAAAGGTCTGCGTTTGTTGTAAATCCTGACGGAACTTTGGCTTATGCCGAGGTGTTGGAAAGTGCCGGCGATTTGCCAAATTTTGACAACGTAAAAGCCGCTTTGGCTTAATAATAAATACTTTAGGCTGTCTTTGAAATGCTCCTTTGGCTTTCCGAGGCAGCTTTTTTTTATACAAATTATGAATAGGATATTTTTTTTAGGAGTCACCATATTGGTATTTTTACTGATAGACTACTACTTTTTTCAAGCCGTAAAGATTGGTATCAAAGGTCTGGCAGAAAACACCCAAAAATGGATTAAAATCATTTACTGGAGCATTCCCGTTCTCTCGCTTTTGATTTCGTTTGGAGGCATGGTGCTTTACCCTGAATATCTAAGTGCGAAAGTCAGGAATTTGATGGTGGCTTCTGTTTTTATTATATATATATCCAAAATAATGGGGGCCGCTTTCTTATTGATTGGAGATATCGTAAATATTATCAAGAACTTAGGTCTAAAAGCTACTGGTAATGCCGAGCCAGGAAGTCCGATAATTGGTCGGGGTGAATTTTTGGCTAAAGGTGCTATGGCTGTTGGTGGGGCTCATTTGGGAATTATGGCCTACGGAATTATCTCAGGAGCACATGATTACAGAGTTAAAAAAGTGCCTTTGTATCTGAAGAATCTACCCAAATCTTTCGAAGGCATGACCATCGCACAGCTCTCAGACATACATTCAGGAAGTTTTTATAACAAAACTGCCGTGCAAGGTGGGGTGGATATGTTGTTGGCACAAAAACCTGATGTGGTGTTTTTTACGGGTGATTTGGTGAACAATGAAGCCAAAGAATTGAACGATTATTTTGATGTTTTCAAAAAAGTAAAGGCTCCATTGGGTGTTTATTCAACACTCGGCAACCACGACTATGGCGATTATATACCTTGGGACAGCGAAGAAAAGAAGGTCAAAAACCTTGAAACGCTCATTGCTGGTCATAAACAAATGGGTTGGGATATTCTTATGGACGAAAACCGCAGCATCAAACTTGGTGGCGAACAGCTGGGTATTGTAGGAATTCAGAACTGGGGCATGGGCGGTTTTAAGAAAAAGGGTGATTTGAAAAAAGCACTGGTCGGTACAGAAGAATACACCAACAAACTTTTGCTATCGCACGATCCAAGCCATTGGAGAGCCCAAGTTTTGGGTAAAACAGACATCGATGCTGCTTTTGCTGGTCATACACACGGTATGCAATATGGAATAGAAATCGGTGGATTTCAGTGGAGTCCCGTACAGTTTCGTTACAAAGAATGGGCCGGTCTATATAAAGAAAACGATCAGCAATTATACGTAAACCGAGGTTTCGGATTTTTGGGATATCCTGGTAGAGTAGGTATTTTACCCGAAATCACCGTTTTTGAATTGAAAAGAGCCTAAGAATCTTACATCTATAATTTACGATAAAATGACCAGTATTTTGCTGGTCATTTTTGTTTTCGTAGGATATTAATGTCGAAATTTGCAACATGTTTACAACAGACCTCAAAAAAGAAATTAACCTTACTCTTAATCTTGCCATACCGATTATTGTAGGTCAACTGGGCGTGGTTATGATGGCCATTACCGACAATATTATGGTGGGTCGTTTTTTGGGGAAAATAGAACTCGGGGCAGCGGGTATTGCCAATTCTATCGCTTATTTGATTGGTTCGTTGGCCATTGGTGGCATGTCTGTGGTGGCTCCAATGGTATCGAAATGTGCCGCCGAAAATGACCATAAAGCACTCAAAGACTTGTTTGTAAGTGCTTTATTGGTGGCTTTGTTTTTTTGTTTCGTACTTACGGGTATAGGGATTTTGGTGTATTTCAACTTCGAAATTTTTCAGCAATCGCCCATTATTAACCAAACAGCACTGGGCTTCTTTCTTTATATTTTGGCCAGCAATATTCCATTGTTTTTATTTTTGGGCCTGAAACAGTTCGCCGATGGCCTCTCTAAACCCAAAGTGGCCATGGTGATTACTGCCGTAGGTTTGGTGGTCAATGGCATTGGGAATTACATACTGATCAACGGATCTTTCGGAATGCCTCATTTGGGTTTTGAAGGTGCTGCCATATCCACTCTGCTTACCCGGGTGGTAATGTTGATTCTCTTATTTTTGTATTTACGCCACAGCAGTACTTTTCAAGGTGCTTTTAAGGCTTTGAGTCTCAAGGTTAATTTTGACCTTACCAAAGAAATTTTGTTTCGAAGTATTCCGGGTGGCTTTCAGGTTTTCTTCGAGATTGGAGCTTTTTCAGTGGCTATCATTATGATGGGCTGGATAAGCGAAACAGCTCTGGCGGCCCACCAAATAGCCATTAATATTGCATCTACAACCTTTATGATGGCCACTGGATTCTCTTTTGCCGGAGGCATAAGAATAGGAGAGGCATGGGGAAAACGAAGCATAAAGGGCATTAAATTGGCGGGTTTTTCGGCTTATTTCTTGGTGTTTTTGTTCATGAGCTTGTGTAGTGTGCTGATTTTGACCTTCGATCATTTTTTGTTAGAACTTTATATAGACGACCTCGAGGTAATCAAAATCGCCCTTCCTTTATTGGCTATTGCGGCGTTTTTCCAACTGTCTGATGGCATTCAAGTGGTTGGACTCGGTGTTTTGCGAGGTTTGGCCGATATAAAATTGCCTACCATCATCACATTTGTGGCGTATTGGGTGGTGGCTCTCCCTATGGGTTATATTTTGGGCTTTGTTTTAGGTCTAAAGTCTATAGGTATTTGGTTGGGGCTTTTGGCTGGACTGACAGTTTCTGCTGTTTTTCTATATTTTCGGTTTAGAAAATTTACAAAAGCAAATTCATTGAGAAAGCGTTTTAATGCTTCATGAATCTATTCTTATTTTGAGGTAGCTCTAATTCGACTCAAACTCACCTGCGTAATTCCTAAATAGGAAGCAATGTGTTTTAGGGGGATTTTTTGAAGCAAATTCGGCTTTTTCATCAATGCTTGATACCGTTGCTCGGCTGTATGAAATTGAATGCCTTCAATGCGTTTTACAGTTTCCACATATCCCGCTTCAAAAATTAACCTAAAAAGCCGCTCAATTTGCGGGAATTTATCATACAAGCCAAATAGTTGGGTTGCGTTGATAGCCACGATTTCAGCGTCCTCTAATATCTGAATGGCTTTTTGAGAGGGGTTTCCAGTAAAAAGGCTTTCAACTCGAGCAATTATTTCTCCTTCGAATGAAAAAGATTCTGTAATATCTATGCCATCTTTATAGTAAAAAATGCGTGCCACTCCAGATTTTAGAAAGTAAATGGTTTTGCATGTTTGTCCAAAACTCTGAAGGTTTTCTCCTTTTTTTAATGTTAATAAGGAGCAGGTTTTCTCCAATGCATTTTTGCTTTCTTCGCTTAAAAGAAGGAATTTGTGAAAATATTGAAATAGCTCATTCATTTGCTCAGTTATCCATTTTATAAGAATCCACAAATTAAATAAAAATAAGTATCAAAGGGTTTCTAGCTTTGAATTATTAAAAATATCAGGATATTTACTGACATGATAAAAGTCAAGATTTTAATCTATTTTTAGTTTATTTAATATAAAAATGTATTTTTCGGAACAGAATAAACCCTAAATAGAATGACTACAAAAATTTGTATATTTTTTTTATACTTAGTAAGCTTCAATGCCTTAGCTCAGAAGCATTTTCAAACTATTTATGGGCAGGTATTGGATAAACAAACCAAAACACCATTGCCTGGAGCTACTGTTTTAGTTGAAAATTCAAATCCAAAATTGGTGGCGTCATCTGATGAAAACGGCAATTTTGTTTTGAACCAAATTCCTATAGGTCGTCAAATTTTGAACATTACTTACATTGGGTATTTGCCTCAAAAATCAGATGCTATAATACTTACTTCCGCAAAAAGCGTTACCCTAAAAATAGAATTGAGTTCGGGAAGTATTAATGCCGATGAAGTGGTAATCAGTGCAAATAAGAATGCTTTTGAGCCATTAAACGAACTTTCGGTGGTGAGTACCCGCTCATTTACCGCTGAAGAAACCGAGCGTATGCCAGCAGGGGTCAATGACCCTGGACGTGTGGCCTTGTCGTATCCGGGAGTACAGAGAGGGCCAGATGATACTGAAAATCAAATTGTTGTGAGAGGTAATTCGCCAATAGGTATTCTTTGGCGATTAGAAGGTGTAGATATGCCCAATCCTAATCATTTTGCGGTTGTGGGTTCGTCGGGTGGGGGAGTATCGGTGTTTTCGGCTCAATTATTGGCCAAATCTGACTTTTCAACAGGAGGTTTTGCGGCAGAATATGGCAATGCCCTTTCGGGTGCTTTTGATGTACAGTTTCGCCATGGCGATATGCAAAAACGTGAACATCGGGCCAAAATTGGAATTCTAGGATTAGACTTCGCCACCGAAGGGCCAATAAAAAATGGAACTTCTTCATATTTAGTTAACTACAGATATTCAACCTTGGGTCTTCTAGGAAAAATGGGATTTTATCTTGTTGGCGAGCGTGTCACTAACGATTTTCAGGATTTATCTTTCAATTTAGTTTTCAAAAAGAAAAAGTCGATTTCTACCCTTTTTGGCATTGGCGGTCTTAGTGAGGAGCATTATTTACCAGTTGAAAACGGGGTGGATAGGAATAAAAACCGATCAAGCGAGTGGGAAGATAGAGTGAAACCTTCCAACATGGGGGCTTTGGGTTATACGTATACCTATATGCCTGATAATAAAACGTATATAAAGGCTGTGGTAGCATTGGTGGGCAGTGATCAGATTAGAAACAGCGATACATTGGATATACAGAATGTAAGATTTAGGTACAATTCGGAGCGATATCTCGACAAACGCTTGGTGGCATCGGTGGCTTATTCTAAGAGGGTTTCAGAAAAATTTTGGGTAAAAACAGGCATTATCGCCAACCAGATTTTTTATGATTTTTTTAAAGAAACTCAAGCCAGGCTTAATCAACAAGATATCAATCAACGGCAAGTGAATGTCTCTGTAAAGGGTGATGGAAATAGCCAAATGTTACAGCAATATGTCCAAACCACTTACAAACTTTCTAGCAAAGTTTCACTCAATGCAGGTATGCATTTTTTAGAATTTTTGACCAATAGAACGGGCTCAGTAGAGCCTAGAATTTCGATGCTATATGCTCCAAATTCGTCTAGTAAACTGAGTTTTGCTTATGGCCGTCATGGCAGAATATTGCCGATGATGACTTATTTCTTTGCAGACTCAACCGGTAAAAACATCAATTTGAATTTAAAACCAGTAAAATCAGATCACTTCATTGCGGCTTTTCATCATTATACACAAAGCCGTATGCGTTTGAGCTTGGAGGCTTATTACCAAAGTATTTTTAATGTACCCATAAGTGCTGATGTTACTTCCAACTATTGGTTGCTCAATTATAGTGCTGATTTTCCTGAATTTCAGGTGAAAAGCCAAGGCTTGGGTAAAAACAAGGGTATTGATTTGGCAATAGAAAAGCAGTTTTCAAATTCTTACTTTTTTCTGGCTACTTTTTCGATTTTAGATTCCAAATTCAAGGCCAATGACGGACTATGGCACAATAGCCGCTTCAATACCAGATTTTCTTCTAGCTATACTTTTGGTAAAGAATTCCCTTTTAAAAACGGTAACATTCTTCAGATAGGCGGTCGGTATTTGTTCAGTGGAGGTTTTAGATATACGCCTTTTGATCCTGTAAAATCTAAAGAAAAAGGGCAATATGTGGGTGATCAAACCAAAGAAAACGAGGGGCAAGTGGCACCATTCCAAAGATTAGACACCAGAATAGCTTATAGATTTAATGGTCAGAAAACTTCTGGAAACATAAGTTTGGATTTTCAAAATGCCACTAACCGACTCAATGCCACTAATATAGCTTATGATTCTGCCAAAAATATTACTTATACAGAATATCGTGGAAGCGGATTTATACCGGTGTTAACTTTCCAATTTGATTTTTGAAATTTTACAGAACACGGATTTAAAGGATTAGATTCAACGAGCGGCCCAGACAGGTTTGGTGAATTTTATTGTAAACATTAACGAAGGTAAATGCCATCGTTTTCTAAACGTTTTACAATCGAATCAATCGTAAATCTAAAATCAAATCACCATCTAACTTGGCCCTCGCCTCTGCAAATCCATTTTTCGGTAACCAATTTCTCTAAAGCAAATGGCCCCCGAGCGTGAAGTTTTTGAGTAGAAATGCCAATTTCTGCACCTAGTCCAAACTCCCCACCGTCGGTAAATCTTGTGGAGGCGTTATGATAAACAGATCTGCGTCCACTTCTTGCAAGAAAGTTTCAGCTAATTTGTTGTCTTCCGTAATAATAGCTTCTGAATGTTTAGAGGAAAAGTGGTTGATATGTTCAAGAGCTTCATCAAAATTATTGACAGTTTTTATCGAAATCTTGAAGTCTAACCATTCTTTTCCAAAGTCTTCTGGCTGAGCATGTTGAAGTTTCGTAAAGCCATTTTTTTCGAAAAAAGGGAAAGCTTTATTATCAGCAAAAACCTCGATATTGTATTTTTCGAAACCCGTTTTTAGTTTCGGTATCAGTTTTTCCAGAACACTTTCGTCCAAAACAGCACAGTCTAGTGAGTTACAAACTGACGGACGAGAAGCTCTAGCATTGACAATGATTTCGGCAGCCATGTCGAGATTGGCCGTTTTTTCCACATAAGTATGACATACTCCAGCACCAGTTTCTATGGTCGGAATTTTGGAATTACTTCTTACAAAATCTATCAGTGACTGCGAACCACGAGGAATAATCAAATCCACATATTTGTCAGCTTCCAGCATTTGGCTCAAATATTTGCGGTCAGTTGGCAAAAGCATTACAATGTCTGTTGAAACTCTGTTTTGGTTCAAAGCTTCATGTATCAAGCTTACTAAATATTGATTAGAGAAATTGGCTTCTTTGCCACCTTTCAGCACACAGGCATTGCCAGACATTATGCAAAGCGAAGCCACATCAACGGTTACGTTAGGTCTCGACTCAAAAATGGCCCCAACCACACCCATCGGCACACTGATTTTCTGCATTTTTATGCCATTGTCAAGTGTTCTTTCGGTCAAAATTTGGCCAGTTGGGTCATTCAAATTGGCTACTTGTAATAATGAATCAGCCAAGCCTTTAATACGATTTTCGTTGAGAAGCAATCTGTCATATTTGGCATCTTTGGGATCCATTAAGTCTAAATCTTTTTTGTTTTCAGCAATGATTTTTGCTGAATTTTTCAATAAGATTTCTGCCAAATCAACTAATATTTGAGCTTTTTGATTCTTTGTCAACCTTCTAATTTGTGAAGCTGCTTTTTGTGTGTTTTTTAATAAATGCTCGATGCTTTCCATGCCTTACGTATATTTTTCGTGGGCAAAGGTCGGGATTTATTGTAAAACAAAAAAGGGCTTTTCAGCCCTTTTGTCATTTCATGTCTATCATTCCTGAGTTTTTAAGAAGCCCTTTGTCTTTTTCCATTAGCTTCCAATCTTTATCAAAAATACCATAGGATATCACATTGTTGATGTTTTTATCATATAACACCCAGTCACCATATCCTGAAAGTATGCTGGCTTTTCCAGCAGAACGCAATCTTGCAAAAGGGCTATTGTCGGCATTGGGCAATTCCCAAAATGGCTGACCGGAGTTTACCAAAATGTATCTATTGCCATTGGGAAAAATAAAACTCAAACTTGCATTTTCTCTTGCAGAAGATTTAAGGGACAAAGGCAAATAAGCGGCATATTTTTCTACTATTTCATTGGTTTCTGCATCACCAAAAAGTACCAGATTTGATCTTTCTATATCATTCGGCCTTACTTCTTTGTCGGATAATACTCTTGGAAATACCATCACCCTTCCCATAAAATCGCCTCTGTAAACACTCCAATCGGCTGCTTGTTCGGCTATTTTACGTCTTTGGTCTAATTGTTCTTTGGTCGGATTCCCTTTTGTTCCGTACACATAAATATGCCTATCGCCTATGGCTTCAGTCATGGGTCCTTCCAAAGCTGGGTTTTTGGTTTTACTATTATCAGGTCTTTTACCCACTGCCCATTTACCATCGGTTTTTATCAAAATTTGGCCATTGGTCAATCCAAAAACAGAAAGGTTTTGTCCGTCAATATTTAGGCTTAGCTTAGATTTTGTATTGAAATTTGGATGTTCAAGAATATTAATAGAAAACGCAGTTATATTTTCTGTTTTTACATCAAGTATGTTTTTGTTTTTGAAATTGGCTTCGATTTTTGCAGTTTCACCAACGTTTTTGTCAATGATTTCAAGCCAGTAGGCTTTGTTGTATTTCAATTGACTGGTCGTGAACTTTACTTTGTCAGGGAACGGATTTCTGGTGAACTTCGAAAACCAAGTAAATATAAATTCGTCTTTGTAGGCATTTACCCAACTGTCATGTTTTACACCAGGATATTCTTGATAAGTTACTTTGGCTCCCGCAGTTTTAAAATCTTCCACCCATTTTCTGGTGTTTTCAACTTTCACAGCTGGGTCCTGGTCGCCTTGAAAAAAATGGACAGGCAGATTATACACATTGTCTAAATACTTGATAGTCTCCGCTGGAGGAGCAGGACAAACAGGTGCAATAGCCGCCCAAACGTCAGGACGTGTGAGTCCAACCCACATCGTACCGCCGCCGCCCATCGAAAGGCCAGTAAGATACATACGGTTTTCATCAATATTGAAACGTTTTTTTGCATCTGCAATCATATCCCAAACATCTTTCTCGGCTACACCTTGGTAGCCCATGGTACCTCTAACGTTTGGGGAAATTACAATATAATTTACATCTTTCCACTTCGGAAACTTCAGGCTGGCTTCTACATCGTTTTCGCCTTCGGCATTGCTTTTGCCAAAAACTCTACGCAAAGCCAAACGGTGATTAGAACCTGCTCCATGAAGCATAACAACCAATGGATAAGTTTTTTTCTCGCTATAATCTTTCGGAATATAGCAGCCATAGGGTTGCTCAGTATCATCAACGTCCGAATGGAAAGTGAGTACTTGTGGACCAGAAGGGAGGGTTTGTGCAAACGAAGAAATGATGGATAATAGTAAAAATACAATTGAATATTTCAATTTTTTAGGAAAAACATGGCTCATTGTACGTAAGGTTTAAGAAAGATGGTAATTTTTCATGACCCAAATTTTTAAATATTTATCCATATTTCAAATCAAAACATCTAAAAAGTGCGTTTTGGAAGACAAGAAAAAGCTGATTTTCTAAAGTTTTTTAAGAACTATCGATTTTTTAAGAAAAATATTAAGATTAAAACAAAGAAAAAATATTATTGAGTATTTTGCGTAAACTATTCAACAGAAAGTAACATGTATTTAGATAGAAGAAATTTCCTTAAAATCGTTGGTGTGTCGTCAGGTTTGCAGATGATGCCTGGCTTGAGTTTTGGTAAAAATGATGAAATAATCATCGGCCACAATACCCATAAGTATAAAGTAGTGGTAGGCTGGGGAATGTTAGACGCTCAAAAAACACCTGTGAACGATTGCCATGAAATGGTGGAGGATGCCGCAGGAAGGCTGATTATGTGTACCAACGAAACCAAAAACAATATCCTCATTTATGACAAATCAGGCAAATTGCTCGAAACATGGGGTAATTCTTACCCAGGAGCTCATGGTCTTACAATATTCAATGAGGGTGAAAAACAGTACCTTTTGATATGTGATAACAGCCGAAATCAGGTAATAAAAACTGACTTAAAGGGCAAAGAAATTTTTAAAATTGAATATCCCAAGGAAACAGGTGAATACCAGTACCCAAGCCAGTTTGTACCTACCGAAACTGCCGTAAGTCCTTACAATGGAGATATTTATGTGGTGGACGGTTACGGCAAAAACTTTGTTATTCAGTATGATTCTAGTGGTAAATATATCAGGCATTGGGGTGGAAACGGCAACGAGGATTTTAATTTTAAATGCAACCACGGAATAGTTGTTGATATTAGAAACCCTTCAAAACCAACACTAATCATCACATCTAGACAGCAAAACTGCTGGAAGCGTTTCACACTCGACGGCAAATATCTATCAACTATTCATTTGCCAGGCTCATTTATTTGTCGTCCGGTTCTTAAAGACGACAACCTTTATGGAGCAGTTTATCGCTCTACCTCTGAAGAATACCCTAATTCAGGTTATATACAGATTCTTGACGAAAACGACAAAGTGATTTCCTCACCAGGAGCTTCAGAACCCATTTATCAAAACGGGGTATTGCAAGAACAAAGAAAATCAGACCCCGCCAAAGTGTTTATGCATCCTCACGACGTATGCATCGACGGTGACGGAAGTATTTACATACCGCAATGGGCATCTAAAAAGACTTATCCTGTTAAGTTGGAGCGGGTGTAGGAGAGGAGTTTTTGAGCAATGAAGTTAAATATAATTGAATTTGTTTTTGTAAAGTGCCTTAATAGTAATAACTAAGTTAATCTGTGTAGTAACTTTGTTACTGCGTTATAGGGAGTTTTGAAAATGAATACTTTTATTTACAATTTTTATGTTGATTAGAAAAAAAATCGCAGAATTTGATGAATAGACTCTAAATATACAAATAAGTTTGATTTAACATTGATAGACTAATATTTGAAATAACAAAAATGTCGCAATTTATAACTTTAAATACGATTATTGGAAATGGGAAATCTTATAAAGTGCCCATTTACCAAAGAGATTATTCTTGGGATAAAGATGATTGGGAAGATCTGTGGAATGATATTGAAGAAATACCCAATGATAAAACTCATTACTTAGGTTATTTAGTTCTCCAGCCTATAAAGGATGGAGAAGAATCCTTTTGGATAATTGACGGACAACAGAGATTAACAACCCTGTCCATTTTAGCTTTAGCTGTCACTGCTCTTTTTAGAAAGTGGTCCAATGAATCTATTAATAGTATAGAAAATAATATAAGATTTGAAAAAATCACTGAGAGGTATTTAGGTAATTTTTCAACTTCAAAATTGGCGATTAGTCCCAAAATAATATTAAATAGAAATAATGACGACTATTATCAAAGTTGGTTATTAAAGCTAAGACAGCCAGCTACTTTATCAAGGTTAAAACCTTCTCAGCGTTTATTACAAAAAGCGTTTAATTACTTTTTTAATGAACTTGAAGAAAAATTCAAAAACAATAAATCTGGAGCAGACTTAGCGGATTTTTTGGAAAAAGTTGTTGGGAACGGAATAGTTTTTACTCAAATAATTGTTAATAATGACTTAGATGCATTTAAAGTATTTGAAACATTAAATGCAAGAGGTGTGAAACTCTCTACAGCTGATTTATTGAAAAACTATTTGTTTAAACTTACGCATCAATTGGGCGAATTAGATTTGGACGAAGCAGAAAGGAGGTGGCAAAATATTTCAAATACAATTCAATCTAATGACTTAACAACATTTATACGCCATTATTGGAATAGTAAATTCAAATTGGAAAGACAACCCACTTTGTTTAAGGCAATAAAAAGAGAAATTGGAACTGCTGAAAAGGCATTCCAGTTTTTAAATGATTTAGAAGAAGTGAGTGTATTCTACACTGGATTCAATAACCCAAATGATGAATTATGGGATAAGGAGGAGAAACTTTCATTAAAGTTGCTTACATTGTTAAATGTAAGTACTTGTTATTCATTAATGCTTAGTTCTTTAAAGAATTTACCTAGGGTAGAATTTAAGATTATATTAAAAGAGATATCATTTATCACATTTAGGTATAACTTGAGTGACTTAAATCCCAATGAAGCGGAACGTGTTTTTAGTAAAGTTGCAAATGATATTTCAGATAAAAATATTATTAATGCTAGAGATGCAATTCTATCTCTAAAATCGATTTATGTGATTGATGATAATTTCGAACAAGTTTTCTCTACAATTAGTATTAACACTCGCAGAAAAAAAGATTTGGCAAAATATATTTTAGTAAAAATAGAGAATCAAATCTCTGCAAAAGATTATCAACCAGAAGAAGCCGTTGCTACCATAGAACATATTTTGCCGGAGAACCCAGGAAGCAGTTGGGAAGAATACTTTGCGGTCGAAGTACAAGAAGATTATATTTATAGATTAGGTAACTACAGTTTACTTGAAGGTAATATAAATAATAAACTCGGAAACAATATGTCTTTTTCTGAGAAATTAGAAAAATATAGATCTTCAAGTTACAAATTGAGCAATGAGTACTGTAATTATGAAAAATTCACTCCAAAAGAGATCACTTTAAGGCAAGATAAGATGGCTAAGTTTGCTAAAGCTATTTGGAAGAGTGCGTACTTACAACCCAAAAGCAACTCCTAATTTAAGAAATTATGTTTGGAATTCACAATTTCTGTGTCAATTGAATAATTTATTTTTGAGTAGCTCTATAAAATAGAGATTTCGAAAAGATTTAAGATAGATATCCCATTTATGGGTAACCTAAGTTGTACGGATAAATTATCTAAAAAGTAATTCGCACACCTATTCTGTCTAAACTCAGACGCTGTATTTTGTTCCCACCCCTTCAATACCTATTTTTGTATTTTTAAATACAGAAAATGAATATTCTTATAATAGGTTCGGGTGGTAGAGAGCATGCTTTTGCATGGAAAATGGCTCAAAGCAAAAAATGCGACAAACTTTTTGTAGCTCCTGGCAATGCCGGTACAGGCCAAATAGCCACCAATGTTGATATCAAAGTAGATGATTTTGAAGGAATAAAAAAACTGGTTCTTTCGGAGAGCATTGGTTTGGTAGTTGTGGGGCCTGAAGATCCGTTGGTGAAAGGAATTGTGGATTTTTTCAAAGCCGATAAGCAACTCAAAAAAATAAAAATAGTTGGCCCAGATGCTTCTGGGGCAAGGCTCGAAGGTAGCAAGGACTTTTCTAAGGCTTTCATGCAAAAACATGGTGTACCCACCGCTTTTTCTGAAACTTTCACAAGAGAAACTTTAGAGGCTGGACTTGCTTATCTCGACAAACAATCTGGGCCTTATGTACTCAAAGCCGACGGCTTGGCTGCTGGAAAAGGTGTAATTATCACTGAAAGTAAAGACGAAGCAAAAGCCAGTTTGAAAGAAATGTTGACCGAAGGGAAATTTGGCGAAGCGGGAGACAAGGTATTGGTAGAGCAATTTTTAAAAGGAATAGAACTCTCGGTTTTCGTACTTTCTGATGGTAAAAACTATGTGATTTTACCAGAAGCCAAAGACTATAAAAGAATAGGAGATGGCGATACAGGACTCAACACGGGCGGAATGGGAGCCGTTTCTCCAGTGCCATTTGCTGATGCTGCTTTTATGAAAAAAGTAGAAGATTTGGTAGTTAAACCCACTTTGGCCGGACTTCAAGCCGAGGGAATTCATTACGTAGGTTTCATTTTCATTGGCCTTATGAATGACGAGGGCAATCCGATGGTGATCGAGTACAATGCCCGTATGGGCGACCCAGAGACAGAAGTGGTTTTGCCAAGAATTAAAACCGATTTTGTAAAGCTGATGGCCGCCGCCGCCGATGGCAAATTAGACAAAATAAAATTGAGCATTAATTCAAAATCAGCAGCAACCACGATGGTGGTGGCTGGTGGATATCCTGAAGAATACAAAAAAGGCGACTTGATGGAAATTCCTGAGGCGGACAAAGATACCGTGATTTTTCATGCAGGCACAAAAACTACAGAAGCCGGAGTAGTGACCAACGGCGGAAGAGTGATTGCACTCACAGGATTGGGCAGAACCATGACTGCGGCAGTAAAGAAATCGCAAAAAATGGCCAAAAAAGTAAAGTTTAAGAAGAAGTATTTCAGGAAAGATATTGGCTTGGATTTAATGAAATATTTGGATTAATGGTTAGTTTTGTTTTTAGAAAATAATTAGAAAATCGTTCCGCATTGATTTTTGGCATAAAAAAGCCTTGCAATCGGATAAAAATATATATTCTTATGGCGTGTGGACAATGCTCATCCGGTGGATGTGGCAATATAAAAAACGTAGCAGAAGAAAAATCCAATCACAAAACTACCGCAGGATGTAGTTCGGGAGGCTGCTCAACAGGAGGTTGTAACAAAATGAATTCCTTCGATTGGCTTTCTAACATGGAATCGCCTAGGAGTAGCAGATTTGGTGTTATAGAAGTTAAATTTAAGGGAGGACGAAAAGAGTATTTCAAAAACAAAAGCAATCTAGATTTATATACTGGCGACTTTGTGGTGTGTGAAATGCCCACAGGGTTTCATATTGGTTCGGTTTCGTTGCAAGGCGAATTGGTGCGTTTGCAGATGATCAAAAAAGGTATCAAAGAGTCAGACGAATTGGCAGTTATTCATCGTTTGGCTACCGAAAAAGACCTTGAGAAACACAGCCAAGCCATCAACCGTGACTTGCCAACTATGTACCGCACCAGAGAAATCTGTAAGGAACTCAAACTTAATCTGAAGCTTTCAGAAGTAGAGTTTCAGTCGGACAATTCAAAGGCCACGTTTTTTTATTCGGCAGACGATCGTGTAGACTTTAGAGAGCTCATAAAAATGTTGGCGGGAGAGTTTAAAGTACGTATAGAAATGCGTCAAATAAGCCTTCGCCAAGAGGCCGGAAGACTGGGCGGAATTGGCTCATGCGGTAGAGAGCTTTGCTGTTCTACTTGGCTTTCAGACTTTAAAACTATTCCAACGGCAGCCGCAAGATACCAAAACTTGTCATTGAACCCTGCCAAACTTTCGGGGCAGTGCGGAAGGCTCAAATGCTGCTTAAACTACGAGTTAGAGACATACATTGATGCTATCAGAGATATTCCTGTGGTGGATAGGTCGCTAAAAACCGAAAAAGGTGACGCTACACTCCAGAAAACAGATATTTTTAGAAGAATCATGTGGTTTAGTTATCCAAACGAAACCAACTGGTACCCGATAAACTGTGCCCAAGTGGCCGAAATTCAGAAAATGAACGCAGCTGGTAAAAAACCAGTAGGGTTGGAGAATTTGGTTGAAATATCAGAATTTGTATCTGCCAAACCGACTAGTATCAATAATGATTTGGAGCGTTTGGATAAAAAATATCATCAAAACAAAAAGAAAACTGGGCCTAAAAAACCGAATAATCCGAATACCCGCCCAGAAGGAAATAGTGCTGCAAGGCAGAGTAATCCTCAGCAACCAAGGCCTAATCAGCCGAACAACAATCCGAATGCGAGAAATGAAGCAAACTTGGCAAAGCCAGCTAACCCACAAGGTCAGCAACAAAGGCCACCTCAGCCTCAAAATAGACCAAATCCTCCAAGACCACCACAGCCAAAGGTAGAGGGAAGTATACCGAATACGCCACCTCAACTGTCAACAGGAGGAAATCCTACTGGAGCAGAAGGAAATGTGGAGAATAGAAACAGAAACAAGAAAAGAAAGAAGAATAGAAATAACAATAACCGACCAGATAAACCAGAGTTATGAGAGGTAAAATAGCGATATTGGCATTGTTTAGCCTTATTTTGGCCTGCAAGGGAAGTTCTGATTTGAAGGAGATTCGTGATTTCAAGAATTCAGAGTGGTTTATTGCAAAAAAAGAAACATTCGAATTCGAAGTGAAAGATATTCAGAAAGTATATGATTTCAACTATTTGGTGAGAAACACGGTATCGTATCCATATTATAATTTGTATTTAAACCAAACATTGACAGACGATAAGGGCAAAGTATTGGTGAATTCAATGGACGAAGTGATTCTCTTTAATCAAAAAACAGGCAAGCCTTATGGCGACGGCATGGGTGATATTTTTGATAATAGGGTAGCCGCACCAAAGCTTCAAAAATATAAGTTTGCTAAGTCTGGCAAATATAAATGGACGATTGGCCACAACATGCGTCCAGATCCGTTGCAAGGTATGATGTCTATCGGTGCAGAGGTATTAGGTAAATAAAGAAGAGTAAAGCGATAAAGATTCAGACCTGAATTTTAGCAGAAAGGAACTAATTGAAAAATATCAAAAAAGGCACAATTCCTAAGAATTGTGCCTTTTTTGTTTTAGACGATTTATATAAATCGGGATACTTTTTCTTACAATTTCTCTATCAAAGCCGAAAACTTGCTTAAGTCTACCTGAGCTTTTGAGGCCAGATTGCGAGCTTGTTGGGCGTCGGCTTTGGCTTTTACAATGTCTCCAGTTTTTTGATTTAGCTTGGCGGATTCAAAATAATATTCAGCCAAATATTGGTCTTCTTTCAAAAGAGCTTTTCCTTTGTTTAGCCATGCAGAGGCTTTTGGAGCGTAGTTTTTGTTTGGATAATAATCGTTAAAAACTCTTGTGATATACACTAAAGATTGACCATTTGTAGAAAACTTGGCCGCTATCCTTTCCCCGATAGCTAAGGCTTGTTCAGGTTTTCCTTCACGTATTAGAGCTTTTACATCAAACTCCCAAATTACGTTTTCTGTATATTGACCAGCCCCTGTGAGTGTCATGTATTTCTTTACTAAGTTTAATTTGGCTGTTCCATAGTTTTGACCTCTAGGGCTATATAACGAAGATTGTATTATGCCGCCTAAAATATTGTTTTCATTGCCTGCATGCCCGTCTTTTTTCTCAAAGGCTGCTGCCGTTGCCGAATTGTTAAACCAATGCACGGCAAAGCCATTCTCCATATCGGTTACACATTTTTTGGTCAATTTCCAGCTGGTTTCGCTATTTAGTTGGTCTTTTGGGTATATTTTGAAAACCTCCTCGGCGGCGGTAATGGCCAATGTAGTGTCTTTTGTAAGGCGAGCATAAGCCGCCAGCTGAACAAGCAAGTCTAAGGATCTGTCGCCCTTATCATATCTTGTTTTGAAATTAGAGGCTCTTTTTTCGGTATTTTGAGCAGTTTCGGCAGCAGTTACTATGGTTTTTATGTCGGGAGTTACTTCGGCTTGGTGTACAATTTTACCGTCGCCATCAAAATACAAAAACTGTGGAAAGCTAGGCAAATAAATATTCCGTGCATTTAAGAATTTTACTTGTTCGGCATTGCCCACATCAAGTTTATAATTGATAAAGCTACTGTTGTATTTGGTAGCTACTTCTGGCTTCTTAAAAAACGGCTCAATTCCTTGGCAAACTGGACAAGTAGGCGAGTAACACTCTACAAAAAGTAACTTGCCAGAAGCTTTGGCTTGAGCGAGTGCGTCGTCGATGCTTGGATTCCAAGTGACTTGGGTTTTATCGATATTCTCAGCAGAGGCTGTTGCTTGAGTGTTGCCGTTTTGGGATTTAGACTGACAGCTTGCAAAAAGCAAAACCGAAGCTAAGCTGGTAATTTTAAAGATATTCATTGGAGTTAAAATCATATTATGCTATTTTTTGAAAATGCTCGTAAAAATTGAAAATTATTAAGTCCAAAACAAATATTTGCTTGTTAATATTGAGTTAATCGTAAATACTAAGCCAAATTGCTAATAATAAATCTTGTAGAACTTAAAGCAATTTATTTTCTGTCAAAGCCTCAAAATGTCTTAAATTTGCATGAAATTAACATTTTTATATGCTGACAGTTTACGGTATTCCCAATTGCGACACAGTAAAAAAGGCCTTAGATTTTCTAAAAAGCAAAGGAGAAGAATTTACGTTTCATAACTATAAAACAGACGGAATCTCAAGAGATAAACTAGAAGAATGGCTTCAGCAAGTTCCGCTGGATAAGATTGTGAACAAGCGAAGCACGACTTTTAAAGACCTTGACCAAGTTCAAAAAGATGCACTGGATACGCCACTTTCGGCCTTTGAAGTTATTATGCAACATACTTCTGTAATAAAACGTCCCATCATTGAAGATCAAAAAATAGTGGCTGTAGGTTTCGATAAAGTACTTTACGAAGAGCTTTTCTAGACTTATAGGTTTCTCTTTTTAAATTCTTTAACAGCGAAATCACATGCTCGTGCGGTAAGTGCCATGTACGTCAGCGAGGGATTTACACAGTTGGAAGAAGTCATAGCCGCACCGTCTGTTACAAATACGTTTTTACAACCCCAGATCTGATTGTTGGCATTGAGCACCGAGGTTTTTTGGTCTCTTCCCATCCGGGCAGTTCCCATTTCGTGTTTCGATAAACCTAAATGAAAATCAGCTTTGTTATACGATTTTATGTTTTTATACCCAGCCGCTTCTAAAAGTTCAGCGGCATCGTTTTGCATATCTATCCGCATTTTGTGTTCGTTTTCTTTTATTTCGGCATCAAAAACTATTTTTGGGATGCCAAACTGGTCTTTTTCGGTAGCATGCAAGTATAGCTGATTGTCTTCATAAGGAAGACATTCGCCAAACGAGCCTAAGTTTATGTTCCATCCGCCCACTTGTGCTGCCTGTTCTTTTAGTTCTGCACCGAATAAGTCTCCGGGTAATGATTTGGCCCAGCCAGCTCGTCCAGCTCCGCCTTGGAGATCAAAGCCACGCAGATAATCTCGTTTGTCGTTACCTATGTTTCTGAATCTTGGCATAAAAATACCATTGGCTCTGCGGCCGCTATAATATTTATCTTCAAAACCCTCTACCGAAGCCGAAGCACCGGCTCTAGAGTGATGATCCATGAGGTTTTTGCCCAACTGCCCGCTATCGTTGCCGAGTCCATTAGGAAATCTTTGAGACTTTGAGTTGAGCATAATGGCTGTTGTAGCCATGGCCGATGCATTGATAAAGATTACTTTTGCATAATATTCGGTCACTTCTTTTGTAATGGCGTCTACTACTTCTACACCATCTGCTTTTTGTGTTTTTTCGTTAAAAAGTACTTTCGATACTATGGAAAAAGGTCTGAGCGTGAGGTTTCCAGTTTTCATAGCCGCTGGTAAAGTAGCCGCTTGTGTGCTAAAATACCCTCCATAAGGACAGCCAGAGGAGCAGGCGTTGCGATATTGACACGACGACCTCCCCAAAGCGGTTTGTTCAGCGGTGGGTTTGGTAATATGTGCTACCCTGCCAATGGTTACTATTCTGTCGTTGCCATATTTGGCTTTTATTTTTTCTTGAAAACTGGTTTCTACGCAGTTCATGCCCATGGCTGGCTGAAACACACTGTCTGGCATATGCGAAATATTATCATAGCTACCAGTAACACCGATGAATTTCTCTACATAGGCATACCAAGGCTCTATGTCTTTGTATCTGATGGGCCAATCTATGGCTATGCCTTCGCGAGCATTGGCCTCAAAGTCGAAGTCGCTCCACCTAAATACCATTCGCCCCCAAAGCAACGATTTGCCTCCCACTCCAGCTCCTCTGTACCAGTCGAATGGTTTTTTGCTGATATATGGACTGGTGTCTTCTGGTAGCCAGAAGTCTTGGTTGGCTTCGTTTATAGGATAATTTCCTTCAGCTGTTTGTACAGGAAATTTCGCTCTAGTTTCTAAGGTTATCCTATTGGCATGTTCAAGCTCCCAAGGGGCTTTCATGGCAGATTTATAGTCTTCTATATGTTTAATGTCTTTGCCTCTTTCTAATAGTAGAACTTTTAACCCCTTTTGGCAGAGTTCTTTGGCTGCCCAGCCGCCACTTATACCCGACCCTACCACTATGGCGTCGTAGGTATTATTTTTTTTACTCTTAAGGTTGAGGTTCATTCTGAAAGGTTGAAAATTTATTTCAAAGATAATCAAATGTCTCTTTTATTTATATTTAGCAGATGCCTGATTTGGGTAGTTTTTTGACGCCTTCGTCGCTCTCGTCTTTGTCTTTACATGACGAGACGCATGTGTGTATAACAATAATGTTTGTGAGGATACAAACATAGGTAGGAGTAAATGATAAAAAAATTAGCAATATGAAATTTGTGCAGGATTGAGTTTGTGTTTTACTTAAAATATTACCAATTTTATGGTAAAATACTTAGCAATGAAAAAAATCAGTAAAAATATAGCTCATTTACGGCATCTGAGAGGAATCTCTCAGGAGTCTCTAGCTAATGACCTGAACATCACCCGATCGAGATTGAGTTCGTGGGAAGAACACCGAGCTGAGCCGCCTATAGATCTCATCGTGAGGTTGTCGGAGTATTTTACGGTTTCGATTGATTCTCTTTTGAAAATAGATCTAACCAAAGTGAATGATTTAAGAGATTTGCTCAAGATTGGAGGCAATAGGATTTTGTTTCCGGTAATGGTAGATAGCGACGGGAAAGATTTAGTAGAACTTGTGCCTATTAGAGCATCAGCAGGCTATTTGCAAGGATTTAGTGATGAAGAATTTATAGAGAACTTACCTCGTATTTCATTGCCTTTTACTGATGCAGGCAAATTTCGGGGCTTTCCTATTCAGGGAGATTCTATGCCGCCGCTGGAGACAGGGGCCTATGTAATAGGTAAATACGTAGAAGACGTCAACGACATAAAAGATGGTAAAACCTACGTGGTATTGACCCAAAACGACGGCTTAGTATATAAGCGATTGTATAATAAAATAGAACAAGACGGCACGATACATCTTCATTCAGACAATAAGACGTATTATCCTTATAGAATAAAACCAGAGGAGGTTTTTGAACTTTGGAGTTTTGTATGCACGCTTAATCCTACTGACAGACCCATCTCTGACTTGGTTTATAATACTATACAGAGCATTCAGGCTGATGTGGCGGAATTGAGACAAAGTAGGTTAGGTTAGGCTTTCAACTGTATACCTTTTTTTATCAATAGGATATAATCAATACTATAAAGAACAATAACAGTTAGAAATATCAGTGACACAAACCAAGGCTGAAACCAAATAGTTTGGAATTCCGTAATGTTACCTTTTAAGATTTTAGATGCTCCTTCCATGTTTAGAAATACGGCCAAACTTACTAGGAAAAACCTAAGGTAATCTTTCCTGAGAAGAGCCAAAGTGCCAGCAAATAACACCAATGGGTGGGAATATCTGGCGTGCATTTGGGTGTTAAAATAGGTAAAGAATAGTATCACTAATACACAAACCAGTAGGACATTCTCAAAACTGAAATCGAGTTTAAGACTTTTGTTGAATATATTTAGGCTTTTAAGGGCAAATGGTAATAGTACAAAGCCTGAAAGCCCAAAGAAACTAATGAGACCAAATGAGTTATAACTGAAATTAAACACTCCCATGTTATCATTAATAAGATCAGGTCTTTCGAATATCAGCGACCAGATATTATAAGCACCCATGCTTACCAACGGATATCTGCCCATGCTTTCGGAGAAAGAATTCAATGCCAGTTTAAAGTCACCTACATATATAAAAGGGAAAATAACTAAGGCTTGCAGTAAGACGGCTGGCAAGAGGGTAGTTGCGATTTTTGGTAAAGTGTAATGCTTGATTTCATGAAACAATACAAGAGCTATTATAGGGAAGAAAATAATTCCTTGGAGTTTGAAGTTTACACATAAAATAAAAAATATCAGGCTTAAACTAGGCTTTTTGAGTATGGCAAAAGTGATAGAAATAAAAGCAAAACCAGTATAAACACCATCTACTTGTCCAAAAAGTACGTTATCATACCAAAATGCGATATTAAAAAATATCATTAGCGGCCATAAATAAGGATATTTTACTTTTTTTAAATCTAGGATTTTATAAACACAGAAAATACTGAGTATCTCTATAAACAGTGTTATGTATTTTAACTTGTAAATATACAAATAGATGTTTTCTGAAGTGGTTGAAAACTTTGCCAACAACCACAAGAAATAATGTACAAGCGGAGGATAATCAACTCGTAATTTATAGATGTTTTGTACACCAAAATGATGAATATAATTACACCAACTGAACCAACAGTTGCGGTCATTATAGCCCCATACATAGGTTTTTGGCATAAAAAAACACCCAATCACAAAAATTAGAAGATAACATAAGATGACTTTGAAGTCTTTTGAAAGTTTCATCTTGTGTCGGATTTTATTTTCTTGTAATAAACAAAGTAGCCTTTGGTGTCGTCATAATAGGCCAAACTATTTTTGTCGTAGACAGGAAAGAGAAGCGACTCATAGTTGTTTTCGAGTGTAATGGAGGCACCCTCATATTTTTTGTTTGACCAAATCCTTTTGGTTACACCGAGTTTGGTTTTAACTTCAATAGAATCTTGCAAGCTAGTATCTATCACTATTATTGGAAATCTACTCTCGCAATTATTGAGGTCGTCTTTACAAGTTACGTCTTTCCACGTACCTGCGATTTCGAATTTGTTTTCTTGGTTTTTGCAACAAATCGTGCCTAATAGGAAAAGCAATGTCAAACAAAATCTCATAAATTTATGCAAAAGCAATATTTCTACTCCATTTTTCGAAAACAAAGATAG
The DNA here is from genome assembly GCF_024343735.1 of Lacihabitans sp. CCS-44. Lineage (GTDB taxonomy): Bacteria > Bacteroidota > Bacteroidia > Cytophagales > Spirosomataceae > Leadbetterella. Next base: position 124,984 of record NZ_RJUE01000002.1, read on the forward strand.
TTCATTTACCCTAATTTTCTTTTGCCCGAATTATTTTATTGCTCAAATTTGCCCTTTTAAGTCTAATTATTTAATTTTTTTATACTTTGAGAGTCATTTTTTATTTAATGGTAAGGCAATAATTTTGTAAAACATCCTATTTCAACACAAAAAAAGTAGAACTAAGATTTCTCTTAATTCTACTTTTTATTATTTAAAAACAACTGAGTGTTTTGCCAAATTTCTTTATAATTCTATTTTTTTCATTTTGGGTACCAAAATGTGCATTATTAACCAAGCTAAAAGATACGCCGCTCCACAGATTAAGAACATTATGAAATAAGCTGTTTCTATTTGATTTATGCTTCTATAATACACAAACATGTTTTTCTGTACTGCCCAAGTAAGCAAAATACCGCCCATACCGCCCATCATACCACCTATTCCAGTTACCGAAGCCGTCGCTTTTTTAGGGAACATATCAGACACTGTAGTGAATATATTGGCCGACCAAGCTTGATGAGCCGCCGCCGCTATGCCAATTACCAACACCGCCAACCACATGTTTATTCTACCGGCATATTGAGAAAGTACCACAGGGAGCACACATAGAGCAAAAATAAACATAGACGTTTTACGAGCCTTGAAAGCCGGCATATTTCTGTTTATAAATGCCATCGGCAAATAACCCCCACCCACACTGCCTATTGTGGATATCATATACACCACTGCTGTCGGTATGGCTATTTCGGTAAGTGTAAGTTTGTATTCACTCTGCAAGAAATCTGGCAACCAGAAAAGGTAAAACCACCAAACTGGGTCCGTCAGGAATTTACCAATTGCAAATGCCCAAGTTTGACGAAAAGTCAAGAGTTTAAACCAAGAAACTTTCTCGTTTTCTACTACTTTTTCGATGTTCTCGTCCTCTTTATCAGAGTGAATATAATCATACTCTGCTTGGCTGAGTTTTTTAGAATCCTTTGGCGTAGTATAGTGTTTTTGCCACAACACCAACCAAATAAAACCTATTAGTCCGGTTAAAATAAATGCCCACTGCCAACCCCAAGCTGCTGCAATAAACGGGACCGTTAAGGGTGCTACTATTGCCCCGATGTTTGTTCCTGAGTTAAAAATACCAGTAGCCAAGGCTCTTTCTTTTTTAGGAAACCATTCCGCAGTACTTTTTATAGCTGCTGGGAAATTTCCTGCTTCGGTAACTCCCAAAAACGCACGAGCAATCATAAAACCAAATGCTGAATTGGCAAATGCGTGACCAATAGCCGCCAAACTCCATAATCCAGTGGCCATGGCGTAGCCTTTTTTTGTGCCTAACTTATCTACAACGCGGCCTGCGATGAGCATTCCAAAGCTATAAAATAGCTTAAAGGCTATTTCAATGTTTGCATAGTCGCCATCATCCCATTTGAGTTCATCTGAAAGGACAGATTTTAAAAGGCTGATTACTTGCCGGTCGAGATAGTTTACGGTGGTCGCAAAAAACACGAGGGCACAGATGGTCCAGCGATAGTTTCCGATTTTGTTCTCCATTTTTTTAGGGTTAAGGTTGAATGAAGGAAAACAATTCCTTCACTTTGGTTTTGAATATTTCGATGTCGTTCATGTCTTTGAATAATTGCGAACCCAATCCTACAGCATTTGCACCCGCCCCAAACCATTCTTTTAGGCTGCTTTCTGTGGGTTCCACACCGCCAGTAACCATTATTTTGACGGAAGGCATTGGACCTCTAAGTGCTTTTACATAAGCTGAGCCAACTATGTTTCCTGGGAAAATCTTTACCATGGACGCTCCCAAAGACAATGCACTGTAAATCTCTGTGGGTGTCATTACGCCTGGAATCCACGCAAGGTTGTGTTTTTTACAAACTTCGCCCACTTCTTTGGTAGTACCAGGTTGAACTATGAAATCAGCACCCAATTTTACATATTTTTCGGCGGTTTCAGCATCTACAATAGTACCGATACCCAATATCATTCCTGGACAATTTTCACGAACAAATGGCTGTATTTTTGAAAATACGTCTGCGGCGTTTTCTCCTCTGTTGGTAAACTCAAAGGCCCTTATTCCTGCTTCATAACAAGCTTTTACAATGGTTTTTGTAATTTCTACGTCGGCATTGTAGTAAACTGGTACCAAAGGTTTTTCTAGAACAAGTTGCAATATTTCTTCTTTTGTCATTTTTATTGATTTACCAAAAGGGCATTTAAAATTTGATTCACATCTTCTACTTTTTGTTGGGTAGCATCTCCATATTCATTGAGTTTTCCAATGGCCGCCGCCGCCGCAAAATCTATGATGTCTTGTGGTTGATGTTCGTTGTATAGACCATATAACAGCCCAGCCATAAAACAGTCACCACTTCCTACTTTATCTATGACTTTTTCTACCTTAAAATGAGCTGAAACGTACAGTTTATTTTCTGTAAATATAGTTGTATAATATTCTATACCCACGTTTTGGTGGTCAAATCTGAAAGTATTGGCTACGTATTTACAATTTCCAAATTTTTGCAAAATCTCTCTTGAAACCTTTCCGCATTCACTCAAATAATCCTCTTTGGTAGCATTGTTAACTTCAACTTCGGTATTCAAAGATGTACCTAACAGCTTATTGGCTGCCCAAAGGTTGCCCATTATGAGGTCGCAGTGTTGGGCTATTTCTGGCATTATGTCTATAGGTTCTTTTCCATATTTCCATAGTTTAGAACGGTAGTTGAGATCTACAGATATTTTTACGTCGGCCTTTTTGGCTTCTTTTACAGCTTCTAAACATACGTCAGCCATTTGTTGGCTTAAGGCAGGTGTAATGGCACTTACATGAAGCCATTCTACGCCTTTGAAAACCTCCGGCCAATTTATTTGCCCTACATTTATAGAAGAAAACGAAGAATGTGCTCGGTCATAAATTACGCCAGCATTCTTCAAATCTGCACCTTGTGGAAGCATATAAATGCCTATTCGCTCTCCGCACCACTGCATTTTGGAAGTATCGATATTTTTCGATTCTAAATGGACAGCGATTTCTTCAGCCAGTGCATTTTTGGGCAACCCACTGCAATATTGAACAGGCACATTCCAGCTGGCCAAAGCCGTGGCAGTATTAAGTTCTGCACCCCCTACAAATGTCGGAATAGAAGCATTTCTTATCCAAGCACCGCCCATTTCTGGAGATAATCTCAGTAAAATTTCACCAAATGTCAGAATCGATTTCTTCATTTTTTAGAATCCAAAATACGTTTTGGCGTTGTTGTAACAAATATTCTGAATCGTTTTGCCAATGAAAGCTTGATCGTTTGGAAGTTCTCCGTTTTCTATGTCATTTCCATAAATATTGCAAAGAATCCTCCTGAAATACTCATGACGAGGAAACGAAAGGAAACTGCGAGAGTCGGTAAGCATACCCACAAATTGGCTCAATAAACCCATTTGTGATAAGGTATTTATCTGCTTTTCCATACCATCTTTTTGGTCAAGAAACCACCAACCAGATCCCCATTGGATTTTTCCTGCCACAGAGCCATCGTTGAAATTACCTATCATCGTAGCCATGAGTTCATTATCGGCAGGGTTTAAGTTATAAATTATCGTTTTGGTTAGTTGGTCATATTCGCCCAATTTCCCCAAAAACTTAGACAAAGCCTTAGCTTGCGACCAGTCTCCTATGCTATCCCAGCCAGTGTCTGGTCCAAGCGTACGCATGGCTTTTTTGTTATTGTTTCTTAAAGCACCGAGGTGAAACTGCTGAATCCAACCCAATTCGGCATACATTGTACCCAAAAAGTGTAATATTGCAGATTTGAAAATAGTAGCCTCATTCGTTGAGATAGCTTGCTGACTCAAGGTTTTTTTCAAAATGGCATTAGCCTGTTCTTCTGTAAAATCTTCGGCATATATTTCTTCCAAACCGTGATCTGAAATTTTTCCACCATTTGCAGCAAAGAAATCCGCTCTTGATTTTAGAGCTTTTTGCAAATCAGCGTAATCTTTAATTTCGAAGCCAACAATTCCTCCCAGTTTTTCAATGTATGAGGCAAAATTTGGATTTTCTATCAATATAAATTTGTCTGGCCTGAACGCTGGCAACATGGCTACTTCTGAGCCAATCGGCTTGGTAGCTAATTCTTTGTGATAAGCAATATGATGTTCCAAAGAATCCAGTGGGTCATCTGTAGTACAAACGGTAGTGACATTCATTTTTTTCAATAATCCACGAACACCATATTCTTTTGTGGCCAGTTTGGCTGTACAGTTGTCATAAATGGCTTGAGATGAAGCCGGACTAAGTACTTCTTTGACATCAAAATAGCGTTGTAACTCCAAATGCGACCAATGATAAAGTGGATTCCGCATGGTGTTTGGAATGGTTTCTGCCCACTTTTCAAACTTTTCGTAATCGGTTTTGTCGCCTGTGCAATACGCCTCATTTATACCGTTGGTACGCATGGCTCTCCATTTGTAATGGTCGCCGTATAGCCAAGCGTGGGTGAGGTTATTGAAATTTATATCGTTTAATATTTGGTCTGGAGGAAGGTGATTGTGATAATCAATAATTGGCATGTCTTTAGCATATTCATGATAAAGTATCTCTGCCGTTTTGGTTTGTAAAAGAAAATTGTCGTCTAAAAAAGCCTTTGCCATATCGTTTTTAAAAATTTAAATCCTTGATTATAAGCTTACTCCTCTTTTCCATGGAATAAAGTCATCTTGTCCGTTTGTAACGGCTTTTACTTCTTGCGTACCGCTGGCTGCATTGATTACAAAATCCAGAATTCTGCGACCAGCTTGTTCTATGGTTTCTGTTCCTTCTATGATAGAACCAGTGTTTATGTCAATAATATCTGACATTTTTTCGGCCAACTTGGTGTTACTTGAAAGCTTGATAACTGGTACTATTGGGTTGCCAGTAGGTGTACCAAGGCCAGTAGTAAAAAGCACAATATTGGCTCCTGAGCCCACTTCAGCAGTCGTGGATTCTACGTCGTTACCCGGTGTGCATAATAGGTTTAATCCCTTTTTGATAACTTTCTCGGGATAATCCAAAACGTCCGTCACTGGCGAAGTGCCGCCTTTTTTTGCTGCACCTGCTGATTTTATGGCATCCGTAATGAGACCGTCTTTGATGTTTCCTGGCGACGGATTCATGTCAAATCCTGAGCCTACGGCTTTGGCTCTGTTGTTGTAAGTGGTCATCAAATGATTAAACTTTTCAGCGTTTTCGGTTATCATACATCTATCGCTCAGTTCTTGTTCCACACCACAGAGTTCAGGAAATTCAGCAAGGATAACCGTACCACCCAATGCCACCAAAAGGTCTGATGTGAAGCCTATTGCCGGATTTGCGGAAATTCCCGAAAACCCATCCGAGCCACCGCATTCTAGGCCTAATATGAGTTTATCTATCGATGCAGGTTTTCTTTCAATCTTATTAGCCTCTATAAGTCCTCCGAAAGTCTGTTTTATGGCATTGCTTACCAGAAGTTCCTCAGTTCCCAGTTGTTGTTGTTCCAAAAAATAGATGGGTTTTTGGTTCATTCCACCACGTTTTTCTATTTCCTCTTGCAACATATGATATTGGGCATTTTGACAACCCAAACTCAAAACCGTAGCACCGGCCACATTTGGGTGTGTTATATATCCCGCCAATAATCCGCACAAAGCTTGGGCATCTTGACGTGTGCCTCCACAGCCCATGTCGTGGGTTAGGAATTTTATACCATCAACATTCTTGAATATTTTCTCAGTAGCAGTACTTTCGTTTCCATCTATTTCTACCGATAGAATGTCTTCTATATTTTTGCCTGCTGTGTAAAGGTCGATTAAGCTTTTGGCGTAGTTTTTATATTTTGTCTTTTTGCCATAGCCAAGGTCATCCACCAATGCTGATTTCATGATGTCCAGATTACGGTTTTCACAGAAAACCATTGGCAGAACTATCCAATAGTTAGCAGTTCCTACTTCTCCGTTCGCCCTATGGTAGCCCATAAAAGTACGATTGCTATATTCACTTACATCTGGCACTTGCCAGTCTGTATTTCTTTCGCCAATGTTAAACTCACTCGCTGCGTGTTTAACATTGAATGTGGTAATCCACTCTCCTTTTTTGATTTTTTGATGAGCTTTGCCCACCAAAACCCCATACATATAAATTTCCTCTCCAATTTCGAAGTCAGCCTGAGCAAATTTATGTTTTGCAGGAATGTCAGAGGTTAGTTCGTACGGTTTCTGATCGTACTCTACGATTTCACCTTTTTTGATATCACTTAGTGCGACTATTACGTTGTCGTCGGGATGTACTTTTAATACTCTCTTGCTCATATTTTGATGTTTCCTTTTGGCAATATTTGTTGCTTTTAATGCCTAATCTTTGGAAACTCAAATCTATGCAGATTATTTAAAATAAAATTCCGATGCGATTCTTTTTTTAATACTATTTTGACAACTTTAGCGTTAAAGATGGAATTCTAGTGTTATTTAAGGCGATTTCTGGTAAAATAGGATTATTAAATAGAATATTTCAAAGAAAAAATTATAGGTACTTCACCGCTTGTCTGCCCAACAATACCCAGTCAGATTTTTCCTTAACAAATACCAACATTACTTTTAAGTTGACCTTAGCAGGTTGTTTTCCTTTATCGTTTGATTCGGCCGCCAAAAGATGCCTTACCACTGCCGACTTTCCTACTATTTCGATTTTGACATCGGAAAATTCCAAGCTTGTAAAATCTGAAGAAGCAGACAAGAAACTCTCCATAAATTCTTTTTGATTTTCTATACGGCCATTGGAATGACCATAAGTTAAACTCGGGTGTGATATAGATTTTAAGCCCGTTTCTGTAGGGTCTAGCATTTGCATTCTTAGCATTTCTACGGCTTTTACGACTTTAAACGTTTCTTTGTTTTGGCCAAAAGAGGGTACAATTGTTAAGACAGAAAGGAGTATTACTAAAAATAAAGGCTTCATTTTTATTAAGGTTTTTTTGAAAATTTATCTAAGCTAATTTGAATTGTTGATGGTTTCAAACATTGTAGACAAAATATTTACGAAATCGTTATAAAACAAAAAACCTCGAAGAGATTCTCCGAGGTTTTCATTGAAAGGAAGCAGCTTCTATTCTCTTTCTATCACACTTCCACCACTGGTATCAGACCTCAAGTCTTTTATTTTGCTCAATTTGGCCACACTTGCACCATGTGCTTCAACATCCGCTTTTTCTACTTTTAAGCCCTTAGCATCCAATTGTGAGGCTCCCGAAAGATTGGCTTTCATAGCAGTTGCTGAACCTTTTACAATCAATTGTGATGCTCCAGATGCACTGACATCTAGTATTTTAGATATTATATCCATGGCCACTTGTGAGGCTCCTGATAATTCAACATTCAAATCGTTTAGGTTTTCAAATCCCAATATTTTCGCTTTTGCTGCACCTGAAATATCCAAATTTTCTAAAGTATTGGTTACGATATAAATATGCACTTCTGAGTCATGATCTCTGAAGGGGTCATCATATTCTATCTCCAAAGTACTTCCTTTAACCTTGGCTTCAATGTTATCGAGTTCTTTCTGATCGTTGCTGTAAATGTCAACCGAAGTTTTATCTCCATGCTTTATGGATACAATAAAATTTGACCCGAAATCAATATTCTTAAAGCTTTCTACACTGACAGATTTATGAAACTCACCATGCTCATTGAAATCTTCACCTCCAAAAGAGCCATTGTTGCCATTTCTGTCCAAAGCTTCTCTTTCGTCTTCGGTCAAAACTGGGCAATCTGCACAGGCTATTTCCCCACTTTCATCCATCAAAAAGGTGTATTTCTCGATGTTGTCACTGTCAATTCCAAACTTAGAGTCGAGATTCCATGATTGACTATAAACCCTTCTAGCAAACTCTCTAGACATTTTAAACTTCTTGTTTTTCGGGATAAACAACGTGGCTTCCACTTTCTGATCACGAAATACATTTTTGTCCTTCATGGTGAAGTTTTCTGGAAAAATAATGACAGAGTCTTTTTGAGAAACTAAATACGAAATATCTTTGGCCAACGATAATGCTTGTTCTTTCGATCTGCCATGTGAGCTGTATTTGGTTTTTAAAGTCAGATTTGCATTTTCAGAAGCTTCTAGAACAACCCTAGTATCAAAAACATCGTCGTCATTTTCATCTCTTTCAAGAGCATCCAAATAAAGTGTTCCATTCGGTAACGCCAAGGCAGTTTCATCTGAATAGCCATTTAATTTTGAGAAATTTAGGGCATATTTCGAACCAACTGCACTTATTCCTACCACTCCCATAAGCCAAAGAGCCAACATCGTTAACCAGAAATTTCTTTGACCGCTCAATTGTCCTGTCAATAGTTTTATTCCTACCAAAACTATGGCGATAGCTGGGATAAATAGGGCCAGGAATCCAAAGAAACCACCTAATGGAGGCAAATCTCTGCTCAACATGCCAATCACATGGTCGCCCGAAATCCATTCTTTACTCGATATCAATCCGTAAAATACTCCGGTAGTTACGATGGCTGCAAAGCCAAACGATGCACCTATAATCATGAGCAATAAGCCAATGAACATTTTCACCAAAGTACCAATTGGCCCTAAAATTTTACCCAAAGCCTTCAAGATAATTCCTATCAATCTGAATGGGAAAAGTAAAAGTTTTGCGAATACACTTTCTTGACGTGGTGACTCCGATAAACTGTTTGTTTTGATAGAAGATTCTATATTTTCTATCGTTACAGCTTGTCCTTTTAGTTCCATTTTCTGTGTAATTGTAACAGCGTTAGGTGCTACTATCCAGAATATTATGTACAAAATAATACCTATAAAGAAAAATCCACTTACCACAAAAAGAACACGCACCAAAACCAAATCCATGCCCAAATAAGAAGAAAGTCCTGTGGCTACGCCGCCTAAAACTTTGTTTTCAGGATTTCGATAGAATTTCTTTATGTTTTTAACTTCGTCCAAGTCATTTCTTTCTGGAAAAGCTATCCAGCAAACAAAATAAGCCAAGAAAATAAAGAATCCAATGCCAAGGTCAATCAATCCGAATCCTAAAACTATGAACAGAATTCTTGCCCAAACGACATCAAACTCAAACCTGTGTGCAAGTCCAGCCAACACACCCGCAAGAGCTTTGTGTTTGCTGTCACGGTAAAACTTGGTCGGAGGAATTCCTGTTTCAGTTTTTTGTGATTCTTCAGATTTTGGCTGGTCTGTGCTACCAAAAGAAGTGCTTTCCGAGGTTTCTTTAGACAAATCTTCGTCTTCTTTGATAGCCTCGAAGTCAGAAACCGTTCCCATAGACTTGATGATTTTGTCTACGTCATCGATTTCTATGGCACCGCCATTTTGATTTTTCTCAAAGAATTTCTCTGCAATTCTAGCCTCAATATCTTGTGTGATTTCGTCACAACTTTCATAACTCGAGAAATACTTTTTTATGGCTTCGAGATATTGGCTGAGTTTGTCGTAGGCATCTTCTTCTATGTTAAAAATGAGCCCACCAATTGTTATTTGTAATGTCTTTTTCATATTTGTTTATTTTTGAGTTTTGGCAATGATAGATTTAACTGACTCTGCAAGTTCTATCCATGTAGCGTCCAAGCCTTCTAGGAAATTCGTTCCTTTTTCGGTCAAAATATAATACTTACGAGGCGGCCCCGAAGTTGATTCTTTCCATTGATAATCCAATAGTTCGGCGTTTTTGAGTCTTGTCAACAAAGGATATAGTGTGCCTTCCACCACCATTATTTTTGCATTGAGCAGTTCGTCTAATATCTCAGAAGCGTAAACTTCGCCACGAGATATAATCTGCAAAATGCAATACTCCAAGATGCCCTTCCGCATTTGTACCTGTGCATTTTCTAAATTCATAATCTTGTTGTTTTAATCATTTTCTTAAAAAGAAATTATAGCTTTTTCATAATTGATGATGCAAATATATAGGATAGTACTTTGTTATGCAAGATACTATGTGAGATTTTTTCAATTATTTTTAAAAAACTTGTAATATGTGGGTCAAATTAGTTGTTGGTAAGGGTATATGTTGAAAATTTCAGAGTATTTAGCGGTTGCTTTGGCAGCCACAATAAAGTTTGTAGGTGGGCCATTGGCAGGAGTGGCTTTTAAACTTAGCTGGTGGGAGACCAGCATATTTTCGTCTTTGGGTATGATGCTCACAGTCTTTCTGGTAGTATATGGTGGCGAAATCATCACCAAACTTATTGCCAGATTTAGGGGCAGTAAACCCAAAAAGATATTTAGCAGAACCACGCGAATAGCCATAAAAGTAAAATCAAAATTGGGACTTTGGGGAATCGCCCTGCTGACACCATTTATTTTTACACCCATTTTGGGAAGTTTCCTAGCTCTTCATTTCAGGTTTAATAAAGTTGAAATCCTTTGGAAAATGTTGCTGTGTGCATTGTTTGCTGGGGCTGTTCAAACGTGGTTTTTTTATTTTGTCAAAAGTTGGTTTGTATAAAAAAAAAGAAACTTGCCAAAAGCTTGGCAAGTTCTCCTATTATTAACCTAAAACCTATATTAAGTACTTTCTTAGTTACGACCCGCTGGAGCACCACCGCCTTGCTGGCCAGTAGTTTCGCCGCCTCCGTCTTTTACGTCGTCGTTTTTCACACCTTTTGCTCTCTTTTTCGGCATCATAGCATCTACGCCCATTTTACCCAATTTGTACGAAAGATTCACACTTACACCTCTGTTAAACATATAGTTTACACTGTTTTGCGTAAATAATGGTGACTCCATTGTGGTTCTTATTTTCATAGAATTTTGGAGGAAGTTCTGGGCAGAAACTCCTATACTACCTTTTTTATTCCTAAATTCTTTTCTTGTGCCGAGTGAGTAAAACCCAAATCCACCTTGGCGTCCCATTGGCAATACCCTGCTTCCTCTTGCAAAACTAAACGCTTGTACCTGCCATCCTTTTTTAAGAGTTATGAAGGTCATCAAACGTCCGTTGTGATTCCATCCTTGGTTAGAAACTGGAATAGATACACCACTTGCTGATGTTGTTTGACCAGTAATGTAGTTGTAAAACGACTCTATTCCTGCGTTTACCATCCATTTAGAAGTAAGGCTCAAATTTCCAGAAAAGTTTACACCGTAGGCTTTGTCATTTCCAATATTTTGAAAAGTTGTTATCACCACACCGTCTTCGGTGCCTGATGGTGTAGCTACCTGGGTGATTGCATTGCCCGTCATTCTGGTGAAAAGCGACATATTCAAATAAATCTTTTTTATACTCGCACTTACACTTGCCTCTATATTGTCAGTCAACTCAGGTCTCAATTCTGGATTTCCTTGCTGAATATTTTGAGGGTTTACAAGGTTCACGTTGGGGTTTAACTGCTGTAATCCAGGACGTTGAATTCTTCTATTGTAACCGGTTTTTACCGTATATTTTCCACCAAAAGTCTTCGAGATATTCACATTAGGTACCAAAATGTTATATGGCTCAATGTCAATATCCGTCGTATTGTTTTGGGTAGCGAAAATGTCCGTTATTTCATATCTCGTACCAGCCTTGAAAGTGTATTTGCTTTTAGTGGTATAAGTGTATGCCAAATAAGCCGCTCCGATATTTTGATTGTAGTCCAACGAACCGTTTGGTCTTTTTGGGTCATTTATTACATTGCCACCCACCAAATAGCTAAAGTCACTGTTAACTTCTCTGAAAATTCCTTTTCCTCCAAATTCTACCAATTGGTTCTTTTTGATAGGTGTCTGATAATCAACTTGTACTGTGTATTCCTGATTAATATTATCGTTTCTGTTGGTTAGAGCCAGTTTTTCAAGTTCAGCATTGCCAAGAGGTGTATTGGTAAAGTCTGAGTTTGCCGAGCTTCTACTATAAAGAGTAGAGATACTTAATTCTTTTTGTGGCTTAATTACATGCAAATAGTCAATATTGAAATCCCAGCTGTTAGATGGATTTTCCGATATAATTCTTTGGTTTGTATTGCTCAGCTGAGTAAGATTTTCGAAACGCTCAATCGTTAAATCTTGATTTCTATTGAAACTTCTTGTTCCAAATCTCGCTCCTGCAGAAAGAGATTTGGTTTTAGAAATGTCATAATCAGCACCTAAAGTGTATCTTCCAAACACCATTTCGTCTTTTGCGTTGCCTTTCTGACTTGTACGATAGGTGTTTTCAGCACCTTTAGTAATTTGCTCAAAGGTAGTTTCCGAAGGATTAAAGTTAGCTCTTCCAAAACCTCCCAAAGTCATGCCGAATTTACCCGTTCTTAGGCTTCCGTTTAGGCCAAGATTAGCTCCTCGGTTTCCGCCACCTATGTCTGTGTTTAGGCTGTAGCCTTCCAAGTTATTCTTTTTGGTAATGATGTTTATGATACCAGATGAGCCCTCTGCGTCGTATTTGGCTGATGGCGAAGTGATTACTTCCACAGTCTTTATTTGGTCTGCTGGAATTTGCTTCAAGGCATCCGCAATACTGGCCGCCATAATGGTCGAAGGCTTGTTGTTGATCAAAACCCTAATGTTGGAGCTACCTCTCAACGACACATTTCCATCTAGGTCAACTGACAACAATGGTACTTTTCTTAGAATATCCGCGGCGTCACCACCTTTGGCGGTAATGTCTTTGTCTGCGTTGTAAACAAGTCTATCTACTTTTTCTTCTATTACTGCACCTTGGCCAGTTACAACTACTTCGTTGAGTAGCTTGGCATCAGTACTAATAAAAATATCTTTAAGAGTGATGGTTCTATTTTTAGCAGTAATTTCTTCTAAAAATACCATTTTATCTTTGAATCCTATAGAAGAGAATTTGATGGCAAACTTGCCATTAGGCACATTCTTGAGTGTAAATTTTCCTTTTTCATCTGTAAGTGTTCCATCTATTGGCTTTATTAGGTCGGTGGTTTTGTACAAAGACAGAGTAGCAAATTCTACAGGTGTTTTGGCAACACTGTCTATGAGTGTACCCGATATTTTTCCATCTCCGCCTTGAGTAGCAGATGGCATTTGTGCAATCGCAAAAGACGTTAATAAGAATAAAATTGAAGTGAAGTATTTGGTCATATAATAGTTTTAGATAATAAATCGATAACAAAACTAATATCAAAAAGTTTGACATTTCCGTGAATTAGATAAATGAAACTTAAATGAGGATAAAAGGTCATTAATCGATGATTTTGTGGTTATACCATGAAAATAAATCTTAAATCTATTCAATTACAATTTTGGTCTTGTAAATGATTTTTATTTGAAAAAAAATGTGAAATTGCACCCTTACAAATTCTATGAAGGTGCAAATCACAAATAAAAAAATATCTAGCGATTTACTTTTTCGGGTATTATTTCATATCATTTTTTGGTTTTTTTGGTTGGTATTACCCATCCTCAATTCCATCATGGACGACGACAAAAGTCGTCTCGAATGGCTCATGCTTACACTGCCATTGGGTTTTTTCTCAATGCCTTTTTTTTACTTTAATTCTGAGTTTTTGATTCGAAAATTTCTTCATAAAGGCCAGTTGACAAGCTATATAATGAGCCTACTGGTGATGTTTTCCATATACTTATTTGCTTATTATTTGCTAAAAGATTACTTGGTAGACAAATACCCCATTCGTATTTATGACTCTCGTACACTGTTTCCTGTTTTGTTTATAATTTCTATGAGTACGCTTTATGGTTTTGTGATATTTATGACGGGTCAGTCTAAAAAGAATCAGGAAGAGCAGGCGGAAAGATTGAAATCAGAACTTTCGTTCCTTCGTTCTCAGATCAGTCCACACTTTATATTCAATGTTTTGAATAGTATTGTGTATTTAATTCGGACCAAATCAAAAGAAGCCGAAAGTGTGACCCTTGAGTTGTCAAATTTAATCCGATACATGCTATATGAGTCTGAAAACAAGCAGGTTTTGGTCGAAAAGGAAATAGGATATCTCGAAAACTACGTGAAACTTCAGAACGTAAGATTTGGCGAAGATGTAAAGATTGATTTGAAACTTGAAGGCAATCCCGGCTCCATGATGATAGAGCCTATGCTATTGATACCTTTTGTTGAAAATGCCTTCAAGCATGGAGTTGGATTTGTGAAAGATCCCAAAATTGATATTCTGATAAAGGCCGTGGAGGGAGAAAAGTTTGAGTTCTCGGTAAGAAACCTCATGAGTAATCAAAAAAATGAAACGAAGGACCCAAATTCTGGTATTGGTATCAAAAATGTTACACGTAGAATAGATTTATTGTACCCTGGTGCACACAAACTTGAGATGAAACAAGAAAATGGTTTTTTTGAAGTATATTTAGAATTAGATTTAAAAAATAAAGCCTAAGATATGAACTCCAAAATAAGATGTATAGCCGTTGATGATGAACTTTTAGGCAGAAAATTACTTGAAGAAAATATAAGTCAGTTGCCTTTTTTGGAACTGGTTGGAACCTGTAAGAATGCTTTTGAAGCTATAGAATTGCTGCAAACCGAAAAAATTGATTTAGTTTTTCTTGACATTCAAATGCCTGGAATGACAGGTACAAAATTATTGGAAAGCATGGTTACCAAGCCCATGGTGATTTTTGTTACTGCCTATGAGCAATACGCTGTGGAGAGTTACGACCTGCAAGTGGTAGATTATCTAATGAAACCCGTTAGTTTTGAGCGTTTTACAAAGGCGGCCATGAAGGCGAGAGAATTGTACAGGTTGTCGAAAAGCGAAGGTACAAATGAGGAGCAAACCTACATGTTTGTAAATGTGGAATACTCTCTGGTAAAAATAAATTTTTACCAGATCACACACATTGAGGGGCTCAAGGACTACATTAAGATATATGTTACCAATGCCGTGCATCCAATTTTGACAAAATCTACACTCAAAGGAATTGAAGAAAAGTTGCCATCCAAAAAATTCTTACGTGTTCAGAAATCCTTCATAGTGAACCTAGAAAAGATAGAATCCATAAGAAATCATAGGATTACGATAGGTAAATATGAAATTCCGGTGAGCGATAGCAACATGGAAAGCCTCCTAGAAGCAATAAACTATAACAAATAAATCATGATGAAAAATTTACTTTTGAGCCTTTGCTTTGGACTCTCGCTCGTGGCAAATGCACAGCAAAAGAAGGCGGAAGCAACTCCTTCAGTCATCGCTACTCCAAAAGCAGAAGAGAAACCTCAGATTTCTAATTCGAGAATACTCAACCCCGATATGAGTGTGGTGACAAACGGTGAGGTGACCGTCAAAGGTCAAAAAGTTCCTTACAAAACCACTGCTGGAACCATCCCCGTTTGGGACGAGGCTGGTAAAATCATCGCCTCTTGCTTTTATACTTATTATGAGCGTAGCGACGTAAAAGACAAGGCTACTCGGCCAATTATATTCTCGTTTAATGGTGGTCCAGGGTCTGCTTCGGTTTGGATGCACATCGCTTATACTGGGCCAAAGGTACTAAACATAGACGATGAGGGTTACCCCGTGCAACCTTATGGTTATAAAGACAATCCATATTCTATTCTCGACGTAGCGGATATTATTTTTATTGACCCTGTAAACACTGGTTTTTCAAGAATTATTAATCCCGAAACCCCTAAGTCTACTTTTTTCGGAGTAAAAGCGGATATTAAATATCTATCAGAATGGTTAAATACTTTTGTGAGTAGAGTAAACCGTTGGTCTTCACCGAAATATCTGATAGGTGAAAGTTATGGTACCAATCGGGTATCTGGAATGGCTCTTGAGCTGCAAAGCAGCCATTGGATGTATCTGAATGGTGTTGTGCTGGTTTCTCCAACCGATTTAGGCATAAAACGAGATGAAACCATGAGCGATGCCTTGCGTTTGCCATATTTTGCTGCTGTGGCTTGGTATCACAAAGGTCTGGAGAGCTCTTTGCAAAGTAAAGATTTAACTGCTTTTTTACCTGAGGTGGAAGATTTTACCGTGAATCAATTGATTCCGGCCTTGGCCAAAGGTGGATACTTGCCAGAAAACGAAAAGAAAGCCTTAGCGGCCAAGATGTCAAAATATTCGGGTTTGTCAGAGGACGTTTTGATGAAAAACAACCTAAAAATTTCACTCAATTATTTCTGGAAAGAACTGCTACGTGATAGAGGTTATACTGTAGGCAGACTCGATTCAAGATATTTGGGGATAGACTCAAAAGATGGTGGAGAAAAACCTGAATTCAATGCCGAGTTAAGTTCGTGGTTGCATTCTTTTACGCCACCTATCAACATGTATTTAAGGGAGGAATTGAAGTTTAAGACAGATTTGAAATACAATATGTTTGGTCCGGTTAACCCTTGGGAGCGTGACGATGTCAATCTTGGCGAGAATCTGAGAGCAGCCATGGCTGCCAACCCTTATTTGCATGTGCTCACGCAGTCGGGTTATTATGACGGAGCCTGCGATTATTTCAACGCCAAATATAATATGTGGCAAATGGATCCAAGCGGCAAAACCAAAGAAAGACTAAGCTGGAAAGGCTACCGTTCAGGCCACATGATGTATCTCCGTCGAGAGGATTTGCAACAAGCCAACGAGGACCTTAGAGATTTTATAAAATTAAGCACACCAGCTCCTGGCAAAGCTGCAAAATACTGATATTTTTATAATTTTAAAAGCGATGCTTCGGTGTCGCTTTTTTTATGGATGATAATTGGGGAGAGAAGTATGAAGGGTATGATCAGATTCTCACGAAAACTGGTGAGTTTATTACAAATGAAAATGAGGTAGTTGTTTGACAAAGCCCTAAATTTGATCATTTGCTTTAATATTTGACGAGAAAAATGAGAAATTTGGTGGAGAGCTAAAGTGTTAGAAATTAATCGTTTAACACTGATGTGCTCTCTGACTTCTGTAAGAATTCAATTTTTTCAAAACAAAACCTTCCTAACCCATTCCGTACCAAAATCAGGATATAAAAAGAAGATTATCAGAGCTATGCTAAAGTAAGTAAGCACAAGGGTGAGGAAAAAATCCGGATTGTATCGAGGTTGATTATAGCTCTTTTTGATGAGCATAAAATACGGCACTTTTAGATAGTAATAGATTGATATGGCAGCATTTAAAAGCCCGAATATCAAAAGCCCATAGTAAACCGAGCTGTGCATAGCTTCTCCTAGATTGATGATTGATGAAAAAACCATCAGTTTGGCCATAAAGCCAATGGTAGGAGGGAGGCCAACCAAAGCCATCATGATGATGACAGCATTTAAACCTAAAAAAATATTTTTCTGGCCAATACCTTTAAAGTCTTCCATTTCATCACTTCCAGACTGTTTTTTAAGCAAATCAGCCAAGAAAAAAGCCCCCATAGTGATAGGCAAATAGGTGAGAATATAAAAGAACGCACCATAAAAATCTGTTTGAGGTCCTTTTAATACGCCAATCAATATAAATCCTGCCTGGGCAATACCCGAATATCCCAGCATTCTTTTTAGGTTGGTTTGCCACAAAGCTGCCAAATTGCCAACTATCAATGAAACGAAGATTATCAACAACAATACAGCATTAAGATCTGTGAAGTTTGCCTGCACTACCCTTGCCACCACCAATACCCCCACAGCTTTGGGTGCAAATGACAAGAACGAAATGATAGGAGTAGAAGTTACCTCATAAACATCAGGGACCCAGCTATGAAAGGGTGCTGCTGCTATTTTGAAGAATAATCCACCCAAAAACAAAAACGAAACAATTTGTAGGACAAGGGGTGAATTGGTCGAAATTGATTCTAAGAATGTTTGTTCCGCAAAGTTTAGCACGTGGCCCATTCCATAAAACAACGATATGCCGTAGAGCATAATGGCACTACTAGTGGCTCCAAAAATGAGGTATTTAATTGCCGCCTCAAAATTGGTTTTTTCATTTTTGGTGGCTACTAAAACATACGACGATATAGAAACCAATTCGATGGCAACATAAATGACCAAAAAATGGGTGGTCATCGCTAAAAAGCTTAAGCCAAGTAATATACAAAGTATCAGAAAATATATTTCACCGTCAAATTTATATTGAAACAACCTGCTATGAATCAAGAAAACAATAGTTGAAATAGCTACTAACTGTTTGAAAAACAAGCTAGTTTGGTCAATAAAGAGTAGGTCGCCATAGAGTTTTAAGCCTTCTGAAGGTAGATTTTCATAAAAATACGTTGCTGTGAAAGTGTATGCCAGAACCAACAAGAACGAAAATCGGTATGGCCATTTGGAGTCTTTTTTTTGAAAAGAAACTATTATTACTAATAGCAATATGCCCAGTAACAGAATCCACTCAGGTAAAATATGCTGTGAGCTAGTGAGTATTTCTTGTAATTCCTTCATTAAAAGAGTTGAATTACGGTAGGGTTGATGAGGTCAAAGAGTATATTTGGGAAAATTCCAAAAATCAACGTTAAAACACCAAGAACGCCTAACATGATTATCTCCTTTTGGTCGAGATCAGTCAAGTTATTCTTGAATTCCTCTTTTGTCCAAAATTCTCCAAAAAACATTTTTTGGAAAGTCCAAAGCAAATAAATGGCCGAAAGAACTATACCCAAAACTCCTAATATTGGAATAACCTTTGGGATGGTACTGGCTTGAAAACTACCAAAAAGTGTAAAAAACTCTCCAATAAAGCCAGAAAGTGAAGGTAAACCTAAGGAACCAAAAAATGCGATGGCTACCAAAACGGTGAATATCGGCATAGTTTTGGCCAAGCCTTTAAAGTTATTAATTTCTCTATTTTTAGTTCTTTCATACAAAACCCCAGCGATAAGAAATAGCATAGAAGAAAGCAATCCATGGCTAAACATCTGGAAAATAGCCCCGTTGAATCCTTCAATATTAAAAGCACCAATTCCGAGCAACACAAATCCCATGTGTGAGATAGAAGAATAAGCTATGAGTTTTTTTAGGTCTTTCTGTGCCAAGGCATTGAAACCTCCGTAAAGAATTGAAATCAAGCCCATTATACTTATTAGTAAGCCGTAATTTATGGCTATGTCTGGGAAAAACCCGTAGGCTATTCTGATGAGTCCGTAACCTCCTATTTTTAGTAAAATACCAGCCAAAACTACTGAAATAGGCGTAGGAGCTTCTACGTGGGCATCTGGCAACCAAGTATGAAAAGGTACCATCGGAAGTTTTATGCCAAAACCTATAAAAAGCAGGATAAACATAAAATCTCGAGCGTTTACGCCAAAGATTTTAATAGGGTTTTCGATGTTCAGCAATGAGCCTTTCAGCAAATTGGCTTGGTCACTAAGGATTCTGAAGTCGAAGCTAAAAACCGTTCTTTTATACTCGCTCGTAAAAAATTCATCAACATTTGACATGGCCAAAGCTATCATAACCACCAAAATCATCACAGAGCCAACAAGCGTATAAATGATAAACTTTAGGGAAGCATAGGCCTTATTTGGGCCGCCCCAAATACCGATTAAGAAATACATCGGAAGGAGCATAAATTCAAAGAAAATAAAGAATAAAAAGAAGTCTATGGCTACAAAACATCCTATAACTGTAGCTGTAAGCAGCAAAAACAAGCTGTAGTAGGCTTTTTCTTTTTTGTTTATAGAAAACGAAGAAATGTTGGCTATGAAGAAAACAACCACCGAAAGTGCCACCATGGACAAACTTAATCCGTCAATACCCACGATGTAATCTATTGACAGTATAGATGTTTTGCCCAATGTTAGCCTGATCCATTCAAAATGCTCCAAAAACTGGTAACCCGTATGGTTAGCTTCAAAACCACTAATCAGCGTGCCTAAGTTTATCAAAAGCAAAATTTGTACAATCAGAGCAATCCATCTGTATGACCCTTTGTAACTTTCGGGAAGCAACAAAATGACCATTGATGCAATCAGAGGTAATATTATCAGAGAACTTAATAAGCCAGATTGCATTTTAGAATATTATGATTTTGATAAAAACAATGCATAAAATGAGAACTACCATACCCAAAACGTATAATTGAACTTGTCCAGACTGCGATTTTCTTATTTTGTCTCCTAAGTTTTTGAGGCCAAAAGAAATCTTCAGAACCAAGCCATCTACTATTTTATCGTCAATTTTAGAACTATATTCGGACAAAGATAAAACTAATGACGTGATTTTTAGTATCAATCTATCCACAATATTGGTTTCTACTCTCTGAAAATAAGATGTAATTTCAAACTTACTCGCTTCCAAATTTTCATTACTTACACTTGCAGACAGCGGCATATTTGATGAATCTCTACTCTTTATAAACGCGGAAAATATCGTTTTATAGAATTGGTCGATATAAAGGTGGTTTTTCATTAGGCGGTAGAGTTTTCTTTGATTGCCAGTTTTGAATTCTCCCAAGTAATATCTCCTAAGTTCCTCATAAGTAGTGTTATAGCTTATGAGTAAAGCCACGATAAATAGTAATCCTACAGCTATCGGAATCCATGAAAAATGTATGTCTTCACTTTGAAAAACTTCAAGAAACCATACCTCTTCGAACGAAAACGGATTTGAGCTAAATAAAAACCAGGTAGAACAAATGGACAATCCTAGAACAGAAACGTCAAATACGCCCAGATTTCTTACAAAATTGATGACTTTTTCTTCTCCTAAAGATTCATTATCAGCATTTAATATGTCCTGAAACGACTTTATGGCTCCATCAAAAGTTCTTTTGGTAGAACTTATGATTTTATCCACCGGGCTTTCTTGTCTTTGAAAAAACACCATGACCAACTGTCGAATCATGTAGAAAGAGGTAAGAAATGAGGTAATGCCCATCATCACCGGTACCAATATTTTTATGCTTGTGATGCGATCTTTTGTGCCAAAAGCGACTGCGGCGTTCAGTAGGGAATCTTTGGACAAAAAGCCAGAAGTAAACGGCAAGCCGATTAAAGATGCAGCACAGATCAAATAAGCATAAAAAATAACAGGAAGTTTGAGAATCAAATTGCCCATTTTTCGCATGTCTTGCTCATGGTGCATATAATTTATGACAGCTCCAGCACAGAGAAATAACCCTGCCTTGAAAAATGCATGTGTGGCCAAATGAAAAAATGAAGCTCCAACTGCCCCCATACCCATACCTGCTACCATAAAACCAAGCTGTGAGATAGTAGAATAAGCCAATACTTTTTTAATATCATATTGAAAAACAGCCGAAGTGGCTGCTAGGACACTTGTCAAGCCGCCAATTAATGCTATTACTAAACCTGCATCTGGTGTGATAATGGGCGAAATTCTGCCTAATAAAAATACCCCAGCAACCACCATAGTGGCCGCATGGATAAGTGCAGAGGCAGGAGTCGGTCCTTCCATAGCGTCTGGGAGCCAAATTTGGAGTGGCAATTGTGCCGATTTGGCCGCGACTCCACCAAAAACCATCAACACGGCTAAGGTTTGAAGCCCTTCTGATGTTAGGAATGGAAAACCAAAGGCTGTTTTATCAAGATTTTCTGGTAAAAAGGCATCAAAATCAAGATTTCCATAGATTAAAAACAAAAGAAATATACCTACCATCAGAAAGGCATCTCCCATTCTGTTGATTAAAAAGGCCTTAATTGCAGCGGAATTAGCTGACTTTTTGGTGTACCAAAAGCCGATAAGCAGGTAAGAACAAAATCCTACCAGTTCCCAGAAAAGATAAAGCTGAAGTAAATTGCCAGCCAAAACTAACCCAAGCATGGAGAAGACAAATAGGTTTAAAAAGGCAAAATATCGATTGATACCGTCGTCATGCTCTAGATACTTAGTAGAGAAAAGCTTAACAAAAAAAGCAATAATCTGCACCAAAATATACATAAAGTAGGTTTGGTTGTCTATCAGTATCTTGAAATTTATACGTGTATCACCCAGATGTAACCAATTGTATGATACGCTAAAATTTTCTGTAGAAGGAACTTGTAAACTTGAGGAAAAAATAATGCCCAAAACACTAATTATAATCGAAATCCAGCCTGAGAGTTGTTTTAATACAGAATTGTTCAGGCTGAGTAGCAACACAAAGCCGACCAAATAAATGAATAAATTATAGAAAATAATAGACTCAGGATTCATGTATTTTCAGAGAGCTTTAAAAAGGCAAAACTAAATATTATAATTTAGAAAAATGAGATAATGAAACTTTATAAAAGGCAATTTCTTTAATTCAGTTGTTTTAAGGCCATTTCGGCTACAGTTTTACCAATCGAAAGCGATGAGGTGGCCGCAGGAGAAGGGGCATTCAAGACGTTGATGGCTTGCTTGTTTTCTATTATCGCAAAATCATCCAAAAGTCCGCCGTCGTAGTCGCATGCCTGAGCACGTACACCCGCACCTCCTGGCACAAGGTCGTCTTTCTGTATTTCTGGAATCAAAGCTTGCAGAGCTTTTGTAAAGGCCGATTTCGAAAACGAACGATAGTATTCCCCAATTCCTGTTTTCCAATATTTTGTAGCCACTTTTCTGAATCCCGGCCAAGCCAGCGTCTCACCAAATTCAGAAAAATCAACTGAAAGTTTCTTGTAACCTTCTCTGCGGAATGCTAAAACGGCATTTGGGCCAGCTTCTACGCCGCCATCCACCATTCTAGTAAAATGCACACCCAAGAATGGGAAATTAGGGTCTGGAACTGGGTAAATGAGGTGTTTTACCAAATACTGTTTCTCAGGTTTTATTTCATAATACTCTCCTCTGAAAGGAATTATTCTTACTTTAACTTGTTCTCTTTCAGTAAATTGTGCCACTTTGTCGGAGTAGAGCCCAGCACAGTTTATGACCAAAGTTGTATTGTAACTTCCTTTGTTGGTCACCACAGTAGAAACGCCGTTTATTTCAGAAATAGAACTTACTTTTTCTCCCAAACGAATTTCTCCGCCCATGTTTTTGATGTTTTCGGCGTATTTTTCCGAAACCGTCGTGTAATTTATGATACCTGTCTGAGGTACTTTTATTCCAGCTATACCCGCTACATGCGGCTCTATGGCTTGCAATTGTTCTTTGTTTAGTTTTTCTAAACCTTCCAAGCCATTTTGAATTCCTCTTTCATAGAGCGTGTCAAGGCTCGCCAGCTGATCTTCACTGGTGGCTACTACTATTTTGCCGCAGAGTTCGTATTTTATGTTATTCTCATTACAAAAGTCTATCAGCATGTGATAGCCCTCAATACAGTTTTTGGCTTTCAAACTTCCTGGTTTATAGTACAATCCCGAATGAATAACACCACTGTTATGGCCTGTTTGGTGTGCTGCGAGGCTATTTTCTTTTTCTACCAACAATAATCGCAAACTCGGTTTGGCTTTTTTGAGATTAAGTGCTGTAGCCAGCCCAACAATTCCTCCACCAATTACCACCACGTCATAATGCATATAAAAACAGCTTTAAAACCCTTCTTACGGGCTATTTGAAAATAAGAACCGAATAATTAAAATAAACTTTGGCTTTTTGGATTGCTCATTTTAAATTTGTGCAAATTTAAATGATATAAGTTTCATAATGAAAAAGAACATAGTATTCATTTTCTGTTTGGTGGCTTTGGCCTCTTGTGGATATCAGAAAAACAACCGATTTGAGCAGGATGATGTAAATGAGGGTAACGAATACGTTTATGGCGTTCATCCAGATTCAGTAGCTAGACAATTAAATGTAACCTATACAGCAAAGCCTGAGTTAGAAGCCCGTACGGCAGCTATCCGTGAAAAACTTTACGGTTCATCTACTCCAGCTTCAACCACAGAAACTACCGTAGCCGCTCCAGCAGCAGACAGTACAAAGGTTGGTGCTTAATTGACGATATTTTTTCTAGAAGTGATTTTACAGGAATTCTACCATGATTTTTGTAAAATCACTTTTTGTTTTTTGTGAAATCTGGTTTTTTTTGTATTTAGGGTGTAGTTTTGACGTTATTTGATGAATGCCGAGAATTAGGATTGTATTTGCAGCTTTGGGAGTTTTATTTAGTCAATATTATTGTACATTTGATACACTATAAATCTGAATTTTAGAAAATATGCAGTTTTTGTTTCCAAGTATTTTGTGGGGATTGTTAGCTTTGAGTATTCCGCTCATTGTGCATCTTTTCAATTTTCGAAGAACCAAAAAAGTGTATTTCTCCAATGTAGCTCTTCTCAAAACTGTAGAAACAAAATCTTCGGCTTTCAGAAAACTCAAGCAATTGCTTATAATGGCAGCCCGAATGCTTTTTCTAGCCTGTCTAATTTTTGCCTTCGCTCAGCCCATATTTTTTAAAAACAAAGCAAACCTGACTGCAAAGCCAGTAGGTATCAACGGCATTTATCTCGACAATTCGTTGAGCATGCAAAACACCACCGAAAGCAAACGATTCTTGGACTTGGCCATCATAAAAATCGACGAATTGCTTTCGATATTCAACAGGTCGTCCAATGTTCAGATGACCACCAACGATTTTGACGGGCAGGATCAATTTGTGACAAATGCCTCAAAAGTCAAAGACAGACTAACTACAACAGATTTTTCTGAGATTCCTCGCACGCTGGAGCAGGTATACAAAAGACAACGTTCGATTGCTCAAAAACACAATCCATCTGCTCAAAATCACTTTTTTTGGTTTTCTGATTTTCAGAAATCTACAGTGGGTAAGTTAGAAAACGTGAAGATAGATTCTAACGATAAAGTTCATTTGATACCGGTGATGGGTAAGGCTTCTCAAAATGTTTTTGTGGATTCAGTTTGGTTGAGTTTGCCAGTTGTAAGAGAAATGCAAAACAATGTATTAAATGTAAAGGTCTATAATTCAGGAAATAAGGGTGTGGAAAAATTGCCATTAAAGTTGTTTATTGACAATGTGCAAGCATCTACATCATCGGTAAATATTTCTTCTAACAGCTCCGCAACAGCTACTTTCAACTTTACGGTTAAAGAGCGGGGTGTTCACAAAGGCAAAATTTTGTTTGATGATCAGCCCATTACGTTTGACAACGACTATTATTTTGTCTTAAACGCATCGCCAACCATTCGTGTTTTGCACCTTTTTGGGCAGCGTAGTCCTCAAAATTACCTTTCCAAAATGTACGCCAACGATAGTCTGTTTAGGTACAATGCTTATTCGGTAAGCAATTTTGACCCCGGTCAGGTCCAAAATGCCGATATCGTGGTTTTGGAGGGTATATCTACGATTGAAGGAGAAACCAAATTGGCACTCGAAAATTTCCTTTCTTCTGGTGGAAGTGTGGTCATTAGCCCTTCTGAGAATCCAGTGGCGGCTAGCTATCTTGCATTTTTAGGAAAATACGGCTTTCAAAATATTGAAGTCGTGAATGAAGTACCAAGTCCTGAAAACCTTGTGGACATCAACGAACCCGACAAATCTTCGCCATTTTATGCTGATGTTTTTGAGCGAAGTTCTTTCAATAGTTTGGTAAGTTTGCCCAAATCTACACCTAAATTGCAATGGAGCGGAGCGGCCGAAAAACTATTGAGTTTCAGAAATGGCAAGGCTTTTCTTACAAGAACTAAAGTGGGCGATGGTGTGGTATATTTGTTAGCGAGTCCACTCAATTCCAAATTCGGAAATTTTGCCGAACATGCTTTTTTCGTTCCGACATTTTACAAAATGGCCTATTTAAGTAGCAAATCAGATAGATTGGCCTACAATTTTAGCGAATCGTCTATTAGTTTTTTTATGCCAAATGCACCTAAAAATGCAACATATAAACTCAAAAATGATAAGTTGGAGATTATTCCAGTGCAAAGGTTGTTGGGCAAAACACTTAACCTTACGCTGCCAAAATCTTCTGAACTTAGCGAAGGCCAGCTATTCGGTTCGGGTTTTTATGATTTGGTGATAAACGGGAAAGTGGAAAAAACGCTTGCACTTAATCACGACCATTTAGAGTCCAAACTTGATACTTATAGCTCCGAAAACCTTAGAGGTATTTTTGAAAACCAAAAGAATGTCGAAGTTTATGACGATATTTTTGACGGTAGTTTCATAGAAGCATTTAGAGATACTTCCATGGGTAAACCACTCTGGAAATACTTTGTAGTGGCTGCATTATTCTTTCTATTGGTAGAAATTCTGTTGATTCGTTTTTTGAAATCCTAAAAGGCAGTTACCATTTTTAGGCTCAATTCTACCATTTCTCCCATCGACTCGCAGGCCAAAAACGCTTTGTTTTTATAATGCTGAGACAGTTCTTTTCTAAGCTGAACCAGGTTGGCGTCTAAATGAATTTTGTCGGTCTTCATACATTCTAGCAGGTCGTGAAGCTTTACTTTTTCGTCTTTCATGCGGTGAGCTATTAAAGACCGCTCTTCTATTTGATATTGTTTCACCGACTCCGACGTCATGTATTTCATGCCCATTTCTATGATGGCATTGTTTTGTTTAAAATACTGCGGCATATACACCGACTTTGAGGCTTCGTAAGACTGTTGGTCGAAGTCTATGGCTCTTATTCGGTAGTGAAAATCTTCAAAATCTGGGGTTACGATAATCACAAAATTGGATGAATGCATATCCCCCAAAAGCCTTACAAAGCAGCGTTCGTTGAATTTTATAAATTCTTTGGTAAGCCTAATAGGGTTCAGATTGACGTCATTGAGGTGGTTTTGCATAAAAAGGTCACCTGTAATACCTGCTATGTGTTCTTCTATCAATGTTTCCTCACAAGTGAAATAAGACATCACATTCGGTGACAAAAGATGTTCTAATTCGAGCCCGTAGATTCTTGAGGCATCGGCTTTTTTGATATAAAAATAGTCGTAGTTGTCGTTTACTTTGTTGCTAATACGCACCCTAAATGGCAAAGTATTGGCGTAAGTACAAATATCCACTCTGTCCACCACTAGGTGTTTTATTACGGATTCGTCGCCATCAGTTTTGAGGTCTGCATATATGTTTTTGAGATTCTCGTAGATCTCTACAAGGTCAGTTTGAGAGTAAAACACAGTTTCCCATAGCGTATCGTTGCCGTTTTTGTCATAGAGCGTTATTTTATTATCATATCGCAACAAATCGCTGTATTTAAGTGGTGAATCTATTTCTCGTCCATTCTCTCGAAGGTATTTTCGGAGTAGTGGAGATATTTTGAAAGGTATTTTTTTCTTTGAGATGAGAGCCATTTGCTAGTTTGAATAGAGATTTAATTTTTATTTAAACAAAACTAATCTCAATATTGAAGAAAGAGACTAAAATTGAAAATTTCAATATTTTGGTGCTACAATAGTTTTTTAAAGGTTAAAGCATTAATGAAGTTCTTTTGAGTTTAAGAACAAGCTGATTAAAATTACTAAATATTTAGGACTGATTGTAAACTATTTTTTTGTTGAAAAAAAATAGTTCAATACTCAGATAATGAATGACTCCAAATTGTTAAGATATAATATATTAACTGTGCACTTAACCTTAATCCTGTAGCTTTCTGAAATATGAAGCATTTTGTTAGTTTAAGATACCTTCAGATGGAATATTAGGTAAAATAAGCTTTGAATACAAAAATAAAAATATATTTTTGTAATATTAAAACCTATAAATATAACATTATGGAAGAATCAAATAACAGTAGCAATTCGATTATTAAGGCTGGACTAATATTGGCTTTGGCCGTTGCTGCTATTTTTGGGTATTTGTATTTTAATGAGAAACAAGAAAATTCTCAGAACAACGTGTCTATCACCGAAAAAACCAACGAACTGCTACGAACCAACACCAAGTTGGACTCTATTTCGGCACAATTAGATGCCAAAATAGCCGAAATTACAGCATTAGGTGGTCAAGTGGAAGAGCTTGAAGCTCTTAAGGCGGAGTTACAAAAAGACAAAAAAGCTTTGATGTCGTCTAAAAGTTTCAATGCCAAAGAATACGAAGGCAAAATAAAGAATTATGAGGCTATGTTGCTGGAGAAAGACAGCGAAATAGCTAAATTAAAAGAAGAAAACGCAGTTCTGAACAATCAAAACCAGGTGTTGAACTCGGAGAATACAGGTCTGAAAAGTACAAATACTGACTTAAGAACAGCAAAAGAAGCATTGGCTGATTCGGTTTATAAAACTACTGTACAAAACAGAGAATTGTCAGAGAAAGTAACTTTAGCATCGGCTCTAAGACCAATGAATTATGCTGTTTCGGCTATTAACTCAAGAGGTAAGGAGCGTGACGGAGAGGAGTTTAAGGCCCGCAAAGTGGATAGAGTGAAGGTTTCGTTTAAGCTAGCAGAGAATCCTTTGACCAAAAAAGAGAACAAAACCATCTACATGAGAATGATTGACCCAACTGGCAATGTAATCTCAGACATGGCTACTGGCTCTGGGGCATTTAGTTTTGGGGGTAAAGAGACCATTTATACGGCCAAGCAAACCATTCTGTATTCCAACTCTGGACAGACGATTGAGTATATCTACAACCGTGGAGCCAATTACGAAAAAGGAGCTTACAAAATCGAGCTTTTTGCAGATGGTTTCAGAATAGGACAGACTACTTTTAATATCAAGTAGATTCAAATAGTATTATTGATAGTGATATTTAGCAATAAAAGTATCAAAAAAAGCGGTCTTAGGGTCGCTTTTTTTGTGGTTTAAAGGAGTAAATTTGATGAATATTTCAACCAAAATTTTATGAAAAAATACATATTTGTTTTTTGTTTGCTATCTGTTGCCGCTCTGGCACAAAAACCTGTAAAAATCACTTCTCTACCTGCCGACAAAAAAGTGGAAGTAAAGATTGGAGGTACGCTGTTTACTAACTATTTCTATCCTGGCAAAGATGTGCTTAAAAAGGCTGTTTTATACCCAGTTTTAAGTCCAAAAGGTACTTTGATTACTCGTGGATGGCCGCTGGATCCTCGTAAAAACGAAAGAGTAGACCACCCGCATCATGTGGGCGTGTGGCTCAACTATGAGTCGGCCAATGGTCATGATTTTTGGAACAACTCCATAGAAGTAGAAAAAGCCAAAGACAAACGTACATTTGGTACAATAGTGCACACAGGTATCACGAAAATGAAATCTGGTAAAAAGAAAGGTGAGTTAGTTGTAACGGCTGATTGGTTGGATAAGGATGGCAATAAAATGTTGGAAGAAACCACAAGGTTTGTGTTTGAAGGAAACGGAACTTCTAATATTGTAGACAGAATAACGACTTTAACAGCAGTGGTGGACAAAGTAGTTTTTAAAGACGTAAAAGACGGATTGTTTGCCATTAGGTTGGCCAGAGAGTTGGAACTGCCGAGCAATAAGCCCGAAGTATTTACAGACGCTGCTGGCCTAGCCACCAAAGTGCCTGTGATGAACAATGAGGGAGTTACTGGGGATTACCTAAACGCACAAGGAATAAAAGGGGAGGATACTTGGAGCAAACGCTCAGAATGGGTGACTTTACAAGGAAAAATAGAAAAAGAAGACATTTCTGTGACTATTATTGATCATCCTACCAATATTAATTATCCTTCCTATTGGCATTCAAGAGGTTACGGATTATTTAGTGTGAATCCACTTGGTGAAAAAGCATTTACAAATGGTGCCAAAGAGACCAACAAGACCATTTCAAAAGGTGAATCCATTACGTTTAAGTACCGTTTGGCGGTGAGTTCGTCGAAACTAAGCTCTAGCGAAATAGAGCAAATGACTGAAAACTTCGCTAAAAGGTATTAAAAATGTATGAGCGGTGGGTTTGATATTGAAAATTTGGTAATTTTGTAAAATTCTTTTTTATAAAATTACTATGCAAGAACTTTTAACTACGGCAGCTCTTACCAGTGTACTGACTCTTACCATATTAGAAATAATATTGGGGGTTGATAATATCATTTTCATTTCTATTATCTCAGGCAAGCTTCCTGCCGCTGAACAGGCTAAAGCACGAAACATCGGTTTGGTTTCTGCCATGTTTATTCGTATCGGTCTTTTGTTTTTATTGGGTTTTATTTTGGGTCTCGAAAAGGACCTATTTAATCTTCAAGATTTGGGTTTGCCTTTTGATATGGGTATGACCGGTAAGGACCTTATATTGTTAGGTGGAGGTTTATTTCTTTTATATAAATCCACTTCTGAAATCCACCACAAATTAGAGGGGAAAGAGGATGATTTGGATTCTACAAAAAAAGGCTCATCAAGCTTGACAAAAGCCGTTATTGACATTTCGATAATAAACATTATATTCTCTATAGATTCTATCATAACGGCCGTAGGTATGACCAACATCATATCAGTTATGGCTGCGTCGGTCGTACTTTCTACAGTTGCTATGTTGCTTTTTGCCAAAAACGTTGGTGATTTTGTAGATAAACATCCTACAGTAAAGGTGTTGGCATTATCATTTTTGGTGATGATAGGTACATTGTTGGTAGCGGAGGCTTTCCACGTACACGTGCCAAAAGGCTACGTGTATTTTGCGATGGCCTTCTCTTTCTTGGTAGAAATGCTCAACATCAAAATGCGTACGAATTCTAAAAAGCCGGTGAAACTACACACCCATGTGAAGGAAGATTAATATGCAAAAAAAGCGTATTGGTGTTTTAACCTATCTGTTTAACTTCTGGTGTATCGCTTGGTTGGTCATAGTTTACTTGGCCTTGTTTCCGTTTATTTTTATTTGCATAAAAGTAAAAAAACTCAATAGTTTCGGCACAAAACTGACCAACATTTGGGCAGATATATTTTTTGTGATTGTGGGGATGCCGATACAGATAGAACACAGATTTAAGCCAGATCGCAATAAGAATTATGTTTTTGTGGCCAATCACTTTTCATATTTGGACGTAGCGGTAGGTATGAAAGTGGTCCGTAACTATTTCTCTTACATGGGCAAAAGTTCGGTGAAAAACATTCCCTTGTTGGGCTATATGTTTGCCAAGTTGCATATACAAGTAGATAGGGGAGACAAAGAAAGTCGTTCTAAGTCTATGATGCGTTCAATGAAGGCTTTGGATTCTGGCCGAAGTTTATTCATTATGCCCGAGGGAGGTATTATAAGTCAGGAAATTCCGAAAATGCACCAACCCTTCAAAGATGGAGCTTTTTTGTTGGCCATTGGTTCTAAAGTTCCGATTGTTCCAATAACTTTCTTAAATTTGTACGAAATAATGCCTGATAAAACGATATTTTGGGGATTGCCCAAAGTGATTGTTCATGAGCCTATAGATACTTCTAATTATTCAAAAGAAAATGTAGAAGAGCTCAAAACTAAGGTATATCAGGTGATTCAAACCGAGCTAGACGCTTATAAAAATGGAAATTGACTTAGAAACAATACGTAAAATTGCACACTTGGCTAGACTAGAACTCAAGCCAGAAGAAGAACAGCAGATGTCAGGCGATTTTGCCAAGATATTGGACTGGATGAATCAATTAAACGAGCTTGATACGAGCAATGTGGAGCCGCTCATGCACATGCATCAAGGTATTAATGTTTTCAGAAAAGACATTGCTAAAAATGATTTGACAAAAAAAGAGGGGCTTGTAAATGCCCCTCAGAAAAACGACGATTATATAATGGTGCCTAAAGTAATGGAATAATCACTTACAGATTAAATACCATATTAAAACTCAAACTGATTTTTTCGTCGGCTCTGACGCCCATCAAGCCAGGAGGTTCTACTCCAAAGTCTTTCATGTTTATGTCAAACTTGCCTTCGATTTTTAGATTGTTGCTAGATGCAGTTTTTTTGGCTTTTACCTCTATCGGCTTTGTTACACCATGAAAAGTCAGATTTCCTTTGATAGTCAGCTGATTATTAGCCTCCTGTATGTTGCTGGCAGAGAAAGAAACGTTAGGGAATTTAAGAGCTTCCAAAGACTCCAATGCATGAGAGTCGCGATTTGAATTACCACTGTCAAATGATTTTACTGGCACTATAACCGCCACTGCTTCTATTGCCGTGCTTTTGTCATTATAAACAATTATGCATTTATTGGCAGTAGATTTTGCGTCCCAGTCGTGCATGGGGTGTTTCATGGCGTACTGCACATAGGATACTTTTTTGTCGGCTTCAATTTTCTTTTTTTCCTGACCATTTGAAAGGAAGGAAACTAGAATGAAGTATAGGAATAGGAATGATTTTTTCATTATTTTTTTTGATTTAATCAATAATCTCAATTACGAGTTACAGCCAATAAAAGATGTAAACGAGTACTAAAACTCAAACTTTATGGTAGCTATGGCGGCAGTGTAGGCTCCAAAAGTGGTAAAAGCTGCTGCTCGATGCCATTTTTTTATGTTAGCAGGATTAGCGTTGCCGTCTATTTGTTTACTGAGTACATTCGTGGCAATCATACCAGAAAGGTGCACATACGATAATATTTTATGCAGCTTTATATTGTCGAATTTTTTACGATTCACCATAGGCGGCGGAGCAGTAAAACTCATTAATGCGGTCGTGAAATATCCAATGTTGATCCCCGTGGCTATGCCTTCGTGGGTATTCTTTAGTTTGTCAAAATTAATGTTACTACCAGGTTTATAAAGCCTTGACCCCACGATTCCCTGAGCCAACATACCCGCCGCCGTCACCAAGCCTAAGGTTTGGTGTACTCTGAACATGTTTCTTCGAGCTTTTAACTCTCTTTCTCTACTGGCAGCGGTAAGGGTTCTAGGAGCTATACCAACTTTTCTGTATAGGCCATTTTGCCCCCAAAGCATACGTTGGGTAATGAGCATTCTTTCGGGCAAAAGCTCAGCCGTGGTTGGTTCTGCGACCGTCATTAAATCATTCAATAGGCTATCTGCCGAGTTTTCTTGAGCCGCAAGCTCGATACTTATTAACAGGCAAAAGAATAAAATCAGTTTTTTCATACTTTCTTATTTCCACTAAGTTTGCTAGACCGAAACCTTCTTTGTTTCGTCTAAAAACCTTTTCTATTTGTAATTAATTTATTTTCAGGGTATTTGCGGCACCGTCGAAGGTTGCTTTGTAGGTTTTCAAAGCAGTTGTGGCCGGAGATTTTTCCACGCTTCCGTCGGTTTTAAACTCAGAGCCATGATTACTACACCAAATATCGCCTTCAGCTTTTCTATATGCTAAGGTTGTACCTTGATGGGTGCAGGTTTTTGAAACAGCTATGTAGGTTCCGCCCGCGTTAGCCACAAGGGTATCACCTATAACAACAAATTCTCCGGCGGTGGTTAGTTTGGAGTAGCTGGCATTTTTGAGGTCTATGGTGTAGTCTACTGAAGCCCCAGAGGTTGTTCCTGTTATACCGGTGGCGGTGTTGTCAGTTCCTCCAGTGGTTGGGGTCACAGTTTCGTCTTCTTTACTGCAGGCACTTACAGCTCCCAGGCAGTAAAATGCCATTAATGCCTTTGATGATAGACCCAAAGTCTTTAAAAATTGGCCTCTTGATTGTTTGTTCATTTCCATAGTTCGATAAATTAGAGTTTTAG
The DNA here is from genome assembly GCF_024343735.1 of Lacihabitans sp. CCS-44. Classification (GTDB taxonomy): domain Bacteria; phylum Bacteroidota; class Bacteroidia; order Cytophagales; family Spirosomataceae; genus Leadbetterella. The sequence continues at coordinate 158,287 of NZ_RJUE01000002.1, forward strand.
ATTTTTTATGTAACTACCTACGGAAAAGCATTCATTTTGGTTGCATTTTTTTTCTAGGAGGATGGGTTTTTATGTTAAGAAATATACCTGTAGTTAACAATTTTACATTTCCAAAACCGACATTTTTAACAGGTATTTTTACAAAAGGCTCTACTTGAACACTCAATAAATTGTTGAGTCTTCGTTCCAAACCTAAAGACATATTTATTACACCAGCACCAAAAAAACCTGTGCTTCCTTCCCATTTACGCCATTTGAGGTTCGGATCGGCGTCGTTTTCGTACCAATATTCATATTTTTCGTTCATCATTTTGTAGTTGGTGACACCCAAAGAAGTGTAAAGCTTATTGGGACCCTTTTCTAACAATTGATAGGACAATGAAACAGGAATATCTAACATTTTGCAGGTTGCGGTTACTTCTTTTAGTGGAGACGACGGTTTTCCCCATTTTAATGGCCAAACGTAGTCTTCTGGATAAGCATCGTACAATTTTAGGGATTGTATTATGCCTGTCCTAAAAGTCAGTTTTTGGGATATTTTAAAATCTAAAATCAATTGGAAGTTATGTCCCATTTGCCCAAAAGTACTGGTATTTACTTTGCTGTAGTCTGGTGAAAATCCAAGATTGAAAGCCAGCCTTTCAAGAATCCTCGTTTTTTCTGTAAGTTTTGCTCCTGAAATATCATTTGTTTCAGTCTGACTCACTAGAGGCTCCGATTTTGCGGTTAGTACAATGACAGTATCTTCAGAGAAATAAGTTTCTGCAAGTTTGGTTTCCTTATTGACAGACACCATTTCTTTGGCTTCTACATTTACACTTGATACGGGTTTTTTCTCGGTTATAGCTAAATCAGTTTTTTCTGTAGATAATTGAATTTCTGTTTTCTGAATTACAGCGTTTTCAGTCACTGACTTTTTCGAAATTAACTGTTGTTGATTTATTACTTTTTTATCGTTTTGACTCTCTTTGTCGGCTTCGGTTTTTCTTTTTACTATATCTTGTTTTTGAGTATTTTGAGAGACTTTTTCAGATAATATGCTTGAAGTTTTTGAGATGTTGATCTGCGTTTTCGCTACAATTTCAGCTGTATTTTGCTTCCTATCTAAGTCACTTGCTTTAATAGCCTGCTTTTGGGCTTTGTTTTGTATGTCGGCAACATTCTTTTTGTTTTCTATTTCTTCTGATACTTTTGAGTTTCTCTTTTTAATATCAGCTGTTTTGATTTCAAGGTTTTCTTTCTTAAAATATCCGATAGAAATAATTCCAAGAGTACTAAAAATGAGTACCGCAGCAGCCGACCTCCAAAATATCAAAAAGCGTCTTTTACGATTCTCTTCTTCCAGTTTTTCTTCCATGGCTGGCCAGGCTGCAGGCCATAGTTCTTCAGTTCTTTCGAAAGATTGATCTTTGAAAAAATCGTCAAATTCTTGGTCTGATATGTTGTTCCAATCCTTCATTTTTGTTGTATTTTGTGGGAGTCGATTTTGCTCAAAAAATTCCTCAGCATTTCTCTTGCTCTTGACAAATTGGACTTCGAAGTCCCCACAGAAATGTTCATCATTTTGGCTATTTCGTCGTGCGTATAGCCCTCTATTACGTAAAGATTAAAGTTTAATTGATAGTTTTTGGGTAGTTTTTTGGTCACTTGCAGGAGCTCTTCATAGCCCATTTTTTGCAAAGGAGTGACTTCATCATTTTGATAAGAGTAAACACTCTCTATATCAAGATGATTATAGTGCTTGTTTTGGCTGCGATATGCGTCTATTGCTGTATTAACCACTATTCTTTTTAGCCAAACACCGAATGGCCTCGTAAAGTCATACGTGTTTATTTTTAAAAATACTTTTAGGAATGCATCATTCAAAATCTCCAGAGCCTCGTCTTTGGTTTTAGAATAACGCAAACATATATTCATCGCAAACCCGAAGTATTGCTTATATAGCAATTCTTGACTCTTTCTGTCTGACTTCAGACATCCTTCGAGCAAGTGCCTGAAATTTTCAGACTCCGGTATTGGATTCATAATACATTAATAGTTACGGAGTAGAATAGTAATGGGTTGCATTTTCCGTAAGACCAATGTAGTTACATTAATTAGCAATTCCAAACAATGTACTCATTTAATAGGTTATTGCGTGGTTTTTATACTGCTTTGACTATCTAAACTACAAGAATCTATTGAGTTTTAGCTTAGATACATCAAAAGAATTAGTTGACCATTTTTCTGAAATAACCAGTGCCGCACCCAAAGCCGAAGCCTGTGCAACCTCAGATGCATATACTTCTGAGTTGAAAAAAGCTTCAGAAAGAAGATTCATAAATATGGGATTTTTTGAAAATCCGCCATCAACAAATATTTTTTTCGGTGTGTTTTTTCCAAAAACCAACTTAGTAGAAGCCACCTGCTGGGCCACCAAGTCCATAATAAACTGATGATAAGCCTGTTCGAAGCTTTTGAATTGGTTGAGGTTTCGTTCTACAAACGGGCATTCACGAAGTTGACCTAGGTCTGTTTTGTCAGGAGTGGCCTGTACATGCGTTTTTCTTAATATTTGAATGATTTTATAATCAAACTTTACGTTTTTGTAGTATTCCGAATCCACCTCAAAATAGCTGGAAAGATGTTTAATTTGTCTTTCGTGTTCATTGCCCGAAAACAATCGTGAAGCTCTAACGGATTTGCCTTCATAGCTCAGAAAGTTGAGGCAGTCGCTTTCAAGTTCTCGCTGACTCAGTGGTTCTTCGTTGAAAGGATTTATGCTGATACACCAAGTGCCTGTTGAAATTAGTACAAAAGGCTCTTTGATGGTTTTCAGGTATGGAACCAAGGCTGACGAGCTATCATGGATACCTGGGCCAATAGGTATTCCGTCTTTGACAATCGCTTGCTTGGCCGATACTGAGCTCAATAAGCCCGATTCAAGATGCTCTGCGTGAAGCCATTGGTGATAAGCCTGTTTGGTAAAGTCCCACATAGCGGTATGGCATCCCACGCTAGTAAATTCCGACTGTGGAATTTGACTGAATACAAAACTCAAATATTGCGGAAAGTGAAGGCTGTATTTGGTGTTTTTGAAAACTTCAGTTTTTTTGTATTTGAGCCAATACAACTGCATGCCAGAATTCAACATACCCAAGTCAGGCGAAGCTGTATTACTAAAGAATTCATTCAATGGGCCATATTTTTCTTCAAAAGTCTTTTTGAGTTCTTTGGGAAAGGCCTTCAGGTAGTTGTACAAAGGAGCTATTGGGTTTCCTTGGTGGTCTAGATGAACCAAACTTGCTCCGTAGCCTGAAAAATTTAGGCCTTTGATACTAAACTGAGGGTTATTTTTTACTTGCTCAAACTCCGATTTCAGCCAGTTGGTCAGAGAAAACAGATCGTCACATGCTTCGCCATCGTCGTCGAGTATTTCGGGAAATGATGTTTGTTTTTCATAAACTACCTCATAACTTTCATTAAAAGCCAATATTTTCTTATTGGTTTTGCCGATGTCAAATACAACACAAATGTTCTGCATATAATTTTTTAAACTTTCTTTCAAAAAAACTTCACAAGATACAAAAATGCGAAAAACTATTCCTAATAGTCACCTTGACTCTCGTGTTTTGTCGGTAATTGGTTTTTTATATTTCAAAAGCTCGTGAGGCTTGTGATATTTTTGTGAAAATAATCAAAGAAATTTAATACAAACAGGCATCGAAATATTTATTTCTTTTCCTGTGTTTTTTAGTAAGCCTGTGGCTGCATTTCTCTCGAAAATAACGATATTGTCGGTGTTTTGGTTAGCCACGAATACATATTTGCCATCAGGCGAAATTCCGAAGTTTCTTGGTACTTTTCCACCGACTGGCGTTTGGCTCAATTGGCTGAGTTTGCCTGTTTTCGGGTCAACTGAAAACGTAACAATGGTATCATAAAACCGATTTGAGCCATAAAGAAACTTTCCGTCTGGCGAAATGTGTATATCAGCACAAGAGTTATTTCCAGTAAAATCTGTCGGAAGCGTACTGACTTCTTCCACCGTTTTGAGTAAACCATTTTTATATGAAAACAAAGTGACTTTGCCTGTGAGCTCTTGTATAACATAGGCATAGGGTAAACTCGGATGAAAAGCAAAATGACGAGGGCCTGAGCCAGCTGTGAGTTTTATTCTTTGGACTTCTTTTAGCCTTCCCATTTTGGCATCGAAAGCATAGTTTACAACCTCATCAATACCCAAATCAGCCACAAAGAGGTTTTTATTATCCGGCGAAATATTCACTGAGTGCACATGCGGTTTTTCTTGCCGGTCTTTGTTTGGGCCTTTGCCTGTATGTTGGATGGTTTGTATTGGTTCACCAACTGTTCCGTTTGGCATTACAGGCAAAACACCCAAACTTCCGCCCGTATAATTTCCAGTAAAAATCCATTTTCCAGTTTTATCCAAAGCAATATGGCAAGGGTGTGCTCCTCCTGAATTTACAATATTTGAATGTTTAAATTCACCAGTCGCCTGATTGAATTTTAGGGCTTGTACACTGCCACCGTCTGTTTCGCAAACAGCGTAAATATGTTTTTTGTCTTTAGAAACGTCCAAAAACGATGGGTTATCTATTTTATCAGAATGGCTGACAATCGTTGATTTTAGAGAATTTTTATCAATTGTAACATAATAGACTCCTTCAGAGGTTTTCTGGGTGTAAGTTCCGACCAATATTTTGTAAGTATTGCTTTTTTGGGCAAAAGATTGTCCCATAATCAGTAGGGTCAAAACAATAAGATTAAGTGCTTTTTTCATTTATTTTAAGGTCTCGTTTAGTTTTTTCTTAATTATAGATGCCCATACATCGTATCCTTTTTGGGTTTGATGGAGTTTGTCTGCAATGAAATATTCGTCAATAGGCAAACCATCTGCACCGAGGTAATGAGCTTCGGTTTCTATAAATTGCAAGTTCTTTTTGGTTTTACAGTAAGCCTGAATTAGGGCGTTGGCCTCTCGTATTTTCGGCCAAGCTTGCCAACGGGACTTGGTGGGTGTAAATGCAACAAAATAAATTGGCTGATTTTTGTACTTTTTCCGTACAATTTTTTCGAGAGTCTTAAACATACCCAGTACTTCTCGAGGAGTTTTGTCTTCTTTACCACCCGTTATGTCGTTGGCCACATAAACTACTAAAGCCCTGAATTGATGCGGATAAACTATGCGTTTGGCATAAACCAATAAATCCGTAAATTTTGCTCCACCATAACCTCTCTGAATAGCTGGATAGGGAGCCATGTCCTTGTCAATATTTTTCCAAAGCCTAATACTCGAACTCCCGATGTAAAGAATTGCATTTTCAGGATCTTTTTCGGTCTTGTCTTTGGCTTCGAGTTTCTGTATTTCGGGTTCCCAACTTTTTGCCGCTTCCTGAAACTTTCGAGTGGGCGAGCAGGAGAGGAGGACATAAGAGAGGATGATAAAAATGAAATTCTTCATAATTTGAGAAAGGTTGAATTTGAACCGCAATTTAGGAAGAATTTTGGTAAATTATTTATGGCTATTTTGGTATTTTAGCATCTATTCACTCAAAAAGCCTCGCCCACTGTAGCATAAAAATTGCCGGAAGTGTAGGGAGAAAGGGCATAGTCAAGTCGCAAATTCAGATGATTTTTGGTGGCTATTCTTAACCCGGCTCCATAGGTGTATTTTGGATATTTTAGCCTTAGGAGATCGTTGTTGTCTCCAAGAAACGCCATAGAGCCAAAACCCACTACCCCAAACATTTTCCATATTTCTTGTCTGATTTCGGTTTGAACAATCATGGCATTTTTATCTCTAAAATAACCTTCATAAATACCTCGCATTTTTTGTTGACCTCCCAAGTAAGCCATTTGGTTGAATGGGACATCGCCAATGTTGGAAGTCGCAATGATTTGTTTGGCAAAAACAGTCTTCGGTCCGAAACTATTATAATGAGCCAAGTCGAGATTAATCTTGGTAAAGTTTCTGTTTGCTCCAAAAACTTTAGACGACGGTACAATATAAAATTCACCAAAAATACCTTTTCTTGGATAAAAAACGGCATTTCGCGTATCCTTTAAAACGGATATTCCTAAGCCAATCGTTCTCGACTTGTCGCTTCCGTTTATTACGCCTGAACCCAATTCTCCGCCAGCTACTGTACCTGTTACATTGTAGTTTTCGAAGTTTAATCGGAGCCCCAAATAAGTAGATTTTTTGATTTGTTTTGCCGCCAAAAGCCGAACTCTGAAATAATCCGTATCATATTTTTCGTCGGGAACTCTATTTTCGCCAATACCACCGTAGAGATAGTTGAATCTGTACCACCCATTTTCGGAGAAAAAGTAATATTTGTCGTTGTTGGTGAAAATTTTAAAGGGGAAAAACACCAAAATCTGTTTGTTTTGGGTAAATGTTGTGCCAAAAGTTATTTGAGACGGTTTGGCACCGATTGAATCTTTGGCAAACGAAAAACTTGCAGCACCTGCCACTCCACCACCCCAACGGGTTTCTGGAAGGCGAAAAACAACTGGTAAAACCACTATGCTTTTATTACGAAATATTTTTTGTGTTGAATCTTTTTGCCCGAAGCTGCAATTACAAATTAATATCAATAGAACTATCAGAAATTTTGGCTTTTTCATCAATGCTTTTCTTTGGCGTTTATGCAAATTTGGTAATAAATACGGACTGAAATTGTTTTATGGACGACACTTCCACAAAAAAAAAGATAAATATCAATTGAATAGAATTATTTTTGTGTTTAATACTCGAAAAAAAATAAATGCAAACTCTGAAAATATACAATTCACTTACCAGACAGAAAGAAGTTTTTGAACCCATCGTAGCCAACCACGTGGGTATGTATGTTTGTGGTCCCACCGTTTACAACTTTGTACATCTGGGAAATGTTCGCACTTTTATGACTTTCGATGTGCTTTACAGGTACTTAATTCATATTGGATACAAAGTTAGATATGTTAGAAACATCACCGATGTGGGGCATTTGGTTGGAGATGGCGATGAGGGCGAGGACAAGATTGGAAAAATGGCTAAGTTGGAGCAATTAGAACCCATGGAAATTGTTCAACGCTACACCAATGATTTTCACGATGTTTTGAAGTTGTTTAATTTTCTTCCGCCAAGTATTGAGCCATCAGCCACTGGTCATATGGTGGAGCAAATAGAAGCCGTTAAAGATTTGATAAATAAAGGATTGGCTTATGAAGCCAATGGCTCGGTGTATTTCGATATCAACAAATACAATGAGGCGGGTAACAATTATGGAAAGCTTTCGGGTAGAATTTTGGAAGATTTGTTGAACGAAACCCGTGAATTGGACGGCCAGGCTGAAAAACGTAATCCACTTGATTTTGCTATTTGGAAAAAGGCTGCTCCAGAGCATATCATGCAATGGCCAAGTCCATGGGGAATGGGATTTCCTGGCTGGCACTTGGAGTGTACTTGTATGAGTGCCAAGTATTTGGGCAAACAATTTGATATTCATGGCGGAGGAATGGATTTGAAATTTCCGCATCATGAATGTGAAATAGCCCAAGGAACTGGCCTAACAGGCGTAGAACCAGTGAAATATTGGATGCACTCTAACATGCTCACGGTTAACGGACAAAAAATGTCTAAATCCTTGGGCAATAGCTTTTTACCTGCCGAATTAATTACTGGTAATCACCCACTTTTGGAACAAGCCTACAGCCCAATGACTGTTCGTTTCTTTATGTTGCAGTCACAGTATCGTTCTACTTTGGATTTTTCGAACGACGCACTTAAGGCTGCTCAAAAAGGCTATAGAAGACTAATAAACGGCTTGAGAGTTTCTAAAAATCTTGAATTTGTGGCAAACGATGAGGTTGCCATTGATGAAAAAAAGAAAGCCGAAATAGAGAAATCAATTGAGGGTTTTTACGAAGCCTTGAATGATGACCTTAATACTGCAGTGGCTATTGCTCAGTTATTTACGTTGCTGAAGTACGTAAACATGATTTACATGAATCAGCTTCAGCCATCGGCTATTGGAGAAGATACTTTTGAAAAATTAAAGGCTAAATTTGTTGATTTTATTGAGAATATTCTAGGACTCGAAGAAGAAAAACCAACGAATGATGAAGCCGTTATCCAAGGTATGTTAGAACTCTATCGCGATCACAAAGCCAAACAAGAATACGATAAAGTAGACCAAATCAGGACTTACTTCAAAGCCAACAGCATGAGCATCAAAGATATGAAGCACAAGATTGACTGGGCTTGGGAGGAGTAGAGCTTGGGAATTTATTTTTCAACCATTAAAAATAATAAATTGACATTTGAGATCTCCAGTTTCGTTTTTTGGAGTATTTTACTCGAGTTAATTTTGGTTGATTTAAAGATTTCTGGATAAAAGTGATTTATAAAGATGAATTTTGGTTAAAATTGCTTTTGTAATTTGATACTTACAGCAAATAATTGTGACAAATAATTGAAAATGTCTGTCTTTTGAGAATATAAAATGAACTTCAATTCAATATTAAACTAACCCTATAACCTATGCAAAACCTCATTGGCCTCCTCGGAGTGATACTTATTCTAGCAGTAGCATTTTTGCTTTCAAATAATCGCAAAGCCATCAACTACAGAACAGTGGGTGTCGGATTATTTCTTCAGCTTTTGCTTGGTTTATTTATTTTAAAAACCACCATGGGTAAAGAACTATTTTCTACCTTGGGCAGATGGGTGACTCGAGTAATCGATTTCTCAAATGATGGGGCTGTATTTGTATTTGGCCCATTGGCACAAAACGACCTTGTGGCCAAGGCATTTGGTGGAGCAGGTTTTATTTTCTTTTTCAAGATTATTCCAACCATCATTTTTGTGGCAGTTTTGGTGAATATTTTCTACTATTTGGGCATTATTCAGTTCGTAGTGAAGTGGTTGGCAATTGGCATGAAAAAAATCATGAATATCAGCGGAGCTGAGGCACTTTCGAATATTGCCAGTACGTTTGTGGGTCAAGTAGAAGCACAAATCATGATTAAACCTTACCTAAAAGGCATGACGAATTCTGAACTTACTGCTTCTATGGCTGGTAGTTATGCTTGTATTGCGGGTGGGGTGATGGCGACTTATATTCAGTTTGGCGTAAAGGCCGAATATTTGATAGCGGCAAGTATAATGGCAGCACCTGGTGCTTTGGCGATAGCCAAAATCATGTTTCCAGAGACCGAAGAGTCAGAGACAAAAGGCGAAGTTTCTTTAAAAGTGAAAAAAGAACATACCAATTTCATTGACGCCGTATCAGCAGGTTGTTCTGATGGTCTTAAAGTAGGTTTGAATGTATTGGCGATGTTGATAGGATTTCTTGCCCTGATAGCCTTGATAAACTTTTTATTGGGCAAAATTGGAGGTTTGGTGGCAATGCCAACCTTAAGTTTGGACTTGATTTTGGGCTATCTTTTTGCGGGATTTGCATGGACAATGGGCGTGCCTTCAGCCGAAATAGTGCAAGCTGGCTCATTAATGGGCACAAAGCTTGCAGCAAACGAATTTGTAGCGTATTTGAATTTAAAAGGGATGATGGAAGCTGGAGCTTTATCTCCTAAAACCATTGCTATTGTTAGTTTTGCACTCTGTGGCTTTGCAAACTTGGGCTCTCTGGGCATACAGATTGGTGGAATATCGGCCTTAGAGCCTTCAAGAAGAGAAGATTTAACTAAAGTGGCCGTGAGAGCTTTGATAGCAGGTACTTTGGCCAGTTATATGTCGGCTACTATCGCTGGTTTGTTGTTTTAAAATTTAAAATCAAAAAAATATTTAAATGCCTGATAGTAAGTTATATCAGGCATTTTTTATTTCATAGTTTACGCAAGATTTTACGCACTCTTAAGCTCAAACCAAGTCCAGATTGCGGTGGCCAAGTCTATGCCTGCAAAAAGTATTAAGGGTGTTGCTGCTTGACCAGTTGCTACCAATAATACAAAACCCACTACGATTACCAATCGGCTGTAAATGGTAATTCTGATTAAATCTGTGTTTCCATACTGAATCACACCATAATAAAGCAGAACAAAAGCAATCAGCACAACGCCTAGTACTTTTATCCATACTTCTGAAGTAGGCTCAAATCCAAACATACCTAAAAGCATGTTGGGTACAAAAATAAGTTGAAGTGCTGTAATAAGCACATAAATAGCTTGAACGCTGAGCGATAATGATTTTTTCATGGTCCATTGGGGGTTTGTTAAAAATGTGAATTTAAATCATATTGATTGAATAAAATTTATCATGCTGTAAATAGTTGATAGTGTTTTATTTAAAGGTAATATGATAGTCAGTTTTTAGAGCTAAGATGATATGTCAGGATGCTAATTATTGAATAATTTACTTATTTTACATCCTTACTTTATTGTCTTGCAACTTCAAAGTTTTGGCTTAATTAAAACGAAATTTCAGATTATCTATTAAAACTTGTTGGTTATCTATTAAACATTGTTTTATCATATTGTGGCAAAAAAAAATTAAAGTTTTTTTGTGATGGTTTGATTAACCTTAGTCAAACAAAAAAATGCCGAAAACCTATTGGCTTTTGGCATTTTAAACGAAATGTATTTTATAAAGAATCCTAATGATGCATGAGTCCTTGTGCAAACCAGTTGGCTATGGCTTGGCGATTGTCAGCGAGTAACAAGCGTTTGCGGTCAAATTCGTTCGTGATATTGCCTAATTCTATAAAAACTATCGGTGGTTTTGATTCCTTTATCATCCAAAGATCACGGGCTTTTACCTCTCCTGTGTAGCCACGACCTTTTTGTTTTGCATTGTACTTTTGTTTTATAGTATCATACATGCCTTCTGCCAATTGCTTGCTTTCAGGCTTTCTGTCATTGTAATAAAAAAATATGTCTACTTTGTGATTCGTAATACGAGAGTCCACATGGGTTTCAATGACTCTTTGCGTTTCGTATCCTTTAGCTGCATTTTCAACAAATAAATCATTGATTATTTTGGTTCTTTGTTTAAGACGGGCTGATTGGCTCAGTGGGATTTTGTTACCACCCCAAACTACCTCATCCGTGTCCGTTTCTAGGTACTCATTATCTCTGATACCATCGTTTTCATCCCTCACAATCATGTACACTTTGGCTCCATGCATTAAAAGATTTTTAGCCAGACGAAGACTTACATCGTAAGCATATTCGTCTTCTGCTACCATTTTTCCATTTACTGTGATGTTTGCTCCCGGATCAGGGCCTCCATGTCCGCTTACAATATAATAAACGTGGTCGTAAAGTTCATTATCTATGATTGGCGTGGTGGCATGGTCGTTTCCGAAAATTTCAAAATTGACAACCTTGGGAGAGTTTTTTGAGTTTGGGTTTTTGTCTTTGAAAGAACTCAAACCTGCAAAGGCAATAAATGCCGAAAAGGAAAGTAAAAAATGTTTCATATTTGTATTTTAGAAAAGCGTTAAAAACGGGCTATGAGCAATATTTTACAATAACTGTGCCAGAAAATGATTTTGAAAATATTTAGATTAAAACAAAATGGACAAAACACATATTTAAAAAAGAGAAGCATCCCAATGAGATGCTTTCTAATTAAAATTTACAGTTCATATTCCTAAAAACCGTTTATCATCTATAGCTCTAATATAGATGAAGAAATTTATGGAACAAAAGTAAGTTTCTAGATACGTAAAATCTTTTTTTTTGCCGTCAAACGTACACAGAATAATGTTTTTTGGTTATGAATGATACTAAATAAGATTGGAATAGAAATTCGAAGTAGTTGGAAGATTTAATTCTTTAACACAAGATGATTCAATTGATTAAATTTTTTAAATTCTTTCTATAGGTTGTACTTACAGGGATTTTAGTTTCCGAACTGAGAATTAGTTCATTTGTTCCTATGGACTCTACGTATTCCGTATTCACGGCAAATTTGTGGTGAACTCTTTTGAATCTATCGTCCAATTGATTGTTCAATATCTTAGTAAGAGAAATTTTTTCAATTAGTTTTCTTGTTTTGGTATATAAGTAGCAATAATTTCCGGATGATTCTAAATAGATAATTTCTGAATAATTGTGTTTTTCCTTTATTTTACCGTTTTTCTTGATAAAGAGGTATTTGTTATCCACAAAATCATGAAGCTTATTTTTCCTAAATTGTTCAAGAGCATATTTCATGACTGATTGAAGGGAGATTTTGTGAAAGGGTTTTATCAAATATCCATACACAATATCTTTTATTTTCGCATAAATTTCTTCTTCTCTATGTGCGGTTATACATACTATTGGAATACCTAATGAGTTAATATGGGTTAAAAAATCATAGCTAACAAATTGACCATGAATATTCAAATCACAAATAAATAGATCAATTTTATAGTTTTCAAGGTAATAATTTACCTTATCAATTTCGTCAATAATACTCACAATATTAAAAGTTGTATTTTCAAGCATAAGCTTTAAAGCCATTTGGAAAAATGAATCATCCTCTAAAATTAAAAGGTTAATTTGGTCGTTGTCCATTTATATATCAGTGAGTTAATTTTAATCAACCTTTCAATTTATTGTTTTATAAACAAAGTAAAGCGAGTGATTTGGTAATCAGAAGTAAAACTTTTCAATATTATATATAGTTTTAACCTTTTATCAAAACAGTATAATAACGCTTCAAACTTATTCAATTTTTAGTTTGACTTGATATAAATTTCGTTAAAGTATTTGTATTTTCTCCTTCAAAATTATTAGTTTGTTGAGCCAAACTTGTTTTCGTAATAAGTAAATGTACATAATTATGTATTTTTTGGTGAAAATATTCAATAGTTGCCCATCCTCACCAATTTTAGCATTTGTAGTTCAGTCAAAAAACTAACTTTGATAATGTGAAAATATGAAGTGGAAAATTTACCTATTATTTTGAATTAAAGATGATTTTAGAGGGTTTAGCAGGACAGAACACTTTGGTGATTTTGAGTCAGAAGTACAATATTACCCGCAATTAAATACCGTTTTGGAAGCAAGATTTTTTTAGACAAGGCTAAACAAGTCTTAGAATCAATGAAAGATTCACCTAGTAATGATAGAGAAGATGCGGATCTTCTTTATGCATAAATCGGCAGCTTCAAATGATTACTCATGTTACATTAAAATAGAGCATTTTGAGGTTTTAACCAAAAATACTTTAGATATGTACTTTTTTAGAATATCAAATTGTGACATTGTTCAATACACTTGATATTTGGGCATAAATCAATTTAATATGTCACGGTACATTAAGCTTTTTGAAGCAAATTATTTAGACAAAATCGTTTATTTAGAAGCTGTCAGTAATTACACGAAACTTCATTTATCATCCGGAGAGAAATTAGTAATTCCAAAAACCTTAAAGTTTTTTGAGTCACTGCTTGTTGGTAAATTTACAAGGATACATCGTAAATTTTTATCGAATAATAAGGTAGAGTGGAAAGTTTCTGATACTTTTTTGATATATGATGGTTATCGACTGCCTTTTTCGAGGAGAAAGAGATCCTTAGTCCTCCGAATGGTAAGAAATATTAAGCTAATTGCTAATATTAATTTATACAATATTCGTCGCAAAAAAGGAACAGATATTACAAATGTAAATTATTATTATAAGCCAAATGGATAAATAATTGAAAGATTTATTTTTCTATAGTCTTGTTGTCTCAAACCTTTGCAGGTTTTGTTTTATCAAAATCAGGATTCAGTTTAGACAAAAGATTATGGTATCTGAAAAGCAAAAAAAAAGTATAAAAGTTTAATAATCAGTTGTTGCTTCGATTGGTGTTCTTCTATACCATGAATCATTATTTTTAATCAGAAAGAGAAGAGTAGTTGTTTCGTGATGTTAATTTAGCAGTTTTCAAAAGGATCCTCGTTTTCAAATTAAAAATGCCATCAGGTCTGGTGACTAAAAATGTTTTTATGAAAGCAAACGAGTTTTTTTCTAAGATATTAATGTAAATCAGTATATCTGCTTAAACTCAAAAACTTAGCCAAGGTTTATAAAAAAAACCGTATCTTCAATAGGCAGAAATTTTAGTTACCGATAAAGGCAGATATTATCTCATCAAGGGCTGCTTTTTTTATAGGTAAAAGGGAATGAATCACATTTCATCATGTTATTAATTGTTTTGTGAGATTTAAAGTATAAATAACAAAAGTAGATTTTTACTGTAGATAGGATTTTAACCAAGGTTAAGAATTTTTGATTTAATGGAACTACAACCAAAAGAGAATAATCATTCATAGTTGCGAGTATCTAGTGACTTACCGAAGACTGGAGAAAGTAATGTTTTAATTGCAAATCCATCCAGTTGTGACTTTTCAGTTACCAATGGATGGGTCTGAAGCTTTTCTAATCAAAATGAAAGTATCAAATTCATACAACTTCTCCATTATTTGTAGCAGTAGTGGCGGCTACCTTTTAAACAAAAAGGGTCAGTAGGGGTTATGTTCTGCATAAAGTATTTAGGTCAAAATCTGAATTTCGCAGCTCCAAGAATATACCTGAAGGTTTTTTCTAAGGACAGATCAAATCTTGATACAATTTTAAATAAAAATAAATTTAGATAGCTGGAATTGAACGTAATGGTTGAAAAATCAAATAATATGATTGAGGATAAAAAAATATAAAAATGTTATAGATTTAATTTTACTCATTGTCCACAAATGAGGTGGCAGTCTTCAATATTTATTATTAAGAAAATTTACTTTTCAATAGCTATTTTTTAAGTCATGACCATCTAAATACGGTCAGAAAGAAAATTAATTTGAATATAGAAAAACAAACCGAGATAATTTGGATTTACAATGAAGCTACTTTTAAAAAGGCTCTACACTATTACTTTTTATAATAAAGATAAGGAGCACTGGTATTACTTTTAAATATTATAGGAGTTGTAGATGAGGGTTAAAATTATACAAAGAGGGGAAATGTTTATAGATACATAAATACAACAAATTCACATTGCTGATGCAATTTGTAATTTTTCTTTTGGGAAAAAAGATGAAGCTAGCTCAAACTAGAAGCAAGCTTAAATTAGATCACATATATCAAATGAATATTGGTTTTATAGCATATGCGACTAATGTAAGTTTTTAACTTTTTAAATTACATTTAATTGAAAAATAATATTTAAACTATTACACGGTTTCTGGTAACAGTTTCCTTAATCCAAAATCAAATATAATCAATTCAAATTCTTAATATTTAACGAATACTTTAATGAACACAGATTTAGAAAACCTAATCAGAAAAACTGAAGACCTGAGGGATGATATAATTAATCACAAGGTTTTTTCAGTAATAGAGACCTTGGATGACTTGAGGATATTTATGCAGTTTCATGTATTTGCTGTTTGGGATTTTATGTCATTGTTGAAAACTCTCCAAAATAGCCTAACCTGTACTTCTGTCCCATGGTTTCCAAAAGACTTTGGAGAACTGGTATATTTTATAAATGAAATTGTACTTTGCGAGGAGTCAGATATTGACAGTCGGGGTATTAGAAAAAGTCATTATGAACTCTATATTGATGCAATGAATGAATGCAATGCTGATACGACAAGTATAGATATGTTCTTAGAGGTTTTGGGTAAAACTAAAGATTTTAATTGTGCATTTTCGAAATCTGAAACTCCAATTGAGGCAAAAAAATTTGTTGAGTTTACTTTTGAAGTCATTAAGATTCAAAAACCTCATATTTTGGCAGCAGTTTTTGCAATAGGTAGAGAAGATTTAATTCCAAAAATGTTTTTCTCATTGGTAAATGAACTTGATTTAAATTTCCCTCAGCATCTTTCACTTTTTAAATTTTACTTAGAAAGGCATATTGAAATAGACGGCGATCATCATAGTGATTTATCCCTTAAAATGATTAAGCATCTTTGCGGTAATTGCGAAAACTTATGGATTGAAGCAGAAGTATTTTCTATTGAATCTCTCAAGAAACGTAAAGAACTTTGGGATGGGGCATACAATTCAATTATAAAGAACAAAGTTTAGGGCTGTAGAACATCTAGTTGTCGATGTATGATAATTTAGACTAGTACGGTAACCTATTCTTATATAGTTGTGTACAGAAAATTTAGACCCAAAGGCTAATGGTACCTGCTTGAGGTACTTTTGTGCTAATAATTAAAAAATATGAGAATAATCCATTTATCCAAGAGTAATTATCTGGAGTTTTGTCCCAGCACAAATTTTTTTCAAGACTCACAGCTAAGTCTTCCAAAAATATTTCAAGTTTCTAAAGATTTAAAATTACTTTCCTGTAAAAATGAAAGCTTTGAATTTAACGCTTCTATTTTTGGTTTTGGTAAATACACTGATTCTATTTGGATTGAATTCCCTAGTGTTTGTAGGTACTCATCTAATGAATATTTTCTTATGGGTATAACAAAAGAGTATCTTAAGTTCAATTTGGACGATTGTAATCCTTCAGAGATAGATAAAAATATCAATCTATTTATTTCTCGCTTTAATAGGAATGAAATGACCTTGGACATATTAAAAAAGGAATGGGATATTTTTAGAAATAAAATTCAGACTTCGGAACTCAGTTCGAGGGTTATCTCAGCTTTTGTAATTCGGGTTTCATATTTCATAAATCAATCTTTGGTAAATTCAATTTTTGAACCAGTCGGATTAATGCAAAAATAGTTTTGATGTGATTTTCGGTTTTTTTATACTTAGCAAGATTTAATTTAAATTATTTACTTTATGTTTGTAAAGTTTCGAAAATCATAAGAATTCATAAAAATATGAGAAAGATTATCTTGTTTTTGTTGATAATTCCAAATGTTTTTGCTCAAAAAATAAATTATGACTCTTTGGCAAGTTATTTTGGTAAAAAGCACTTTCCAACGTTGTTGGAATACCTAGCAATTCCATGCGATGCCAACTACAAAGAAGATATATTGAAAAATGTTGTTTGGGTAGAAGAGCAATTTGCCCAACGGGGGTTCTCTGCAAAAAGGCTTGAAACCAGTACTTTACCTGTTTTGCTTTTCACAAAAAAATCCGAAAATCCAAACGCAAAGACCATAATGTATTATTATCATTCTGACGGTCAGCCTGTGATTCCTTCTGAGTGGTTTCAAGAAAATCCCTTTAAGCCGGTTTTGAAAAAAAAGAATGCTAAGGATAATTCTTGGGAAATTATACCCATTGATAATCTTGAAAAGGAGATTGATCCAGAATGGAGAATTTTTGGCAGAGCATCTTCGGATGATAAAGGTCCAGGTGTAATGCTATTGGCAGCTATGGATGCTTTAATGTCAAAAAATATCAAAACGTCTTACAATCTTAAAATTCTAGTAGATTTTGAGGAAGAAAAGGGTTCAGTGAATCTTCCGAGTATTATCGATAAACACAAAGATTTACTTAGTTCTGACCTTTTATTGATTTTTGATGGGCCTGGTCATGCCTCCAACCTGCCAACAATTACTTTTGGAGCAAGAGGTATTGCTACTATTACTTTAACTACTTATGGTGCTTTTACATCACAACATAGTGGGCATTATGGCAATTATTTGCCTAATCCAGCTTTGCGAATGGCTCAGTTGCTGGCTTCAATGAAGTCTGAAGACGGCAAAGTGCTGATTCCGGGTTTTTATGATGGTGTAAAATTAGATGCCAAAACCAAACAAAGACTAAAGGAAATTCCAGATAATTTGTCTGAAATAAATGCCAAACTGGGTATTAAAACGCCTGATAATGTCGGAGAAAGCTATCAAGAAGCCCTTACTTATCCGTCTCTAAACATTAGAGGATTAAAATCTGGGGAAGTAGGAGCATTGGCCGCAACTATAATCCCTGATAAAGCAGTTACTGAAATTGACATCCGTACTGTGGCAGCCACAAACCCCAAAAAGTTGATACAGAATGTGAAAGACTTTATCATTTCCAAGGGTTATTTTATTACTGAAAACGATCCAACTCCAGCTGAAAGAGATAAGTATAATAAAATTATAAAAATAGCTACAAGGCCAGGTTATGGTGCGTTTAATACTGAATTAAACGGTTCGGTAGGTATTTGGCTAGAAAATGCCTTAGCTAAAACAACAAACAAGACTATCATAAAACTTCCTACTATGGGTGGTTCGGTGCCTATATCACCTTTTGTTACAAAACTAGGAGTAATTGCAGTGATAGTGCCAACTGTAAATGCGGATAACAACCAACACAGTGCAAATGAAAACCTTCGTTTAGGGAATTATTTTGATGGAATAAAAACCATGATGGGTTTATTAAGTAGTGATTTTTGAAAAATCTAGATTTTGTGGGGAAATTATTATTTAATTTTGTGATAAGATCATAAAATTGAATGAATAGAATTACGGCGTTATTTCAAAATAAAAGCAAAGAGGTTTTAAATGTATATTATACAGCGGGTTACCCTCAACTTAATGATACAGCCAAGGTTTTGGAGGCATTGCAAGATGGTGGAGTAGATATCGTAGAAATCGGAATGCCATATTCTGATCCTGTGGCTGACGGCGAAACTATCCAGGAATCAAACCAACAAGCTCTTGAAAATGGAATGTCTTTGAAAGTGCTTTTTGAGCAATTAGAAGGCATAAGAGAAAAAGGAATCACTGTTCCTATAGTATTGATGGGATATCTTAATCCCGTGTATCAGTTTGGAATAGAGGCTTTCTCAAGAAAATGTCAAGAAATCGGTATTGACGGCTTAATATTGCCAGATTTACCTGTAGATGAATATTTTAGAGAGTACAAGAAGACATTTGATGCATATGGATTGCTCAATATATTTCTTATAACACCGCAAACTTCAGAGGAGAGAATCCGTAAAATTGACGAAATTTCTGATGGGTTTATTTACATGGTTTCTTCAGCCAGCGTTACTGGTGCCACATCTGGTATTACCCCTCTAATGGAGGAATATTTCAATAGGGTAAATGCCATGAATCTCCGAAATCCACGACTTATTGGTTTTGGAATTAAGGATAAAGCTACTTTTCAAACAGCCTCAAAATACGCCTCTGGAGCTATAATTGGGAGCCAATTTGTTAGAATTATCGGTGCTGCTAAAGACTTAAGAGGTGAAATTGTTTCGTATTTGAAATCTTTGAGATAAGAATATTATTTCAGTTAATTTAAACGCAAAGAAAATACGAAGTTTTCGCAAAGAACGGAAAGTAGAATTTCGGTTGCATAAGCCTTTTGCGTTTTTCCTATAGCAAATTTTGCGTTTAAGAAACAATATTAACACCACAAAAAAAGACCTCCAATTGGAGGTCTTTTTCTAATAAACCAAAGAAAATTATGAAGTTTGACCTAAGTCATTTTCCAATAATTTTTGGTTAATTATCTATTGAATAACTCATCATAAGATATCGTAACATAATAAGTGCTGCCAACCATAGCACTACCAAAAGCTTGGAAGTAAGGCTTAGAACCCAAATTGTTTGCACCCACTTTCAAGATTGATTTAGCTGCTGACAATTTGAAACTAACTTGAGCGTCCAAGTTATTGATTTTAGGAACAGTGGTATTAGAGAAGTTCAAGTTTGTAGTAGTTGTAGGTGCCACAAATGAAGACTCCCATATGAACGAATCTTGATGGCGGAAGTTTACATTGAAACCAATTTTGTCACCACTACCCAATCTCTTACCAAAGTTCAAGTTATATCTATACTTAGGCGTGTTGAAACCAGCATATTGTTGCTCAGCAGTTGCTGTAAAACCAGTCAGTTCATTGTATGCAACGTTACCACCAACGTTATATCCTTTACCCAATGTATAGTTCATGTTTGCTGCCCATCCTTTTACTTTAATTATCGCACTCGTATTTGATGGACGAGAATAAGCTAATCTCGTAGAAGCACTACCAACGCCTGACTCAATCGGTAATCCAGGACCCGCTGCAGCTGTAGGAACAACAATAGAAGTACCACCAATAAAGTTAGTATACTTACTCCAATAATGGTATGCATCAACAAACAATTTCTTACCCCATAAACCTTTGTAGCCTATTTCATAAGATTGTATTCTCTCTGGTTGCAAAGCTTTGGCTTGATATTTAGGCACTTTTTGCAAAGCAAAAGCAGGTAAAACTTGGGCAGTTACTCCTGGCACATTGGCATCAAGGGCTTTCTTTAATTCTGCATTGAAAGCTGGTTGGAAGTTTGAGGCAAGTGCTTTAGGTAATTCAACCGCAACAGTCTTATCAAAATTCGCTGCCAATGCTCCTGGCAATGTTGCCGCAACTCCCGGAGCAAGATTAGTTGCTAAAGCACCAGGAAGTGCCGCCGCTACTTGTGTTTGCAAATTAGCAGTTAGTGCCACAGGCAATTGGGCTGCAACTCCAGCTTGTATTGCTGCGGCTGCATTTGCTGCAGGAATAGTTCCTGCTGTTACAGCAGCATTTACCGAGGCAGTTACTGCTGCAGTCACTTGTTGTGTTATTGCTGCAGTCACACCTTGTGTTACTTGAGCAGTTATAGCTTGAGTAACACCAGCTGTCACTTGGGCTGTTATACCATCTGTTACTGCTTTGTTTACAGCTGCTGTTATAGCGGCTGTTACACCAGCAGTAATGGCAGGAGTGGCTTGAGCCGTAACTGCCGCTGTAGCATAAGCTTTAGCACTTGCTTGAACTTCTGGCAAAGCTGCATATTGAGCAATATTGGCGGCAGCTAAGCTAGTTACAGCTATCCCTTTCGCCAAATCATATCTTGTATCGAACTCTGGTAAGCCACCAATTAAAGTACCCGAGGCAGTTTTTAAATCAATGTATTGATTTTGGGTTGTAGGAATTCTAAACCCTGATTGGTAGGATAGGCGGAAGTTATGCTCTCCGAAAGAGAATACACCCGAAATTCTTGGTGTAAATTGACCCTCAAAGTTTTCATTCTTATCATAACGCATCGATGCAGATAGTTTGAAGTGATCTGCAAACATACTCTTGGCCGCTTGAATAAATCCACCAAACTCATTGATGCCTATTGTACCATCTCTTCCTTCTTTTTGATCAGAAAATAGAGTCCCGTTTGATCTCAGTTGATATTTCCTAACATTGGCACCCACGCTCAAATCCATAAATTTAATCTCATTTTTGAAGTTATAATAACCTTCTAGGTGATACATATTAGATTTGTCTGCAAAAGCACCGCCACCATCAACTATATTCATTTCATTATATTTATCAGCCAATGCCAACAATGCATCACTTCCTTGACCAGGCATTCCTTGGTCAGCAACACCCCTAGCTGTTAAATGGGCAGCAGATTCTGCTTGTCCGGCCGAACGAGCTGCAACAAATGCACCTACATATTGCCCAAACCAAGTTGCATGAGGTTTGATTTCATTCAACATCGAAACAGCAGAAAGCCCAGATGCATATGACTGACCTGACCTTTCTTGTGTGGTGTAAGCTCTTACATTAAAGTTGTCACCTTTCAATTCCCATTTGGCTTGGGTAATGTTGAAGTTTCTCAATGAGTATCTAGCAGCTCCTGTGTACACAGTGGTGCCATAACCGTAGTTAACTTGGCCAATCATTTCAACTTTTTCGTTCAGCCTGTAATGTAAACCCACGTTGGTTTTGAAAGACTTTGTGTTATAATCTACCAAGTCTCTTTCTATAAAACCAGTTCTACTTACTGGTACGTTTGGCACCAATGCTGTGGCGGCTGAAGGAAGTAATTTAGCAGCTACCAAGCCATTGGCCACAGTCAGCATATTAGCTTGGACTTCATCACCATAAATATTTACTCCATCATAGTCTACATCTACTCCAGCTCCACGAGTACCGTTTTCTGTTCCTCCTATATTTAGGTTTGTAAAATTATTCGCTTCCCAGTCTTTTGCTCCGATATAGGATACGTTTACTTTAAAAGCAAATTTATTATTGAATGCTTTTGCATATCTGAGTGATAAATCATAAAAAGGAGTCGTGGCTTTGGCTCTGCTACTTTCATTCATAAGACCGCTTTTTATCGTAGTGCTTAAGCCTTGGTATAAAAATGGACTCTTAGAATTCATCAATATCAAACCATTGATAGCATTTGGGCCATACAAGGCCGATGCAGCACCTGGGAGAATCTCCACCGATTCCACGTCTAACTCTGGCATACCCACGATGTTGTCCACCGGAAAGTTAAGACCTGGTGCTTGATTATCCATACCATCAATCATTTGTACAGTACGAGGGTTTCCAGTAGCTCCAAATCCTCTCATATTGATTGATTTGAAAAGTAAGCCCTGGGTAGTCATATCAATACCCTTCATGTTTGCTATTGCATCATAAAAATTAGGTGCTGTTGACTCTCGTATACCTCTGAGGTCAAGTTTTTCAACAGTCACAGGTGATTTCATCACACTTTGCTCCACACGAGAAGCCGAAACCACGACCTCCTGGCCCATAATGTCTTGGTCTTCGAGACTTACGTTGATAGCTGCATTTTCAGAGTTTACAGTGTATTCTTGGGTTTTATATCCCACCGAAGAAATCAACAATTGAATAGGCAAAGGTGTAGAAGTAGTAAATTCAAACTTTCCTTTTACGTCAGTAATAGTTCCTATTACTTTCCCTTTGATCTGAACACTAACCCCAACCAAAGGTTCTTTGGTTTTTGAGTCAGAAATCATTCCTGAAATCACCGTTTGTCCGTATGTAAATGCTACATTAAATAGACAAATTGCAAGAAAGAAGAATAATTTTTTTAGGTTTGGGTAATTTTTAATCATAGTTAAGTCAGCATTATTTGGTTAATGAATGAAAATAAAGGTCAAAAATAAGAATTTAAATTATTTCAATACAATAAAATCAAAAAATAATCATAAAATGATTAGATTAATTTTTAGGCAATTTTTATATGTGCTATGCGGCTTAGGAAGTTTAAAAAGCCTCAGCCAGAATAAATTTCTTATAATCAACGACTTTAATGAATCTAAACTTCCTAAAAGTCCAAATTATGCTGAAAACACCGCTTGGGCAGCACTACCAAGTCAAAGTGACATGGCAGATCAAATACCAAAGTCAAAGATTGATATGAGGGATAAACAGTCGGAAGCTAAGGCGGATGTTTTCTTTATTTACCCAACAATTTATACTCAGAAGCCTGAAAATGAGTTTACTTGGAACGCTTCAGTTACAGATAGAAATTTGAATGAAAGAATTGATAATTCTGCCATTAAAAATCAAGCTTCAGTTTTTAATGAAAGCTGCAAGGTATATTCACCAAGATATAGACAGGCACACTATTCTGTTTTTTTAACTAAAGACTCAGTTTCGGCTCGAAAGGCGATAGACTTGGCTTACAAAGACATCAAGGAGGCTTTCGAATATTATCTTAAAAACTATAACCAAAATAGGCCTATCATTATTGCTGCCCATAGCCAAGGGACATTACATGCTGTTAGGTTGTTACAAGAGTTTTTTGATAATAAGCCTATGAAATCTCAATTGGTAACCGCATATTTGGTAGGGATGCCCGTAAACGACAACATGTTTAAGGATTTGAAAATTAGTCTGAGTCCGAATGAAATAGGTGGATATGTGAGTTGGAATACGTTTGCCGAGGGTTATTATCCTGATTATTATCAGAATGGCTTACACAAGGCCCAGTCTGTAAATCCAATTACTTGGTCTGCATCGAACACTTTTACAAATTATGCAGACCACAAAGGAACTTTGGGATTAAAATTTAAAATTTCAGCCCAAATTATCTCTTCAAAACAGCAAGAGGGCATTCTTTGGATAAAAAAGCCCAAGGTTGTAGGAAAGGCATTTGTAAAAACAAAAATTTGGCACTTTGCTGACTATAATCTTTTTTGGATGGATATAAGAGAAAACGTAGCTTTGCGAGTGAAAAAATATATTGAAAAAACATGACATCAAATAATTTCTTAATAATAATGGCTGGTGGGGTTGGTACAAGGTTTTGGCCGTTTAGCCGCCAAAGTTTTCCAAAACAATTTCATGATATCTTGGGTACTGGCAGAACGCTTATTCAGCAAACAGCAGATAGGTTTGAAGGAATATGTCCAAACGAAAATATTTTTGTTGTTACCAGCACTGAATACTACGCTATCACAAAAGAGCAGTTGCCTTTTTTGACTGATAATCAGATACTTTTAGAGCCTAGTAGAAGAAATACAGCTCCTTGTATTGCCTATGCATGTTTCAAGATAGCTAAGAAAAACCCAAATGCCAATATTGTGGTGGCTCCAGCAGACCACATCATCCTGAAAGAAGAGGAGTTTAGGAAAAGAATAAACATTGCCTTGGATTATTCTATTGAAAATGATGTTTTGGTAACGCTCGGCATAAAACCTACCAGACCTGACACAGGCTATGGCTACATACAATTTGATGACTCTGAGGCAAATGAGATAAAAAAAGTACGAACATTTACTGAAAAGCCCAATCTAGAATTGGCAGAGATGTTTTTAGCTAGCGGCGATTATGTTTGGAATGGCGGTATATTTATTTGGAGTTTGAAATCTATCAATGCCGCTTTTGATATGTATTTACCAGAAGTGGCAGATGCTTTTAGGATTGCTCAAAAGCATTTTTATACAGCAAAAGAAAAAGAGGCCTTAGATATAGCTTATCCACGATGTCGCTCAATTTCGATTGACAATGGCATTATGGAAAAGGCTGAAAATGTTTTTGTGGTGCTTTCTGATATAGGATGGTCAGATCTCGGAACTTGGAAATCGGTATACGAAAACTCAGAGAAAGACGAAGTAAATAACGTAATAGATGCCAAGGCGATGCTGTTTGGAGTAGAAGATTGTATTATAAAAACGCCTAAAGACAAGTTGGTTGTTATTAACGACTTAAAGGGCTATATTGTGGCTGAGTTTGATGGAGTTCTAATGATTTGCAGAAAGGATGACGAGCAAAAAGTCAAAGAATTTGTTACTAAAGCGGAGGCTTACGGAAAACAATTTGTTTGAGTATTTAATTACTGGTTTTTGATATAAATGAGTTTGCTTAAGTTATTAGGTAAACTTTTTTTATAAAATAAAATTCCTGCATCGAATATCGACGCAGGAATCTGATAGAACCCTATAAACCATTATGAATATATTCTTTATTTATTTTACCAAGAAGCTTCCGGTTCCGATTTTGAACCCTTCTGAGTAAACTTCTATTGCATATTTACCAGATTTGAAAGCTGCCTCTTTTTTGTAGAACATGTCAACTTTCTGGTCGTCATTGGTGTAAGCCACGTTTTGTTTTAAGCTGTAACCAATCTCTTGGTTGGCAAAATTCAACACACCACCTCTGGCCATGTCATTAAGTACTGCTCCGTTTGGATCCATCACTCTCAGGTACACGTCTTTGTTGTTTCTTTCGGTAAGCGGATTTGAAGGAAGTATGTACGACACTCTCAATTGGTCGATTCTCTTGTTTTTCAACTCACCCTCTTTCTCTTTACCTCTTGAAGTAAGACCAACTACCTGCACATTTACGGCTTTCAGTGCCGAGCCAACGTTTACTTTCTTGCGGAGATCTTCGTTTTGAGAACTCACCTCACTTACTTTTGAATTCAACGAATCTTTTGCATAGCTCAACGATTTGTTTTGACTTATAACTTGCTCTTTTTCAGTCTGAAGCGAAAGATTTTGTGAATTTAGCAGACCATTTTCTTCTTTCAATTTGAGAATTTCCTCATCTTTTTGAGTTAAAAAAGCCTCATATTCAGCAATTTTACCTTCGTATTTTTTGGCAGAAAAGTTTGAATCGGCCTTAAGTCTCTTCTTATCTTGCTCCAGTTGGGCTTTTATTTTTTCCAATTCCTCCACACTACCACCCAAGGCAGTAACTTCGGCTATTTTGGCATCTAATGATTGCGATATCGAATCTAATTTTACTTTGGTAGTCGAAAGTTCGTCTACTTTACCAGTAAGAAGCTTTTGTAAATCGGCATTTTCGTTTTGAGAACCATAATACAAGTATCCAAGAAGTCCTAAAGCTCCCAAAAGCACTACTAAACCAATTTTAAGCGTGTTTGAATTGCTCGGTGAGTGTTGTTCCATTTCCAATGTTAAAATATTTAAGTTTTGATTATGACACAAACTAAACACCACCGAATTAAACCGAAGTTAAATCGAAATTAAATTTACCTTAAAATTTTATTCTTAGAAAAATAGGTTAGGAATACTGACTTCGAAGAGATTTCCGCTCGTGAGTGGTAAAACCTCTATTCTGCCATGATGAAGCTCTACAATTTGTTTTACAATGGCCAAACCTACGCCATGACCGGTTTTACCCCTCGCCGTAGAATCAGATCTGTAGAATGGTTGAAATATTCGGGTTAATTCATTTTCTGGAATCGGTATTCCATCATTAATGATGTCGATTTTAACCTCATTTTGCTTTATCGAAATATTCAAAAATGCAGTTTGATTGCTCGAAAACTTGCAAGCGTTGTCTATTAAGTTCTTGAAAACTACCTTCAAAGCCTCTTCATTGCCGTTTACGATGAGGTGCTTCTCGTCTTCCGGAAAGTTTTCTAAGTCTATCTCGATGTTCTTGTTGGAATTCCATTTTTTAAACTCCGAAACAGCATCAAATACCACTTCGTCTAGACGGATTTCGGTAAGTGGCAAGGCGTTTTCGTCAGAAAAGATATTGGCCAATTGTAAAAGCGAGTGGGTGAGGTGATTGAGTTTTAAGGTATCTTCTCTCAAAGAAACTATCTGCTCGTGAAACTCCGGGAAGTTTTTGTACTTCATCTCCAACAACTCTATTTGAGTAAAAATCTTCGTCAAAGGATTTTTGAGTTCATGCGATATGTTGGCCACAAACATTTTTTGGGTAAAAACAGCATTTTCTGCTCGATGCAAAAGCTTATTGATGGTTTCGGCCATTTGGCCTATTTCATCGCCAAAGTTGGTGTGGATAATCCTTTTAGATATGTTTTTTGGGAAAATCTGATCGAGCTGCTGTATAATGTCAGAGATTGGGGCGAGGGCTTTGTTGGCCAAATACCAACCCAAAAAACCAATAAAAAGCAAGGCTACAATTGACATGATAAAAAGGATGTTTTTGAGGTCAGCCAAGGCCTCTTCACCTATTTTATCTACCGCACTCACCATTACCCAGTATTCACCAGAGTTGTCCTTTATTTTGAGATAGGCCATTTTATAAGCACCTAAGCTGGCGTTTCCTACTGAGGTATTGGGGTCTATTCTAACCAAGAGCAGCCTATGGAATTCTTCTTTTTTGAAATTATTGGAAAACACAAAAAGGTTTCTTTTAATGTCAATTATAGAAATCACTTCCTCGTTAAGATATTCTCTTTCAGTGTTTTCGACAATTTTTTGAATCTCAATATTGTTCGCCTGAAAATCAAAAAAAAGAGAGGAGGTAGTTAAAGCCCTGTCTTGTAGTTTTTTATAAAAGCGTTTTTCGAGATAGAGTTTGCTGAAAAAATAAATACTTACCGAAAAAAACATAAAAAGAAAACCCACCAACAGTAAAACCTGCAGGGTAAGTTGCCCTCGAATGTTGAGTTTAAAGTTTATTTTTTCTAATATGGACCTCACCTTATTTCTATGGAATTGTTATCAATCTTTTATAACGTAGCCCATGCCTATTTGTGTATGTATCAGCTTTTTATCAAAATCTTTGTCCACTTTTTTTCTAAGAAAATTCACATAAACTTCTATGACGTTTGTACCCGTATCAAAGGTTACATCCCAAATTTTCTCCGCTAGTTCGACTTTCGAAATTACACGACCAGGATGTCGCATCAATAACTCCAAAAGATTAAACTCCTTGGCGGTGAGTAGTATTTCCTTGCCTGCACGTTTTACCTGTTTGGTGTCTTGATTAAGCTCCAAATCGGCCACACGAAGCACGTTAGATGGGGCCGATATCGTTTTGTTTCTACGTGTCAAAGCCCTAATTCTAGCCATTAACTCACTAAATTCGAAAGGTTTACCCAAGTAATCATCTGCACCAGCGTCAAGCCCTGTGATAATATCAGCAGTGGTGCTGAGTGCTGTCAGAAGCAAAATGGGTGTTTCAAAACCACTTTCACGCAATTTTCTACAGAGATTAAGTCCGTTTATCTCTGGAAGAATGATGTCGGTTATCAATAAATCATAGAGATTTCTCTGGGCAAGTGTAAGGCCCATTAAGCCATCATAGGCTATATCTATCTCAATATTATGCTGTTCCAATCCCTGCTTTATGAGTTGCAGCGTTTTTGCTTCGTCTTCTACCAGTAAAATTTTCATGCTTAGTATTTTTTGCTATTTCATCAAAAAACGATGATAAATCTAATTTTTGGTGAAATTTATCTTCTTAAACAGAGTGAAACGAATAATATCCCTTTGAAAATAGGTGTCGAACTGGCTCCGTTGCTGATACCACCTCAAATAGCCCAATTCGGCAGAGAGTTTTTTTGTAAAACTTTGCTCATAAGCTATATAGATTCTATTTTGGTCAAAGAAATTAACATTTTTTCCAGAATTCACCATCAACTCATCCGATATTTTGAGGTTGGCGTTTTGTTTTTTCCACAAAAAAAATTGGTATTGCAGCCTTAGACGGTAACGCATATTAAAATTATAACCATCAAGAAGTTGTGAGCCATTATTTTTTCTGATAAATCGCTCATCTACCCTCACTCTGGTAGAAAAAACAATCCTTTTATTGATTCTTTGCACCGCATTCATTTCTTGAAAAGGGCGAATCTCTGACACAGTAAGTTTAACAGCTGCGTCGGGAAACTGTGGATTTTGCCAAGAAAAAGTTTGACCAATCGCAAAATCAACACTTGGGTTTACCCTAAAATGTAAGTGATTGTGCTGAATGGTGTGGTGCTGCGTATTGCCTTCATAAAACCTGCGATTGTCTATCTCGTTAATTAAAAACAGTTTTTTGGTCAGATTCGACTGAACCATAACCCTCATCCAAAACAGATTTTGGTGGGTGACGTTTTCTTGAGCTTGGACAGTATTTTGTACTAATCCTAAAAAAGCTATTATTAATAAATTTCTTTTTTTGATAATTTAGCGGTTTTTGATGGCAGAAAATGCATTTAGAATACAAATTTAAGACATTTGTAAAACTAAAAAAACTTTAAATATCCGTTAAATAAAACTCTTGATTTACAAACACTTTTTAGCCTCAAAAAATGTTATATTTATATGATTTTGTTGGAAGTAAACTTAGCCCAACACTTAATTTCATGAAAAAAATTATCGTTTTTTTGCTTGCCGCAAGTTTGTCTGTTACAGCCCAAGAAACACAAGAAAAGAAAAAAGAAGAAGATCCTCTAAAGAAAGCGGAGGCTGCTTTTGATAAAGCCTTTGACGGGCTTTTTAAAACCAAGAAAAAAGAAGAAACTACCACTAAAACGGATAGCCCCAAAGAGAAGCCATCCACAAAAGAAACTAAAGATGAAAAGCCCGGAGGAGGTTTTGGTGGATTCAGCTTCGGAGGCAAGCCCAAAGCAAATTATAATTTTGAATCTTCAATGACCATGAAAATGACCATGAAGGGCACAAAAGAGAAAGAAAACACTACCATGCGAAACAAATATATGTTTGCCAAGGATGGTAAGGCGATGGGTGTAAAATTCTTGGGTTCGGACAATCCCGATATGCAAAAAGCTTCTGGTAGTATGGATGCTCTTGTGATGGATTTTGAACAAAACAAGATGTTTACTTTTATGACCAACGACGGTAAAAAAACATTGATGGCCATGGGTTTTAAAAACGACCCCACTCAGCAAGCTATTGAGAAAGAACCAGCAAAGGTGAAGATCACAAAAAGTAACGAAACGAAAACCATAGTCGGCTATAAATGTGATGGTTACTGGATAGAGAACGATGAGAAGAAAGACAAAATAATGATGTGGGTAAGCCAAAACAGAGTAGGTGAAATGGCAAAAATGACGCAGAAAATGGCCATGGGAAGTTCTCCTTATGGCTCTAAAGGTGCCACTAAAAACTACATGGCGTATTATTCACATCCAGAGTTTGCAAAGCTATTTGAACAGGGTAAGGTGGTATTGGGCTATACTTCAAAAACAGAAAAAGGCGAGCAAGTGGATATGGAAGTGGAGGAGATAAAACCAAATGACAAAATTGTTTTTGATACCGCTGGATACAAGACCATGTTCTAATTTAAACGATACCTAAAACTTAAAGAGAGCACAAAAGGCTCTCTTTTTGTATTTAGATACTTTTTGAATCAATTACCTAGGCATTATACAACTCAATTTAAATGCAACATTAGTAATTTAGGTAGACATGTGACGACTTTGAATAATTCACCTTATGCCGACAATTATACCTAATTGGTTCATAATCTAGTGTCACACTAAGTGGGATAAAAGATTTATCAAAACATATCCGTGTCAAATTCATCAAATCCGTGTTCAATCAAGACATCATATTTTTTTGCAAAAAAACAAATATTGCTTACCTTTAGAAACCAAATATTTCAACCCAAACATCAACCTTCTATGAAAAAAACACTTTTCATTATACTGTTATTTTCTCAAAATATTTTTGCACAAGAGCCTACTTATGCCGAAAAGTTGGGTTATACAAAAGGCTCAAAAGTGCTCATATTACATATTGACGATGTCGGAATGTCGTATGATTCTAACCTCGGAGCCATAAAAGCAATGGAGGAAGGTGTGGCTAATTCATTGAGTATGATGATGCCCTGTCCATGGATTCCAGATTTTTTCAAATATCTTGAAACCCATCCACAAACTGACGCAGGATTGCATTTGACACTTACATCAGAATGGAAAGGCTACCGTTGGGGGCCATTGATGGGAAAGCCGGCTGTTCCAGGTTTGGTGGACAAGCAAGGAGCCTTGTGGCCAAGTGTAAGAGCTACGGCAACGAACGCCACACCTGACGAAATAGAAAAGGAAATTAGAGCTCAAATAGATCGCTCCCGTACCATGGGTTGGGAACCTACGCACCTAGACACGCACATGGGGACGGTCTTTGCAAGAAAAGATTTCCTTGAAAGATACCTTAAAGTGGCTATGGAAGAAAAGATACCTGTGATGTTTCCTGGTGGGCACAATTCTATGATTTTTCAGACTGAAAAAGAAGCTGGACTAACCATAGAAATGACGACGGCTGTTGGCAAACAATTGTGGGCGGCTGGTCTGCCCGTAATTGATGATTTGCACAATGTATCTTACGGTTGGGGTTGTCCAGAGGGCAAAAAAGACTGCTCGGATTCAGAACTTTTAGCCTCAAAAACCAAAAAATATATAGAAACCATAGAAAGCCTAAAACCAGGTTTAACCATGGTGATTATGCACTGTACTTGGCCTTCGGAGATATTCAAGCACATTTCTGAATCTGGAATAGTACGAAAAGGCGACGCCATGACCATGATGGATCCAGTTTTTAAGAAATATTTGGAGGACAATAAAATCATTTTGACTACTTGGCGAGAAGTGGGGAAGAGACGGAAGGAACTAAAATAACAGCGATTTTTCAAATCGCTGAAATCATATTCAATTATTGGATATAAAAAAGGAAAAGTGAGATGTAGAAAATAGAGTTTATCTATCTCTAAGCAATTTGAAAAATTGCTGCCAATATGACCCGGAAAGGGTCAAACATGTATAGCCCCGAATGAAATTTGGGGTGAAGAAAATTGTAGTTAGAGAAACGACCCTGAAAGGGTCGAACAATATTGATAACATTTTAGGCCATCTTTGAAAGTTCTGATAGATAGAATTTCAAGCTTGTTAGGTGCGATTTAGGAAAATCGCTGTAACTAGTATTCCTTCTCCATGTACTGATAAGGCAACTGGCCACTTTGCCAAATTTTGACGTCTTTTTTGTATTGTTTATTGGTTCTTTTCAACAATTCAGGTTGTTCCATGGCCAACAAATCAGGCTTGCCAGCATCTACCCATGCGGTGTACCAAAAATTACTCACTTGCTGAATAGATTTCCTCATTTGTTTTTCTACCATACCATTGAGCGACTTGTGCAATAACTCGGAGTATTCTTTGGTAAATACCCACTGACCGAATTTATTCTTTACTACTTTTCCGTCTTTATCTTTTTCGTAAAGTTGTTCTGCCGGGAATTCGCTTCTAAGTTTTCGGTCAATAGCCAAAAGTGTATCCACTAGACTGTGCGTGTCTCTGATGATATTCCAAATTTCAGCATCGACGTTTGTAATATAAGTGGCTGGTGCTACTTTTAAGTTATAACTTTTGGCGTAGCGTTCTACCAAAAGAGCCTCCCAATGAGAATGAATACCTCTTTGATTGGTCAGTTGGCCGTCGTGGTTAGACGAAGTATGAAGAGGCATGTGTGCATCAGCAATGTAATGACCCAGTTCTGCGGCTGAAAACAAGGTCTCGGTGCGGCGACCAGTTTTCATAGAATTCACAAGGCTTTTGTAGGTATCGCTCATAAACCAAGGCAAATTACCCCATTTTTGGAGGTTTTTTTCGTCCCACTTACGGGTACGGATGCTGTCAAAAGGGATGTTGCCAAAGTCTTCAATATCTATAAAATGTCTAGGATTCTCTGCTTTGTCTTTGAGGTGACTATATTTTCTAACGTCTGGAAGATTACCACCCTCTGAGATAAAATCTATATGACGGTAAAAAAACTGGGCTACTGGCTGCGGAAGTGAAAATATGGCCGACTGGTTGATGGCGTAATGCCCCCACATACCCCACGAACTTAGAAATATTAGAAAAATAGTTGCTACAGAAACTAAGCCTATTCGCTTCATAGAATGTTGATTTTTAGTTTTTATTGATTGCCAAAAATACGAAAAATATGATACGGCTTACGTATTTCGATTTTTCAAATCGAAAAAAGTACTTAAAATGAAATTGAAAAGCAAAGGTCAAGTGATTTGAAAAATCGCTTGACTGAATTTGATTTTGTATATTGATTCGAAAAATAGAAAGTAATGGAAACGAAAATCAGTGAAATTGATTTAGAACGATTTGAAAAATCGCTTTACTTGTTATCTTTGTTTCGAAGCAGTGTTGGGCTGTGGTTCGCTCTGATTTGTTATCAATTTAAACGGTTTACAGTATGAAAAAATTAATGGCTTTTTGTTGTTTTACACTGTCAGTGAATGTTTTTGCACAAGTTTTGCCTGCCGATCAACAAATAAAAGAAGCTATTATGGCTTTGCCAGAGGCGGATAGACAGAATGCTAAAATTTGGGGTTATAATGCCGATGGCGAAATGGTGGTGTTGCAAAAAGGGGGTAGTGGATATATTTGTTTGGCGGATGATCCCAACAAAAAGGGTTTCAGTGTGTCGTGTTATCACCAAGATTTGGAGCCGTTTATGTCTCGCGGTCGAGAATTGCAAAGGGAGAATAAATCGTTTAAGGAGGTTTTTGATATTAGAGAGGCCGAGGCCAAAAAGGGAAAGTTGAAGATGCCGAAGAATCCTTCGACGTTGCATATATTGAGCGGAGAGAGCGTAGAAAAGGCCAATTATCGCTATGTGGTGTATATTCCTTGGGCAACGGCGGCATCTACAGGTTTGCCACTAAAGGAAGTGGTGCCGGGTGCTCCATGGATTATGGATTCGGGAACACACAGGGCCCATATCATGATTTCGCCACCAGCTAAGAAATAAACGATGGAGATAAAAGACGCACAAAGTATTGTAGATGAATGGATTAAAACCATCGGTGTAAGATATTTCAACGAACTCACGAATACTGCTATCTTAATGGAAGAGGTGGGTGAAGTGGCCAGAATAATGGCACGGCGATATGGGGAGCAATCAGAAAAAGAGTCAGACAAAAACAAAGATTTGGGCGAAGAAATGGCCGACGTGTTGTTTGTGCTGATATGTTTGGCGAACCAGACAGGTATAGATTTGAGCGAGGCATTTGTGAAGAATTTGGAAAAAAAGACGGAACGGGATTTTGATAGACACAAGAATAATCCAAAGCTGGGGTGAGTGATTTAAGCATATTCTATGGAATTAAAGAAGGACTTAGTAAATGAAATAAAATCAATTATTGCCAGTTCTCAGGAACGAGCGATAAGATCTGTGGATTTTGAGCGAGTGTTGATGTACTGGCAAATTGGGAGAGTGATTTTCGAGGAGGAACAATTAGGAATGGAAAGAGCTGCTTATGGGACTTTTTTGATAAAATCGTTGTCTGATGAACTTCAACCGGTTTTTGGTTCTGGATTTTCTGTTCGTCAATTAGAAATATGTAGGCAATTTTTTCGAGTTTTCCCAATTACGAACGCACTGCGTTCGCAATTCAGTTGGACGCATTATCGTAATTTTATCAGGATTGATAATGAGAATAAAAGAGCATTTTATTTGGCGGAATCTGAGAAAAATAACTGGACAGCTAGGCAATTGGAGCGACAAATAAATAGTCATTTGTTTGAGCGATTGCTACTGAGCAATGATGTAAAGTCGGTAATAGAAGTGGCAAGAAATGAAAAACGGCCGTCAGAGGTGACAGAAATCATAAAAGATCCGATGGTTTTGGAGTTTTTGGGATTGAGAAAGGAGACCGCTTATTATGAGAAAGATTTTGAACAAGCTATAATTACCAATTTACAAGATTTTTTGCTTGAACTAGGCAATGGGTTTTCGTTTGTAGCACGACAAAAACGGATTCATTTGGATGGAGATGACTTTTTTGTAGATTTGGTTTTTTACAATCGCCTGTTGCAATGTTTTGTAATCATTGAAATAAAAACACAGAAGCTCACACATCAAGATATTGGACAATTGCAAATGTATGTAAACTATTTTGACAGAATAGAAAAGCAAGACTTTGAAAATAAGACGATTGGAATATTGCTTTGTGCTGACAAAAACGATACCATGGTTAAAATTTCTTTACCAGAAAACAATACGAGTATTTTTGCAAGTAAATATCAAATGTATCTTCCAAGTGAAAAACAGTTGCTTGCCGAACTCACAAAAGAACTTAGAAAATTAGAAAAATAAGAAATGCTAAAAATACTTTTAAAATCCTTTCATCAAATATCTCAAAAGCCACTCTTAGTGTTTTTCTTATACGCGGTTGGTTTCGTTTTGGCTATGTTAGTGGCTCGACCGTTTTATGTGACCTTTTTGAATGAAGCCAATACCTCAGTGGCTATGGATAAGCTCATCACAGACTTTGATTTTATGATTTTTACGGATTTTTTCCATCAAAGTCAGAAAGCTTTTAAGCCATTTGTGCCCCTGGTTTTTATGTTGGGATTGGGGTATTTGCTACTCAATACTTTTTTTGCGGGCGGAGTTTTGGATGCCGCCGATCAAGAAAAAAATTCGATGCCCAGATTTTTGGAAGCTTCGGCCAAGCATTTTAGGCGATTTGCCCTGCTGCTGGTTTTTCTCTTTATTTTTTTAATGGCTTTGGTGGCTTTGGCTGGTATGTTTTTCTTCATTTTTGCGGCAATAGCTGAGGGAGGAACCGAAAAAGACTACATTTTGTGGATGATTCCGCCTGTGTTTATTCTTCTGTATTTTGTTGGTTTTGTGTTGGTTATGGGCGATTATGCTCGGGTGATGTTGTTTAAATCTCAGACACTCACACCTTACAGTGCATTTTGGAAAGCTTTTAGTTATATTTTTAAAAGGCCAACTGCTATCGCACTTTTTTGGGTGATTATTGTTTTAGGTGTTATACTCTCGGTGGTTTATTTAGGTGTGGATAGTTTGATTGGCATGCACTCTGGACTGACTATTTTTGCGATGTTTTTGGTACAACAAATTTTTGTTTTTGCCCGAACATTTCTCAAAATAAGTACCCAAATAGCTGCTAAAAACTATTTCGAAGAAAGGCCAATCGAACTAGAAAAAGTAATAGAGATTATCGAAACCCAGGACGAAATCTAAAATAATGGAAGCAGAAGTAATAAATAAAGTAGCCAATAGTGGTCTGATATCTTTTGATTTGGAGGATTATTTTCACCAAGGTGAGCGAGTGGTTTATGACATCAAGGACAACCTTTTTATGGGATTGATTCTGAAAGAAAAGGATTTTAGGGAGTTTTTGAAAGCCAAAGATTGGTCGGAATATAGTGGCAAAAATGTGGCCATCATCTGCTCTGAAGATGCTATTGTACCAACCTGGGCTTATATGCTTTTGGCTATTCAACTAGAGCCTTACGCCAATATGGTGGTTTTTGGAAATGTAGAAGATTTGGAGAAAAAACTCTACGAACAAGCTCTCAATGCATTAGATTTGAACCAGTTTGAAGGCCAAAGGATAGTTGTAAAAGGCTGTAGCAATGCCCAAATACCAACTTATGTTTACGTAGAACTTACTCGTCGACTAAAACCCATTGTCAAAAGCCTGATGTTTGGGGAGCCTTGTAGTACTGTGCCATTATTTAAGAATAAAAATATTGCCTAATTTCTTCGATATAAAAAACATATTCTTCTCCGTTTGGGGCTACGAAATGAGCCATTTGGAATTCTGGGCTACTATTTCAGGAGCTTTGGCGGTTTGGCTTTCGGTGAAAGAGAACGTGTGGTCCTGGATATTGGGTCTTGTGAATGTTGTGCTTGCATCTATCATGTTTTACCAGATTCAGCTCTATCCCGATATGTTTTTACAAGGCTTTTTCTTTGTCACCAATATCATTGGTTTTTGGTTATGGAAGTTTCCAAAAATAGAAAATGCCAACCAGAAAAATGAACTTAAAATCACAAAATTGGAGCCTAAAACTTCTACAATTTTGGTTGTTGTTGGTTTGATAGCCACTTATTTAATGGGAACTTTTTCAAAGAATCTGCACGAAATATTTCCCAAACTTTTTAGTCTACCGAGTGCTTTTCCTTATATGGATAGCTTCACTACTGTCATGAGTATCGTGGCCACATTTATGCTCATGAAAAAGAAAGTAGAGGCTTGGTGGACTTGGCTCGCTATAGACATCATCAGCACCTACATGTATTTCGTAAAAGATGTAAAACTGTATTCTCTTCTCTATTTTGTGTTCTGTATTATAGCTGTTTTTGGGGCTGTGGAGTGGACTAGGAAGTGGAGGAAAGGTTAGGTTGAGTGATTTTTAATGAATTCAAAATAATCATTCATTTTGCTTAAAGTTCAAATCTTGAAATTCATCTTGCCCTAATCAACAATATTTACAATCTTTGTTATGTAGCTTTTGTAAACCTCATCGCCCTAAAAAATGAAGAAATTTTTCGCTTTTGATTCATTCAAATTCTCCCTGTTTCTGTCAATAGCTTTTTGCGTCTCGGCCAATGCACAAGTAACCAAAGAAACCTATAAAAAAGCCGAGTATTTTCTGAGTAACTCTATTCAGAAAGAGATTTATAATCTGGAAGTTATACCCAATTGGATAAAGGACAAAAATGCATTTTGGCATGTAACTTACACCAAAGATGGTAAGCGATTTTTCTTGACTGATATAGCCAAAAAGGAAACAAAAAATGCCTTTGACCACGAACTCCTAGCTAAACTTCTCAACGAAGCCTCGGGAGATTCGCTTAAAAGTACCGATTTGCCTTTTGAAAGGATTAAATCTAAGACAGATGATAAAATTGAATTCGAATGGAAAAATAAAAATTGGGAGTTTGATAATCAGAAACTTAGTTCTACACCAGTTTCAAAACCAGCGGACAATCGTGGTCTTTCTCCTGACAAAAAATGGCAAGCTTTTATCAAAAATTATAACCTTTTTGTAGAAAATATTGAAACTGCTGAAGTGATTCAATTGAGTTTTCATGGTAAAAAAGATTATGAATACGGCTCTTTTTATGGTTGGAGCGATATCATCGAAGGTGAAAACGGCATAAGACCAGAGCAGTTTTATGTGCGTTGGTCGCCAGATTCTAAGAAGATTTTGACTCAAATAGCAGACTTGCGAATGGGTGAAAAAATGTATCTTTTGGATTTTAGCAAAGATGAGAAATTCAGACCCAATCTGCTTTCTTATTATCGTGGTTCGCCAGGAGATACTACACTTGTGAAGAAAATTCCAGTCATTTTCGACCTTGAAACCAAGAAAGAAACGAAGTTGCTGAGCTTAACCACCCCACACTTTATGCCGCTGGATTTGTATTGGGATAAAAACAGTATGCAATTGTTTGGTACTTATTTTCACAGAGGCTACAAACAGTTTGATATTTTAGAAATAGATGCAAATTCGGGTGTGATGCGGACAGTTTATTCTGAAAAAGAGCAAACGCACATAGAATACGCCACCATGTTTCAAAAGTTGAAAGGCGATAAATTTATTTTAGCTTCGCAACAATCGGGTTGGAATAATCTGTATTTGATAGATTGGAAAACTGGTAAAATCCTGCAGAATCTGACACCTGGCGATTATGTTGTAAACAAGGTTGTGCATGTAGATGAAGACAAAAATCAGCTCTACTTTATGGCTGCGGGCAAAGAAAAGGGGCGAAATGTATATTATCAGCATCTTTACCGTGTTGGTTTAGATGGAAAAGATCTTACGCTACTTACTCCCGATAATGCCTTTCATGAAATCTATCTTTCGGAGGATAAAAAATATGTGGTGGATAATTATTCCACTGTAAATCAGGCCACAAAATCGGTTTTGAGAGATTTAGAATCGGGGAATGTTTTGATGCAGATTTCAGAAGCCGATATTTCAAAACTCAGGGCCAAAGGCTATCAATCTCCTCAGCAGTTTTCGGCTATTGGGAAAGATGGTAAAACTGAGATTTATGGAATTTATTACGTTCCAACTGACTTTAACGCCAAGAAATCGTATCCAGTTGTTGATTATACGTACACTGGGCCGTTTATCGACATAACGCCCAAGACTTTCAAAGGTGGTTTGATAGGATTACAGCAACCGATGGCAGAGCTAGGTTTTGTAGTGGTTACAGTTGACGGTATAGGCACATTTGGAAGATCAAAGGCGTTTCAAGATGTTTCTTACAGAAATTTGGGTGATGGGACAACCGACCATGTGTTGGCTATCAAACAATTGGCTAAGTTAAAGCCTTTTTTAAATATTGAGAAAGTGGGGATTTTTGGACATTCGGCGGGTGGGTATGATGCGGCCAGGGCGATGTTGCTCCATCCTGATTTTTACAAAGTAGGAGTGGCGTCTGCTGGAGATCACGACCACCGCATGGAAAAAGCTTGGTGGCCTGAAATGTACATGGGCTATCCAGTGGGTGATTTTTACCATCAACAGTCCAACGTTACCAATGCAGCCAATCTGAAAGGGAAATTGCTTCTTGCACACGGAGCGATAGACGAAAACGTAAATCCTTCAGCTACTTATAAGTTTGCTGAGGCACTTATAAAGGCCGGAAAAGACTTTGATATGTTTATTTGGCCAAGCAGAAATCACAATTTTGGCAGAACCACGGGCGACTATTTCACTAAAAAACGTTGGGATTATTTCTTGGAGCATTTATTAGGCCAGAAACCGCTCTTGCATTATCAGATTGGGAAGTGAGTGGGGTAGATGGTTTCCTACCTCCCCAAATACCGCCAAAACCTTGTCTCATCTTCAACATATCGACCAGATTCTACGAATCGTATGGTGCCTTTTTCGTTAGAATTGAGAAGGTTTAGGCTGGCCAAGGTGTTTTTGAGATGGCGAGTGGTGCCTTCGTTGCCATCTACAGGTTGTAAAGTTGTAAAGTTTTCTTGAATCAGTTTTTCGAAATATGTAAAATGTGTACAGCCTAGCACCACGTATTCGTATTTTTCTAAATCAAACTTTGAGAATTCTTTTTTGAGGTATTCCAAAACTTCTGGGCTATCAAATTGCTCATTTTCAGCAAATTCTACCAAACCGGGCAGCGGAAGTCTATCTACCAAATGGTTGATGTCCAATGAGTTGATGAGGTTTTCGAATCGGTCAGCTTTGAGTGTAACTGGAGTGGCACAAGCCAAAATTCTTTTGTTTTCTGAATTGTTATCAAATGCTACTTTAACAGCTGGTTGGATGGCGATAATCGGGAAATCGTATTTTTCTCTGAGATATTCTATGGTCACATTGGTGGCCGTATTGCATGCTAAAACAATGGCCTTGCAACCCTCATTTCTTAGAAAAACTACTGCTTTTTCTACATATTCTTTGATTTGGTCAGTAGTTTTATAAGAATAAGGCACGTTTTCAGTGTCGGCATAATACAAGAAATTTTCGTGAGGCAGCGTGTGCATCATTTCTTTAAGTAGCGTAAGGCCGCCAATACCTGAATCAAAAACTCCAATCATGTTGTAAAATTAGGTCGAACTTACTATGCTTAGGTACAAAATTCAATTAAAATAGCTCAATGTTGTATTCCCTAAAGATAGCATCATCAGAGCCAATCGTTAGATTTTCGGTAATTGCCTGCGTGATAATTATTCTGTCAAAAGGGTCTTTGTGGTGAAATGGGAGGGAACCTAGAACGATAAGATTCTGAATTGAAATTGGCAAAATTGTGAAACTGTTCCTTTCCACAAATACAAAAAAATCAATTATATCATCTTTTAAATCTAATTTGCCAATGTTGACTTTAATAGCAATTTTCCAAAGAGTAGCGATGCTTAAATAAATGGTATTGTCAGTGTCAAGTATTACGTTTTTTGTCTTTTCGTTGAGTTTTGAATCTCCAGCATAAAACCAAAGTAAGGTGTGCGTATCTATTAATAAATCCATGTTTACATGTAGTCTTTAAAGTCTTCTAAAGGGGCATCGAAGTCTTCGCTTATTCTTATTTTACTTTTCCCAAAACCAAATTCTCGTTGTTTTTTCTTGGATAAATTCTCTTGCTTGGCTTTTAATAATTCTATGAATGCCAAGACCTCATTTTGTAAATTTGGAGGCAATTTTCCTATTTCACGACCTAATTCAATAGCTTCCATTTTTTTGAATTTATTATCAATAATAGATAATATTTTTAAATGTTCAAAAATATTAAATGATTTTTACGCCCAACCTTTCTTCTTTTTCAATGGTTTTTTCTTGTTGAAAACCTCCTCTTGGGCTTTTGTTTCTATTGGTTTTTTTGAATTAAAATTTGGTTTTTGAGTCATTACAGTAGTCGATTTCTGCTGAACTTCTTCTACTTTTTTTGCTTCCTGATTTTGAGGCCTTAACGGACTCAACAGCTTTGCAGCCAATTCTTTGTGACCAAGTTTCAATAAACGACTTTTTATCCAGCCTTTTACCTCAGGTTTGTACCAAAAGAAATATTTGTTTTGCGTCAGTTTTTCTTCTTTAGTTTTGGCAGTGTGTATCGGCTGTAGCGTGTAAGGATGCACACCTGTGTAGTAAATCACCTCTGCCACCGTCATAGGAGTGGGCGTAAAGTCTTGCACTTGCTCTAGCTTAAAGCCCAAATCTTTGGTTTCAGCCGCTAGATTGGCCATGTCGGCTTCTTCACAACCTGGGTGTGAACTAATAAAATACGGAATCAAAGGCTGTTTGAGGCCGTGTTTTTCTTGAATTTTGTCGTATTTGTCCTTGAATTTTCTGAAATATTTAAAGCCCGGCTTACGCATAACCCGCAGAGTAGCGTCTGAAGTATGTTCAGGAGCGACTTTCAATCTACCGGAGACGTGTCGGGTAACCAACTGC
Organism: Lacihabitans sp. CCS-44; assembly: GCF_024343735.1. Classification (GTDB taxonomy): domain Bacteria; phylum Bacteroidota; class Bacteroidia; order Cytophagales; family Spirosomataceae; genus Leadbetterella. The sequence continues at coordinate 199,825 of NZ_RJUE01000002.1, forward strand.
TCCATGTATTCGTCATGGTTGCCGTCTTGATTGTTCTTGTTGAAGTCGTCCACCAACAAATCGTATCTTACGCCTGAACCCACAAATGCCTTTTTGATTTCAGGATGGGCGTCCACTTTTTGGTAAAGTTTGGTCAATGGCTTGTGAGAAGTGTCTAAATTTGAGCATATTACGGGGTGTATACAGCTCGGAGCCTGACAACGATTACAGATAGATTCGTCCTTGCCTTTCATGCGGTACATGTTGGCCGATGGCCCGCCTAAGTCAGAAATGTAACCTTTAAACTCAGGGTGTTCTGTCAAAGCATCCACTTCTTTCATGATAGATTCTTCTGATCGTGAGGCTATAAACTTACCTTGGTGAGCCGAAATGGTACAAAAGCTACAGCCACCAAAACACCCACGGTGCATGTTGATAGAGAATTTAATCATTTCGTAAGCTGGAATCGTACCACGTTTGGCATATTTTGGATGAGGCATACGGGTATAAGGTAAATCAAACGATTTGTCCATTTCTTCCTCGTCCATGGTTTTGTATGGTGGGTTGATTACAAGTGTTTTATTGCCCACTTTTTGTACAATTCGGTTGGCTTGCCACTTATTGGATTCTACCTCAACTATCTTAAAATTGGAGGCATATTTTATTTTATCCTCTAAACAAACCTCGTGGCTGGCCAATTCTACGGTCTCCCAGTTTTTATAATCTTTTACGTCTTCAAGTCCATCTTCCAAAAACGCAATTTGATTCACGTCTTTGATTTGATTCAGCGGCACTCCTTTTTTGACCAATCTTAATAGGTCCCGCAAAGGCTGCTCACCCATGCCATAAACTAGCATATCTGCTTCAGAATCAACCAATATCGAAGGTAGTAGTTTGTCTTCCCAATAGTCGTAATGTGTTACTCTTCGCAATGAAGCCTCTATGCCACCAATCAGAACTGGTACGTCGGGGTATATTTCTTTTAGAATTTTGCTGTAAACGGTAGTGGCATAATCTGGCCTAAAACCAGCTTCTCCGCCTGGCGTATAACTATCGTTGGATCTTTTGCGTTTGTTGGCGGTGTAGTGGTTTACCATGGAATCCATGCAGCCAGCAGTTACACCAAAAAAATATTTTGGTTTCCCAAGCTTTTTAAAGTCACGGAGGTCGTCTTTCCAATTGGGTTGTGGAATAATAGCTACTCTAAATCCCTCACTTTCAATGATTCTGCCAATAACAGCCGTGCCAAAAGAAGGGTGATCTACATAAGCATCGCCAGAGATAAGGATGACGTCCACCTCATCCCAGCCTCTCATTTCAACTTCTTTTTTAGTTATTGGCAACCAATGCGTTACCGGCCTTTCTCTTACTGTTATCATATTGCAAAATTAACAGATAAATGAATAAGAAAGTTTAAATAGTTTTTTGTCTTAAATCGTATTAAATATAGAATTATAAACCAATGAGGAAGAAATTGTTATTTTTGTAGAAATTTGAGTCTATAAAAATTCGAAATTGAAAGAATTGATTTATATTTAATTTTAATCATCAAACATAAGAACTAACCCTAAAACGAATGAAATTAAACATTACCTGGAAAATCTTCATCGGCATGACACTCGGTATCATTGTCGGTTTTTTTATTCACAACCACTTTGATTTTGGTCAGTTTGGTATAAAAGATGCCAGTTTACTTACTGCTGATCAAGTAAAAGCCAACGACGGTGTAAAAGAATGGAGCTCTTATTTGCAATTGCTCTCGAAGATTTTCCTTCGTCTTATACAAATGATTTTGGGGCCTTTGGTATTTTCAATTCTGACAGTCGGAATAGCCAAACTGGGTGATTTTAAAGTAGTTGGACGTATCGGGCTCAAAACACTCGGATATTTTTATTTTGCTACGATATTGTCACTCATAGCTGGTTTGGTGGCCGTGAATATCATGAAACCCGGTAAAGTAATGTCATTGGATTTGCCCGAAACTGGAACCGATACCGGTGTGGAGGCTAAAAAAATGACCTTGGAGAATTTTATAACACATGTGTTTCCAAAGAGTATTTTTGAAGCTTTAGCTACCAACGAAGTGTTGCAAATAGTTGTATTCTCGCTGTTTTTTGGTGTGGCTTTGGCGGCAATTGGCGACAAAGGCAAAATGGTAACGAAGGCCTTGGATGCCATTGCCGAAGTAATGTTTAAGATTGTGGGTTATGTGATGATATTTGCACCTTATGCGGTTTTTGGATCTGTCGCGGCGGTTATAGCTTCCAAAGGCTTGGGCGTTTTGGGAGGATATTTATATTTGATTGTTTGCTTTTTCGCCACTTTGGCTTTTTTCATATTTGTGGTTTTATGGGTCATTTGTCTGTTTATGAAAATAGACTACTGGAAACTTCTTCGTTATGTCAAAGACGCTCTATTTCTTTCTTTCAGCACAGCCAGTTCGGAGGCGTCTATGCCTATGCAAATTGAACAGCTCAAGAAATTTGGGATTTCGGAGCGAATCATCAGTTTCGTGTTGCCATTGGGTTATTCTTTCAACCTTGACGGCTCCATGATGTACATGACTTTTGCAACAGGTTTTATTGCTCAAATTTATGGCATTGAACTCACTCTTGGACAGCAAGTTACGATGTTATTGACCTTGCTATTGACGAGTAAAGGTATCGCAGGTGTTCCTAGGGCATCTTTGGTGGTAATAGCCGGTACGCTTACTATGTTTGGACTTCCTCAAGAGGGCATTAGCTTAGTGCTGGCGGTAGATTGGCTTTTGGATATGGGTCGTTCGGCAACTTCTGTAGCTGGTAACGCTGTGGCAACCGCAGTTGTAGCCAAATGGGAAGGCGAATTGAAGGAATAAAGTATATTAGTCCATGATTTTTTGGGAATGCAAGTCTGTTTGCATTCCCATTTTTTATGATTTTTTTTCGATTAAATCCCAAAGGTTACCATATAGGTCTTCAAAAACACAGACTTTGCCGTATTCTTCATTGCTGGGTTCTCTAAAGATTTTGATATTTTGACTGATTAAATTCTCATAATCTCGGTCGAAATCGTCGGTATGTAAAAATAAAAAAACTCTTCCACCAGACTGATTTCCAATGGCTTGTTTTTGATCTCCTACTGCTTTTGCCAGTAAAATTTGGCACCCTTTTGATCCTTTTGGTGCAATCAGAACCCAACGCTTAGTTTCTGAAAGTTTGGTGTCTTCTATTAGCTCAAAATGAAGTTTTTTGGTGTAAAAGTCCATGGCTTGGTCGTAATCTTGTACAAGTAGAGCTATATGTGCAATGAATTGGTTCATTTCGTTATTTTTTTGCAAAATAAAGCAAACTAACCGGATTTTCTACTTGTGTTTTTGTGAGAATTAAAACTTAGAAGTGGAACAGCATCTACTTGGTTTGTAAGATTTTTTTGTCTGGCCTGTATTTTTAAAAAAATGGTGATTTAACAAAAAATCTAATGACTTTATATTCAAATCATTAATTTATATTTATATTTATTCTTCATATAGCCCAGAAACCTTACAAATCTTAAATATGATATTCATTTACATCCTGCTCATACCGCTTTTGGTATTGTTGTTTTTTTCTATTCGCTATAATAGAAAGTATAAAGTACTCAAAAAACGAGCAACTTTGCATGCCCACGAACAAGCTAAAGTAGTTCCGCGGGTTTTTAGTGAAGCGTTTTTAGAAAGTAAACGCTCGGAAACCGATTCTTTTGCCGACGAAACTGTTCGGAAAATCATGGAGCATGGCGAAGAGGACCAAGTCAATCACATGTTTAGGTTTTTGATGAAAAATGAACAACTGATTTCGAAAGACGCTCATCCCGAAATTATAGAATATTTTAAGCAAACTGCCATTTTGCCAGACTGGGCAAACAAAGACATGATGGCTTTTGGACAAGAAAACTACATCAGACATGGCCTTCTGATAGGCATGATACTCTTTTATAAAGCTCTGCCAGAGTGCTACACTGGTGCAAAGGGAGCTGAGGTTTTGTTGATGTCTGGTAAACTCAACGAAAACAATCCTGTAGACGAGCGGTTTTCAAAAAGAATGGCCGAGACTGCCCTTTTTATTTTTAATATTATGATGCCGGGTGGCTTTGATAAAGATGGCAAAGGAATAGTAGCCGCTCAAAAAGTTAGGCTGATGCATGCCGTGATAAGGTATCACTTGAAAAAACACGGACGATGGAACTCGGAGTTATTTGATGAGCCTATCAATCAGGAAGATATGGCTGGCACGCTCATTTCGTTTTCGGGCTTAATAGCCTTGGGATTAGAGATGATTGGTGCGGATTTAGATTCTATTGAGGCCGAAAGCTATATTCATTGCTGGTCGGTTATTGGGCATATTATGGGTGTGGAGGAAGATATCATTCCTCGAAATCTCAAAGAAGCCATAAGTTTGGGCTATGGCATATTAGATCATCAAAAGAAGAAAAGTGAAGCGGGGCATTCACTCACCAAGGCTTTGCTCAATTTTTGTGAAAGAAAAGGCCCACCATTTATTCATAGAGAGTTTCACCTTACTATGATGCGGTTTTTTATAGAACCTGAGTATTGCGAAATACTCAATTTGCCAGCTATAGAACAAGCTAAAATAGATAAGCTCTCTGGCTACATTCATTTGTATGTAAGATTTAGAGAGTTTCTTGAAAATAAAGCCATTTTAGCTTTACCAATCAAAATCATAGATGCGAAATTGTTGAGTCTAAGCATCAGATACTTGAGTAACAATAAGTTGCTTCATTTTTATTTGCCGAAATCTTTTAACAAAGACTAAATGTATGAACCAGCCATTTATAAATTTTGCAGAATACAACACATGGGGGCTTATATTTAATGGTGTTGGGTGTTTGTTTTGGGTAGTAGCTTATGTGGTATTGGTTTGGGAAATCCGCAAAAAGAAATTTGTAGAAATGCCCGCTTATATTGCCGGAGCCAACATTGGTTGGGAGTTTGTTTGGAGTTTTATATACCATCCCGATACCGGTTTGCTTTTCTCTTTGAGCTATCAAGCAGCTTTTTTGTTAGACTGCTATATATTCTATTCGGTTATGAAATACGGCACTAAACAACCCATGGGAGCCGAAACTAAGAAGTATTTTATTTGGTTTTTGCTGATCAATTTTGTGTTTTGGATACTCTTTACTCATTTTTATAATCAGGATGGCCATGACACAGCCATTGGTGCCAATTCGGGCTATATCATCAATGTAATATTGTCGCTTCAGTGTATTTTTATGTTGTTTCATGTCAAAGACACCGGGCTGTTTTCAATGCTGTTGGCTTGGTCGAGAATGCTGGGCACTGGTCTGATAACCGTCTCATTGTTTTTCTTTTATCCCGATAGTCAATTTGTTCAATTACTCGGTATAAGTTGCCTTTTGATGGACTGTGTTTTTATTTATATATTATTCAAAAGGCACGGGATGCTTTTTGGTTCATTAAAAAGGATTGAAAATGTTGAGTAAACTGATAGATTATTTTTTGCCAGTTCATAACCCCGAATTCACCAACGGGCAGCGAGACAGGAGGCTTATTATAATGGTTATGTTAATAGCCGTTCTGGCCGACTTTTTGGGTGTATTAACTTCTTTAGAAATAGACGCCAAGGTCATAATCTATACACTGGGGACTAATTTTGTGCTGAACATCATACTTTTGTTTTTGTACAAAAATGGACTTTCTAAAGCCATCGTAGTTCATTTGTTTTTGGCTCATCATGCCATAAGTATTTACATTCAAGCATTTTTGCAGGGTGGCTTAATGACCCCCGGCTGTTTTTCTTTGTTTTTATTGCCTGCCTTGGCCATTTTGTTGTTGGGAAAACGAGCGGCCATTATTTGGGTTTGTATCACTATATTGCTCATTACCTCCTTTTTTGTGTATGAGTCTTTTTATGAAATTGTACCAGTTGGTTATGATTTAGAAAAAAAGAAATTCTTCTTTTTTAGCTCTTTGGTTTATATAAATATTACGATATTTTTTATTTTAATGGTTTATGAAAACAGTAAAACTCGAGGTTTGAGTGAAATAGAGAAGAAAAACCACGACTTGTTAGAAGCACAAGCACAGCTTATTCAAGCCGAAAAAATGGCCAGTTTGGGAGAGCTTACTGCCGGTATTGCCCACGAAATACAGAATCCTCTGAACTTTGTCAATAATTTCTCGGAGCTCAATCAGGAGCTTATAGTTGAAATGGAGAAGGAGTTGGAGATAGGGAATTTTGAGGCTGCCAAAGAAATATCAAGAGACATAGTTGCTAATGAGGGCAAGATAATTTTTCATGGAAAACGTGCCGATGCCATAGTAAAAGGTATGCTGCTTCATAGCCGAACAAGCACGGGTAAAAAAGAGCCATCGGACTTGAATGAACTTGTAGATGAATATGTAAGGCTTACATATCAGGGGCTTAGGGCCAAAAATAAGTCTTTCAATACCGCGATAGTTACGGACTTTGACGAACAGGTGGGTCAGGTAAATATAGTTCCGCAAGATATTGGGAGGGTGATACTTAATTTATTGAACAATGCCTTTTATGCGGTGAATGAACGGGCATTGTCTGAAGTCGGAGGTGGTTTTATACCCAAAGTGACTGTTTCTACGGAGCTTATTAGTTTAAAAAAAGCCACCAAGAATGAGAAATCGGTACTTATAAAAATAGCCGACAATGGTGGAGGAATAGCACCTCAAATAGCAGAGAAGATATTTCAACCTTTTTTTACAACAAAACCCACCGGAAAAGGTACCGGACTGGGTTTGTCCTTATCCTATGATATTGTCACCAAAGGGCATGGAGGTCAAATGACAGTGGAGTCGGTTTTGGGCGAAGGTGCCACTTTTGTATTGAAATTGCCCATCGAATAATATGCCAAAAGCTAGGAGACTTCAACTGAGTTTCGATATTGGAGATTTTATAAAAAATAGCCTTAGAAATTCCTTTTTTGTCTGACCAAAAGTTAAGCCAGAGGCAAAGCCTTTTAGTAAGCAGTATTTGACAGGCATGGTGGTCAGTGCAAAATACCCTTTTTTGAGATTGTTGTAAAACCAATCGGCCGAATTTTGGCAGATATCTAGGTCTTTTTGTAGCTTTTCTAGCCGTAGGCTGAAGTTTAGTAAAGCCGAAGAACCATCTTTCGTGGCATTTATGATAGCTTCTGCCACCAGTTGCCCGCTTTTGACGGCATTAAAAATACCCTCACCCAAAAGCGAATCTACCAGGCCGGCTGCATCGCCAATCAAGAAAATATTGGGAGATTTTGGAATGTACTTTTGGGTATTTATGCCCATCTGGAAGCCTTCGATTTCTTTTAAATTATATTCTGGAAATTTCGCTTTTGCATATTCCTCAAGCCTACTTCTACCTAGTTTTTCGTCGGGACTGTAGGAGTAAAGGCCTATATTTACATGGTCGTGTTTTGGGAAAATCCACCCGTATCCGTTTTTAACATATCCGAAATCTATTTCTAAATCGGGCATTTGTGACTCTGACAAATATACTTTTCCTTCAACGGCGGTGGCTTTTTTTAAATCAGAAAACACATTGGTGAGTTTTCTGACCGTGCTGTTTACGCCATCGGCACCGAGTAGGTATTTGGCAAAAATAACAGACCTTGAGGTTTTTATTTCTATATAGTGGTCAGTGGTTTCTATACTTACTATTTTTGAATGAACTTCAAAAGCAGCTCCTCTTTCTATGGTTTTTTGCAAACAAAAAGCGTCAAATTCTGAGCGAATCGTCATGGCACATAGAGGCGACTTACTACTAAACAACGTCTTTTTGGTTTGACCATTGCCAATTACAATATTCCGGCAAATCCTCTTTATTACTGGTGTGATGGCATAGGGCAAAGCCTGAATAGATTTTATGGTAATACCACCTGCACATGGTTTTACTCTTGGAAACTCCGATTTGTCTATCAACAAGACAGACAGCCCATTTTGACTTAGCTGATATGCCGCTGAACACCCGGCTGGGCCAGCTCCGATTACACAAACATCGTAAGTGGAATCATTCATTTTTTTTTACTTTTCTGGTGTTAATGGGTTTTAACCAGGTTATTAGATGGCTTTTTAAAAGTATATAAAAAATAATGAATAATTGAGATTTTGACATAATAAATTATTGCAGTCATTTAACGAATACCTTGGTTTCCATCGTTGGCTTTGATGGTATGAATCACGAAAAAAGTTTATTTTGGCTACTTTTTCACCTTTTTTGTGCAAATTTGACTAAGATTTAACTTTTATCTCATGCTCAATTTTTTTGTAGCCTTTTTTGCCTTACGGTTTATCCGCACCCACCTCAATACCCAGGAGTCATTGCCTCAGTATGATCAATATTTAAAGGTTCTGAATTTATTTATTGTTCCTTTTTTATTGCTTCTGAATTTTACTTCATTTGAGCGATTTCTTCCAACCATCAATTTCTGTTGGTTTATGGTTTTTTCTGCCACTATATATGTTTTGTGGTTGCTGCGAGAGAATAATTTGGCTAGTTCATTGCTGAAGGCAGGTCTGCCGTTTTATGTTGTAAATAGCGTTAAAGATTTTCTAGAATATTATTGGGCCGATTTTTTAAAAGAAAATGATGTAGTGGCCGATTTTGTGTTTTTAGGGGCACTTTTTTGGATGATTGCCTTTGCCATCAGTACCAACAACCAGATAAAAGCACTTAAAAAAGAAGAAGAAAAAAATAGGATTGTTGTCGGTGAAAACGAGAAGTTGGAGATTTTGGTAAAAGAGCGAACTTCTGAGATATTGGCACAAAAAGAACAGTTAGAATCTACAGTTGAAGAACTAAAAGCTACACAGAATCAGTTAGTTCAACAAGAGAAACTGGCGTCTTTGGGGGAGCTTACAGCAGGTATTGCCCACGAGATTCAGAATCCGTTGAATTTTGTGAATAATTTTTCGGAGCTAAATATTGAACTGATTGAGGAGCTCATGAGTTCACAAATTCCTCGTGGGGGCGAAGAAGAGGCCGAGTTGCTTGAAGATATTAAGCAAAATCTCGAAAAAATAAATCACCACGGCAAACGTGCAGCAAGTATTGTGAAAGGTATGCTCCAACATTCAAGAACCAACACAGGCCAAAAAGAACCTACAGACATAAATGCCTTGGCAGATGAGTTTCTACGACTCAGTTACCATGGTTTACGGGCCAAAGACAAAACCTTCAATGCAGATTTCAAGGCTGAATTGGATTCTAATTTGCCATTGATAGATGCCGTTCCGCAAGACATGGGCCGTGTGTTTTTGAATTTGATCAATAATGCGTTTTATGCTTGTAACGAACGATCCAAAAATAGCACTGGCGAAGTTTACAAACCATTAGTGACGGTTTCCACCAAAACCATATCTGGAGCGGTAGAAATCAGAGTAAAAGATAATGGCTCGGGAATATCATCAGAAAACATGGAGAGGATATTCCAGCCGTTTTTTACTACAAAACCTACCGGAAAGGGTACAGGCTTGGGTTTGAGCTTGGCCTATGATATAGTTACAAAAGGGCATGGGGGGACTGTTGAGTGTGAAAGTGTGGAGGGTGTGGGGACGGAGTTTAGTGTGAAGTTGCCTATGATAACTATCAAAAAATGAAAACACTAAGCCTGGGTATATTTCTCGCATTTATTTGTAGTTTTTGTTTTGCCCAAAACAAACTAACTGATAAATTAACGTATGATTTGGCTATTGCCAGCGATGTTAAAAGTCGTGTTAAGATTATGGCTGAATTATGTTATGAGTATCGACACTCAAAACCAGATACTGCCATTAGATATGGGCAACAAGCAATAGATTTAGCTCGGCGTATTCAATACTCAAATGGTGAATCGAGTGCATTAAGTAGTGTAGGATTTGTATATAGAGGATTAGGTGATTTGCAAAAGTCGTTATCCTTACAACAATTGGCCTTATCAATAGCTGGGCACAATATCAAATCCGATGAAGCTGCAAAAGCCTTGTTTGGCATTGGTACTGTATATGTTGATTTGAAAGATTATTCTAAGTCCTTAAATAATTACAAAAAAGCTTTGTCAATATATCAATTGAACGATAATAGAAAGAAAGTTGCTATTCTATTGGTAAATGTAGGTAACGTTTACGAAAAAATGAATCGACTTGATTCGGCATTATATTTTACTAATAAAGGGTATGAGCAAATGTCAGAGTTAGCATCAATGTCTGAAAAACCTTACGCACTCAGAGTTCTAAGTACAATTTATATAAAATTAAATAAACTTGGAATTGCCTTAAATACGTCCCGAATGGGTGTCAATGAAGGCATCAAAGAAGGGAATATCCGTGACCAAGGCTTTTGCCATTATTTAATAGCGGAGATTTATAAAATACAAAACCAGAAAGATTCTTGTATTTATTACGCAAAAAAGGCACTTCATTTCGCATCAATATGTAATTATAAATTGGTCATAATAGACGCCAGTATGTTATTGGCCGAGCTTTATGAAGAAAAAGACAGCAAAGAAGCTCTTTATTATTATAAAATAGCCAAAACAACAAATGATGAAATGTTTGGAGCAACAAAAATATTGGGGTTGCAAAAAACAATGACGGAAGAAAAAGAACGCCAAAATGATATTGAAACTAAAAGAGTTGCGAAAGAAAACCAATTACGACAATATGCGTTGATAGCTGGTTTAGCAATACTTCTTCTTATTGCTTTCATCCTTTGGCGAAATAGTCAAAAAGAGAAGAGAGCAAAAAAACTACTTCAAGCTAAAAATGTAGAAATACAATCAACTTTATCCCAACTCAAATCCACCCAAGCCCAACTTATCCAATCCGAAAAACTCGCCAGCCTTGGCGAACTCACCGCAGGCATCGCTCACGAAATTCAAAACCCGCTGAATTTTGTCAATAATTTTAGTGAAGTGAGCGTAGAATTAGCCAATGAGTTACAAGAGGCATTAAGGCAGCGGGGCATTGAGGCCAATAGTAATGAAGGAGAATTGGTGTCAGATTTGATTCAAAATCAGGAAAAAATCAATCATCATGGCAAACGAGCAAGTAGCATCGTAAAAGGTATGCTCGAACATTCACGTACCAGTACGGGCTTAAAAGAATTGACCGATATTAATGCCTTGGCTGATGAATATTTACGATTGGCTTATCATGGTTTAAGAGCAAGAGATCATACTTTTAATTCAGATTTCAAAACTGATTTTGATGAAAGTTTGCCAAAAATAGAAATCATTCCACAAGACTTTGGCAGGGTGCTTTTGAATTTGATAAATAATGCTTTTTATGCCACAAAAGGTGTGAAAAATCCTTTGGTTGAAGTCAGAACAAAAAGGGCGGAAAATGGTGTGGTGATAAGCGTAAAAGACAATGGCTCAGGCATGTCAGAAGCCACCAAATCCAAAATCTTTCAACCATTTTTTACAACAAAACCTACTGGCGAAGGCACTGGCTTGGGGGCTTAGTTTGGCTTATGATATTGTGACCAAAGGGCATGGGGGTACTATTGAGTGTGAAAGCGTTGAGGGAGAGGGGACGGAATTTATTGTGAAGTTGCAGATTTAAGCAATTCATAAAGAGGTATAGCCTCGACCTAATTGTAACAATTGATTTTAAACCGTAGCAAAGTGAAAGTAATATATTTATTATGATTTGGTCTCAAAATGTTTCTTACCAACAGCACTTAATTTAGTGCGTTGGTATCCCACGAATTAAATACGAGGTTACACGATGTTTCGAGTCTATGACTCTTGAGATATATTTATTCTAAAGATTACCGATTTAAAAAAATGACTATGAAAAAATGTATAATTTTTCTCGTAATGTTCTTTCAAGCATTATTTTTATCAGCACAACCTAATATAAGTCCTTCATTGTCGAATTCATTAAAAAAGGCTTTATCAGAAGCTAAAACAGATAGCACAAAAACTTTAATTTTGGCTAAATTGGCACACTGCTACACCTCGATTAATTTCGATTCAGCTGCTTACTTTGGGAGAATGGGTTTAAAATTGGCAAAAAATATTGGGTATGCTAATGGCCAAATGTTGTGTGCTATTCCGTTGGGGTTTGTTTTGCAACGCACTAATAAAGGCAATGAAGGTTTAGAAGTTCTTCTGAATGCTAAGAGGATATGCGAAAAATACAACAATCCATTGATTCTGGTACGGATATTAACAAACCTTAATGGCTCTTACCTTAATAAGGATAATCAGCTGGCTTTAAAGTACATAAAAGAAGCAAAAGTATTGCATGAAAAACACAATATACCCGAAACTTTTAATTTCATTAATCTAAATATGGGTGGAACTTACGCTGCTGTGGGGTTACCTGATTCTGCTGAAAAATACCTCAATAGAGCTTATCAATTGGAATCCATTATAGCTCCATCTGGTTACCAAACCTCTACTACCTATTATTTAGCTGAATATTATACAAAAGTAAAGAAACCAAAACAGGCTATAAAATATTACAAGGAAAGTATTGATTACGCAACAAAACACGATATCACCTATACACTTCCAAGAGCTTATTTGGGTTTGTCTAATCTCTTTAAAGCCAATAATCAGTTGGACTCCGCTATTTTTTATGCAAAGCAGTCTTTTAACGGAGGTCCCAACAGCCCCTACTATCTGACGACTGTTTTTAATGCTGCTACTTCATTGTCTGGTCTTTATGAACAAAAAAACAACTCTATGCAGGCTTATAAGTATTTAAAAAAGGCATCTATTTTTAAAGACAGCTTATATAATATTGATAAATCTAGAGAGTTTGATAGAATATCCTATAATGAGCAAACCAGATTGATGCAAATTCAGAAAAAAATAGAATTGGAAAATGTTGAATACAAAAATCGATTACGATTATACTTACTTTTAGTTGTGCTATTAGGCTTATCATTTTTAGCTTTTATATTGTATCGTAATAATAAAGAAAAATTAAAAACCAATTTGCATTTAGAGAAAACCCTTTCAACCCTCAAATCCACCCAAGCCCAACTCATTCAATCCGAGAAACTCGCTTCCCTTGGCGAACTCACGGCAGGCATAGCCCATGAGATTCAAAACCCATTGAACTTTGTCAATAATTTTAGTGAGGTGAGCATAGAATTATCCAAGGAATTGAGTGGAGCATTAAGGCAACGAGGTATTGAGAGCAATAGTGAGGAAGGAGAATTGGTGTCAGATTTGATTCAAAACCAGGAAAAAATTCATCACCATGGCAAGCGAGCGAGCAGTATCGTAAAAGGAATGTTAGAGCATTCAAGAAATAGCACAGGCGGGAAAGAATTTACTGATATTAATGCTTTGGTAGATGAATATTTGCGACTGACTTATCACGGCTTAAGAGCGAAAGATAAAAGCTTCAATTCAGACTTTAAAACTGACTTTGATGAAAGTTTGCCAAAAATAGAAATCATTCCACAAGACTTTGGCAGGGTGCTTTTGAATTTGATTAACAATGCTTTTTATGCCACAAAAGGGGTGAAAAATCCTTTGGTTGAAGTCAAAACAAAAAGGGCGAAAAATGGTGTGGTGATAAGCGTAAAAGACAATGGCTCAGGCATGTCAGAAGTCACGAAAGCCAAAATCTTTCAACCATTTTTTACAACAAAACCTACTGGCGAAGGCACGGGGCTAGGGCTAAGTTTGGCTTATGATATTGTGACCAAAGGGCATGGGGGTACAATTGAAGTTGAGAGTGTGGAGGGTAAGGGAACAACTTTTATTATAAAATTACCTATCATTTAATTTAATAAACCATGAAAGCAAAAACAGTCAAAGGAAATTCAGCAGAGGAAATTCAATCAGCATTGGCTCAAAGCATAACTGATGGCTTTACCCCAACATTAGCTATGGTGTTTCTATCTATAAAACAAGACAGAGGGGAAGTCTGCAAAATATTGGATGATGCAGGTATTGCTATTTATGGTGGTACTAGCCATGGTGAGTTTACTGGAGAGGGTATAACTGCAGGAGAAATAGCCATTATGCTGCTTGATGTCAATCCTGCCTACTTCGCTATATTTTTTGAAGAATTTTCCGAAAAAAATTACAGAGAAACCACTCAGGCTATTGCTAAAAAAGCATTGGGAAAATTCACCAATCCCAGCTTTCTTGTTGCAGGTAGCAACCTGAATACAGATGCAGAAGAATTGCTGCATGGCTTTGAAGACATTATCGGTAAACAAGTAAATGTGTTTGGCGGCATGGCAGGTGATGACTTTGCATTTAAAGAGGAATTTGTTTTTACCAATAATAATGAAAGTAACAATGGAATTGTAACAATCGTCTTTGATGGAGATAAAATAGGCATAAAAGGCAGAGCTACCTGTGGATGGAATCCCATAGGTACTGTAAAGACAGTTACTAAAAGTATCGGTAATCATGTATATACCATAGACGATGTGCCTGTGGTGGGTCTATTGATGAAGTATGGCGGCTATGAAAATGTAACAGCAGAAAATTGGGCAATGGAGCATTCTATCGCTTTGACTTTGCAATTGCAACGTGAAACTGGAGATCCTGTGATGCGGGCGGGCTTAAAAGTAGATTGGGATGATCAATCTTATTATTGCGGAGGGGTGGTTCCACAAGGTTCCAAAGTGCGTTTTTCGCTTCCACCTGATTTTGATTCCATAGAAAAGGTGATTAAAGCATGTGAAGATTTGAAAGCAAAGGAAATAATAGAGGCAGATGCCTTGCTCTTGTTTAATTGTGCTGGCAGACTGGTATCATTAGGGCCCTTAATCAATGATGAAATAGAAGGGGTGAGAAAGGTTTGGGATGTGCCAATAGCAGGGATGTTTTCCAGTGCTGAGCTGGCTCGTGCAACAAATGGCGACTTAGAAATGCATGCTTTTACTGCCTGTACGGTGGTTTTAAAAGAGATAATATAGATTTTTCTTTAATGTAACCATTCTCTAATACTTTAATTCTATTTCAAATGAATAAAAATTTAGAATCTGTACTTTCACTCGTTGAAGAGTCGAAGCATCTGACTGACGAAGAAAAAAAGTCGATTACAAAATCCATTATCGATGCAGATAAAGAACTGGAAATAACTATCTTCAAACTTGAACGCACTGACAAAGTTAAACGTACTACAGCTATTCTTTTGGAAGAAACAATTGAAGAACTAGAAAAAAAAAGAAAAGCAGTTGAAGAACAAAAACGTGAACTTGAGATAGAAACAGCATTAGAAAGAGTAAGAAGCAGTACCATGGCAATGCAGCATAGCGATGAATTGACAGATGTTGCAAGTCTGCTGTTTAATCAGATAAGTGCCTTAGGTATTAAAACATGGACCGCAGGCTTTAATGTTTGGAGCGAAGACAATAACTCCTACGTCGACTATTTAAGTTTCGGAGAAGGTTTTATTGAGCCTAATATTGTACATACACAAAAGGCTGAGGCATTAAGGGATGTAAGTAATGCCAGAAAAAGCGGGGTTGAATTTCATGTTCTTTATGTCGAAGGAGAGAAGATTAAACAATTGTACCTCGCACTTGGCAAACTTGACGAGAAGCAGTATGAAATACTGCTGCAGGATGGGGTCGTCCCGTCTCAACAATATGAACATTTTGTGTTTGGGTCCAAAGTTAGCCTTATGTTTATTACTTATGATCCAGTGCCTGAAGCCCATCATATTTTCAAACGCTTTGGTATAGTTTTTGAGCAAACCTATACCCGTTTTCTTGATTTGCAAAAAGCAGAAGCACAGGCAAGAGAGGCAAAGATTGAAGCTTCACTCGAAAGAATACGTAGCCACTCTATGGCCTTGCAAAAGAGTGCCGATCTTGAGGAGGTGATTAAAGTGGTGTTTGCTGAATGGAAAAAACTTGGTCTTGATATATTCGAAAGCAATATCAATATCGTTGACCATGACAACAAAGCAATGACTATCTGGAGTTATGGACTTGGTTATACTGATTCAATAAAAGGGACGAGGTTTCAGTTTTTTGATCATCCTTTTTTAACCCAGTTCATTCAAGACTTCAGAAATCAGACTCAGTATAGTATCATTGAAATGAGTGGTGAAAATAATAAAGATTATCTCAGAAAGGCATTTACCGAAACAGATCATAAATATTCACCTGAAGAATATAAACAAGCTTTATTTGCTATTGACAAAGTTTTCATATCTAATGCTTTCATAAAGTTTGGCTCAATGGATGTAATCAGTTTAGAGCCTTTGCCAGAGGATAAAGCAGAAATTTTAATTCGTTTCGCAAAAGTTTTTGAACAAACCTATACAAGATTTCTTGATCTCCAAAAAGCAGAAGCACAGACAAGGGAAGCTCAGATAGAAGTGGCTGTTGAAAGGGTAAGGGCAAAAGCATTAGCAATGCATAAGTCAGCTGAAATTATGGGTGTCGCAGTTACAATGCGGATGGAATTAGAAACTTTAAATATGCCCGGATTTGATGCTGCAACAATAACACTAATACAGGACGATGGGACAATAAAGTTATGGGACAATACATCTGCAAAGCAACATGAAGATGGTACATGGGAAAATACAGAATTCATATTCAGGTTAGAAGACAATAATCCAGATTTTTATTTAAATAAAATTTGGAGTTCCAATGACAGATATATAGTAGTCGAACAGGATGAACATGATCTGAAAATAACAACAGATTGGGTCAGAAGACATGATAAAAATCTGGCAGATGTTGTAGTTCATTATTATAAAGAAAATGGAATCAAACTGGCGTGGCACCCGGCAGTTGCTCTTACCTATGGAAGGTTGAACCTTGATTTTTATGTTCATGCTCCTGAACCTGAAGTAGAAAACATTTTAATAAAAATGGCTGCCGCCTTCGATCTTGCTTATAAACGTTTCCTCGATCTCCAAAAAGCCGAATTACAGGCGAGAGAATCACAAATCCAATTAGCCTTGGAAAGAGTGCGAGCGAGAACGATGGCCATGCAGCGAAGTGAAGAACTGCCTGAAGTGGCAGCTCTTCTTTTCCAACAAGTGAAAGCATTAGGCGTGCCTCAATTTCACTGCGGATTTAACATTTTTGAAATTAATGATAAAGAATGTATATGGTATCCAGGAAGTGCTGATGGTGATATTCTGCCACCTTGCAAAATTCCGTTGACGGAACATCCGGTTTTTATTGCCTTTAATGAATCAAGAAAAAGAGGTGATGAACTTTTTGTATATGAAAAGGAAGGTGAATATCAAGCTGGCCATTACAGGTATATGTTGTCACTTCCTGTTTTGGGAGAGATGTTGCAAAATATGTTAGATGCCGGCATTCCATTTCCAACTTTCCAAATTGATCATCTTGCGAATTTTTCACACGGCAACTTACTTTTCATTACTTCTGAGCATTTCCCTGAAATGCATGAAACTTTCAAACGCTTCGCCAAAGTTTTTGAACAGACTTATACCCGTTTCCTCGATTTGCAAAAAGCTGAAGCACAGGCATTGGAAGCCATAAAACGTGCCTCTGTGGACAGAGTTCGGGCAGAAATTGCCTCCATGCGAACCACTGCCGATCTGGAAAGAATAACGCCCATTATTTGGAGTGAATTAACCACACTAGGGGTTCCATTTATACGTTGCGGTGTATTTATTATGGATGAAGAGCAGCAACAAGTACAATCGTTTTTATCTACACCAGATGGAAATGCCTTAGCTGCTTTTACCCAGCCATACAATGCTAGTGGCGAAACAGCACAAATAGTCATAAGTTGGCATAAAAGGGAAATCTATAAACAGCATTGGGATGAAGCACAATTTGCAGAGTTTACAAATAGCCTCTTGCAACAGGGAGCCGTTAAAAGAGGTGAAAAATATTTGATTGAAAATCGCCCTACTGACCTATACTTACATTTCCTCCCATTTATGCAAGGCATGCTATATGTGGGTAATACAGAACTGCTGAGCGATGATGAATTACAATTGATGCAAAACTTGGCTGACGCCTTCTCCACCGCCTACGCCCGATATGAGGATTTTAATCAGCTGGAAGCAGCCAAAGGGCAAATCGAAAAAACTTTGGTTGATTTGAAACAGGCACAAACGCAATTGATCCAATCTGAAAAAATGGCAAGTTTGGGCGAACTCACGGCCGGCATTGCTCATGAGATTCAAAATCCTTTGAACTTTGTCAATAATTTCTCAGAAGTAAGTACTGAAATGATCGACGAAATGAATGAGGAGTTGGCAAAGGGCGATTTGGAGGAAGTAAAAGCTATTTCAGAAGATTTAAAACAAAATCTAATAAAAATCAATCACCATGGAAATCGTGCCAGCACCATTGTAAAAGGCATGTTGGAGCATTCCAGAACCAGCAGCAAAGAAAAGCAATTGACGGATATCAATTTACTGGCCGATGAATACTTGCGGTTATCTTACCATGGATTGCGGGCGAAAGACAAAAGCTTTAATGCTGATTTTCTGCTCTTAAAAGATGATAATTTGCCCAAGATTGAGGTAATTCCACAAGATATTGGCAGAGTTTTGTTGAACTTGATAAATAATGCATTTCAAGCTCCGGTAGTACCAAGTGGGGGAGCTAAACGAGTAGTTGTAAGAACCAAATTTATAGCTGAGGCAAACTCCCCTCTCAATAGGAGAGGTGGAGGTGAGGTTCATATTAGCATTAAAGACAATGGTTCAGGCATCCCAAAAGCTAATTTAGAAAAAATCTTCCAACCCTTTTTCACCACTAAACCCACGGGTCAAGGCACGGGCTTGGGTCTAAGTTTGGCCTACGACATTGTAACTAAGGGGCATGGGGGTACAATTGAGGTGGAAAGTGAAGAAGGAGTGGGGACGGAGTTTATTGTAAAATTACCTGTTACCTCTTAATAGAAGAACATGAAAAAAATATTTTTACATATTTTGCTTGGCCTACTGCTGCTTAGCGGAATTGAATTGTCTGCACAGGACCTCCGCTTTAAAACGGTTCTTGATAATCCCAACAGTTTTATTGTTGATATGAAACAGGATAATCTGGGATTTTTCTGGCTCATCAATACTGCGAGAGGATTGCAAAAATTTGACGGGGTAAAAGCTCAGACTTTCTTAAATGACCCCAGTAATGCCAATTCAATAGCCCCTGGTCAAGTTAGCTCTTTGATAATAGATGCTGATAACAACCTCTGGTTGGGAACATATGGTTCAGGCCTGGATAGATTAGATCCGTCAACAAATACCTTTACGCATTTCCGGAACAACCCAAAAGATGCTTTTAGTTTAAGTAATGATACTGTAAATGCAATTTTGGAAGATCATTCAGGAAATCTTTGGATTGGCACCAACCAGGGACTGGATTTACTGGATAAAAATACAGGAAGGTTTACGCACTTCAGCAATAACAACCATGATCCGGAGGGTAGCAGCAATCCGCAGGTATTTAAAATATACGAAGACAGAAAAGGAATACTTTGGATTTGCGGAAGATCATCTGCAAA
Source organism: Lacihabitans sp. CCS-44 (assembly GCF_024343735.1). Lineage (GTDB taxonomy): Bacteria > Bacteroidota > Bacteroidia > Cytophagales > Spirosomataceae > Leadbetterella. The sequence continues at coordinate 219,232 of NZ_RJUE01000002.1, forward strand.
GGATCATATATCTCCGTCTGCCTTGAATCTTTTTGACCCGACTACAAAAAAAATTACTCCTTACTTTTGGGATTCGAGAAAAGCCAACAACGGAATCCCAGGAACATTTATCACAGACATTTACGAAGACAGCAAAAATAAATTTTGGATAGTTACAGATGCTGGTTTGTATGCTATGGACAGAAACACAGGGAAATGTACCCAGTACTATCCAGACCCTTTTAATTCGAGTACTTTGAGCCGAACTCCGGCTTCCAAAGACGTAGTTTCAGACATAATGTTTGTTACCGAAGATTCATCTCGTGCATTATGGGTTGGAATGGGCCAATATGGGTTGAACAGGTATGATCCTGTTACTAAAACATCAATGCATTTTGGTCTCCTATATGATTTTTTGGATGTGTCGGCATCAAACAAAAGGGATACCGCAACAGGTCTTAATATAACACTTGCAATAAAGGGGCTAAGTTCAAAAGACGGTCTATTCTGGGTTATGGGTATTGGAGGTATAGCTCAACTGAATTATAAGAAAACAACTTTTTTGTTTAATAATATCTCCAAAGCAGCCTTAGCACTCTACCTTGAAGCCAATGGTAAAATTTTATGGATAGGTACCGATAAAGGGCTGTTAAGAAAAGACCTGGCCACCCAAAATGAAAAGTTATTAATCTTTAATCCGAAAGAAAATAAAACAAGAGGTAAATACATACACTCCATAGCAGCGGATGAAGCAGGAAATCTCTGGTTAGGCACTGGTACCGGGTTGCTGAAGTTTGACCCAGTAACCGAAAAATATGTTCAGTACAAAAAAGATCTTAAAAACCCCGGAAGCATTTCAGGTAATAATGTATTCTACACGTTTTTTGATCATAATAAGAACTTATGGGCTGCCTCTGATTCTGGTGTTTCAAGGATGGACCTGGCTACCGGGCGGTTCACTAATTATAGTGTCGGGCAGATAGCGGGTAATTATAAAGGTTTTGAAGTTAATCGTATTGCAGAAGATCCGGAACATAATATCTGGCTTACAGCTAATTGGGGTCTATATAAACTGGATATCAAAACAGGAAAATTTCGTAAGTACCTTGATGATGACCTGAGATCTATATGTGTGGATGCAAAAGGAAAGGTATGGGCAGGAGGATGGCAGGGGCTTTATGCTTTCAACAAAACAAAAGATAAGTTTGAACTTTTTGCCAATGAAGATTCAGCGGTAAATATCAGTGCGGTTTTAGATATTATAGAAGATGATCAAAAAAATCTCTGGGTATCTACCACTACTTCTATCATTAGGATAAATGAAAACAGAACCAAAATAAAAAAATATACGAAAGACAACGGAGTACAACTTACACAAAGTCTCTGGTCATTCAGTAGTTTTAAAGGCACTGATGGAAGGTTATTTTTAGGGAACTATTTTGGTTATTATTCATTTCGCCCTGATCAACTGAGCGATAACCATATTTCCCCACCATTGAATATCACTAGCTTTAAACTGGGCGATAAACTCATCAATTCAGAGAACAGTGGTTTCTTATCATTACCCATCTGGCAAACTGAGGAGATCAAACTACGCCATGATGAGAATGTTTTCTCCTTTGATTTTTTTTCAGCAGATTATATATCATCTACTGATAAAAAATATTCCTACATACTTGAAAACTATGATAACATCTGGCATAATATCGGCGGTGAACATCAGGCTTCTTTTTTTAATATTCCACCCGGCAATTACATCTTCAAAGTAAAAGCAATAAGTAGTGACGGTGGCTCTGTCGAAAAATCAATTCGTATTATTATCAGTCCACCTTGGTGGGAAACATGGTGGTTCCGCATTTTGTCGGTGATTACTCTAGTTATGGTTATTTACTCTCTCATTAGAGAACGTTCAAGAAAGCTAAAGGAAGAGAATCGTCGCTTGGAACAAAATGTAACCGAACGGACAGTTCAACTCAAAAAATCATTGGAAGAATTAAAATCCACTCAAGCCCAACTCATCCAATCTGAAAAGCTAGCTTCGTTAGGCGAGCTTACTGCAGGAATAGCCCATGAGATTCAAAATCCTTTGAATTTTGTAAATAATTTTAGTGAGGTGAGTGTAGAATTAGCGAATGAGTTACAGGAGGCATTGAGGCAGCGAGGCATTGAGTCAAACACTGAGGAAGGAGAATTGGTGTCAGATTTGATTCAAAATCAGGAAAAAATCTATTACCACGGCAAGCGTGCAAGCTCTATCGTAAAAGGGATGCTCGAACACTCACGCACAAGTACAGGTGAAAAGGAATTAACCGATATAAACGCTTTGGCTGATGAATATTTGAGGTTGGCTTATCATGGATTAAGAGCAAAAGACAATACTTTTAACAGTGATTTCAAGACAGATTTTGATCCAAATTTGCCAAAAATTGCTGTCATTCCGCAAGATATGGGTAGGGTACTTTTGAATTTGATAAATAATGCTTTTTATGCCACAAAAGGTGTGAAAAATCCTTTGGTTGAAGTCAAAACAAAAAGGGCGGAAAATGGCGTGGTGATAAGCGTAAAAGACAATGGCTCAGGCATGTCAGAAGTCACGAAAGCCAAAATCTTTCAACCATTTTTTACAACAAAACCTACTGGCGAAGGCACTGGCTTGGGGCTTAGTTTGGCTTATGATATTGTGACCAAAGGGCATGGGGGAACGATTGAAGTTGAGAGTGAAGAGAGCTTTGGAACAACATTTATTATAAAATTACCAATTAGCTAAAACATTTATTATTTTTACCAACATTAAACCCAAAACCATGAAAGTTCTAGTTGTTGACGACGAAGTGGATATTCAAGACTTATTTTTGCAAAAATTTCGAAAAGAAATCAAGAACGGCGAGATAGAATTTTCTTTTGCCACTTCAGGCGAAAACGCCCTGGTTTACCTTCATGAACATGAGTCCGAGGCAATTTTGATTTTGTCTGACATCAATATGCCGGGTATGAGTGGCATAGAGCTTTTGAGAGAAATAGTAGAGAAGAACACAAAGCCAAAGCCAATTGTAATGATGATTACGGCCTATGGAGACGACGAAACACGCAACAAGGCTTTGAGTTTAGGGGCCGACGATTTCCTAAACAAACCTCTGGATTTTGGTGATTTGAAAGAAAGACTTTTTAAACGTTAGACAAATGACCAAGATACTAATAGCCGACGACGAGACTGATTTAGAAATACTTATAAAGCAAAAGTATAGGCAAAAAATCCGTGAACAACACTACTCCTTTGTGTTTGCCACCAATGGCACTGAAGCCTTGAGGGTTTTGGACGAAAATCCTGATGTGGACATCGTATTGAGTGACATAAATATGCCTGAAATGGATGGTCTTACATTGCTTACCAAGCTTGGCGAGGCACATCCCTTGATAAAGTCAGTGATGGTGTCGGCTTATGGCGACATGGACAATATCCGTATGGCCATGAATCGCGGAGCCTTTGATTTCGTTACCAAGCCTGTGAACTTTACCGATCTCGAAACTACCATTGAAAAGACCATTCAGCATGTAAATCAGCTCAAGGAGACTATTCAGGCCATCAAGGAAAACAATATTTTGAAAATGTATGTGGACCACAACGTGCTCAACTTTATGTCCGGTCGTGAGTATGAAGCATCGCTTTCTGCCAACGAAACGGTGGAGGCAAGCGTAGCTTTTATAGATATTTGTAGTTTTACATCTATAAGCGAAACAGAAAGCCCAGACAATGTGGTAATGCTTCTGAATCAATATTTTGACTTGATTGTGAAGGAGATAATTGCCCAAGGCGGGCTGATAGATAAGTTTATTGGAGATTGCGTCATGGCCGTTTTTAAAGGCGAATTTCACTTAGACAGAGCCATAGAGGCCTCATTGGCCATTAGGAATCATATAGAGGCATTGCCTCAGGCGGCTTCTAAGATTGAGTTTCATCCCAAAGTTTCTATCGGTATAAATTCCGGAGAGATGATTTCTGGAAATATTGGTTCAAAAACGCTTAAAAGGCTCGACTATACCGTTATAGGCGATACAGTAAATACAGCACAAAGGCTACAGAGTTTGGCCCAAAACGGTCAGATTTTAATAAATGAAGAGGCTTACGGAAAGGTAAAACAATCTTTTAATTGTAAGCTTTTGGGTTCTAATCCACTCAAAAATAAGTCCGTGGAAGCGATTGTTTACGAGGTACTAAATTGATTTATTTTTCGGAATTATACTATGAGGTTCACCAAGGTTTATGACTTAGTAATAGAGAGACTAAAGAACGAAATTCCCGCTTCTGTGGCCTATCACAATTACCAGCACACGATAAATGTTTTAGAACACACTATTTATTTGGCTGAAAATGAGCAAATAGGAAAGTCATCTGTTGAACTCTTAAAAACGGCAGCTTTATTTCACGATACTGGTTTTATATTTGACCCCAAGAGCGAAGGCCACGAGCTACGATCTCGTAATTTTGCACAAGAGATATTGTCAGATTATGGATTTTCGGAAGAAGATGTTGAGGTAATTGGGGACTTGATAATGGCCACCAAGCTTCCTCAAAATCCTCAGAATAAATTGCAAGAAATAATATGCGACGCTGACCTGTACTATTTGGGTACTGATAAGTACGTGGAGAATTCGGATAAACTGGTGTCGGAGTTTAGAGCCGATGGACGGGCAATATCTGATGCAAAATGGTGTGAGATTCAGGTAGATTTTCTAAGTAGGCATCATTTTTTCACACCAACCGCCAAAAAAGACCTTGAAGTAAAAAAAAGAAAGAATTTAAAAAAGATTGAGCAAAAGATGAAGAATATGACAAAACAAAGTGAGACCTCTAAACTACAAGGATACCTTCAGGAATATCTCTTGATTGTTGTTGGGGTTTTGATAGCGGCTGTTGCTCTTAAGGGTTTTTTGGTTCCCAATCATTTCTTTGATGGTGGGGTTACAGGTTTGTCTCTTCTTATACATGAGCTTTATCACGTTAATCTGGCTCTGGTAATAGTTTTGATGAATATTCCACTGATTGTTATTGGTTATTTTACTGTTGGTAAGGCGTTTACTATTAAAACTTTCGTGGCGGTGGTTTTGTTGGGTATTGTTTTGCAGACACTTCCAGTATTTGACCTTACACATGACAAACTGCTAATTTCTATCTTTGGGGGTGTTTTTCTTGGCTTGGGCGTGGGGCTTAACATGCGAGCAGGTGCCGCACTTGATGGTATCGAGGTTTTGGCTTTGTACACACTCAAAAGAACCTCATTTACCATTACAGAGATTATATTGGGTATCAATATCATAATATTTTCTGTGGCGGCCTTTAAGTTTGGTGTTGAAACGGCCCTTTATTCTTGCCTAACTTATTTTGCAGCATCTCGTACTATAGACTATGTGGTGGAGGGTTTGCAGGCTTTTACTGGTGTTACTATTATTTCTTCTGAAAGCCAACTCATTAAACATGAGTTAGTTAATAACCTAAAACGCGGTATCACTGTTTACAAAGGAGAGCGGGGTTTTTTGCCAGAGTCTTTTGAGGTCAGTGCTGATTGCGATATTATTTTTACGGTAATTACCAGGTTCGAGTTGAGGAAGCTGAAGAATCTAATCTACGAAGTTGATCCCAACGCTTTTGTTTTTGCCAATACGATAAAAGAAGCTTCTGGCGGAATAATCAGTAGAAAACAGCACCATTAATGCTTAAGAGTGGTATTTGTTTTCTAAATAATTATCCTGACTTGATATAATTGTACTATTTTTATTTATAGATTTTATCTTTGCAAAAAAGATTCTAAATGGCTCAAGCAAACGCCACTTTTATCATTACGTTGGCCTTTATTCTGATGGGCTTTCTGATAAAAAAGTATAATTTTATTTCTGAAAAAGAAGGAAAAGTGCTTTCGAAGTTTTTGATGCACACTACTTTTCCGGCTTTAATGATTATTTCTACCGCCAAAATCAAACTTGAGCCAACGCTCTTTTTGTTGCCTTTTTTGTGTATTGGCATGGGTGTAATCATGATTTTTGCGGCTTTTTATTTCTTTAAAGGTCTAGAAACCAAGCTCAGAGGCGTACTTACTATGGGAGCGGGAGGGCTTAATGTGGGTCTTTTCGGATTTCCGTTGATAGAGGGAATTTGGGGTACCGAAGCCTTGGTTTTTGCAGTCATGTTTGACATTGGCAATACCATCATGACTTTCGGCGGTGTTTATCCTGTAGGCTCGTATTTTGCTAAACGAGGAGATGGAAAATTTCCGATTTCAAAGTTGATGCTGCGTGTTTTTACTTTGCCGCCAGTTACGGGAATGGTTATTGGTTTGAGTGTAAATATTTTCAGTATTCCTTTGCCAGATATTGCCTTTGATTTTTTAGGAATATTGGCAAAAGCCAATAAGCCTTTGGTTCTGCTATTGATGGGTATTTATTTGAGTTTTGAGCTGAATAAATCTCAAATGAAATATATCAGTAAAGTGCTTTTGTTGAGGTACTTGTTAGGAGGTATTTGTGTGGTTGGTATTTATTTCTTAGTTCCGCCATCGCTTATGCAAAGTGTCATGATAGTTTTGGTTATACTTCCTTTAGGCATGACTATTCTTCCTTTTTCAGATGAGTTTGGCTTTGATTCCCGCATAGCCGGTACAATGGTCAATATTTCGCTTCTTATAAGTTTTGTGCTGATTTGGTTTTTAGTGTGGTTCCTTCACTTGGTTTGATTCTCGGGGAAATTTTGATTTTTCTAATATAAAGGTTTTGATATCGAAATAATATTACTAATTTCATAATCAATAACTTATATTGTTTTCCACTAAAACTGATATTATCATGAAAAGATTTATTTTATTCTCATGTATTCTATTTTCTAATGTTGTTTTAGCGTTTGTGCCGATTAAAATTACTGCTGATTTTACAGACAAACAAGTCAGAGAAGCTGAGAAAAGAGCTTTTGACGAATTTGGTGTAAAAGTAGAAGTTGAGGTGTTTTCGAGAGATGAAGCTGGGAAAATCGAGAAAATTAAGATTTCTAGATTTCATAAAGATGGAACGTTGGCTACTTCTTGCAGCTCTGATTTACTAGAGGAACTAGCCATTACCGAGGGAGGATGTTGGGTGAAAGATAGAGAAAGGAAAAAGTAATGTGAAACATTTTTGCAAATTGTAACATAACAAAAACACGGATAGACTTAAAACCCATCCGTGTTTTTGTTTTAGAATATTTAAGATTATTTCATTAATTCAAACAATTCTTTGTCCATTTGAGGCTTAACCGTTGAAACATTATCAAAGTGCATTGTAGCCGTATTTGTAGAATTGTAAATAGGCCATTTTGGTAGAGCTTTATGGTTTGGATCGCCAAGTCGGGCAAAATTTATCCAAGATTGACTCATTTTATCTGCCAAAGCTTGGGCTTCTTTTGTACCTCCCGTCATGTTTTTTGTACGTTGAATATTATCAAAACAAAAGGCAATTTCCATACAGTGAACTGCCTTGTATTTTCCATCCATTACGGGTGATTGCCAATCAAACAAATACATGAAAGTAGGTGCACCACCAGCCACTGCTGATTTCATGTTTGCCTGTAATACCGCACCAGGACGAAAAGTGACATCGTAGCTTAGCATGTCTGTCAATTTGCCATTTGGATAAGCTTTTTTAACCGCAGATATGTAAGCATCAGTCTTATCTCCATGTACTTTTTTTATGGCCTCTTTTGCTTGCTCGTCGGTAGAGTTTGCTGGAATTCCTCCTCTGAAAACAGCAAATTCATTGATTGTTGTTCCGATCATCAATGGAATATTCTTGGAGAGTTCGAAGGCTTCATTTGAAAATAATTGATAAGGAAGAACCTCCCCGTCGGCACTTGGTCCCCAACTTAAGCCAAAACCTATGGCTGGTTTGCCTTCGGCTTTCATTTTGTCGGCAACTGTTTTTAGTGCTTTTTTCCCTGCATTTGCTAAGGTTTGAAAAGGTACGTTTTGGATTTCATCCACTTTGTCTGAGGAAAGGCCCAATTCTTTCACAACTTCGGCTCCGATAGCTTGAGTTGTGGCTTTGTCCAACATTGCAGAGCGGAATGCACCACTTTGGTTGATGGCTTTGTGGAAAAGTCCTTTTGCAGATGGCATAGCCATAAGTGTATTTACTTTAGCTCCGCCACCCGACTGACCAAAAATCGTCACGTTATTAGGATCTCCTCCGAAATTTGTAATATTGGTTTTTACCCATTCCAAAGCTGCTTTCATATCCAATACGCTCAAGTTTGCCGATTGCTTGTACTTATCTCCATAGGCAGAGAGGTCAAGATAGCCTAGAATATTTAGTCTATGATTGATAGAAACTACCACTACATCACCTTTTTTGGCAAGATTTTCACCATCATAAGAGGGCAATTCAATAGATGAACCCGCTGTAAAACCACCACCATGAATCCAGAACATTACAGGGCGTTTTTTGCCATCGTTGATGCCTGGTGTCCAGACATTTATACGCATACAGTCTTCATTAGTAAAACCCCAATTGTGGTCAAAAACGAACTCACTTTCGTCTTGTATGCTGGTAGTTGGGTTTTCAAGTGGGGCCACTGGGCCGTATGAAAAAGAACTGCGTACTCCAGTCCAAGGTTTTGGTTTTTGTGGAGACTCAAAACGCTTTGCTTCAGCATAAGGAATACCCTTATAATTGTAGATACCGTTGTTGATATAGCCACGTACTTTTCCGGCGTCGGTAGAAGTTACGGCTATGTTTTCGCCAGTTTGCAACTGAGCCATGGTGTTTTGTGAAAACACTACTGCAGCAGCTATTGCCAATAGTTTTAATTTCATAAATGTTAGATCATTAAAAAGGTTGAACTTGAAAATTAATATTTTTACGAAAATAAGATAAATAGTTTTAATAAAAAAGATTATTGTCGCAAAATGATACAATAGTATTTTTGAGGAAGATTTTTTCTGGTTTTTCCCCAAAAAAATAGTGTAAATCTATTTTGGGATTTACACTGTTCATGACTTCTGGCAGTTTCTGTTTTCGGGTCCGACTATCGTCTGACCGCTCATGCCGATTTATGGTTATTTCTTGGCCATTTCTTTATCTATGGCAGTTTTTACCATTTTCTCCATAATGGCATAACAAGCCTTGGTCGGATGTACGCCATCTTCTGCCATTTCTTTACTTAGGCCATTTCTTTCGTCTTTTAAAGTATTGAAATAGTCTAAATAACTTACGCCATATTCAGCTGCTAGTTTTTTAATGCCTTCATTGAGAGCTATCACTTTAGATGGAATATCCTTAATTTCTGGTCTCCATGGAAATGAGTAGGCTGGCAATACTGAAGCCAAAACGACTTTTATTTTATTGGCTTTTGCTATTTCTATCATTGAGCGGTAATTGCCCAATGTAAATTCTGGCAAATAATCACCCGTGTTTTCGGCTATGTCGTTGATGCCTATATTTATCACTACTAATTTTGGTTTTAAATCAATAACATCTTGGCGAAACCGCAAAAGTGTTTGTGGCGAAGTTTGTCCGCTTATTCCTCTGCCCACATAGTTATTTTTTTCGAAGAAATCGGGGCTTGCACCTACCCAACCGTCGGTGATAGAGTCGCCTGTCAATACCACTCTTGTTTTTCCAGCACTCGGAGCTCCTATTTTTGTATTGGCATCTCTGTATCTGGCCAAATTTGTCCAGTCTCTTTTTTCTCTTTCGGCGTTTTTCTTTGCAAATTCTTCCAGTTGTTCTTCAGAAAACTGCTTTTCCCATTGGTTTGGATATTTCTTTTTCAAGTATCCTTGCAGTTTCATCCAATCCGTGAGTCTTTCGTGCCAAGTGTCGGTCGGGATTTTGTTTTTGTTCATTCCAAAGCCATGGAGTCCTTTTTCGTAAATGTGCATTTCAGCAGCCTGGCCTGCATTGTGCCAGTCGAGATATAATTGAGCATTGGCAGGTGCAAAACCTAAGTTGTCATTATCTGCCAAGGCTATGAAAATCGGGTATTTTTCTTTGGGAATATTCTTGAGATAATCTACCGCTGGCACATAGGGATAGATTGGGGCGATGAAATTGGGCTTCGTTTCTTTTGAGGAGGCGTAGAAAGTTCCGAGTGTGAGTGTTCCACCTGCCGAAAAGCCCATCATGCCCACTTTGTCGGTATTAATGTCATATTCTGTGGCGTTATCTCTGATGTGTTTGAGGGCTACTTGGGCGTCTTTAATGGCTAATTCTATCACCGGAGCATTTTCTTCGTCTAGTTTTTTGAAGTCCTTCATTTTGCCCATCAATTCTCCAAATGGATTATTGGTTTTGAGTTGTACCACTCTGTATTTCAATACAAACGCAGCCACGCCTTTGGCTTGGAGCATTTTGGCTACTTGATGCCCTTCACTATCCATCGAAAGTATATGAAAAGCACCGCCTGGAGCTACCAACATGGCAGTGCCTGTGGCTTTGTTTTTTTCTGGCAAATAGATGGTTAGTGTCGGCTCCACTACATTATAGGCTATGGCATTGCCATCGGGTGCCTTAATTTCGGACTCCTTCCAGTCCCAGTTTTCTGAGCCAGGAGCCGTAGAGGGATATAATTTTATGGTTTTTTGAGAAAAAGCCAAAGAACTGATAAGCAGTAAAAGGCAAAGCTTTTGTAACATAGTAATGTAAGGTTGTTATTTGAGTGGACAATTTAGTACAAAAATATTTTGGTAAGTAATTTACAGATTGGAAATTCAAAAATTGCTGTATTTAGGTGAAGATATTTTTATGTAATCTCAAAATATTTCTTATGTTAATTCAAAATAAGTTCTATGTAATTTCAAAATAAGTCTTATGTTAATTCAAAATAAAATTTATGTAATTTCAAAATTTTTATTATGTAATTTCAAAATAAATATTTATTTTTGCCTTATAATTAGTTGTTTATGGTAGAGAGAGTAATTCTAAAAGAGATGTTGTATTTGATGGAAAAATATCCAGTTGTAGCGGTTACTGGTCCGAGACAATCTGGCAAGACTACTTTCTTGAAAGAATCGTTTCCGAATTTTAAATATGTATCACTTGAAGATCCAAGAGTCAGGAATTTTTTCAATTCTGATCCTACCGGTTTCTGGAATATATATAGCGAAAAGGTCATATTTGATGAGGCTCAAAGACTACCTGAGTTGTTTTCCTATATTCAGAATGCTGTTGACGAGTCGGGTAAAATGGGTCAGTTTATTCTTTCGGGTTCTCAGAACTTTCAGTTACTAGAAAATATTACGCAGAGTTTGGCTGGGAGAGTGGCATTGTTTAAACTATTTCCATTTGATTTTACAGAGATGAAATCGGCTGGACTTTTATCTGATAATTTTGAAGATTGTTTGGTAAGGGGATTTTACCCTGCACTTTTTTCGCGAGACTTGGATTCAGGTAGATTTTATGCAAATTATATTCAAACGTATGTGGAAAGGGACATTGTGAGCATAGTCAATGTGCGTGATTTGAAACAATTTAGGATGTTTTTGAGGCTTTGTGCTGGTAGAATAGGCCAATTACTGAATCTCAATTCTTTGGCCAATGAGTGTGGAATTTCGCAGCCAACGGCCAAATCTTGGCTGAATATTTTAGAAGCAAGTTACATCATTTTTCAACTGACACCTTATCACAAAAACTTCAACAAAAGAGTGGTAAAAACGCCAAAGCTGTATTTTTATGATACGGGTTTGGCTTGCCATTTATTGAATATTAAAAAAGGGAGTGATTTGATACTGAATCCTTACAAGGGCAATCTTTTTGAGAATCTCATTATTGCTGAATCGCAAAAGCAAAGCGACCACAACAGTCTCAATAAGGAGTTTTACTTTTGGAGAGATTCTAACGGCCATGAAGTAGATTTGGTATCTATGATTGGTTTGCAATATGATATTTATGAGATAAAATCCTCAAAAACTATTCTTTCTGATCATTTTGCTGGCCTAAAACATTTCAAAGAATTGGCTCAGGAAGATGTTTTATCTAGTACTTTGTATTATGCCGGAAACGAAAATGCTAATAGAACCAACTACATTATTAAGCCATGGAATCAAATAGGATTTAGTTGATTCTATACTTTAGTCGACGAACGAACGGGCTCTTATTTTTATGTTTCTTTAATCGGTACGAAAAATCCATTCATCGGTAATTTCCATATCACTCATCGAAAACTCATTTCTATTTTTTGCGTAATCCACCAATTTTGACCCATCGAAACGCAAAAAACAATTATGAAAAAGCTATTTACATTTTTAATTACAATTCTCAGTATTATTTCCGCCAACGCTCAAACTGTTGTTTCGGGCAAAATAACAGACAAAAAAGGAGAGATTTTGCCATTTGCAAACATTGCTCTGGAAGGTACTTATGACGGAGCATCGGCAGACGAAAACGGTAAATTTAGTTTCACTACGGATGAAAAAGGAACAAAGAAACTTCTTGTAACCATGGTTGGATTTCTAAATGCTCAAAAAGAAATCCAGCTAAACGGACAAAAAGTGGAGGTCGAAATCAAACTCGAAGAAACCATCAATTCGCTTAATGCCGTGGTAGTCACAGCCGGTATGTTTGAAGCTTCTGACGAAAAGAAAATGGTGATGCTGAAGCCATTGGATATCGTCACAACTGCTGGTGGAAACGCCGATATAGTGTCTGTAATGCAGCTTTTGCCGGGTTCTAACAGAGTAGGGGAGCGAGAAGGTTTGTTTGTGAGAGGTGGCTCGGCCAATGAAACCAAGACCGTAATAGACGGCATGATAGTGCAGAATCCGTTTTTCAGCAGCACGCCTGATGTGCCACAACGTGGGAGATTTGATCCGTTTATGTTTAAAGGCACGGCTTTCAGTACAGGTGGATATTCGGCTTTATATGGGCAAGCGTTGTCTTCGGTTTTATTGCTCAATACCCAAGATAAACTGGGCGAAAATACCTCAACTACCGCAAGTTTGAATCTGGCAAGTGCGGCGGTATCGCATACGCACAAAGGTTGGTTGACGGGAACATTATATTACAGTAATATTACTCCCTTGATAAAATTGGTAAAAAATAATTACGATTTTGAGAAAGTGCCAGAAGGTGTAGGAGCCTCGGTAAGTGTAAACGAGAACTTTAAGAACAACAGCTCTTTAAAAATTTACGGAACATTTGCAGATAATCGTTCGGCCATAAACTTACCAAATTACGACGTTGAAAACACCAAATATCTTTTTGCCAATACCAATAGAAATGCCTTCACGAACGCCTCGTATCGCCAATCTTACAAAGACGGGCTTTGGGTGTTGAATTCGGGAGTTTCGTACAGCAAAAATATTGATAATCTGAAAATCGGTAACGTGATGGCCGACAGAGAAGATGAAAGAACCCAATTAAGAGCTGTAATGAGCAGACTTTATGGAAACAATCGCAGTTCAACTTTCAACTTTGGAGCCGAAACCCACTGGATAAATGTGTCTAATCAATTTGAGCAGAATCTTGCCACTTTGAAAGATCATTACACAGCGATTTTTGCTGAATCAGAAATGTTTGCATCTCCACAATTGGCCATCAGACTTGGTGCGAGAGCTGAATATTCTTCAGCTATCGGCAAATACAATGCAGTGCCGAGAATATCAATGGCTTATAAAACTGGCAAATATTCGCAAGTGTCGTTGGCGGGCGGTAGATTTTATCAAAATCCCGACAAAGAGTATTTATATCTCAACAAAAACCTGGGCTTCGAGTCATCAGACCATATCATAGCCAACTATCAGATTATGAAGTTAGGCAGGACATTCAGAACAGAGGTTTTCTATAAAAAATACGACAATTTGGTGGTGGAAAAAGGCCAAGCTTTTGATCCAAATCCATACAGATTTCCTACTGGACAGACCGATAACAGTGGTAATGGCTTCGCTCAAGGATTTGACATGTTTTTTAGAGACCAGAAAAGCCTAAAAAATGGAGACGTCTGGTTGACCTACTCTTTTCTGGATACCGAAAGATATTTTAGAAATTACCCGAAGTCTGTTATGCCCTATTTTGCTTCAAAACATAACATGAGTGTGGTTTACAAGCAATTTTTCACAAAAATAGCCACCAATGTTGGTCTAACATTTTCGCAATCATCTGGTAGGCCTGTGTATGGCATCAACGAAATTTTTGGAAAAGTAGAAATGACCAAGCCGTATCAAAACGTGAGTTTTATGGCAAGCAAAATCAAACAAACTGCCAATAGTTTCTTGGTATTCTACGCCATTGTCGATAATGTTTTGGGTAGAAACAACGTGTTTGGATACAGATATTCAGCTGATGGCACCAAACGTTACGAGGTAAATCCTCCTATGAAACGCATGATATTTTTCGGAGTAAGTTGGACATTCGGAAAACTCAATGGAAGGTCAAAAGAAGCAGATTTAAATTTTTAATAAACATAAAAAACAAAACAATTTATTATGAAAAAGTTAGTATTAAGTATCGCTTTAGCAATTGGTTCGGTAGCAGTTTTTGCACAAAATGAGAAATTTGTTGCTACAATGACAGAGCAAGCAGCCGCCATTCAGGCCAATTATGAAGGTTCATACATGCCAATGGCCAACAAAATGGAGCGAATTGCAGCAGCAGAGGCCAAAGAATGGACACCACAATATTGGTCGGCATATTGCCTTATCAATGAGACTTTTAAACTTAAAGAAGCTGGCGAAAAAGATTTACTTTTGGAAAAGGCTGAGGTTTTTATAGAAAAAGCCGAAATGTTATCACCCAATAACGATGAGATAGAGGTTTTGAAAGCCCAATACGCCATGGCCAAACTTTCAGTTGACCCGATGAGCAGATGGCAGAAATATGGAGCAGATTTCCAAACTGCCCTTAAAAGAGCGGAAGAAATCAATCCTGAAAATCCGAGAGTTCCTTATGTGATGGGTACCAATATTTTCTACACACCCGAAGGATTTGGCGGAGGTCAGGCAAAAGCAAAACCATATTTTGAGAAAGCTTTAGCCAAATTCAGCACTTTCAAATCGGCCACCGCTTATGCTCCAAATTGGGGAAAAGAAGCCTCGAATTATTTTCTTTCGCAGATAAAGTAACGATTAGAAATTTTATATGAAAAGCCGAATTCTGTATGGGATTTGGCTTTTTTGGTTTTATGAATTTTAACTTTGGCGTTTTTATTTAAAGTGCTATTATTCAGGTATATATGAATTTTTTGAGTATTACTTTATTTATCGATACTTGGAGAAATGTGGTAAAAAAAGTGAGATTTCTCCAAGTATTATTTTGTTTGATTGTTTTAATCTATTGATTATGTGTATTTTGTGTTATTTTTAATAAGCGAAATTGTTGATAGATATGTTTTTTTAGAAAATTATATCCTTGAGTAATTTCAAGGTTAAAAAAAATAAGGCCTGACTTTTGGGGCAGACCTTATTTCTAAATAAGTAGTTAATTTCAACTCACCCCAGCACCGTTCCAAACTTCCTTGTGAGGCTGCAAAAGGCTGAGGGAGCCATCTTTGTCTTCAGCCATCAGGATCATGCCTTGCGATTCTATGCCCATCATCATTCTTGGGGCTAGATTGGCTATGAACGTCACTTGTCGTCCTATCATTTCTTCAGGTGTGAAATGCTCCGCAATACCGCTCAAA
Organism: Lacihabitans sp. CCS-44; assembly: GCF_024343735.1. Classification (GTDB taxonomy): domain Bacteria; phylum Bacteroidota; class Bacteroidia; order Cytophagales; family Spirosomataceae; genus Leadbetterella. Next base: position 234,842 of record NZ_RJUE01000002.1, read on the forward strand.
ATGGTGCGTTTTTCTAGGCCATCGTCTATCAAAAACTTTAATAATTTCTTGCTTTTTTTCACCGCTTCAGCTTCCAAAATTGTTCCTATTCTTATATCCAATTTTGCAAAATCATCAAATTGTATATTCTCTTTCAGTGGAGCTACGGTTTTACCTTCGAGTTCGTTCATGCGTTTGTCGTCCAGTAGTTTTTGTACTTGTTTGTCTATGGTTTCGTCTTCTATTTTCTCAAAAAGCAATGATCCAGAGCCTATTTCTAATCCAACAGGCACCAAATCAGCATTTCCAGCATCTATCCATTCGTGTTTTGGGCCGTTCAGGTTCCAGCCTGAAAGTTTCAGTTGGTCGTATAATTTTTGAGATGTAAACGGCAAAAACGGCTCGGCTACAATTGCCAAAGTGGCTGTAATCTGCATAGCTATGTTCATAATCGTTTTTACACGTTCAGGGTCTTCTTTTACGGCTTTCCAAGGTTCGGTTTCCGCTAAATATTTATTGCCAAGACGAGCTATTTCCATCATGCTGGACAAAGCGTCCCGAAATTTGTAATTTTTCATGGCATCTGACACATCGCACGGTAATTGTTTTAGTGCCTCAAGAGCTTGTTTGTCAACCTCTTGCAACTCACCTCTTGCGGGTACTTTTCCATCATAAAACTTCTGTGTAAGCACCACTGTACGGTTTACAAAGTTGCCGAAGATTCCTACCAACTCTGAGTTGTTTTTGGTCTGAAAATCCTTCCAGGTAAAGTCATTATCTTTGCTTTCAGGGGCATTTGCTGCCAAAGCATATCGCAACACGTCTTGCTTTCCAGGGAATTCTTCCAAGTATTCATGCAACCACACCGCCCAGTTTCTCGAAGTCGAAATCTTATCATTTTCAAGATTCATAAACTCATTGGCGGGCACGTTGTCGGCCAAAATATAGCTTCCTTCAGCCATCAACATGGCGGGAAAAATGATGCAGTGAAACACGATATTGTCTTTTCCAATGAAATGCACCAGCTTCGTATCTTCTGATTTCCAGTAATCTTCCCAGTTTTTTCCAGTGGCCGCAGCCCATTCTTTGGTCATCGAGATATAGCCAATCGGAGCATCAAACCATACATAGAGCACTTTGCCTTCCGCATCTTCCAACGGCACTTTTACGCCCCAGTCCAAGTCGCGGGTCATTGCACGAGGCTGCAAACCTTGTTTTAGCCAGGACTGACACTGCCCAAACACATTAGGCTTCCATTCGGGGTGGCTGTTTACATATTTTTCTATTTCGGGCTGCATTCTGTCCAGTGGCAAATACCAGTTTTTGGTTGCTTTCATGACAGGTTTAGCACCCGATATCGTCGATTTGGGATTAATCAATTCGGTAGGAGAAAGCGACGAGCCACATTTTTCACATTGGTCGCCATAGGCTCCATCGTTGTGGCAAACAGGACATTCGCCCACGATATAACGGTCTGCTAAAAATTGCTGAACTGTTTCATCAAAATATTGCTCCATCACTACTTCGTCAAAATAACCTTTGTTATTCAGTGTCGTAAAAAACTCCTGTGAAGTTTCGTGGTGAACGGGGTTCGAGGTACGAGAGTAAATGTCAAAAGAAATCCCGAATTGCTCAAAAGAATCTTTTATAATGCTATAGTATTTGTCGACCACACCTTGCGGTGTAGTACCTTCTTTTTTGGCTTTAATCGTAATCGGTACGCCATGTTCGTCAGTACCGCTGATAAAAGCCACATCCTTGCCTTTCAGTCTCAAATAACGCACATAAATATCAGCAGGCAGGTAGCAGCCGGCCAAGTGGCCAATATGAATTGGACCATTGGCATAAATCAAAGCAGCAGTAACGGTATATCTTTTCGGATTGTTCTTCATCGTATCTCGGAGAAAATTGAGGTGCAAATTTAGCATATTTTTCTGAGAAATGTTTCACCTAACTGACTAAGCTCCGAAGCTGTTTTTAGACTACTAAAAATCAATTGCTTAAAATATTAGCAAAGTATGGCAAAATTTTTTAGCATAAAAAAATACATATACATTTGATTCATAATAGATGGCGTAAGTCATTCTCATTCAAGCTTTTCAAACATTATAAACATAGAATACCATGGCCAGAATCATTGTTCCGAAACATTTAGTAAAGTCAAATCTCGAGATTATCTCCTTGTTGAGAAATCATTTTCCTGATTTATCCTATGAAAAATCTTGTTCGTTTAGTCATAATTTTTGCGGTACTCATAATGATGATGGTCAAACCTTAACCCCGGTTTTTAGAAGAGTAGGTGGCACTTTAAGTATTAAGGGATTCGCTTCTTATTGAGGTAATCTCTATTTATCAGTTAATTATTTAGTCTAAAATTTTAGCAAATCAATACCAGAGAAATATTCAAAGTCATGGCCAGAATAATCGTTCCGAAGCACATTGTGAAGTCAAATGGTGAAATACCAGCACTTTTAAAGGCTCAGTTTCCTGATCTGTTGCCGATGAAAATCAAATCTTACAGCCACTTTTATTTCGGCACGGTAAAGCAAGGCAACCAAACCTTGATGCCTGTTTTTCAGAGAGAAAATGGTACTTTAAGTATCAAAGGGTTTGTGTGAAAAGATGCGTTTTTATTAAATGAAAGCGTATAATTTCAATATTTTTTTTCTAATTTTTTTGCAATATGTTTCTATCAAGAATTTTTAATTCAACAATTTGTAGGTTTGAATAAAATCCATTCAAACTTATTTATTCAGTTTACAACCTCTTCCTCACAACTATAAACTTTATTAAATTTTAGGTCATTTAATTATCGATGTCACATCAATCGCAGAAACAAAAAAATACTATTTAGGTCAACTTTTGGTGATTTGCTTTGTCCACCACCGTACTTTTTTTGTCCATTTTCGGACGAAAATACCTAGTTGGTTTTCTGTAAGTATCAGGATATAAGATACTTGTATTTTTGGCACAAAATTCGAATCTTTATGTCTCAAATAAGCATTTAGAAGAATGATTGAGCTTCAGGGCATCGGAAAATATTTCAAACAAGGTTTTGGCAAGGTTTATATTTTGAAAAACATAAGTTTGAAAATAGAACAAGGAGAATTTGTGTCGATTATGGGGCCATCGGGTTCTGGGAAGTCTACTTTACTCCACATTCTTGGACTTTTGGAAGAAGCTTCTGAAGGCACATATAAGCTTTTGGATGAAAATGTTACCTCTCTTTCAGAAAAAAAGAAGACCGAAATACATAGAAATACAATTGGATTTGTTTTTCAAGCGTATCATTTGATAGACGAACTAACGGTGTATGAAAACATAGAAACGCCTCTTTTATATCAAAATGTGTCTTCTTCAGAACGAAAAAGTAGAGTGGCAGACATATTGGATAGGTTTCAGATTGTTGCAAAAAAAGATTTGTTCCCAAGTCAACTTTCGGGTGGTCAACAACAATTGGTGGGCATTGCTCGTGCCTTGATAGCCTCTCCAAAAATAATTTTTGCAGATGAACCTACGGGTAATCTACACTCCGACCAAGCAGATTATATCATGCAGGTTTTCAAGGAGTTGAATCAAAAGGACGGTGTTACAGTGGTGCAAGTTACCCATTCAAAAACCAATTCAGAATATGGCAATAGAGTAGTGAATTTGAAAGATGGATGGTTGGTGTGAAAACGGCACTTCGGCTTCGCTCAGTGACCGTTTCCAACACTAAATATCTATGAAACAAAGGATAAATTCTAACCACTCAAAATCTAAAACATTGGATGCTTGATAATTAGCATTCTATTAGAAATAAAACTATTATGAAAAAGCTATTTATAATTTTAAGTCTTGTGTTTACAAGCAATGTTTTTGGTCAGACTTACACCTTGAAAAAGTGTGTTGATTTGGCTGTAAAAAACAATCCAACTTTTCAAAGAGCCTACCTAAATGCTGAGCTAGCCAACGCCAATGCAGCCGAGGCTAAGGCTAGAAATCTGCCGCAAATCCAAGCGTTTTTTGCCCAAGGAATGAACTTCGGACGTTCTATCGACAGATTTTCTAACGATTATATCAACCAACTCTATAACTCCACGTATGGAAATATTCAGTTGGGTATGCCAATTTACAAAGGTTTTCAAACTAGAAATTTAACAGAGAGTGCCAAGCTACTTCAACAGGCCGAAATCCAGAATGTTGAAGCAGATAAAAATCAATTATCAGTAAATTTACTCAAAGCATATTTGGATGTTTTGGCTGCAAAGGAATTGTCCGCGGCAGCAAAGAAGCAGTTGGAAAACTCTGAAATTCAGCTTGCTAGGCAACAGAAAATGATGGAAGCAGGTACATCAGGAAAGCTAGAAGCTCTGCAATTTAGCAACCAAGCCGCATCTGATAAAGGTGGCTTGATTGACGCTCAGTATAATCTCCAGATTGCGAGACTCACGCTATTTCAATTGATGAATATTAAACCTAATGACGCCATTGAGTTTGAATCCATAATTCCTTACGAAATTGGTGAGCAAACGCTTAATGAAATCACCGTAAATCCTGTTGAGTTTTTGCCGGAGTACAAGAGTTTCGATTTGCAAGGTCAAAGTTTTGATAGAAGAATAAAAGCTAATCAGGCAGAAAACTCGCCAGAATTAAGTTTGAGTGGCAATTACAGTACTTTTTATGCGTCCTCAAATCCCGAGCGGACGTTTTTTCAACAAGTAAATGATACCAGAAACGGTTCGTTTTCATTGAATTTGGCGATACCAATATTTTCGAAATTTCAAACTTCTCCCAGAACTCAGCAGCTAAAGATCCAGAAAAAAATGCTTGATAACACACGCAAAGTGCGAGAAAATACCCTCCAACAAGATTTGGAATCTGTAAAGTTGATGTTGAACGCTTTTGGTGAAAGGTATAAAAATGCTAGCCAGCAAGCCGAAATTAGTAAAGAAAATTTAAAACTCGTAGAACTGAGAATTGAAGCAGGTACCATAAATCCCATTGAATTTTCATTAGCTCAAGCCAATCTGGAAAAGGCAATTTCGAATCAAATTCAGACCAAATTCAGGTGGATTTTACAGAAAAAATTGCTCGAATATTATCAAACTGGCGAATTTGACTTTCTTTAAAAACAAAAATTTGAGGATTTTCAGATAAAGCTTTCTTAGATTTACATAAATTTCATTTTTTGATGCACGAAAAAAGCATATTGATAATTGACGACGATGTGGACATTCTAAATGCGGCTAAACTGCTGCTGAAGCGTCATTTTCAAAAAGTGGAAATTGAGAAAAATCCAGATAAAATACCCTACCTACTAAATAACTTCATGTTTGACATCATTCTGCTCGACATGAATTTCAGCAGAGATGTAAATACTGGAAACGAAGGGTTCTTTTGGCTGGACTTCATTTTAGACAAAAAGAAAGATCAAAAAGTAATTCTCTTCACGGCTTTTGGAGGAATAGAAATGGCAGTAAGAGCCATAAAAAATGGAGCTTCTGACTTTATTCTGAAACCTTGGATAAACGACAAACTTTTAGAAACATTAAGTGGTGTTTTCTCGAAAAAAGACACCCTGGAAATTAAAGAAAGTCTAACAGCACAAAGTATCATTGGAGAATCTGATGAAATGAAGAAAGTGGCTGACCTCATCAAGCAAGTTGCAGCCACCGATGCCAATATATTGATTTTAGGAGAAAACGGAACTGGCAAAGACCTTGTAGCCAGGGAAATACATCAATTTTCAAAACGAAAAGATAAGAAATTTGTCCATGCCGACCTGGGTTCAGTGAGTGAAAATCTTTTCGAAAGCGAACTTTTTGGTCATGTAAAAGGTGCATTTACCGATGCTCGTGAGGAACGTATTGGTCGTTTTCAAGAAGCTGACAAAGGCACTATTTTCTTGGATGAAATCGGGAATATACCGATTGTTTTGCAAAACAAATTGCTGTTTGCATTGCAAAATAGAAATATTGTAAAAGTAGGTTCAAACGCACAAATCCCCTTTGACGCCCGTTTGATTTGTGCTACCAACGAGGCTATTTATGAGCGAGTGGAAGAGAAAACTTTTCGTCAGGATTTACTTTTTAGAATCAATACCATTGAGATAAATTTACCGCCACTCAGAGAAAGGGGGCAAGATATTTTGCTTTTGGCTGAGCACTTTCTGAGCATTTATACAAAAAAATACAATCGGAAAATTAAAGGAATAAGCGTGCTGCTGCAAAAGAAATTGATGGCCTATCATTGGCCAGGAAATGTGAGAGAATTGCAACATGTAATAGAAAGGGCAGTTATTGTAACGCAGAACACCACCCTCAGCGAAGATGACTTTGTGGTAAGAAAAACTAGCAGTACCAATAACCCTTTGGTGGAAACCTATTATTTGGAAGACCTTGAAAAACAATTAATTATAAAAACTCTCAAAAAACACAATGGCAATATCACGGATGCATCCAAAGAAATGGGCATCAGTCGCCAAGCACTTTATAGAAGAATTGAAAAGTTTAATTTATGATTAAACCTACCACTCTGAATGATAGAACACGGATGACACGGATATTAGAAATAGCACGGATGGACACAGATTTTATTAGAAAATCCATTAAAATCAGCGTTGCTTGCATCGGTGTCATCTGCGTTCCATCGTTTGGTCAGTATAATTTATTTTATAATTTCAAATGAAAAATTTCAGTCTAGGTATCCTTCTTCGTATTCTTATGATTCTGGGCTTATCATTGGGTTTTTCATGGTCATTTCTTCAGAAAAACGTTCCAGTTGCTATAATTTTTGGTTTTTTACAAATCATTAGTGTTGTCAATCTGTACAAATACGTAACCTCCCTCAACCGGAAAATGAAGCGGTTATTTGAGTCGATTCAGTATCAAGATTTTGCAATTACTTTCAAAGCCGACAATAAACTGGGGGAGAGTTTTAGAGATCTCAACAACGACCTCAATGCGGTAATAAATAGTTTTAACCAGGTCAGAGCAGAGCGAGAAGCGACTTTACACTTTAACAATGCCATCATTCAGCAAATCAACGTAGGCATCCTTTCTTATGATGCAGAGGGCAAAATAGAAATCAATAACCAAGCAGCAAATAAACTCCTTAAAGTCTATCGACTCAAGCATATTTCGGACATAGAAAAACAAAATCCATCTATTTTTGAATGCATCGCTTCACTAAAATCAGGTGAGCCAAAATTGTTGAGTTTGCCTGAAAATGATCTTTCTTTTTCTGTTACAGAAATTCAGATGCGTGGTCGAAAAATCAGGTTAGTGGCTATTCATAATATCCGTTCAGAGTTGCAAATCAAAGAGTTAGAAGCTTGGCAAAACCTTACTAAAGTACTTCGTCATGAAATTATGAACTCTGTTACACCGATAGTTTCATTGGCTGAAACGATGAAAGATATTGTAGAAAACGAGATAAAAGCCAATAACCAAAAAGAACAGGAATCTATTGATGACTTGAAAGATGCCTTACAGACTGTTCAAAGACGAGGAAACGGAATTATGAAATTTGTAAATGCTTACCGTGAGTTTACTTCTATTCCGACTCCAAATAAATATTATGCTACAGCGAGCCAATTATTAAAGACATTGGAAGGAATTTTTGCTCAAAAAGCTCTAGAAAGTAAAGTTAAAATTACGTATAAAGTTGAAAATGATTTTGAGACTTTCATAGACATTGAGCAAATAGAACAGGTGCTCATCAATATCGTCAAAAATGCTTTTGAAGTAGAAAACGAATCAGAAAATAAAATAATTTCCATTACAGCACACACTGAAAACGGTACCAAAACCATTGAAATCGCTGACAATGGAATTGGGATAGACAAATCACTACAAGAGAAAATTTTCATTCCGTTTTATACCACCAAAAAGACCGGCTCCGGGATAGGACTAAGTCTATCTCGCCAAATTATGCAGCTCAACGATGGCAACATTAATTTCTACGAAAACCAACCGAGCGGTGCTGTGTTTGTGTTGCAGTTTGCGTAAAAGATAGCATCAATGAGTTCAAAATATTTAGGTAAACATTTGATTAAAAATGATTTGGTCATCGAAAGCTCAAAGCATTTTGACCTCAGAGAGGTCAAAGCATAGCGACCTCAGAGAGGTCAAAGTATATTAGCCTTTAGAAAAGACATAAACGTACCCCTACGACCTCAGCGAGGTCGAACATTCAGCCCTCATTTATATCACGAGTTATGTTAATGCAAGTGCGACCGCTCTGCGGTCGGGAAACACCGTTTTGGGATAATTTCAAAATTCCAATATTCTAATATATTGCGACCTCGCTGAGGTCGGGAAACACCGTTTTGGGATAATTTCAAAATTCCAATTTTCTAATATACTGCGACCTCGCTGAGGTCGGAAAATACCGTTTTTTGATAATTTCTTACTAATCAATAAACTCACTAAAATGGTCCTAATCATCAAAAAACTCAAAAATATATTCATCTTTAAATTCTATTTCGTTTTTCTTCAAAAAATCGAAATATTCTTCACGAAATGTCTTCTTTTTGTGGTGATTTTCTTGATTCATAACGTATTTAATAACCGTATCTCGATCACTATATCCATGCGAAAAAACGCCATAGCCAGACTGCCACTCAAATTTCTTTGGACTCAAATTTTCGTTGTTAATAAAAGTATTTGATGATTTTTTAATTTCCCGAACCAAATCCTCAATCAACTCATGGCCTTTGTAGTCTAAGAAAATATGAATATGGTCAAAATGGCCATTTACAGCATAAGAATAGTGTTTTCTTTCATTTATAATTCCTGCAATGTATTCGAATAAACGTCCTCGCCATTCTTTTTGAAGCAATGCTTCTCGTCTTTTAACAGCGAAAACTATGTGTAGAAGGATTCGTTTATAGGTGTTTGCCATTTTGTAGTGTTAGATTAGAAATTCAGTTAAAATTAATTTTTTATTTTAAATATGTTATAATCATATCAATGAAAATAATTTGTGGTGTTAAAATCATATACAATAATGCAAATTGTGGGAAATGTTCAACCTCTCTGAGGTCGTTGAAACTAACATCTAAACTCCAATATCGACCATCTAATATACTAGGACCGCTCTGCGGTCTCCAAATTTCGATAGAACATGATTCATTTTGCTTCTATTTGGTCGTTTTAAGAATGGCCCTAATTTCAAAATTCTAATATCTAATATAATATGACCGCTCTGTGGTCTTTGTTTTTAATAATGTTTGATTGGATTCTACTTCTTTGCGGTTTGCATTTTCAATCATTTATGTATATTTTCCATAAAAACGCAAACGGACAATCAACGTCCGAAAATGGACAAATAAATCTGGTATTTATATTATAAAATACACGTTATCAGTATTTTATATTTTTGGCACGAAATAGGAATATTAATATGTGTATTGAAATAACAAATAATAATGGACGTAATAAAACCTAAAAAATTCTGGACAAAACAGAAAATTACTCTTACTGGATTGGGTGTGGCTTTAGCTGCATTTATCATATATTTGACTTTCTTTTCTGATAAAAGATCGAAACTAAATGTGGATGCTGAAAAGATAACCATCAGTGATGTAAAAGAAGGAAATTTTGATGAATTCATAATTGTTCAGGGTGCAGTGCAGCCACTAAAAACCATTAGGTTAGATGCCATAGTTGGTGGATATGTAACCCAAAAATTGGTTGAAGGTGGCACCAAAGTAGGAAGAGGAGATATTATTTTGAGACTTGAAAATCAACAGCTGAAACTGAATTTTCTGCAATCAGAAACCGAGGCTAACAGGTTGGTAAACGATCTTCAAAACACACGCCAGAGACTGAGAGTAGAGAAATTTACCTTGCGTAAAACACTGGCTGAGTTGGATTTTCAGATAGATCAAGCCAAAGATGCTTTTGAAAGAAACAAGAAATTGATCAAGGACAATGTAATTTCTGAGGCTGAATTTCAAAAATCTAAGAGAGAATATGAAAGACAAGTAAACCAAAGAAATATTGAGGTAGAATCTCAAAAATATCAAGAAGAAAATTCGAATCTGCAAATAAAACAGCTGGAAGGTACGCTTCAAAGAACACAAAGAAACGTTGAACTCTGGCGTGAAACGCTTGAAAATCTGGTAGTTAAAGCTCCGGTTTCGGGCTTGCTTTCTTCTATCGATGTAGAAGTTGGTTCCAACATCAGTCAAGGACAAAATATCGGGCAGATTGATGATCTGGATGGCTTCAAAATGCGTTCTGACATTGACGAGCATTACATTTCGAGGATTTTTCCTGGGCTGAGTGGTTCTTTTGAATTCAACGGAAAGTCGCACGAAATAGAAATCATAAAGGTATATCCTGAGGTAAAAAACGGTCGTTTCGCTGTAGATATGACTTTCACTGGAAATTCGCCTGACGGAATCAGACGTGGGCAATCTTCGCCAGTGAGATTGGAACTCGGAAAAGCTGAAAAAGCGGTGTTGATACCTGTAGGCGGATTTTTCTCTGACACTGGCGGCAACTGGATTTATGTAGTAGATGCTTCTGGCAAAAAAGCTGTTAAAAGAAATATTTCTTTGGGACGTAAAAATCCGGAGTTTTTCGAAGTCTTAAGTGGCTTAAAATCTGGCGAAAAGGTGATAACAAGTGGTTATGAGAATTTTGGAGAGAAGGAAGTGTTGGTGTTTTAGAAGAGCTAATAGCTTTTAGCGAATAGCTATTAGCTCCTATTTTTGGGTTATTTACTTAGTTTTTGGATAAATGAATTTAACATTTTCAAGACCTCAGTTACTGAAGACTCTAAATTATTATAGGTTTCAATAGAAAAATAACCTAGTTCAAAAGAAAGAAACAATTGATAAGACAGTTCTGAAGCTGAGCCATGTGCAATGGTTAAAAACCTTGCTAATTCTGGGTCTGTATTTCGACCACTTCCTTCGGCAATATTTGAAGGGATAGAAACAGCGGAACGACGAATTTGGCTGGTTAGTCCATAAAGTTCATTTGAAGGGAAACTAACCGTGTGTTTATAGACCTTCAAAGTTAGTTGATGGGATTTTTCCCAAACAGATAGATTTTTAAAATTTTTCATAAAGAATAGATTTATATTATAATAGCAAATATAGCAAGCTTCCTGAAAAAAGCTAAAAGCTATACGCTACAAACTAAAAGCTAACAATATGCTCAAAACGACAAATCTTAAGAAGGTATTTAGTACCGAAGAAATTGAAACTACAGCCTTAAATGGCATTGATTTAGAAATCAAAGATGGCGAATTCGTGGCCATCATGGGTCCATCGGGCTGTGGTAAATCCACGTTGTTAAACATAATCGGTTTGCTCGACAACCCGTCGGAAGGAAGCTATGATTTTCATGGAAACGAAGTGGCCAAAATGACCGAAAGAGAGCGTGCAAACTTAAGAAAAGGCAATATTGGCTTTGTGTTTCAGAGCTTCAACCTGATTGATGAGTTGACTGTTTTTGAAAACGTAGAGTTGCCTCTTTTGTATCTAAAAACGCCTACCGACGAACGTAAAACTTTGGTAGAAAACGCCCTGACTCGTATGAACATGATGCACCGCCGCAATCACTTTCCGCAGCAATTGTCAGGAGGACAACAGCAACGTGTGGCCATTGCAAGAGCAGTTGTAGCCAAGCCGAAATTGATATTGGCCGATGAGCCTACAGGCAACTTGGACTCAACGAACGGTGAGGAAGTAATGAAACTGCTGATGGAACTCAATGCCGAAGGCACTACGATAGCCATGGTAACGCACTCACCTTACGATGCCAGTTTTGCTCATAGAAAAGTGAATCTTTTTGACGGCAAAATCGTGACCGAGAATTTCCATGTGTAAACCAAGAGCTTTTAGCCATTAATTATAAGCTCTTTACTTTGGAACTAAATGGATTGAATGAACCATGATAAGCCAAGAAACATTACTTAAAAGCTAAAAAACAAATTATGAAAAAGCTATTAACACTTACATTTCTGCTTGTTTTTGGACAAGTTTACTGCCAGGATTTTATCAAAAAATCGGATGGGACCTACGAACAAGGCGAGGTTATTAGTCTTGAAAACAACATTCTGAAATTCATTTCAAAATCTTCAGATACCTTGGTTTTCAATGTCGAAGACTTGGCTGTCATTCACATATCAAAAGAAGGATTTGTGATGAAGAATCTCCAATTACAAAATGCCCAGTTTAAATCTAACCAATATGGCACTACGATTATTTTACCCGAAAACAGCCTGAAAAACGACAAAAAACTTGGTAGAGAACAAAGGCCGATGAAGAATACTTCAAAATCTTAATTTCTACTCTAAAAAGCATAATCACTCAAGACTTAAAAGACCAAATTATGATAAAGAACTATTTCAAAATCGCATTTCGAAGCCTATTGAAAAACAAAGGCTACAACTTGATAAACATAGCTGGGTTGGGTTTAGGAATTGCATCATCAATATTAATATTTAGCTATTTAAGTTTCGAATATAGCTACGACAATTTTCATAAAGAGCCAGAGAAAATATTCAGGGTTTTAAGAAAAAGTACCCTCAAAAATGGTGAGGTAGAGTATACCCCAGGTTCACCTTTGGCTTTTCAAAAAACATTAACAAGCGAACATCCTGAATTGGGTCAATATGTACCCATTCATGGAATGGTAGAACCAGTTGTAACGGTCATGAATAATGGCTCCGATTTAAGTGGAGCTAAATACAATGAAGATAATCAGGGACTTGTGACAGATCCATCTTTTTTTGAGGTTTTTAATTTTCCTTGGTTAATAGGCAATCCAAATTCGTTAGCGGAGCCCAATGTAGTAGCTCTATCTGAAACTTTTGCAAAAAAATATTTTGGCGATGTTCAGAAAGCTGTTGGAAAAAATATAAAAGTAAATGGTACAGAACTGATACAAGTGGTAGGTGTCATAAAAGATGCTCCATTGAACACTGATTTCAATACTTCAATGGTATTTTCGTATGAAAGTAAACGTAAAAATCCTGAAAAATGGGGCTTTGGAAAATTTGATGACTGGGGTACGACCAGTAGCAATGATCACCTATTTCTTAAACTAGCAGCAAATCAATCAGAAGCAAAAGCAAACGTAATTCTTAGCAAATTTGCGAAAGAAAAATATAAAAATGATGGTGCCAATGATGTGAAGGAGCATTTTTTGGGCAGTTTGAGCCAAGTTTATTTTGATGAACGAGTGAGCAATTTCAAAGACAAAGTGGTATCATCTAAAAAACTTAAAGGTATCGGACTGATTGGCATTTTGATTGTGCTGATGGCCTGTTTTAACTTTATAAATATTGCCACGGCCATTATCGGTAAACGCATAAAAGAGGTGGGAGTAAGAAAAACGTTGGGTTCGCATAGGTCTCAGCTAGCAGGGCAATTCTTGTCGGAAACTTTCATAGTGTGCTTATTATCAGTTGTCCTAGGCTTGTTGGTAAGTATTCTAGGTAAGCCTTGGCTCAGTGCATTATTCGACCTCCCTGAGGCTTATAGCATTTTTTCAAACAAGCTATTGCTTCCATTTTTAGGACTTATACTGTTGTTAGTTACTTTGTTTTCAGGTCTGTATCCAGCTGTGGTAATGTCTAATTTTTCACCACTTGAAGCATTCAGAAGTACAAAGAAAGCCAACTGGAGACAGGGACTTTCCCTCAGAAAAGCATTGATTGTATTTCAGTTTGCAATAGCTATTTTCTTGGTATTTTCTACGCTCATCAATGTGTCGCAACTCAAAATGCTAGACAGCAAAGACATGGGTTATGTAAAAGAAGGCGTCCTGATTTTTTCAGTAGATCCCGAGCTAAGAAGTAGGAATGCCACTCTCAGAAGTAAAATAGAAGCTATTCCAGGAGTAAGCACTATGAGTTTCAACAGCGACGCACCCTCATCAGGAAACAATTGGCAGTCTAACTTCGCCTTTGATCACCGTGCTGAAGACGAGAAATTTAACATTAGTGCAAAAATTGCAGACGCCCAATATTTCGAAACTTTCGGGCTCAAAATATTGGCAGGTAAACCTTATGAAAACACTGACAGTATTCCAAAATATGTGGTAAACGAAACCATGCTCAAAAAACTGGGCAACATAAAGCCCGAAGAAGCAATTGGCAAGCAGATAAAAATGGGAGGCCAAGAATGGAATACCATAGTGGGTGTAGTTAAAGACTTTCAAACAGCTAGTGCCAAAGAAGAAAACAATCCCGTGATAATTTTTCCTGTGAAAAAATATTTTTGGAACAATGCCGTGAAAATAACCTCAGGAAATTTGCAAGCTACGTTGGCTCAAATTAAAGCTGCTCATGATGCTGTTTTTCCAGAATATCCTTTCAGCGGCAAATTTTATGAAGAAAACATAGCCAATTATTACAAAGCAGAAACTCAACAGGGCTTAATTTATAAAACGGCATCTGGAATAGCCATTTTCATTGCTTGTTTGGGTTTGTTGGGCATGGCTGCATTCTACGCTGAGCAACGTAAAAAAGAAATTGGCATCAGAAAAGTGATGGGTGCAGGGTTGGCCAATATATTGCACCTGATGTCGAAAGATTTTCTAATTTTGGTACTTATTGCTACTCTAATTAGTTTACCATTAGCCTATTATTTTTCAAAACAATGGCTCCAAAGCTTTGTGCACAGGATAGACATCACGTGGGAATACTTTGTTATTTCAGGGCTTTTTGCAACTGCAATCACCTTGTTATCTGTGAGTTACCAGGCTATTAGAGCAGCATTAGTAAATCCTGTGAAGAGTTTGAAGTCGGAATAGCCCCCCAACCCCCAAAGGGGGAGTTGAGATAGTGCAGAAAAATTAACAACAATCCTCTTATTCCCCCACTGGGGGCTAGGGGGCTAAACAACGCAGACCCCAGGCGTATTCCCCCACTGGGGGCTAGGGGGCTAAAATGATACGAAACTATTTCAAAATCGCTTGGCGAAGCATCCAAAAAAGCAAAATGATGTTTGCGATAAATGTCATTGGATTGGCATTGGGCATAGCTACCTGTTTGGTTATTTCACTTTTTGTGATTGACGAACTTTCTTATGATAGGTTCAACGAGAACGCCAAACGTATAGTTAGGGTAAATTTAAGTGCTAAAATGGGCGATGAACTTATAGATGAGTCGAGTGTTATGGCTCCTGTGGCTCAGACTTTTAAGAATGAATTTCCTGAAGTTTTGGCCACCACGAGATTGCTCAAGACTGCAGACATCGCTAAGGTTATTTACAAAAACCAAACCTTTAGAAGTGGAAAATCCGCTATGGTGGATTCAACTTTTTTTGATGTTTTCTCTATAAAATTTATAAAAGGAAATGCCAAAAATGCTTTGAATAGCCCCCAAACGGTGGTTTTAACGCAAAAACAAGCTCAAGCCTATTTTGGAAATGACGACCCTATCAACAAAACCATTGAAATCAAAGACCAAGGAGTTTATTCTCAAGCTGGTTATGTGGATTTAAGTGGCTTTTATTCAGTTACTGGTATTATAGAAGAAATTCCGTCCAATGCCCATTTTCATTTTGATATTTTGACTTCAATGGCTGGTAACCCCGATGGACTCAGTCCGAGTTGGTTAAACGGCAACTATCATACTTACCTTTTGCTTTCAGAAAAAGCTGATTTGGCACAATTGGAAACCAAAATGAAGTTGATTCCTGAAAAATACATGAGTTCTCAGATAAAATCTGGAATGGGAATGACATTTAAGGAGTTTTTGGACAAAGGCAATAAAGTGGGTTTTAGACTTTTGCCACTTACGGATATTCATCTTTATTCTGATTATAAATTTGAACTCGAACAACCTGGCGACATCAAAACAGTGTATATTTTCTCTGCCATTGCTCTTTTTATGCTCTTTATAGCCTGTATAAATTTCATGAATTTGTCCACTGCAAGTGCTTCAAAAAGAGTAAAAGAAATAGGAATGCGAAAGGTTTTGGGTTCAGAAAAAAGCCAATTAATCTTTCAGTTTTTGACAGAAGCCTTTATTGCTACTTTGGTGGCCATGTTTTTAGCTGCTCTGATATTTTTCTTTGCTATTACATTTTTCAACCAAATATCTGGCAAAACTTATTCCATCCAAGACCTCTTGAATCCTGAAATTTTGGGTGTCATTTCACTACTTACATTAATAATAAGCATCATAGCGGGTGCCTATCCTGCCTTTTTTATGTCGGGTTTTAAACCTTTGCAGGCATTAAAAAATAGATTTTCTACTGGAAATACCAAAGGTATTCGGAGTGGTTTGGTTGTATTTCAATTTGCTATTTCGGCTACATTAATCATTGGCACTTTGGTGGTTGGGCAACAAATGCAATACATTAAAAACAAGGACATTGGCTATGATAGAAAACAGTTGATAGTTATCCGACAAGCTGGACTTTTGGGCAAAAATTTTGAGGCTTTTCGCGATGAATTAAAAAAAGACAGCCGAGTAAAGAATATTTCCACGTCGGCATTTCTACCCGCTGGGCCTTCAGATAATTTCTCAACCGTTGTGTCTCCTTTGAACGATCCCTTGCAAAGAATTCGTGCCAAAAACTTCAATATCGATGAAGAGTACATTCCTACACTAGGCATGAAATTGTTGGCGGGTAGAAATTTCTCCAAACAAACGGGAATGGAAAAAAACAATATTATCATCAACGAATCGGCCATTAAGGCATTCGGTTTAAAAGCCAACCCAATTGGGCAGACTGTTTTGGAATCAGTTGGTGCAGACAAACCGAATGAAATTCTGACCATAGTTGGACTCGTAAAGGATTTTCATGCACGGTCTTTGCACGAAAAAATTGACCCTTTGATTATGCGTTATAATCCATATTACGGATTGATTATCAAGGTAAATTCAGAAAATTCTGCTGATTTGATAAGTACTATGAAAAGCAAATGGACTTCTTACGGTACTGGTGAGCCTTTCAACTACGCATATTTAGATCAGTTGTATAACGAAACCTACCAAAAGGAAGCTAATATGAATTCCATTCTTAGGATTTTTGCTATTCTAACCATTTTTGTGGCTTGTTTGGGCTTGTTCGGTCTGGTAACTTTCACTACCGAGCAACGATTCAAAGAAATTGGAATCCGGAAAGTACTGGGTTCATCAGTCCCACAAATAGTTGGTTTGCTTTCAAAAGATTTCTTAAAGTTAATAGCAGTTTCATTCTTAATTGCCTTTCCATTAGGTTATTATGTAATGCAGAATTGGCTTCAAGACTTTGAATATCGTACTGAACTACAATGGTGGGTTTTTGTGGTTGCTGGTTTAGTAACTGTCTTAATTGCCTTCTTAACGATTAGTTACCGAAGTATTCAGGCAGCATTGATGAATCCGGTTAAGAGTTTGAAAACGGAGTAGCCCCCAAACCCCCGATGGGAGCTTTTGAAAGCCTAAATTTTCGGGGATAAAATTTTTAAACGCCAACCTCGGTGTTCTCCCATTTGGGGAGTTAGGGGGCTAACATGATAAAGAATTACATTAAAATCGCATGGAGAAATCTCCTAAAAAACAAAACGTTTAGCTTTATCAATATTTTTGGTTTGGCTGTTGGGCTTTGCTGTTTTTTATTGATTTCACTTTATGTAATAGACGAACTCAGTTACGATCGTTTCTATGAGAATGCTGATAGAATCTATCGTATCAATTCTGATATTCGTTTTGGTGGAAACGATATGAAAATGTCACAGAGTGCTGACCCTATGGGTGCTGTACTCAAAAAGGATTATCCTCAAGTAGAGCAGTTTACTAGGATTTACACCAATTACGGCAGCAATTTCATCAAAAAAGGCACTGAATTTATCAGCGAAGAAAAAATTGCACATGCCGACTCTACTTTTTTTGATATGTTTTCGATACCTGTTTTAGAAGGAAACCCGAAAACAGCATTGGACGCTCCCAATACTGTGGCTATTAGCAAATCTACTGCTCAAAAGTACTTTCCAGCCACTGATGCGTTAGGGAAAACACTCGAAATTGGCCTAACCAACAAAACCATTTATAATATTACGGCGGTTTATGAAGACATGCCCTCCAATTCTCATTTCAATTTCGATTTTATCTGCTCAATGGATAATGTAAATTACGATTGGGGAAATTTCACTAGCCACAATTTTTCTACCTACATCAGGCTGAAAGAAGGTGTTGATTACAAGATATTTAACAAGAACTTTGATCAAGTGATTGCCAAATATATGTTGCCCAAATTAGGCCAACTTATGGATATTAAAAATCTGGATGAATTCAAAAAAACAGGTAATAAGCTCGAATATAGCCTTTTCCCAATGACAGACATTCATTTAAAATCCGATAGGTCGTCTGAAATCGAGGAAGGGAGCGACATACAATATGTCTATATATTTGGAGCTGTGGCTGTATTTCTATTGCTGATTGCCTGCATCAATTTCATGAACCTCAGCACAGCTCGCTCTGCCAATCGTGCCAAAGAAGTTGGTATCAGGAAAGTTTTAGGCACAGAAAGGCGAACGCTAATAAGTCAATTTATAGCCGAATCAGCTCTGACAAGCTATATAGCGATGGCTTTGGCTCTACTGATGATTGCTTTTTTGATACCACCTTTCAACGAGCTCTCGGCAAAATCATTTTCATTCTCTACGTTATTTAACATCAAATTCTTACCCATTTTATTACTATTGCCTCTTTTGGTGGGCATATTGGCTGGCTATTACCCTGCATTTTTCTTATCGGCCTATCAGCCCATAGAAACCTTGAAAGGCAAGCACAATGCGGGTTTTGTCAAAAGCAATCTTCGAAGTATATTGGTCACATTCCAATTTGTGGTGTCTCTAACCCTCATTATTTCAACGATTATCGTTTATCAACAGCTCAATTATATCCAAACCAAAAACGTTGGATTCAATAAAGATCAGGTTTTGATTTTGGAAGGAATAGGTGCTTTAAAAGAAAACCAAGAGGCATTTAAAAATGAGATTACTCAATTAGCAGGGGTAAAAAGTGCCACAGGTGCTAATTATCTGCCTGTTTCTAATTCTTCAAGAAACGACAACACGTTTTCAAAAGAAGCTGTAATGACCAAAGACAATGGCTTTGGCATGCAAGTTTGGAGGATTGATTACAATTACATTCCGACATTGGGTATGGAAATAGCCAAAGGCCGAAATTTTTCTAGAGAATTTGGCACAGATTCGAGTGGACTGATTATCAACGAAACAACGGCCAAGTTACTGGGCTATTCAGATCCAATTGGCAAAAAAGTATATACCAGCAATGGCGATGGTTCACAAATGAATATAAGTTATACCATTGTGGGTGTTGTGAAAAACTTCCACTTTTCTTCTTTGCGAGAAAATATTGGTCCATTATGCATGAAATTGGGTGTAAACAGAAACGGATTGGCATTTAAAGTGAATACAACAGACATGCCAAATTTACTAAGCCAAGTGGAATCGAAATGGAAGAAAGCTGCCCCTGATACCCCATTTCTTCATAGTTTTTTGGATGAATCATTCGACGAAATGTATAGAGCCGAGCAGCGAATCGGGAAGGTAGCTCTAATTTTTGCCTTTCTCACTATTCTGATTGCTTGCTTAGGTTTGCTGGGTCTTGTGACTTACATGACAGAGCAACGAATCAAAGAAATTGGCATCAGAAAAGTATTAGGTGCAAGCATACCATCGATTGTGGGTATGCTCTCTATGGATTTTTTAAAGTTGGTACTAATAAGCATTTGTATTGCTTCTCCACTTGCGTATTTCGCCATGAAAAACTGGCTACAGGATTTTGCTTATAGTGTACATATTTCTTGGTGGATTTTTGTTATTGCCGGTGTTTTTACAATGTTAGTTTCCATACTTACAGTAAGTTACCAAGCCATAAAAGCTGCACTAATGAACCCTTTGAAGAGCTTGAAAATGGAGTAGTTTTGAAAGTGGAGTTGCAACAAAAATGTTTTATATTAAAAAATAAACATTTTACTGCCACCAAATGAATAATCTGTATCATGAGTATTATGGATAGTTCAAATTTGATTGAAACATCAAAATCTTTTTGGGAAAATGCCTACAAACAAAACATCAACAAAATGATTGGCGTTAGCTATCGCTATACAGCTGATAGACAAATAGCTGAAGACTTGGCCCACGATGCGTTTATGATTGCATTGGAAAAAGTATCGAGTTTTGAAGGAAAAGGAGCATTTGAGGCATGGCTAAGGCGTATTGTTGTCAATGTTTGTATGCAATACTTCCGAGAGCAAAACAAAAGGAAATACATAAAAGATTGGATACTTAATGACTCAAATACAGTGGAAACTCAGGAGGAGAATCAGTCTAATGAAAATCCAAACTTTACAGTTGACGAACTTCTGGCAGCAATAAATCAACTGCCTGAGCATCACAAATTGGTATTCAATATGTATGTGATTGATAAATTTACACATGCTCAAATCGGAAAGGAATTAGGAATAAGTGAAGGCACTTCGAAGTCGCATTTGGCAAGGGCACGAAAAAAAATAAAAGAGTTGCTAAATGAGCAATTAAAGACTGGCAAAAAGAAAAAATCTGCCTTTTTACTCCTTTTTTGGAACATTGATGGCTTTTGTAGAAAAAAATTCAGAAATTTTGAAATCCAAAATCTCCGAGATTTCTCTCTTGATTCTTTAAACCTCCTACAAACTTCAATGCCAAGATTTAAATCTCCAAATCTATTTTTTAGCAATTATTTGGGCTTTGGAGTTGCTGGAATGGCCATTTTAAGTTTATTATTTTGGCAAAAAGCCCCTAATCCTGCTGAAAAAACTGGAAGGATAAATTATAGCAAAAGCTTAGACGCAAGTAAGTTTCCAAAAATAAATACAAACAATACTGCCACTGTTTCTAAAAATTCCATCATGGATGATGAAAATGAATTTTTAAACAAAAAAGCAGACAGTATGAAAAATTTTAAAGCATTAAGTGCTATTGTGGTAGCAAGCACAAGTTTAGCACTACCCATCAAGGGACAAGAACTGGTAAAAATTGAGACTAATACTACTCCTCAAATTGAAACAAAACCCGTTGTTTCATTAAGTATCCAAGCCAACACAAAAGCAAATGTCAATGCAAATGTTAACATCAATACAAATACCAAAGTAAATGTCAATAACAATATCGATTTGGAAGGTACATTTTATGGTGAAAAATTGAATTGGTCAGCAGAAAACAATAACCTTTATTTTGAGGGTAAGTCAGTGGTAAATTTTGGCAAAAACAGCTTTATTAGTTCTGGTTCTTCTAATTTTTTAGAAAAAGTCTATTATTTGGTAGTTGATGGAAAATCTGTAAAACTTGGATCCAACATTAAGCTTTCTGATAAAAAATATAATCTCAATCAATTATCTTCAAAAACAGCTACAGAAAAATATGGGGAAATCGGAAAAAAAGGAGCGATAGAAATTTCACTGGCTGAGTGAAAATGAAAACTATAAAAGCCATCACTTCCTTTTCAAATCTTCAAGTTTCAACAAATACAATATGTCAATACATAGGATTTCGAAAAATTATCTAATATATAATTCATTGATTATGAACGCATTGGGAATTGTTAATTAAATTCTTTAAAAATATTCTACTTTTATTGTAACCTTATTCATCAAGTGGAGTTTCCACATTCAAATCACCCTAAAAACAACAAACAAAACGATTGAACGCATTAACAGACAATAGCCTCATGCTTAAAGTAAAAGCTGGTGATTTAGACAAGATGGGCTTGTTGTTTGAGCGTTATCATAGGCCTTTGTTTGGGTTTTTATACCACACCACGGGCCAGGTGGCCCACAGTGAAGATTTGGTACAAACGGTTTTTTACAGGATGTTGAAATACCGCCATACTTTTTCGGGTGAGGGTGAGTTCAGAACTTGGATGTTTCATTTGGCCAGAAATGTTGTGAACGATGCCGCCAAGAAAAATAACAAAGTGCAATATGAGGCAGACATTACGCAGATGAGCGAAAGGACAATTTCGACGCCATCGGCAGATGTTCAACTCGAAACAAAACAAGAATCTGAAGTTCTGCACCAAGCTTTGGCAAAGTTGAATCCTGAACACCGAGAAGTTTTAATTTTGAGCCGTTTTCAAGAATTATCGTATCAAGAAATTGCCGAAATTCTTAAAACTTCAGAAGGAAACATCAAAGTAAAAGTGCACAGAGCCATGAAAGAATTGAAGGAGATATTTTTAAAAGAAACAAATTAAAAATCAATAAAGTGTAACCGTTGGTTTTGGTTTAGAAACACCTTATTATTTGATATAAAGAAATGGACGAACAATTTGATGATATTGAAAAAACGCTTTGGGTGCAATTGGGCAAAATGCCAGTTCCTGAGCCAAGCAAAGATGTGAAAACTCGTTTTCATGCCATGCTCGATACTTTCAAGGCGGAAGAAGAAGCCAAAAAAGAAGGTTTGTTTCAAACAATAGTTGAACGTTTCAAATCGCTATTTGCTTATAAGCCAGCATACAATTGGGCTTATGCCATGATACTCATTGTAATCAGTAGCAGTGCAGGATATTTTATTGGAAAACCCAACACCGAAGTTGCCGCCAACCACAATGAAGTCAAAAGATTGTCGTCAGAAGTACAAGATATGAAGCAGATGATGATGCTCTCTATGCTCGAAAATCCTGTTGCTACTGAGCGACTAAAAGCCGTAAGTTACACACAAGAACTAAATAATGTTGACGACCAAGTGGTAGATGCACTGCTGACAACGCTCAATTTCGACCAAAACGAGAACGTACGCCTCGTTACACTCGAAGCCTTGATTCAGTTGGCAGAAAATCCCAAAGTACGTGAGGGCTTGGTACAATCGCTTCTTACACAAGATTCACCTTTGATGCAAGTCGCATTGGCCGATGCGATGGTGAAACTACAAGAGAAGCGTTCTGTCAAACAATTTAAGGAGATGCTCAGAAAAGAAAACCTCAATGATGCCGTGAAAGGTAAAATAGAGAAAACGATTCTGGTGCTGTCATAAGAAGGTTCAAAATACAAAATCAAAACAAAATTATGAAAAAGCTAATTATACCGATATTATCGGTACTGGTAATCTCATGCACAAATTCAAGTGCTCAAGACACCAAATTTCAAGAGAAAATAAACAAAGAGTTCACCGTTTTACCCAATAGCGTGTTGGCTGTTTACAACATCGACGGCCACATAAAAGTGGAGGGTTATGATGGAAACAAAGTACTAATTGAAGTTGACAAAACAATCTCCGGTAAAACAAACGAGATTATGGAGCAAGGAAAGAGGGAATTCAGGTTAGAGTTTGAGCAAAAAGATGATAGTGTAATTGTTTACATTGCCGAGCCATGGGACTCTCGCCCAAAAACCAACAGATGGAACAATGACCAGAGAAAAATTCATTATCACCACAATCTCAATTTTACAATAAAAGTACCTAAAACTCTGAACCTGTCTGTCTCGACTATAAATAATGGTGATATAGTGGTGAATGATGTAGAAGGGTTTATGAAAGTGAACAATATCAATGGGAAAATCACCGTAAATAATGCAAAAAATGCTAATGAAATTCATACCATCAATGGCGATGTTAACATCAATTACGTAGCTTTGCCACCTGATAATTCACAATATTATACACTGAACGGCAAGTTGACAGTGGTTTTTCCAGATAACCTCTCAGCAGATTGTTCTTTCAAAAGTTTTAATGGCGAGTTTTATACAGACTTTGAAAACATAGAAAAATTACCTTCAAAAATCACAAAAACTACCAAAGAAAATGAAGGAGGTACCGTACACAAACTCAACAAAGGCAGTGCCATAAGAATTGGAAGCGGCGGTAAAAATCTTAAATTCGAGACTTTCAACGGAAATATTTATATCAAAAAATCGTAAGGCAATTTTTCAAATTGCTTTGCAAAACAAACAAAAAAATGAAAATAAATAAGATAATATTCGCAGTTCTAATGCTATTTGTAGCAATACCCTTTTTGGCTCAGAGTCAAGAAAAAGAACAACTGACTATTCCATTGTCAGACCCAAATAAAGAAGGAAAACTAAATGTTGGCATCATCAGTGGTTCCATAAAAGTGATTGGTTATGCAGGAAAAGAAGTTATTATTGATGCCATTTCGGTAGAAAAAAATAATAAAAAATATGGCCAAGAATCAGAAGGAATGAAAAAAATAAATTCAAATGATGGTTTTGAGCTAACAGCAAAAGAAAAAAATAACACGGTGAATGTGGGTGTAGATAATGTAAATATGCACATCAACATCACCATCAAAGTACCACATAAGTTTTCGCTCAAAGTGAGCACGATTAACAATGGTGATATTTCGGTAGAAAATGTAATTGGAAACCTCGAAATAAGCAACATAAACGGCTTTATAAAGATGAAAAACGTGGGTGGTTCGGTAGTGGCCAACACCATCAATAAAGACATTGTGGTGAACTTTACCGAGATTACTCCTAACACACCAATGGCCTTCACAACCCTCAACGGCAAGGTAGATGTTACGTTTCCTAGCTCGTTGAAAGCGAATGTAAAACTCAAAACAGATATGGGTGAGGTATTTACTGATTTTGACATTGATTTAGACAAAGCACCTACCAAAATAAATCAGTCAATTGACAAAGAAAATGGTCTATACAAAATCAAAAAAGACGATTGGACTTACGGCAAAATAAACGGTGGAGGTTCAGAGATTATGATGAAAACCATGCAAGGAAATATCTATATCCGAAAAATTAAATAATTAATACGCTAAGTGCAACGTTCCTAAAAAAAACGTATCATTAACCACCTTTATAGGTCTACTGAATTTTGCTAAAAGCCTTCCTTTAACAATCCTTTAGTAGACCTATTTAGTGAATTGTACAAAATTGATTGTTGATTGCCCAGATCACTTTATGAAAAAACTATTATGAAAAAGTTAAGCTTACTATTTTTAGTAATGCAGGTGAGTTATGCCTCATTTGCTCAAATTATCCCCAAAGTAATCGATGCCAAACGTACCAACAAGGTGGTTTCAATTGATGGAAAACTCAATGAGCAAGCCTGGGGCGACGCATCCAAATTAGATGATTTTACCGAATTCCGCCCAGTAATTGGCAGAAAAGAAAGACCAGAAATTCGTACCGAGGCGTTTATTATGTACGACGACGCGGGTATTTATTTTGGCGGAACTTGTTTCGAAAGCACTCCCGATTCTATATCTAGAGAACTTTCAGGACGTGATGGTTTCGGTGCCAACGACTACATCGGCCTTATTTTTGATACTTACCACGACAATCTCAATGGTTTTGAATATTTCGTTACGCCCTTAGGCGAGCAATGGGATGCCAAAATGACCTCGAATCAAAACTCAAACAATGGTGGTGAAGACTTTGCTTGGAACGCCGTTTGGCAAAGTGCAGTAGTGATTCATGAAAAAGGCTGGACTTTCGAGATTTTCTTGCCATATTCTGCCATTCGTTTTAGTAAAGATAAAGTACAAGACTGGGGGCTGAATATTACTCGCAGACGTAGAAAAGTTGAAACTCAAAACACCTGGTCTGCCATAGACCCCAACAAAAATGGATTTCTGACACAAGAAGGCCTTTGGAAAGGTATAACAGACATAAAACCCCCGCTTCGTTTACAGCTTTATCCCTATTTTTCGGTTTATCAGAATCACTTCCCGGCCGATGTTGCCGACCAAAAAAACTGGACAAGCCAAGTGTCTGGTGGAATGGATATGAAGCTAGGCCTAAGCCAAGCTTTTACACTCGACGCAACACTTATTCCAGACTTTGGGCAAGTGCAAAGCGATAATCAAGTGCTAAACCTGACTCCTTTTGAAGTGAAATTCAACGAAAATAGGCAATTTTTTACTGAAGGAACCGAACTCTTTAGTAAGGGAAATCTCTTTTATTCAAGAAGAATTGGTGGGACACCCATCAACCTTTACGATGCTTATGACGCCGTAAAACCAGGTGAAGAAGTATTAAGAAATCCTTCAGAGTCAAAGTTGATAAATGCATCAAAAATTTCAGGCAGAACCAGTAAAGGGCTTGGAATCGGGCTTTTGAATGCCATCACTAAGCCTCAATTTGCAACCATTCAAAACAACGAATCTGGCGAAATAAGGAAGTACGAAACCGACCCAACGACCAATTACAATATTTTTGTTTTGGATCAAAACCTCAAGCACAATTCGTCGGTGAGTTTTATCAATACAAGTGTTTTGAGAGGAAGTAATGAGTACAATGCCAATGTAAGTTCAGCTCTTTTTAGCCTAAACGATAAGAAAAACAATTATAATTTTTCAGGAAATACAGCCATTAGTCATTTAGATTTTAAGAGTGCTGATAAAGATAACTCTACTGGCTATAGTCATAATTTTGGTTTTGGCAAAACTAGCGGCAGGTTTCAGTTTAGAGCTTCGCAAGAATTAACAGACACCAAGTACACGAGCAATGACTTGGGATATTTTACCAATAACAATTTCATAAATCACTATGCCTATGTAGGTTATCGCTTCATAAAACCCAAAGGCTGGTATAACCGCATGAACTTCAACCTGAATCTAAACTCTAGCCATTTGTTTTCAAAAATTGGCGATATAGATACAAAATATCAGAATTCAAGAATCAATTTCAACTTCAATGCCCAGCACAAAAAGATTTTCTGGTTTGGTGTTTTCTCAAACTTTCAACCTACACACAACGATTTTTACGAACCTCGTGTGGCTGGCAGAGTTTTCAAAAGAGGCAATAGTTTGGGTGTAGGCACTTGGTTTGAAACCAACAATGCTAAGAAATACTCGGGATATGCGGAGATATTTGGTCGTAAATATTTCAACTTTTATAACCTTAATCTCTCAGAAACTAGCTTCAGCCATAACTATCGTTTCAATTCTAAATTTTCTGTCCGTCATGGCATGCACATTACTTCTCACAATAAGGGCTTAGGATTTACGACCATTATAGATGACAAGTCGATTTTTGCTCTTAGAAAAGTGAAATCAATCGAGAACACGCTCAATCTCAAGTACAATTTTACCAATAAAATGGGATTGACTTTCAGAACAAGGCATTATGCAAGTGTGGTGAACAACAGGGAATTTTACGAATTGATTGAAGACGGACTATTGTCTAAAAGAACCGATATAACTCAAAACCTCGACAGAAACGTTAATTATTTTAATATTGACATGGTTTACACATGGCAATTTGCCCCGGGAAGTTTCATGAATGTGGTTTGGAAAAATGCTACAGTTCATAGCTCTGACAATGCCAAAGTTGCATATTTGGAAAACCTCCAAAACACGCTCCAGTCTGAACAAAACAATAACATTTCGTTGAAGGTGATATATTTTCTTGACTACCTGACTATTAAGAAATTGGTAAAATAGAATTTTACAGTCATTTTATAATGTCCGAAGATGTACCGCAAATGTCCATTTTTGGACATTTTTTTTGTTATATTATATTTTGAATACTAATTATCAGTGAGTTATGACTTTGGCATAGGATTGGATATTAAATATTAAATTATGAAAAACTGTCTCTAAGTTTTGCTTAGCGTCAATAAAAAGTACAAGAAATGCCCATGAGGATTGATTGTTTTTTGACCAAACACAATCATAATTTTTATG
Source organism: Lacihabitans sp. CCS-44 (assembly GCF_024343735.1). GTDB lineage: Bacteria > Bacteroidota > Bacteroidia > Cytophagales > Spirosomataceae > Leadbetterella. Next base: position 262,433 of record NZ_RJUE01000002.1, read on the forward strand.
CAAACTAACAAAATTATGATAAAGAATTACATCAAAATCGCCTGGAGAAGCCTTGTGCACAACAAAGTGTATTCGCTTATCAACATCGTTGGTTTGTCTATAGGATTATCAGCGGCCATTTTGATTTTGCTATATGTAAAAGACGAGATAAGTTACGACAGATTTCATACTCAATCACCGAATATTTATCGTGTCGTAAGTGATTGGTATCACCCCGATGGTTCAATTGGGCATCGCGATGGAATGTCGAGTAATTTGCAAGGGCCTATTTTTAAAACTAAAATACCTGAAATCGAGGCGTTTGTTAGGTATTCAAGTGTTTTTCGAGATATTAGAGCCAAAGGCGAAGTCAAAGGGTACGAAATGAACTACACCGATAGCAATTTCTTCTCAGTTTTTGATTTTCCGATGCTGGCTGGAGACCCTAAAACGGCTCTTGTAAAACCTATGTCGGTGGTAATTTCAGAAGAAATGGCCCTTAAATTTTTCAATTCAGTTGAAGTAGTTGGGAAAACCCTTGAAATCAGCAGCGACAATCAATTTACGCCATATTTGATAACGGGTGTAACTAAAAAATGTCCTGAGAACAGTTCAATAAAATTTCATTTCCTGTTGCCCAAATTCGTAAATCCCGAAGAAACTGCTGCTACCGAATGGTGGTTCAATTTCTCGTACCACACTTTTGTTTTATTAAATCCGAAGGCCAACATTGCCAATGTGGTCAAAAAAATGAAAGAAATCAATGCATCAGATGCCGCACAAGCCAACAAAATCATTTTAGAAAAATATGAAATCAAAGACAAGGTGGTATTTAATCTGCAACGTTTGCAAGACATTCACCTCAGTACCGATTTGCCAGCCCAATATGGACTATTAGAAGCCAGTAATCCCACTTACAGCTATATTTTATCGGCCATTACTTTGTTTATTTTGCTGATTGCTTGTATCAATTTTGTTAATCTTACAGTAGCTCGTTCGCTGAAAAGAGCCAAAGAAATAGGTGTCAGAAAAGTGGTGGGAAGTAGCCGAAAACAATTAATTTGGCAGTTTTTAGGAGAGTCTTTCTTCCTTAGTTTTATAGCTTTTACCTTGGCTATTTTAGTTGTTCAATTGATTCTCCCAACTTTCAACCAATTGGCTAACAAATCACTTTCTATTTCTTATCTTTTTGATGCTCAACTACTTTTGGGATATTTCTTAGTGTTTGTCGTAACTTCTTTTTTGGCCGGATTTTATCCTGCCATGGTACTTTCGGGCTATAGTCCCGTCAAGACACTTTATGGACAAATGATGTTTTCAGGCAAAAGTTATTTGCAAAAGTCTTTGGTGATATTGCAATTCGCCTTGGCCTCTTTTCTTATCATCCTTTCGTTTAGTTTTTATTCTCATTTCAACTTTCTCATCAACAAAGACTTAGGCTATGATGACAGCAATACCATAATGGTTGAAAAATGGGATTTGACCAAACAAAATGCAGAAGTTTTAAAAGAACAGCTCCTTAAAAATCCTAATATTTTGCAACTAGCTCCAAAGAACGGCGAAAACTGGGAAGATTTGGGTAAAATAAATGGTGGACAAAAACTCAATTTTGGACTAGGAATTATAGATGAAGAATTCCTTCCATTGTATAAAATCCCGCTTGTTAGAGGTCGAAATTTTTCAAAAGATTTTCCAACCGATTCTACTCAGTCGGTATTGGTCAATGAAACATTTGTAAAAAAAGCCAACTGGAAAAATCCGCTTGGGCAAATAGTTGATTACCCTATCAACAGCGGCCGAAAATATCAGGTAGTTGGTATTGTAAAAGACTATCATTACCAATCACTTAACACCGAAATCAAACCGCAGATGTTTGTCATGCAAAGCACAGGTTTTGGATTTTTGAATATCAAAATAAAACCCAACACAGAAACGGCAAGTATTGTGTTCATAGAAAAGACTTTCAAAGATTTATTCCCGATGAATGCTTTTGTATATAAATTTAAAGATTTAGAAAACCAAAAAGCCTATGAATCCGAGCAAAAATGGAAACAAATTATGCTTTTTGGAGCAATTTTAACCATTTTTATTTCTTGTATTGGCTTGTTTGGTTTGGCTACACTGTCGGCTGAAAAACGCACGAAAGAAATAGGCGTGAGAAAAGTGATGGGAGCCTCGGTGACAAGTATAGTAAAATTGCTTTCTACCGATTTCTTAAAATTGGTGAGTTTGTCGTTTATCATTTCATTTCCTTTGGCATATTTGGCCAGTCAAAAATGGCTTGAAAACTATCCATACAGAGAAGTCTTCAACTGGTGGATATTTGGAATTACAGCCATCACAACCATCGCTATTGCCTTGCTCACAGTTGGTTGGCAAGCCATCAGAGCGGCCTTGATGAATCCTGTGAAGAGTTTGAAGGTGGAGTGAAAGTATTTTTAACTCAAAATAAAAAATCTGCTGCAACGTTTTATTTTGAGTTAAACCATAAATGTTCTATTCTTGCATAACAAACACATTAAACATGAAAAAAACTGTAATCACTCTACTTTTACTATTCACAAGCTTCTTAGAAATAAAGGCACAACACACTTCAGAAGCATCGGGGAAAGCCTATGAATATTTGCAAGGCGAACGTGCAAAAGCCGATAAAGTTTTAGGAGATTGGGCCAAACCTCCACTGGATAGTTTGAAAAAAGCCGAGAAAATTTTGCAAGATGCACTTACTTATTATCATAGTCAAGATGTGAAAGCATTGGCAAAAACAGATAAGTACCTTTTCGGCCGTGAGAGCGATATTAATTTTGACATGGCGGTCATTAAAATAAAAAAAGGGGAACAAAATGGTGCTATTGCTTTACTGAAAAAAAATCTATCGGGTAGCTCGGGAAGTGCCTATGCTAAATGGATGAAAAACGATACTATTTTTGAAAGTGTTGTAAATGCTCCAGAATTATTGCCTTTTTTCAAAAAAATCGAGGCATCTAATAGAGTTTTTAATGGAACTGCTTTAAATACGCCTTATAAGTATAATATTTCTGATGCCGAAAAACTGGCAGGGCTTTCAAAATTTTGGTCAGAAGCAAAGTATAATTTTGCGTATTTTGAAAACCTACCTGACTTGGACTGGGATAAACTTTATTTAGAATACATACCCCTCATACAAAACACTAAAAACACTTTAGAGTATTACCAAGTAATGCAAAAATTTTGTGCGGAATTGAAAGATAGTCATACTAACGTTTGGTCTACATCCGATAGTTTACGCAGCCTAACAAACTTTGCTCCACCTATCCGCACCACACTTGTAGAAGGTAAAGTATTAATTACAAGTGTTTTGAGCGATAGTCTTCAAAAGTCAGGAATCAAAGTAGGTATGGAAGTAGTGAGTATTGACAAGATTCCTGTGAAAGAATACGCCCAAAAGCTCATGCCATATCAGAGTAGTTCTACTGAGCAAGATTTAAGGCTTCGTACCTTTACTTATAGCCTATTACGAGGAAATAGAGAGCAGACAGTCGAACTCGAATTAAAAGGTATTGATGGCAAAATATCTACTCGGAAACTTCCTCGAAAAGGCTATGGAGTCCTCAAAAAAACAGAATCAGTTGAGTTTAAAATCTTGCCTAATAATGTAGCTTATTTAGCAATCAATGAATTTGAAACGAGTAAATCTCGTGAAAAATTTATGAGTATTTTTGATAGCCTTTCTAATACAACCGCTCTAATATTAGATATTCGTAGAAATGGTGGCGGAAGTACTGATGTGTCAATACTTAAATGTTTGACTGATAAACCCATAAAACAAGGACAACATTTTGTGCGAAAATATGTGCCAACCTATCGAGCATGGGGCAGTGAAGAAGGAATTGTTTGGCAACAAGAGCCTGTAAGTGATTGGTCGCCTAATGGTAAAAAACTATATACAAAGCCCGTTGTATTGTTAATTAGTTCACAAACATTTTCTGCTGCTGAAGATTTTGCCGTTATTTTTGACAGCATGAAAAGAGGCAAAATGATTGGCGAAGTCACAGGTGGAAGCACAGGACAACCTTTGCCATTTTCGTTACCTGGCGGGCTAATGGGCAGAGTTTGTACCAAACGAGATTTATATCCTGATGGAAAAGTGTTTGTTGGTGTTGGAATAAAACCCGACATAGAAATAAAGCCAACAATCGTGGATATTCAAAAAGGTAGAGATACAGTTTTAGAAGGTGCGTTGGAGTATTTGAAGCAGCAGAAGTAATTGCTATTTAGCCAAAAGAATAAAAGGTTAGAGGTGTAAAACCTTTAACCTTTTCGTTTTTAATGCCAAAATGTATATTTCTTCTATTTCTTTACACTAATTTGAAGTGCTATTTAAGGCCTAATTTTGAATTTAAAATATTATGAATTTTGTTTAATACAATTTTAAAATTCGATATTTTAGCGGTACAAATTTAATGGAACTTATTCCTAAGTTCCGCCAAATTTTCACTCAAATCAATATCTCATTTCGCCACCAAAAACTTATTAACATCTAACCAATGCGTAAAGGCATCAAACCATTTGTTGCTTGTGCGGTTGGGATTCCCAAGGCCGAAACCATGCCCGCCATTTTGGTAAAGATGAAATTCGACAGGTATGCCAGCTTTAAACCATGACTCTACAACACCGAACTGACCTCTAAACAGGAAATCATCTGATGCTATGGCTGCAAACATCGGCGGAGCATTTTTTGGTACTTCTACTGGTCCCATACCGCCATATATTGGCCCAATAAACGCCAATTTCATGGTTTTTGAATGTAAAGTAGAATGCATGGTAAGTCCCGCACCAGCAGAAAAACCAATCATTCCAATTCTTTTGGTGTCCACGCCCCACTCTTTTGCTCTGTTGATAATCATAGCGTAAGCTGCTTCGGCATCTTGAAGTTGATTATTAAGATTTCGTGCTGGTGGCGGTGTAGCTGCTTTTGAACCATCGGCTGGGGCTGGGGCTGGAGTTCGTGGACGGTTCATCCAAGCTGTGAAGTCCTCAAGTTTTTCAGGAGTTGGGTTAAGTCTGTATTTCAAAACAAACGCTGCAACACCTTGTTTTGCAAGAGCTTCTGCTACTTCCCAGCCCTCATTTCCCAAAGACAACCAACTAAAACCACCACCTGGGGCTACTATCACAGCGGTACCATTTGCTTTGCCTGGCTCTGGCAAAAATGGTGTAAGTGTAGCCTTGGTAATATTTCGTGCCATAGGATCGCCCCACTGACGAAACCAAGTTTCGGAAGCAGGTTGATTTTCAACGCCTCCTGTCCCTAAGGGAATTGCATTGGGCTCCTTTGGGGTTTCCAGAGGATAAATAGTTCCATCTTGGGCTAAAGCAAGTTTCGAAATTGAAAGTGCTAAAAGCACAAAAGCCAATTTCATGATTTTTTTAATACTAAATTTCATTTTCTGATATTTTAAGGTTGAAAATTCAAATATAGTGTATTTTTGACACATTTAAATAATTTGCGATTAATTATATTTTTTTGTGATAAAAAGTAATTTAATATGGATATTGGCTTTAGAATTGCATAAAATAAACTAAAGACTTTTTACATGAAAGAAGCCCTAAACCGTAGATCATTTATAAAAGGAATTACCGCCTCTTCAGCCTTGATTCCATCCCTATCTTTTGCCAATTCTCCATCTAAATATGAAGGAAAGAAAATCAAAGTAGCTTTGGTAGGCCTTGGACGATATGCCGAATATATGGCATCGCAAATGAAAGACTGCCAATATTGTGAGGTAGCTGGCTTGGTCAGTGGCTCACCAGAAAAACTGGAATCTTGGGGCAAAGAATATAACATTCCGACCAAAAATAGATACAATTACGAGAATTTCGATAAAATAAAGGACAATCTAGACATAGACTTGGTATACATCATTTTGCCAAATGCCATGCACAAAGAATATGCGATACGAGCCGCAAAAGCCAAAAAGCATGTATTGGTAGAAAAACCCATGGCCATCAATGCAGCCGATTGCTTGGAGATGATAAAAGTTTGTAAAGATAACAATGTGCAGCTAGCCATGGGCTATCGCCTTCATTTTGAGCCTTATAACATGGAAATGATGCGTTTAGGTCAGAAAGAGATATTCGGAAAAGTTAGAGTTGTTGAAGCTTCATTGGGATATTTTGCTGGCGAAAAAGGCGAGTGGAGATTAAGTAAAAAATTGGCTGGAGGCGGCCCATTGATGAACCTTGGGGTGTATTGTGTGCAAGCAGGCAGGTATATCACTGGCGAAGAACCCGTTACAGTCACCGCTCAGTTTGGTCCAATTTTACGAAAAGAATTGTTCACCGAAGTGGAAGAATCTATCACTTGGCAAATGGAGTTCCCCAGCGGTGCAGTTTGTACATCTACTTCAACCCTTGCGGCAGGTATAGATAGGCTATATGCAAGTGCCGAAAATGGACGCTTTGAACTTAGTCCCGCCATCAGTTATGGCCCATTCAAAGGCCGTACACACGAAAAAGAGATGGATTTTCCACAAATAAACCAGCAAGCCGCTCAAATGGATGCCATCGGCAAGATAATATTAGAAAATAAACCAATGCCTGATCATATTTCGGGAATTGAGGGTTGGAAAGACATGAAAGTTTTGGATGCTATTTATAAGGCGGCTGAAACTGGGAAGAAGGTGAGGATTTAGAGATTCCTTTTCTTATATGAAATAATTAAACACACGACTCCTCTCCCTCGTCCACACACGTACAAAAGTGTTCGTTTTCGGACGAAAAAAACGAACAGCAGATTTGCAAAATATTGATATTCAATAATATAAACTATTGGCACAGCATTTGAAACTATCTTTACAGGGTTATGAAAAAACTATTTGTTACGTGTTAAGAAGTCCTCAGAAAAATTTTAGAATTTGGATTTGAGGACTTCTTCATTTTGTTTTCAAAATCAAAACTTATGCTCAAAAATTACATCAAAATTGCCTTTAGGAATCTCTGGAAAAACAAGCTATTTTCCTTTATCAATATTTTTGGTTTGGGTCTTGCACTGCCATTTGCTTTGCTTTCATTACTTCACCTGCAAAGCACCTTTGAGTATGACAATTTCCACAAAAATCCTGAGCGGATTTTTAGAGTCATAAGCGATGAAAAAAGCAAAGGGGGCGGAAAAACGAGTTATGCTTCATCACCATTTTTATTGGCCGATAAGCTAAGAAATGATTACGCAAGTACAGAGTTTGCCACAAAAACTTTAAGAGAATTTGGCTGGGAACTCAAAAATCGACTCAAAAGTTTTCGAGTAAATACAATTTATGTAGAACCCGATTTTTTTAATGTATTCAATTTCAAATTAGAAAAGGGAGAATATCCTATGGAACCCAACACCCTGGTTATCAGCCACGAAATAGCCAAAAAGTTCTACAAAAACACAAATCCTATTGGGCAGATTCTCTCGCACCCTTCTTATGGTATGTTCAAGGTGACGGGTGTTTTGCTGCCCTTTAAGAAAGAAACACAGTTTAAGAGTGACGTGATGGTTTCTATGGCCACCTACACAAATAGGAATAAAGAAGCGACGAATTTGAAGTCTTGGGGTGAATACGACAGCTACACTTTTGTAAAATTAAAACCAAATGTCCTGCCAGCTTCCTTAGATTTGGCCCTGGCTCAAATTGCTCAGAAAACGAATTCCACCCTCGAAAAAAAGACGAATCAGTTCAGGAAACAAGCACTTGCGGATATTTCTCCAAGCCAAGAAGACCTCCAAAACAACCCCTACGTAGACAAATGGAGCGATATTTATGTCAATTTTTCCATTCCGTTAATGATTCTGTTGCTGGCGGGCTTCAATTATACCAATCTCACTTTGGCACGGTCATTAAGTCGCTCCAGAGAGGTTGGCGTAAGAAAGGTAATGGGAGCTGTTCGGTCTCAATTGGTTCTTCAATTTATATCTGAGGCCGTTATTATTGCATTTTTCGCATTGAGTGTCGGTGTTATAATTTTGCTGTTGATGAAGCAATACATCCATGTGGATTGGGTCACTTGGAAAGTGGATAATCCATACTTGGTGATGGTGCTCTTTGGGGTGTTTACACTGTTTTTGGGTATTACGGCAGGCAGTCTACCTGCATGGGTGTTATCAAGTTTTCAGCCTGTCAAAGTACTGAAAGGCTCACTATCTCCGGCGTCTTTCGGCAAGATAAGTTTCCGTAAGAGCTTGATTGTTACACAATTCGTGGTTACGATGGGCTTTGTATTTCAGATCGGCCACATGTACAATCAGTTTAAATATATGGCTACTGAAAACGAAAATTTTAATAGAAAAGGCATTTTTAATATCTCTATTCCAGAAAAAAATTATCGCCTGCTGGTCAATGAAATAGTCAAAAACAAAGACGTAGAAAAAGTAGGAGCCACTTCAGTTCCTTTTGGCGGATTGGCCACTCAGCTAGGCATTAAAGCCAACAAAAACACAGAAGGTCAGGCGTCGTATTATTACGCAGCCGACCACAATTTTATAGAAAACATGCGTCTGACTTTTTTGGCTGGGCAAAATCTTCCGATTTCAAATTCTGATTCAGCTAGCAATTTTGTGGTTTTAAACGAAAAAGCCGTGGAGAAACTACAGCTTGGAAACCCGAAAGAGGCTATTGGAAAAACGATTTTTATCAACGACCAAGCCGAAGTACAAGTCATTGGCGTCGTCCAAAATTTCTGTCATTTCAACTATCAATTCGAAATCCAGCCTTTGGTTTTTCAGTATAACCCAGCACTTTTTCAGACCATTGTGATAAAAACAAACACTCAGGCAGATCACGCAGAGTTCGAAAAGTACATAAAATCACTTTGGAAGAACCAAAATCCTTTTGAGCCCCTGTCTTATGGCTGGTTTGAGGATGAAATGTATGACAGATATTACCCGGCCGAAGACATGAAAATGATGGGTATGGCCTGTTTGGTGATATTGGTGATTGCTGTCATGGGTTTACTCGGAATGGTAATTTATACCACCGAAAAACGTATTAAGGAGATCGGAATCAGAAAAGTAGTGGGAGCTTCGATAGCCCAAGTGGTTCGTATTCTCTCATGGAGTTTTCTCAAACTTCTACTTATTGCTGGTTGTATTGCCTTGCCTATCGGTGTTTTGAGTGGTTTGTTTTTCAACAGCATATTTACTTTCAACAACGGAGTGAATTTTAGTCTAATGGCCCTATTTTTTGCTTCTGTGCTTCTTATTGCTATACTTACCATTGCTTATTACAGTTTGCGAGCGGCACTAACAAATCCAGTCAACAGTTTGAGATCTGAGTGACAGTCACCGTTCAAATTCTGAAGTGTTGCATTGATTTTGCAAAAGAAATCTGTTAAAAAAACAGGCTTGTTTGGCAAATAAATATGTTTTTAAATCACTCATAACAGACTATATATCTTTACCTTAACTCCTATTTTTTACTTCCCAAAACATTTTCAGAACATATTAAGGCGGTTTTAAAATATTTTTGAAGCATTTCAAATATTTTTCACCCAATACCTTGCATCACAAAGTACCTTACTATATATTTGTATCATCAATTGATATCTTAAGCTGATTGCCGTGCATGGCTTTTGGCATCGACAGAATAAACTGTCGAAAAGAAAAAAAAACAGAGCTTTTGCCCTGCAGGAAAGCTATTGTCCAAATCATAGGAAACGTACAAAACAAACAAAATGAAAAAGCTATTAAAAAAATTATCACTTATCCTTTGCAGCCTGTTTTGGCTTGCAAATGCACAGGCCCAGACGAAACCCGCGGGACTACAAATCAAAGGTTTAATCCTAGATTCGGCTTCACAAAAACCCATTGATTTTGTAACAGTAAACTTACTGAAAGACAAAAACTTGCCAGTAAAAGTAGATTACAGCAAGGCTGATGGTTCATTTCAATTTGTAGGCATGAAACCCTACAAATATTACCTGGTGATCGGTGGTGTAGGTTTTAAATCAAAAACCATTCAGGCCGACCTTACCGATTCTACCAAAACCATACTTGATTTGGGAAATATCCTGATAGCAGAAAGTACGCTTGGACTCAAAGAACTTAGCGTAACCGCCACGAAGCAAATCGTACACCAAGAAGTAGACAGAATTGCCTACGACACTCAAGCAGATCCTGAAAGTAAGGTATTTAGTGTATTGGAGATGATGCGGAAAATCCCGCACCTGTCTCTTGATGCAGATGAAAATATTCAACTGAAAGGCTCAGGCGATTTCAAGATATTCATCAACGGAAAGCCTTCCAGCATGATGGAGCGTAGCTACAAAGAAGTGCTAAGAAGTATGCCTGCATCTTCTATCCAAAAAATAGAAGTCATTACCACGCCGCCCTCTAAATACGACGCCGAAGGCTTGGCTGGTATCATAAACATCATTACCAACAAAGCATTGGACAATGGTTATAATGGAAGCCTGAATGTAAACGAGCGTTTTTCGATTGGTGGTCCTGGAATTGGCGGAAATTTATCAGCAAAAATTGGCAAATGGGGACTTTCGGCCTTTGGCGGAGCCAATCAGTACAACAATCCAGAGTCGTCATTTCTAAATGAAAGAAATACCTTTGGGCCAACAAGCACTATGCTCAACCAAAGAGGAGTAAACAAAAACCAAAATCAAGGGGCTTATTTGGGTTTGGAACTTAGCTATGAGCTAGACAGTTTGAATCTACTTTCGTCTCAATTTAATATTAATGGGAACCTAAACAGTGGCACAAATAGCCAAAATTCAGCTTTGGAAATCAACAAAGAAATTGCTCAAAGTTACTATTTACTAAACAAAGGCAACGGAAATGGCGATGGGATGGATTTGGGGCTAAATTATCAACGTGGCTTTAGAAAAAACAAAAATCAGCTGCTGACTTTTTCGTATAGATACTACGGATTTGACAATACGCAAGAAGCCGACCTTCAAATTTCGGAAAGAGTAAACTACAATTTACCCAATTATTTACAGTTAAACAACCAGACTTTTGGCGAACAAACTGGCCAGATAGATTACGTGCATCCGCTTAGCAAAAAAGTAACCGTTGAAGCTGGTATAAAGGGGATTTTCAGAAAAAATGCGAGTAATTTCACCTACAATAGTCACAACCAAGAAACTGGTGGATACGAAAAAATCAATAACCTTAGCAACGAGTTTTCTAATATTCAGAACATATATGGTGTGTACAATACATGGCAATACAACGCCAAAAACTGGGGTGTAAAAGCAGGTGCTCGACTTGAACAAACCATACTCGATGCAAACTTCGTTTCGACCAATTCCAAAGTAAATCAAAATTACTTTAATCTAATTCCTACGGTTTCTGTAAACCGAAAATTCAAAAAGAGTGGGGTCAACATTGGCTATACACAACGTATCAGTAGACCAGGAATTTATCAATTAAACCCATTTGTTGACCGTTCAAACCCCAACTTTGAAAGAACAGGTAACCCAGCACTAAGGCCATCTATCATGAATGACATAAACATTGGCTACAATTGGTCTGGCAAAACGGCCGTCAGTGTTTCGGTAGGGACATCCTTGATAAAAGACATGTTTTTCCCGGTTATAGTGTATGATTCCGCCACCAAAATCACTCGTTCATCTTTCGGAAATGTGGGAAAAGCAAGATTGTTACCAATGATAAATACCAATCTTAATCACCCCATCACCAAAAAATGGAACTTAAGCCTGAACACTCGATTGGCCTTTGCATACACCGAAGGTATTATCAACAACGCCCTCATCAAAAACAGAGGCGTGATGTACGGAGCCAACCTTTCAACGGGCTACAGATTCGAAAAAAATCTGAGGGTAAATGCTAACCTTAACTACCGTGGTCCAAGTATTAACATTCAAGAAAACATGAACAGTTATTTCGGATATTCGGCCAGTGTAAACAAAGACATTACCAAAGACAAACTATCGTTTTCGGCATCGGTAAACAACCCTTTCAACAAATATCGTAAAAATATCAGGGAGAGTTTTGGACCTGATTTCTTACAAAATAATGAAAGAATAGATTACTTCAGGTCGTTCAGCGTGAGTTTGAATTACAAGTTTGGTAAGCTCAAAGAATCCATCAAAAAGAACAAACGTGGCATCAAAAACGACGATGTGCAAGGTGGTGACTCCCAATGATTTTCGAAAATATTAGTCTGCAAATCATTCTTTTTCATCTAAAGCCTGTAAGATTCACTCTTGCAGGCTTTTTTTTACTAAAGTCTCAAAGTATCTCATTATCAACCCTATAAATTTATGAATGAAAATTCGACCTCAACTCTCCTAAACTCATAAGTCTATTGATTTATACTTAAAATTAAGAAAGTAAATTCGAAATCATAAAATTCACATTCACTTCTACAGCTGCGAATACTTCAACGGCTTCAAAAACACACGATGGATGTTTGAAACCGTGTTGGCGTATTCGGGAAGTTTTGAGATACGTTTCCATTCTGGATGATCCGAGAATTTCTTCCAGTTGGCATCTCGCTCAGCCAAGTCTTTAAAGGCAAGCATATAAGTCAGGCAAGGCATTTGTGGCCCTGCTATTTTTTCTCCAAACATAACCGAATGCAGTCCAGTTTCCTTAAAAATCTGCAACTCGCCTTCGTTAAACATCTTTATTTTTCTTTGATAGGCATCTTCTATGTAGCCTTCGTAAGTACGCATTTCAAAAACCATTGAGCCAGTTTCTGGTTTGATGAGTTGCGGAATTCCCGAAAAAGCATTAAAAAAGGAAGTTTCATATCTGGTAAAGGGTACCTTATCTTGGGTAATGGTATTGTATTCGGCAGAATTTTCGGTAAAAACTCTGTCGGAATTGACGCCTTTGGTTACTTTTTCGTAAGCCGATATGCTTTCGTAAGGAATCAATACATAAATTTTGGCAGGATTGTCTTGACTCCACTCTTCAAAAGTTCCAATATTTTTCACACCTTGCCTGTTCAATGCAGGCAAAAGAGCCTTCTCAAGATAATTGTGTAATCCCGAAGCAGGCGAGCCGAACTTCATGGTGTAAACCCGCAATTCATAAAATTCTCGTTGGGCAGAAACTGAGAAAGAAATAAAAACAATAGCAAATAAAAAGGATACTTTTTTCATCATAAAATGGTTAGAATAAATTTAAAAGTAAATGTAAAGAAATTTCAATAATCTGAAAGTGCTATTTGTTACAGAAGAACGAAAGTCGCCGTTTCTTTTGCATTCTTGCCCAAAAATTCGGAACATTGCGGCTCAATTTTGAATTTTTATAAATGAGTTTAGTAAAAAAATTAGCTGGCGACACAGTGCTTTATGGAATGAGCAGCATTGTGGGTCGACTGCTAAACTGGCTTTTGGTAATTGTACACACCCGTGTATTTGAACAGCCCGAGCTCCTCACCGAAAACGCCCAACTCTACACCTACGTAATTCCACTGAACATCCTATTTACCTTTGGTATGGAAACCGCTTTTTTCAGATATGGCTCCAAAAAAGAAAATCAGTCGGAGTATTTTAATCTCATCCTTAGTTTCATCATTGTTCTGAGTGGCGTACTTTCTTTGGGATTGATTTTAGGTGCCACGCCCTTGGTAAATGCCATGCGTTTTCCCGGAAAAGAACGCTTGGTTATTATGTTGGCCATCATTATTGCCATAGACGCCATTTGTGCCATCGCTTTTGTAAAACTGCGAGCCCAAAACAAAGCCAAACGATTTGTAGGCATTAAAATCACCAATATTGCCATCAATATTTTCTTAAATGCCTTTTATCTGATTTTCTGCAATAATATCCTGAAAGACAAGTTCTTACCTAACCTAAAACCTTTTGCGGCGTTTATTTACAATGCCAACATCGGCCCTGACTATATCATTTGGGCCAATTATGTAGCCAGTATGATTACGCTTGGTTTATTGTGGAAAGAGTTTGTTGGTTTCAAATTCACCATAAACTGGCCAAAGTTGAAAGAAGTTTTGGTTTATGCCTATCCACTTATGATAATGGGTCTGGCAGGAGCCATCAACCTCACAGCCGACCGACTGATGTTCAGGGAGTTGTTGCCTGAAGGCTTCTATTCCGACTTCCCAAAACCGGACCAGGCTTTTAGCATTTACTCACAAGTTTATAAATTGTCCATATTTATGACACTGGTGGTTCAGGCTTATCGCTATGCCGCCGACCCACTTTTTTTCTCAAAATTGGGCGACAAAAACTCACCCAATTTGATAGCACTCAGCACCAAATGGTTTACCATTGCCTGTATAATTCTCTGGGTTGGTGTAAGTCTGAACCTTGACTGGATTGGTCTTCTGATTGGAGAAAATTATCGTTCAGGGCTTTACATTGTGCCAATATTGCTCTTAGCCAACTTATTTATAGGTGTTTATGGCAATACGTCTATTTGGTTTAAATTGGTAGACAAGACCAAATTTGGCACTTATCTTACCATCGCAGCTATGATTTTGACAATCATTCTGAACGTAATTCTCATACCAAGACTTGGCTACTTGGGTTGTGCGATCACCTTTACTATTTCATCGTTTTTTATGGTGGTGGCTTGCTATATTTTGGGGCAAAAGCATTACCCAATACCCTACGAACTAAAAGAAATCTCGGCCTACTTGTTAGGTGCGGGATTGATTATTTTAGCCAATACCCAAATTCATATCAGCAATTATTGGGTATCAGTCCCTTACCACATGCTCCTGACATTTTTGTTTATTGGGGTAGTTTATTGGTATGAGTTTAAGGTGAAGAAATTTAGACTTCATGAGAATTCATAAAACTATCGATTGATGACTTTAAATTTATTAGATTATATTTGGTGACAATATCGATAAATTTTTCGTCAATATATTTCACTTTTCTATTGGAGTAATCAAAAAGCTGCCTGACCTCTGCAAAGCTACTACTGTCAATAATCGTAACTTGTGTATATTTTGAGAAATAGGTGTCTAGATTAATTAATCCTTTGATATATCTTGCTTCTATAGTCTTGCTGTCTACATAGTGTCCTCCATTTGAAAGCCTCATTTCCACTCTCTTTTTACACAATTCAACATCTTCCAAGAATAGAAAAGTTAAAACTGTATTAAAACCACAATTTGCGAACTTCTCTCTCCAAATATCAATAGTTGGACTATCAAAATTGGTCTGGAAAGAAAAAGATTTAAAGCATTTTATGGCTTCTTCGGCTTCCTCTTCAAATATTTCTTTAACTCTATTATATAAATTCTCTTCGATTTGAGAAGTCATAATATTTAAAAAACTCTTGAAAAGTTCTGAAAATCGAAAATCAAAATCAAAACTTCTTGTAGAATATGTCTTGGCAAGAGAGCTATCATCCTCTGTCGAATAAAAAGATTTCCCCGACCCATTTGGTCCAGCAATTACCACAAAATCAGGCATGCTATTTAGGAATGAAAGTAGTGTGTGGCAATCTTCCTTTTCTTGACTCTTCCTTGTCTATAAGCCTCAGACTCACTATTCATATCTAACAACATAGACTTTGACTTTTCGTCTAAAATCAAAATCTTGCTTTCTTTTAATTTAGCAATTCGGCTTTTCAAACTCGCAATATCAGTGTTTACCATATTCTTGAATAAAGGTACAATTTACGAAAAATTACAAATTTCCTATAATCTTCCCAGCAATTTCGGCCAATTCTTCCTGCGAAATCTTTATTTTAGAGTTGAAATTCATGTCGTTCATGCTATTCATCGGTATCAGATGTACATGTGCATGAGGCACTTCTAAGCCAATAACTGCTACGCCCACTCTTTTACAAGGTACAGCCTTACGAATGGCCGGTTCCAAAGACTTTGCAAAAGCCATCAATCCAGCATAAAGTTCATCCGAAAGATCAAAAAGGTAGTCCACTTCCTTTTTCGGCACCACCAAAGTATGTCCAGGTGCACATGGAAATACATCTAAAAACGCAAAGAAATCTTCTGTTTCGGCTATTTTGTGGCAAGGAATCTCACCATTTATGATTTTCGTGAATATGGAGGCCATAAGTTTGGTTATTTTTCTGCAATTTTAGAGAAATCTAATCAAATACCTCTCTTGACCTTGAAAATTCTTTGCAAAAAATATTAGAATCTAAAGTGCATTAGCTAACTTAGCTAAATAAAATATGATTTATGGAGACTGTAAACATTCATGACGCCAAAAGTCAGTTGTCTGCGTTGATAAATAAGGTACTTAATGGCGAGAAAATTATTATTGCTCGTAACAATCAGCCCGTTGTAGAGTTAGTGGCTTTAAAAAAACAAAAACGAGTACCCGGACAGTTAACGGGTAAAATCAAGGTTTTGGGCACTTGGGAAGAATCCGATGTTGCTGTAAGTGAATTGTTTGATAACAATGAGATATTCCGAAATGAGAAAAATACTAATTGATACACACATATTGATTTGGTGGTTATCAGAACCAAGTAAACTAAAAAAAGACCATTATGACTTGATAGCGGATTCCGAAAAGACCATTTTCGTTAGTGTAGCGAGCTTCTTTGAAATTGGAATTAAAGAAAAAATTGGCAAACTAGAATTTGAAGGTAACTTTGAAACCATACTGAAAGCTAACGGCTTTGAAAGTTTGCCAATCGCTCTAAAACATTTGGAAACCCTAAGAAAAACAGAATTTACGTATAAAGATCCATTTGACATGGTTTTAATTGCCCAAGCCATTTCTGAAAATATAGAATTGATTTCCTATGATAGTCAGTTTTTAAATATAAAAGGACTAAAGATAATTTAATGTTAGAATTAAAAAGAATAAGTTTCATCATTTGTCTTTTCATCATTTCAGGATGTAAATCCATTGCTATACCCTTGATGCATTCCCATGACCCAAACCTCCAAAAAATACCACTCGGTGGCAATGCTTGGGTTACAAACGGGGCTGAAATTACGGAGAAAGGGTTGGGAAATTGGACGATCATTGATCAAGTCTGCAAAGTTTATTTCAAAGTAAATAAGGTTGGAAAACTCAAAATTTCAGTATTTTCAGAAGCTGTAAGTAGCAAAATAAAAATATCAATTTCAGGCAAAAGTAACGTGATTGAGCTAAAAGGCGAAGCTGAAACGATGGCTGGTGAATGGGATATATTGAAGGCTGGATATGTGGAAATACAACTCGTTGGTATCGAAAAACAAGGAAATACTTTTGGCGAAATATCAGCCATCGGCATAAGTGGAAGTTGTGTAAACTCAGAAACTGCCTTCGTGAAAAACAACGAGGGCAATTACTTCTATTGGGGAAGACGCGGGCCTTCTGTTCATCTCAATTATAACACCGATGGATTAGAAAATATCGAATGGTTTTATTCGGAAATGACTGTTCCAGAAAAAAACGACATAATTGGCTCTTATTACATGGCCAATGGTTTTGGCGAAGGATATTTTGGCATGCAAGTAAATTCTGAAACTGAAAGAAGAGTTTTGTTTTCTATTTGGAGTCCTTTTACTACAGACGATCCAAGTAAAATCCCCTTAGATCATAAGATAATTATGCTAAAAAAAGGCAAAAATGTATACACGGGTGAGTTTTGAAACGAAGGGGCAGGTGGCCAGAGTTATTTGAAATACAACTGGAAAGTTGGCAATAATTACAAATTTTTGGTTGGTGCCAAACCTGACGGCCTTGGATTTACTATCTACACGGCATACTTTTTTGCACCCGAAGAAAACCAGTGGTTATTGATAGCGAGTTTCAAAAGACCCAAGACCAACACTTACTTGAAAAATCTATATTCTTTTTTGGAAAACTTCGAGCCAGAAACCGGAAACCAAGCTCGTCAAGCTACATACAGAAACCAATGGGCGTTTGACACAAAAAAAGGTTGGGTCGAAATCAACAAAATAACCTTCACAGCTGACGCTACCGCCAGAATTGGGTACCGCAAAGACTACGAAGGTGGTAATTTGGGAGATGGTTTTTACCTCAAAAACTGTGGATTTTCAAACAAAACCACAGCCATAAAAACCCTATTTGAAAGACCATTAAAAAATATTAAACCTCAAATGAATTTTGAACAATTGCCAAATTAAGTTTAAAATATGTTTTAGATGAAATAGCAAACCCACAACTAACTAATAATTAACTATTAGACTGCAACCAGACATCCTAAGTATCCTATGTATTTTTTGGTAACCATTTGTAATTACAAACCACCCAAGGCCATTTTATTTACTTAAGGAATTTTTCTGGCATGTGTTTAGCTGGTATTTATTTCCATAATTAAATCAAAACAATTAATGAAAAAATTATCCATCATTATTATTTCACTATTCCTAACAAACAGCACAATTGCTCAAAAACTAGACAAAAAAGTTTCCATAACTTTAAATCTTTTCAAGGACCAAGAAAGTCCGCCGATTATTACCAATTTCAATATCAATCAAAATGGTGAAATCGTAACATTTTTCACTCAAAGGTTTAGAGGGAAGGGGGAATTTGGAAACCCTTTAACCTACTCTCAGCAGATAAACAAAAAATTCTTTGAAACCAAAATGGAAGACATTGAGTATTTTCCATATTTCATAACATTTAAGCATGATCTGAATCTCAATCCCAAAGGCTCGGCAGCCAACTTCTTTTACTCTCCTAGAAACGTCAACATCAAACCTTCGTTTCTTAAAATCCCAATCTTTGCCAAGTCAGTTTATCCAGAAAATTTAAGCTTTGCTGGTAGTATGTTGGATTTTCTAAAATCCAACCCCGAGCTAGACATCGAACGGGCAACATACAATACCTTAGTAACTGACCATGACGGAGTCCTTAAAATTAAAAATTCAAAAGCAGTAACTGTTTCAAAAGATTTTAGACTCCAAGCGAAAGAGAATGGTTTTTTCAATCCAGTAATAAACACGCATAAACTTGACTTTCAAGACCCCAAACTAAATGGACTATTAACAAGGGAGGAAAAAGCTTTTCAGCTATCTGAGGGTAATATGATACAATTTCTTATTAAAACCGATGAAAATGACAATTATGCAGCCTACAAAAATAATGTCTTCATAGTATTTGACGAAAAGGGGAAAGTCAAAGAATCTTATGAAGAATTCCAGCCTTACATAACCAAATTTATCAAGCGACTCCAAGTGTTAAGCGAAAAAGGTGAACCAGCGGGTGTAATATATTTATTTAGCAGCAATCAACCGGCTCTTGGAAAAGCCCCAAGAAACCCTGTTGCCAACGATTTTTACTTCTATTATTTTGACAACCAAGGCAAAAAGGTCATTTCTAAGAAATTCAACTATGGCGACAACGAAAATAAAGACAACGCATTCAAGCCAATCTTCGCCATAAAATCTGCCGCTGGAATTAAATTGTTAAACGCCAATGGTTTTGGAATATCAAAAAAAGGTGCATTTTTTGAGAAAATCCAAATGGATAATACTGGAAATATTACTTCGAAAGAAACTTTTGAGGCTGAATTATACAAGTCGAAATACAGTAACAGAGTAGATTTTATAGAGTTAGAAAACGTAGTTTTTCAGGATGGAAAATTTTACAATATTTCCAAGGCTGTAAGCCCAGGCAGTGAAAATATAGAAAGTAAGTCACTCGGAATTGGGCTCTCAGTCATTAATTCGGATTTAACGGTTGAATTTAATGGAGAAATTCTAAATCACTCTCCTGTAACAAACAATGGATACCTTGAAACTGTAAAGTTCGACAACAAAAATTATATCATTTATAATATATCGACGGCTGGTTCTTACATTGTTGATTTGAAAAACTATCAGTCTGTATTTAAAGTCGGAACATCAAATTCTTCGTATAGTTTTTGGAGTACTGGTCGGAACTTCATCATTGATAAAGTCAACAAGTCGGCCTATTTTGTATTTCCAGAGAGCGAGAAATCAGTTCATATCCAAAAAGTAACTTTCTAAAGATAATGCATAGCTGTCTATTCCGAATAGACAGCTATCTCTATTCCAATTTATAACTCACACAAACCCCTTAATACTCAAAGTCCCATTTTCTCTCTGAAAGTCTGGCATCAGCGTTTGGTTGCCTTGTTTTATAGTTCCGAAATAAAGATGACTGTAAGATTTGATTTTCATGAGCATCAAATCTGGAAGCCGAACTTTCAGCAGTGCTGGTTGAACGAAAATCAACAAAATAACCTTCACAGCAGATGCTACCGCCAGAATTGGGTACCGCAAAGACTACGAAGGTGGTAATTTGGGAGATGGTTTTTACCTGAAAAACTGTGGCTTCTCAAACGAAACTACAGCCATGAAAACCCTATTTGAAAGACCATTAAAAAATATTAAACCTCTAGTTGATTTTTCAAAACTGCCATAATGTTTAAGTTAGGGTTGGGAGTTTGGCAGATTATTTTTTCAAGAGAGTTGCTTTAGCTTTAATGTATGATTGCTCGAGTCCAAAAGATATAAAGAGTTTTTAATTTTGGTCAATTTTTATATATGGCTGATAGATTACACTTATAAACAAAAAACTCTCTGCTTAGCAGAGAGTTTTTTGTTATTTTATTTGCTGAATATATTTGTTGTATTTCTATAATTGGCTTTGGGAAGATACCAGTCGTTGTATAACGTTCCTCCGCTTTCTGCCCAAGCTCTAAAGTTCAAGTATCCATTTGAAATTTCTTGTTTTTCAACAGTGTACTCAAAACTCGTTGGAACTTGAATAGCCCAAGGCAAATTATTGAAGCTTTTGTAATAAGTATTTGTTACCGAGTTTGATTTGTCATGAGAAGTTCCAAATAGACTCAAGTTGGCTAAACTCGTTGGAGGGTAATTTGGTAAATGTATTTCTTTACCTCTTTGATTGGTGAAAATGAACTGATTGTACGGTGCAACTCCAATCGTGCTTTGAGTCTGTGGACTGTTCAATTCAATTTTTACTACCAAAGTATCCGCTTGAGAAAAAGGTTGATTCTGAACAGTGTTCAAATAATCAGAACCTACTCGTTTAATATTATCAAAAACATTATCAAAAGGAATTATAACAGCTTTATTTTGGCCAGCTTCTGTTCCGTTGGCACTGAGAGTTATAATATTATTTCTCAGAACACTGCCCGTAACGCTTTTTATTAAAGAAGGAGATGCATTGAGTTGGAAGCCAAAGCCACTTTTATAAGAAGCTCCCACGGCTTTTATAACTGACCTGTGATAAATGTCAACAATTTTATTTTGTGTGTTGTAAATCTCTTCAATTTGAAAATCTAAAACAAGGTCGTTAAAGTCATAATCTCCTTTTGAAGGCCATAGGTCTTCAAAAATTAACGTAGAAAAAGTAGTTTTAGAGGGGGTATATGACCTAAATGCTCTTAGTGGATCGTTAGGGAATTCGTCTCTTGTATCACCAGCTCCATCTCCATCGGTGTCTATGTTGGTGTCCATTTTTGGAATATTTGGATCTTGGATTGCCACAATTGGATTAGAACTAACCGTAAAAACGGCATCATTGAAATCATTATCACAACCCGCATTGTCACGGCGAATATCTTCAACAGACAACAGGATATTATTGGATTTAGAATCATCTAAGAGAACAAAATGTCTGTTTATCGCCGTATTGGTCTCAGGGTTAAGATTTGAATGGCTAAATAAAGGATAATATCCGCTACCTACGGTTGTTCCACTGTAAGCATTAGATAATAAGAAAAAACCAATGGAAGTACCAGCCTCGAAGGTTCCAATTTTTACTTTATTTCCCGATACTAATCCACCACCTGAACCGGCGTAAGAAATGTTTGGAAAGATGATTGTCGGGTTTGTTACCTGAGCAGTGGTTGTTGGTGGGTTTTGGGCATCAAATGTGTAAAATCCCAAGGTGTTTTTATAACCCGCTCCTTCATGAACAAACGTAACCCATACATCGGCACGCTCCTTTACAGTTAATGTTGTAGGTCTATTTGTTTGTAAATATTCGGGGTGTGAAACAGGCAGCGGATTTCCTCCTTCGGGTAGGCTTGAGGTTATGTCTAACAAAAATGAAGAACTAATGTTGTCATTAACAGGTAAAAGATAGGAGGGAACTCCCGAAGAATTCCACGATCCTAAGGTTTGCAAAGTTGGTAAGGCTGTTACGCCTGCAAAATCACCAACTCTCAAGGCTTTAGTATCTTCTTCTTTTATTATACCAGTTGTAGGTTTAGTGCCCCCAATAGTGAAAATTACTTCTTTGTTTTCAATTTTCATTGTAACATTTCCAGGAATCCCTATCAAATCAGTCTTAAAGCTCAACATCTCAACATGGTTGCCTAATTGTTTTTGAGTTTCAAAATACCCCGAAGCATTGGTAATAGCTTTAAACAAAGTTTCTCCGTCGGGCTCTGTTACTATAGAAAAAGGAATGTTGCTCATAGGTTTATCTTGACCATTGAGAACTTTTATTTTGATGGTAGTTACACTGGAGGTTTTAAAATCAAATGATTCTGGTACTTTAGTTTTTTCAATACCACTGGAGGTTTCCAAATCTGGTTCTAAAATGTTGTCTACAGTAGGAAGACAGCTTGTTAATCCAATAATAGCTATTGAATAAATGAGTATTCTTTTTTTCATATAAATGTTTTTATTCCTCTAAATATTGATTAAAACAGTGCCAGTATTTTAATGTATTAAAAATCAGCACTTTATGA
Organism: Lacihabitans sp. CCS-44; assembly: GCF_024343735.1. Taxonomy (GTDB): domain Bacteria; phylum Bacteroidota; class Bacteroidia; order Cytophagales; family Spirosomataceae; genus Leadbetterella. The sequence goes on from NZ_RJUE01000002.1 coordinate 285,012, forward strand.
ATACTAAAAAATGGAATACTTCCAAAAAATGGAATATGTTATGATGTTTGGAAAGAAAATGCCTTTTTTTAGGACGGAAGCTTCAAAAAATGGTATTTTAGATTTAATCAAGAAGATTTAGGTCTTTATTGTATGTTTCATCTATCTCAAGAATAGCCCAGATAGCTAAAATAAAGACTACAGATTCTATAAACAGAAGTGTATTAATGAAGTTTTTGAAAACATAAACATTGAGTATCAATAGTTGGGGCAGTTAGAAATGTTATGTATCTATACTGGAGCCTGGTTGTCATTCAAGTAATCGAGACAAGTTCGAATCTGAGAATCTATGTTAATCGTTTGAAGATTGAATATAAAATTAAACATATTAATTCTGAGAATTGCCAGCAATTTCTGTTTCCATTAGAAATACTAAATTATATTTACCAGAAATTTCCTTTCAGATGCTCCTAAGCGAACTTTTATATACAATTCCTTTAAAATCCGTATCAGGCGTAACGGATATCGAAATATCAAAAATTGAGTTTGATTCAAGAAAAATTGAGCCAAACACGCTTTTTGTGGCCAGTCCAGGCACGCAAGTAGATGGTCACAATTTTATTCAAAAAGCCATAGATTCTGGTGCTACGGCCATTCTTTGTGAGAGATTTCCTGAGGTTTTAGTAGAAAATATTACCTATATTTTGGTTGAAAACTCGGCAAAATGTATGGGGATAGCGGCCTGCAATTTTTATGGAAATCCATCAAAAAACTTAACATTGGTTGGGGTAACTGGTACTAACGGTAAAACCTCCATAGCTACTCTGCTTTTTAACCTTTTCAGGAAATTGGGCTACAAATGCGGTATGCTTTCTACGGTGCAAAATCAGGTGGAAGATGAAGTCATTCCGTCCACACACACTACGCCAGATTCTGTGAAAATCAATGAACTATTGAGCATAATGCATCAAAAAGGTTGCGTTTATGTTTTTATGGAGGTGAGTTCGCATGCCGTAGAAATGCAACGGATCTCAGGCCTGAGTTTTGCTGGCGGGATTTTTACGAATATTACACAAGATCACCTTGATTTTCATTTGACATTCGACAATTATATAAAGGCCAAGAAAGGTTTTTTTGATATGTTGCCCAAATCGGCCTTTGCACTCACCAATGCCGATGATAAAAATGGCAAAGTGATGTTGCAAAATACTGCTGCCACCAAGTATTCTTATTCTTTAAAAAACATTGGTAATTTTAAGGGAAAAGTAATGGATTGCGGGCTTTTTGGGCTACAAATGGACGTAAACGGTCAGGAAGTTTGGTTTAAATTGATAGGAAATTTTAATGCTTACAACCTTTTGGCGGTTTATGGTACGGCCATGCTTTTGGGAGAAAACTCAGAAAATGTCTTAACTATTCTTTCAGAACTAAAGCCACCTCCAGGTCGTTTTGAACAGATTTTGGCTATTGACCACCGTGTAGGAATAGTAGATTATGCACATACACCAGACGCTCTGGAGAATGTTTTAGAAACCATTAGAGATCTTCGAGAGGGCAATCAAAAAGTAATAACAGTAGTAGGTTGTGGCGGAAATAGAGACAAAGGCAAACGTCCTTTGATGGCCAAAATAGCCTGTGAATTGTCTGATATTGTAATACTTACATCTGATAATCCAAGAAATGAAGAACCAGAAGATATATTGGCTGATATGCAAGCTGGTGTGAGTATTACCCAAAGACGGAAAGTAATGCAAATAACCGATAGGAGAGAGGCTATCAAAAAAGCAGCTGAATTGGCAAATTCTCAGGACATCATTTTGGTAGCTGGTAAAGGTCATGAAACTTATCAAGACGTGAAGGGCATAAAAAGCCATTTTGACGATAAAGAAGAGTTGGGCTTGGCGTTTGGTTCTTAAAACTACAACTTGATTCTTATATAAATTTTAAAATTCAACCAAAAAATATGTTACATACCATGCGTTGGTTTGGACCCAACGACCCTGTAAGTTTAATGGATATTCGCCAGTCGGGCTGTGCTGGAGTGGTCTCGGCTTTGCACCAGATAGCTGTTGGTGAGGTTTGGACAGAAGCTGAAATTCTTGAAAGAATCGCCATTATTGAAAAAGATAACGATAAGTTTTCTGAACTCAAATGGTCGGTGGTCGAAAGTCTACCTGTGCACGAGGATATCAAGAAAGGGCTTCCTACGAGAGAAAAATTTATCGAAAATTATAAGATTTCACTCCAAAATTTAGCCAAATGTGGCATAAAAACGGTCTGTTACAACTTCATGCCAGTCCTGGATTGGTCACGCACAAAACTTGACTATACTATGCCCGATGGGGCCAAAGCGTTACGGTTTGTTTGGATAGATTTTGCGGCATTCGATTTATTTATTTTGAAAAGGCCAGAAGCACAAAATGCTTATAATGAGGAAACAAAAGCTGCTGCCAAAGTAAGATTTGAATGCATGAACGAGGCCGAAAAAGCCGAACTTCAGAATACAGTTTTACTTGGATTGCCAGGTTCTATGGAAGCTTTTCATTTAGAGACATTTCAAGGATTGTTGAATAATTACGCCAAAATAGGAGCGGACGAATTAAGAGAAAATCTGCATTATTTTGTTTCTCAAGTGGCACCTTTTGCTCAGGAATTAGGTATAAATCTCTGTATTCATCCCGACGATCCGCCATTTCCTCTTTTGGGGTTACCCAGAGTAGTGAGTACGGAGCAAGATTTAGAAATGCTTATGAATGCTTCGCCCGTGAAAGCAAATGGCATAACATTTTGCACTGGTTCGTTAGGTGTAAGAGCTGATAATGATTTGGTAACAATGGCTCGAAAATTTGCAGATAGAATACACTTTGTGCATCTCAGAACCACCAAGCGTGAAACCGAGTACGATACTTTGGTATTTCACGAAGCCGCACATTTGGCGGGTGATGTAGACATGTATGGTGTCATTTTTGAGATAATAAAAGAAGAAAAACGGCGAATTGGGCAAGACGATGCCCAAATACCGATGCGACCAGACCATGGGCATCAGATGTTGGATGATTTGCAAAAAACAACTTATCCAGGATACTCGGCAATTGGAAGGCTTAAGGGTTTGGCCGAAATTCGTGGAATGGAATTGGCAATAAGTAGGAATTTGAAAGAGTGAGAAATTAGTTTTTCTCACTCAATGCATCTCCATGAAAAACTATTCCGTCCCAACCAAATTTTATAAAACTCCTAATATTTTGGTGGTCAGCACCTTCTGGGTTTTCTAAGACGTCTTTTCTGTAATAATCTCCAAAGCAAGCAAGTGTTTCTTCTTTGCTTAGATTTTGCTTTTTGGCAAAAGAAAATACTTTGCAAGAGCCATTATTTTGGTTGGCTTCGTTCATGGTTTCTCCGTTTTTGAATACCGTGGGAGTGAAAGTATAATTGGCATCTACCGTTTCTATTATCTCTGAAAACTGAATATTTGCGGGCTGTGTTTTAATTTTTTCTACTAATTCTTCTACTGTCATTTTTCTTTTTTTGTTAAAATTTTGATTAAAAAGTGGCTTCTCTTTTAAAAAACAGCACAATTTCTTTGGTTGTACCTTGATAAGAATTGGTTTCTACAGCCGATACCATTTCCCAGCCTTCTTGGCCTAAATCGTTCAATTTTGAGGTGAGATCTACGTCGTTTACTTTTGGATCCCAAAAACCTTCTTGGGTGGTTTTGATTACTTTGTACTCGTATTTTTTCATGTTCTTTTGTTTTAAATGCTTTTTGACATACATTTTTTTTCTTTTGTGATTCTTAGTACATTTTGTGTGAGAGCTATTCCGCAAAGTTGCACGAAGGTTTCACAAAGTTGCACAAAGTTTTAGTGCCTTTTGGGTTAAATTTAACCATGAGTTTCACAATTCTTGAAAGTTTTTGCCTTCCTGATATTTATGGTTTTTATGTTTGGTTTCTCCAATAAATTGCTTGGTATAAATACTGTTATGGCCCGAAAATAAGTAGGCTGTAACTACCGCCACCGCCATATAAACGGCTGAATCTGCACCGAAAAGTTCAATACCAAGCATAATACATGCCAATGGCGTATTTGTCGCTCCAGCAAAAACAGAAACGAATCCCATACCAGCCAATAGGTCGAGTGGTAGCGGAATGAAATAAGCCAGAGCATTGCCCAAAGTGGCTCCTATAAAGAACAATGGCGTAACTTCACCACCTTTAAAACCTGCTGCTAAAGTCAGAATGGTAAGTGCCATTTTGAGGGCAAAATCGTAATAGGGCAAAGCTTCGGTAAAAGATGCCAAAATAGTAGGAATACCCAAACCAATGTATTTTGTGGAGCCAATTAACCAAACCGCAACAGCAACTATAATTCCACCAATAAATGGTCGCAAAGCTGGAAATGAGATTTTGGACTTGAACAAATACCCAACCTTATGAATAGATTTGCTAAAAATCGCTGCACAAATTCCGAAGAGTATGCCCGATAAAATACTGAATAGGAGGGTTTTGAAATCTAATTCTGGAATGTTAGAAATGCTGTAATGCGTATGTTTTGCTTGCCATAAATTAGTAACCAAATCAGCCAATATAGCCGCAGAAAATGCTGGGAAAATGGCATTGTATCTCATTTTGCCAGTTTTCTGAAATTCCAAAGCAAATATAGCTCCTGCCAATGGCGTACCGAAAACCGATCCAAATCCCGCAGCTATGGCTGAAATTAGCAATACTTTTCGGTCTTCTATGCTTAATTTTAGAGGTTTAGATAATTGGTCGCTTAATGAGCCTGCCATTTGCAGAGCTGTACCTTCTCTGCCGGCAGAACCACCAAAAAGATGGGTAATTATGGTACCTAAATACACAAAAACCGCCATTTTGAGTGGAATGGTTTCTTTAGGCTCGTGAATGTTGTCGATTAATAAATTATTTCCTGATTCTACTTCTTTTCCGAAAAATTGATACATTAACCCAACCACCAAACCGGCTATGGGTAGAAGCGAAATCAACCAAAGGTTTGATTCTCGTAAATTTGTAACATAATCAAGCGAAATTAGAAAGCCAGCAGATGCAGAACCAGCTAATGTACCAACCAGAATTGAAATAGATACCCATTTTAATACATAAGGAAGTGCAGGATATTTTGTAAAAAATCCTGAAACATTAGACGTTTTTGTATCTTTTTTCGACATCTATATTCCTAATATTTTGACTGTTTTCTGTTTTACCAAAGTATTTAAGCTCAAAATATGCAGTTTTTTGGGAGAGAAAACCTTTTCTTAAGTTTAGTTGGCAAAGGTAATTATAAATATCTGCTTTCGAAAAATCGAAAATTTTCGTAAGGTAATTATTCTCAATAGATTACAAATCTATTGCTGGTATTGTTTTCTAAGTCGTTGTAAAACAAAAATTTAGCGTTTCGGTAGATTTCTAATTGTGTAATACAAACCGTTTCTATTCCGTTTTTTCTTTTCAGTTTTATACTATTTTCTTGGTCTTGTTTTCCTCCCATATTGTGAAAATCTAAAATGATTTCACTGGAAATTTCCGTCTGAGTTTTTGATAAATGGTCCATAAACCACGATTGTCTTTTCTCCGTAGCATTCTGGTCGTAAAGTGTTGCAGAAGACCAAATTAAGGGCAACTCTCCGCTTAAATGTGATATGTGTTTTTCACCTGAACACCACTTTATTTCTGTAATTTTCTGCCTGTTGTCGTTTTTGAAAAGAACCAAGGTGAAGGGTTCCATTCCATTAAAATCAAAGCTATTTAGGAAGGTTTCAGGGTCATTCCATTTCGTAAATTCTAATATTACCTGCCCTCTGCTTTGTCTGTAACCCGCTTTTGCTTCATGTTTTTTATATCCACCATTCAGCAACACCATGGTATAGCATTTTGAGGTTGCTATCCAAGTTCCTTTCGAGATGGGGTCAACGGGGCAAAACACTTCTACGCCATTTATTTTTATTTTTTTCGGTGGTTGTGCTTTGGGTCTAGCAATGTTTTCGTCTCTATTGGAGGTTACTATGAAGCCGTTATCAGCCACCGGCACATAGGTTAACACACACATTTTTCGGGTGTTTGGGTTGCTCGGTATTTTATGGTAGAATCTGCCACACCAAAGTTTTGATCCAAAGTCAGGTCAGGGCAGATTGCCGTTATTCCTATTTTTATAAGTGCAAAATGGTGAATGGTATGCTCTCCGAGATAAATCAGTTCACGGGCATAACTGGTATTTAGAAATACTTCTTGGTCATTAAGCGACTGTTTAAATATTACTTTTCTGTCAAAATCCAGATTTTTCAAGGATACTTTCAGTGTCTCTAATATTTCCTGCGTATATATTGAAGAGTTTTCTATCAGTAGGTTACGTTCGCGTTCGTCGTAGTTTACGTAGTTTTTTTCTGAGAACAAACAAATGTAGAACTCAATAATATGCCTTATGTGCTGACCAACAGAGCTTCCGCTAAGTATTTCTATTTTCTCCACAAATTCGTCATGCGACAGTTTCTTAGATATTTTTTCTATTTCGGAAAATATATTAAGGTGATAGTTTACAAAATTGTCCATGATTATTTTTTTCTAAGGTTAAGGGTGTAAGCCACAAATGGCATCAAAGATTTGTGTCTAAATCTATCGTTTTCGAATGTAAGTACTTGTTTGGTGGTGTATTCCATAAACTGAAAACTCAAACCGAATCTCAGGGCGTTTTGATTTTTTAGTGTTTGTTTAAAGAATATTTCAGAGTTTAAGCTGCCCCTGTCGCTGTCAGAAACCAATAAAACATTTAAGGGAGTGGGAGAGGCGGTTTGAGTGCTTTTGTTAAGAGAGGGTGACTCGGCGGCTCTAAAAATTCCACTTTGTTTACCTCCAAGGGTAAAACCTAATGCGTCGATGTTGAAACCTATTGCCGATTTTTTAAAGGAATATTGAAGTACTATCAAGGCATTGAAAGATACCAAACTCGACTTTGAAAAATCTATGGTGTCTATTTTTGCTGGATTGTATTCCGTAAAAAATGCAGCCAAGCTTTGTTTACCTGATGTCAAGAGTGCTGGAGCTGTTAAGTACTCTTTTTGACCGCTGAAGTAACCATTGGCCCGCACTCCCCAGCCTATTTGAAAGCGTTTCTTTTTGCCAACATCGTACGTTTTTTGATATGACACCGATGGGGCAAATTCTTTCTTTGCGGCTATCGCAAAATCGATGCTTTGTGACCAAGATTTAGTAGAAAATAGACAAAGCAGTAGCAATGAAACAAGTGTTTTCATAAGGTATTTTAGTGTTAAATTCTGTGATTATTTAAGTTCGGCGTGTCCAAACAGTACCGAAAACTGTTTGCACCAAATCAGTACAAATTTCTGTTTGCTGAGGTCAACTTTATCTGGTATGTCATACATTTTATTGCCGTTTTCTACTTTGTTGCTGAGTTCTACAAAGTTTGTAACTGATTTGTCATTAGCTATATATATTCTGAGGTCTGGGCCAGCGTCAGATTTTAGACTTTCAAAAACGAGCGTTCTTTTTCCGTCTTTGGCTTCATATATTTTCGCATTTCCACTTGTAGGATGTGCCCCATTCGCAAACTTTCCCTCCAGCAGCAACTTTTGCCCACTCATGTCCATGCTCATGTTTTCGGTGGTGGTAGTGTTGCCGTTTTCTGTTGTACTGGGAGCGGTGGCCACCACTGGGTCTATTTCTGCCGATTTGGTACAGCCCAAAAGAACAATGCAGGCAAAAAGCAACAAAGTTTTCATAATTTTCAATTGTTTTTTTGTTTGAAAAAAATCATAAACAAATGTATGACGATTGACTTAATGCTTTTGTCGGCTAAAAGACCAATTCAGGTTATTTTATGATTCTAAAGCGGCTGTTTTTAATTTTATTTCTTTTCGAGAATAGGTTAGAACGCCCTCGGCTTTCAGGGTGTTCAACAATGAAGTAACCGTCTGACGGGTGCTACAAATCAAACTTGCTATGTCTTGGTGGGTGAGATAATTAGGAAGTGAAACATAGCCATCAGTATCGGTTTCGTGGTCTTTGGCGATGTCTTTAAGGAAACTCATAAGCCTGGTTTTGACATCTTTAAACATGATGTTTGAATATCTATTTTCTAGTCTTTTAAACCAAAAACCTATCCATTTGGTGTATTTTACGGCTACATCGGGCTTATTTTCGATGAATTTCTCGAAGTCGGCAGCTTTAAAACTACAAAATGTTGCGGTGTCTGACAGTACGATGGCGTATTCGTCTTCATTGGATTCTATCAAATCAAGAGACCCAAACAAATCTCCAACTTTCAGAATGTCTTTAACTATTTCGTTACCCTGCTCGTCAATTCTCACTATTTTGAGACTGCCTTTTTTGAGGGTGAAAACTCGGCCAATGTTTTCTTCTGAAAAAAATATGATGTCACCTTTACGGACTGTTTTGTAGGCCGCTATGTAGCATATTTCGTTTAAGTCACTGCTGTTGAGATGTTTAAATAGCGAGTGGTTTTGTAGATACCAGTATTGTGAACTATACAAAATGTTATAATTTATAGGTTAGAATTCAATCATATAAAATATACGTATGTATCTTTTAAAAGGTTGTAGGACTTTTAATTATTTCTTTTTCAGCCAATTGATTTCAGCTTTTTGGTATAATTCTTTCTCGTTTTTGAGCCAATCTTGCAGTGTATCGTTTCTGTTTTTTTTATAAAAAAGGAAAAGTTCATTGTTGTAGATACGATAGCTTTTTGGATCAATTGTTACTTTGCTACCATTCAGCCCCATGGCATAAGCACACCAGCCGCCGTATTTCGGAGTGTATTTTTTAGGATTTGTTTTAAAAATTCTGAGGTTTTCGGCTGAGGAAAATTTAAATTTAACATGTTCATATTCAGCCACAAATTGATTGTTTCCAGGTTTTGGATTATGGTTAAAATAGCTCACCACGTCGTATCCCTCAGCTACGAAACCATCGCTTATTAGATAGTCGCTTTTAGAAGTGATATTTTGTAAAAATAGCAGACCAATAATTGCTTTTGAAACTAATACGCTCATGATTTTAGCTTAATTTAATCTTTCCCAAAGAGTTTTAAATGAGCAGGATACATAGCCAAGGGTGGCATTGTGTTGTGCTATGTCACTGAGCCTTTTCCAGTGCCAAGCTACATCTTGGTAGGCTTTAAATAGGCCATATTGTGGGTCAAAGATATGTGCCGCATCGGCATTTACACCGTTTAGTTCGAGTACTTTTATGTTTTTGGCCTCGTACAAATCAGCGATTGACTTTACTTTTAGGTCGAATCTGCCATAATTAAAACCTTCGAAGTTCTTCAGGATTTTGTCCATGACTGCGGCTGTTTTCGTTTTATCTATTTCTGTGGCGTTTCTGAAAACGGTGCCTCTACAGTGGTTTCCAATTTTTTCTATAACCTGTAGTTCATCCTTTGCGAGTATTTTGGCCCAGTCAGTTTTTACATTTTTTTGGATGTCTTTCCAAATCATCTCTGCCCTCGGATTTTTCCTTAAAATGCTCTCTATATTCTCTTTCCCATTGCCTATTACAGTCAGAAACTCCTTTTTGGTGATAGAACTCACCAGACCTTTTGGTTCGTTGGGCATTTGTGAATACAACACTGCCAGCTCTATCGGATAATCTATGAATTCTTGAATTACAAAATCTTTGCCTATATTTTGAAAATAAATCAAGAGTTCGGTTTCTTCAGAAATAATGCTTACGTCTTTGCCTCTTTGGTCAGTCAAAGGCTTCGCTATAAATGGATATTCTAGACCTAAAGTTTGAATTTTTTCTAGAATTTCAAAGAATTCTTGGGTGCTGTTAACGTACAAACTTTGAGGTAAAAATTCACTAGGAATTTTTGAGAGAATCTCCTTTTTGTTTTCATCGAAAAATCCACCGTTTCGCAACGATGGATTTACGATGGAGGGAAACGTGAGGCTGCAGTTTTTGAGGCTTAAGTGCAGATAATAAGGAAGTAATGGAAAGTAAAAAACTTTCCATGGCCAAAATTCAAACTTAAATATTTTGAGAAAAAACAGTTTCACTTTATGGAGAAATGGTTTTAGTTTTTGGTTAAATTAAGCAAAATACTCACCTTTACGTTGTTGCTCATGCCCGGTGTGTCTCCCCCAAATTTAAAGTCTTGGCGGTCAATCGTAAAATCAGCTTTAAGGACACCTTTACCAGCGTCTTCGTTAAAAGTAAAGGGTATTTTAAGGTTTTTGGAGGAGTTCTTTATAGTTATTTTAAACACGCCTATGTATTTGTTATCGGCAATTTTTTGAGTAGAAACGCTGCTCATACTTATAACAGGAAAAAGCTCTGGCTGGAAAAACTCTTCCTTTTCTTTGAGATGCTTGTCTCTAAGGCTATTGGTGGTGTTAATGGTTTTGGAGTCAATGGTTGCCGAGAGAGTCACAGGCTCATTATTGGTAAATTTTAGATTTGTTTTCATGCCTTTTAGTGTGCCGTCAACATTAACCCCCAACATTTTTATCTTAAAAGCAACACTGCTGGTTGTAGGTTGCCAATTTTGAGCAAAGCTTAAATGGCTGACCAAGAGAAGGATGTAAAGGCTGTATTTTTTCATTTTATTTTTTTACAAAGGTGTTGATAATAGCAGTTTGTGAATGTCGGATGGCTTACTTTTAGAAAAAAATATTTAGGAATCTGTCAAAATATCCTTTCCGTGCGTGTTTTTGATAATCAATTGCAATAAACTTGGGCTTAGTTTCAAGCTTCTGATTAGGAGGTCTGTCATTATCGGATTTCCGAAAAGTCTTTGAACTGTTCTACCAATCAGCAGTCTGGTGGCAAAGTTATCGTTCCATTTTTTAGGATAAATTTCTTCTAAATCTCCTTCGGATTCCAAAAGATTATGTAAAAGATAGGCTCCATGGAAAGCCATGCTCATGCCATTGCCACATAGCGGAGCTATCATGCCCGAGGCATCGCCAATGAGCGGTATTTGGTTTTCGAACTGCCCTTTTCTTTCAAAACTTATTTGAGAAATAACCTCGGGCTGCGGCCAGATTTTTTCAGATTTTTTGAATATTTCTGCCAAATGCGGATTTTTAGAAAGTATGTTTTTCTCCATAATCTCTATGCTATTTTGACTTTTCTTGAGGTTGGCTTTGGTGGTCATGTAGCACAGGCAATACAAGTCATCTTCTATGGCCGAAATACCGCAATAGCCGTCTGAGAAGTTATGGAGGGCTATTTTGTCTTTAGGAAAATCAGTTTTGATATGGTATTTAATGCCGACATATTGGTTAAGTGAGGTTCTGTTTCTGTTTATAAAAGGCCGTTTCCATTCCACATCAAGGTTGGATCTTTTCCCAAAACTTCCCACCGCCGTTTTACTCTGAAAAACTCCATTTTCTGTAAGAATCTCAAAACTATTTTCGGTCTTTTTGATGTCATTTACTTTGGTATTTTCAAGAATGACGACACCCAGTTTTTGGGCAATTTGAGCCAATTCAAAATCTAGTTTGTAACGACTTATTCCAAATCCGCCGAGGTCTAGTTTGGATTCTAAAGAAGTACCAGAAGGAGAAGTGACTTGTAGTTTTTTTATAATAGGAAGTTGCATTTGACTCAATGGCAATCCCAAGCTTTCGAGAAAATCCCAGGATTCGAGACTGACATATTCGCCACAAACCCTATGAAAAGGATAAGTATTTTTCTCAAACAAAACCACCGATTTACCCGCTTTTGCTTGGAGAATGGCTAGGCTTAATCCTGCCAATCCGCCGCCCGTAATAGCAATATCGTAGTTTTTTTTGGATTTCATTTCCGCACCACAATTAGATGTCTAAATGCCCAACACCAAGTGATTTGGTAATTCTCGATACCTGCTTTTTCGAGCATAATTACCCATTCTTTTTTTGTAAAGCCACGTTGAACACTCAAAGGAGCGTCATTTTTTACAAGGTAGGATTTGGAAAAAAGCTTTGTGAGGAATTTTATGGAAAAATAAGCCAATCTATGTCGGTGCAAGTCCCCAATGAAAAAGCCTTTTTTGGAGTTTTGGTTTATCCAAATGAGCATTTCTACAACTGAGTTATCATCAAAATGATGGCAAAATAAGGAGTTGAAAATCAGGTCGTAAGGTCTTTCAGGTAAATGTTTTTTGTAGTCTTCTTTTATCCATTTTATGCCCGAGTCAAGGGATTGGCTATAGTTTACACAAACCTCTTTGATGTCTAATCCGGCATAATCATTTTCGGGAAAATGCTTTTTCAGCATCATTAAATTATCTCCGCCTCCTGAGCCGATTTCTAGTATTTTATGGCTTTCTTTTTCGAATTTTCTGAGCCCCTTTTTGATTACATCATGACCTCCCAAATATGTATTTATAAATTTGAGTTCCTTTAGATTTTGAATCAAATCAGCTTCCGGAATTTCGTCTGCGTCGAGCAGCTCTTTTTGATAGCTTTTTGTCATAAACACTTTAATATTAAACTTTCCATGGTTATTCCTGGGCCAAAACCTGCCACAAAAGTGCAGCCAGATTTGTCTTTTTTTATTTTTTCAAGAATAAAAAGCAAAGTACAAGACGACATATTTCCGTAGTTTTTCAGTACTTCATAAGACTCAGAAATTGCCTCTGAATCAATACCCAAAGATTTGGCCGTCACATCCAATATTTTTCTCCCTCCGGGATGAATCGCCCAGTTTTGGATGTCGTTCTTCTTAAAACTGCATTTTTTTAAACTCGTTTCCACAAATTCAGCTATGTTGTCTTCTATAAGCGTTGGCACTTCTTGTTTAAGGCTCATCAAAAAACCATGCGAGCTAATATGCCAACCCATACTTTCTTGGTTTTCGAGGAAAAGTTTAGAGTAAAATCCTTCCAGCTGCATTCCTGTTTCAGAGTTTTCTACTAAACAGCAGGCTGCTCCGTCGCCAAACAATAAATTGGAGGTGATAAAATCGAGTTTGTTTTCTTTCTGGAAATGTAGCGTACAAAGTTCTACCAAAACTATCAAAACTTTGGCTTTTGAGTCACTTTTGCAAATGGCATCAGCCTGTTTTAGAGCGTGAATGGCCGCATAACAACCCATGAAATTTACGGAAGTTCGGTGAATTTCCGTGGAGATTTGTAGTGCTTGAACCAACTCCACATCTAAACCTGGAGCCGACATGCCAGTGCAAGAAACACTTATCAAATGCGTGATTCCTTCTGGTAATTTCGGAGTTCCAAACGTGTTTTCAACGGCTTTTATTGCTAAAGGAAGAGCAGTTTCTTGGTATTTCGCCATTCGTTTTTCTATACTCGGAAATGGCTCCAGATTTTCGTTTTTTGAGAAAAAAGTCCTTTCTGAGGCATCACAACTGTAGTCTGGAATGACTGAATACCGTGTTTCTATTCCTGAGCGAGCGTACATTAGACCCATTTTTCGTTTGTCTGTTGGGCTACCATCGTTCATTCTGAGCATAAACTGTTGTATCGACGATTGCTCGTTTTTGTGTGAAGGTACGGCCGTACCGATGTGAGTTATACTGCTCATTTAAAGTTTTTTGCGAAATTTAAAATTTTGAATAAAATAGTTTGTCGGTCAAAAGACAAACACTCAAAATGGACATTTGTTTATACCTATAATATCATTGTCAGAAAACAAATATTCAGCAGCACAGAGGCCAAAAGGTTGAGTATCATCGTGTATTTGAAATTCGCCATTGTCTGGTCTTTCCAAACTTTCAGAAACCACCAATTCATAAATATGGCTATGGGTAAACTGAAGGCAAGGAAACGAATAAAATCCTTTTGTTCGAGAAAAAAGAATGCACTGAAAATAGCCGTGGCAAAAAAGGACATACAGAAAACAAAAGTGCCTCGAATTCCGAGGAGAATGCTCATCGTTTGGTCACCATTTTTGCTATCTTCCTCGTGTTGATATACTTGCGTGATGGGATACACCGCCCAAAGTATCAAAGCCGAAAACAATGAACCTAACCAAAGTGGAGCGTTGGCAGTGTTTTTTGCTTCAAAAAAATCCTGGATGGCCATGTTTTGTCCAAAAGTATAGACCATCATAAAAACCAAAGCTCCTTGAAATAGACCCACTATAAGCCAGCTTAATACGGCGAATTTTTTCAATCGGAAGCTTGGGTGGCTGTACAAACGACTCACCGCTACATAGAAAAGAACCAAAATTCCGAACCAAGTACCTACCAAAATAATGGATAAAATAACGCCCACGGCGTCAAAGAGATTGGCCGCATACCAGAGGTTTATGTCTACTTTTGGCGGATTTTTAAGTCCACCGATACTGCCTTCGTCTTTATCAAAATAGCTATTGAAGGCGTTTGAAGCAGGATAAATAAAGATATGTAGGATTACAAAGATCCAGAAGTTATTTACAAAATCAGATTCGACTTGTTGGCTGATGGCCAGCCAGTAAATGGGCATCAGAAACAACGAAAACGGGAACCTAAGGTGTAAGAAAATATCTTTTTTGGTCATGCAAGGCGGTATTTCGAAGTAATTTAGGAAGATATACGGTGATATGGTGTGGTTGGTTTCAAATTATTCAATTTTGTTGTTGCACTTCTTGCAAATAATATTTTGAAATTCGTAAATAAGGCTTTACATTTAGAATATTCAACCATTAAATATAAAATAATGAGCTTCAGTAGACGAAGTTTTGTCAAAACTTTAGGTGTAAGTACTATAGGTCTGAGTGCTTTACCAATTTTAAATAGTTTTCGTTTTCCAGCAGAAAAGTTTTTGAGAAAAAGTCCTGAATCTCAAGGCGTTTCGTCGGAATCTATATTGAATTTCTTAGCCGCCGTTAGAAAGTCAGGCATAGAATGGCATAGTTTTATGTTGCTAAGGCATGGCAATGTGGTAGCAGAAGCTTGGTGGAAACCCTTTGAGGTAGATTATAAGCACACACTTTACTCGCTTTCAAAAAGTTTCACGAGTTCGGCCATCGGTTTTTTGGTGGACGAGGGAAAGGTTTCTGTAAACGACAAAGTCATTTCTTTTTTTCCTAACGATTTGCCTGCAGAAATATCCGCAAATCTAAAAGCAATGACTATTAAGCATTTGCTGACCATGAATACAGGTCACAAAACAGACACTATGCCTGTACTTAGACAAAAAGAACCTCAAACTTGGGTAAAAAGCTTTTTGCAGCATCCAGTGGTTTTTGAGCCAAGTACTCATTTTTTATACAACACTGGTGCCACGTATATGTTGGGTGCAATTTTGCACAAAGTCACTGGAAAAACCCTTGAAGAATACCTCAAAGCTAGACTTTTTGTGCCATTGGGTATCGAAAATTATGACTGGGAAAAGTCTCCGGAAGGTCTTAATACAGCAGGATTTGGCTTACGTGTGGGCACCGAAGATATTGCAAAATTTGGACAATTATATTTACAAAAGGGCAAATGGAATGGGAAACAGCTGATTTCTGAAAAATGGATAGAAGAAGCTACAAGTAAACAAACGACTTCGCAAGCTGGAGACAATGACTGGTCACAAGGCTATGGATATCAGTTTTGGCGTTGTAAGCCAGGTTTTTATAGGGGCGATGGTGCTTATGGGCAGTTTTGTATGGTCATACCTGAGCAGGATGCTGTTTTGGTAATGACAAGCGAAAGCTTTGATTTGCAAAAATCTATGAATATTGCTTACGAAAATCTTTTGCCAGGTTTCTTGAAGGATGCTTTGCCTGAAAATCCAGAACTTTTGAAGAAGCTAAAAAACGAAATTCAAACATTGAGCTTACCAGTTACGAAGTCTAAAACGTTTTCTCCTTTGATGGCCAAGTATTCTGACAAGCGATTTAAGATGGATAAAAACCCCTATGGCATATCTGAAATGGGTTTTGGATTATTTCCTGATGCAGGAGTTGTTCGTTTTTTTGATAATAAGGAAATCAAGAAAATGGGCTTTGGTTGGGAAAAATGGCAAGTAAACAAAAACGGTGTTGTAAATCGTTTCCCGATACCTTATCGCACCCAATCAACCTCGAAAATTGCTGCCACAGCAACATGGCTGAACGACAATACTCTACAAATCAATATGAAGTTTGTTGAAGCCGTCCATGGCGACAAGATGACCGTCGTTTTTGAAGGAGACAAAGTAACAATAAACCTACTCAGCAGTATTTCTGAAAATGCAAAAAATACGCCGGAAACACGAGTTGTAATGACAGGTGTAATGGTGGGATGATTATAAATCTCTCAAAATGTATGGTATAAAAATAAATTTTAGATTTATTTATTGACACATGAAACGTTTCGTGTTACATTTATGTCATGATACTAAATTATAAGCACAAAGGTTTGAAGCAATATGCACTAAAAGGAGATAGGTCGAAGCTGCCAAGTGCTCATATTTCAAAAATTCGGTAGATTTTAACTAGACTTGATGCTGCTCAATCACCTGAATTAATGAATCACCAGGATACAATTTTCATCCACTAAAAGGAGATTTAAAAGGTTTTTATGCTGTCAAAGTTTCAGGAAATTGGCGGATAATATTTAGGTTTGAAAACGAGAACTCTACCGATTTAGATTATATAGATTATCATTAAATATTTAAAAGTGAGGATATATTATGGCATTATTTGACCCAGCCCACCCAGGAGAGTTAATTAGAGAGACAATTGAAGGGATTAGAGAAGAGACAGGGGAAAGACTAACTATTGCTGAAGTAGCTGATGGACTAGGTACAACTCGCAAAACTCTTTCTGCAATATTAAATGGTCGCCAGAGCGTAACACCAGAAATGGCTTTACGGTTAGAAGTTGCTTTTTCCAATACTACAGCGGAATTTTGGTTAACTGTACAAGAAAATTACGACCTAGCCAAAGCCAGACAAAGGGTCAATACAAATACTGTTAGAATATTTTGGAATCCTTCAAATTTGGCTTTGAAACCAGCGTGAAGATTTTCAGATATTTGTGTAAATTTTACCTGGTTTTGGATTCATTAATTAAACCAAAATACTAGAAAGACTCTTTCGAATTTAGGTCTTTTGGATGGCCTTAATTCAAAGACTAATATAGACTGGAAGAAGATTTCGGCGTAATCACTTTTTCTCTCAAACTTTGTGTTATTTATTGTTATGTTTACGCGTAGCTCCAATGTTTCCCTGCAATCGTTCCCATAAATTTTCTCCAAATCAGGCTATTCAAAAAGGAATAAATTATATTTATTTGAGTAATTTTAGTGTTCAACCCATTTACTATGAATAAAACGACCTTTTTGCTTTTCTTGCTCTTCTCTTTTCAGGCAATTTTTGCCCAGAGCAAAAAGGGATTGACTTACAAACCAGACACATCTTTTACCAAATATCAAGCCGTAAAATGGGCACTGACCCAATCGCCCAATGCCAAATTAGCAATTGCCAAAGACATAAAGAATATTACCATTAAAGAAAATATCAAATACACCACCGAAGATGGTATGGACTTGATGTTGGATGTTTTTTCTCCCAAAAACAAAAAAAATGCCCCATGCCTCATCATAATTCATGGCGGAGGCTGGCGTTCAGGCGATAGAACACACCACCACGAAATGGCCAAAGTGTTGGCTTCGAGAGGTTATGTGGTAGTTACTCCTTCATATAGATTATCAACCCATGCGTTATATCCAGCAGCGATGGTAGATGCAAAAACAGCTATCAGATGGACAAGGGCCAATGCCCAATCTTTAGGAATAAATCCGAAAAAAATTGCTCTGGCTGGTTTTTCAGCTGGAGGACAAATGGCTGCTTTGGTTGGCACTACAAACGACGAAAAGCTTTATGACAAAAGCGAAACATTGAAAAACATAAGTTCAAAAGTAGCCTCTGTGATAGATTTGGATGGGATTTTGGCCTACATTCACCCAGAATCTGGCGAAGGTGACGACAGTAGAAATATTTCGGCTGCAACATATTATTTTGGATTTTCGAAAACCGAAAAACCCGAGCTTTGGCACGAAGCCAGTGCTTTAAATCACGTATCGGCTGGTGATCCGCCCATACTTTTTATCAACAGTTCGCAAGAAAGAATGCACGCTGGGCGGGAAGACTTTATTAAGAAGCTTAACGGTTTTGGTATTTATTCTGAAGTGCATACTTTCAATGCTCCACATACTTTTTGTATGCTTGATGAGTGGTTTTTGCCAACTATAGACCTTATGGATAAGTTCTTAATCAAAACCTTAAAGCTATGAAAAAACTGATATTTATGATTCTGTTTTGTATTATGGGTGGAGCTTTTGTTCAAGCTCAATTGCGACAAGGTGCTTTTTTTACACCCGAGCAATCGAAGGTTGAAATCGAGCATTTGGCTTCACTTTATAGCTCAAAATCGGACTGGCAGAAAAGGGCGAAAGCAATCAGAAAAGGCATAAAAGAAGGAGCGGAGGTTACGAGTATCAAACCTAATCAAAAAATAAAGGCAACCATACATAGCAAGAAAAGCTTGGATGGATACACCGTAGAAAATGTCTTTTTTGAGAGCCTTCCTGGCATTTATGTTTCAGGAAATTTGTATAAACCAACAAAATTTTCTGGTAAAATACCAGCCGTTTTAGCTCCGCATGGACATGGAAAAGACCCGAGGTTTGGCGAAGCTACGCAAAAACGTTGTGCCACCATGGCCAGAATGGGTGCGGTGGTTTTTACTTACGACATGATAGGCTACACCGACATGCAACAATGTGACCATAAAATAGCTCCAGCTTTAAAATTGCAAATAATAAATAGCATTAGGGCATTGGATTTCCTGAGTCAATTGCCCGAAGTTGACAAAAATAAAATTGCCGTTTCAGGAGAATCTGGGGGAGGAACGCAAACCTTTGTATTAGCAGCTTTAGACAATCGTGTGGCGGTTTCGGTGCCTGTGGTGATGGTTTCCAACTACTTCTTTGGTGGCTGTACTTGTGAAAGTGGAATGCCGATTCATGTAAGACCTGATCATGCCACCACCAATGTTGAAATAGCCGCGTGTTTTGCCCCGAAACCTATGCTTTTGGTATCTGATGGAGACGATTGGACCAAGTTTACACCTGATTTGGAGTTTCCGCACATTCAAAGAATATACTCTTTTTTCGATGCAAAAGATAAGGTAAAGAACGTGCATTTGCCTCTTGAAAAACATGATTATGGTCCTTCAAAACGGAAGGCTGCCTATGATTTTCTGGCTAAAAATTTGGGATTAGATATTAGCATGGCAGACGAATTAAAAAGTCAAGTTTTGGCGAGAGAAGAGTTGACAGTTTTCAAAAATGAATATCCCTTACCAGCAAATGCCTTGAAAGGCAACGATGCAATTATAAGTTTACTAAAAACCATTAAATGAACACATTAATAGAAGATAAAGAAGTAGAATGGCTTGACCTCGGCGGCGGAATAAGACGCAAAGTGATGGCTTACGACGACCAAATGATGGTGGTGAAAGTGGCTTTTGAAGCAGGAGGAATTGGTGCCATGCACAGCCATCCGCACACACAGGCGAGTTATGTGGCCAGTGGAAAATTCGACATTACGATAGATGGAAAAACCAAAACGCTCAAAGGCGGCGATGTATATTTTGTACCAAGCGATTTGGTACATGGTGCAGTATGTTTAGAGGCTGGTGAGTTGATTGATGTTTTTCATCCACTTCGTGAGGATTTTCTTTGAGGTTTTTTTTTGGACACATTATTAACCGCAAAGACGCTAAGTATCCGCTAAGAATGCAAAGGATTTATAAAGCGAAATGCGATTTTTACAAAAAAATGATAATTTAGAATAAAAACACTCTGCGGACTTTGCGTCTTTTCTTTGCAAACTTTGCGGTTAATTTTTGAAACCAAATCTTTATGAAAAAATACATTTTATACATTTCGTTCTTTTGTTTTTCTATTTCTGGACAGGCTCAGAAACCTTATTCTCAGCAGATGGTTGATTCATTTATAGGCTGGTATCCAGACTCTATTGTGGTGAAACCTCGGGTGAAATCTACTTGGGATTATGAGCAAGGATTGATGCTTAAAGCCATAGAAAAAGTGTGGCGACGAACGGCTGATACCAAATATTACGACTATATTTTGGCTGACATGAACCGTTTTGTAGCTGAAGATGGTATCATAAAAACCTACAAAACAGAGGATTATAATCTGGATAATATCAATTCTGGAAGAGCCTTGCTGATGTTATATCAACAAACACAACCTGGAAAAGACAAGTTTAAAAAGGCGGCAGATGTACTTTGGCATCAGCTTGAAAATCAGCCAAAAACCAAAGAAGGTGCTTATTGGCACAAACAACGTTATCCATATCAAATTTGGTTAGATGGACTTTTTATGGCCGAGCCTTTTTCGGCTGAATATGCCAAAATTTTTAATCATACTGAGCATTTTGACCATATCGCAAAACAATTTGCCCAAGTTGAAAAATACATGGTTGACCCTAAAACTGGTTTGATTTTCCATGGTTACGATGAATCGAAGTCCGAAAAATGGGCCGATAAAAAAACGGGACTTTCGCCACATTTTTGGAGTAGAGCCATTGGTTGGTACGGAATGGCTTTGGTTGAAGTCCTCGATTATTTTCCCGAAAATCATCCAGAAAGACCTAAGCTCATTAAATATTTACAAAGATTAGCACCGGTTTTGGCAAAATATCAAGACTCAAAATCAGGTGTTTGGTATCAAATGACTGCTTTGGCAGGCAAAAAAGGCAACTATTTGGAAGCATCGGCCTCTTGTATGTTTGTTTATACATTGGCCAAAGCCTCTCGAATGGGCTACATCAGTCCTATTTATCAAGCCAATGCGAAGAAAGGCTATGCGGGCATTCTGAAAGAATTTGTTGAAAAAGAAGCTGATGGAAGTTTGGCACTGCAAAAGACGGTTTCAGTCGGCGGTTTGGGTGGAAATCCTTACAGAGATGGTACTTATGAGTATTATTTGAGCGAGCCGCTTCGCAAGAACGATTTGAAAGGTGTTGGTCCATTCATTTTTGCTAGTATTGAGATGGAGATTTTGGAAGAAAATAATATTGGAAAAGGTAAAAAAGTGGCCTTGGATTATTACTTCAACCGAGAGTTTAGAAAAGATTGGAATGGCCAAAATGAGCAGTTCCATTATACCTGGGAAGACACTTATCACTCAGGTTTCTTGTGGTGGGGCGATGTTTTCAAAAACTATGGGGCCAAACTTACGGCAATAAAAGACAAACCAACCTCAGCCAATTTGAAAGGGCAAAATGTGTACATCATCGTCGATCCTGATACAAAGAAAGAAACAGCTGCTCCAAATTTTATGGACAAAACTTCCATAGAAAATATCAAAAACTGGGTAAATGCTGGTGGTACTTTGGTGCTAATGGCCAATGATACAGCCAATTGCGAGATTCCAAAATTCAATGAACTCTCAAAAACTTTTGGGATTGCTTTTTCAGGTAAAAGCCGAAATATGGTGCAAGGAACACAATGGCATCAAGGTTTGGTGGATATTCCTTCTGGAAATCAGATATTTAATAATACCCAAAAAGTTTACGTGAAAGAGTTGGTGACACTTCAACTGAGCGGCAAGGCTTATCCAATCATTGAAGAAGGCGGTGACGTGATAATGGCCGCAACCAACTTTGGCAAAGGCCGAGTTTTTGTCATCGGTGATCCATGGCTTTACAACGAATACGTGGATGGCCGAAGAATACCAAAAGAATATCAGAACTATCAGGCAGCCAAAGATTTGGCCAAATGGGTTTTGAGTAAATGAGTTATTAATTGCACACGGATTAACACAGATTTGACACGGATTTCCTTTTTTTTTATAAATAAATCCAAAAAAATATTTATCCGTGTCTGATCTATCAAATCCGTGTTCTAATCATTCTATTTATCATAAATGAAAAATATTCTAATCTTATTTTTACTATTTTCATTTCAATTAAAAGCCCAAACTATCACGGTGGCTAAAGATGGAAGTGGAGATTTTACGTCTATTCAGAAGGCCATTGAAAGCTTTAAGCCAGACAAAGAAAAGTACAAGACCATTTTAATAAAAAACGGTGTCTACAATGAGAAACTTTGGATTGATGTGGCTCGGCATCATTTGGTTTTGAAAGGTGAAAGTACCAAAGGGGTTGTCATTACATTTACTCAAGCAAGAGATATTTGGCGATGCGAAAACCCAAATGATTATGGTGCAGCCACTATCAATGTGATGGCTGCTGACGTGGTTTTTCAAAACTTAACAGTATTAAACGATTACGGATTTAAGGCAAAAGGCGATACTACCATCGCTTGTTTAAATGAAGCAGGAAAAGTAAATCCTTCCACCGTTCAAAACTATGCTTTGCCAAGAGAAAATGGCGAAAAGGACGGCGAGAAAATAGTTAGAAAAGATGGGCATCAATTTGCTTTCAGATCTATGCCCGGTGCAACGCGACTTTCATTTATCGATTGTGTTTTTAGGTCGGGTGGCGGTGATACAGTGAGTCCGTGGGATGTAGAAGGGGGTATGTATTATTTCAAAAACTGCGAAATCGAGGGTCATGTAGATTTGTATTGTCCTCGTGGAAATGCATTGATTGAAAACTCAAAGTTTATTTGTCACAACATGAGTGCAGCCATTTGGCACGATGGTTCGGCCAAAGAAAGTGACAAGACAGTATTAATAAATTGCTCATTTGAAGGCGATAAAGGTTTTAAACTGGGTCGATATCACCGAGAGGCTCAGATGTTCTTGATAGATTGTAAGTTTTCAGAAAACATGGCGGATGCGTCCATTTATCAGTCGGGCGACAGGAAATTGCAGTGGGGACACAGGATATTCTACAAAAACTGCCACCGTGAAAACGGAGATTTTGCTTGGCACAAAGACAACACTTCGTTGAAGAAAAAAGATTTGAATTTCGAAAAAGTATTTGGGCAAAACTGGATTAAGCCGAGCCTCTATTGATGATGTAAAATGGGTTTTTTTCGGAAACAAAGATCTTTTGCAAAACTACTTCTGCGGCTCTACGACCCATGGCCTCAAAATCAGTTGTGATAACCGTGATGTCCAAGACCTCTTTAAGCGTGGTTTCGTTAAACGAAATTATGCCCATATCTCTGCCTAAAACCAACTCATTCTTTTTGGAATATTTTATAACATCGGCTAAGTCGTACTCTTCAATGACTACATACAAAACATTGTTTTCGTGGTCTGCTAGAGCAGATTCTGCTGAAGAAAATACTTTGGCTGAGAGGTTATTGTAAGCACAAAAAGTCCTGAAACCTTTCATTATTTCGGCTGGATAATTGTTATCGTCTGGAAAAATGAGGTAAAGTTTATTGTATTTCTTTATTTTGGTCAAATTCTTCTCAAATGCTGAAAAAATATCTTGTTCAAAATCTTGATAAATAGTGGGAACGTCTTTTAGTTCATGTACGTATTTGTCGAGAAGAAGTAGTTCTGACTTGGGTATTTTGTTCAAAATAGGCAGAAAAACCTCCTTGCTTTCTAGAAAATGTGGCATAACCACATAGAAATTATATTTGCCTAGATTTCTGTCAATAATATCCTCAAATGAATCAGCCGAATAGTTATGTATTTGCAAATCCACGATGCTGTTTTCACCAAGGCCTTTGAGTAAAGCGTAGTAAATCAGCTTTTTGTACGAGCTCATTTTATTCATGACCAACAGGACCCGCATCTTGTTTTCCCTATTGGCTTTTACAAAATACCCTTTGCCGTGCACTGACTCTATAAATCCCAATCTTTTCAGCTCTCTGTAGGCTTTTTCTACGGTATCTCTAGAAAGCAAATGCTCAATGCTCAGCTCGGTGATAGACATCAGCTGGTCATTTTTCTTATAATACCCGCGTTCTATGTCGTTTACGATGGCATTTACAATTTGCTTATACTTAGGGGTTTTGTCCTTTTCGTTGATAGATAATACCCTATTTAGATTCTCCGATTTCTTCATCCGAGGTCAATTAACATTAAATCTATCACAAATTAACCAATATTTTTGAAAGTATGTCTCCTGCACTCTTTTCTTCGCAATCGTTTCCGTAGATTCTTGGTGAGAAACATATGAGTGCAGGATTTGGATATTGCTCGTTATCAACTAAATTGCTTGAAGAATTCAAATTTGATAAACAAGCTTAGCGGTACCTTAAATAAAAAGACTATTCCTAGCGTCATAGTGACCGTGCGGTAAAGAATATTTATATGACAAAACTCGCCTTTAAAATGAAGCTTTTTCCCGGAAAAGTGGAAGAATACCAAAAACGTCACGATGAAATTTGGCCTGAATTGGTGGATTTGCTTCACCAACATGGCATATCTGATTACTCCATATTTTTGGATGAAGAAACACTCAGCCTTTTCGGAGTTTTGAGTGTGGAAGACGAAACCCAAATGGACGAACTTCCGAAAACTGAAATCATGAAAAAATGGTGGGTCTATATGGCCGATATCATGGAAACCAACCCAGACAATTCGCCGGTGAGTGTGAGTTTGAAGGATGTGTTTTATATGAGTTGATTTAGTGATGAGTTCTGAGCTGTACTTGCCTAAAATTGAATTTCTGATATTAACAAAAACCTGACCCAGAAAGGGTAAAATGTGAATAGCTCATGGGTGTAACCCATGGAATTTAATAGTTGACAATCAAAAGAGACCCTGAAAGGGTCAAATCTGAGTAACCATGGGTGAAACCCATGGACAAAGAAATAGAAAAAGCAATATGACCCTGAAAGTGTCGAATCCGAGTAACCAATGGTGAAAGCCATGGAATAGAATAAAGAGAATCAAAAGAGACCCTGAAAGGGTCAAATCCGAGTAACCATGGGTGAAACCCATGGGAAAAAGAATAAAGAGAATCATAATGACCCTGAAAGGGTCAAACAATATTCAGGGAGAAATAAACAACAAAACAATTTTTTTTAAAATCATAAGAAATGAAAATTAAACTATTAATTACTACCTTATTTTTAACAATAAACGCATTTGCTCAACGCAATGTAACCAATGCCAACGACAGCAACACGCCTTTGCATTTGTTACAACCTGACTATCCAGTTCCATACGGAATTCCGAAAGTTGAAGATGTAAAGTCTTCCTTGAACAGGATTTATGAATATCTGAATAGCGTAACTCCCACGGCCTTCGTAGATAGTAGAACTGGCGAAGAAATCACAGATTTATCGAAAATAAACTCCACAACTGCTTTAAAAAAAGGTGATTACAGAATTGTGAGTTATGAGTGGGGCGTAACTTATGCTGCTATGTTGGCAGCGGCAAAAGCCACTGGAGATGATAAGTATAAGAAATATTCCATAGACAGACTAAAATTCATCTCCAATGCAGCACCGCATTTCAAAAAGACTTCAGAAGAGCACGCCGACTGGGCCACGGCTGGGCCATTGAGAGGACTAATAGCTCCGAAAGCTCTGGACGATTGCGGGGCCATGTGCACTGCTATTTTGAAAACTAAAATGGCTGGAGAAAGGCTTGATTCCCAGCTTTTGATTGATACGCACATCGATTACATAATGAAAAAAGAGCATCGATTGAAAGACGGAACTTTGGCTCGTATGCGTCCACAGGCAGATGCACTTTGGCTTGATGACATGTTTATGGGTGTGCCAGCCTTAGCCAATATGGGTAAATTTACTGGTGATAAAAAGTATTATGACGAAGCAGTCAAACAAATTCAATTGTTTCATAATAAGATGTTTAACAAAGAAAAAGGCGTGTATATGCATGGCTGGATACAGGGTATGACAGAGCATCCGCAGTTTCACTGGGCAAGAGCAAATGGATGGGCTATACTGACCAAAATAGAAGTTCTGGACGTTTTGCCAGAAAATCATCCTGGCAGACCGATTATTCTTAAAATGTTAAAAGACCATATAAGAGGATTGGCCAAATATCAGTCAGGCTCAGGTTTTTGGCACCAATTGTTGGACAAAGAAGACTCATATTTAGAGACTTCAGCAACTGCTATATATACCTATTGCATAGCCCACGCCATCAACAAAGGCTGGATAGATAAAATGGCCTATTCGCCCATGGTTATGTTGGGCTGGAATGCAGTTTCTACCAAAATCAATGAAAAAGGCCAAGTGGAAGGTACTTGTGTAGGTACGGGTATGGGTTTTGATCCAGCTTTTTATTACCACCGACCAGTGAGTCCATTTGCTGCTCATGGTTATGGACCCACCATATTTGCGGCTTCTGAAATCATTAATTTATTGAATAACAACAAGTTTGAGATAAATGATAGCTCGGTACAGTTGAAAAAGTGATTTTTTAATTTAAACACATACCCACATAGGGAGCATAGATTTTTAAAATAATCATAGGCATAGCGGATTTATTCACTATGCCTATTTTCATTTTAGGAAAGTTTGTATTTGGGGTTATTTTTTCAAAGCAAATCTTGCTGAAAAACCTAAGTTTGTTACATAAAGACCTGGGTCATTGATGAAGTTAAGTTCGGGTTTCCAGTCCACACTCAGATTAAGTGGAATTTCGGAGAAAGTATGCTCTAATCCAAGAATACCATCCGCACCAACTTGCACATAATTGTCATAATAATAGTGTTTTCTATATCTGTTGGCCGCTCCAGCATGACCGCCCACACCATAATACCACCTCCATTGGCCTGTTGAGAAGGCCTTTTGGTGCCATTCGGCCAGTAAAGTGGCTTTTGCACCATTTCCAAAACTATTCAGTAGAGCCTCCAAAGATGCTTTTTTGCCGTTATTTACTTTGAAGGTGATACCCGGACTGCCGTCAAATCTTGCTCCAAAGGCATATTTGTATTGAGCAGAAGCTGAAAAACTGATAAGTAGAAAAAGAAAAATTAAGTGTTTCATAATTTCAGATTTTTTTTCCAAAATTACGATTACACCTTTTTTTTAGTTTATAAATCTGGTTAAATTTCCCTTAAACTTTGTCTATAAGAATAGTACAAAAAGCCAGTTTTAAACTTTTGAGAATCAAGCAATATTCTAATAATCAATATCTTGTAAACTAAGAAAACTTAAATTGAAATTAAATTTGCCAACTCATCACTAATTTTAATTCCATTCTCCAGATTCCATTTTTTTCTCTCCAAACCCTTTTCTCCAGGCATTCTTACGGGATTTTTGGTATTCAGAGGCGTACTGGCCAAGCATTGATTTTTAAAGAATTCCATTTCTTGAAGGAAGTAATTTTCTCCTGAAAACCTGCTTGGATCTATCACTTGCACAAAAACCGATGCTCCCCAACGCTCGGGACTGCTACTTCTGCCATGGCCGCCCAAAGCACTCGTCATGGCTTCGATCATAATACCTAGGGCGAATCCTTTGTAACCTAAATCCATACCTCCAAGCGGAAGCAGTGTTGAGGGTGGGTTTTCAAAGAACGTTTGCGGGTCGTTTGTGGCAGTTCCGTTTGATTGCAAGAGCCATTCACCACCTAATTTTTCGTTGTTTTTGGCAGCACGATTCACTACGGCATTTGCAGTGGTTGACATGCTGACATCTATCAGTATAGGGTCGGTTTCGGTTGGAATTCCCAATGCCAGCGGGTTGGGTGAATACACTGGTATTTTACCACCGAATGGGGCCACAGTTTTATTTCTCGGGTCAGAGCAGGCTATGATGACCATCAAGTTCTGTCTTGCTATTTTTTCTAAAAAAGCCGCCAAACATGCTATATGATGTGATTTTTGAATAACAACAGTTCCGATTCCATCCTTTCTGGCTATTTCTGAGGCTTTGTCAATGGCTTTTTCTGTCAGCCAAATTCCGGGTAAATATCTCCCATTCCAAGTTTCGGAAGTATTGGTGCTGTTTAGTATTTCATAGGTTCCAGACTTTTCCATTTGCCCAGATTCTAGCTCGTCCAAATACGGTTTTACCAATGCCAAACCATGGGTTGTATGACCAAGCAATTCACCTTCCAACAATATTCGGGCAGTAGATTCGGCTTTTTCAAAATCTAAGCCTTTGGATTGAAAAGCAGCTACTAGTTTTGGTAATAATTCAGTGTATTTGAGAGTAGTATTTTGCATAATGTAAATTAAAATAATATCAACGGGTATTCTTGGGCAATTAAATCGAAGTCAGAGTCATTTTGGACCAATTCGCAATTAAAATATAGAGCATAATAAGCTATTAAACAATCATTTGGCTTTCTGATAGTTATTCCTTTACTCCTAAGGTTTTGATAAATGTTGGCAGCTCCATATGCCGCTTCATAATTGTTTATTTCCAGCAAATTAAGTGCATTTAGGAGTTCATTTACTCTATCAAATTGACTTTTTTGTTTACAGCCTTGCAGCACTTCTTGGTAAACTGTGGGATTTATAAAAACGTCACGATCCACTACCAAATATGAATGCAACAATTCACTTTTTGGAGTCGAAATTCCCCTTATGAAATCTACCCAAATGGAGGTGTCAAAGAGTAGTTTTTTCATCCATTCGCATTTGATTCAAATCTCCTTCCCAAATATTGCTACCCCAAAGCGAGGCCAATTCCTGCTTTTTAATTTTCTTTATCAAGGCTTCTAGAGCAAAGTTGACCATTTCTTTTTTTGTCCTGAGTTTGGTCAAGCTCATGGCTTCTTTTACAAGTATATCGTCAAGTTCAATATTGGTTCTCATAATCAGATGATGTTCATACACAAAAATAGTAAAATTTATACACAAAGAAAATTTGGGGATTTGATATTTGTCAGATTTTGAATTTATTTAAATTTTTGTTCAATCTTACCCTCAACTGCAGGATACCAAATCCGCTTCAGATTTTGTATTTTTGAATAACAATTGATTTCAATAAATGAAGTACCTACTTACGCTATTTTTTGCAACCTTATTTTTGTCGGCAAATGCTCAAAAAAATAGATTTCCCGATGGCTCAAAAATGTCGCCTTGGTTTAGTGATTTTACCAAAACAAAACTCGAAAACCTTGGTAAACAGTATATAGTTACTGAACATGGTGTAAAAAATGATAGCACTTTGATTCAAACAGCTGCCTTACAAGAGGTAATAAATAAAGCCGCTGAAACGGGTGGAGTAGTAGTGATTCCCGAAGGTGCTTTTCTTTCTGGTGCATTGTTTTTTAAACCCAAAACGCATCTTTATGTTGCCGAAAATGCCAAATTGAAGGGTTCGGATAATATCGGTGATTATCCCATAATGCCTTCTCGGATGGAGGGGCAAAGCATCGACTATTTTCCTGCTTTGGTGAACGCCTATGGCGTAGATGGCTTCACGATTTCCGGAAAAGGTACAATTGATGGAAACGGACTCAATTATTGGAAAGCCTTTTGGCAACGACGAAAAGAAAACCCCAACTGTACCAATCTCGAAGTCTCTCGACCAAGGCTGGTGTTTGTTTGGAATAGCAACAATGTACAAGTCCAAGACGTTAAACTGCACAATTCGGGCTTTTGGACGAGCCATTATTATAAATGCACGAATGTCAAAATCTTGGATTTGCACATATTTTCGCCCCACGAACCCATAAAAGCCCCAAGCACAGACGCCATCGATATTGACGCCTGCACCAATGTACTCATAAAAGGCTGCTATATGGCCGTAAACGACGATGCCATAGCACTGAAAGGAGGAAAAGGCCCGTATGCCGACACCGACCCCAACAATGGCAGCAATGCGAATATCCTGATAGAAGACTGTGAATTTGGGTTTTGTCACGCGGCATTGACATGCGGCAGCGAGGCCATCCACAATAAAAATATCATCATGCGAAACTGCAAGGTAAACGAAGCCATGCGTGTACTCTGGCTTAAAATGCGGCCTGACACGCCACAAATGTATGAGTACATAAGCGTAGAAAACGTAAGAGGCAAAGCCCACAGCCTGATATATGTGAAACCTTGGACGCAGTTTTTCGATCTCAAAGGTCGAAAAGATGTGCCATTGTCATATTCCAACCACATCAACCTCACAAACATCGATATGGACTGCAACATATTCTTTGATGTGGCCATAACCGAGTATGACAAACTCTCCAACTTCGCCTTTAAAAATCTAAATGTCAAAACCAAAAACGCGAATATAGACAAGAGCATTGTTAAAGGTTTTTCTTTGAAAAATGTGTTGGTGAATGGGGAGAGAGTGAGGTGAGGTTTTGCTTGTCCGGATTAAACTATTTATATATTTGAAAATACAAATTCTCTGAATTTCTATAATACATGACTAACATTGGCCTGAAAGTTTGACCATCAATGGATATTGGTATATCAATGTTTTTTTGCAAAAACGAAAATCGCATCTTCCGAAAAGCCTGAAAGGCTTTAACACAAATAGCCGTAGGTGCAACCTACGGTATTGGATAGAATAGGAGATAAAAACCCTGAAAGGGTTTAACAATTCGGGGTTATGAAAAATGTAATCGATAGACATCCTTAGGTCTTTTGTAATCATTCAAGGACTTATTCTCCCCAAGCGAGCTCTCATTCATACCCAAGTAGGAGCCACTCGAATTTAGGCTTGTAATGTATTTTTAATGGTAACTTTATCGTAATTTGATAGCTTAAGTTACTTCTTGATCTTTAATTTACTCAGTTCAAAATTTCTCTTTGAGTAAAATATTTTTATCTTTGATTTCTATAAAACTATAAACTAAAAAAACATGGATTTTAAAGACTTAATCAAGCAACTTGGTGAAAGAGTTCACAAACTTAAAGATCAAATATCAACTGAAGAAGCTACGAAGAACGCATTCATAATGCCATTTTTAAATTCTCTAGGTTATGATGTGTTTAATCCTGTTGAAGTTGTTCCTGAATTTGTGACCGATATTGGTACTAAGAAAGGGGAGAAGATTGATTATGCAATTTTTAAAGATGGAATTCCTACCATTTTAGTTGAGTGTAAACACTGGAATCAAAATTTAAATCTGCATGATAACCAACTTCTTCGATATTTTCATGTTTCAAAAGCCAAATTTGGAATACTGACAAATGGAATAACGTACAAGTTTTATTCAGATTTAGTTGAACCTAATAAAATGGATGAAAAACCATTTTTGGAGTTTAATATTAGTGAGATAAAAGATGTTCAAATAGAAGAGTTAAAGAAATTTCATAAATCTTATTTTGATGCTGAAAGTATAATTAATTCTGCGAGTGAACTTAAGTATACAAACGAATTGAAACATCTCATACAGAATGAGTTTAACAGTCCAAGTCCTGATTTTGTTAGGTTTTTTGCCAAACAAGTGTATCCAAGCGTAGTTACTGCTAAAGTTTTGGACCAGTTTACAAATTTGACAAAAAAGTCAATTCAACAATATATTAGTGACTTAATTACTGAAAGATTGAAAACAGCTTTAGACCAAGAGGATGAAAAATCAAAGTTAAATAATGAGGCTGAAACTATTCAAGAAATTGAAGCCTCAGAGTCGAAAATAATCACTACAGAGGAAGAAATTGAGGCATTTATGATTGTGAAAAGTATTATTCGACAAAAAGTTGAGCCACAAAGAATTCATTATAGAGATGCTCAGTCTTATTTTGCCATTCTATTGGATGACAATAATAGAAAGTCTATTTGTAGACTTTACCTTCACTCCAACAGGAAATACATTGGTATAATAGACGATCAAAAAAAGGAAATCAAATATGAAATTAGCAATATAGATAATATTTATGAGTACAGTAATCAAATTCTGAGTTCGCTTGGTAATTTGATTTAATGTTGACTTGAAACCTAATGCGGCAAATAACCTCCCCATTCACCGCAAAAAATGCACCGAATAATTTGTAAATGCGGTGAATAATGATGCTAATCACCGCAAAAGATGCGGGGAATAAATCCTATATTAGATTTCTTAATAAAAACAGTTAAGATTCAACCCAATCAATGAAATATCTATTAATAATTTTAGCCCTTTTTAGCTTCACCCCAAAACCCAAACCCACCCTCTACCTCATAGGAGATAGCACAGTGAAAGCTGGTCAGGGCAAAGGTGAAAACGATATGTGGGGCTGGGGAAGTGTGATTGGGCAGCATTTTGATTCCACCAAAATCAATATCGAAAACCATGCGATAGGCGGTAGAAGTAGCCGAACTTTCTTAACGGATGGCCGCTGGGAACCGATTTTGAATAAGATGAAGAAGGGAGATTTCTTGATCATACAATTTGGACATAACGACGACTGGGCCATCAACGATACCATCAGAGCAAGAGGAAGTATCAAGGGAGTCGGCTTGGATTCTGTCGAAATTGATAATTTGATTACGAAAAAGCACGAAGTGGTACACAGTTTTGGGTGGTATATGAGCAAATATGTCAACGAGGCCAAGGCGAAAGGTGTAGATGTTTTTGTTTGTTCACAAGTACCTTTCAACAAGTTTGAGAACGGAAAAGTAAAACGCCAAGAAGAATATTACCCAAAATGGGCAAGACAAGTATCCGAAAATACCAAGGCACATTTTATAAATTTGAATGAATTGTCAGCCACATTTTACGACAAATTGGGTTTTGACGAAACCAAAAAACAGTATTTCACCCCAAAAGACAACGTACACACCAACCTTGCTGGTGCCAAACTAAACGCAGAAAATGTGGTTCTCGGAATCGAAAACACCAAAAAATCGAAATTAAGAAAGTATTTGAAGTAAATCTGCTCTTGAAGTTTAGAGTAGAAAAATCCGTGGCCCGAAGGATCCGTGTCATCCGTGTGCCAATAGTAAGCATAGAAAATAACCAAAATCTCACTATTTTTGACAAAACAAATAGATTTGAAATCAACCCTTCTGTACGGAATTTCGATGGCCATACTGCTGTTTCTCCTGAAATGGCTCGAACTTCGCTTTGTGGTTTTTGATCATCTTTTTGAAGTTTACGCAGCCATAATCTCTGTCATATTTATGGTGTTGGGGGCTTGGCTAATGCACAATTTCCAACAAAGAAAACTGGAGAAGGAAAATGCAAAACAAGAAATAGTTGCAGTACCCGAGTTGGGGTTGAGCCAGCGAGAAATGGAAGTGCTTGTGTTTATGTCACAAGGATTCACCAACCAACAAATTGCCGACAAACTTTTCCTTTCTATACATACCATAAAAACCCACGGCTCCAATCTTTTCGTGAAGCTAGACGTTAAAAACCGTACACAAGCCCTGGTAAGGGCCAAGGAATTAGAAATTTTGGAATGAAAATCGTAATTTCATACTAAAGTATGAGTGCCGAGAATCTGAAAAACCTGAATATTGCCTAAAATTTAAACCAAAAAATATGAAACAAATTATTTTTAAAAACGGATTGATTGCTGGTCTGATTGTATCAGCTTTTATGGCCTGTTCTATGTTCTATTGTTATAATTCGGGGCATTTCGAAGGTAGCATGCTATTGGGTTATAGTGCCATGTTGGTGGCATTTTCATTCGTGTTTGTGGGCGTCAAAAACTATAGAGACAAGGTTGCCGATGGCAAAATTTCTTTCTTTACAGCTTTCAAGATTGGTATTGCTATAAGTGCTATTGCCAGTACAATTTATGTTTTGGTTTGGGCTTTCGAATACCACTTTTTTATGCCAGATTTTCTAGAAAAATATACGGGAGCGGCAATAGAAAAACTCCAAAAGTCGGATCTAAGCACCAGCGATTTGGAAGCTAAAATAAAGGAAATTGAATCGAGCAAAAGTCTTTATGACAATGTGTTTTCATTTTTTGCCATAACTTTCGCTGAGATTTTTCCCGTAGGATTGTTGGTAACGATAGTCAGTGCTTTTATTTTGAAGAAGAAGTAATGGGTGAAATTTAAAAATTATAACCGGAAACTTCAAATTTGTCATACTCCCCAAATAAATAGAATTAAGTTTTATATAAAATTAAGAAGATGAAAAAAGTAACAGGAATTGGTGGCGTTTTTTTCAAATGCAAAGACCCAAAAACAACTACAGAATGGTATCAAAAACATCTTGGACTCAACACCAATCCATATGGTGCCAGCTTTGATTGGTTTGAAGATTCAGATGGAATAAAAAAAGCTCAGACGCAATGGACTCCATTCAAGGAAACTTCAGAGTATTTTGAACCTTCAAAGAAAGACTTTATGATTAATTATCGAGTCGAAAATTTGGAGAGTTTGCTTGTTGAATTAAAAAAAGAAGGGGTAACTATTCTCGATAACTTGGAAACTTACGACTACGGAAAATTTGTCCATATTCTTGATAATGAAGGGAATAAAATTGAACTATGGGAACCAATTGATTAATCAAATGACAGCTTAATAATTAAATACTCATTAAGGCGTTTAGCAACAAAAAAACCTCCCAAGACTCAGGAGGTTTTCATATTTTAAAACTTCAATGTAGCTGGTAAATATTTGGCCACAAGATCCTCATAATAAGGCCTTAGCTCTTGCACATTAGGCGGATATGGTACTTTAGAGTACAAATCATAAGGATTAAATTTGTCCACCCATTTAAACATTTCGTGGTCGTGGGCATTCATTAGATGGTCATAAGCTCCCTCGCGGTGCTGCGAATAAAATGAGTGATAACGCAACATATACAGACCTTCTTCAGGCAAATAATCTTTCATTATTCTGTAAATATATTCGTCATGCCCCCACGACATCTGTACTTTGTCAAGGCCACAATTTGGTTCGTAAACACCATATTTGGTGTTATAACGAGGGTCTTTTGAATCTGGATTGGCCTCGAAAAACTCTGAATAAACTATTTTATCAGAGTGCTTGCAACCTGTGGGGAAGGTATCGCCAACCACAGCCCACTGCGGCTCACCGAACAAACAAAGAACTTTGCCCAAGTCGTGCATAAAACCTATTAACACAAACCAATCTGGGTGGCCGTCTTGACGAATAGCCTCCGATGTTTGCAGCAAATGTTGTAACTGATCCATGCTAGTATCTGGATCTGAGTCATCTACGAGGGTATTCAGGAAGTCTAAAGCGTCCCAAACACTCATCTCTTTTTTATTAAATCTTAAGAAATTCTCTTGCTTGGCTTTGGCAAAATCGTAGGTTTGGAATGTATGATTTAATCTATAAAACTCTTTTACCGTGTCTTGTCTTGCCGAGTCTACGTAATTGCGATACTCCTCTTTTGATTTCTCAAAAGGCTCTGGATAACGCTCTAGCACGTCATCTTCCCACTCTTCTATCGAAGCTAATGGGTTTAGTTCTTTTTCTGAAAAATTATTTTCCATTATATTTGAATGAATGATTTTGCTTCAAATATACCGTTAATTTTAAAATTCAGGTAATTGCAGAACAGTTAAATTGTGTAATAAACCCATTTTTGTAAAAAAAATATTCAAATATGTCAAGATTAGTCGTATTGCTTTTATTGTTAGGGAGTTCTGTAGTTTTTGGCCAGAAACTTCCCGAGAAGAAAATGACCTTAGAAAATATGCGTTTGGCGAATGATTATTTCATGAAAACTTGGCCAGATCCGTCTCAGAAAATAGTTTTGGATAAAGTAAGAACTTCAAATCTCTGGACAAGAGGAATTTATTACGAAGGCTTGATGGATTTTTATAGAATAGATGCGGATAAAAAATTTATAGATTATGCCGTTGCTTGGGGAAATGGCAACAAATGGGCGACGTGGTTTGGTGTAAACAGCCGTCATGCCGATAGCCACTGCTGCGGTATTACTTACATAGATTTGTACCAAATGGATACCACCCAAAAGCAGCGTTTGGCAGAGATAAAAGCATCGATAGACCTGATGCTAAAATCTGACAAAGTAGATGACTGGACATGGATTGATGCCTTGCAGATGGCTATGCCGGTTTTTGCCAAGTTGGGCGTAATG
This sequence comes from Lacihabitans sp. CCS-44, assembly GCF_024343735.1. Taxonomy (GTDB): domain Bacteria; phylum Bacteroidota; class Bacteroidia; order Cytophagales; family Spirosomataceae; genus Leadbetterella. The sequence continues at coordinate 320,725 of NZ_RJUE01000002.1, forward strand.
TACAAAGACGATAGGTATTTTGAAAAAATGCACGAGCTGTATTTGCATTCCAAAAACATTGAAGGTGGCGGACTATATAACGCCAAAGACGGCCTTTGGTGGAGAGACAAGAGTTTTGTGCCGCCGTTTACAACCCCAAATGGTAAGCAGTGTTATTGGTCAAGAGGCAATGGCTGGGTGGTGGTAGCCATGGTGAAAATGCTGGAGATATTACCCAAAAACTCCAAACACTACAAAGAGTATGAAGAAATGTATCTCACTATGATGAAATCCTTGCTTCCGCTCCAGAGAAAAGACGGTTTTTGGAATGTGTCATTGGCGGATTCAAACGATTTTGGTGGGCCTGAATTGTCTGGCACGGCACTATTTGCCTACGGCATGGCTTGGGGAATAAACAATGGCTATTTGGCAAAGAAAAAGTACCTAAAACCTGCACTGAAAGCTTGGGACGTAATGAATAAAACTTGTCTTCACAATGATGGTATGCTCGGTTACGTACAATCTACTGGTAAAGAACCGAAAGACGGCCAACCGCTGGGCTTTGACAAAAGGGCCAATTTTGAAGACTATGGACTGGGTTGTTATCTTTTGGCGGGTACACAAGTGTATTTGTTGAAATAGTATATTGGCTGCTTTGAGTTGTGAGTGATGAGTGGCGAGTTGTGAGTAGCGAGTGGTGAGTTGTGAGTGATGTTTGAGCTGCTTAAATCGTTTGCATAAAGCAGTTTGGTTTTTGAAGAAATAAGGTTTATGATAAGTGATTTTGAAGTTTTGGTTTTAGAACTCAAAAAAAGCCAACCCCTAGTCGAGATTGGCTCTTATTTCTTTGGTTTATTTTATGGCTCCACCACCTCGCTCTCGATTTCGGATTCTTACGGCATCATATACGTCATAAACAAATATTTTTCCGTCGCCTATGTTTCCTTCAGAGGCATTGTCTAGTATTACATCTATACATTTTTCGAGATTTTCGTCGCTCACTACGCAGATTATCATTACTTTAGGTAGCAGTATCATAGGTTTTTCGGTACCTCTATAAATCTCCGAGTATCCCCTTTGAAGACCAGCACCTTTTACCGGCATTACAGTCATGCAGGGTATATCTGCGGCTGTTAGGCCTTTTTGTATCGCTTCTAACTTTGAAGGTTTTACTATCGCTTCTACTTTTTTCATTTTTATTATTTTTTAACCTAAGGTCGCTAAGACACAAAATAAGTTTCTTTTGTCTATAGCTATTTATAGTGGTTTCGTTATTAAAGAAGTGCTTTATTCAAAGGTCGTATAAGACTCAACACCAAATTCTACTGCATCTATACCTGCCAATTCTTCGTGATGCGATATTCTGATTCCCATGGTTTTTTTCATTACAAATATGATCAAAAATGTGGCAAAAAACGAAAATAAACTCAATACCACCACACCCAAGATTTGAACGCCCAGAAAATCAAATTTCCCAGAAGAAAAAAGCCCTTTTTCTTCTGCAAAAACACCAACTGCAACTGTACCAAAGAAACCATTTACACCATGAACGGCTATGGCTCCTACGGGATCATCTATTTTTATTTTATCTATCAAAACAACACAAATATCGACAAATACACCTGCAAAAAAACCGATTATTATGGCTGAGTTTGCACTGACTATATTGCAGCCCGCAGTAACGGCCACCAAGCCGGCCAATACACCGTTGATAACCATGGTAATGTCTATTTTTTTGTAACGAAGCATGGTGTAGGCCATGGTAGAAACACCACCAGCCGCCGATGCCAAGAAAGTATTGACGGCCACTTTGCCGATCATTTCCCATTTACCAACCGCTCCGAGGGTAGAGCCAGGGTTGAAACCAAACCAACCAAACCACAATAAAAATGCCCCAATCGACGCCAAGGTGAGGTTATGGCCAGGTATAGCATTGGCCGATCCATCGGCATTATATTTTCCTTGGCGAGGGCCGAGTAAAATGGCCGCTGCCAAAGCCGCAAAGCCACCCACAGCATGAACAGCCGACGATCCGGCGAAGTCATTGAAGCCCATTTTGGCCAGCCAACCGTTGGGATTCCAGACCCAGTTGGCCGCTAAAGGATAAATTATTACACAAAATATAAGTACAAAGACAGCATAAGCCCAAATCTTCATACGCTCAGCTATGGCTCCCGAAACGATAGAAATAGAAGCTATGGCAAAGCCGAGTTGGATAAACCAGAAAAGGCTATTTGAAATGGTAAGATTTAAACCCAAATCGCCAGATAAAATACCAGTACCAAAAGCAAACCACCCATTGGACGGGCCGTAGGCTACTGCAAATCCTATTGCATAAAATGCGAGGCCGCCAAACATGATGTCTATCATCACCTTGGCTATAATACTCATAGAGTTTTTGGATCGGATAAAGCCCGCTTCTAACAAAGCAAAGCCTCCTTCCATTTGAAAAATAAGAGCGGCACACAAAGCCACCCAAACGCTATCTATAGCGTGTGTAAGCTCCTTTTGGTTAGCAGCTAATTGTTGTATTTCGTCCATTTTTTTTGTTGTACTTGAAAAATATGCCTTTTGAGATATTTTTCAGTTTTTTTATTGAAATCAGTGCAAAACTAAAGGTATATTTTTAATAAAAACAAAAATATTGATAAAAATAATAAAATTTTATATGTAATGATTAATGCATTTTTAAAGAATAATATTTTGGAAAAAATGTAATCATAAAAATTATAACTATGAAATGTCTATAAAATTGGAATATAGTTTGCTCTTGGTATGTATTTGAAAATAAGCCTGTCGTGGAAAATATGTTAAATTTTGAACATGGCGATTTGACTGGTTTTTTATAAAAATTCTTGGTTTTGTGCAATATTTTATAAAATGAAATAGTGACGATTGCTTCATAGGAAATAATCAAAACTTAGCTTCTTTGTGAGAAAACAGGAACATTTCGAATGGTCTCCATTAATCCCAGATAACCAGCTCTAGAATAATCAAAACTTAGCGTCTCTGTGTCTTTGCGAGAAAAATTAAACTTATAAAAAATATTTTCTTTAACTTTGAAAAAACGACCTTAATCAACAATGAAATTCAATTTATTCAGTAAAATCCTTTTTGTATTTTCCTTTATTTTATGTTCAAACGAAGCTTTTTCGAAAAATCCAAACTCGGTGGTAGCTCACAGAGGAGCATGGAAAAGTCAAAGTCATCCTGAAAACTCCATTGCCTCGCTCAAATATGCCATAAAACTTAAATGTATCGGCTCTGAGTTTGATGTACACATGACTTCTGATAATGTATTGGTAATAAATCACGACCCAACCTTTAATGGCTTGACTATAGAAAAAGTCACTTATAAAGAGCTATTGGCTTTTAAACTAAGCAATGGTGAGAAAATACCCACGCTTAAGGAGTATTTTTTGGCTGGTAAAAACCCCTACACCAGATTGGTTTGCGAAATAAAACCGGCCTCTACGGTGGAAAGAGGACGAATTGTTGCCCAAAAGGTTGTGGAATTGGTACAATCTCTGAAAATGGATAAGTATGTGGATTATATAAGCTTTGATTACGAAATGTTGTTGAAAATCAGAAGTTTAGATACCAAAGCTCATTTGCAATATTTGAATGGCACAAAGTCGCCAGCTGAACTTAAGGCTGATAAAATAAACGGAGCAGATTATCATTTTTCGGTATTTAAAAGAAACCCTGACTGGATTTCGGACTCAAAAAAATTGGGTTTAAGCCTAAATGCGTGGACCGTAAATGATGCCAAAGACTTAGACTGGTTGATAGCCAATGATTTTGATTTTATAACTACAAACGAACCTGAACTGGCCTTTGAAAGAATTAAAAATGCTCCGATTCAGAAAGACTGGAAATTGGTGTGGTCTGATGAATTTAACTACAAAGGTCTGCCTGATGATAAGAAATGGGGTTATGATATCGGTGGAAGCGGTTGGGGAAATAACGAACTGCAGTTTTATACTGAAAAAGATACAGCAACGGCCTTTGTAGGCAATGGTATTTTAACGATTTCGGCTAACAGAACAGCAAAGGAGAACCGAGAATATACATCGGCTAGATTGGTAACTAAAACCAAAGGTGACTGGCTCAATGGCAAAATAGAAGTGCGGGCAAAATTGCCAAAAGGTAAAGGTACTTGGCCGGCGATTTGGATGTTGCCAACGGATTGGGCTTATGGGGGTTGGCCAGAAAGTGGTGAAATAGACATTATGGAACATGTTGGCTATGAGCCTGATACGGTTTATGGTACAGTACACACCAAAGCGTTCAATCATTCTATAGGAACGCACAAAACTGGGTCGTTTTTTATGCCGACACCATACACCGAATTTCACGATTACGGTATAGAATGGGATCAAGAAAAGATAGATTTTCTGTATGACGGCAAAAAGTATTTCAGCTTTAAAAACACCAAAAAGAACTTTCAAGAATGGCCTTACGACAAGCGTTTTCATTTGATTTTGAACGTAGCAGTTGGAGGGAACTGGGGAGGAAAATATGGTGTAGCCACCGAAGTTTTTCCCGCCAAGATGGAAGTAGATTATGTAAGGGTATTTCAAAAATAAGAATAGTACATGAAAGCTAAAGTATTGTTATTGAGTATATTGTGTTTGTGTTTTCAAGTGTCTTTTTCTCAGAAAATAGAAAAACGACTAACGGAATTAAACATCGTTTTACCTAAAGTTCAGCCCCCGATAGCGTCTTATGTAAACGCCGTTAGAACAGGCAATTTGATATTTCTTTCAGGCAAAGGCCCAACAGGAACAGATGGTAAATTTATCACTGGTAAAGTAGGCGTAGACATGACTTTAGAGGAAGGCAAAGCCGCCGCCAGAAATACTGGCCTCAATCTTTTGGCAGCACTGAAGGCCGAAATTGGTGACTTAGACAAAGTAAAACGCATTGTAAAAGTGCTCGGAATGGTCAATTGCCCACCGGACTTCACCCAACAGCCTCAAGTCATCAACGGTTTCTCAGACCTCATGGTAGAAGTTTTCGGAGATAAAGGCAGACACGCACGTAGTGCGGTAGGAGTGGGTTCGCTTCCTTCCAATATTCCGGTAGAGATAGAGATGATTGTGGAGGTGGAGTGATTTGCGATAGATTCGATTTTGGATTTTAGCAATCTGGAAGTGTCTCGCCGTTGATTTATCTGATTTTCTCTTAGTTTTACTTGTGTTTTGTCATGAGTTTTAACATGCCCTTGTAATTTTATTTAATATAAACTACTACCATGAAAACTATATCAGATTTTTTTGTTCGAATAGCCAGTTTGAAAACGCTTTTACTTTTTTTTGGACTTTACGTTAGTTTCAACGCCTATTTTTTACCCAAAGGATTTAAAGACAAAGTACCTATTGAAGACAAAAATTTGCCAATTTTGGATTTGCAGTTTGGGTATAATCCTGGGCGAGTAAAGGAGATTGTGGCGATGTATCATGGCGAAGCCAAAGATGCGTATATCATTAATTCTACAGTAGTTGATGGCATATATCCTGTGGTGTATATGTTCTTTTTTGCTATAATTCTGAGTTTGGTTTTTTATAAATGGAAAATTAAACCGTGGTTTAAGTTTATTAATTTGTTTCCTTTTGTTTTAGTGATTCTGGATTATCTTGAAAACTATCACATTGTACAAATGCTAAAGACATTTCCTGAAAACATAGACGATTTGGCAGTGAATTGTTCGGCTATTACGCTTTTGAAATGGGCATTTGCTGGTATTGCTTTATTGATGATTTTGGGCGGATTGGTGCAAAACTTGACAAAGAAATGAGCAAATCAACTAAGAAAAAATACAAGATGGCCGTAAATCTGTCAAAAAATATCACCCTAAAGAAGATCCTAATAATAGTTGTTGGGCTTGTGTTTATAGCCTATTTGTATCCCATTGAGCAATTTACTTTTGACGAACGCTACCCAACAGACGATGTCGTGAGTGAATCTTTGCGGTTATTTAGAGAAGAGCCCACGAAAACTTTGAAAACGAATGGTAAAGATTGGACGTACTATCAGGCTGGCGATGGCGACACTACCATCTTGTTTTTGCATGGCATGGGCGGGTCTTACGACATTTGGTGGCAACAAATCAATTATTTCAGAAGTAAATATAAAGTCATAAGTGTGACTTATCCATCCGTAAAAACGCTTAAGGAACTTTCCGATGGCCTCATTGCGATTTTGGAAAAGGAAAAAATAGATAAAGTAATTGTGGTGGGCAGTTCTTTAGGTGGCTATTTGGCACAATATTTTGCTGTAAATCACCCTGGGAAGGTGATGAAAGTATCGCTTGGGAATACGTTTGCCCAAAACACAGAAAACAAGGTAAAAAACGAGACTTTGGTAAAAGTAATGCAATGGTTGCCAGAGTGGTTAGTGATAAAAACCATCAGAGGCAAGTACAACAAAGAGGTTATTCCAGCTGCCAATAACCATCCTGTAACCGACGCTTTCCTGAACGAATTGCTTGGCACAGAAGTAACCAGAGAGATTTTTACTAACCGGTATTATTGTGTGGTAGATACTTTTACGGCCAAAATTGATTCCAATATCCCACTTCAAATCATCGAAACCAGCAACGACCCCCTGGTCAGTAAAAATCTTAGAGAAGCCCTAAAAGCCAATTATCCACAAGCCAAAGTAGTAAACTTGGGCAATATAGGGCATTTCGGATACCTAAATGAGCCTGTAAAGTATAATGCTGTTTTGGATGAGTTTGTGAGGTGAGTTTTAGTAGGCCAATATTGATGATTTTTTTGAAAAGCCAATCGTATACCCATTTTTCACTTTAAGTAAATCGTGAAATTTCTTTGTGTTTTTTGTGAAAGAACTATTTCTTGAATGAAGCAAATGATAACTGAAATTCGGAAAATTGTGTTCTAATAGAAAGAGCCATTCTAATCAAAGTATTTAAATTCAAAACAAAGTTCAATCCTCAAAGTGAATCAGTTTAGTTGTTCTTTTATTTACTTTTTATTTTAAAAGTAAAATTACATACCTGTTGCAAACTAATTATAGAAAAACATCAAGGATCGAGAATAATTCATAGAGACGATTTAAAATTAATTGGGTGTTTTATGTTTTCATATTTATGAAAAAGTGGTAAACCTCAATCTCCTCACCTTCGATTTTATGGCTTCCAACGCCAACTTTTACATTTGTTGAAACTCCTAAATCATTTTTCTGCACAAATCGAATTAATGGAGCATTTGTTTCAATAGATTCTTTACTATTTAAATTTTCTATGTATTTACTATATTGTTCCCAGCTTGAATCAAATTTTTTTGCGTAGGAATATATAATTAAGAAAAGTTTATTTAGTCGATTAGTATTGTAGTTTAGAATTAGCTTCTTTACATGTTCTTCAATTTCTCTATTTTCCGGACCACAACTATAAATTTTAAAGCACTCTATAATTGAAATTGGTAGTCCATTTTTATTCCTAACCATAATGTCAACTTCACCACTTCCATTCTCGCTAAATGAAATTCCTGATCTTGTTTGGTCTGTGATTTGGTATCCTTTACTCCTGAGCATATCCGTCACAAAATCATTTATTTCATCTTCTGGCCTTCCATTATAACTGTACTTTCTTTCCAATAATCTAGTCGAGAATTCATATAAGTCAAAAACGAGATTCTCAGAGTTATATATTGCATCAATATCTTGCTTAATATTTGAGATGGAATAATGACCAATTAAATTTTCTACGTTGACTCCAAGGAAGCTTTTTTCACATGGAACTGTTTTGAATTGGTTATTTTTGCTAATTTCTTTAATAAATGTAAAATTAAACAAATGGGGATGGTCAGAGCTAATGCATATATGACAATTACAAGGTATTTTTTCTGGAACATCGTCGTAATTCAAGGTATTGTTGATACTATTCAAATCATTTCTGATAATCTCTAAAAGAATAGCTCGCTCTGATCCATTTATCCAAATTTGTATTTTTCTCGAAAATTGATCACTTATTATTAATCCATGAGTACCCTCTCTTTCAATAACTACACCATTTTTCCAAAAAGTTTTGTTAAAAATGAGATCTCTAGCTCTGACAATATATCTTGGCAATATTCCTGCTGGCATAAAATCATAATGATATTCAAATTTTAAATTGTCACTATAATCCCATTGAAATTGAGACTTTTCTGGTTGCAGTAATTCTGGTATTAAAAACCTGTTTGAGGGTAATTCGAAACAAAGTTCAAATTTTTTCATCAACTCTATTAAGTATGGAAATTTGTCTTTTGGATAATCGTTTAAAATCTCATCTAATTCATTGAAGTGAAACTCTCCAAAATTTTGAATAATATTCCTTGAATCCAAAATTTTGTAAACTGCATTTGTCGCCCATTCAGGTTTTAAAAAAACTAAATTCTTAAGTAAAAAACTTTCTTGGAAATGAAGAAAAACCCCTAAGTCATGAAAATATTGACTCAAAAAGAGTGCTTTCTTATTATCAAGCCCGTGTCTGTTGCAGATTTCTAAATATATTTCTCTCGTAATAAAATTTTCATGTAAAGATTCTAATTCATTTCTTATTTCGACCCAAACCCTTGGTAAATTATCACCTATTAATGGTAACTCATTAATTAACTTTGAGATTTCCACTTTGAGATTTTGAATATTCTTTCCAGTTAATGCACTTACCTGAAAGAAATTTTTCACATTCTTAAATTTTTCTTTCAGTGATCTTTCATCTATGTTTAATGTTCTCTCATCACATTTATTCATTACCATTATTACAGGAGATTCATTGCTTAAAAGCCTGATAACATTTAACCAGTAATCAAAGCTTGTTAAATGTTGATCGGTTCTAGCATCCCATACTAATAAATATAAAGACCTTTTTGTTAAAAAAAATTGGTGCGTTGAGTGATATATTTCTTGTCCACCAAAATCCCAGACATTAATTCTGAAATTTTCAGTTGATTCGGTTTGAACATTCCAAGAATTAATTTCAATTCCTTCGGTTGTAACTGTTTCAGGTGTGTTTTCTTTTAATAGCCTATTCATTAAATAGGTTTTTCCCACAGAACCTTGCCCAACAATCAGCAATTTGGCTTCAAAAAGTTTTACATTATCTCCAAGAGATAAATAATAGTTAATTATTGCTTGGACTCCTTGTGCCTCAATTTCAAGAGGTACTTTGTCTAAGTTATTTGACCGAATTTGGATCTCTTCTAAATTCTCTAGCTCTTCTAATTCTTTTGGTAGAAAAGATAAATTGTTGGATGAGATATTAAGCGATTTTAGTCTTTTTAGTTTGTTAATACTTGAAGGCAGGAATGTGATTTTATTACCACTTAGATCTAGTTTCTCTAAATTAATTAGTCCTTCAAAAGCATTGTCATCAAAAAAACTGATTTGATTATTACTTAGATTTAAATTTTTTAAATTTTTAGCATTGGATAAAAAATTTGGAAATTTTGTTAATTGATTTCCACTTAAATTTAAATCTGTAACAAATATTTCGTTTTCAACTTCAGGAATTGAAACAATCTGATTAAAGGCTAAGTCAATTTTTTCAATTTTAAAGAGTTCTTGAAGGTGGTTCTTTTGAATTTCTTTTATCTTGTTATCTCTAATTGAAAAACTACGCAAATTCTTAACCAGAAAAATCAAAGATGGGATTTCAGTAAACTTATTACTATTTAGACTGAAGATTTCCAAACTTGAAAGCTTATAAAACCAATCTGGCAATTTGTCAATGTTATTTTTGAACAAATCCAATTGTTTTAAGTTTTCGCACGAAAAAAGCTCTGTAGGTAAATTTTTAATTCTACCATTCTGCAATTGGAGAATCAATGTGGAGCTGTTGATTTTTTTTAGTTTTTCTTTTATATGTGGTTTAATCCCTTGCATTTTTTATAAATAAATTAATTTAAGTCATTTCTACACCGAAGTCTTCAATGTGTTACATATTAGAGTAACAATGAAATAAAGGTATGAAATAGATTTTTTATACAAAATAGAAATTATGTTTCTTCGTTAAATAAAATTAAAATTGTTTTTTGCGAATAACTAAAAACACCCAGCCTCCATCTAGAAACTGGGTGTTCTAGAAGAGAAAAAAACAATCTCACCTCATCCTAAAAACCTTCTTATCAGCCTTTGCCTTAAAAGTCGCAATTTCTTTCAAATTTGATTTTTGGGTGTTAACCAAAGAAATATTTCGGTTTCTTTCACCTGAAATCTCGAGCAAGGTTTCTGCTTTAGGTGAGAAGGCTAAATGGTTGAAGTTGATATTCTTACTGTTCTGAATCTGTCCCACAGTGGTGTTTTTTGAAAATATGCCTATATTTTCAAAGCTGATATTTTCGGCTTCGATACAAATCAGGCCTTTGTTGGAGGTGAAATTTGAGTTTTTGATACTAATATCTTTGATGTTCATTTCGGGTAATCCTCTTAGCATAATGGCCGTTTCTGCACCTTTACAGTTCACGTTTTCTATAAAAAATGATTTGAAAGATGGCGTAGTTTCGTCCAGTTTTTCTGCTTTTATTTCAGGTAAAGTGGTGTCGTCTCCATCTAAAGGCACTGGGTCTTTGGCCATATAATACATGTCAAACAATATGGCTTCACCTGGGATGTTGCTCATGTTTATATCAGAAATGTAGATTTTCTCCACCACTCCGCCACGACCACGAGCAGTTTTAAAACGCAAACCAATGTCGGTTCCGAGGAAATTATTGTTGTTTACATACAGATTTTTAACTCCACCAGACATTTCGCTGCCAATCACAAAGCCTCCGTGTGCATGAAAAACCGTGTTGTTTCTAACGATGATATTTTGAGTTGGTTTTCCACGTTTTCTCCCTTCTTCGTCTCGGCCAGACTTTATACAAATGGCATCATCACCGGTGTCGAAAGTAGAGTTTTCAACTATTCCATTCGAACAAGATTCCAAGTCTAGTGCATCGTTGTTTTGGCCAAACCAAGGATTTTTTACGTTTACATTTTTAATAGTAATGTGCTCACAAAGAAGTGGATGCAATGTCCATGCCGGTGAGTTTAGAAAAGTAATGCCTTCGATAACCACATTTCTACATCCCGACAAACTGATGAAATTGGGTCTAAGAAAATCTCTGATTTTTTGGTAATCTTCCAAAGTTTTTCCTTCTGTTTTTTTGTTGGTCCAGCCCATGTTTTCATTACCATATTTGGAGGTTTCAGACGGATACCAAGTGTCTTTTTTGTCGTTCACCACACCGCCAGAAGCTACTAGGTTTTTCCATTGCGTGTCAGTGAATTTTGATTTTTTTACTTGTTTCCATACTTGGCCAGCACCGTCCATAGTTCCTTTGCCCGTTAAAGCTACATTGGTCAAGTTCACTCCCCAAATGGGTGCCTGACAACGGTATGCCACGTTGCCCTCCCAAGTGGTTTCTACCACAGGGTAGTCGTCGCGGTTGTCGCTAAATTGTAGTACAGCACCAGCTGCCAAATGTAGATTGATGTTGTTTTTTAGAAGAATTGGTCCAGAAATCCACAAACCCGAAGGAATCAAAACTGTTCCGCCGCCTTTTTCGGTAGCTATATCTATGGCTTGTTGGATGGCTTTGGTGTTTAAAAATAAACCATCCCCTTTGGCTCCATATCGGGTAATGTCAAATGTGTCTTTTTTGAAGTTTGGGGTATTTATTTTTGGTAATTGAAACTCCATTGTGGTGGGATAAACCGACTTTTTTAGCCAGTTTCTTAGCGGTAAAGATTGAGTCATTAAATCTTCTGCAACCAAAGAAGCCATCAATCTCGCACCATATGGCGATAGGTGAGTGTTGTCAACAATACCGTTTGGGAATTTCGAAAAAATGCCACCAGCATAGTGCATAAATATATCTCTTGAGGCCTCTTCTCCATGATTTTCGATGAGTTTTTGGCTCAAAGCATGCATGTCTATTAAATCCACTTGATTCTTTTTGGCAACTTCTTTCACCACTTGTGGGTATTCTCCATGCTGATCCACAAAAGTTTTGTTTTCGTCGAATTTACGTCTCATCATAGGAGTTAGTAAAATCGGAATAGCTCCTTTGGCTTTTACTTCGTCAACGTATCGTTGCAGATTGGCTCTGTAGGCTATTTGTGGGTCGGCAAATTTGGTGGTATCAGAGATTTTTTGGTCGTTGTGCCCAAACTGTATGAAAACATAATCGCCTTTTTGTAATTGCTCGTGTACTTTGGCCCAATGCCCTTCATTTCTGAAACTTTTGGTGCTTCTGCCATTCAGAGCGTGATTTTGGATTACAACCGCATCAGTAAAAAGCTCATGAAATACTTGCCCCCAGCCAGTTTCTGGTGCGTCGTAAGGTTTTTTGTTGGCCATTGTTGAGTCACCAATCATAAAGATTCTGACTTTTTCATTGGGAAAACTGAAACCCAAAAATAAGAAGCCAAATATAAAAATGTATTTTTTCATAAAGCGTTTGAAGCAAAACACCCCAATGTTTTATCATTGAGGTGTTGGCAGGTTTTGTTGTTATTATCTGAGTTCGTTCAAGTTTACGAAATCCATATCGGTAAAGTCTTTGTTTTCGCCGGCCATACCCCATATAAACGAATAATTGGCCGAGCCGCCACCTGAATGAATACTCCAAGGTGGTGAAATAATGGCTTGGTGATTCTGCACCCACATGTGGCGAGTTTGGTCTGGTTTGCCCATAAAGTGCATTACACCCTGATTTGCAGGCACATCGAAATAGCAATAAACTTCACTTCGTCTGTCATGTACATGCGGCGGCATGGTATTCCAGATGCTACCCGTTTTGAGCACGGTCAGACCCATCACCAACTGACAACTCATGATACCGTCGTTGTGAATGTATTTGTAAATAGTACGGTGATTTGAAGTTTCAGGAGCTCCCAAGGTTACAGGCGAAGCGTCTTCTTTAGTGAAAAGTTTGTTGGCATAAGTCTGGTGGGCTGGTGCCGAAAGGATAAAGAAACAAGCCGGATTGGTAGCATCTTTTGATGAAAAAGAAATATTTTTTGTTCCTTTTCCTAGATAAAGACAACTCAACTTTTCAACAGAAAAAGTCTCTCCATCTGCTTCTATTTGACCATCTCCAGCCACGTTGATGATACCAATTTCTCTTCTTTCCAAGAAAAACTCACTTTTCAAGTCATCATAAGTGCCAAGTTCTAGTTTTTTAGAAACGGGTTTTATTCCGCCCAAAACCAGCCTGTCATAATGCGTGTATGTAAGTTTTATCTCGTTATCAGCGAATAAGCTTTCCACCAAGAAATTCTCTCTCAGTTCTGCCGTATTCATTCTTTCCACTTCACGTGGGCTACTTTCGTATCTGGAATTCATATTTTTAATGTGTTAATTTTTAATGTGTTAATTAGCTAATTTGGAAATGTGCTAATTTTTTAATTTGCGAATTAGCTAATTCGTTAATTTTTGATAGTACTTAATTTTTGAATTAAGTAATTATTCAATTAACAAATTATCCAATTACCATCACCTCCCCATCCAGCCGCCATCTACAGTCAAAATAGTGCCTTGCACGTAGCTGGACATCTCTGAGGCTAAGAAAACTGTCGGCCCTTTAAAATCTTCGGGTTCGCCCCATCTGCCTGATGGAATTCTTCCTAATATGGATGCACTGCGGTCTGCGTCTGCTCTCAATGCCTCTGTATTGTCTGTGGCTATGTAGCCAGGTGCTATGCCATTTACGTTTATACCTTTTGAGGCCCATTCGTTGGCAAAAGCTTTTACTAAACTACCAATAGCTCCTTTACTAGCAGCATATCCTGGTACATTTATTCCACCTTGAAAAGTAAGTAATGATGCTGTGAAAATGATTTTCCCATAACCATTTTTTATCATCTGCTTGCCAATTTCTCTCGTTATAATAAACTGAGCATCAAGATTTATGGCTATTACTCTGTCCCAATATTCATCAGAATGTTCGGCAGCGGGGTTACGCATAATAGTTCCCGCATTGTTCACCAAAATATCGATTTTTGGGTGTGCGGTTTTTGCTTTTTCAAGAAACGAATAAATTGATTTTCTATCTGAAAAATCTGCTTGGAAAGAATAAAATTTCCTGCCTTGAGACTCCACAAATTGCTGTATATCACTTCCTTCAGAAGGCATGGTGGCCGAAACGCCGATAATGTCGGCCCCGGCTTCGGCTAAACCTTCGGCCATGGCTTTGCCTATGCCTTTGTTGCAACCCGTTACCAGTGCGGTTTTGCCCTCTAAACTTATTTTAATCATCTTTTTTCTAAATATTCTGTAAGATTACCAAGGATTACGCTCGAATACAAACATTGGTTTCTATTAATTTATGCAATCGTTTTCAGGATTTTTATATTACCGCAAAGCCGACAAGACATAAGGAATGAATTTCGTTTTTTGATCTAATAGGATTTTTTGAGGACATTCGAACTTGTTGGTTATATTTTGAAAGTGCGTGTTTTTTTGGTAATTTTCGATTCAAATTATTGTAGAATTGGAAGTAATTACCCTCAAAGACATCGCAAAAGCTTTAAATCTCTCCACATCAACGGTGTCGAGAGCATTGAGGGATAGCTACGAAATCAATGAAAAAACCAAGAAATTGGTGGCGGAATATGCCAAAAAGGTCAACTTCAGACCCAATCCGATAGCATTGAGTTTAAAAGACAATAAAAGCAGGGCCATTGGCGTAATAGTACCCGAAATAGCCAATAATTTTTTCTCGCAGGCTATCAACGGTATAGAAGATGAAGCCTACAGTCGTGGCTATCATGTGGTTATCTGCCAAAGTCATGAGTCGCTGGAGCGAGAAAAAGAGAATCTTCGGCATTTGTTTGAAAGAAGGGTGGACGGGATTTTGATTTCGCTTTCCGGTAAAACAACGGATATTAAGCATATTCTTGAGTACAGCGAGAGCAACTTTGCCGTGGTGTTTTTTGATAGAGTGCCCGAGAGTGGCGGTTTTCATAAAGTGGTGGCCGATAACTTTTCGGGGGCATTTGCGGCTACCGAATATTTGATAAAACAAGGTAAAAAACGTATCGCACATATCACGAGTCCGCTTACTTTGTCGATAACCAAGGAGCGTTTGGAAGGGTATAAAAAAGCGTTGGAAGTTCATGGAATAGCGATTGATAATGAGCTGATTAAGTATTGTGGCTTTGATCCTGAAGAAGCCAAGTCTACGATAAATGATTTTATGAATACCCAAAAACCCGATGCATTTTTTACTTGCAGCGACAGGTTGGCTCTGCATTGTTATGAGGCTTTTCAGAACAGAAAAGACGAGATGCCGGTGGACACGCCATTTTTTGGATTTACGAATCTGAACGTTTCCCATCTTTTTCACCCCAAACTCTCCACGGTGGTGCAGCCCGCTTATGAAATGGGTGGGAGGGCGGCCAAAATTCTTTTAGATCAACTTGAAAGCAAAAGGAAAGTTAAGGATTTTGATAAAATTGTACTTGAAACGTATTTGAAAATAAGCTAGTATATTTGCTTTTTTTATAATGATTATATGAGTTTAGGACATAAGTTTTTACGCCTAAAAACCTTCTTCGTGCTGATTTTGGTTATTTTTTTTAAAAATATCCTTTTCGATTATTTGTTAAAATCTCAAGATGTCGCCCTTTTGGAAGGTTTTAAAAGTGCCTTTTTTTATACTGCTTTTAATGTTTTTGACTGGCTGGTATTTTGGTTTATTTTTAAAGATGTACTAGGAAATGGACTAAAAACCACTCTTTTGGCTATTCTTACTATAACTTTTACGTCCATACCGTTTTTTATACAAGCTCCACTCATTCGCCTCGACTACGACAATCTACTCATTTCTTCAGCATTGTATTTTATACCTTTCTTTGTTTTCATTATTCTAAAAAAATCTCCAAAGCTGATATTTTTACCGATTATGATGGGCATAATACCCAACATAAATCTAGAAATAGCAAATGGTTTTACCGGTAATTTGTCATTTTTGAGGGTGTTTTTTGGAACTGGTTTATTAGAGCAAAATGTAGCTAATGGTGTTTTCGTAGATTTTGGATTGGCCATTATTAAAACTTGTTTTTGGACGGCTATTGTCATTCTTTTTTATGAAATAAATCACCAGTTTTTTGCTTACAAATCGTGGAGATTTTATGTAGAGTTGCCTATTAAAAAAGGATTTTTGTTGATTGTGGTAGTGGTTTTCAAAACACTTATTTACTGGATGGTAGGCTCACTTTTGATAGCCATGGTGGGCAATAATTCAGTGCCACTTTTTACCAACAAAATAGGTTTAGTACTAAATGGTCTTGGTTTTTTTGGCTTTTTGTGCATCAGTAGTATTTATTTTAGAAAATATATTACGCTATATTTTTACCAAAAAACAGGACATTCCAACTGGTTGTTTTTTTTCTTCTTTATTCCGTTTTTAGATTTTGCGGCTCTTTTGATTACTCTTTTGGTACCTTTTAGTGTATCTAAGAAAGCCATAAATTATGGGTTTTCTAAAAAGATTTTGGTAGGCTTGGTGGCTTTAGTGTTGGTGGCATATGCTGGGGTTTGTTATTTTAAAAACATAGTGAACATTCCAACCACCGAAAAAGAGCTAAAGATAGGTTTACTAATTGCTCAGGTTTTGTTACCCGTTTTTTCGGCTATGGGTATTTTGTTGAGCGTCAAAAGCAATGTTTTTCATAAAGTGCTTTTGGCTATTCTGATAGTTTTGGTACCGATAGTTTCTGTTTTTTTGGTACCTAAAATTGAGCTTTCTGGCAAAATAGAATTATTGGTCAACACGCTTTCTATTTATCTGCATTCTGGACTTATTCTCTTTTTTATTTACCCAACACTCTATTTTAAGGAGTATTTGAAAATTAAGTAGCTTTTTAGGATTTTCAATTGAAAATAGAAGTTTACCAATATTTTTAAACAAAAAAAACGCCCCTAAAAAGGGACGTTCTGTGTTTATTGGGTTATTGCTTACTTGGTTTTCGTTATTTTTAGAGGAATACAAACCTCGGTTTTACATTCACAAATATCTTGAACAACTATAGGGCAGCAATTGCCATTCGAGCATGTAACTCCATTTAAAATTACTGTATAGTTTCCTGGTAAATTTGCAGAATAAGTTGGTCCAGTTCCACCCACTATATCTGATCCATTTAATTGCCATTGGTAAGTTGAATACCCAGTAGGAGCAGTTAAAGTGGCACTTTCATTTTTAGTGGTACAAATAGAGATCGGTATCGTTACGGAAGATTGTCCATAATCATCTTCACTTACAATCTTATTTCCGGGAGTAGAATCCATATCATTATAGGTTGTCGATAATACCCATGCAGTTAGTGGCATTTGTCCACCCACATTGGTTAAGATTCTGGCCTGGATTGTAAGCGTATCAAAATCATAATTTGTTACCGAAATGTTAGACCAAACATGTGTACTCGGGTTATAAATACCCGAAGTAACAGCAGCAGAAATAAACTGTAAATGGGTACCAAGGCTATCTTTTATTGAAATAATATCATTAACATTGAGTGTGTCAGTTCTTCCAACAATCACTTGATAAGTAATTATGTCATTTATTTGTCTCAAACATGTGCCTGAAGCATCTACCCTTAGATTTACATCTATTTGCGGCAATACAACTTCAGTTGAGTCGCTTGGGCCGGGCTGATATGGATTAACATTATCAGAGATATCGGTAATGGTACTGTCTATTGGATCTTTACCATATACAGTTGCCGAGTTCATCACTTTTCCGTTTTGCACATCATTTGCTGTTAGGAAATACTGGGCAACAGCAAATCCTGTTTGTCCCGGTAACAAAGAATCAGGCGAAACAGCTATTGGGTTTGAAGATATCAATGTGTCCACTACATAGATATTTGTAAGTGTGGTATTTCCTGTGTTTCTTACAGTAAAACCAAAATTGATGTAGTCGCCAACATAACCATTACCGACTAATGCTCCATCTTTTAACAGGCTAATTTGAGAATCAAAGAAATTGAATCCAGCATCAATATTTGTTACATTTCGTGTAGCATTTCCAATACTCATAGCCGTATTTACTATAATTGGGTCGGTTATGCCGGTTATGCTGTCTGCGTCTGAATCAACTTCGTTATTGGTTCCAGAATCTTTGCTAACAGCATTCATTCCGACTGGCTTTACAAATTTGATTCTATAGTTATCTGCCATTAGGCTGTCAAACAAGTAATTACCGTTGATGTCGGTCACTGTAGAATCTATTTTTGTTCCACTTTGGCTTAATAGGTAAACGGTAACATTTGGAATTGGTAAATCACCAACGGTTTGGGTGTTTGAGAAATCAATATCTTCAAAAACCATATTGCCGATAGAGCCGAATGGAGCAAGTCCAGCATCAATTTGTAGGTTGTTTCTTAATGAATCACCTACATTTCTAGAAACGTCAATAGTGATGGTATGCGTCCATTCGTTGGCGTTAATATCACTGTCTACATTGTCTGGGCCAGCGTTTTGTTTTGATGCAATGCTACCACTTGGTATTACAAA
>NZ_RJUE01000003.1 GCF_024343735.1 Lacihabitans sp. CCS-44
GCTAGGCTTGCTGTTAAGGTTGGTCTTACTGTTACTACGATGCTGAAGTTTACGGTATTACAAGTCGCTGCATTCGTTGCTGTGATGTTGTAAGTCACTGTTCCGTCTACTGCTCCTGCGTTCGTTAGGTTACCTGTGCTGAACTGTGCTTGTGCACTTGCTTGTGCTGCTGCTCCTGTTACTCCACCTGTTATCGCTCCTAATGTCCAAGTATATGTCGTGCCTGCTATGTTGCTTGTTGGGGTTACTGCTGCTACTGCTGCTCCTGAACAGATTACTGCTGGGTCTGCTAGGCTTGCTGTTAAGGTTGGTCTTACTGTTATATCTATGGTAAATGGAGTACCATTGCAACCATTGGCAACTGGTGTTACTGTGTAAGTTACCACACCATTTGTTATACCTGAATTTGAAAGTGTCTGAGATATTGGAGCAGCTGATGCTACAGCATTATTTGAAAATCCAGATATTGTTCCCGATGTTGGAGCTGAAGTTACAGTGGCAGTCCATGTATAGGTAGTTGGCGAGATATTGGATGTTGGTGTTCTACTAAAGCTTGCACCTGAACAAATTGTTTGTGGACCAGGGTTTGTAATTACAATCGTTGGCTGGACAGTTATAGCAAATGTAAATGGTGCACCATTACATCCATTGGCAACTGGGGTTACTGTATAGGTTACAATTCCAGATGTTGTTCCAGAATTTGTTAATGTTTGAGTTATTGGAGCAGAAGACGCTACTGCATTATCAGAAAAACCTGTAATAGTTCCGGATGTTGGGGCAGTGGATATTGCCGCTGTCCAAGTATAGGTTGTCGAAGTAATATTCGATGTTGGTGTCCTACTAAAACTTGTTCCTGAACATATTGTTTCAGGTCCTGGATTTGTAATAAGAATTATTGGCTGTACTGTAATAGCGATGGTAAATGGCGTACCGTTACAACCATTAGCAACTGGTATTATGGTGTAAGTAACGATTCCGAACGTTGTACCTGAGTTTGTTAAAGTCTGCGATATTGGAGCAGATGCAGCCACCGCATTATCTGAAAACCCAGTAATAGTTCCTCCAGTTGGAGCTGTGGTGATGGCAGCTGTCCAAGTATAAGTTGTGCCACCTATATTACTTATTGGAGTTCTACTAAAACTTGTTCCCGAGCATATAGTTTGAGGCCCAGGGTTTGTAATAACTATCGTAGGTTGAACTGTTATATCAATTGTAAAAGGGGTACCCGTACAGCCTGCCGTCACAGGCGTTACTGTATATCTTACTATTCCATTTGTGGTGCCAGAGTTAGTTAAAGTTTGAGATATTGGGGCCGCAGATGCAACTGCATTATCTGAAAAACCTGTAATTGTACCAGAAGTAGGAGCTGTTTGTATTGCAGCTGTCCAAGTATAGGTAGTTCCTACGATATTTGAAGTAGGAGTTCTACTAAAACTTGCCCCCGAACATATGGTTTCAGGACCCGGATTAGCAATTACCATTGTAGGTTGAACAGTTATTGCAAAAGTAAAAGGCGTACCATTACATCCGTTTGCAACAGGAGTCACAGTATAGGTTACAATTCCATTTGTTGTTCCTGAATTGGTAAGAATTTGAGTTATTGGAGCTGCTGAAGCTGTTCCATTGTCAGCAAAGCCAGTGATAGTACCTCCCGTTGGAGCTGTAGTGATTGTGGCTGTCCAAGTATAGGTAGTTGTTGTAATATTAGAAATAGGAGTCCTACTAAAACTTGTAGCTGAGCAAATAGTCTGAGGGCCAGGATTTGTGATTACTATTGTAGGCTGAACAGTAATATCAAATGTAAAAGGAGTACCGTTACACCCATTCGCAATAGGCGTTACTGTATATCTTACGACTCCACTTGAAGTGCCCGAATTCGTTAAAGTTTGTGTTATTGGGGCATTACTTGCCACAGTGTTATTTGAGAATCCAGTAATTGTACCTCCAGATGGTGCTAACTGAATTGCAGCTGTCCATGTATATTGTGTCCCTGTAATGTTTGAAATTGGAGTCCTGCTAAAACTGGTGGCTGAACATATAGTTTGAGGACCAGGATTTGTAATATTTATACTAGGACGAACTGTAACGTCAAATGTAAAATTAGCCCCCGGACATACTCCATTATAAGGTGTCACGGTATACCTTACAACTGCACTTGTTGTAGTACTGTTAATTAGAGTCTGTGAAATTGGCCCAGAAACTGCACTTGCTTGATTAGAAAAACCTGATGCTGTACCACTTATCAATGCTACTGTCCACGTATATGTAGTACCAACGATATTTGTAGTTGGTGCAACCGAAAATGCATCTCCAGAACAAGAAGTTTGTGCCAGAGCACTTGCTGTTGGAACTGGAGTAACACTTACCGAAGTAGTGGCAGTTGCAGAACAATTATCAACATCTCTTGCTGTAACAGTATATACTGTTGAAGTTGTAGGAGATACAGATACGGTTCCACCAGTAGCGGCGGTATTCGTCCAGGTATAGGTATAAGGTGTGGTACCTCCCGAACCTGTGGCTGTTAAACTGGCACTTGTACCATAGCAAATTGTTAGTGGAGGGGTAACTGAAACAGCTACTGGCGGTACAATTACCTTAGATATTTGACTTACAACCGAACAAATTGGATCTCCAACTGTGGTAGCAGTAGTCGCTAATCTAATTCTATACAATTTACCACTTAAAGCAGAAACAATAGGTGTGGGTAGATTAATAGTAACATTCATATCGTTACCTACAAAAGTTCCTTGCAACACCCCAGTTACATCTTGCCACGTAGTACCGTTATCGTTACTTTCTTGCCATTTATAGTAGTCATGCTCTCTGTTAGGGTCAGTAATGGTAGCATTTATAGTTTCATTTGTTCCACCAAGGCAGGCCACTGATTCTCCATCAAGGGTAATATTCAAAGGGCATTTGTCAACTACAATATCATCGATAATCCAGTCATTACCCCCACCTCCAAATTGATTATTCTTGATACTAAATACAGCAGAAGTAACCGTAGAACCGGTTTTGAATGAAAACCCAACTCTTACCCAAGTTCCTGTTGCTGCAATTGGATTGGTTCTATATTGAATAACTCCATCAATCAAAAAGGCCAAGTCAGGCTGTAAACCGGTGTAACCCGGTGCATGAGTATCCCTTATCCAAGCCGTAAAATTATATTGGGTATTTGGGCATAATCCTCCAATTTCTTTTTCTATTACGATGTCTTTGTTATGAGAGGCATTCACTACCATCATATACCCACCTGTGTCTCCAGTAGTATGATCTTCTGTTATAGCCTGCCAGCTTCCACCAAACGTACCTCCACCTAATCCTGGACCATTACACTCCATGTTGTTTACAACCGAGTAGAATCCATCATTTGGAGAGTTACAAGTATAAAACGAGTATCCATACTGGGTTTCTAAAGGAGTTAAAACCGGACCATGCCTATCCGTACCACTTCCAAAATCACCGTTTGGAAACAAATTGGGTGTTGTTCCAGAAGTAGAACAAACTGCATTAGAAATACAAGGCGTTCCCGAATTTCCTACAGTTACTATTCTTTCACTGTAGCAATATTCCCCTCCTCGCGTAACTCTAACATAATATGAACCAGGCAACAAACCTGTAATAGTATTTGCTGGTGACAGATTTTGAACAGTAGTATAAACTGGATCAAATGAAGAAATCCAAGTAACTTGATCCGTTGGATTAACTCCAGCCAGTAGAATCCTTCCATTGTTATTGAAGCATCCTGTCGCATTGGTTACAGTTTCTCCCGTATAAAATGAAGTTACAATTGAAACCAAAGTTATATTAACCGTTCTACAAATAATCTTAGATGTCCAATCTCTAATAAATACTAATTTTGTACCAACCGACTGTCCACCATATACAAAATTCCCTCTTGTCCAAGCAATACCATCCAAACTGGTCTCATAATTAGTTACTCCTCCACCATTTACTGTAATTCCACCGTCTGTAGCGTTACAGCCAGTAGGATTTAAGGGAGTGACTTGAATATAAGAGCTGCACATGCCATTACAATTGGTATTGACTGTTACACTCGTTGTCATGGTATTAGTACAACCATTTGTAGCTAAGCCAGTTACTGTATAAACTCCACCCGATGATGCACTAGAAATCAAACTAGTAGGGTTCTGTTGTCCACTAGAAAAGCCGCTAGAATGTGACCATGAATAGCTAGTAACCGCTAAAGCTCCTGTATATCCAGACTTTAACAAAACCAAAGTTCCAACACAAGCGTTTGCAGAACCACCCGAATTAGAGGTATTGGATGCGGTCACTGTCGGAAGAGGCAAAACATCAATAGTCTGTTGAGCTGAAGTCGCAGGACTACAACCATTTCCAGATGAGTTAACTATTATCCTATAGTTAGTGATTCCTGTTGCACTAGTAGGAATTGGCAAACTACTGTTTGTTTGGCCTGCAATGTTTTCCCAAGTGCTATTTGTAGTATTATACCTTTGCCATTGATAAGTGAATGGCCCCACCCCGTTATTTACACTTGACGTTATGGTATAGTTACCATTCAAGCAAATTGTACCACTGCTAGCCGCGATAGTAACTGTGGCTTGAGGAACAATGTTTAATGTTAAACTTGGTGAACTTATAGTTCCACAATTGACACCTGAGGTGGTGACGTTTAACCTATAATATACTAAACCCGCAGTGGAAGTAGATGGAGTATAATCAATCAAATTACCTCCCGAACTTACATTATTCCAGGTACCAAAAAGTGAAGTCCTTGTTTGCCACTGATAAGTAACTGTTCCTGTAGTGTTAGTAACAATACCGTTTAGTTGAGTTGAACCTCCCACACAAACCGTTCCATTTGTAAGCGAAGCATCTACGGTATGAATTGGGTTTGTCTGTATTTGAACTGAAGTTCCATGGTAAATTCCGCAAACACTAAAGTCAATTATTGGTCTAAAATAGGCCAATTCTAAAGAATCGTTGTTTGTATTTAATGTAGCACTACTTGTAGATGTCACATTCCACCATGCTGAATTATTATTTGATTCTTGCCATAAAATACTGTAAGTTCCTGATGCTCCCGTAACATTGGTTGTTAAAATCTGTGTAGCTCCAATACAAAGACTAGTATTTGCAGGCGTCACCGTTACTGTGGCAGGATTTACCACCAAAAATGTATAGCTTGGTGAAACTGCGTAAGAACAACCAGCTGCAGACATAGTGGCAATAACTCTGAAATAAAAAGTACCCGCAGCATTATAAGGTGGTGCAAATGTACTCCCAGTTTGTCCACTTATATCAGTCCACCCACTTGTACCGTTAGCAGACTGTTGCCACTGATAGGTTATTGAACCGGCACCGTTTGATACGCTCGCCGATAAGGTGGCTTGAGTACCAATGCAAGTTGTATTGCTTGGAGCAACAACTGTCGCAGTAGGAGAAGACACTACTCTAATCTGGAATGCATTTGAGGTTCCGTCGTTACATTGAGCAGACCCAGAAACAATTACTCTATAAAAATAACTTCCTGCTACTAAAAAGGAATTTGTAAAAGTACTATTGGTTTGGCCAGATATATTTGCCCACCCTGTTGTTCCATTCGGAGAAGTTTGCCATTGATAAGTGTAAGTACCAGCAATATCAATTGTTGAAGATATGGTAGAAACACCATTTACACATATCAAACTATCGGGAGTGGTAATGGTAACACCAGGGCTATCCACAACATTTACGGCCACAGCGGCTGTTGCAGTACAACTTGGCGAGTTTGAGTCTCTAACAGTTAGGGTGTAAACATTCGAGCTATTTGTACTTACGCTTACCGAAGATGTTGACCCTAAGCCATTAGACCACGAATAAATATATGGAGCTAGTCCATTGGTTGGTGTTCCTGAAATCGAAACCGTATTTCCTTTACAAGTAGTGATATTGGGAGACATGCTAAGCGGTGCCAAAGTGGTACCAGAAACTAGGGTTCTGTTGGGTAAATCAAAGGGGCATTCATCGGTTCCCCATCTAACATACAAATCCTTAGTACCAGCCGAGACACCAGTAATGGTATGGCTACCTATATTATCATTTACAATATTTGCTGGCAAATACGAAGCATCAGCATTTCCATTTAAGCTGAACTTGATTGAAGAATAATTTCCATTGTCCGGAAAATTAAAAGTAATTGTTCCGTCGTTTTGTCCGCAATTAGGGTTTGTGGAAGTAATGGTAGGCACAGAGGGCAATTCTTTGATAGTAACATTGGTGGTAAAAGTAGCCGAACAAGAACCCACGGTAACCGTTAAAGTAAAAATACCATTATGAGAAGCAGAGGCACTGCTTATTGTATGATTTCTATTGCTATTTGTCGAACCGCTAGGGTAAGTCCAGCTGTAAGCAGTAGCCCCCGACACTGAAGTTGCTGATAAATCAAAAGAACTTCCTTGGCATACTGGAGATGTATTACTTGTGGTAGTGGAGATTTGAGCTGGGGCTGTTAGGGTTACATTTGAGGTAGCCGTGCAACCATATTTATCTCTGAGCGTAATAGTATAAGTACCTGATGTCAAACCATTAAAAGAAGAAGCCGTTTGAAAATTTGTACCATCAATAGAATATTCAAATACTGGCTCAGCTAAAGCGGCTGCTGTATAAGGCCTTAGAACTGTACCTGGAATGACTTCTGAAGGAGCTGTGGTTCCTTGGCCTGGTTTTGCCCAGCCAATTGCAATATTGTCTCCACCTGTACCCTCTTTATAAATAGCCTCAATATAATATTTTTGCCCTGCCGTTAAAGATATAGCTACTGATTTCTGTGAAGCGTACTTATTCCACTGTTTGGAGTCGGTATAACCCAATACTTCGGCTATTTTAACTCTATTTGCAGGATTTGAATCCGTTGAAAGCCACAATTCTCCATTATCATCACTGGAAATCCAAAAAGTGTAACTTCCGGTCGTTCTTGGAATAATATAACCAACTAGTCTTCCTCCAATATTATCATATCCATTTATATCTCCCTCCATTGTGTTTTTCAATATAGCACTCGATGGATTGTTCGGATAGTTTGAATTTGTTGTTAAACTTGAAACAGTGGTACCTGGAATACTTGTCCAAGTCTGATATGTGATATTACCTAAACCTCCATATCCAATCGGATTCGTTATATTAATTACACCAGTATTCGAACCAAAACATGCTGGGTTTGTACTTGTAAATGTAAATGTTGGAGGAATACAAGTAGCACTTGATTCTGAAACCCAAATATTTTTTGTAATAGTTACTGATAAACCACCTTTGGTAATTGTCAATGTATAATCACCACTATTTTCCAGCTGAGCATTCGGAATATTTGGATTGGCCAATGTACTTGTAAATCCATTCGGCCCCGTCCAGAGATAAGTAATTGGCTCATCTTCAACTACTTTTATGTCATCAATTGCGAAATTATTACCACTATCTAAAATTCTATTGTTTACAATTGCTATCACAATTGTTCCTGAACTGGCAGCAGTATAAGTATATGAAAGAGTCTGCCAAGAACTGTTAGAAACCGTTAGCTGAGTTCCTACATTTGTGCCATTTATATTCCATTGTAGTTGAGGTTGGTTGGTGTTATTATCAGCTTGCGTTCTTGCCGAAAAATAATAAACATTTCCAGCCACTACTGTAATAGTTTTGTACCAAGCCCTTCTATTGCTTGTATTTGCTCCATTAAACAAGAGCATAAAACCTTCGTTGTTATAAGTAGTGTTGGAAAAATTTGAATTATATGCACTATTCATTCTGTCAAAGCTATAATCAATATCCCAGACACCCGAGGCTGTTCCAGTAGTGTTATAAGTGTAGTCTGACAAAAATTGCGACGGTTGAAGTGGTATATGTCCTTCTGGTACCAGATTATCCAGATTATTAGCAAAACTTCCGGTTTGTGTAAGGTTTATTGTTTGGCCAATAGTGTAGGCCGATGGGGAAGTAATACTATAATTTGTTATAATCTTCGAGATCACATTAGAGACACCATTCCACATCTCAACATTTCCAGAATTGTTAGGAAAGTTTTCATTATCAAACTTCGATAACCTTCTGTAATAGGTGGTAACCGTTATGGCTCCAGGATTGTATGTTATTGAATTGCTACTCCCGATGTTTGACCAGGTAATACCATCAGTACTTGATTGCCAAAGGTATTCAATAACCGTCCCACCAGTTCCCGTTGGAGCAGACACGTTGGTAATTGCACTTGGGTCAAATCCCCCATTGTTGGCCTCGTCACCAGAAATCTCCCCTCCGAAATTGATGGGAGGAGGAGCCATAACGATATTTGTTTTCTTTGCCTTAGGAAGATCTTTTGCTACACCATCTGCAAAAACAAAGAAAGCCCATGCCAAAGTTATAGCAAGGGTTAATCTGTTTCTAAACAGCGTCATCAAATTTCTTTCTAGTAAAAATTGCACAAATACCGTTATTTTTATGTGAATACACTGCTCAGGAAGGGTTAAAACCAAAACAATGTTAAAACTTATCAAACGGCGTCAAAAACTGTGCCAAATATTGAATCACAAGCAGTACTAAAACACAATCTATTCAATTACAATACATTACAAAATAAAAACTTTTCAAAATGTATCATTTATACATTTAGCTATTTATCTAATAAATGAATATATAAACAAAAAAACGAGTCAGTTCTGGAAATAAAGCAACCAAAACAGACTCGAACCTTCAATATTCAAACACCTATAACTAACTGATAATCAAGAAAAAGTATTCAATTATCATTCAAATAATCAATTAATCTAGACCCTAACCTCCTCGAAAGCTTAAAAACTTCCCCTGTAGACAACTTCACAGACTTTACACCTTTCTCATCTGTAATTTCTTGAATGAACTGCAAATTCAATAACAAACCCTTTCTTGCTAAGAAAAAATTACACCTACCCTCTAGCTTAGAAGTATAATGTTTTAGGGTAAACGAAGAGCAAATATAGCCTTTGTCATTTAAGCGAATCATGGAATAATTACCAGCAAAGCTCTCAATGTATTTGATACTGTTAAACTCTACAGCCTTTTTACCGTAGTTATAAACTAGTCTTTCTGGGATAATACTTTTTGTAAATGTGTTCATGCTTCTTATAGTTTTCATTTTATGCTGTAAAATTGCGAAAAGGCCATGGTTATTTTTAGCGTAAAATCCCCTGTTTAGATTTTAACTAAAACTAAGATATATCCCACCACGGTATAAATCAAATGGTAATAAACCGACAGTCTCCAAAACTGAGTAAATGGTATAAATTGGTAAATAATTGACAAATACATAAATTGCAGAAAATTTCAGAAAAGCACATGCCAATAATAGCTCCTTCAATGCTCGCTTCAGACTTTGCGAACATTCAGAAAGATACAGAACTCATCAATAACTCTTCAGCCGACTGGTTTCATATTGATATCATGGATGGCGTCTTTGTGCCCAATATTAGTTTTGGCCTACCAGTAACAGAAGCCATTCAAAAACACGCAAAAAAACCACTGGATGTACACCTGATGATTGTAAAGCCAGAAAACTACATCGACCAGTTTGCAAAAATCGGGGCCGAAATCATATCAGTACACTGGGAAGCTTGCCCACACATTCATCGAACAATAGGACAAATAAAGGAGGCTGGCTGTAAAGCAGGAGTAGTACTTAACCCAGGTACACCCATATCAGTTCTGGAAGAAATCATCAGCGACTGCGACTTAGTTTTGCTAATGTCTGTAAACCCAGGTTTTGGAGGGCAAAAATTCATTCATTCAACTATTGAAAAAGTAAAAAGGCTAAAAAAGCTAATCATAGATTCCAAGTCTCGAGCTATTATAGAAATTGACGGAGGAGTGAACTTAGAAACTGGAAAAGCCCTAGTAGATGCAGGTGCTGATGCACTTGTTGCTGGTAGCTTTGTTTTTAGCAATGCTAATCCACTACAAACTATAATTAATCTCAAAAATCTATAAATCAGCACTTTAAATAGATACAAATCAAAAAAAAGGCAACCCAAGTTGTGTTTCTGTATTTTTTGCCTAGAATTTTGTAAATTTGCGGAATTTTTAATTACCATATATTTTAAACATCGAAATGGTCGAAGATATTTTTGACAAGGTTGTAAATAACATGGGACCCATTGGATCTCATGCTCATTATTCTCATCATTATTATTCATTTCCAAAACTTTCTGGTGAATTGGGCCCTTACATGTCATTCAATGGCAAAAGAATGCTCAATTGGTCACTTAACAATTACCTAGGACTGGCCAACCACCCTGAAGTACGTGAAGCCGACGCAAAAGCATCTGCAGAATATGGCTTGGCTTACCCTATGGGAGCTCGTATGATGACAGGCAACTCAGAACTACACGAAGAATTTGAAAAACAATTGGCTGAGTTTGTTGGTAAAGAAGATGCTTTCTTGCTTAACTACGGCTATCAAGGAGTAATGTCAGTGGTGGAATCTATGGTAGACTTCAAAGATGTTGTTGTTTATGACGCAGAATCACATGCCTGCTTAATAGATGGCGTAAGACTTCACCGTGCAAAAGGCGGCAAAACCTATACTTTCAAGCACAATGACATGGAAAGCTTGGAGAAAAACCTAATAAGGGCTACAAAAATTGCAGAGGAGCAAGGAGGCGGTATAATGGTAATTACTGAAGGAGTATTCGGAATGTCAGGAGCTGTAGGAAGCCTAGACAAGATTGCTGAGCTCAAAAAGAAATATAAATTCAGATTGTTGGTAGATGACGCCCATGGATTCGGCACTATGGGAAAAACCGGAGCGGGTGTTCCTGAGCACTTCGGAGTTCAAGACGCAGTAGATCTACATTTCTGTACTTTTGCCAAATCCATGGCCGCCATTGGTGCATTTATAGCTGCAAAAAAAGAAATCGTAATGTATCTAAAATACAATATGAGATCTCAAACTTATGCAAAAGCTCTTCCAATGCCATTTGTATTAGGCGGAATGAAAAGACTAGAACTTATAAAGAAGAACCCCCAATTAAAAGATCAATTATGGACTATAGTAAAGGCTTTACAAGATGGGTTCCGAAGTAGAGGTTTTGATATTGGAAATACAACATCCCCTGTTACGCCAGTACTTTTGCAAGGAGACTATGACCTTCCAACAGTAACTAACCTAATCAAAGATTTGAGAGAAAACATGGCCATATTTTGTTCGATAATAGTATACCCAGTAGTACCAAAAGGAGTAATTTTATTAAGAGTTATACCTACTGCGGCTCATACTTTAGAAGACGTGGAATATACCATGAATTGCTTCGAAACGGTAAAGAAGAAATTAACCGAAGGAAGCTATAAACCTGCGTAAACAGTCGACCAAATTAGATTATTACTATATTTTCGACAAAAAATATAAATTATTTTTTGTCTAAAAAATGGTGAATTAAAGTTTTTTGTTAACTTGCGGCGTGAATTTTTTATTATACACTTAAACCCCCCTTTAAATTCATGGATAAGTATTCAGAACTTTACGACTTGGTTACGTCAATGAAAGATGATTTTGACAAATTCTACGACAAAAAAAACAAAGCTGCAGGCACTAGAGTAAGAAAAGGCATGCAAGATTTAGGAGCTTGGACAAAGGCTGTTAGAGCTGAAGTACAAGCAATGAAAAATGCAGGTTTATAATATTCAGGTATTATCTAAACTCATATAAAAAAGCCGCTTATCAAATGACAAGCGGCTTTTTTATTTTTCAAGTCACACTAAGATGCCCAAAAATCAAAACCTAATTTCAATAGTGTTCTTCATTCATTAAAGTCCCTGTTCCACGTATCGTCATTTTTTTTGTTTCTTTGTTAATCACTTGTGTCGCTATGTGTGCTATGTGCCTAACAGAATCTACACTAACTACCTCAAAAACAACCTGATATGGCGTATCTACATGCATTGGCCTTAAATACTCAGTTTCTTGTTTCATATATATAGAACCTGGCCCACCTGGTTTTCCCATACCTAGAAATCTCGTAAAAACACTACTACTTAAATGGCCGTGAATTATGGGCACTTTAAACTTGGTAGTGGCTGCATATTCAGCGTCTAAATGTATGGGGTTACGATCACCCGTAAGATTTGCAAAGGCTATTACGTCTTCTTGGCTAAAACTAAAATCATGTTCAAATTTTGCTCCAACTGGTATTTTTTCGCTCATAGTTAATTGTATAATGGTTTGTTGCAAATATATAAAAAATTAACTTGTATGGTCACTAACTATAAGCCATTTTCCTTTCACTTTTTTAAAAATTAGCGTAAAATAACCTCCAACATCTCCCTTCTCAGGCCTGGTCAAATACCATTTACCCAAAACCCAAGCGGATTTTTTAGAATGATAATCTACCTCCAATATATCAAACTTTAGCTGCCCCATGGTGGCTCGATCTGGATAGCTTTTAAGATATCTGTCTTTCGTGGCTTGCCATCCTTTTACCACGCCCTTGCTACCGATAAACTGCAGTTCGTCAGACTTCAAATAATCTTCCATGAACTTTTCGATATCCCCAGCATTCCAATTATTCTGCTGCCGAGCCATAACTGCAAGTATATCTTCCTTTTTTTGTGAAAAAACATTAAAACAAACTGTAGAAAGTGTAAAAAATAGAAATAGTTTTTTCATTTTTGTAGTCGAATTTTTCTCAAATATATCTAAATAAATTGAGCAGTCAAATCCCCGTATTTATCATAAACCCAATAGCTGGTTCTAAAAAAGTTAATGCTAAAAAACTGATTGAGTCTTTTCTTGCGGCTAGAAACTTAGAGGGTATCGTAGAAACCACTCACCAGAAAGACCATGGAAAAACGCTTACTAAGAAATACTTGGACCTTGGACATAGGCATTTTGTGGCCGTTGGCGGCGATGGGACTGTCAATGAAGTAGCCTCACAACTGATTAATACGGAGGCTTTTTTCTCCATCATACCGCTAGGTTCGGGCAATGGATTGGCCAGGACACTAAATATCCCATTGGAGCCAGAAAAAGCTCTTGAGAAAGTTTTTCATGGCAAAAAGAGTGTGATGGACATTGGTCTTATCAATGAATTCCCATTTTTTTGTACCGCTGGAGTAGGATTTGATGCCCATTGTGCCAAAAAATTTGCTCTTGGAAGTCATAGAAGAGGCTTGTTCAATTATGTAAAAGTTATTCTGGAGAGTTACTTTAACTATGAAATTAACCAAAGTAGCTTTTGTAATCAGCCAAAACAGTATTTCTCCATTACATTTGCCAACGCAAACCAGTTTGGAAACAATGCTTACATAGCCCCAGATGCAATATTAGACGACAATCAATTGGATTGTACAATTATAGGAAAACACCCCAAATGGTACGGAATTTATATGGGTTATTTGCTAATGTCGGGCAAAATCAGAAGCTCCAGTTTTGTAGATTATTACCGCGGCACAGAATTTAGCCTTGATCACAAAGAAAACATTTTGATGCACATTGATGGAGAATATGTAGCTCCATTCGCAGATAAAATAACGGCCAAAACAATGCCCCATGCATTGAAATTGATTATTTAAGGAATGAATATATTTGAATTATAATGAAACAACAATAATGAAGTTCTTAGATATTTAGTTGAACAATTAAAACTTTGTGTCTTTGCGACTTTGCTTGAAATAGAAAATTATGAAAAAAACTAAAAATCAAGGTGGTGTAGTATATTCTACCAACCCAGACTTTGAATATGACAATTTCGATACTGAAGCCGAAACTTTGCAAAATGACAAACAAAATTTCAAGATTTGGCTGGATAGGAAAGGTGGTGGTAAGGTAGTGAGTAGAATTGAAGGTTTTATCGGTACAGAAGAGGACCTACAAATATTGAAGAAAAAACTTCAAAATGCCTGTGGAAGTGGCGGAACAGCCAAAGATGCTGAGGTATTAATTCAAGGCGATCACAGAGATAAAATATTGGCTTTTATGCTTAAAGAAGGCTATAAAGCAAAAAAAGCGGGAGGCTAACCTTCCGCTTTCAAATATTCTTTGATGATTTTTATTCAATCCCTCCCATCCATTTTTTGATAGGCTTATATAGAAGTATAAAAATAAGACCCAAAACAAATCCATATATACAAACTTGCAAAAACAAATCTGGCATTTGTTGCACATTCTCCTCATTAAAGTTTCCAGCAAAAAGTCCAGCAATTAAGTTGCCCAATGAAGCCGCTACAAACCAAAGCCCCATCATTTGACTGTAATATTTTTTAGGTGCAAGCTTGGTATTGCTACTCAGACCAACAGGACTCAAACAAAGCTCTCCTAAGGTATGGAACATATAAGTAAACGTCAACCAGCCCATACCCGCAAGCGAGCCATCCAAGATGTTTTTTGCTGCAAAATACATAATCAAGAACCCAAGACCCATTTGCAATAAACCCAAGCCAAATTTTATAGGCGTAGCAGGATTGAGATTTTTCTTATTGAGGTAAACCCACAAAGCACCTACTGGAGCAGAAAAAATAAGAATAAAGAATGAATTGGCATTTTGAAACCAGGAAGCGGGCAGCTCCCAACCAG
Source organism: Lacihabitans sp. CCS-44 (assembly GCF_024343735.1). Taxonomy (GTDB): domain Bacteria; phylum Bacteroidota; class Bacteroidia; order Cytophagales; family Spirosomataceae; genus Leadbetterella. Next base: position 14,552 of record NZ_RJUE01000003.1, read on the forward strand.
CCAACATTCTGTTGGTGTGTCTATCGGCAAAAATAGTAAGCGTGGTGCTCGCTTGTTCAAATCCCGACCAAAACAATGCTGCTCCAATAAAAAACACAAATAAAACACCCACTCTCTTTCTCTCCACAATGGTCAGGCTTTTGTCCATGAAACCTATGTAGGCAAAGTACAAAAGTGTAACGATACTAATTATATACTTCATAGATTGTGCCAAAGAAACACTATCCAAGACTCCTGTCACTACCAATAAGGCCATAAAAACGATGGCTCCGATAACCACATACAAATAAGTGTAGCTCGCCTGTGCTTTCGGTTTATCTCCCAATCCATCCAAATATTTTCCATTCAGTTTGAAGTTGATTAAACCAAAAAACATGGCAAAAGCCGCAGCTCCAAATCCATAATGCCAACCAACTTTTTCGCCCAAATACCCCACAATGAACATCCCTAGAAATGCTCCCAAGTTTATGCCCAAATAGAAAATAGAAAATGCGGCATCTCGTTTTGCACCGCCTTCAGGGTATAACTCCCCTACTATCGAACTAATATTGGCTTTCAATAATCCTGTACCAACTGCCACGAAAGCTAAACCTAGAAAAAACACATAGGTGCTTCCCGGAATGGCCAAAATGACATGACCAATCATGATCACAATTCCGCCCCACCAAATGGCTTTTTTCTGGCCTAAAATATTGTCAGCAATCCAGCCGCCTGGTAAAGTTAGGAGGTAAACAGAGGCCATGTAGAGTCCCATTATTGCTCCGCCTGACTTCTCATCAAGGCCCAAAGCTCCTTCTGAGGCACTTTTGGTAAGATACAAGAAAAGAATGGCCCGCATACCGTAGTAGCTGAAGCGTTCCCACATTTCGGTAAAAAATAATACAAATAAGCCTCGTGGATGCCCAAATAGTGTTTTTTCGTTCATAATAGGTTAATGATTAACAGGGTTTTTAGTTTGAATAAAGTAATTTTCTCTAAGTTTGTAAAATAGGTTGTTCTAAGTTTTTATAAAGGTCTTCTCTCTCTTTTTCTATTATTGAATCGATAAAATCATTCACCTTCAATTCCTTCAATTCGGCATAACGTTTTTTGTCTTGGGCTGCCTTATCCGCCAATTCGTATTTCATTTCTTGATATTCTAACCTCGCCCAATCGTTCTTTCTCAAATAATCTCTCGATAAAAGATGCCGCTCCAAAGCTTTACTTTCTGAAGGACATACATAGAGATGATGAGAAATCTTATCCAATGTCGGGTCAGAAGTTTTCCCGATTCGCTTGAAAACCTCCCTTTGTTCTATTCCTTGGTTTCCGTTGTGATAATATCCAATTTCTATCAAACCTGCTTTTATTTTATTAAACTCAGATTCACTTTCATAAATAATATCGATGTCTATGATGTTTTTGGAATCTAATCCAGGAACAGACGTACTTCCAACATGCTCAATCCGATACTTGAGTCCAATTAAACTTTTGTCAATTTCATTCTTTAAATCAATAAAATTTTCAATCCAATCAGATGTATATTTTTTCAAGAGCATGATTTCGAAATTGACTCACAACAAACATACAAACGAAATCGAAATTCACCAAAAATTGGCCTAAACAAAAAATAGAGATTGGACTACTCCAATCTCTATTTTTTATTCCTTTCGAATAAAAGCTTAGCTCTTATAAAAAATCCATTTGCCGAGTTCTTTCCAAGTCACTTTTTTGCCGTACATCAGAATACCCACACGGTAGATTCTTGACGCCAGCCAAGTAGTGAAAACAAAACCGCCAATGAGCAAAGTAACCGAAAGTACGATTTGCCAAATTGGAACTCCGAATGGAATACGCACCATCATAATTATGGGCGATGTGAATGGAATCATGGATGTCCAGATGGCCAGGTTACTGTTGGGGTCACGAATCACAAACTGAGCAATCATAAAAGCGGCGATAATCGGAATGGTAATAGGCAACATAAACTGCTGAGTATCAGTATCACTATCTACCGCAGAACCTACCGCCCCAAACAATGCACTATACAATAAATAGCCTCCCACAAAATAAAACAAGAAAGATATAATGATGGTGGTCAAAGGTAAAGTGTCCAAAGCCCCGAAAAAGTCAGGCATCATTTCTGATGGAATTCCGCCCCCAGCTTGCATTTTTTCTTTGGCCATTTCTTGTGCTTCAGGCGGCAAACTTGCCATTTGAGCTTCTGTCATGGCATTTTTTGATTGGATGAGTTTTTCACCCACCAACTTGCTGCCAAAAGTTAAAATACCAGCTGAAAGAACTATCCACAGACCAAACTGAGTTAACCCCACCAACGCTACACCAATAATTTTACCAATCATCAATTGAAATGGCTTAACAGAACTGATTAGAATTTCTACAATTCTGCTGGTTTTTTCTTCGGTAATGCTTCGCATCACTTGGGCACCATAAATAAACACTGAAAGATAAATCAAGAATGCACAAATACCTCCTATTATAGATGCAGCCGCAGCACTACTTTTCTTTTCTCCGCCTTCTTTCAAACTGATGGTTTCTGATGAAACATCCATTTTAGCACTTTCCAACACGCTTTTTGTAATACCTGCTTCTGTTAGTTTTATACTTTCAATTTCTCTTTCAAGGGCACTTTCTACTCTACTTTGCAACTCCAGCGTTACTCCCTTTTCTGAGTAAATTTTAATACTTTTAGGATTTTCCAAAACATCGCCTGGAATATGAACCAAAGCATCAAATTCACTTCCTTTTAATGACTTCTTTAATTCATCTATTTTTTCTTTCTTAAAAACGAAAATAAATTCCTCAGAAGTCTTAAACTTACCTTCAAATAATTTACTATCGTCTAAGACTTCAATTTTCTTTTGATTTACAGAACTTACCGCAGCCCAAATGACCCCAGCATACATCAATCCCATCAACAAAGGCCCCAAAATAGTCATCACGATAAATGATTTCTTTTTCACCCTCGTCACATATTCCCTTTGAATTATTAGTAATATATTGTTCATAAATTTCTTAGTTTGATTCGTTTACGGCTTTAATAAATACATCATTCATAGAGGCTACGTCTTCTTTGAAAGATTTCACGGTCACTTTTTCAAGAATTTCCCTCAAAAGATCATTTCCAAATTTACCGCTCGATGCTTTTAACACCGCTGTTTGGCTTCCGTCGAGATTTTTCTGATTACTCAAAACATTAAAATTCGTAGCACTATCCACCTTTTCACCTTCATAATTTAGGGTATATGTGTTTGACTTAAAGCTGTCCTTGATATCGAGTTTTTTGCCTTCCAAAACCTTCTTGGACTTATTTATCAAAGCGATATAATCACAAAGTTCCTCCACGGATTCCATTCGGTGTGTAGAAAAAATAATAGTCGAGCCTTTTTCTTTTAACTCTAAAATCTCGTCTTTGATTAAAGTGGCGTTGATAGGGTCGAAACCTGAAAATGGCTCATCCAAAATGATCAATTTGGGCTGATGCAACACCGTAGCTACAAATTGAATCTTTTGCTGCATACCTTTCGACAAATCTTCAATTGGTTTGTCCCACCAAGTTTTTATGTCAAACTTTATAAACCACTCTTTGAGTCTGTCCATAGCAGCATCTTTGCTGAGGCCTTTTAGTCGAGCCAAATACAAAAGTTGCTCACCAACTTTCATTTTCTTGTAAAGTCCCCTTTCCTCGGGCAAATATCCAATTTCGTAGATATTTTTTTCAGTTAGCGGTTCGCCATTAAACAGCACTTTACCAGCATCGGGAGCCGTTATCTGATTCACAATTCTTATGAGTGAGGTTTTGCCGGCACCATTTGGCCCCAAAAGACCATAAATAACTCCTTTGGGAACGGTAAGACTGACATCATCTAAAGCACGATGATTGGCATAATTTTTTACTACATTATGAATTTCCAGAATATTTTCTGACATAGCGTATGTTTTTTTCTTCAAAATTACCGCAAAAAAAACAAAAGTTCAGAATTTTGTTTGAAAGGCATTTTTCATTAACGAATGGACAAAATTTACTTCGATTGAGATTTTTTATTTTTGTTTTAACATAAAACCTCTATTTTTGAACAAAATGAATAATTAGTATTCTAAATTTGCGTTCCGTATAAAATCTAAAAATGGAGTTTATCAAAACTATAAAAGAAAAAATATCACTTGGCTTGTCGTTTATAAATGAAAAGCTGTATGCTGCTTTTGAGCTTTTCGAACTATTGCTACAAAAAATCTTCGGAAAGGAAAGAGTCATAAATTCAAAGCAATTTTTGATTTCAAAACGAAATGCTGCCCGTGTATTTATGTATGGCCATCTTAACCCTGAAGGCAGATATTACTCGGCTTTGAAGGTTATTTACAAATGGTTTTACAATACAGCCTTTGCGGTTATTTTTTACATTTTTTTGATAAAAACGAACTTCTTGTGGCTAACAGGAGGTATGCCTAGTGTGGAGCAACTTCAAAACCCCAAGCTCTCACAAGCCTCCACGATTTACTATGCTGATGGAGAAATAATGGGTAAATTTTTCACTGAAAACCGCTCTCCAGTGGATAGTGCAGCCATTTCACCTTGGGTATTTAAAGCCTTAATTGCTACAGAAGACAAACGCTTTTTTGAGCACTCTGGCATAGACCTTAAAAGAATGGCTGGTGTGGCAAAAGGCATAGTGACAGGAAATTCTGATTCGGGCGGAGGAAGTACCATTTCACAGCAATTGGCAAAAAACCTGTACAACACACGTAAAAAGGAGATGCGTGGCTTATTTTACTATATTCCTCTGGTGAAAACTATAGTATATAAAACCAAAGAATGGCTTACTGCTATTCAGCTAGAAAAGAGATTTACAAAGGGGGAAATAGCTACTATGTACCTCAATACTGTTGATTATGGAAATAACGCTTTTGGAATAAAAACTGCTGCTAAAACCTATTTCAACAAAACTCCTGACCAATTGGACGTTTCTGAATCAGCGGTTTTGGTAGGATTACAAAAAGCCACCACTTACTACAATCCGATTCGTAACCCAAAGAACTCAAAAAAAAGACGCAATACTGTGTTTCAAAGATTGGTTCAAAACGGAGATTTAGAAGCTGATAAAGCTGAGAAACTTTCTAAAAAAGATATCAAACTGGACATCAACATAGAAGATGCCTATGAGGGCCAAGGGAACTATTTCAAAGGCACTTTAGCTAAATTCATAGAAAACTGGGCAGAAAAGAACGACTTGGGAATTGATTTATATCGAGATGGTTTGAAAATTTATACCACAGTAGATTCCAAAATGCAGACTTATGCTGAAAATGCAGTAAAACAGCACATGAAAATGCTTCAAAAAGAATTTAACGCCCAATGGAAAGACAAAAACCCTTGGACTTATGAAAACGGTGAAGAAATACCCAATTTTATAGAATCGGTAGCTAAAAGAGAGAAAGTTTATAAACAATTAGCTATAAAGCACAATAACAATCAAGACTCTATAGATTATTACATGAACAAACCTGTCCCAATGAATGTATTCAGTTGGGAAGGAAACAAAGAAATGATGATGAGTCAAATGGACTCTATTCGTTATTACAAAAAGTATCTTCAAGCAGGTATGATGGCTTTTGACCCTTACTCTGGTTTTATAAAGGCTTGGGTGGGAGGTATCGACTTCGACCATTTCAAATACGATCATGTAAAACAAGCTAGAAGACAGCCCGGCTCAGCATTTAAACCTATCGTTTATACTGCCGCGATTGACGGCCCACTAGACCTTTCTCCGTGCGACAGAAGAGAAGACAAGGAGATTGAACTAAAATGGATGGAAAATGGCGAGGAGAAAATCTACAAACCTAAAAACGCAAATGGTACGTTTTCAAACAGTAACATGACACTCAGAACGGCTATCTCAAGGTCGATAAATTCTGTTGCAGTACAGCTTACCAATGAAATAAAGCCAAGTAAAGTAGTAGAATATGCGAAGAAAATGGGTATTACATCTAAGCTTGATCCAGTGGTTTCTTTAGGCTTGGGCAGTTCTGATGTTTCACTTTATGAAATGATAGCCGCTTATGGTATTTTTTTGAACGAAGGAATGTACAGAGAACCTATATTTGTTTTTAAAATTGAAGATGCTTCAGGAAAGGTTTTGTTTGAATTTGAACCCAAAACACATGAAGCCATAAGGCCAGAGTCGGCTTACTTGATGCAATATATGCTCAGAGGAAACATAGAAGAACCGGGCGGAACTGGTGCCCGAATGTTCAACTACAGTGAGTTATTCAAAAATGGAGGCCAAGTAGCGGGGAAAACAGGAACTACCTCAAACAACTCAGATGCTTGGTATGTGGGTTTCACAAAAGACCTTGTAGGGGGTGTTTGGGTAGGTGGCGACGACCGAAGTATCCACTTTAGAGGCGGCCTTGGTGAGGGCAGCAAATCTGCATTGCCCATTTTTGGTATATTTATGAATAAAGTATATGCCGACAAATCGCTCGGCTACAGCCCTGGACCATTTCCGAAACCTAATATAAAAATCGAGAAAGATTACCTAAGTTGTTATTCAATCGTAAAACGAGACACTACTTCTGTAGACAGTCTCTCGGGAAAAGCAAATCTTGATTCTGTGGAACGATTTAGAAACAGATTTAATGCAGACTCGAACATAAATCTTGATAGGATAAATAGTAAAAGGATAAAACCGGATTCTTTGTAGAAAGCGAATAAAAAAAGCGAAGCAAATGCTTCGCTTTTTTTATTCGTTGTCCTTTAAATCATTTGTGAGCTAAAACATCTGGGTCACCGTCAGGGTCATTATTAACCGTTCCTCCAGAGTTTATATTTCCTAAAAGCAGCAAACCACATACGTGTGGCGTAGCCATCGAAGTACCACTTATGGTGTTGTAACCTCCACTTTTCCAAGTAGATTTTATACTTACTCCTGGTGCACAGAAATCTACGGGTGGATTACCGTAGTTAGAGAAACTTGCGAAATTATTGTTTATATCATGAGCTGAAATAGTTACAATATTAGGACCATTTACCCTTGCTGGTGAATGATTATTGGCATTGTCAGTTTCGTTACCGGCAGCAAGTGCAAATTTAACACCCGAACTATTAGAAGCATTTAAAACAGCCTGATCAAGAGCTGCAGAGACGCCTCCTCCTAAACTCATATTGGCAGCATCGCCAGCTTGACCATTGGCCGCTACCCAATCTACGCCTGCTATAACACCAGAGTTGGATCCACTGCCTCTAGAGTTAAGTACTTTCACTGGTACTACTTTTGCATTTGGTGCAACTCCTACCACACCGATCGTATTATTTTTGGCAGCAACAGTACCCGCCACGTGGCTACCATGTCCGTTTCCATCGTTAAAACCTGCATCTTTTCCGCTTGTAAAAGCTGAGAAACCTCTAGTAGCATCCACATTTAAATCTGGATGTGTTAGATCAATTCCCGTATCAATTATCCAAGCCGTTTTACCAGTTCCGTCAGTTGAGCCTCCAACTCTTGCTATTCCCCATGGAATTTCCTGAGCCGGTTGAGTTGTACCACCTCCGCCTGGTTTTCCCTGGCTGATAGTTACTTCTTGATCCGCTTCAATGTATGCAACATTCGGATCATTCATTAGGCTTTTCAATTGAGCTGGATTTAAAGTACCAGCAAATCCTTGTAAAGCAGCCGAATACACATGGTCAATTGCAGCTTCATTTGCTCCATTTTTTGTTAACAATGCAAGCACTTTTTCTCTGACAGCTTTTGGCATACCTTTTAGTTCAGGCTCTCCTTTCAATACAACTATGTATTTGCCTGGAATGGCAGAGGCGAAAATAGATTCGGAAGAGGCCAATGGAGCAGAATCTGCGGTAAGGTTTTCGTTCTTACATGAAAGTAAAATGGCCACTGTAGAAGCCAATAAGATTAGTCTTTTCATTAATTAATAAGAGGTTTAAGTTTAAAATGAATATTATTTTAAATTATTAAAGATTTTATAACATATCTCATGCATAAAATCCACTATTAACCGAAGCAAAAATTAAGCCTAATTTATTACAAAAACAAATTATTTTGTTTAGAATTGGAACAATGTCTTAATTATAAAACTAAGGGGCTTTTTAGCATATAACCAAAATAAATCAATAAAAAACTTAACCTTGGAGAAGTTTGGCACTCAATAAATCAAAAATATGGCAGGCCTCTTGTTTAAATCCGGAAGACCTTTTCTTTTCCAAGATTCTATGCTTTGGGTTTTGATATATTCTGTTTCTGAAGTAATATCAGCAGCTATACAAAGTCGTGTATTAGGATTGAGATTGTTTACGATCGCCGTCAGCATCTGATTGTTTCTATACGGAGTTTCCATAAAAATCTGCGTCTGTTTTTTCTGAAGTGCTTCACGTTCTAGCGAACGCAACTTCTTGGCTCGTTCGTCGTCCTTGATGGGTAAATAACCATTAAAAGCAAAAGACTGACCGTTAAAGCCAGAAGCCATCAATGCCAACAGAATGGAATTTGGCCCGACCAAAGGCTTGACTTGTAGTCCTAATTGATGAGCCACCTCCACCACCAATGCACCGGGATCGGCCACACCTGCACAACCAGCTTCTGAAATAATACCAGCGTCTTGCTCAAGTTCGTTTAAAATCCCAAAAAGCTCTTCAAAGTCAGAGTCTTGATTGATTTCTATAAACTGTAAGTCGTCAATAACAATTCCGGCTTTTAATGAAGATATAAACCTACGAGTGGTTTTGATATTTTCTACAAAAAAAACCTTGATGGTTTTCATGGCCTCTAGGGCATAAGGCGTAAGAACCGACTGATGTGTATTCTCAGCCAGGAGCATCGGTAAAAGGAAAATATCGGGTCGTTTCATAGGCTTAACCAGTAAGTAAGTTTTACAAAAAGTGCTCTGTTTTTAGGCAGCCAAATTTCAGAATTATAATTATCAGAATACACCAAGAAGAAGTCAGAAACAGGAGCAAACCTCCACTGAAATCTTGAATTAACATTGAGATTTTTAAATTGTGAGTTATACTGTACGTAGTTGGTCCAGAAGAGTTTCTTGCTCATGGTAAAGTCAACATTCGGCCCAATGACATAGACTTTGTTCTTACCAGTAGATAGTTTTATGTCGTTGTAGCTATAATTCATGGCCACTAGACCATAAGGTTGAAATCTATAATTAAGGTTTCCTGACATAGAAATTATTCTGCCGTCATAATATTGTCCAATCAAGGGATTGAAATTCAAAGAAATCTTCTTTCTTAAATCTGTAACAAGGTTTGCGTCTAATGAGTAGTAGGTGTAAGCCGTTCCTGCTTTTAGTTTTGGCAGCGTGCTGTTGCTCCTCAAAGCATCAAAATCTTTAAACAAATAAGTAAAATTTTGACTAAAAGTAGTAAGTAATCTTGTGGTGTTCTGGAAAGCCAAAAGCACAAATGGCCCGGCTTTTCGGTCAGTCAAACCAATTCCTTTGCTTTCGTATTGATCATAGTTGAAGCCTATGCTGTAACGATTTAAGACTTTGGATTTTGGAAAAAAGTTAAAGCCAAAGGTTGGATTGAAATGGAAGAAATCTCCTCTAGGCACAAAACCTGCCTCAGCATTGAACCCTTTTCCCAAGAAATCATGCGACCACTTGGCTATAAATTTTCTTGTATTATAGTTGAGCAATAAACCTGTAGCAAAGGGGTTTTCTTGCTGGTTTCTATCGAAAGAATAATGATAAAACAATTTCCCAATCCACTTATTATCATTCGATTGCAAATTGTACTCTAAGCCACCTACTCTGTTAAAATTATCTAAGGCTTCACTGTTTGGATTAAATTTATTGACAAAAATAGCTGCGATATTAGACCTCTGAAAAATCCTTTTTTGTACTGCAAACACTGTAAAATTCTCAGCTTCTATTCCTTTTTCTTCATCTTCAGCAGTTTGGCTATTAAGTATTCCTACCCTCCATGTATCCCCTATTTTACCACTTAGTCTTGCTCCATAATTTATTCTACTTTGAACATTCACACCTGTAGAAGTATCTAATCCAATACCTATTTTCCTAGAAAAAAATGGACTATACAGCTGATTTCCAACGATCAAAGTTCCTGTTGGCGGTAAAAATGGATTGGTAATCAAGCTACCAAAACCTGTGAATAAATCAGAGTTTTCTATAAAAAACTGCCTTTGCTCAGGCAAGTTCACATCAAACCGGGTAAGGTTAACCACTTGCCTATCAGCTTCTACATTAGAAAAATCTGGATTTATAGTCAAATCTAAATTCAAACCAGACGTCACTCCTATTTTGGCATCCAATCCGATACCTGATTTGTAAGCCGTGGCAGGATCTTTGGCTTCAAAATCTTTGGATATCTTGCTTGCCACATAAGGAATCAAAGCTATGTTGGCTCCATTTTTCCTTAGCGGCCTTTCGAATTTTATCGGAATTGTATAACCCAAACTCATAATAATTTGGTTCTGAGGCATTTTCACCAATGATGTTTGCTCATTTGTTTGGGTATCAAACCTGTAAGCCTTAAAAAACCACAGTTGCGAACCCTCTTTAAATCTCAAAGTAGAAAACGGTATAACAGACTCCGAAACCCAGGCGTCATCGGCAATATAAGAGTTTGATTTCCACTTATTGTCCCAAAAAACATTTAAAAAGCTATTGTCACTGGCGGCATTGAACATCAAACCTTCACGCATAACACCGTAAGGGTTGGTCCCAAACATAAAACCATTTGTGTGGTCTGCAAAAGTATCAAAACAAAAGGTAATATTGTCGTTTCCACCTGCTCGAAAATCTCTTCTCAAAGAGGGAATAATGTAGTTTTTGGACTTAGAGTACATTTTAGCAGAAATGTACAAATTCTTGTCATCATAAAACATCCTGATTTCCGTATCATTTTGAGCTAGACCTGAGTCGCTCGGAAAATACTGTCTGAAATTCTTAAGCACCTCTGCTTTTTGCCAGGCGTCTTCATTCAGTTTTCCGTCAACATTGATAGTTTGATTGATATATTTTATCTCATAACCACCCTGTCCGAAAGAATAAAAACCCACAAATAGCAAGAAAAATAATAATCTTATCATTTGAGAATATTTAAAACTGTTTCGATGTCAATTTCTAAGTAATCGTTAATGTAAGCACTGCAGGGTGGCAGTTCTTCTTTGGTATGCGAGCTTAACACACCCACTACCCTCATACCAGCATTTAAGCCTGCCGAAACGCCTGAAAAAGAATCTTCAAAAACCAGGCAATTTTCAGGAGAAATGCCCAAATTTTGAGCCGATTTTAAATAAACTTCAGGATTCGGTTTATGTTGACTCACATTTTCTGAAGCCATTATGGACTCCATATCCTTTTCAAAACCCAAATGGCCCATAATCAGGTCGAGATTGGCCCTTGGGGCCGAAGTAGCTACACCCGTTTTGAAACCAGCTTCTTTTAATGAGGTCAAAAAAGGCAAATAATTAGGAATAGTAACAATATGTTCGGCGTAAATCTCACGGAAGAGCGATTCTTTTTCAAACTCCAAATCCAAAAATTCTTGCCCAACTACCTCTCTTCCAAGGAAATGCTTGAGAATATAGCTATTGCTTTTGCCATACATGTGTTGAGCAAATTCCTCCTCTGTCGGAAACAAATTTCTTTTACCAAAAAAAGACTTAAAAGCTAAACTATGGTAGGGATTGGTATGGCAAATCACACCATCCATGTCGAAAATTACAGCGGCTTGGTTCATATCTCAAAATTAATGGAAATAGTTCAAAACCAGTTTTTTGTTCGACAAAATAATAAGTTTCGCAGCCGAAAAGGGCAAACAAATATTAGATTCCTACAATTATAAAGAATCCATATAAATCTTCCGTGTCGATAAGATGTCTGAATATTGAGCAAATTATTATTTAAACTTTTGATGTTCTGGCAAGTTAAAATCTTAAAATATTAACTCTAGATTTAATTTTACCAATACATTTTTATAGCGAAATAGCCTTTTTGCTAAGAATATTATCAAACTCAAGCAGGTATTTTCCTCGAAAACCCATTATTTTTGCCAAATGAAAAAAAGCGATTCTGCAGTAGATATTAAAGATATTGATTCTCTCGACCCAAAACAGTACATTATCATAAAAGGTGCTCGTGTAAACAACCTCAAAAATGTTAGTGTAGCAATAAAAAGGAATACTTTAACGGTTATTACGGGGCTTTCGGGCAGCGGAAAATCTTCATTGGCGTTTGACACTCTTTATGCCGAAGGCCAAAGAATGTATGTGGAAAGTTTGAGTTCCTACGCCAGGCAGTTTTTGGGCAGAATGGAAAAACCTGAGGTGGACTATATCAAAGGAATTTCGCCCGCCATAGCCATCGAACAAAAAGTTGGTTCTAAAAATCCAAGATCCACCGTTGGAACAACTACTGAGATTTATGATTATTTCAAACTGCTTTTCGCAAGAATCGGTGTTACTTATTCGCCTAAAAGTGGCCTTCCAGTAAAAAAAGACAGTGTTTCTGATGTAGTAAATTTCTCGTTTTCATATCCCGAAAACACAAAAGTAATCATACTTAGTCCGCTTAAAACCAAGGAAAATCGTGATGTTTTGGAAGAACTCTCACTTCATCTCAAAAAAGGATTTACCAGAATAATGGTAAAAGACGAAGTGGTGTTGATTGAAGATTTCTTGGAGTTGGCTGATAAGAAAAAAGTAAAACCATCGGACGTTAAAATACTGATAGATAGAGCAGTTATTCATTTTGATGAAAATAATAACCCCGAAGAAGACACCCAATACAGAATTTCAGACTCTGTTCAAACGGCGTTTTTTGAAGGTGAGGGAGATTGCGAAGTTCAGATTATAGCTGAAGATGGAAAAAATTCCAAATCATTTACGGATAGGTTTGAGTTAGACGGAATACAGTTTGAAGAACCTTCTGTCAACCTTTTTACCTTCAACAATCCTTATGGAGCATGTAAACGTTGCGAAGGTTTCGGAAATGTTTTGGGTTTGGATCCTGAACTGGTTTTTCCTGACAAAAACCTTTCTATATTTGAAGGTGCCATAGCTCCTTGGAGAAGTGAAAAAATGAATGAATATTTGATGCCCTTAGTAAGAAAAGGTATTCAGTTTGACTTCCCAATCCATAGAGCAGTAAAAGACCTTACAGAAGAACAATATCGTTTACTGTGGACTGGTAACGAACACTTTATGGGCTTGGACGATTTCTTTAAGTTTCTTGAAGAACAAACCTATAAAATACAATACCGTGTGATGCTTTCGAGATACAGAGGTCGCACCACTTGTCCAGACTGTAGAGGTTCTAGGCTCAGAAAAGATGCTTCTTACGTAAAAATTGGGGGTAAATCTATCATAGACTTGGTTCTTTTGCCAATTTCTGGAGTTTCGGAGTTTTTTAAAAACCTAGAAGTAACCGACTACGAGCAAAAAGTAGGCAAAAGAATTCTGATAGAAATCAACAACCGTCTCGACTTCATGCAAAGGGTTGGCTTGGGATACCTGACGCTCAATAGATTGGCCAATTCACTTTCGGGTGGTGAAACACAAAGAATTAGACTTGCGACCTCCTTGGGGAGTTCGTTAGTGGGTTCCATGTATATTTTGGATGAGCCAAGCATTGGTCTTCACCCAAGAGATACGCAAAGATTGGTAAGTGTGCTGGAATCGTTGAAGGCTTTGGGTAACACAGTTATCGTGGTAGAGCATGAAGAAGAAGTAATGAAAGCCTCTGACGAAATCATCGACATTGGCCCAGATGCTGGAAATTTGGGAGGGCATTTGGTGTTTCAAGGAGCTTGGAATGGCCAAAAAGTCGAAAAATCTGACAGCCACACTTTGAACTTTTTGAGCGGAATCGATAAAATAGAAATTCCAAAACACAGAAGAAAATTCTTGGATTTTATATCGCTCAATGGAGCTACCGAAAACAATTTGAAGAATGTAGATGTCAAAATCCCTTTGGGTGTTTTGGCGGTAGTTACAGGCGTAAGTGGTTCAGGAAAATCCACTTTGATTAGGAAAATTCTTTATCCAGCCTTGGCCAAACTCAAGGGAGAATTTGGTGATGATGTGGGCAAATACAGTGAAATTACGGGAAGTCTGAGCAGAATTACACAGATAGAAATGGTAGACCAGAATCCTATCGGAAAATCAAGCCGCTCAAATCCAGTCACTTATATCAAAGCTTACGATACTTTGCGGGCCTTGATGGCCGAACAGCCACTTTCCAAAACTCGTGACTACAAACCTGCCCATTTCTCATTTAACGTAGAAGGTGGCAGATGCGAAGCATGCCAAGGTGAAGGACACCAGACGATAGAAATGCAGTTTATGGCAGACGTTAAACTCACTTGCGAAAGTTGCCAAGGCCGAAGGTTCAAAAAAGAAGTATTGGAAGTCAAATATCATGAAAAAGACATTGCCGAAATATTGGACATGACAGTTGACGAAGCCGTGGATTTTTTTAGAAATTCTCAGGCCAAAATCGCAGATAAAATCCAGCCACTGCAAGATGTGGGCTTGGGCTATATTAAGCTTGGTCAAGCTTCCAATACACTTTCGGGTGGAGAAGCCCAAAGGGTTAAGCTGGCATTTTTTCTTGGAAAAGGCAATGCTGACAAAGGCAAAACGCTCTTCATTTTTGATGAACCCACCACAGGTTTGCACTTTCATGATATCAAAAAATTGCTCAAAGCCATGAACGCATTGGTTGACCAAGGTGACAGCGTCATCATAATTGAGCACAATATGGAAGTTATCAAAAGTTCCGACTGGATAATTGATCTTGGTCCAGAAGGAGGCGATGCAGGCGGTTATGTCTGCTTTGAGGGCACACCGGAAGAGATGGTGAAAATTGAAGGTAATTACACTGCGGATTTCCTAAAGGAAAAACTGATGTAAATTCATGAAAACGCCTTTGGTTTTCAAACTCATTCTGTTGTTGGTATTGGCTTGGCGTTTGATTATTTCTAACAAAAAAACAAAAAAGCCTTCGGAAAAAGGATTTCTGAATCTTTTGGAATTACCAGCTGTCCAACTTTCAAAACCCAGTAAAGAACTTGAGCCAAAAGAAGCAGTAAAACGGTTTTATAGGGATGTGGCAAGAGAAAACCCAGAAGTTAATCAATTATATTTTATATGCTTTTTAGCAGAAAAACTCCAAAAACACTTTGCAAAACGAGGGATTTTTAGGCTATTTTGGTATGACCAACATTTGGTTTTATCATTCTACCAATCATTAAAATTATTAAATCTCGAAAAAGAAACGATTTTATTTGAAAAAATTCTAACAAACCTAAATCCTGTGAGTTTTATTAAAGTATCTAATAATGAAACGCTTGAACCCAATTCATTTCTAGCTACCAATCCTGAGTTTGACTTACTTTATGTAGAATTCGACAAGATATTTGATATGGATAAATATTGCCAAGCTTTAGTAAATCAGTTTTATGCAAATTAAAAATACCCGAGCCATCATATATTTGCAAGCTTCAATGTATTTGGCGGGCATTATCGGACTTAGTTTTTCCTCAACACAAACTTTCTTTCAGTTTTTAACGCCTTTTCATCTATTATCTTCATTTGTATTCTTGATTCTTACCCAAGAAAACAGAAATACTGCCTTCTGGAAGTTTGTAATTTTAGCCGTTTCGGTTGGTTATTTGATCGAGGTTTTGGGTGTAAAAACTCAAATGATATTCGGGGCTTATGAATACCAATCCACTTTGGGTTTTAAAATCTTGGATGTACCGCCTATGATTGGTATAAATTGGTTTTTAATGGTTTTCTGTGCAGGCATTTTTATTGAAAAAATAACGAAAGAAAGTTCAAATATCTTCCTAAAAACCGCCCTTGGAGCAATAGTTTTAACTGTATTTGACTACATAGCAGAACCTGTAGCCATATCTCAAAACATGTGGACTTGGACTTACGGCACGCCACCTTTGCAAAACTATATTGCTTGGTTCATCGTGGCATTTGTA
This sequence comes from Lacihabitans sp. CCS-44, assembly GCF_024343735.1. Lineage (GTDB taxonomy): Bacteria > Bacteroidota > Bacteroidia > Cytophagales > Spirosomataceae > Leadbetterella. Next base: position 30,537 of record NZ_RJUE01000003.1, read on the forward strand.
TTGCTTTTCGCTTTTTTCAAACTAAAATTCACAAAAAGTAATCCGCTCGCTATTGCTCTTTTCATCTTTCAAATAATATTCTTTGGAGTCCTCAGATTTTTGATATATTTACAAGGTTAAACACCTTAAATATGAAAATAGACGCTCACCAGCATTTTTGGAAGTATGATCCCGAAAATTACGCTTGGATAGACAGCAGCATGTCTAAAATCCAAAAAGATTTCTTACCGGCAGACTTAAAGCCAATATTAGACAATAATCAAATTGATGGATGCGTTTTGGTCCAAGTGAATCAAACGGAGGATGAAACCATCTTTTTCAATTCCTTGGCTGAGCAGAATGACTTCATTAAAGGAGTAGTGGGCTGGACTGATTTGTTCTCAAAAAAATTACAATCCAACCTTGAAGCCTACTCAAAATACCCTAAAATCAAAGGTTTCAGACATATTGTGCAAGGAGAGCCAGTTGGATTTATTCAAAATCCTGATTTCATCTCAGGAGTTCAAGAATTGGCCAAACATGACTTCACATACGACATCCTGATTTATCCAACGCAGCTGAAGGACGCCAAACATTTGATTAAACAATGCCCCGACAACAAATTCATTATTGATCATCTGGCTAAACCCTATATAAAAGAGAAAAAAATAAGTCAGTGGGGCAACTATATGCAGAAACTTGGTGAAATGCCAAATGTCTATTGCAAAATTTCAGGAATGATCACGGAAGCCGATTGGAAAAATTGGAAAAAAGAGGACTTTTACATTTACCTAGATGTAGCTTTAAATAGCTTTGGAATTGACAGACTTGTCTATGGATCTGACTGGCCAGTTTGCCTAGTGGCCGCAGAATATGAGGAACAATTAGAAATTGTTAAGAGCTATTTTGAAAAGTTAAGCCTTACCGAGCAAGACAAAATATTTGGAGAAAACGCAGTGAGGTTTTATGGGTTGTAAAACAAGAATAATATAATCATCATCAAAACAAAACCATGAATAATATATTCGAAACAGCTAAAATCAAAGAGCTTTTACCAAAAATAAAACGCTTTGTTAAGGAAAATCTTTACGAATTAGAAACCCCAAAGAATCTTAACGAACTTTTCTCAAAAATAGAACCTTTGCTATTAGAAAAACGAGAATTAGTAAAAAAAGAAGGCCTTTTCGGCTTACATCTTTCAGAACAAGAGGGCGGATTGGGCCTTTCACTATGTGAATTTGGACAAATTTCCGAAGTTTTGGCTTATTCACCGTTTGGTCATTTTGTATTTAACACCCAAGCTCCAGATATTGGCAATACCGAATTATTGCACAAATATGCCTCTAAAGAACTCAAAGACAAATACTTAAAACCACTGCAGGAAGGCAAAATAAGAAGTTGTTTTAGCATGACAGAGCCCGAATTTGCAGGTTCAAATCCCGTAATGATGGGAACAACAGCAGTAAAAGCTGGCTCAGATTACATAATTAACGGACATAAATGGTTTACTTCCTCAGCAGACGGAGCGGCTTTTGCCGTAGTAATGGCGGTTACCAATCCAGATGCTGCACCTCACCAAAGAGCTAGCCAAATAATAGTGCCACTCGACACATCTGGTTATGAGTTTATCCGAAATATCCCCATTATGGGTCACTCAGGCGATGGTTGGGCTAGTCATGCTGAGGTAAAATACAATAATGTTAAAGTGCCACAAAGCAATCTTGTTGGCGAAGAAGGAAGTGGTTTCAAACTCGCTCAAGAACGCCTTGGACCTGGAAGAATACACCATTGTATGCGGTTTATCGGCATCGCACAACGCAGTTTTGACCTCATGTGTCAATATGCCCTCAAAAGAAAAATAGCTGATGATAAAACGCTCGGCCATCAGCAATTTATACATGGCTTTATTGCCGAATCTAAGGCTGAAATAGATTCTACAAGACTTTTAGTACTTAATACTGCCAAAAATATAGACGAATTTGGAGCTTCTGCTTGTCGTGATGAGATTTCAGCCATCAAATTTCATACAGCAAACATGATGTTGAGAGTAGTAGACAGAGCCATACAAGTACACGGCGGCTTAGGAATGACCAACGACGTTGTATTGTCGTATTGGTATGCACATGAGCGAGCATCGCGGATATATGATGGAGCGGATGAGGTGCATAAGTCTGCCTTGGCAAAAAATATTCTCAAAAACTTCAATCCACTCTCCCTATGATTTCAGACGAAGCCAAGGAAATAAGAACAGGAGAAGAAATTGACGAATCTTCATTAGAGTTTTTTTTAAACCAAAATATCAAGGATTTTGGCAAAATAACTGGTATTAAACAATTTCCTGGTGGATACTCCAACTTAACTTATTTAATTCAAACCCAAGAGAAAAGTTATGTTTTACGTAAACCACCCAAAGGTGCAAAAGCCATCAAAGGTGGACACAACATGCGTCGAGAATTCGAAATATTAGAGAGTCTGACAAATGCTGGATTTAACCAAGTACCGAAACCAATATTCTACACGGCAGATGAATCCATTCTTGGGAGTGAATTTTATTTGATGGATAAATTGGAAGGTACAATTCTTAGAAATTCTGAATTTAAACGACAAAAAGAATATTTAAATTCTGATTTAATGTCCAAGCTTTCTCAAGAAATATGCAAAACGCAGGCCGAATTACACAAAATAAAAATAGAAAATACACCTCTAGCAAATATAGGAAAACCAGATGGATACATCAGTCGACAAGTTAAGGGTTGGCACGAACGATATTTGAATGCGAAAACAGACGAACTAGAAACTGAACAATTGGTCTTCCATTGGCTCAGTGAAAATACACCCAACGAAATAAAACCGACACTACTTCACAACGACTTTAAGTACGATAATGTGGTATTTGATTTAGAAAATCAAAAAATATTGGGAATTTTGGATTGGGAAATGGCAACCATTGGTGATCCTAGAATGGATATTGGCACTTCCCTATCCTACTGGTGCGAAGCTGGAGATGGAGATTTTGAGAAAAACTTTAACTTAAGTTGGTTGCCTGGCAATTTCACAAGAGAAGAATATGTTGCTCATTACCAGAAAATTAATCCTGATGTAGACTTATCCAATATTCTATATTTTTATGTTTTTGGTTTATTCAAAAATGCCGTTATTATTCAACAAATATATGCCCGATATAAAAATGGGCTGACCCAAGACCTCAGATTTGCCAATCTGATTGAAGGTGTAAAGGCTCTTATGCATAAATCGTATCGGTCTATTTTAGAGACCAAAATGCTTTGATACTAGCAGAAAGGTATAAAAAAAGGGGCTAAAAAGCCCCTTTTCAAAATATAATTAACCACTTAATTCTTATCTGTTCAATATCAAATTTTGTGTCATTGCCTCTGTGCCATTGATTACTCTCACAGTAAGGTTAGTTGTAACCATACCTTGTGGCAGCGTATAAGCTTTTCTAAGTTGTTTTACAGTACCATCCATTTTCATAACCACTCTACCATCTTGATTGGTGATATCAACAGAGATATTATCAGTGTCCCTCATTCCAGTTAGTTTAAGATTAAACTCACCCTGAGTCGGATTTGGCCAAACACCTATTTCTTTGGTGATGGCTCTGCCTTTTCCAGTGGTGAACAATGCACCCTCTTTGTTGGCACTCGAAACCGCCATTCTTTTATTATCCTTTACCCAAACTCCACCTTTAAGATAGGCAACATCAGAGTTATCATTCAACTTTACGTCAACAGTGTTGTTATCGTTTGATTTCAATACCCAATATTCAGTTTGATTGATTTCCTCCACGTCGTAATCCAACTCAGAAGCAACATCAAGGGGATTTCTTGCTATATATTGTGCCTCCAAGGTATTACCCGACATCTTATTAGCTTGAAAACTTTTAAGACTAGTGCCATCACCTACAGGGAACTCAAAAGAGCTGTTACCAGTTTTCTTCACAGAACCCGAAACGTGAGACAAATCACTTGCACCGTTATGAGTAGCATTATCTCCCAATTCCAAGGCTGACCCATTGCTGCTTGAAACAATGCCTTTTCTGAAAGAAACTTCTTCAGACACTGAAACAGGAGTTTGAAGATTTATATCATTCTCAACAGCCACTTTGGACATTTCTGCCACTTGAGTACCTGAAATGGTTTGTGGTGTTGAACCATCAACCACTACTTCACCTTTCGAAACCAACTTTGCGTTGTTTTTCAGGTCTCCTCTTAAATGAACCTTTCCGTTGTTAGTGATTTCACCAGAGTTGGTAACATCTGTACCAAAACTAACCAAAGCTCCTTCGCTGATGTGAATTTTTGTAGAGTTAACCACCTGAGCTGAAACAGAGCTAACAATTAGTCCTAGGCCGATTGACAGTATTACTTTTTTCATATATATTTTATTTATTTCTAAATCCTGTTATAAAATTACTTTTAAAGAAACACATTTAAAAGCTTTGATTTCATTTTTTATTAAATGGTGAACCCCTTCTAAATCAAAAATCTATCAAAAATAAGACCTTTAATTCATAAATCCATTTAATCGCATCCATTCCTCAAGCCTGACAGGCCAACTCGCCACAGGCCCTTTGTTGGTTTTCTTCATAGAGAATCCATGGCCTCCTCTATCATATAGGTGCATTTCTGAGGCAACTCCATTTTTCCGGAGTGCCTTATAGTAATTTAAACTGTTGTCAACATGTACCCAATCATCAAAAGCGTGCACTAAAAATGCTGGTGGAGTATCCCTTTTTACCTGCAGCTCGTTAGAATACAATTCTATTTTTTCTATGCTCGGATTTTTGCCGACCAAATTATCCCTTGACCCTTGGTGCGTTATTTTATCAGAAAAAGAAATCACTGGATAAAGCAAAATGGAAAAATCTGGCCTTACACTTATTTCAGGATTTTTAACTTCTCCTACTTGTGTATAAAAATGAGTGGAAGTAGTGGCAGCCAAATGGCCACCAGCTGAAAAACCCATAATACCCACTTTACTGGCACTTAAACCATAACTATCGACATTTTTTCTGATATATCTTAAAGCTTGTTGGGCATCTTGCAAAGGTCTGATTTCCGCATTTTCAAAAATCTCGTCTTGGGGTAATCGGTATTTCAAAACAAAAGCAGTGATGCCCTTACTCGCAAACCATTCACCTATGCTAGTACCTTCATGATCCCAAGCCAATATTGCATATCCTCCACCTGGACATATAATTACAGAGGCATCAGAAGTCTTCTTTTTAGGCTTTATAACTGTGAGGGTCGGTACAGTAATGTCATTTATTCTCGTAATGCCATCTTTTTCTTTGACTACATTTTCTTTTTTTGATATTGCCTCAGGTTTTAGACCTGGACTTGGACCGTCATATAGCGACACAACCGTGTGCTGAGCAAATATAGACTGGCTTAATAACATCAGTACAAATAGTTTTCTTCTCATTTTTTAAGGGGTTGAATATTACAATTTATTTTACTCTTGGGATATTTCCAACACCTTAAACTCCGTACGGCGGTTTACCTGATGTTCTTCTTCGTTTTTAGCTTCTTGAATAATCAGTTCTGTTTCACCATAACCTTTTGCGGTTAATCGTTCTTTCGAAATACCCTTTATGGCCAAGTAACTAATAACCGACTCTGCACGACGTTGTGAAAGCCTGTTGTTGTACAAATCAGACCCACGTGTATCTGTATGCGAGCCCAGTTCAATTTTAATTAGTGGATTGTCTTTTAAAACTTGCACTAGTTTGTCCAATTCTACTGCGGCATCTGCTCTGATATCAAATTTATCAAGGTCATAATAGATATTTTCCAGTCTGAATGTTTTTCCTACAAACAACTTTTCTAGATTAATTTCAGTCTGAAAAGTAGTATCCGTAACGGCCTTTTTTAGTAAAGGATAAGGGATACTTCTTCCAAACATAGAGAAACCCTCTCTTTTTGTTAAATAGGCAGCTTTTTCAACTAAAATTACATAATCTTCGTCTTCTTCCATTTTTATCGGACCAAACTTACCTTTCGTAGTAAATACTTCTGCAAAGTCTGTTTCTACTCCACCGTCTAACTTATAAATTTTCACCAAAGCCGAATCCAATATCTGCCTATCGCCTTTCACAATACCTTCAAGGTAATAATTCGCTATTTTTTGAGACTTAGTATTGGGATTATTCGGATCATTACCATTGGAATTATTCGAGTTATTGGGATTGTTGGGATTATCCACTTTCACAACTTCATTTACAGGTTTTGGTGGAGCCAAATAATAGTAAATGTCATCGTTTCCTTTTCCACCAGCTCTATTAGACGTAAAAAATATATTTCCAGCATCGTCCAAAGAATACCCAAAGTCATCCATAGAACTATTGTACGGTATGCCCAGATTTTCAACAGATGTTTTTCCGCCTGACCTTATGGCCATAAAAATATCTAATTTACCAAGGCCCGGGTGACCATCAGAGGCAAAAAATAGCCTCCCATCTGCCGACACAAAAGGAAACATTTCATCACCAGCTGTATTTATGGCCTTGCCCATATTAGCAGGATTACCAAAACGTCCGCTGGCATCCATATTTACACGATAAATGTCTAATCCACCACTACCTCCTGCCCTGTTGGAACTAAAATAAATAGTTTTTCCATCTCTCGAAAACGCTGGAGAACCGTCCCATGCTGAAGAATCTGAAGCAGAAACAAGTTTAGGCTCTGTCCAACCGTCATTCAGAACGAACCTGCTCATGTATAAATCCACGTCAGGCGAGATGTCTTTTCGCTTTCCAGAATTCCCTCTGGCAAATATCATGATTTTTCCATCTGGCGAAAATGTTGGTGTACCCTCATTTCTGTCTGGGTCAAGAATATTCTTACTAAAAGACTCTGCTGGACCAACCGAACTAAAATCATCAGACACTTTGGACTGATATATTCCGAGAAAAGGAAGCCCATTAGAATAGGTTTTGTCTTTTCTGGAAGCCGAATAAATAAAATAACCGTCTTTAACAATTCCTGAAAACTCTGTATTTTCTGTATTGACAGCCGAAAAGTTTTTAAATTCTAAATCTGATTTTTTGGTTTTTATATCAGAAATAAGCAAAAGCGTATTAAGTTCTCGTAAGGCTCTTTCATTTAATACTTTGTTGGTTGATTTTGAATCAATGTATTTTTGAAAGAAGACTTTTGCCTTGTCATACTCTTCGTTGGCTTTAAGGGCATAAGCATAATTAAAACTGGCATCATTATTTACAAAATCTGCCTCAAAAGCTTTTTCGTAAAACGGAATAGATTCAACCCAACGGTTTGACAACCTATAAGATTCTGCAATTTTAAAATTCAGTTCGCCTTTCCTTGATTCTTCTATCTCTTTTACTTTTGAAAATTCTTTAATGGCGATGTCGTAAAAACCACTTTCGAAGCTTGTCAATCCTTTTTTATAGGTTTTCAGCTGAGCTTGTCCAAGAAAAGAATCCAATATTAGAATCGCAAGAATAGAACATCTGAAAATAAAAGTTTTAGATTTTAAAAAATGCATCGAAAACATATTTGTTAAGGTTATTTTCTGATTTGAAACAAATATAAAACGCCTTTCGCTTTTTATTGTTGTAAATACGTAGTTTTTACCAAAAAAGGAAAGATAAAATTACTTTAAACCCAAAAGAGTTTTTTAGACAGCAATTGGATTCGCCAGAATTTTCGGTAAATCAGGCTCATGAATGATTATGAGATACACTTCTTGGGTTAAGCACTTATAGGAGTAATTTTTTAAATTTGTAATGAGAGTCCATCTAGAACGAATCCTAAAAGCCCAGTCAAATTGGCTTTCGTATTCATTTTCAATAAGTTAAATTATTGTTAACAGTAAAGAATTTTGAGGAATGATTAGGTTGGCAGGATAATTGTAACTAATTTTGCAAATAGTTCGAGTTTTTATTTCGTTTGCACATTTTGGGTTCAGTTTTGTTACTTTGATTTTGCTGCGTTGTTTTAGCTCTTTTTTTTAATTTATTTAATATTTTTATTATGAACATTTTCGCAGCAAAATTGAATTACGACACTACTGACGAAACTTTACAAGCCGCTTTCGAAGAATTCGGAGAAGTTGATTCAGCAAAAGTTATCATGGACAAATTTACAGGCCGTTCTAAAGGCTTTGGATTTGTTGAAATGTCTAACGACGCAGAAGCAAGAAACGCTATCAATGCATTGAACGATTCAGAATTAGACGGTCGTACTATCGTTGTTAAAGTAGCTGAGCCAAAAGGCGACAGACCACAAAGAAGAGAGAGATATTAATTCTCATTTTCAGATAGAAAAAAAGCCTTTCGTTGGAAAGGCTTTTTTTTATGCCCAGTTTTTGAAAACAATAGGTCAAAAATAAATAGAATCTTATTTCTTCTTTAAATAAGCATATTTAATTCACTTTTAGAAGATTATTTTTAAAATGATTTCATAAAATAAACTTCATTCTAGAGCCAGATAATAAAGATTTGGCCAAAAAAAGAGACTTTTAAGCTTATAATTAGAAAATAAATTTGGAAATAAAATATTTTATTATACATTTGACCCGATTTCGAGTTTTTTCTTCGTTTGTCTGAATGGTTTTCTTTTTTGATTTATCGTTTTGCTACGTTGTTTTAGCTCTTTTTTCTTAATTTTTTAATTTTTATTTAAATGAACATTTTCGTAGCAAAATTGAATTACGACACATCAGATGACACTTTATTGGCAGCATTTGAAGAATTTGGAACAGTAGATTCAGCAAAAATTATTTTTGACAAATTTACAGGACGCTCTAAAGGATTTGGTTTCGTTGAAATGCCGAACGACAGCGAGGCTAAAAACGCAATCAGCTCTTTGAACGAAACAGAATTAGACGGACGTACCATTGTAGTTAAAGTAGCTGAACCAAAAGGCGAAAGACCACAAAGAAGAGAAAGATATTAATTGCTCTAATGCATCGTAAAAAAGCCTTCCAATGGAAGGCTTTTTTTATATTCTTAAACTACCCCTATAGCCATTTTTCATAACCATCAGGCAATTTCCACTTGGATTTTGGCTCAAAATATTTCCAAAGGGCTGAAGATATGCTTCTTGCAGCTCGGTACCCTTCATTGCTTTTGTTCCATTGAGTATCTGTCTGATTTTTGGTAATCATACAAAAAACATAGTCGCCGTGTGGGGCGTGTACTAGCATTACCTCGGACTTTGACCTGTCCACGGCACCTGATTTATAAGCGGTTTTTATATTCTCGGGTATTTGCGAAAGACCTTCGCCATCCCAATATTGATTACCAAGAGTTTTATACATTCGATGAGACGCATCTGGTGTAAAAACCTCCCCTTTTCTGAGCATTTTCATTAGCCTTGCCATTTCTTTGGGCGTAGTTTGTCCCCAACCATAGGTTTTCTGAAAAGCACTTCGGCCTGGCGTGCGAGAATTCACACGGGTGTTTTGCATACCGAGGGAATCCATCAGATAATTGATTCTTTCACCTTTCACCAAACCTTGTAACCATAAACTGGCTGTATTGTCTGATACCGACTCCATCAAATATATAAGTTCAGAGACTGGAATCTTGGTACTGTCACGAAATGAGCCCACTATACCATTATCATATTTTAGCGAATCCTTGTAAGTTAAAACCTCGTCATATTTTAGTTTTCGGTTCAAAATATGAGAAAAAGTACCGATCATGATAGGTATTTTTATCATGCTGGCCGTTGGAAAAATAGTGTCGGCATTCACAGCAGCAAACTGTCCTGTTTTTAAATTTTCAATATAAACACCTATCTGACCTCCGAAACCCGAGGTTTCTTTTTCTAATATTTTCTGGAGTTTAGGGTCGTTTTTTAGTTTTTGTGAAAAAATATTAAAACCAAAAAGTAATATAATTGATATGATTAAAGGTTTTTTCATTGATGAGAAATTTAGAATGTTTGTCTAAAAATAGGAAAAACATTTGTTAGCACTGAGTTATAAAAAATATAAGTTTGGCGTATCGTTAGTTTTGGCGTAATTTTGCGGAAAATTTAAAAATATATGGCACTTAGAGCAGGAATAGTAGGATTACCAAATGTAGGAAAATCAACCTTGTTTAATGCGGTTTCGAGCAGTGCAAAGGCACAGGCAAGCAACTACAGATTTTGTACGATTGATCCCAACGTTGGTTTGGTAGACGTTCCTGATACGAGGTTAGATCAACTTTCAGAGATTGTAAAACCCAACAAAGTGGTACCTACACAAATAGAAATTGTGGACATTGCCGGCCTTGTAAAGGGTGCAAGCCGTGGAGAGGGTCTTGGAAACAAATTTTTGGGAAATATCAGAGAAGTGGATGCCATTATTCATGTGGTACGTTGTTTTGAAGACGAAAATGTTTTGAGAGAAGAGGGTGAAATAAATCCTGTAAGTGATAAGGAAATTATTGACATAGAACTGCAATTCAAAGACTTGGATAGTGTTGATAAAAAAATACAAAAGACTCAGAAGCAAGCAAGAGTTGGTGGCGATACCCAAGCCAAAATTGAGCTAGACGTACTGGAAAGAGTAAAAGCTTGGCTTGAACAAGGCAAAAACGTAAGAATGATGGGCCTTACCAAAGAAGAAATGGTAGCCATTGACGATTTGTTTTTGTTAACGGTTAAACCTACAATGTATGTTGCAAACGTGGACGAAGCATCAATGCACACAGGTAACAAATATTCCGAAGCTTTACAAAAAGTAGCAGACGCAGAAGGTGCTGAACTGGTCGTATTAAACAACTCCATAGAAGCCCAAATAGCCGAAATGGAGGATCCGGATGATAAGGCTTTGTTTTTTGAGGAATATAAAATGGAAGAACCAGGTTTGAATAGATTAATAAGATCTGCTTATAAGTTATTAAACTTGGCCACTTATTTCACTGCTGGTGTGCAGGAAGTTAGAGCTTGGACCATAGGCAAAGGCTGGAAAGCACCACAAGCTGCAAGTGTAATACATACAGATTTTGAAAAAGGATTTATCAAAGCAGAGGTAATAGCATTTGACGACAGAATAAAATACGGAACCGAAGCTGGTTGTAGAGAAGCTGGTCGCTTGAGAATAGAAGGCAAAGAATACATTGTGCAAGACGGAGACGTGATGCACTTTAGATTTAATGTGTAGTTTTTGTTATTGGTTATTGGTGAATTAGCTATTGGTTACTAGAGAATTAGTATTGGTTATTGGAGGAATTGATTTTTAGAGGATTGGTTATAAGGCTTTAGACTTCAAAATCCTGAAGCGACTTATATCTGGTATATAAAATCATTACTTAGAATTATATAAAAATAGATATCAAAAGTCAAACTTACGGGTTTGACTTTTTTTGTTTTGTCGAAAAAAAATCCAAGAATTTTGAAAGAAAAAAAAATGTCATTATTTTTAGATACTAAATTCTAAAAATCTGAAAACAACTTTTACATTTTTACTGATTATCCATTCTTTTTTATCCGCAAAAGCTCAGTATACCTATTTGGGAGCAGGTGCTTATGGGAGAGCAAATTCCTTGGTTGCAGTACCTGATTTATCTTCAATTTATCAAAATCCGGCTGGTATAGGCTATTTAGACTACCATTTTGCTGCCGTAGCGATTCATAAAACGCTTCCTGTCGAAGGACTATTAACGGTCGGTGCATGGGGAAATATAAAATCTAGAATAGTCAATATCGGTTTTTCAGCCGACAATTTTGGAGACGAATACTATCATGAAACCCGAATTGGACTTGCTGCCGCTAAAAAAATGGACAAAGTCTCAATGGGAATAAAGTTCTCATTACTCAATAATGCCATAAAGGAAATGAGCAGCAAACAAACAGTATTGGGCGAATTTGGTATTCTAGCCACACCTTCAAAGTTTTTTAACGTGGGTTTGCATGTGGTGAATTTCACTCGAGCAAAACTCTATGAATCGCAAAACTTACCAACTTTTGTAAATTTTGGGATAGGACTAAATCCTTCAAAAAAAATCAATATTAGCGGTGAAATAGACTACCCAATTGGCGAAAAACCATTTTTAAAATTGGGAATTGCTTATCAAATAAAAGATCATTTCAGTCTTTCGACCGGAGTAAATCCAAACTTAAACGCTGTACATTTCGGGGTATCATTTGATGTTAAAAAATACCGTTTTGCCTATGCAGTCAGCACCCACCCTAATGTGGGCTTATCCAACCACATAACTTTAGCCATTTTGTTCAATGAGAAAAAATAAAATAAAATTCCTACTTGTTTTGTTATTTTTAGTCAGTACGAAAGTATTGGGGCAACAAATCAATCGCCCAGAGATAAATCTTGATGACTTTATACTAAAAATAGCTCCAATACAAACAGAAGATGCTAATTATGAGGATGTTTATGAGAATCTCTTCACAATTTATCAAAATCCTCTAGACCTCAACAAAGCCGACATAGCAGACTTGAGGGCTTTGTTTTTTCTTACCGAAAATCAAGTAAATGCAATTATTCACCACAAAAATAAATTCGGCAATTTCCTTAGCATCTACGAGTTACAGGCCGTAGAGGGTTTGTCTATAGACGACATTAGAGCTATTTTACCTTTTGTACAAGTAAAAAATGGTATTGGCACCACCCGATTCTCCAACTTCACCAAGAAAGCCGTTGAACACTATTTGGTGATAAGAGCCGACCAAACCCTGGAATCTCTTGCTGGATTTAAAGAGGATAAATTTGTTGGCTCTCATCAAAGATACTATACGAGATACCGCATGAGTCATTCCAAGGACTTTAGTATTGGTTTCGTGTCTGAAAAAGACGCAGGTGAAAAGAATTTTATGGATTATTACAATTTTCATGTCCAAGTCCAAAACAAAGGAGTTGTAAAAAACTTGGTAGTTGGCGATTATTTGATGCAATTTGGACAAGGAATGATATTTTCAGCTGGTTTTGCAGCAGGAAAAGGTAGCGAACCAGTTTACACCACCCGAAGAAGCAATGTAGGTATAAGACCCTACAACTCTGTGGTTGAAAATGGGAGTTTCAGAGGCGTAGCTAATACCATAAAAAATGGGAATTTTGAGATCACAACTATGGCGGCCATCAACAAAAGAGATGCCTCGGTGGATCTAAATGAAGAAACACAAGACGATTATTTCAGCTCCCTTTTATCGGCGGGATTTCATAGAACTGCAACCGAAATAGCTAACAAGAATGCAATAAAAGAGACCAATTTTGGCGGAAATATTTTATACAAATTAGACCACCTTCAAGTAGGATTCTCGGTGCTTCATACTTCTTTCGACAAAACATTTCAAAAAAGAGAGTTGCTTTACAATAGATTTGAATTTACTGGTGACAAAAACACCATTTTGGGTCCGAATATCTCGCTTTCATGGCAAAATTTTAATTTTTTCGGAGAAGCGGCACGAAGTTCTTCGGGTGGATTTGGCTATATCACTGGCCTTGTGGGTAGTCTTGGACCAAAGGTAGAATGGGCATTGAATCTTCGGAATTATCAACCCAATTTTCATACTTTTTATGGCTTTTCTTTTGCCGAAGGAAGCCGAACCATCAACGAAAAAGGAATCTATAATGGGCTGAAATATATCATCAAAAAAGGACTGGAAGTGTCCGCATTTTATGATTCTTATAGTTTTCCTTGGCTTAAATATCGGGTGGATGCTCCATCTTCTGGTCATGATTATCAAGTTCGTATTTTGTATAAACCCACCAAGATTTTCAGCCAATACATTGCCTTTCATAAAGAAACAAAAGAGAGAAATGCGTCTGATAGCAAAGCTGTTACACACGAACTTTTACAAACCAATAGGAACAATTTGGTTCTAGGAACAGAGTATAGTCATCATACTTGGCTTAGACTACAAACAAAGCTCCAATACAATGGCTTTAAGATAGAAAATACCTCAAAATCTGATGGTTATGCGGTAATTCAAGACATAGAAACAAAATTTAAAAAGTGTCAAATAAAAGGACGAATTGCTTATTTTAGCACCGATTCTTACGATAGCCGAATTTATGCCTACGAGAATGATGTACTTTATGCGGTGTCGTTTCCAGCATATTATGGCAAAGGTTGGCGATATTATTTAATTGGAAAAATGCCCATTGGTCGTAATTTAGATGCTTGGATTCGGATAGCCCAAACTAATGTCAGCGATAGAACTGCAATAGGAAGTGGTACGAGTGAAATTGACGGAAACAGAAAGACAGATTTGAAGGTACAATTGAAGTATAATTTTTAGAGAATGAGTAAGTTAGTTATTGAAAACGAATACATTAGAGCATCTATAAATCCTTTAGGGGCAGAATTGGTGAGCCTTTTAAAATTAGACGACAACACAGAATACATGTGGGATGCTAACCCTGCATTTTGGGGTAAAACTTCCCCAGTTTTGTTTCCGATAGTGGGTGGTTTAAAAAACGATACTTACCTATTTGAAGGAAAAGAATATAAACTTCCGAGACATGGATTTGCGAGAACTATGCTTTTTCTGGTTGAATCTCAAACTGAAAATTCAGTAATTTTTCTTTTAAAAAACAATGAAGAAACAGGAAAAGTCTATCCTTTCGAGTTTGAATTGCGTTTAATTTATTCCATTTCAGACAATCAGCTTGAACTAAAATATGAAGTTAGAAATCCGAGTGAAAAACCTCTTTGGTTCTCTGTTGGAGGCCATCCAGCTTTTAAGTGTCCAATAGAAAATGGTTTAAGCTATGATGATTATTTTCTCGAATTCGACCAAACCGAAGATTTTGAACGTTGGCCACTAAACTCTGAAGGTTTGGTTTTAGATACACCAATTGGGATCACTATAAACACAAATAAGTTAATGCTCACTAAAGAGCTTTTTCATGAAGATGCCTTGGTTTTTAAACATTTAACATCAGATTGTGTAACAATGAAATCTCAAAAAAGTCCGAAAGAACTCAAATTTGAATTTAAAAATTTCCCTTATTTGGGCATTTGGGCTGCTAAAAATGCTGATTTTGTATGCATTGAGCCTTGGTGTGGAATTGCGGATTCAGCGGATACCAATCAGAATTTGGTGGAAAAAGAAGGAATAAATCACCTAGAACCGAAACTGGTTTATGAAAGGAGTTTTATAATCGAAGTATAGAAATTAAAACTTTCTCCGAACAATAATTCATGAGGACAGTTATATTTTCATGAAAAACATACTCATAATCGGAGGTTCATCAGGTATAGGGTTGGCAACTGCCAACTTACTGGTCAATAAAAATGAGCAAGTCTTTGCGACCTTCAACCAATCAGAAAACAAAATTAAAGGTGCTACGTACTTCCATTTAGATGTAAATCAAGAAGAATGGGATTTCTCGGTACTTCCAGATGTCATTGACGGAATGGTATATTGTCCCGGAAAAATAAATTTGAAACCATTTTCAAGACTCAAAGCAGACGATTTTTTAGAAGATTATAAAATTCAGGTTCTTGGAGCAATAAAAGCGATTCAAATGGTTCTTCCAAAACTAAAAAAATCAAATTCAGCTTCTATTGTTCTGTTTTCTACAGTTGCGGTGCAAACAGGTTTTTCGTTCCACAGCATAGTTTCTAGCTCAAAAGGTGCCTTAGAAGGCCTAACGCGGGCATTGGCTGCGGAATTGGCTCCTACTATAAGAGTAAATTGTATAGCTCCATCTATAACTGACACGCCTTTGGCTGGAAATCTGCTCAACACTCCTGAGAAAAAAGAAGGCAACGCACAAAGACATCCTTTAAAAAAAGTAGGAGAAGCCAAGGATATTGCCAATGCCGTTGCCTTTCTACTTTCTCAAGAATCTTCCTGGATGACGGGACAAATTATGCACATCGATGGTGGAATTTCAAACTTAAGAGTGTAAGTGATTGACAAAAAGGCTGTAAATATTGTTTGGCTAAAACGAGATCTTCGGGTGCAAGACCATGCCGCTTTTGATGCCGCCGACAAGTCTGAATTGCCCCTTTTACCCATATTTATTTTCGAACCCAGTCAATTATCTTATCCTGATTGTTCAGAAAGACATCTTTTGTTTCAATATCATTCTATTTTAGGTATAAATGAATTTCTAAACCCTGCTAACATTAAAATTGAAATTTTTCAGGAAGAGGCGATTCCAGTTTTTGAGGTTTTAACTAATACCTTTGATGTTAAAAACGTTTTTAGCTACCAAGAAAGTGGCATAATGCTCACTTACAAAAGGGATTTGGCGGTCAAAGCATATTTGAAAGAACAGAAAATTCCTTGGATTGAATTTCAAAGAGATGGTATTATAAGGAGAGCCAAAAACCGAATCGATTGGGATAAAAACTGGTATGCAGCTATGCACAGCAAAATGATAAAAAACACCTATCATTTGCAAGAAAAAATAGAGTTTGAAAATCCTTTTCCCCTTTCAGAAGATTTAAAAGAGCAGCTGAAAGAATATCCGAAGCGGTTTCAACCGCCGGGAGAGAGAAATGGACTTCGATATCTGGACTCTTTTGCCAACGAGCGAGGTCGAAACTATTCAAAACATATTTCAAAACCCACAGAGAGTAGGACTTCCTGCATTCGTATTTCTCCGTATCTGGCATGGGGAAATTTGTCGGTGAAAATGGCTTATCAATATTTATATGTAGCTCAAGCTCAAAAACCTTACAAAAGAGCTATACAAAATGCCATGGTCAGACTTCGCTGGCGAGATCATTTTTCCCAGAAATTTGAAGCCCAGTGTCAATATGAAACCGAATTTCTAAATCAGAATTATGAGAAAATAGAGTGGTCAAAAAACACAGAGCATATAAAAACGTGGGAGGAAGGTAAAACTGGACTTCCGCTCGTAGACGCCTGTATGAGATGTTTGCATGAAACAGGTTGGATAAATTTCAGAATGAGAGCCATGGTGGTTTCGGTGCTTTGCCATCATTTATTTATCGACTGGCGATTAGGGACTTATCATTTGGCTAGGCTGTTCCTCGACTACGAACCGGGCATTCATTACCCGCAGTTTCAGATGCAGGCAGGTACCACGGGCATCAATACCGTCAGAATTTATAATCCAATAAAGCAATCAGAAGAACACGATTCAGAGGGGATTTTTATAAAAAAATGGGTGCCAGAATTGAGAAATGTACCCACAAAGTATATCCATGAACCTTGGAAAATGCCGGGGTTAGAAATGCAGCTTGCCAATTGCGAAATAGGAAAAGATTACCCCGCCCCTATTGTAGATTTTGAAGCTGAAATCAAAAAAAATAGACCGCTCATTTGGGGTCATAAAAAAAGTAAAGAAACCAAAAGTTTTAATCCGAAAATACTAGAATTACATGTCAGACCACAAAATAATTAGAACTGAAGACCTTGAACAAATGGAAACGCGTTACCGTGCTTCATTTGTAAATTCATTGGGAGGATTCAAAAGTGTGGTGCTTATCGGCACCAAAAATAATGAGGGTCAAGAAAATTTGGCAATTTTCAATTCCTTAATACACATCGGAGCAAATCCAGCACTCTGTGCATTTATCGTTAGGCCCGATGTTTCTCCACGACATACCCTAGAAAACATCATCGAAACTGGCTTTTACACCATCAACCACCTCAACTTTGATATTTATAAGTCTGCCCATCAAACATCGGCACGGTATCCCAGAGAAAGCTCAGAGTTTGAGGCAACCGGTTTGGAAACTGAATGTCTAGGTGGATTTTTATCCCCTTTTGTGGCCGAAAGTAATGTAAAATTTGGCTGTGAGTTTGTGCAAAGGATAAACATCGAACTTAATGGCACTAGCCTAATCATTGGTAAAATAGTTCAAATCTCAGTACCAGACAGTTGCATTTTAGAGGATGGATTTGTAGACATAGAAAAAGCTGGAAGTCTGACTGTGAGTGGCTTAGATAGTTATCATTCTACCTCAAGAATTGCGAGACTTTCTTATGCTAAACCCAATAAATTCGCAGAAGAGATTTGAAAAAACAACATTTGCCCTCGAAGATTTGTGTGACCTGCGGAAGACCATTTGACTGGAGAAAAAAATGGGAAAAAGTATGGGAGGAGGTAAAATATTGCAGTGAAAAATGCAGAAAGAATAAAAGCAAAGAAACTATTGTTTAAAATCATGAAAACAGCGGCACTAATATTTCCACATCAGTTGTTTGAAAACTCTGAAATACTTGCAGAAAATGCTGATTTTTACGTCATTGAAGAGTTTTTGTTTTTCAAACAATACAATTTTCATAAACAAAAACTTTGGTTTCATAGAGCCAGTATGAAGTCCTATGAAAAGTATCTGCGAAAACAAAACAAAGAAGTATTTTATGTTGATGCGGTTTCAGAAAAAAGTGACGTTCGTATTCTCATTCCTACTTTAATTGAAAAAGGATATGAACAGATCATTTACATTGACCCAACTGACAACTGGTTAGAAAAGCGAATCAAGAAAGCTTCAAAAACACTTGTGATTAAAAGAATAGAGTCACCGCTTTTTCTAAATTCCACTAAAGAGAACAAGGAGTTTTTCGATGCTAAAAAGCGGATGTTTCAAGCTGATTTTTATATTTATCAAAGAAAAAAAACCGGAATTCTGGTAGATTCGAATCAAAAACCCATTGGAGAAAAATGGAGTTTTGACGAAGAAAACCGAAAGAAATTCCCAAGTTCCAAGATTCCGCCTTTTGTACAATTTCCAGAAAATGACAATATCCAAAAAGAAGCATTTGACTATATAAGCACCTCATTTTCAGATAACTTAGGGAAACTTAGTTCAACTTTCAATTATCCCACTGATTTTGAATCAGCAAAAAAATGGCTGGATGAATTTCTTGAAACCAGATTTTTCTCCTTCGGTGAATATGAAGATGCCATCGTCAAAAACGAGGTAATTCTTCACCATAGTTTATTGTCTCCTTTAATGAATGTAGGCTTGTTAACACCTGCTTGTGTATTAGACAAAACCATCGATTTTGCTGAGAAAAACAATATTCCAATCAATTCTTTAGAAGGATTTGTGAGGCAAATAATCGGTTGGAGAGAATTCATCAGGGCTGTTTATGAACTTAAAGGAGTAGAAGAACGCACCAAAAACTTTTGGAAATTCAAGCGTAAAATACCGGCTTCTTTTTATGATGGTACAACGGGTATTTTACCCATTGACACTACCATTAAGAAAATATTACAAACGGGATACTGTCACCACATAGAACGATTGATGGTTCTTGGAAACTTCATGTTGCTTTGTGAGTTTGATCCCGATGAGGTTTACAGGTGGTTCATGGAGCTTTTTGTAGATGCTTATGACTGGGTAATGGTGCCTAATGTGTATGGTATGAGCCAGTTTGCAGACGGCGGCTTGATGTCTACTAAACCTTACATCAGCGGCAGTAATTATATCCTGAAAATGAGTGATTATCAAAAAGGTCCTTGGCAGGAAATTTGGGATGGGCTATATTGGCGATTTATCCATCAACACCGAGATTTTTTTAGTAAAAACCCACGGCTAAACATGATGGTGAATATTTTTGACAAGATGGACGACCTAAAACAAGCCGCCCATCTTAGAAATGCTGAGGAGTTTTTAGGGAAATTATAAATTATTTTTACCACCCAATACCATAATCCTCGCCATGGTTGCTACTGCCTCCCCAGAAAGTTCCATGTTTCCAATCTAGAAATATTGCATTGATAGGTCCACTCGTACGAGGCTGAAAATCAAGCGTGTAGCCTTTGCCTTTTAGCTCCGCTCTCGTCCAATCTGGCATGGCATCATTGAGGGTCAAAGCTCCCGGTTTTTTCTCATGTTTACCAAAAGATGAATACATCTGGTAAGTTTTGAAACTGGGTGCTTCGCAAGCTTCTTGTACGGTCATGCCAAACTCCACCACATTCAAGAAAAACTGCAGCAACAACTGGTCTTGCTCATCACCAGCCTGTTTGGCAAATGCTAAAACAGGTTTACCGTCTTTTAGGGCCATGCTTGGGGTAAGCGTCACTCTTGGTCTTTTACCTGGCTCGACTACATTAAAAGGATTTTCTTTTGGATCGAGCACAAAAGATTGCATTCTTTGGCTTAAACCAACACCCGTATTTCCAGCAATACAAGCTGGCACCCAACCACCGCTTGGCGTTATAGAAACTACCCAACCTTCTTTATCCGAGGCTATTACAGATGTGGTACCCGAGGTAAATTCTTTTAAAAAGTCCTCATTCATCGGCCCAGGGTTTACTCTTCCGACTTTGTTGGCATTGTTTATAATGTCCAAATATGGATTCAGCTTATTTTCGAAAGGATATGGATCACCTGGTTTAACGTTCGGATCATTTTTCTCCCAATTGATGAGTTTCAAACGCTCTTTTGCATAATCTTTTGAGAGCAAACCTTTCATCGGAGATTTTGGCTCAAAGGCTGGGTCGCCATAATAAAAATCACGGTCTGCAAAGGCTAGATTCATGCTCTGATAAAGTGTATGAATGTATCTCGAAGTATTGTATCCCATACTTTTAAGATCAAAGTTTTCAAGAATATTAAGCGTTTGCAGCATCACTGGTCCCTGAGTCCATTCTTGCAGTTTATAGACATCATAACCTTTATAGTTGGTCATAGTCGGTTCTTCAATTTTCACTTTCCAATTGGCCAAATCTTGTTCTGTAATCAAACCCCCTTGTTCCTGTGTGCCACGAGCAATTTCTTTGGCTATATCTCCTTTATAAAACCTGTCATAAGCGGCATAAATAGCTTCTTTTCTAGATTTTCCTTTTTTCAATGCCTCTTGCTCTGTGTAAACCAGTTTCTGTAAAGTTTGCAATAGTTCGTTTTGAACAAAAATTTCACCCGCTTCTGGTGCCTCTCTTTCTTTGCCTAAATGTGGCAAAAATACTTTTTTAGAATATGACCATTGTTTGATCTGATCTTTTCCTTTTTCTATAGAATTGGCTGTTTGGGCCTCAATTGGATAACCCTCAGCCAATTGCATAGCTGGTGCCAAAACATCTTTCAAACTCATTGTGCCATATTCTGCCAGCATGGTCAATAAACCACCTGGCGTACCTGGAGTTGTGGCTGCTAATGGTCCAAATTCTGGCGGATAATTGTACCCTTTACTTTTGTAAAAATCTGCAGTAGCACCAGTAGGAGCCACACCGAGGGCATTGATGACTATTACTTTTTTGGTTTTGGGATTATAAATCAAGGCCTGCGTTTCACCACCCCAACTCAGCACATCCCACATCGTGCAAGTAGATGCCAACATAGCACAAGAGGCGTCAATAGCATTTCCACCTTTTGTAAAAATCATTGCTCCGGCTGTTGCTGCCAATGGTTTTCCAGTAATTGCCATCCAGTTTTTACCATGTAAGGGAGGTTTTTGAGTTTGTACTGGAAAAGTATTAAAAGACTGACCAATAGAATGAAATGAAATGGCGATTAGTAAAATAAATAGTTTGTTCATGTTTAATTGATTAGGTTGTAACAAATATGGGCATTAAAATTCTAAATAAAATGCCTTATTTGATTCAATTTATTAGTTTTATAAATACAAAAAACATTTCAATGCCGAAAATAGAGCATGTGGCCATGTATTGTCATAATTTAGAGACAATTAAAGAATTTTATGAAAAATATTTTGGCTGTAAATCTGGAGAAAAATACACAAATTCTTCCAAGGGATTTGAGTCCTATTTCATAAGTTTTGAAGATGGTTCTCGACTAGAAATAATGTCAAAAACGGCAATAAATGAATCTATCAAACCCGCCGAATATTTAGGTTTAACGCATCTTGCCATCAGTGTTGGAAGTAAGGAAAATGTTGATAATTTAACAAAAAGGCTTCGAAATGACAGTTTCGAAGTCATTGGAAACCCCCGAACTACTGGCGATGGCTATTACGAAAGCGTGGTTCTTGACCCAGAAATGAATCGAATTGAAATAACGATTTAGGTACATTGCCAGAAATGCTGCTTCAATATCAAAACAGCATTTTAAATTTCGACCATTAGAATTATATTTGTAAGACCAATTACACTATAAAATACCTCTAATGTTTAATAAATCACTCTTTTTGATTTTACTTGTGACTAGCGTTTCCAAAGCTCAAGATGCCGAAATTTTTAAACCAAAAGAAGAAAAGGTTAAATTTGAAGCGACGGAAATTCAGACAAACCTCAAAATTGATGGACAATTAAAAGATGAAGAGTGGAAAAAAGCAAAGCCATTTGACCAATTTGTAGAAGTAGATCCATTTCAAGGGGCTATTCCGAAACATAAAACCACTGCAAGAGCCCTATTCAACAAGCAGTTTCTATACCTTGGGGTATTTAATAGAGATACTTTAGGCAAAAAATCAGTTCGGGTAATTGACTTTAAAAGGGACTTCAATACGCGTACCTCGGACTACCTTGGAATGAGTATTGATGGTTTCAATGACGGCCGAAACGCGATGGTTTTTACAACTAATCCCCATGGCGTTCAAAGAGACTTTCTATCTTTTGATGCTACTTTAATAGATATTGATTGGGATGGACTCTGGAAAGTCCGAACCACACGGACAGACTCTGGTTGGTATTCCGAATTTGCTATTCCGTGGAAAACTTTACGGTATAACAAACCCGTTGGAGAGAGTTCAGAGTGGGGATTTAACATAAATAGAAATAGAAGAATGACAAACGAAAGTTATGCTTTGTCTCTTTTTCCAAGGTCTTTTAATGTACTAAGAATGGATTATGCTGGAAAATTAATAGGCATAAAACCGCCTCCGCCATCACCAAATATTCGTGTGCAGCCGTTTTTATTAACATCCTTTGATAAATACCAGAATATCGCTGACAAAAAACCTGAGGAAACAAAAGTTAAACTTGGTGGAGAAATAAAATGGGCCATAACCCCAAATTCGGTTTTAGACCTTACCGTTAACACTGACTTTGCTCAAGCCGATGCCGACAGACAGGTAAATAACGTCACGAGATTTAGCGTTTTTTTCCCAGAGAGACGACAATTTTTCCTAGAAAATGCCTCACTTTTTGGAACGAGTATTGGCCCAACGGCCGACCTTTCTGGTGGTTCTATGCGTATTCAACCATTCTTTAGTCGACAAATTGGTCTCGACGATGCTGGAAATCCATTGGAACTTAATATAGGAACGAGATTTGTCCACCGTTCGGCAAAATCTAATTATGGTGCCATGTATATTCGCCAACGTGACACAGACAATTCACTCGGAACCAATTTTGGCATAGGCCGTTTTTCAAGAAACTTTGGTGGACAAAAGCGAATTGGTGGATTATTTACAAGCAAACAAAACAGCTTAAATACTAATTTATCAGGCACTGTAGATGGTTTTTTCAGATTTGATGCCGCAAATTCGCTCAATTGGATAGTAAGTACTACTTACGATACTCAAATCAAGCAATCGGGTTTTGCTGGCTCAGCTCAATATTTTTATGCTAGCAACCAATGGAAACTTTGGTGGACACAATCCGTCATCACCAAAAATTATAATCCCGAAGTAGGGTTTGTTTCTAGAAATGACGTTATAGCCACTACCCCAGGAATATTTTATTATAATAGAGATAGACTTGTACCACTGAAAAAGATTTTCAGATCTTACGAACCAAGTTTATTAGTGGAGACTTATCATCAGGCCAGTACCAAAATATTAACTGAGTCGTCGATTGGTCTTAGTCCACTTTGGTATATGTTCCAGTCGGGAGGCTTCATTGGGCATATTTATACTATTTTTAGTCAAAATCTTTTAGAACCTTTCAATCCTTTACGAGTACCTATTGGAACGGGAAAATATAATTATGCCCGTCATACTATATTTTGGGGGAGCGATGGCTCTAAAAAACTGAGTTTCAATTGGAACGGTGAATATGGCAAATATTTTAACGGAAAACTCAACACGACAACTTTCAAAATCAATTTTTCACCAGTTCCTCATATTGCTCTGAATGCTAGTGCAAATAGAAACCATTTTATTGGAGTAGGTAGCGAGAAAACCACCAAAAATGTAGATTTGATGTCTATTGAAGGTCGATTAGCTTTAAATCCGAGGTTTCAACTGATAGGATTTTACCAAAAAGATTTATCGCAAAATGCAAATAATTTTAATATTAGATTGGCTTGGGAGTATCAACCGCTTTCGTTCATTTATTTAGTATTTAACAATAGACAATTTGATTCTGCCCTAAAACCTGAAACCCGAGCCAGAGAAGATCATGCGATCGCCAAAATAAGTTATTTGAAGCAATTCTAACCAAACCATAAATCCATTACAAATGGCTGATTTATTTCAGAACAAATACAGAATTCCCTCTGCGAGGCTTCAAACGTATGATTACGCAAGCCAAGGAATGTATTTCGTAACGATATGCACGAAATTCATGCAGCATTTTTTTGGAAAAATCATATCTGACCAAAAAACTAACGCGGCCAAGCTTGACCCGACTGAAATAGGCAAAATTGCTGAATTGGAATGGTACAAAAGCCTTGAACTGCGACCTGATATGAATCTGGATATCGGCGAATTCATCGTGATGCCTAATCATATTCACGGAATTATAATAATTGGCAAAAATGATTTTAATTCTGGGGAAAATATTACGGAATCGAATCGGAATTCGGAATCGAATCGGAATTTGGAATCACATGGCAGTACAGACGCGATGCATCGCGTCTCTACGCAATCCGCATCCCCAATTCAATCCGCATCCCCAATTCAATCCACCCCGCAATCCGGATCCCAAAACACCTTCGCACCACAATCCAAAAATCTGGCCTCCATCATGCGGGGCTATAAATCGGCGGTGACCACTTACGCCCGCAAAAACAATATTCGATTTGAATGGCACGTACGATATCACGACCACATCATTCGAAATTAGGAAGAATATCTTAGAATTTCCAATTATATCAAAAATAATCCATCAAAATGGCTTCAGGATAAATTTAACAATTCAAAATAATTAACCTTCTATAGCCTATTTAGAGCCTCAATGCATTATTTTTGAACAAAATAACCTTTTTCAAAATGTACAAACCTTCTGGCATATCTCTTATAATATTTTTACTATTTGCATGTTCTGTATTTGCTCAAAAGAAGCCTGAATTCTTAATCAAATACAATGAAACTTGGGTAGAAAATACCTTTAAAAGCTTAACACTGGAGGAAAAAATAGGCCAATTGTTGATGCCGCGAGGTAATACCTCAGGCAAAGGCTATGACCCAGAAAAATTAAAAGTTTGGGTAAAAGATTATAAAATCGGCGGAATCGTGTTTTTTGCTGGACAACCCACCGTTCAGGCAAGAATCGTGAATGAACTGCAAGCTTTGAGCAAAACTCCGATGTTAATAGGTATGGATTTGGAATGGGGAATGGCCATGAGACTTGACAGTACGGTTCGTTTTCCTTACCAAATGGCTCTTGGGAGTATGCAAGGTGGTGAGAATCTGATTCAAGAAATGGGGAATGAAGTGGGTCTTCAATGCAAAAGAATGGGTGTACACATTAACTACGCTCCTGTGGTGGACATCAATAATAACCCTCAAAATCCAGTAATCAATTTCCGTTCTTTTGGTGAGGATAAACTTTCTGTGACCACAAAGTCATTCGCCTACATGACTGGTCTACAAAACCAGCGAATTCTTTCAACAGCCAAACATTTTCCAGGCCATGGCGACACTGGAGTAGATTCACATTATGATTTGCCCGTTATTTCGCATGATAAAACTCATTTGACAGAAAATGAACTTTATCCTTATAAATTCTTGATTGAAAATGGATTGAGCGGTGTCATGACCTCACATTTAAGTGTATTAAATCTGGATACCACCAAAAACTTAGCTGCAACATTTTCAAGCAAAATCGTAACTGATTTATTACAAAAAGATTTGAAATTTGAAGGTTTAACATTTACAGATGCCATGGATATGCAGGGTGCTGTCAAATATTTTCCTAACGGAGAAGCACTTGTGAAGGCCATTTTAGCAGGAAATGATATACTTGAAACTTTTGAAGATGTTCCTACAACCGTAGCGGCCATAAAAAAAGCAATTGAAACAAAGCAATTGAGCATTGAAATTTTAGATGAACGTGTTAAAAAAATACTGAAAGCAAAATCTTGGGTGGGCTTAGAAAACTATAAACCAATAGAAGTCAACAACTTAATAGAAGACTTGAACACTATAAAATCTGACCACTTGAACAGAGTTTTCGCAGAAAAGTCAACCGTAACTTTAAGAAACAATCAGGAAATCTTACCCATAAAGGATATTTCAAAAAGCACTGTCATACTGTGTATAGATGCCATTGGACTAACGCCTTTTCAGAAAATGGCGGCCAATTATACTGACACCAAATCAATTTCTATTGCACCAAATGCTACTTTCGAACAAAGTAAGGCACTTATCGATGAAGCCTTGAAAGCCGAAAATCTAATAATTGGATTACATTTGGCCAACATAAGACCGGGTGCTAACTACGGGGTAAATGCCAATAACAACCAAATAATAAAAACTTTATCTGAGAGAAAAAACGCAGTCCTAGTGATTTTCGGAAATCCATATGCCTCAGGAAAAATTGATGGTGTGGAGAACTTTGACGGTCTCATTCTGGCCAATCAACTCACAAAATACACCGAAGAAGCTGCCGCCATGGCGGTTTTTGGAGGAATAGAAAGCAACGGAAGACTGTCAGTTACTGTCAATGATAAATTCAAGTTATATGATGGTTTGATGGTTCAAAAAAATGGGCGTTTATCCTACGGAACTCCTGAAATGATTGGCTTGGACAGTAAAGTTTTTAATGCAAGAATAGACTCGGTAATTAATCTTGGAATAAAAGAAATGGCATACCCCGGAGCAGTAATGCAGGTTGCCAAAAACGGAAGAGTTATTTACCAAAAGGCATTTGGATTTCATACCTACGAACAAGCTGACGATTTGAAAAATAAATTACGAGCAAAAAGTAATTTTGAAACTGGGAACAAATCAGATGTGATGGACAACCCGAAAGAATTGCAAAATGCTAAAAGTTTGGCTACCTCAAACGGAATTGACCCAAAAAATCTTGGAATGGTGGAATTAAACGACTTGTATGATTTTGCCAGCGTAACCAAAATAAGTACTTCAGCCTTAGCAGTGATGCAGTTGATGTCTGAAAATAAATTTGACCTTGACAAAACTTTCGGAGATTATTATGAGCCATTCAAAAACTCAAACAAAGAGAATTTGACCTTCAAAAATATGCTTACACACAAGTCTGGACTTAAGGCATGGATACCATTTTGGATGGACTGTATTGACTCATTAGCAACTATCGAAAAGGCTATTAAAATGAATCCTGATTTAGAAAACTTGGTGATTAAAAATTACAAAAAGCAGGGTATTTTAGCAAAAATATTAAAACTCAAACCAAAATATACGCTTGACTATGCTGCTACCCTGAAAAAAGACAAAACTATTTGGGCTAAAAGTCTCAATACCAAAACCATCACTTGGTTGCCCGGAATATTTAGCAATACCAAAAGCGAACAATACTCTGTAGAAGTCGCCGATACATTGTTTATGAATAAAGAAAGAATGGCGTTTATCATGAACCAAATTAAAGAATCGCCTGTAAAACCGCAACAGGGTTACGTTTACAGTGATTTACACTATTACACTTATCCAGCCTTTGTTCAAAGTATAACGGGCCAAACTTGGGAAGATTACCTAAAAACAACTTATAAATCTCTCGGAGCGAGTACTTTAACTTACAACCCAAGAAGGTTTTATGGTTTGGACAGAATTGTACCTACCGAAAAAGATACGCTTTTCAGAAAAACACTTATTCATGGTCGTGTGCATGACGAAGGTGCTGGTATGTTGAATGGCATTTCAGGCCATGCTGGACTTTTTGGTTCTGCAAACGACCTGACAAAACTGATGCAAATGTATTTGCAAAAAGGAAGTTTTGGTGGAAAACAATATATAAAACCCGAAATTATTGACCAATGCACTGATTATCAGTTTCCTTACGAAGGCAACAGAAGAGGTATCGCCTTTGAAAAACTTGACTTCAATAAAAATATTAGCAATGGACCGCAATTGGCTTCTTCAAAAAGTTATGGACATTCGGGATACACTGGAACTTACACTTGGGTAGATCCAGAGCTTGAGTTGGTATATGTGTTTCTTTCAAATAGGGTTTATCCCACAAGAGACAATACAAAAATATCCTCTTTGAATATCCGTACAGAAGTGGGTAATCAAATAATAAAAACTATCAAAGGGAAATAAACATCAATATCTAAAAAATGCCTGTTAGTAAAACAATATCAGGCATTTTTTGTTTATATCTAGTAAAAACTTATTCTATAAACTAAAAAAACGATGTCAACTTTAAACAAGAGACCTATCCTTTCTTTCATAAATTTCATCCTTTTTACCGCGGTTGTTTATGTCAATACTTTGGCTGTCACCTTACCCATAAATGGCAAAAGTACTGGTGAACTTTCTGACCAATATCCTAATCTTTTTGTGCCAGCAGGTTTCACGTTTTCTATTTGGGGCGTTATATATTTGCTTCTTTTGGGTTTTGTAGTTTATCAGATTTGGGTTTCATTTAATAAAAAGGCAGTTCAAAAACTCTCTTTACAAAGCCAAGTTTTGTTTGGGATAACCAACGTTTTAAATATGAGTTGGATTCTAGCGTGGCATTATGAATTGGTGACTTTATCTGTTTTGATAATGGGGGCATTTCTCTCAACATTGATTATTCTTTTTTTGAACAACGAAAAAATACAGAACAAATCTTTGCTTGAGAAAATAACTATTGATACACCAATTAACGTATATCTTGGGTGGATTTCGGTAGCTACCATAGCAAATATCACAGCCTTATTTGTCACTTTAGGTTGGACTGGGAGTCCGCTCACTGAAAGTACATGGACTATAATTATGCTAGGTATTGGTGCAGCTTTAGCAATAATTATGTTGTTTAGAACAACAAATTTCGTCTATGCTTTAGTCATTATTTGGGCATTTTATGGCATTTTCTCAAAAAGACAAACCTCTGAAAACCCTGAAATAGCACAAACAGCACTTATACTTATTGCCATAATCGCATTTAGCTTTGTTTATATTTTATTCAAAAAAATTAGAACTAAATATTAAGATTTTACTCTCATTTCTTTCAAAAAAATATCCCCAATCGATTCCTTGGCATAGCTTTTGAATTCCTTGATTCAAAACAATACAATTTTTATGGAATTATTAGGAATAGGATCGAGAATTAAACATGCAACATTTGGTGCTGGAGTAGTGATAAATGTCAAATCAGATGGGTATGAGATTACTTTTATTGAAGATGGAACCCGGAAAATTAAATTAGATGCTGAGGTAGAAATTATTCATAAAACTCATTTTTCCAACGATTTAGTAAGTCTTTTTGATGTGGAAAGATCCATGACCAAAATTCTCCAAAACTGGATGGATGCCACAGAAATAGTGCCACTGGGCGACAAATGGAAAGGTGGAAAAATGATTCTTGAACCAGGTAAAGTGGGCTTATCTTCAAAAGAAATCCCTATCGATACATTCTTTCACAAAATAGTAATGATGCGAGATAGACTGAGAGTGATGGAGCAAAAAATAAATGCCTCTGAACTTGATGATGAGGCCAAAGTTGATATTCAACAATATATTTCTCGCTGCTACGGCTCTATGACTACTTTTAATATTCTTTTCAAAGAAACCGAACACCAGTTTAAAAGCTAAAAAAAGATTCAATTTTAATGATTCACCATAAAGAAAAAAGAGGAGCACAACTAGTCTTTTTGTCTATTTAACCCTATAAACCCTTAAAAATTAGTCTATTATTTTATACTCCACCCTTCGATTGAGTTTTCTATTTTCTTCAGTATCGTTTGCCGAAACAGGCTGTGTATCTCCCAAACCGACAAACTTTATTCTATTTCCTAAAATTCCTTTACTCACCAAATATTCTCGCACATTGTAAGCCCTTTCCAAAGATAACTTTTTGTTGGCCTTGGAATCGCCTTGGTTATCGGTGTGACCCTCTATCTGGATTCTTAGACTAGAATTTTCTTTCAAATACGTTGCTAAATTATCCAACTGCTCAAAAGACTCCGGCAAAACATTGGATTCTCCAATTTGAAAGTAAACCTTATCCAACTTAAATGCGGACTTCTCTGGGTTAACCGGCACGCCAATATTTTCCTTTATTTCTTCCTTTACCTCAGCCTTTGGTTGAACTTCAGGCTGTGGTTTGGGTGGAGATACTGGTTCCAAAAACAAGTCCTTCTGGAAACTGCCTTTTTTCAAAAAAGCACCAACATCAAAAGACTCTTCTATTCCATCATAACCCGCAGAACTAATCTTGTATAGGACTTCCTTTGCGGTAATCATAAATTCATAAGAACCTGATTTAGAGGTCTGAACTGAATCAATAATTTGTTGGGTTTTGGCATCATAACAAAGGATTTTGGCTGAGATAGGCTTGTTACTAACGGCATCTATGACCTTCCCAAAGAGTTTAAAGTCTTCGGTTTCTTCGTTCTCTTCTTCCTCTTTTGGAGTAACCGCTAGGGCTTTTGGTTTGGCATTGACATCTGGATTATTAATGCTTATTCCGAAGAAATTCCAATAAGTAAAATTATCTGCCCGATCGCTATCGTGCTCAATTAGATCAATATTTTCAAAGCCCTTTGGGATTTTCTCGAAATAAACCCTGAAAAAATACTTTTTCCCTGGCTCTACATCCTTTCTATTGGGTGCGGTCGGGATGTCAGTTGCTTTGATAAATCTATATTTTTTGCCATCCGAAGTTTTCAAATAAGAAGTAGGCTGAAAACTGATGGTGCTGGCGTTTTCTTGTTGCATAAATTGCTGCAAAATCATATTCCTCATCATGGGGTTCATGTTTTGCAATTGTTCCTTTTCTTTAGGATTGTCTTTCAAGTAATCTTCCAGAATTTCTTTCGCAGTTTTAGCAACAAACTGCATTGAAAAAACCGTGCGGTCTTCGGTTATTTCGACTTTATTGATGAAAACATCTTTCGTAGATTTCTTTTTAATTTTGGGACTGGAAGTTACCTGAGCATCTACCCCTAAGCTTGCTGATAA
The DNA here is from genome assembly GCF_024343735.1 of Lacihabitans sp. CCS-44. Classification (GTDB taxonomy): domain Bacteria; phylum Bacteroidota; class Bacteroidia; order Cytophagales; family Spirosomataceae; genus Leadbetterella. Next base: position 61,598 of record NZ_RJUE01000003.1, read on the forward strand.
GAAGATAATGAATAGGATTTTCTTCATTTTTGTTTATCCGTTTTAGTTTTTAAAACGCAGAATCTCAAAAATTAGTTTTCCTGTTCACTGTTAAAAAGTGTTAATCAAAATGAATCAGATACCAAGAAATTTAATCTCTGATGTCTTTTCCAATCATACTTTCAAAATTTCTAAGCTCACCCATCATTACCAATATATCGGCAGTAGTAAATATGTGCTCTGCTTTCAATTTTGTTTCCACAGTAGCCTTCTGGGTTTTCATACCCAAGAAATTCTTCTTTTCTTCGAAGTGCTTTATGGCAATGAGCTTTAAATCATACTTTTGTTCAAAGTCGACCGTTGAAAGTTCTCTACCGATATAACGTTCCGGTACTTGAAGTTCAATGATACTGCAATTATCCGATAAATCGAAGGACTCCACAATGCCCTTCATTTCCAATTGCTTAGCAAACATTTCTGCCGCTATTTCTTCAGGATTAAAGATGGTTTCAATGCCGATAGACTCCAAAACCGTATGATGGACAGGGCTTATGGCCCGGGCTATGATTTGTTTGGCACTGAATTGCTTCATTAGTGCGGTGGTTATTATAGATGCTCCCACATCTTCGCCAATGGCTATTACCACTATATCCACTTCTTTGATGGGCAAACTATTATAAGAATTGGCCTTTGAAGTATCAAGACTGATGGCATGTGTAATCTTATTTTTTAATTGATCCACCACCTCAAATCTACTATCTACACCAAAGACTTCATGACCCATGGTGGTCAATCTTGCGGCCAAAGTTGAACCAAAATTACCTAAACCAACTACAATATATTTCATAAAAAATACTTTACATTACTTGAACACTGTCCTTAGGATATCTGTAAGATTCACTATCAACCTTTTTGAAAATTCCAAAAAGCATGGTAAACAACCCCACCCTACCCAAAAACATACATACTATTAAAACCAATTTACTACCGTCTGAGATAGACGGAGTAAGATTTAGTGATAAACCAACCGTACCATAGGCGGAAAAACATTCAAAGGCCACCATGTGCAGCGGGATTTGCGGATCAAAGATAGACATCATGAAAATTGCCACCCCGAGTATCATAAACGAAGTAAAAATAACCACAAAAGCCCTCTGAACTGAACTTTGAGATATCTCTCTTCGAAATAATTCTATTCTGGTTTTTCCTTTTGCTAAGGCCACCACATTAGACACCGCCAAGGTGAAAGTGGTAACCTTTATACCACCACCAGTAGAGCTAGGTGCAGCACCAATCCACATGAGCAAAAGGTACAGAAGGATCGTACTTTGCATTAGATTCCCCATGTTCACTGTATTAAAACCGGCCGTTCGTGGTGTTACCGAGCCAAAAAACGATCCTGAGAATTTACCGTATATAGAAGTGTGCTCAGCCAAGGTATTATTTTTCTCGAGAAAATAAAACGCAATTGTTCCAACCACCAACAAAACAAAGGTACTACTCAAAACTATACGGCTGTGAACCGAAAGACTTTTGGCTTGAAAAGTGAATCTTTCACCAAAAAACAAAAGTTTAAGAGTACTTCTCGTGTAATATTTCATGGCATTGTAAATATCTATAACCACAGGAAAACCAATGCCCCCAAATATGATAAGCCATGAAACGACATTTTGTAGATTATAGTTTTTTCTGAGATTAACATTATAAAGGCCGTCAGCGACGTTGGAGAAACCGGCATTACAAAAAGCCGATATTGAATGAAAAAATGAGAAAAACCAATAGTCATAAGTAGTTCCAGGATAAGTACCAGCCGTGAAAACGAATATCAATATGGCACCCAAGAACTCAACCAAAAGTGTAAAAAACAATATTTTTTTTAATATAGAAAAAAGGGAGCTTGGCTGATCTGTCTCAATTATATTGCTCAATATCAAGTGATTACGTAGAGACATCCCACCCCTAAACAAAATAGCAAAGAAGTTGGTAAAAGTCATTAAGCCCAAACCACCTATTTGAATCAGAATAAGTAAAATATCCTTTCCTAGGTCAGTAAATTTGGTGGGAACATCTACTGTTGAGAGACCTGTAACACAAACGGCACTTGTAGCCGTGAATAATGAATCTATCAAACTTAAGTTCCCATTGGTGGCCTTTGGAATGAGGAGCATGGCCGTTCCCCAGAAAATCAAAAAACTAAAGGATATAGTAAATAATATAGAAGGACTTAATAAGGAATTCTTTATCTCAGAAGAAACCGACAAAAAACGTAGGAAAAAGAAAGATGCTATGAGTAAATACAGAAAATAGGAGCTACTGAAGATAGCATTCTGATTTTTGAAAATATTAAAAATAAAAAACACGAAGAATATGACAAAGTCAGAAATGTGTTTTCTTTCAAAAATCAGCTTTTTTGAACTCAAAATAATCTTTACACACCATTTAAAGAGAAAGAAAATCATCAGAAGCTTTGGGATCTGCCTCAAAACGTTATTTACCCAATCAACCGCATATTGCTCTTTTGGGAAACCTATCTGATAAATGACCAAGGAAAAGCCAAATGCCAGCGTTAAAAAAATCAACCTATTCGTCTTGCGTACGATGGACTCCTTGACTTTAAAGAATTTATCTTCATAGTCGACCCACTTTTCTTTTAAGCCCAAACTTTAGTTTTTTATTTTTTCAGATGCCAAAGGTAAACATGGGATTCTAATTACCAAATCTTTGTGCTGAAAATCCATCCAAATCCAAATCTGTTTTTTCGTTTAAAATTTGCTGGGAGATGAGTTTACCCGAGGCTGGAGCCAAACTGATGCCCATCATAGCGTGTCCGGTATTGATATACAGATTCCTGAATGAGTCTGAACGACCAATGTATGGCAATCCGTCGGGCGAACAAGGCCTAAAACCATACCAGACGTCTTCTTTTTTTGGCAAATCAAGGGTATAATCTGGAAAAAACTCAGGAACCGATTTAATAATTCCTTTGACTCTATTCATGTTAATAGTTGCGTCTAATCCGCCTATTTCCATAGTACCACCAAACCTTACAAACTTACCAGACATTGGTGTAATGGCCACTCGAGCTTCTACCAATATATTTGGAATAAATATCTCTTTACCATTCAACTGAGGTTTACTTACACTATAACCTTTACCCGCCTGCATCGGCAAATTCAGCCTAAATATTTTTGCCAAAACACCTGACCAAGAACCAGCAGCCAACACTACTTTTCCTACTACAATGCTCTCTTTTTGTCCAAGGTTCTGTACCTCCACTGCAGTAATTTCATCTCCAGTAGACTGAATACTAATCAGTTCTGAGTCTTTTTTAATTATAACTCCTTTATCAAGCAAATACTTCTTTAAGCTTTCAATAAGCTGTGTCGGGTTCAAATGGGCATCACCAGAAAAATATACTGCACCAGCTACTTCTGGGCGTATTTCGGGCTCTAAATCATGAATTGCCTTTTTATCCAAAACCTTGGCCTCAATACCAATTTGATTGGCCAGTTGAGCCACATGGGCCTCCTCATCCAATGTACTTTGTTTTTTGCAGTACATCACCAAGCCTTTCTCTTCATAGGAATAATCGAGTTTTTTAGCTAAATCATGATACAATGATTTGGAAATTAATCCTAAATCACGCAAAAGCGGAATAGACTTATCTACATGTTTTTGGTTTGAGTTTTTATAAAACTGCAGCCCCCATTTCAATAAATCAAGAGAAATCCTTGGTTTTACATAAAAAGGACTTTCGCTGTCAAGCATCCATTTTAGACCTTTCTCAATCATTCCGGGAGAAGCCAAAGGAATAAAATGACTAGGAACTACCATGCCAGCATTCCCGAAAGAGCAACCTTCATCTCCTGAAGATTTATCTATTACAACTACTTTTTCTCCAGCCTCTACCAAATAATAGGCTGAAAATAAACCGATTACACCTCCACCTACTATAACTACTGGTTTTTGAACCATATAGGTTTTCTATTAATTCTTATTTATAAATTCTCTTTTAACACAACACCGCCTTCTAAATCACCTGAAAACCAAAGGCATAAGGATCATCTTCGGCATCAATGGAAATGGTGTTCTCACCGTAAATCCTTGCCCAACCTTCAATACTCGGATAAATGGCTTCAAATTCACCAACCTTGGTTCTGCCCTCTATTCTACCCACAAATTTGCTCCCAATAATACTTTCATGTACAAATTCGTCTCCTTCATTCAAAAGTCCTTTCGCGGCCCACTGAGCCATTCTGGCAGAAGTTCCTGTACCGCAGGGCGACCTGTCTATGGCTTTGTCTCCGTAAAATACGGCATTGCGGGCAGTAGATTTTTCGTCAATAACTGCTCCTGTCCACAGAATATGGCTGAGACCGTTTATAGAATCGTTTTCGGGATGCACAAATGTGTGTTGCTCATTGAGTCTTTCTCTAAGCACTCTCGACCAGGCAATTAATTGGTCTGCCTTATAATGTTCTAAACCGGGAAAGTTTTCTTGAACATCTACAATCGCATAAAAATTACCTCCGTAAGAAACATCAACATGTAGAGTTCCTAAGTCTGGGCACTCCACAGATAGGTTTTGTTTGTATAAAAACGAAGCTACATTGGTCAATTTGACCGATTTCACCTTGTTGTCTTCTGATTCATAAGAAATATTCACCAAACCTGCTGGTGCTTCCATTCTTACTTTTCCAACAATTTTGGGTTTTATCAAACCCTTTTCTATGCCAATGGTGATAGTACCAATAGTTCCATGACCACACATGGGTAGGCATCCGCTTGTTTCTATAAACAGCACGCCTACATCATTTTGCGGATCACTTGGTTGGTACAAAATGCTTCCCGACATCATATCGTGGCCACGAGGCTCAAACATGAGTCCTTTGCGTATCCAATCAAACTCTTTAAGGAAATGTTGTCTCTTTTCAGACATATTTGCCCCTATCAGTTCTGGACCGCCGGTGGCCACCAATCTCACGGGATTGCCACAAGTGTGGGCATCGAAACATTGAAATACATTTTCCATCAAAGCTTATATTTGAGGTAAAACTGGTCTTACCTTAAGAGCTTTTTCGATAACATCAAGTACTGCTTGACGCTCCTCACCTACCAATGGCAGTCTTGGCTCACGAACCATTTCGGTTCCCATTCCAACCGCTGTTTCAGCCAATTTAATATTTTGAACGAATTTATTACCGATATCCAAGTGAAGAAGAGGGAAAAACCAACGGTAGATTTCACGGGCTTCTTGTATTCTGCCTTGTTGCACAAGTTCATAAATAACCACCGTTTCTCTTGGAAAACCACAAACCAAGCCCGCAACCCAGCCATGTGCACCCATCACAAGGCTTTCGAATGCCAAGTCGTCCACACCACTCAAAATCTTGAATCTGTCACCAAATTCGTTTATAATGTCCGTCATGTATCTAACGTCTCCTGTAGATTCTTTCATGGCTTCAAAGTGTTGATTTTGAGCCAAATCATGGAACATTGGAATGGACAAAAATATCTTGTAAGCCACAGGATTGTTGTAAGCCATTACAGGCAAATCGGTAGCATCAGCCACTTTGTGTAAATAATGAAGGGTTTCTCTCTCGTCAGATGCATATCTCATGGGTGGCAACATCATAAAGCCATCACCACCAGCTTGTTCAACTGTTTTGACAAAACTTACTGCCTCTGTGGTTACGCACTCAGCTACAGTCATAATCAATGGAACTCGGCCAGCAATTGCCTTTTTTGCAGACTCTAACAATGCCAGTTTCTCATCTGTAGAGAGCGTTCCATTTTCACCCAATGAGCCACATACGATTATGCCGTGCACACCAGCTTTAATTTGCTCATTTATATTGTTTTCGAATGTCTGAAAATCTAAACTTTGATCTTCAAAAAAATTAGTAGTAACAGCGGGATAAACCCCGGTCCAAAGTGGTTTCATAAAACGATGTTTGTTGAATAAAAAAAAGATGGCTTCCGTAAGAATTGCGAAAGCTGTATTAATTAAAATATTAAGCTTCTGGTTTGGCGTCAGCTTTTGGTTTAATGAGACTGGCAAACATGTCAGTAATCATTTTCTCAGCCTCGGGATACTGATTTTTAAGATTTTGTACTACCTCGTTGAATTTTGTACTTGCACCATTTTTCAGGTCTTCAAAATATTCTGGGGCTTTTTCGATGGCGGCCTCGGCTTCGTCTTTTAGTTCGTTTCCTTTGGCTTTAAGGTCTTCCATTACCTTCTCGCCTTCTTCCGTATTTAGGTATTTGTTGAGTGCAATACCCGCTGCGGCTCCTAAAATAAATGTAGCTAGATGTTTCGATGTAACGCCCATGATGATAGTATTTATTGATTTATGGCCTAAATTTATGGCTTAAAAATAAGAATAAAAAGAATATCCAAAATTACATTTTTCAGAAATATTTCTGAATTTCAGTTTTTAAAATACTTAGAGCATCATTGATATTCTGAGTACAGCTTAAGTCCTTATTTTTAAGTATTTGCAAAACTATTTTGCGAGAATTATCCAACTCTCTATGGCTTAGGATTTGTTGGTTTAAATCCAAGGCCGTAGAGTTTGCTGCTAGTACAATCGTATCCCAAGTGGCGGGTTGTATATAAATCTGCTGGGCTATGTTATGATTGAGTTCGTTTTTTATGTCTGAAATAACTGCACTTTGAAGACTTTCTACAGTTAAGTCAATGAAATTCAGTCGAGTAAACATATTTTCAGGCTTGATTCTTTCTAAAAACAAAGCCATTCGTTCGTATGCTTGAAGTCGTAAGGGAAATGCAATTTCTTGTTGACTTTTGATTTTTGCAAAACTAAAATGTCTATTTAGGAAATAATTATAAAGCAAGAAAAATACGCCAACAATCAGAACTAAAACACCAACAAAGCCCAAAAACTCGTTACCCATTCTTTAAATTTGTTTTCTCAAAATTACGGTAATATTTGAGACAAAAAAAATCAGACAGACCGTATTTAAAGTTTTTTAAAAAAATTTATTAAACATACTTTCACCTGACACAACTATAAAGTATCTGGATTCTATTTTTGGCATGATTTTAGTATTTTTAGCATTGTAATGTCGAGTTACTTGACTCGAGAAACATTTTCCAGTAAAAGAATGAAAGTTTTAAATTTAAGAAAAAATATATTCCTAGTATTAGGGCTTCTTACCCTTTTGTTGGGAGTCTTGTATTTTTTTTTAGTAGAAAAGAACTCACAAAATAACTTACCAGGACAATACCAAACGACCCTACAGAAAAATATCACAAAAGAATTATTAGTCTCTGACTTTGAGCTGAACCAGGTAATTAAACAGGTCACCAAAAAAAAATTTAGTTCTTTTGAACAACTAAAAATCACCACTAAATACCCATATTTCATATTCAAAAATAAACAGATTGCATATTGGTCTGACTACAGAGTTGTTCCTAAATACGAAAAAATAGCCAATGGACCAGACGTTTTTTTTGATAATTATTTCCAAAACCAAGGCATTTTTCAGAGAAAATCTATCATTATTAGTCAAGACACTATTGAGGTTTTTTCATTGATAAACCTCTATAAATTCTATCAGAATCAAAACGATTACCTTCAGACTAGTTACAATACAGATATTTTTCACCCGGCACCATTAAAAATTTCGAAAAGCTATTTTGAAAAGAGCAGACCTATTGTTGATTTTTCAAAAAAAGTACTTTTTTATTATCAAGAGCCAGGAAATGAGAAAATCATAAATTCAAATATTCCAAAAGTCACACTCTGTATATTTATTGCCTCACTGTGCTTTTTGATTATTTATGTCATATTCAAAATAAAATCTCTTTTACAGAATCGTAAATTTAGTATTGCAATTATTTTACTTTTTGTAGCACTCATTTTATTCAGAATCACGTTGCTGACTTTTGGTCTTCCTTGGGTATTTCTTAACCAAGAGGTATTTAATCCTAGTTTCTTCAACGGTTCGTTTTTGGCCCCCACGCTCGGCGACACAGTTTTGAATGGACTATTTATTCTTATTTTCCTAGCTGTTTTAGCCTTATATTACTACAGAACTAGGTTATTTCTTCAACTAAACAAAAGCAGACCTTTTATCAAAAGCATGACCTCAGTATTGCTGGTGATTGTGGTAATGATGATAGCTCATTTTTGCGGCAATCAGATTGTCGATATTTATGAAGACTCGCTCTATAATTTAGGATATTCTATGAATCTTGGGATGAGCAAATTCAAGATTATTAGTTTTGTATATTACTTTTTTGTTTTAGGCAATTTTTTTATAGGCTCTCACATTGCCATAAACTTGTTTCTTAAACTTCAATCCAATACCAAACTCGGCTTTTTTCATTGGTTATATGGTTTTTTGGCAGGCATAATTATCTTTTACTTTATCTCTGGTTTTGAACTCTCCTTTATTCTCGCAGGATTTTACTTCTGGATAGTTTACTTTTTTAAACTTTCGAGATACTTTTACACTCTTAGGTTTCAGACCCTTCTATACTTTATTCTTGCTGCATTTTGCTTTGCTCTGATATCGGTTAGAACGGTTGAGAATCAAGAATCTAAAAAGAGTATTCTCGACAAAAACAACTTTGGGCATAGATATTTGGCTGAAAATGACCTTCTTGGAGAAGGATTATTGGATAGATTTAGACAAATGATTCGAACCAATGAGTCTATTGTGGCTGCTTTCAAAAGGCAAGACTTAGTTTCCGAGTCTATAAAGCAGCAAATTAAAGACGACTTGCTAGATATGTATTTTGACAAATACGACGTCGAAGTAAAAGTCTTTGATGGCCTGGGTTTGATTCTTGACCCAACAGATACCACTGAAAACATAGTAGATCTAAAGTCTAAAGTTGACAATTACAAATTTAAGACTGATTTGCCTAACGTATTTTTCATAAATGAAACAGGAAATAGCTTTATTAAACAATACTTATCGTTCAATGAGGTTTTTGATGGCGAAACTAAACTGGGGACTGTAGTTTTAGACTTGAAACTCAAAGATGAAAATGTAACAAGTGTTTACCCTGAACTTTTACTTGACAAAAAATTTGTTCAAAATCCAGAATCTAAGAACTATAGTTATGCCATTTTTGACAAGAACAATTCGCTAGTCTATAACTCTGGTAGTTTTAATTATTTGATGTACTTTCCTCTTAATGAGCTAAATAGTAACGGAATATTTGAAAAAGAAAAAATAATTCAAGGCTACTCACACTTTGCATTGAAAGGACAAAAAGGCAAAAAAATCATTATTTCTCAGCCAAATGCTTATTGGAAAAACCTACTTTCTAATTTTTCATTCTTGTTTTTAATTTCAATTTTAGGTATTTCGATTTTGCTTTTGGTGTTTAGTATATTGAATGGATTTAAAAGTTTTTCTATGAATTTCTCAACCAAAATTCAATTTTATCTTAATGCTGCATTTTTAGTACCACTTATCGTACTCATTATTCTTACTTTGAGTGTAGTAAGAACCACTTTGATTTCTATCCAAGAAAAGTCATTTGTGGACAACACAAAAAACATTTCAAATACACTTCAATACCATCTAGAGAATTTTCAAATTGGTAAAACAAGTAGGGCATACTTTGAAAGTGAAATAAATGAATTGGCAAGAAACACTAAGGTAGACATTAACTTGTTTGACAACAGAGGTAGGCTAAACTTTACTACTAGACCATTGGTTTACCAGTATCATCTACTCTCCAATTATCTCAACCCCACAGCATACAATAAAATTTTGGAACAAAAAGCCAACGAACTTCTCACCAATGAATCTCTGGGAGAACTTAACTACAAAACGGTTTATATAGCAGTAAAAGGGAAAGAAAATAAAAACTATGGGGTGGTTGGAATTCCTTTCTTTGATGCCAAAACCCTCCTAGATATTCAAGTAAAAGAGGTTGTTGCTACGATATTGATTATCTTCTTGTTAATGTTTTTAATACTTTTAATTTCATCATATTTTGCAAGTTCTCAGCTAACTTCCCCACTTAAGCTTATAGCCCAAAGACTCAAAAAGACTAACCTCGACAAATTGGATGAGACAATTGAGTGGAAATCTAATGACGAAATTGGTCTTTTGACAAAGTCTTATAACAAGATGATAAAGAAACTTGACGAGAGTAAAGTGGCACTTTCGCAAAGCGAGAAACAAACGGCTTGGAGAGAAATGGCCAAACAAGTAGCTCATGAAATTAAAAATCCACTAACACCCATGAAACTGTCTATCCAACAGCTCCAACGAACATTGCCAATGGACGACCCAAAATCTAGAGATAGAATTCAAAGGGCTCTGAATTCTCTCACAGAGCAAATTGACAACATAAGTGAAATTGCGAATTCCTTTTCTGAATTTGCCAAAATGCCTGTACCAAGAAATGAACGTTTTGATTTGGTACCGGCCGTTCAAAAAACAATAGATTTATACTCTCAAAACAACAATATTAAAATAAATTTTGAGTCAAAAGAACATGAAATATTTGTAATGGGAGATAGAATGTTATTGAACAGAGTAATTACTAATCTCATTCTTAACGGAATCCAAAGCGTCCCTCCTATTCGTCAGCCTGAAATAAAGGTAAAAGTCTACAAAAATATCGAGGAAAACTTTGGTATGATTGAAGTAAAGGACAACGGGAGCGGTATTCCAGAAAATATTCGAAAAAAAGTATTTATTCCTAACTTCAGCACAAAAGTAGGTGGCTCGGGTCTTGGCTTAGCCATGGCCAAAAGAGGTATAGAACACGCCGGAGGAAACATTTGGTTTGAAACGGTAGAAAACGAAGGCACAACATTCTTTATTGATTTACCAGCTAATTGACTTTAAATTGATAAATGATAAATAGCCAACAAGGCTTTGTTGTTATATTTGCTAAAATTTTATCAAATAAATGACAAATATAAAGTCTTTTGTGTTTTCTCCTTTTTCTGAAAATACCTACGTTCTTTATGATGATACCTTAGAAGCCGTAATTATTGACCCAGGCTGTCTCTCTCAAGCTGAAAAACTCGAACTCAAAGATTTTATAATTGAAAACAAGCTTCAAGTAAAGGCACTTTTGCTCACACACGCTCACTTGGATCATGTATTTGGAGCAGCTTTTGTCAAAAGGACATTTAATGTGGACATGTACCTTCACAAATTAGACTTACCCATATTGGCCGATGTTGAAAATCGTTGTAAAACATGGGGAATACCAGGCTACGAACCCGTGGAGTCTGACAAAGCTCTTATAGAGGGACAAATTTTTAAATTTGGAAACACAGAATTGGAAGTTGTACATGTGCCGGGTCATGCTCCTGGGCATGTGGCACTTATTTGCAAGGCTAGTAACTTCATAATTGGTGGAGATTGTCTTTTTCACAGAAGCATTGGCCGGACAGACTTCCCATTTTGTAGCCATGAGCAACTGATTCATTCTATAAAAACAAAATTCTTTACTTTACCTGATAATTATACTGTTTACGCCGGTCACATGCAACCAACTACGATTGGCGACGAAAAAAAACATAACCCCTTTCTGAAATGAAACTATTTACCTTACCAAATTTCATTACCCTAGGTAACCTCATATGCGGATGTTTAGGAATCATAATGGTCTTTAACTCAGCCTATGAAAACGCTTCCATTTTGATGTTGGTTGCATTAATATTAGACTTTTTGGATGGCTTTGTGGCACGTTTATTAAAGATTAGCTCAGAAATCGGTAAGCAACTAGATTCTTTGGCAGATGTCGTGACATTTGGAGTGTTACCTTCAATTATCATTTACAAACTAATCGAAAACTCAGACATTCAGCCAGAATATTTAAAATACTCCGCCTTCATTATGGCTGGAGCCTCAGCCTTGAGACTCGCAAAATTTAATATTGACACAAGACAATCAGATAGTTTTATTGGCCTACCAACTCCAGCAAATGGTATGATCGTGGCAACTTTTCCTTTTCTAATTAATGATTACGGAAAAATTGGAGAAATTGTAAATAATCCATGGGCTTTAATATGCTATGTACTTGTGTTTAGCTTTTTACTTAATGCCGAATTGCCTCTTTTTGCTTTGAAATTCAAAAATTTTAGTTGGAAAGATAATAAGATGAAATTCATATTTCTTATTGCTTCTGTCTTGCTTATTTTAGCCTTCAAATTGGCCGCAGTTCCACTTATTATACTGATTTACATTCTGTTATCTATAGCAGTCATGAAGAGCAAAAAACCTATTTCCTAAGCTTAACTCTGTTTATAGATAGTTTAAAATCTTTTACTGGAAGTTTCTTGGGTGGCTGGGGGCTCAAAAATGTGACATTCACCCATTTGTTCCTCAATGTTTCAGCCAAGGTAGATTTGCTTATAGTATTTGCTTCCTTTAGCCATCTAAAATAATTCTTGGGTTGCGGATAATACGCACTATCCACCTCCAAATACATCAAATGCAGATGAGTATCTGAGCGTTTATTTTTTGCATTAAAGCCTGTCCTTCCCACTTCGCCCAATTTATTCCCTGGTGTCACAATTTGCCCGGGTTCAACCACCACTTTTCTGTGATGGGCGTAATACCATAGGCCTCCACGTTCAAAATCAAATACCCAAACATAATTTCCTCCACGATACTCAGAGGTGTCAGTCCAGTCTTTTTCAACCGCCAAAACCACTCCATTCCCTACCGAAACTATGTCTACATACTCCTGTTTTCTATTATCAATGCAATCTTGGTCGGGATCATAAATGAAGATATCGTGAGCAGGGTGGCTACCACTTACAGAATGGTCGAATAAATTGAACTGTTTGATATAAAAACCAGTGCCCGAACCTCCTACGGCGGTATAATTGCTCTTTGTCATCGGAAAAACCAGGTTTGAACTTTGGCTTGAATCCAAAGTATTGGGATAAGCCTCTTTAAGTACCATCATGATACTTTTAAACTCCAATTCTGCCTCCGATGGAGTTATTTTTTTCTCACGAATGTTTACCAAAAGTTCTTTATATCTTGAAAAAACGGTGGAATCCTCAGAAAACGCAAATGGGTTTACGTGATCCGATTTCAGGCCAAAAACCGAAAAAACTGCAAAAAGAATATTTAGAAGCATGGCTGTTTTAATAGTATTTCTAGAATTAAATTTTAGCTCTGATGGACAAAGATAATAGCATAACGACGGGCAAACAACAACTTGCACCTGCAAACTTCAATAAAAATGGATAAACTTTCGTTTGTCATTGAAAGAAAAACAGCAAAGTTTTAATCTAGTTGAAAAAACGATTTGTAAAAACATTTGAAAATCAGGATATTTGTAAAACGATTCTATACTTATTGAAAAAAGCAACCAATTTAATTAAAAAACGAAAATCACTTTTAGCATATTTTTTTGCTGCAGGTAGTGGGGTAATTGTTCAGTATTTAGTTGGTACCAGTTATTGTATCGGCCATTTGGGTATGTCACCCACCGCTGGTTATTCTATTGGTTTCATTGTCTCTTTTCCTGTAGGCTTTATTCTCTCCAAAATATTTGCATTCAACAGTAGAAAATCAGGAAATACAAAGCGGGAAATGATAAAATTCTCCATCGTTTTGGTTTTTTCTTACCTCATCACGGTTTATGGTGCATTAATCACTTTGCAGCTTCTTACTGCTTTTTTTGGTGATTTTAAGATGCAAATCCCTTTTAAATCGAAAGGATTCAGCCCTATTGGTACTATAAGTCACTTTGCAGGAATGGGATTTAGCTTTATTTTCAACTACTTTACCCACAAAAAGTTCACGTTTGTAGAAACAGGTCTTCTCGACAAAATCAAGGATTACAAAAAATCTCGGGTTTAAATTCCTTCGGCTATTAACTCCTTAAAAATAAGTGTCATCACTGGTTCTGCTTTAGCGGCATTGGCAATAATCTTTGATATTTCTGCTACCTGAAGCGTCTCTGGAATACACATGTCTGTGATGACAGAAACCCCAAAAACTGGAATATTCATTTGTCTGGCTACAATAACCTCTGGCACTGTACTCATACCAACAGCATCAGCACCAATCATTCGCATCATGCGATATTCCGACTTGGTTTCGAGCTGTGGGCCAGTTACACTCACATAAACTCCTTCTTTTAGTGTTGATATACTGTGCTTTTGGGCTATTTTTTTTGCTTTTTCAATAAGTTTTAGACTATAAGGTTCGCTCATATCAGGAAATCTATCTCCCATTATGTTGGCACCCAAAAGTGGATTGCTGGGTAAAAACTGAGAAATATGGTCGTTTATAATCATCAAATCACTTTCTTCAAAGGCCGGGTTCAATCCGCCAGCGGCATTTGAAATCAACAGACATTCGATTCCCAACAATTTCATTACTCTTATCGGAAATGTGATTTGTGCCATGCTGTAGCCTTCATAATAATGAAACCTACCCTGCATACAAACCACATTTTTGCCAGATATTTTACCAAAAATTAACCTAGATTTATGAAATTCTACCGTGGCCTCCACAAAATTCGGGATTTCGTTATAAGGAAACTCAAATTCTATTTCGATTTCCTCCGCTAACTTTCCAAGGCCTGTGCCCAACACAATTCCATACTGAGGCACAAAACTCCCAATTTTAGCTCTTAAAAACTCTACGGTCTCTGTGATTTTTTCCATAATAGTTTAAACAAAAAAAGATTGAATCCTAAACTAAAATAGTCCAAAATTCAATCCAAAAAAAAATAAAAAAATATTTTTATAGAGCCAATGTACCTTTACGAGCTGCACTCAATAAAGTAGCTTCTAAACCTTTTTTGTTGATTGTTCTAATAGCACTTGTAGCTACTTTCAATTCTACCCAAACACCTTCAGACTCAAGAAAAAACTTCTTGGTTTTAAGGTTAGGGAAAAACTTACGTTTCACTTTGTTGTTAGCGTGCGAAACATTATTTCCAGACCTTGTTCTCTTACCGCTTATTTGACAAACCTTTGACATGATTGTTTATTTTTAATTTTTGAAACTTCGTTTACTCGAAACGAACACCTAATTGGGGTGCAAATATCCGAATTTTTATTTTAAAAACAAAATCTTAAACATTAATTTCTAATTTATAAGGGCAATTCAGACAATTACTTTTGCAACAATAACCCCTTCTAAGATGATATTCCTTTGTAAAAACCACTAGACCTTCTTTATTGAAATAATAATCTGCATTTTTTGAAATCTTCTTTTTCAATATTTTCATCAAAAACGTCTTTTTATAATAGTATAAATTCTAAAGAGGCGTAGATGTAGACCACTTTACTTCGGTCATGACAAACATCGACTGTACGTTTTGTATATTTTCCAATGCCGCTAATTTATTCACAAGGAAGTTCTGATACTGAGCTATGTCTTTCACCAAAACTCTTAACAAATAATCGAAATTACCAGCAATATAATAGCATTCTACAACCTCATTAAAAGTAACTACTTCGCGTTCGAATTGTTCAAGAAAAGGCTTTGCATGTTCTTTAAGCTGTACGCTGCAATAGGTTAACATAGGTTTCCCAACTTTTTCTTTGTCTAAAAGAGCCACATAACCTTTTATGACGCCTTCTCTCTCCAATCTTTTAATTCTCTCATAAATAGGGGTTTGTGAAAGTTTCAAATCGTAAGATAACTCCTTGGTTGTTATCCGAGCATTTGTTTGAAGTGCTTCAAGTATTTGTTTATCTATTTCGTCTAACTCCATTTTTTTTCGATTTTATCCAAAAAGCTC
Organism: Lacihabitans sp. CCS-44; assembly: GCF_024343735.1. Lineage (GTDB taxonomy): Bacteria > Bacteroidota > Bacteroidia > Cytophagales > Spirosomataceae > Leadbetterella. Next base: position 77,307 of record NZ_RJUE01000003.1, read on the forward strand.
AGAAAAAACTTCTTCTAGTTTACTTACCGAAACTATTTTGATATTGAAATCCTCAAAATTCAAACCTTTGGTATTATTTTTTGCAATAAATATTTTTTCAAAACCTAGCTTTGCCGCTTCCGAAATCCTGCTTTCTATGCGATTTACTGGCCTAACCTCGCCCCCAAGGCCACATTCGGCACAAAAGCAATAGGAATGGTTTACAGGCAAGTCTTCATAAGAGGATACAATTGAAACACAAACTGCCAAATCAATTGCCGGATCTTCCACTTTTAGACCACCAGCAACATTCAAAAAAACATCTTGCGTACCAAGTCTAAAGCCGCCTCTTTTCTCCAACACCGCTAATAGCATTTGAAGCCTGCGAGGGTCAAACCCATTGCTACTTCTCTGTGGAGTTCCGTAGTTGGCCGTACTAACCAGAGACTGAATTTCTATTTGTAATGGCCTATTGCCTTCAATCATGGCCGCTATAGCCACGCCGCTGATGCTTTCATTTTTCTCCGAAATCAATATTTCAGAAGGATTACTTACTTGCCGGAGTCCATTACTAAGCATTTCATAAATACCTAACTCCGAAGCATTTCCAAATCTATTTTTGGTTGTTCTAAGAATCCGGTAAGTCATAAATTGGTCACCCTCAAACTGCAAAACCGTGTCTACCATGTGTTCGAGTACTTTTGGGCCAGCCAAAGAACCGTCTTTTGTAATATGACCAATCATAATAACAGGCACATCAGATTCCTTGGCGTACTTCATTACTTCCGAGGCACATTCCTTTACCTGCGACACACTTCCTGCACCACTTTCTATCAAAGGAGAAACCAGCGTTTGGATTGAATCAATAATGACAATGTCAGGCTCAATGAGTTCTATTTGTTTAAAAATAACATCGGTGGCGGTTTCGGTAAGTACATAACACCTGTCATTCGAAAAAGCCAATCGCTCGGCCCGCATTTTTATTTGTTGCTCACTTTCTTCGCCTGATATATATAAAATAGTGTAATCAGCGAGGCTCAAAGCCAACTGTAGCATCAATGTAGACTTGCCTATTCCTGGCTCCCCTCCTACCAAAGTGAGCGAACCGGGCACTAAGCCACCACCAAGCACCCGATTAAACTCAGCATCCTCTGTTATGATTCTGTATTTCTCGGTTTTGTTTATTTCAGAAATTAGCCTAGGTTTACTCGTAGTTTTTGAGGATTTCCCAAACCTCCACGAACCTTTTTCTGGCTCGTCTTTTGCTATTAATTCTTCTACTATGGTATTCCATTCGTTACATGAGGGACAGCGACCTAGCCATTTTGGTGAATTGTAACCGCAACTTTGGCAGAAATAGGCCGATTTAAGCTTAGCCATTTGTTAAAGACTCGTTAATTTTGTACTAATAAATCGCAATATACGTTTAATAGAACAATTCTTGAAAATTATAATCAATATCACATTTATGAAAAAAGTATTTTTTGTTTTGGCTACTTTATTAGTATTCCAAAATTCTTACGCACAGTTTCAGTTAGGTATCAAAGGGGGTGTAAACGTTTCTAAAATTTATACAGATGAAGGCTCATTCAAGGCAAACTTCAACGAGAGTTTGGATACTAAAACTGGCTATACCTTTGGGGCTTATGCGAGATTAGGTAAAAAACTCTACTTGCAGCCCGAAGTAATGTTTGCCACAAAAGGCGGCAAAATAAATGTGGTGCCAATAGGTGGCGGCAGCCCAGTGTCTGTAGATATCAAAACCAATAATATTGATATTCCAGTATTAATAGGTTACAAATTATTTAATAGGCTAAGAATCAATGCAGGACCTGTGGCATCCATAAAGGTAAGTGAGGATGCAAAGTTTTTAGATCAATTAAAAGTGGTTACTTCAAATCCTGATGAAGCCTTTGAAAAAGCTACTTTTGGCTATCAAGCGGGAGTTGGTATAAAATTATTAGGTTTTGATATTGACCTTAGAAAAGATGGAAGCTTATCAGATGTTTCTTCAAAACAATTTGATGGTAATCAATTTAGCCAAAGACTTTCGGGCTGGCAGCTAACTATAGGCAGAAAGATAATTTAAGATTAAATCAAAAAATGAGAGTGGCTCGCAGACATTGCGAGCCATTTTTTATTTATCAGCTTCATATAGATTTTCGTACTTCCAAAAAAACCAAAAGCCCGACAAGAGAAATATACTGCTTAGGAGCAGGATTGGGGTTTTATACATGACCGAAAGCAATATCAACACAAAACCAAAAAAAAAGTATTGCATTTTAGTTTCATCAGTCAGTGTCTTGAAATATTGAAAACAATGAATAAAAATCACACTGCTGAGTAAAAAAACTATCCATGTAATAATATATCCAAAACCAGCCAAAGAACGCCCTCTAATAATAAAGAGGTAGATTTCGGGGAGGAGAATTATTAAATATCCGCAAATCAACATCGTTATTTTAAACCAAAGACCTAAAGGTAAATTTCGAAAAGTCAGAAGGTTACTATTCTGAAAATAAACATATTGAGAGCAAATTCTGAGATGTGAAACCGAAATAATTATGGCCGAAATACTGAAAAGTCGGTAGTCATAATCGTCTGTGGGAAACAACCATATAAAAAACAACAGAAAAAAAACACTAAACACCTTGCTGGAAAGCAGCAAAACTGGCTCTTTGAAAACGAGGTATTTATGGTAGAACAGCAAAGCAGGAAGTCTTAATTTGAAGAATTTAGGTATTGGCAGATGATAAGAAAACTTAGTTTCAGGATTTTGAGCGATTCTGGTTTGGTAAACAAAAACGCCTATCAAAATAACAACTAACTGTGTAGTCAAAATAAAAACTACCGACAAAAACTTACCCAACATAAGACCCAATAACACCATAAAAACGGCATATAAAAATGTCAGTTGGTTGAGCATAAAACTTACATAAAACCAGACGAAAATTCTTTTCCATACATTGAGCAGTTTTAGATCAAACAAAAACCTAAATTCGGGCTGGCTGAGTGATCGCAGCACAAATAGATAGGTCTTCAGTCCGTAAAAAACCCAAAGTAAACCCGTATATATCAATAGTTTTGGAGAATTCAGAGCCTGCTTGGCGATAGTTTGATGCTCTTGACCACTCAAAAAACCGAAGGCGAATAAAATCACTACCAACAAAAAAAGAACATTTTTCCTGTAATAATCCCAAACAATCGCTCTTTGAAAAACGGCTAATACGGCTTTCATATTCTTACAATTGTTTTATTATCAACTGCAAAAACAGAATCTATCTTTAGTTTCTCAGGGAGCAGATCTTGGTGAGAAGAAAGAAAAAAACTTGTCCCTTGTTCTCGCTGAGTTTTAGAGATAATCTCATAAAGTTTATCGATAGAGGCTGCATCAACCAAAATAAACGGCTCGTCTAAAATTATAAGCTTGGGATTTCCTAAAAAACCCGAAACCAAGGAGACCTTTTTGAGCATTCCGCTAGAGTAGGTACCTATATTGTTTTCCCAGTAATCTGCCACCCCGAAATGAGTCACTAAATTGTCCAACTGACCATCAGTAGCTTTCTTGGTATAGGCTATAAACTTCAAAATATCTTTAGCTGTGACAAAGTCAGGATATTTGGGTTCCGCTTCAGAATAGTTTATCAAAAACTTACAGGCAACTTGGGTTGGTGCCAAACTCTCAAATAAAATTTCTCCCTCAAAAGGAATTATCCCTGCCAAAGACTTAAAAAAGGTAGACTTCCCAGAACCATTTTTTCCTACAAACCAATGAATCCCTTTTGATATTTCCAGGTTAGGAATGTCTAAAATAACATGATTGTTATATTCCTTCTGGAATCGATTAACTGTTAGCATTTTGCAAGCGGTTCATTAATATTAAATTCAAATCGTTTTGGTCTAAAAATTGCTTTACCTATTCGTCAGGTATCCCAAAAATAAGCAATATGATTAAACTTTTTACCATTTTATTAATAATGGCTTCTACTCTTTTTACTTTCTTATTCGAAGAAAAGGGCACAATGAAGAATTCCAAAGAGACCGAGCGAAAAAATACCATAGATACTAGTCGACTCTTCTACTATTCTTTTACCAAAGACAAAACCGTTGATTTAAACTCAAAAGATGGCAGTTTTAAAAATGAAAAACTAGTGGTTTTAAAAGGCACACAAGTATTGCTAGAAGCACCTATTTTCTATGCCAAAGCTCTATACCTGTGGGAAGGACCTGCGGGTTTTAGATCTTACTCACAAAACGTTTTGCTAGAAAATGTAAATCCTAACCAAAGTGGCACATATACGGTTTCTATAAAGAAATCTGGTGGGCTTGAAACTGGTAAAATAGAATTGACAGTATTAGAACATGATTTTTAAAATAACTAAAACTCGAAATTTAAAACAATATTATTTATACGAAAAATATTACTTTTGAAAAAAATAAATAAACGTGATTATTCTAAAAGGCATAAAACTTCCCAAAATAAGCGGCATTGCTTTGTGGCCTTTTATCATCCTAAAACCCAAAAAACCTAACAGAACAATCATAAACCACGAAAAAATTCATTCAAGACAACAACTCGAGATGCTTGTGTTGCCGTTTTATGTTTGGTACGTTTTTGAATGGCTCTTTCTTCTTATCAAATTCAAAAATACAGACAAAGCTTACAGAAATATTTCTTTCGAAAGAGAAGCCTATGAAAACGAATCCAACCTTAACTATTTATTAAATAGGCGATTTTGGCATTTCCTGAGCTACATCAATTCAAATAGTTTGAGAAAATAACTTTTCTGTTTTTCTATTTTCGCCCAAATATTGGTCAAATACCATACAGATATTCCTTACAAAAGCTTTTTCTTTAACGATTAGTCCATTTCTCACTAACTCCAAAATACCATCTCGTTCCATCTCCTTGAGAGCTTCTTTCCCAGCCTCAGAATAAATATATTCCTGCTGTTCTAAAGTCCATTTGGTTTTAAAATTACACATCAAATTCAAAATTTGTTCTCTGATAAACAAATCCATTTCTGTAAGAATATGTCCCTTGTCTATTGGTAAAATTCCAGCAAAAACAGCCTTTTTATAGACTTCAATATCCTTATTATTTTGACCAAAAGCTCCCCAAATATCACTAATTGAAGAAGCACCAAGTCCAATCATCGCCCGAGAGGTTTGTGTAGTATAGCCCATAAAATTGCGGTGAAGTTTCTCTTTACTCATGGCTTCAAAGAGTTCATCGCCAGGAAGTGCAAAATGATCCATTCCAACTTCGGCATAACCCGCTTGCTCAAAAAGTACTCTTCCAGCTTCATAAAGTGCTCTTTTTTCGCTAGCAGATGGCAAATCTTCATCTTCAAAACCTCGCTGCCCATTGCCTTTTATCCATGGCACATGTGCATAGGAATAGAATGCAATCCTATCTGGCTTAAGTGCCAAAGTTTTCTCAATAGTATTCTTTATTGAACTTAGCTTCTGAAAAGGTAAGCCAAATACTAGGTCATGACTTACTGATGTATAACCTATCTTCCTAGCAAGGCTTGTTACTTTTTCCACTACTTCAAAAGATTGAAAACGATGTATAGCCTTTTGGACCATAACATCATAGTCTTGCACCCCAAAACTTACTCTTCTGAATCCCAAATCATATAGCGTCTGTAGATGTTCCTCAGTTGTATTATTTGGATGCCCCTCAAAACTAAAAGCCTGATTTTTATCAACATTGGCATTGTTTAAAATTCCAGAAAGTAATCTTTTTAAATTTTGAGGCGAAAAAAAACTGGGCGTGCCACCTCCCAAATGAATTTCCTTTAGGGTTGGCTTTGTCCCCAAAATAGATAAGTATATTTGCCATTCCGCCAATAGTGCATCTATATACGAGGTTTCCACGTCATGGTTTTTTGTTATTCTTTTGTGACAGGCACAAAAAGTACAGAGACTTTCGCAATAAGGCAAATGTATATAAAGACTCAGCCCATTGCCCATTATTTCCTTTTTGCCGAAAGACAAAACCCCATTTTGCCATTTTTCTGTGTCAAAATTCTCCAAATCCCAGAAGGGAACAGTAGGGTAGCTGGTGTATCTAGGCCCAGCGACATTGTATTTATCTATAAGGTTTTCTGTTTGAGATAATTTCATTCCAATCAATTTTTGACAAAAATATCTCCTCATAACAGATATATTTTATGATATTTGTCAATCGAAAGATAATAAAAGTACTTTTTGCATCGATTTCTAATTTATTTATGAAAATAATTATTATCAATGGCCCAAATCTCAATCTTTTGGGCAAACGTGAACCCGAAATATACGGAAGTAAAAGTTTTGAAGATTATTTTGGGGAATTAAAAGTTGTATTTGCTGATATAGAACTTGAATATTTTCAGTCTAATCATGAGGGATTCATTATTGACAAAATTCATGAGGTAGGCTTCAGCTATGATGGCATTGTATTGAATGCGGGAGGTTTGACACATACTTCTGTTGCTCTTGCAGATGCATTGGGTGGCGTTAAAACTCCTGCGATTGAAGTACACATTTCAAACATTCATGCTAGAGAAGAATTCAGAAAACACTCTTATTTGACGCCAAAATGCAAAGGACTTATTTGTGGCCTTGGGCTAAAAGGCTACGAACTGGCTATCAGACATTTCACTGCTTAGTTGTTAGGCAATTCATTTTTAGCAAATAGCAATTGAGCAATTATTTTTTGGCAGCCATTTTCTTTTCATGAAACTCTGCAAAGCCTTTTACATCATCTAAGGGAATACTTTTAGCTAATATCCTCTTCTCGCTATCTAGCAAAAATATTGTAGGGGTTTTGTAGACATCATATCTTTTTCTGAAGTCATACCTAAGTTTCAAATCTAGGACATTGATTAATTTCTCGGTTTTATATTTTTTAATAAAGCCTTTTGTTTTTTCTAATTCTTCTTTCATATCTCCTGTTTCATGTGTCCCAGCGTGAAAAATCGCGAAGCCTTTGTCCTTATTTTCTTCATAAAACTTCATCAAATCTGGGGCATGGTCTTGACAGTGACCACAATCATACCTGTAGAAGTAAACTATGGTGTATTTAGATTTGATATCCATGAGATTTACATCTCTTCCTAAGGTATCTTGTAGTATAAGAAGTGGCATTGTTTTACCAGTAATAATTGGCTTTAGAATATCTACTCTTTCTTGAAACTTTGCCTTTTGAGTAGCATCAAGCCAATCCGCGTTTTTGAGGTAATGATTTTCGGCTAAATGCACAAATACACCATCAAGACCTATTACATTAATATTTTCGTATTTATTGCTTAACATCCACAGAACAAACCTGTATACATCCTTGTGCTTTTGGGTTAAATGAAGAACTCTATCCGCATCTGCATTAATAGAATCAGTAACTTGATACACCAAATCCTTAAAATACTTTTCTACCTTGTTTTGGAGAAATGGAGTCCTTAACATTCTTTCGTCTGAAAAATCCACATTATCAAAGAATTTCTTTTTGTAAGTTCTATACATAAATGTGGAATCCTTCTTTCCGCTAGGCAGCAATGGCACCTCTGTAGGAAGCTCAGGTTCCATATTGGCTTTTATAATTTTCCCAGCAAACGTACCTTCATTAGTTGTTATGGTATTCTTAATGTAAGCATTTACTTCTTGCTGCATGGCTTTCATTTTCTGTCTATTCTCCTCCAAAACCGAGGGTTCCTTGCTGCTTTGAAGAATTTTTTGAATTTCCATTGCATTTTTGGTCTTTTCGGCCAAATACTTGCGGTAGCTATACAATATCTCGTTTTCTTTAGAGCCAGTAAATTTAACTGTATTAAGGAAATCCGCAGTATCGGCCTCTATAGTCATCTGAGGTTCCGTTCCGCTTATAAGAAAATCATAATACACTGTAGGAGAGAGTACAATCACATACATTCCCCCTTGTAACTCTGCCTTTCCTTTAAAGTTAATCACTCCATTATCTGCCTTAGCAGAATCTACTTTAGGAAATTGAGAGTTTCCATAATAGTGAGCCAACTGTACATTCTTGGAACTTTCAATCCCTTTAAATTTTACTTTTATATTATAGGCAAAATTTTCTTGGGCGTTTGAAAGCACTGAAACTAACAAGCTAACAGTGAAAAGACAAAATCTACGAAACATTATTTATTCTAATTAGATATTAATTTGAAGATTCAAGTTTTGTGCCACAACTATTTAACAAAATGTTAAAAGATATATAATCACAAAAAAAAAGCCAGAATCACTGGCTTCGAAATCGTCATTTTTTCTGAGTCTCAGATTTTTTTTCATGAAACTCTATAAATTTATTAAACTCTTCTATTGGAATTCGCTTACCAAGAATTCGTTTTTCACTGTCAAGAATGTAACTGGTTGGAGTAGAATAAATGTCAAATTTATTCCTAAAAACGTACCTTCCTTTGGAATCCCAAAGGTTCCTCATTTTGCCAGTCTTGTAGGTACTCACAAACTTCTTTATTTTGTCCAACTCATAATCTACCGCTACATTTAGCACCTCTATTCCTCTACTTCTGTTTTCGTCATAATACTTTACAAGTTCAGGAGCATGGTCTTTGCAGTGTCCGCAATCAGGGCTGTAAAAATACACAATGGTATATTTAGCCTTTACATTTGCCAAGTTTTGTTCTACACCAAGTGTATCAGACAAAATCAAAGTGGGCATAATTTTACCCGTTTGAATAGGCTTCAAAACATTAACTCTTTCTTGAAACTTAGCCCTTTGGGTGCTATCCAACCAATCTGCATCCCTTAAATAATAATCTTCAGCCAAATGAATAAAAACACCATCGAGTCCAACTATATCTATGTTTTCATATTTGTTAGTTACCATCCAAAGGACATATCTATATACTTCTTTATTTTTCTTGGAAAGCTTAAGTACTCTGTCCGCATCAACATTAATTGAATCTGTCACTTGATAAACCAAATCCTTAAAATACTTTTCTACTTTAGACTGTATGAAAGGCGTACGTAGCATTCGCTCATCTGAAAAATCTATGTTTTCAAAAAATTTCTTCTTGTATAAATTAAACAAATAAGTAGAATCTCTCTTTCCATTTGGCAACAAAGGAGCCTCTTTCGGGAGCTCGGGCTCTATGTTGGCCTTTATTATTTTGCCTGCAAAAGTTTTTTCATTCACAGTAACTGCGTTTTTCATATAAGCTGAAACCTCTTCTTGAAGATTCCTCATTTTTGTTTTATTTAACTCACTTGCGGCAGGGTCTTGTTGCGTTTGCATATCTTTTTGAATAGCCATAGCCACCTCAGATTTGTCAGCCAAAAATTTTCTATACCCAAACAGAATTTCATTTTCCTTTGTACCAGTAAATTTCACACTTTTAATAAAATCAGTGGTATCAGCCTCTATAGCAAACTCCGACTCAGTGCCACTTATAACAATATCATAATATTTAGCTGGAGACAAAACAATTAGATAAATACCCCCTTTAAGAGGTTCCGAGCCCTTGAAGTGTAAAATTCCGTTTTCGGATTTTGCCGAATCTACTTTTAAATATTGATTATATCCGTAGTAATGTGCTAAGTGAACATATTTACCTGGCTCAACTCCATTGAGTTTAACAGAAATATGATATGCGGGTTTTTCTTGTGCAAAAGTTGAAACGATAAAAGAGAAGAAAATTAAAACTAGTGGGCCAAATTTTTTCATACAGTATTTTTTTTGCAAATTTAAAAAATTAACCAATTTGGTTATATAATTTAACAATTCATTATGTTTTTTGTTCTTTCCAAAACATTTTCATTCCTAGCAAAACCAATCGGAATCTTATTTATTCTTGGTTTATTCAGTATATCGATTAAAAATCGTACCAAAAAGAAACGCTTAGCAATTGCTTTTCTTGTGATTTTGTATTTATTTTCATGTCCAGCCATAGTAAATCAAGTGATAAAAGCCTATGAATTTCCCACTTATGAAATTTCTGAGACTAAAAAATATCAGTACGGTATTGTTCTATCTGGAGGACTTGTAAACGAATCAAAAAGTATTGGCGATAATATTTATTTAGGGTCGCAAGGAGATAGACTCTGGCAAACCGCAGAACTATATATGGCTAGAAAAATTAGCAAAATAATAATTTCTGGAGGGGATGGCTTTAACAGAATCGATACAAGAATTCCGACCGAAAACGACAAAAGCAGAGACTTTTTATTAAAAGTGGGGGTAAATCCTGAAGATATTATTCAAGAAAAACGAGCCGTAAATACACATGAAAATGCAAAATTTTGCAAGTTGATTTTATCAAATTACAATGAAAAGGTATTGGTTATTACATCGGCTTTCCATCTTAAAAGAGCTATTGCATGCTTTGAAAAAGAAAAACTAAAAGCCGATTGGTATGCCACAAGCCCAATTTCTGATACATATGGTTTCAAAATACAAGACTTAATCCCTTCTTCAGACACCTTCAATGATGCAGAGACCATTGTAAATGAAGCAGTTGGACTAATTGTATACAAAGCCATGAACTTTATTTAAATATTTAGCAATTTATTTAAATAAAGTTTAAAAATAAAGACCTAAAAAAGGTCTTCTATACAAAATACATTAAATCAAATACTTAGAATGTGAACCATCCTCAGAAGATCATCATGAATAGGTTTTTGTTTTTTGATAGTATCAATAAACGGTGTATAGAGCAAATCGTTGTTGACAATACCCGCCATAACATTCTTATGTCCTTTCATCAAACCCTCAACAGCAGCAAGGCCCATTCTTGAAGCCAAAATTCTATCATAAGCCGTTGGTGAGCCTCCTCTTTGAATATGCCCCAAAGTAGTAACTCTTATGTCTAACTTATCTCCTACTTGCTCTTTGATTTTCTCGGCAATTTCTGCTGCATGACCTTCTTCGTCTCCTTCTGCCACTACAACTATTGACGATGACTTTGACCTTGTCCAACCTTCTTTCAATGTCGAAACCACTTTTTTGAGCGGAGTATGTGTTTCTGGCACCATAACTATTTCCGCACCGCCACCAATACCAGATTGAATAGCAATGTATCCTGAATCCCGCCCCATTACTTCAATAAAAAATATTCTATCGTGAGAGTCAGCTGTATCTCTGATTTTATCAATGGCCTCCAGTGAAGTATTTACAGCTGTATCAAATCCTATCGTATAATCTGTTCCATAAAGGTCGTTGTCAATAGTACCAGGACAACCCACGGTTGGTATCTGGTATTCATTATAAAAAACCTCAGCTCCAGTAAATGTACCATTACCCCCAATGGCTACCAAACCTTCAATTCCATTGGCCATAAGATTTTCGTAAGCTTTCTTACGACCTTCAGGAGTCATGAACTCTTTGCTACGAGCCGATTTCAACACAGTACCACCTCTTTGAACTATATTACTAACAGACTGGGAGGTCATTTCAAAAATATCTCCCGAAATCATTCCATTATATCCTCTTCTAATTCCGTAAACCTCAATTCCATGATAGATAGCTCCACGCACCACTGCTCTAATGCAGGCGTTCATTCCTGGAGCATCTCCACCCGAAGTAAAAACCGCTATTTTTTTCATCCTTTACTATTCTGCTTTTTTTGATTAAGGGCAAAAATAAGGAGATTTATTATAACCTAAAAACTTAATTTTATTTTGCCCTACCCTATTTTGAAGAAAGTTTATTCTGATTATTCTGATTTTACAAAACATTATTGGAAAAGTGATAAAATCACACAAAAACATTGTATTGTAATTTCCTTATAATTTTGCAACTACCAAAAAAAATCAACCATTTGAAATTTATATTCAATTTCAATCACTAAGGTTTTTTATAACTTTCCTTTTCAACCAAATTTGCTAAGATTCTCCGAATTTGATAGCATAACTTTAAAAAAATCCATATTTTCCCTATATTTGCCTAAAGTGAATATAGTATTTGAAATAGATGAGCGACGAGAGTGCTAACTACGACCCTACCCAGCAAAACGATGTTATAGATGACATGTTTGAGAAGTATTTTCTTGAATATGCTTCTTATGTAATTCTTGAAAGAGCCGTTCCAGCAGGAGAAGATGGACTAAAACCTGTGCAAAGAAGGCTACTCCATGCGTTAAAAGAAATGGACGATGGACGTTTCAATAAAGTGGCTAATGTGATTGGCTCTACTATGCAATTTCACCCCCATGGTGATGCATCTATTGGTGATGCAATAGTAAATATTGGTCAAAAAGAATTGCTACTTGACATTCAGGGAAACTGGGGTGATATCAGAACCGGTGACTCCGCAGCTGCCCCCAGATATATTGAAGTTAGGCTTTCAAAATTTGCTTTGGAGGTACTTTTCAATGAGGACACCACAGAATGGCAAATGTCTTATGACGGCCGTAAGCGAGAACCCGTAACCCTACCAGCGAAATTTCCGTTGGTTTTAGAAATGGGCGTAGAAGGTATTGCGGTAGGGCTTTCTACAAAAATATTGCCTCATAATTTTATAGAACTCTGTGATGCCTCTATTAAATATTTAAAAAAAGAAACATTCTTGCTTTATCCCGACTTTTTGACTGGCGGCCAAGTGGATGTGAGCAACTACAATGACGGTGCAAGAGGCGGCAAGGTAAAAATGAGGGCAAAGATTGTAGAAGCAGATAAAAAAACCCTCAAAATAACAGAAATACCTTTTTCGACTACCACCGGTAGTATTATAGAATCTATTATAAAGGCCAACGATGCTGGAAAAATAAAAATAAAGAAAGTAGAAGATAATACAGCGAGAGATGTCGAAATTATTATACACTTAGCTCCTAATACTTCTACTGACATTACCATAGATGCTCTGTACGCATTTACGAACTGTGAAATGTCTGTGTCGCCCAATGCCGTAGTGATCATAGACCAGAAACCTAGGTTTCTGGGAGTAAGCGAAATACTAAAAAGCTCTACCGACCAAACGCTGTTTTTACTCAAAAGAGAGCTTCAGATACGAAAATCTGAACTAATGGAAAAGCTTCTATACAGCTCTTTAGAAAAAATATTTATCGAAAATCGGATATACAGAGACATAGAAGAATGTGAAACTTTTGATGCAGTTATAGACACTATTGATCTAGGTTTGGAGCCTTTCAAAAAAGATTTTTACAGGGAAATCGTCAAAGAAGATATTCTGAGGCTTACCGAAATCAGAATCAAGAGGATTTCGAAATACGACGGTTTCAAGGCAGATGAATTGATGAAACGCCTCGAAGAAGAACTTCTTGAGGTAGAAGACAACCTCAACAACATTGTAAGATACACGGTAAATTTCTTCCATGATTTGATCAAAAAATATGGAAAAGGCAGAGAACGAAGAACTGAAATAACGCAGTTTGGCGAAGTACAGGCGGCCATAGTAGCAGCCAACAACCAAAAACTATATGTAGACAGAGCCAGTGGGTTTGTAGGTTATGGACTCAAAAAAGACGAGTTTGTGATGGAATGCTCTGACATAGACGATATAATTGTCTTTAGGGCCGACGGCAAACTCTCTGTCGTAAAAATCCAAGAGAAGGTATTTGTAGGTAAGGATATTATTTCGTGTTCGGTTTTTCGTAAAAACGACGAAAGGAGGATTTACAATGTGATCTACCTAGATGGCAAAACTGGACGAACTTTTGCTAAGCGTTTTGCAGTAACTGGTATCACTCGAGATAAAGAGTATGATATAACCAAAGGCTCTCCCAGATCAAAAATTCTATATTTTTCTGCCAACGAAAACGGTGAAGCTGAGATTGTTACCATCAATCTCACGGCCAGCTCAACCGCAAAAAAGAAAGTATTTGACTTCGACTTTGCGGAATTGTTGATCAAAAATCGCTCCGCTATGGGCAATTTAGTCACCAAATATTCCGTTAGAAAGATTGCATTTAAAACAGCAGGAAAATCTACCTTAGGTGGTGTGGATATTTGGTACACGAGTGCCTTGGGTAGAATTAACAAAGATGAGCACGGAATGTATTTGGGTAATTTTGGAGCGACAGACAAAATACTGGTCATCTATAAAACTGGTGAATACGAACTCACAAATTTTGAATTGACTAACCATTATGACCCAAGACAAGTACATACTATTGCTAAGTTTGACGAAAAAACGGCGATCTCATGTATCTATTACGACGGTGACCAGAAAAACTATCATATCAAACGTTTTCTTATCGAGACATCTACGCTGGATAAAAAATTTATGTTTATCACCGATCATAACCGTTCAGAGCTTTTAATGGCTTCTTTTGAGAAGCGTCCAAGAATTGAAATAAAATTCAAAAAACAACGAAAATCAGAGGTTGAAACTCAACTTTTCAAAGTGGATGAGATGATTGAGGTGAAAGGATGGAAAGCTCTTGGAAACAAATTGGTCTATGATAAAATTGTGGAAATAAACACTTTAGATCCTGAAATAGAAGAGGAAGAAGGAGAAGAAGAAGAAATATTGGAGATTGCGAATGCTGATATAGAAGAAAACGATGAAGAATTAGAGATTGAGAATGAAGAAACCACAGAAAGTGAGGATCAGGAATTAAAATTACCAGACCTACCATCTGACGATCAAAACAAATCTAACAATGCAACACATGAAGGGGAGCAATTGGGACTTTTTTAAAAAAAATATAAGGTTCTCCATAAAAAGACTCTTACTATGTGCATTCATTCTTTTCGTCAACAATAAACTTTCTGCTCAAGGAGGATATTTTATAGCTAAAGGCAAAATTGTAGAAAGAGAAAGTTATTCACCACTTAACCAAGCCTATATCTGTATTCCTAGCACGGGCTATGGTACTGCTCCGAATCTTGATGGAGATTTTATTTTTCAGTTTCCAAACTTGAGCTTGGACTCTACAGTAATCGTATCTCAACTCGGTTATAGAAGTGTCACTTTCAAAGCCAATAACCTAAAAAGTATTGACAATGTAATCTTTCTTGAAAAAATACCAAATTATGACGCTAATTATGGACTCTCTGATGTAAGAATTATGTTGCAAGCGGCCATTGATAGCATTCCTACTAATTATAATAATGCCCCATACTACCAGAATGGATTTTATCTAGAGCAGGTAAACCTACCTACGGTGGGAGCTATAAAAGTAAACGAAGGAGTTCTCAGAGTAGAGAGATTTCCAAATTTAAAACCTAAAATAGAAAAAGTAAAACTACTAAGGGGTAGAAGATTAGACTGGAGAGGACAAACTCAAAAAATTGAAGGCTGGGGTTTTCAGAATGGCTCAGATTTGGTTTGCAGATCATTTGAAACAACTATCCCTGATTTTCTGCAAAAGAAACAGATGGATTCATACGATTTCAGACTAGACTCTCTCATGACTACTTTTGAGGGACTACCTTTATTTATTATTCATTTTTGGCCATTAAAATCCAAAACAAAAGGGGCAAAAGAAGGAATTATATACTTAGAGCCTGAAACAAAAGCTATAGTTAGGATAGAATACAAATTGACCGAAAATGGAATAAAAGATTTAATAGATACCAAAACCGGGGCTGTAAAAATAGAGGGAAGTGCAACAAGTGCTTTTTTTCAATACAGAAAGTTCCAAAACAAATGGTGTTTGCAAGAATCAAGGGTAGATTTCGACGTAAATTTTGAAGACAGACTTGACAAAAAATATAAAATAGACACGCATATATTGATGCGTTATGTGGCGTTTGAAAATTTACCTCTCACCAAATCAGGCATATTTCCTAATGAAATTCTATTATCAACCAATAATTTCTCGAATTCAAAAACTTTAGATGATGAATATTGGACGCCCTATAACCATCTGATAAGCTCAAAAGAAGCCATGACTTTATCTAATAGCCTTCAGAAAATAAAATAGCCGTACTTTGTGATTATCTTCAGCAAATAATTAAGTTTTATCGCTAACTTAGACTTAGTGAATTTAAAATTTGGTTCTAAGACAAAAAAAAACTGCATTTTGCGAAAAAACATTCAGCCCAAAATATGAAGCATACAATAACTTGCAAAAATCTGTATACAGGAACACAGAAGGCAGAAAATCAGTCAATTACAATCTCCAATGGCAGAATAGAATCTATTGGGGTTATTGAAAATACCACGGCTTTTGATTTCGAAAATTTAGCCCCCGCTTTGATAGATCTACATATAAATGGTGGCGAAGAGTATCATTTTACACATTTACCCAATGCGGAAACACTAAAAGATATTGAGTTTTCTGCAAAAAAAAATGGAGTGGGATATGTATTGCCGACACTTATCACATCCTCAATTGAAAATATATTTGAGGGACTTTCGGCTATAAAAAACTATTGTTTGACCAATACAGACTCCGGAATTTTGGGTATGCACCTCGAAGGGCCGTTTATTTCTGTAAAGAAACGAGGAGCTCACCTAGAAAAATACATCAAGATTCCTGATGAACAAACACTGAGAGAAATCCTTGATTTTGGT
The DNA here is from genome assembly GCF_024343735.1 of Lacihabitans sp. CCS-44. Lineage (GTDB taxonomy): Bacteria > Bacteroidota > Bacteroidia > Cytophagales > Spirosomataceae > Leadbetterella. The sequence continues at coordinate 93,724 of NZ_RJUE01000003.1, forward strand.
GGCAAGCACCTCAGAATGATTACCGTTGCACCTGAAAACTTCACAAACAATCAACTCCACATGTTATTAGAATCGGGCGTAAAGGTGTCTTTAGGACACTCTGATGCAAGTTTTGAAAGGTCTCAAGAGGCGTTTGGATTAGGAATAAACTTAGTAACTCACTTATTCAACGCCATGTCTCCATTTAATCACAGAGAACCTGGACTGGCTGGAGCTGCATTAGCAAATGAAAACGTTTTTACGCCAATCATATTAGATAATGTCCATGTGGCTTTGGAGGCCTCAAAACTAGCATTTAAACTAAAAAAAGATAAATTATTTCTAATTTCTGATGCACTGTTTCAAAACCACAAGAAGCAAAACTTTAATTGGGATGAATTTGATGCATTCCTTCAAAATGGCAACTATATGAACTCCGATGGTAACCTTGCCGGAGCAACAATTTCTATAGCTGATGCTGTAAAAAATGCAAAAGAATGGCTAAAAATAGACACAAAAGATGCTATTCGGATGGCTACATCTACTCCAGCTAAGGTCATAAATGAAACAATTGGTAATATCGAGATTGGCAATAGAGCTAAGTTCTGTTCATTTTCAAGTAATTTGGATAATTTTACCTATATAGAATATTAATTTTCATATTTTTTTGAAAATTCTGTAATATCTTTTTTTTCAATATTTACAATAAAAACCACTCAATACTACATTAATTTTTGGAGGAAAATATTTTTGGAATAATTATTGATTAAACCAAATGAGAACTTACTCATTTTAAGGCATTAACCGCTGAATAAAAAACTGAAAGTGTGTTAATAGAGCCATCTTTAAAAATCTAGCTTTGTGCTTTCATTAATAAAATAAACCCAAAGCACTGGTCAATGGGTGATTCTTAATAATATAAAAATGAAAGCTAGGATTATTACACTCATAATGCTCTTCCTAAACCACTTTGGTTTCACCCAAATTGTGGTGAATGAGATTATGGCGTCAAATTCTAGCATCATAAAAGATAACTCTGGGGCATATTCTGATTGGATTGAAATCTATAACGCTGGCAATTCGATAGTTGATTTGAACAATTATTTTTTGAGCGACAACCCCGAAAAGGTTGATAAATTTCAACTAAAAAGCAATTCAGGAAATCTTCAAATTAACCCTAAAGGTTTTTTAATTCTTTGGTGCAGTGGTTTTCCTTCAAGAGGAGAAAACCATGTTTCCTTCTCATTATCATCCGATAATGAAACCATTATACTTTCAAATCCCGAATTGAAAATTATTAATCAGGTAGACTTCAAAAATCAACGAAAAGATATAGCTTATGGTAGAACTGTAGATGCTGGAACAGACCTGAAGTATTTTCAGGAACCGAGCCCAAATAAAACAAACAAGGGAATTGCCACTTATTTAGGAGCATTAAGTACACCTATTTTTTCTAAAAAAGGTGGATTTTATGACAATGCTTTTACCCTCAATATTACTCATGAAGACCCCACGGTAAGATTAATTTATACAGAAGATGGCTCCATTCCGGACGCATCAAGTCTTAGTGGTAAAACTTATTCTTACAAAAATCAATACGCCGAATTGCCAGGACAGTCAAGTGGGTCACTTTTGACAGGTACATTCAAGAGCAAAATATTTCAAACGGCGATTGAAATAAAAAATAAAAAAGACATACCTAACAAATTAAGTAAGATATCGTCTACATGGCATTATTCTCCCTATTATTTTCCTACTTTTCCTATTCCTAAAGCCACTGTGATAAGAGCGGTAGCCACCAAATCAGGATATTTAAATAGCGAAATAGTTACTGAAACTTATTTTCTGGATAAAAATCAAAGCAAAAACCCCGAATTCGATATCATTTCACTGAATATCCAAGAAGATCATTTGTTTTCATTCGAAAATGGAGTCTACACCGCAGGGAAACTTTTTGAAGAATATAGGATTAAGAATCCAAGTTCGATTTCTGATTTTTGTACCCCCGGAAACTTCACAAATGAAGGCGATCTTTTCGAAAAACCCGTAAATTTCGAACTATTTAGATCAGAAAAGCAAGCTGTAAATCAAAACATTAGCTTTAAAATCCATGGTGCTTGCTCTAGGTCAATTCCTTATAAAAGTATCCGACTATACGGCAAAAACAACTTTGACGAATTTCCTTTTTTTCAGGGACAACCTGATCTAATACAAGACAATTTCATTCTTAGAAACTCAGGAGATGACTATACTGGCACTTTAATAAGGGATGTTTTTGTACATGATTTGGTATCTCACTTAAATTTCGGAAGCCAAAAAACGCAGCCTTCTGTAGTTTATATTAATGGAGAATACTGGGGTATCCAAAACATCAGAGAACGGCTAGACAAATATTATCTAAACAAGCACTATGGAGTAAACTTAGAAAATATTGATTTACGAAAAGTCATTTGGAACGGTCCTGATGAAACCGAATATGGTGACGACATCCATTACAATAAAATGATTGACTTTATAAACAACAATGACTTAAGCAATAATCAAAACTATGAAATAGCTGTATCATTTCTTGACCCAGAGAGCTTGATAGACTATCAGATAGCAGAAATATTTGTGGGAAATATAGACTGGCCACAAAACAACGTAAGACTTTGGAGAAACAAAACGCCAAACTTTGCACCCTTTGCTCCTTATGGCTTGGATGGGAGGTGGCGATACTTATTTTATGATGCAGACAAAAGTTTGGGAATGATAGTAAATGCCCAACATGATGCTCTTGAAATAGCTTTAGAGAAAGCAGAGAACAGTATTTTTAAAGCCTTTATAAAAAATCAAAATTTTAAAAAAAGGTTTATACTTAGGTTTCAAGATCACTTAAATACGACCTTTGATAAAGCAAATTCGCTTAAAATATTTAACACATTAACTAAAAGATATGGCCCTGAAATACCTAACCATTTGAGTAGGTGGAACACGGTCAGTAATGTTTCTCAATGGGAAGCCAATTGTAAGGTAGTAGAAAAATACCTAACCGAACGTCCTGAAAGCACGAGACAGTTTTTGAAAAATAGTTTCGGACAATTCAATGAAAAAACATTGAATGTAGCTTCAACTGACAACTCAATGGGTTATATCAGAGTGAATTCTATAGATATAACTGCCGAACAGCCTGGCGTGTTTCTAAAAAACGATGGTTCATGGGAAGGGAAATACTTTAGTGAGATACCTTTTACTATCATAGCCAAACCTTTAGCTGGTCATAGATTTTTATACTGGGAGCATAATACCCAAAAATTAACAGACAGCGTATTGGTCATATTTTTAAACGAAAACCAAAACTATACAGCCTACTTTGAGCAAATCGCTTTAGCAGATGAAAACAATATACCTCCTACTTCACTTGCAGACTGCGGTTATTTCTTGAAAGAGTGGAGTTCGTTTTCAGCAAAAGGTAGTTCACCACCAAACGCAAAATTTGTTTTCCTAAATCAAAAAGACCCTCCACTGAATTCAAAAATTGCAGGATTCACTTCTGGCGAATACAACCATTTGAATCGTTCGAGGGTAGTAGGTAGAGAAAAAGAGGGAATATCATTTGTAAATACAGGAGGGCCATCTGAAAACGAGGGTTATCCTTTTGGACAATTAGGAGGTTTAATAATCGCCACAAATACAATAGGTATTGATTCAGCATGGGTTTCTTGGACTGCAAAAACCATTGTACCTGGAGACCGTAAGTATGGAATAAAATTACTTTACAGAATCAACGTAACCGACGACTTTAAAGAAATAGACCTTAAAACTTCTTATACAGGAAAAGCCACAGTAGGCCATTCATCAACTTTCGAAAGAATAGCCTTACCGAAAATCACTATAAACCAACCATACGTTCAGTTTTTTTGGAAATACTATTATACTGGAGAAGGGAAAAGTGGCACCAGAGATGAATTGGGTTTGGACGATATTATTTTTGAAACCAATCTCGATGAACCTATAATTAAACCTAGTAGCAACCTAACTGGTTCGATTACGGAAACCTACAGCAACTTAGCAAATACAAATAATTTTAATATTGAGAGCAGCAGTTTTCAGATTATATCAGATAATTTCTCAAATATTAGACCAAAAAAGCCAGCCATTAGTTCGCAAAAAACAGAAATATGTGGAACAGAAAAACTACTGCTTAGAGCAAATGGTTGCACAAACGGAACCATTTTTTGGTCAAATGGTGATATGGGAAGAGAAATAACTGTTACCGAAGGCAGATACTATGCTTATTGCAGTGCCAGCTGCGGAATTTCTGAAAACTCAAACACATTACAGATATCTAGAGTTTCAAAAACCTCTGCTCCACAAATTGAAGCTAGTAAAGACAAAATATGCATTGGAGAATCCGTTACACTAAGAGCAAACTTCTGTTCGGGGCAAGTTTTTTGGTCGAATGGGTTATCCGGAGAAAAAATAATCGTAAAACCCGATCAAAATTCAAGTTACACAGCCAATTGTTTTTCAAATCAATGTAATAGCGATGAGTCCTTAATAAAAAAAATAAACATTGGGCCTCCAAATAAGCCAAAAATAAAGATTAGCTCGCCGCATATTTGTGTTGGTCAGACTGTTTATTTAACTGCAGAAAATTGTGATGGAATGGTGGAATGGTCTAATAATATAAGTGGTGAAGTTTTAAAATTAGTAGCAGAAAAAAAAGGCGAGTTAATATTTAGAACGAGGTGCAAGGCTATTGGTGGAGATTGTTTTGGAGATTGGTCAGATCCTGCATACATCAAGGTGAACGAGCCTGAGTCAGCACCTAATACATTGGCAGAACTTATCTATGACTGCTCAGACCCAAAAATTGATTTAAAACAGGCTATTTTGGACAGTATCAAAGCAGATAATATTTTATATGTCTTTCATAATTCCAATAATTTCACTGGAAGCCCAGTTTCGACAACAAAAAATATAGTTCCGGGTGCATACTATGTTTATAAAAAAACCACGGAGGGCTGCACATCCCTAGCATCAAAAATAAATGTGCGGGCAGGTGAGTGCAATAAAACCATTATAGAAAATGACATAAAAAACTCTGCTGACTTGGTCATAGAAATTGTAACTCCGAAAACTACATTCGGCAAAGAAGAAGAAATAGAACTTGAACTAAAAATTAAAAATCAGGGCAAAATCAGAGCATCCAACATAATCGCCGAGGTGGACATCCCATGGAACTTCGAATACATAAAAAATAGCAGTATCGGAAAGGATATAAACCAAAAAATACTATTCAATATATCGTCATTGAGCATTGGTAATGAATCTAAAATAAAATTTAAAATAAAAGCTAATCAGATCGGATTGAGTATTATTTCATCTAAAATATTAGGTTTCGATCAGAATGATCCTGACCTCAAAAATAATAGTTATCAACTCACTCTTAACTCACTGAACAACGTAGGACTGAGCATATCTGAGGGAGAAACAAAGTCTATTACTAATGACTTGTTTGAAAAAAGCATCGATGTATTTATAGAGAATTTAGGAGAGGAGGACGTTTCTCCCATACAATTAAACCTAAACCTAAACAAAGCCTTTGGAAATGGTGCAAGTTTCAGCTCAGAAAACTTGAAAATTGAAACCGAGGATCGATTTGCAATAAACAAAGACTACACAGGAAAAGCTGAAAACTCAGAAATATTAATCGACAGCTTAAGTATATTAAAGTCAAAGTCAAAACAAAGAATTAGAATAATTTTCAGAATAGACTTGAGCAAGTCAGACAAAACAGAATTTCACTTAAATGGCTTTCTATTTTCTAAAGAAAAATTGCTCGATATCTCTACAGAAGGACAAAATCCTGACCCAGACAAAGATGGCAATTTTACAAACAACCATGAATCCACTGTATTAAGATTTGATCAATCTTCAAACTTAAGTAGCATTGCGGCTTCGCAAACGATAGTAGATTCAACAAAAACCAATGCCTATAATCAAAGATTCACTTTCATGGTATTGATAAAAAATATTGGCAAAACTGACTTGAAAAATATAAAAATAATCAATAACCTAGCTGAAAGTTTTGGCAAAGATGTTTTGATAAATAAAATTGGAAACGCTTCGGTAAGTAAGACCTCTTTATTAAATATAAATAAAGATTTTGACGGAATCCAGAACATCGATTTATTGAGTCCAAATGAAAGTTTCAGCATGAAACCATCGCAAATAGATACGCTATTTTATACCATAAACATCAATTACCAAGAGATTGAAGGACCCTTTTTCCATAACGTTACAATCTCTGCACAATCCAACAATGGGCAAACTGTAACAGACACTTCTAACAATGGTTTTCAGATTATTCCGCAATACTCCGACCCAACTATTATCAATCTTGCTCATAGCTATAGAGACAAAATAATAGTAAATGGTGGTTTTTCACCTAACAACGATAAAATAAACGATGAACTAACGATATTTATACCAAATGGTATTGTGTTGGAGTTTCTAGAGATTTACAATCGTTGGGGAGTCAAAATTGCTACATTTGATGATACAGACAAAGTGGGTAATCACATAAATTGGAGTGGGGTTGGTGGCGACGAAACTAAGAAATACAATACTATGGATGGTACTTACTATTATGCACTAAAAGTGAAAAATGACAATAAAATCTATTCAGACTTTATCACTATAAAAAAATAATCTAAAATATTTGAATTGAATGGTGATTTGATAAATCAAAAAAGTATTTTTGAATATCAACAGTTTTTAATTTTCATTATTTTCTGAAAAAATAATATATACAAATATTATAATCTAAAATGAACATAAAACAAACAATATTAAAAGCATTAATTTTGCTACAAAAAGGCGATTGGGAATCTGCACATAACGTAGCACAATCTAACGAGGGGCATCCAGACTATGACCGATTACATGCATTACTTCACAGAATTGAAGGTGACGAATGGAACGCAAAATATTGGTATAGAAGATGTAAGATTAACTTTCCTGATATTTCTACCGAAGAAGAAACCTCTCTGTTAATTGAAGCGTACAGCTAAACAAAAAAATAAATCCCCGAAAACTTCAGGGATTTATCATGACAAAAAAATATAACGTTTGGGGAAATCCTTAAATAAATTGATCTTCTAACTCGCTGAGCGTTAAAGCCCAAGCATCGGCCACTCCTTTATAAACCACAGCTCCGTTTACAACGTTAAGTCCTTTTTTGAGCTCTTCGTTTTCGGTACAAGCTCTTTTCCAACCTTTGTTGGCCAACTGTAATACGTAAGGCAAAGTGGCGTTGGTCAAAGCCAAAGTAGAAGTGTATGGCACAGCACCCGGCATATTTGCAACACAATAATGAACCACTTCGTCAATAACAAAAACAGGATCTTCGTGAGTTGTAGGTTTGCAGGTTTCTATGCACCCACCTTGGTCCACCGCCACATCTACCACTACAGTACCTGGTTTCATCAACTTCAGCATGTCTCTGGTTATTAAATGTGGAGCTTTCGCACCAGGAATCAACACGGCACCTACTACCAAATCTGCGTCTTTTACAGCTTCCTTGATATTGTATTCGTTTGAAAGTATGGTAGTTACATTGGCCGGCATTATATCAGACAATTGTCTGAGTCTATTCAAACTGATATCCATTATCACCACTCTAGCTCCTAAGCCTGCGGCCATTTTGGCTGCTTGTGTACCTACTATTCCACCACCCAAAATCAAAACTTTTCCTGAAGGCACACCCGGAACACCTCCAAGAAGAACTCCTTTACCTTTTTGTGGCTTCTCAAGGTATTTAGCACCCTCTTGTATGGCCATTCTGCCCGCCACTTCCGACATCGGAATCAGCAAAGGCAAAGATCGATCTATTTTCTCGACAGTTTCGTAAGCCAAACAAACTGCACCGCTTTTGATCATGGCATGTGTAAGTGGCTCAGAAGAGGCAAAGTGAAAGTAAGTAAATACCAATTGGTCTTTTTTGATGAGACCATATTCCGAAGAAATGGGCTCTTTCACCTTTACTATCATTTCGGCTTTTTCATAAACCTCCTCGATAGTATCTAAAATAGTGGCTCCAGCTGATATAAATTCAGCATCCACAAAACCACTGTTAAAACCTGCATCTTTTTGAATAAAAACTGTGTGACCAAACTTAACTAGTTCCATGACCCCAGCTGGAGTCATGGCTACTCTGTTTTCGTTGTTTTTTATTTCTTTTGGTACCCCGAGAATCATGTAGTTTGTTGAGAATGCATTGCGACGTGCCGATGCTTATTGTTTTTGAAATGTGGAACAAAATTATATTATAAAGAATATTTTTGTGCATAGAGCATCAAAATAAGAAAATAACCATTAATTTTACTTCAAAAACAGAATATTTTACGATTATTTAAAAATATTAATAAGAAAAAAGAAATATTTTCGGATGAAGATTAAGATAGACGACATAGACAAAAAGATTTTAATGCTTTTGCAACACAATTCTACGCTGACTTACAAAGAAATTGCTCAAAAAATCAACCTTTCTCTCAGTCCGGTTCATGACAGAATCAAACGTTTAGAACAAGAGGGAGTGGTAGAAAAATATGTGGGAATACTTAACAAAAAAATGTTGGGTGTAGGACTTACTGTATTTTCACAAGTTACACTCATTCGGCAAACACGCGAAGTTTCTCAAATATTTGACATCTCCATAAAACAACTTCCAGAGGTAGTGGAGTGCAATTTCGTTTCAGGAAGTTTTGATTATCTATTAAAAATAATTGTGGCAGACATGGAAGCCTACCACAATTTTCACCAAATGAAGCTTTCTACCATTGAAGGAGTTTCATTGATAAACTCCTTTTTTGTAATGTCGGAAGTAAAGAGTACAACCGAGATTATGCTTTGAAAGACTCATTTCAAAGCATTGGAATTTCTAAAAACCAAATCCAGTAGATTTGACCAATAACCAGTAACGAATTAACCAGTCACCAAAATCAATTCCCGCAATCTAACCAATCATAATCCTCATCAATCGGCTGACCATCTGGGGCAATAAAGAACGATTTTTTATCGGCAGTTGCGTCTGTACTTTTTATTAGTTTATCCATATAAATTCCAAAACCACCGAGAATAGCCTGATTTTTCGCAAAATAAGTCTCTATATCCTTCAATTCTGCCATCACATTGCTTTTTGCTTCCAGATTGACCACCGCATCGTTGGCCAGTTTTTTGAGTTCTGTTACATACATTTCGGCTACTACTCTTTTTATTTGACCTAAATAATTATTTTTAGAAAGGCTTTCATTCTTTATAATTGAACTCGTCATTCTGGTAAGAACTTCTGAAAACGGCGGCAAAGTTTTATCATAAATCTGCTGAGTGGCCAGCCTAGAGGCTCTTCTCGGCTCCAGCATCAAGCTCAGAGTCAATTGTGCGGCACTTTCGGCAGGAGAAAGTACATCAAAACTCATTCCTGTGTGACGTTTAAAGGTCTCTTTTGGATTGGCTGGATATCTAAAAGGTCTAGGGGGAATAAGTGTCAACAGTTGCTTCGGAACGGCCAAAAACTCTGGCTGAATAGTTTCCAAGAGCACAGAAAGGCTTTTCCTCTGTGCAGCAGCATCTACAGGCACATAAGTTTTCTGCAAATCTCCATTGAGGGCATTGGTATAGAAGGCTCCACCAATGGCTTTTGAAGCGGCCTGCACCTGATATCTGTGAAACATGTACATTGGCACAAAAACCTCCTCCAAAGTAGTCATTGGGGCATTTTGAGGTATTTTTTTCTCATCAAAATTCTTCAAAACATGATTTCTCAATTCCATGAGACGCTTAAGTTCGTCAGTGGCATCTCCACCATTATCCCAAAGGTGGGTTTGCGGATGCACCGAGCCGTCTGGTCTGGCATCTTGATCGGTCAAAAACTGTTGGTTTTTGCGAAACATATTCTTCACTATTCTCTCCAGCTCTGCCTTTTCATCCACATTTTTAGGGAAATCCTGGTAACCCCAAGTAATGGAGGTTTTGTCATAATCGCCAATGCCCATGGCATAAGCCTCTGACAAATCAACTTTTCCATTGTTCAAAAAAACCAACGGATGCGGATAATCCATTACCGAAGCACGGCCTTGTATACTCGAAATATAATTGTGCGGTAAACCCAACGTATGGCCGATTTCGTGAGCCGATAGCTGCTTGAGCCTATCCAGAGCCAATTTATTCATCAAAGAATCGCTTTTTCCAGGACTAAAATCTCCTGCCAAACCCTGAGCCAACATATAATCTTGTCTCACTCTTAATGAGCCCAGCGTAACTTTTCCCTTCAAAATCTCACCAGTACGGGGATCAATTACGCTCATTCCATAAGACCACCCTCGCGTACTGCGGTGCACCCATTGAATCAAATTGTACCTCACATCCATTGGGTCGGCATCTGCAGGTAGCATTTTTACTTGAAAAGCGTTTTTATAACCCGCTGCCTCAAAAGCTTGGTTCCACCAAGTGGCACCTTCGAACAAAGCCGAACGGATAGGTTCTGGCACTCCTGAATCTAGATAATACACAATCGGTTCTACCGCCTCGCTCACAGCGGCAGAGGGGTCTTTTTTCTGTAATCTGTGTCTAGAGGTAAATTTCTTTATAATTGGCTCATTGATCGGCGATGAATAATCGTAAAATTCTATACCGCCATATCCGATTCTCGGGTCGTATTCTCTAGGTTTATAACCCGGCTCGGGCAATTTCACAAAAGAATGATGCTGGTGCATCGTCACAAAATCGGTGTTCGGAGCTACTTCTGACAAATAGCTTCCTGCTCCACTCCCACCAAGTGTTATGACTGCCTGAAACTCTGTATTTTTTGGAAAAGACTTACACATAGGTGCATAAATCCCTGATCTCGAGAGGTCAAAATTGTAAGTTCCTTGTTTGGTGCTGGCAATATCTTTGGCCGCTCCCAGTGCATCTCTTAGCAAAAAAGGTGTGAAATCAATCAAGAAAACACCATCAGTACTTTTCAGAATTTCAAACCCAAAAAGAATTGATTTTGCAAAAGACTCATCAACCGCTTTCTTTTCCAAAGGATCATTTGTAATGGCTCTGAATTTATAATTCGGCTCCATCATCATTATTTTGTTGCCCAATCTCTCAAACTTTAAAATGTGTTCGTCACTCAAACGGCCTCGGTCAAGACCGATGTCGTTAGAACCCAAACCTTGAGCTAAGCTAGGATAATACAAAAATTCCTGACCTAAGTCTTTGACTTCCAGGAAGACTTTCCCTTTGGCTTCGTTCCAATAGAATGTAAAAAAGCCTTCTATTTTCTTTGCATCTTTCAGTTGACTATCAACATCTTGAGCAAAAGTAAACAGAGGTATAAATAAAACTAAAATGATGAAGCGTACATTTTTTTTCATTGGTATTTGGTTAGTTTATTTGATGTAATTTTTCTCACCGACATTGACCTCGGTATTTATGAAGTTTTCTTTTGGAGGTATCGGACAAATGTAAGATTCGGTGTAAGCACAGTAAAAATTCCTGGCTTTATTAAAATCTATTGTGATTTTTGTACCATCTAGGTCATCTTTAGGGATGTTTACATATCTGCCTCCACCGTAAGATTCCTTTCCGCAGGTTTTGTCCGTAAATGGCAAAAGATAATTGGTTTCTTCTTCAAAAATCAGAACTTTAATTTTCTGGCCTTCTTTCTCAAAAGTGGCCTCTCCAGCAAGCTTTGCACTTACTTTTGATGAATCCGTCATGTTCATGCTAAAGTCCAGGTTAGCTTTTGAAGGCACAAAATCCGCCTCCACTATCCATTGTTCATTGGGTTCAAAGAAATCAAAAGTACCTTTTTCCTTTATTGGGCTGTCTTCCATGTTTTGGAGGTTCTCCTTGTAAGTTTCAAACTCCTTGTGTGTTATGTCATGGTAAGTAGGTGTTCCAGAAAGCGAATAAACGATTATCCCCAAAATACCCAAAGCCGCCAATCCAATAATAAATTTATTCATGAACTTAAAAAATGATTATTTTTGTAAATCATAAAATTAGTAAAATAGACCAAACGGTAAAACTATTGGGTCGATTTAAATAACCAGAAATAGATGTTTACAGGAATAGTAGAGAGCAAAGCACAATTAGTAGAAATCAATCCCAATCAGAGCAATATCAGTTTTGTGTTCGAAAGCGAGCTCACCAGTGAGTTTAAAGTGGATCAAAGTGTGAGTCATAACGGTGTTTGTCTAACTATTGAGAAAATTGATGGCAAGAGATACCAAGTGACTGCCATTGAGGAAACTTTGTTAAAGACCAGTTTGGGTAATTTAAAAGTAGGAGATTTTGCAAATCTTGAAAGAAGCATGAAAGCCGATGCGAGATTTGATGGACATATTGTGCAAGGCCATGTGGATCAAATAGGTATTTGCAAGAAAATAACCGACCTCGACGGAAGCTGGCAAATAGATATTGAATATGACGAATCCGTTGGCAACATTACGGTCGAAAAAGGCTCTATTTGCTTCAATGGCATCAGTTTGACTGTTTTTAATTCGAAAGAAAACGGTTTCTCGGTAGCCATTATACCTTATACTTGGATACACACCAACATGCATACAATGAAAGAAGGCGATACCGTGAATCTTGAATTTGATATCGTGGGCAAATACTTAGCTAAACTGCATAAGCCTTTTATTGGGAAAATGTAAAATCAGGACGCCATATCTTATTTTTACCAAAAATAAATCGCAAAAAGCGAGATTAAATTGCTGAGGAACTAAAATACTTCATTTGGTTTTTCGTATAAAAACAAATTACTTTGTCTTTTGATATAAATTCTAAAAAATGCCCAAATACAGCACCAATACTAAAACCGACGTTTTAATTCACCTGGCCATCATAGTTTCGATTGTTTTGGTTTTATTTTTTGGCTTTTTCTTTGTTTATCTTCCTTGGAGCACCAACCATGGGGATGCGGTTAAGGTGCCAAATTTGAAAGGTCTAAGTATGGATGCCGCTGAAGACTTACTCGACGATGCCGACCTCGATTATGAAATAAGCGATAGTGTATTTGTTTCTGGAGCTGAGCCACTTAGCATCATTGCCAACTATCCAAAATCTGGAGCAAACGTAAAAACTGGACGTAAAATATACCTTACAGTAGCTGCTGTTTCGGCTCCATTGGTAAAATTACCTAACATCATTGGACGCTCTACTTCAAGTGCTCAAAACCAATTACTTAGCTCAGGCCTTCTTTATGAAGGTGAAGAAAAAATAGCTGCTTTAGAAGAAAACACAGTACTAGCAGTAAAAATTAACGGCCGAGAAATACAACAAGGTGACGAAATACCGAAAGGTTCAAAAATAACATTTGTGGTAGGCGATGGATACGGAAACCAACGTATAGATGTGCCGAATGTAGTAGGAATGGCCCAAGATGAAGCAGACATTTTGGTTACAGGCCTAGGTCTTACAATAGGTAACGTTACGTTCGAAGTATCGGACAAACCAGCTGGAACAGTAATTAGGCAACAACCGTCGTCGGGTGTTGACGAAAAAATAAAAATAGGATCACCAGTGAATATTTGGGTATCGGGCGAGGCTCCTGACAATACGATTGACAATTAAAAAGAAAATATAATGAGCGAAAATTTTGATATTTCTGTAGACCAATTGCGTGAAATGATAGAGAGTGGTGAGCCATTCAATCTGGTAGATGTTAGAAATCCTGACGAATATGAAGAAGATAATTTAGGCGGAATTTTGATTCCTTTGGGTGACTTACCAGATAGCTTAGATCAGCTGGAAGCCATGAAAGGGCAAGATATTTATATCCACTGCAGAAGTGGTGCAAGAAGCGACAGAGCAAAGCATTTCCTGATTTCGGAAGGTTTCGAAAAAGTACACAATGTATTGGGCGGAATCATGTCTTACAGAGCTTCTGAATAATTATTTAAGTTTTTAAGCAAAAAAACGTAATAGGAATAAAATTCGGTTACGTTTTTTTTTGTTTTCAACAAATCAGTAATATTCTATTTTTTATTCTTAGAATCTATAATTATGGTTACTGGACCGTCATTTTCGATTGAAACTTTCATGTCAGCTCCAAAAATACCCGTTTCGATTCTTTTTCCCAATCCTTCGCTCAACATTTCTATCATTTTCTCATAAACTGGGACAGCCTGCTCAGGTCTGGCGGCTTCAATGAATGACGGTCGATTGCCCTTTTTGGTAGAAGCGTGAAGTGTAAACTGGGATATTAAAAGTATATTTCCGCCAATATCGGCGAGGTCTCTGTTCATTTTACCTTCCTCATCCCCAAAAACTCTTAGACCCAAAATCTTTTTTGACAACCACTCTACATCTTCACCAGTATCTGCCAAGCAGACGCCCAATAACACCAAAAATCCGTCCTTTATTTGACCTTTCACAAGTCCATCAATCATAACAGACGAAGACGTAACTCTTTGAATTACAGCTATCATATCAATTTAATTGCAAAAGATAATAGGCAATCAAAAAATAGGTTCCGATGCCAATGAGGTCGTTGGCCGTTGTGATAAATGGTCCAGAAGCCATGGCGGGATTTATACCAATTTTATCTAAAACAAGAGGGGTGATGGTACCCATAAATGAGGCTAAAATAACAACAGCAAACAAAGAAATACAAACTACCCAAAAAAGATTTGGTTCACCGATGGCATAAACATAAATTCCAGTAACCACACCTACTACCAATCCATTAATCAAGGCCACTCTGATAACTTTCGAGAGTCTTTCCCAAAGTCCGATACTGATACCTGATTTTTCAGCCAATGATTGCACAATTAAGGAGGACGTTTGAATGCCCACGTTACCACCTGTAGAACCCATAATAGGAATAAACATAGCCAAGGCTGAAACTCTAGCTAACGTGTCTTCAAACTGACGAATGACCGAGGCTGCTAAAAGACTTCCGAAAACGCCCACCACCAACCATGGAATACGGGCTTTCGCTAAGTGCCAAACAGAGTCATCTTCTTCGGCCTCACCCGTGATACCAGCCATTACCTGAATGTCTTCCTCTGCTTTTTCAGTGATAAAGTCGATGACGTCGTCAATCGTGATTACACCTAACAATCTACCTAGTGAGTTAACAACCGGAATGGCTTCTAAGTCATACTTTTGCATGATTTGAGCCACTTCATCACCGCTTTGCGTGGTATCTACAAAGGCTATTTCATCATCGAAAATATTCTCTATCTTGGTGTTTTTTCTTGCCAAAACAATTTGCTTAAGCGAAACAATACCTTTCAGCTTTTGTTCTGCGTCCACTACATAAACAGCATACACTTTATCTACATTTTCTGCCTGAAGGCGGATTTCCTCTACGCACTCGCTCACCGTTTGATTGGTAAATACTTTCACCAATTCTTTCTGCATAAGTCCACCCGCAACATCTTCAGGATAATGCAATAAATCCAAAATGAATCTCGCTTGCTCTCGGTCTTCAAGGAGGGCGATTACCTTCTCTCTTACCTCTATTGGCTGCTCGTTGAGTAAATCCACGGCATCGTCCGAGTCGAAAAGATTTACATATTTTGCAATTTCTTCTACCGTAAACTGCTCCTTTATGAACTTTTTCCGGTCATCAGAGTCAATATTAGAGAGCACTTCAGCACCTTTTTCGGTGTCTAAAAGTGTAAATAATTGATGTGCTTTATCGCCATCAAGTTCATAAAGAATAGAAGAAATATCGGCTGGGAATAATTCGTCAAGTTCTGAAAGCAAAAATTCAGAATTTTCCGAAGAAATGGCTTCTTCAATGCTGTTGAGGTATTCTTTGGTTAAATCGAAAGTCGCCATTTCTTTAAAACTTTTTGATTGGTTGCAAATTTCGACAAATATTGGCTTTAAAGCAAAAGTTTAAAAAATTTAAGTTCTGTGAAAGACTATTACAGTTAAAATACGCTCATCATTTTACTTCAAATTCATAGTTTTCTTTGAAAATCGAGATTGACTTTGGATATGACTTATCTATTTTGTTGTATTTGGCTGCCTCCTCGGTCATTCTGTGTTTGGTCACTTTGGTTTCTAACTTATACTTGCCTTTTATATTCAAAAAGTGTTTAAAATTATAGGTCCTGGCTTCTCCAGGATTCAAATTATTGTCACCCAGTTTTTTGGCAGCTGGGTACCATTCCCAAGCCTCTCCTATCCTTCCTTGTGTTTTTGCTACAATTTTCCCTTCTGAATTTTTCAAAATCAAGTCTATCAATATAAATCGCTCTGGGTCGCCTGAAGGCACACGATGTCCAGCATGTTCATTTTTTAGAGTAAGGCTAAACTTCAATGAATCAGATATTTTATAACTTTTTTTGACATAGGTACTGTAAAATTCCAGACTTTTCAGCATGACAGGTTTCAAAGTATCGTGCTTAGGAATACCAGAGGCAGGAAAATTATGAAAATGACTCTTTTTCGCAGGAAAACCTTCCATCAAAGAGCGGTGGGTCTCGGGCATGTGACAGCTAATACAGTTTTTCTTTCCAAAAAACGGCCCAGCTTTCCATTCGTCGCCAGTCTGAAAAGTACATGCCAAAGTGGGCGTAACCACGGCGTTGGCGTTGTGACACGAAATACAAAGCGTTTCGGACAAATGAATGGGGTCTTTTTTTACCGGATGCGGAGCCAAGGTGCTTCCAGTAGCTCCAATGATGACATTATTTCTAACATGACAGCTGGCACAATTAATACCTTCTTTTTGAAGCTCTTTATCAAACAGAGGGTTTTTCTCCTTTACTGGTTTATAAATATCGCCATTTATGAGTCCTTTGATAATAAACTCTTGCTGATTCTGCAAAGGCACATGGCAGTTGATACACATAAATGGACTAGATTCTTTTTTTAATTCGGCCTGAAACTGCTGATCGACCCACGCCTGAGCATGTGTTGAGGTTTTCCATTCTGCATAATATTCTTTGTGGCATGTTCCACAATCTTCTGATCTCAAGGACACTAAACCTTGTGGCACTTTCTGATTCGGCACAACCTTTTCCCATGATTTGGTCAAAGGCATAATTACTTCTGGCTCACCAAATACTTTATTTTTATCCAAAACAAAATAAATGGCAGCAGAAAAAATCAGAAATGCCAAAGTTAAAAGCCCGTATTTTTTTATCATTATTTTCCGAATCATTCAAATAGTTAGCAATTTACAACTATATGATTTCTATAATATGTGACTAATGTACCACTAGTTTTGTTTCAATTATCATTTCTTTATAATCGTCAATTGGGACTTTATGGTCTATGATTGACAACAATAACTGGGCAGCTTCCATTCCTGTTTTATCAGGAAATTGTTCAACCGATGCCAATGGCGGATTACTCATCAAAGTGGTTATGGGCAAATTTCCATAACTCACAAACTTAATTTCCTGATTGGGAACAATTCCTCTTTTTTTACAAACCAACATTGCATAAAGAGCCACATAATCATTAAATCCAAAAATTGCATCAGGAACATTCTCTTGGCAAAGAAACTCCTCCATCACGGTCATTGCACTTTTTTTTGTTAAATCGCATGATTTTATCAAACTCTGACTACTCCTTATATTGTTTTTTTGCAATCCCAAAAGGTAGCCATTTAATCGCTCATCTGAAGCATCAAGGTTTGAGGGGCCGTTTATTAGAGCTATTCTTTTACAATTAAGATTTTTTAAAAAAACAATAGCATCTACAGCACCTTTTTGAATATCGCATTTAATTTTATGTGATCTATAAGAGCGAGGAACTCTATCAAAGAAAACTATGGGAATTCCAAAATCCTCTACTTTTTTAAACTTGGCGTAGTCTGTGGTATTTCCGGCCAACGAAACCAATAAACCATCTACTCTATATTTGAGCATAAGTTCTAAGGCTTTGTCTTGTCTTAGCATATCGTCACGAGTTTGAAAAACGAAAACTTGGTAGCCTTGTTTTTCAAAAAAATCTTCAACAATATTGATCACCCTTGAAAAAAACTCTTCCTCTAAAGCTGGCACAATGATCCCAATCACAAACATTTTCTTTCCTTGCAAAAACATAGAGGCCGGATTTGGAACATAACGCAATTCTTTAGCTTTGTCAAGCACCAGCTCTCGTGTCTTTAAACCTATCTTTGGGTTGTTTTGCAGTGCCCTAGAAACCGTAGAGATAGATATACTCAAGGCTTCGGCAATACTTTTAATGTTTATATCACTCTTCATTTTGGCAGAAATTTTAAAACTGGGTTGATTTATGTCAATTATAACAGAATAGCTATAATTTTTTCCATAAAATTAATAAAAAAATTATGCAAACATTTGCATTTTGTTAAAAATACTCAGAAAAGGCACTTTAAGCCAAAAAATACCATATTTTACTTTAACATGATTTAATATAATTTTTTTAAGCAAATCCAAACCTCATATTTTTTGTAATTTTGAGTATTGACCTTAATAGATTAAACTATTGCATCGCATCCCAGAAAAAAAATTAGCCAGTTTTAAAATCTAAAACTGTCATTCTGCTGCACTCTCTAGCCAAATATTACGGTTTCATTTTTTCATTTTTACAACCATTTAAATCATTCGTCTATGATGATGAAACAATTACTCAAACAAAATGGAGTGCTAACTATCCCTTGGAAAATGGGTAAAGGCATTTCCAAAATCACGCTAAGTTTGCTTTTGGTAACTTTGATGAGTTCTATGGCTTTTGCTAAAGAAATCAAAGGAAAAGTAAGTGACGAAACAGGATCGGGCCTACCTGGTGTAACGGTGACCGAAAAAGGTACCACGAACGGGGCAATTACTGACGTTAATGGTCAGTATACAGTAAACGTAAAAGGCGATGCAGCAATTTTGGTGTTTTCGTTTGTAGGTTATGCTGGTGCTGAGGAAGTTGTGGGCAGTCGCTCAATTATCAATGTAACACTTAACCCAGACGTAAGTAGCCTTAATGAGGTGGTAGTAGTGGGTTACGGTGTACAGAAAAAAGAGACGATTACAGGATCAGTAGCCTCAGTAAAAGGTACAGACTTGGTAAAATCTCCAGTTGTTAACCTAAGTAACTCTATTGCTGGACGTATGTCGGGTGTGGTAGCGGTAAACCGTAGTGGTGAGCCAGGAGCCGATGGTTCTTCTATCAGAATTCGTGGTTCTAATACCTTGAATAATGGAGATGCCTTGATAGTAGTAGATGGAATTCCTAACAGAGCAGGCGGTTTAGATCGTATTAATCCAAATGACATCGAAAGTGTGTCTGTATTGAAAGATGCTTCGGCGGCCATTTATGGTTCTAGAGCTGCAAATGGTGTAATATTGATTACGACCAAAAGAGGTAAAACTGGTAAACCACAGTTGTCTTATTCTGCCAACCAAGGATATTCACAACCTACTGTGATACCTAAATTGACTAATGCTGCCCAGTATACAAGCATGTTAAACGATTTAGATATATATGGATTGCCTACAACTGAATGGGCAGCTGCAAATACAGCATATAAAACTTCTGGAGTTTATACTCGACCTGACGGAACTACCCGTAAGGCTCCTTTTTCTCCTACTGACCTTCAAAAATATGCGGACGGCTCAGACCCTTGGTTACATCCCAACACTGATTGGTATGATGCGACGTTGAAAAACTGGTCACCTCAAACCCAACATAATCTCCAAATATCAGGAGGTACAGAAAATGTAAAATACTTGGCATCTTTGGGTTATCAAAACCAAGATGGTTACTATAAAACCTCTGCTACTGCTTACCAGCAATATGATATCCGTTTGAATTTAGATGCTAAAATAAATAAGTATGTGGATATCAATGTGGGGCTATTGGGCAGAGAAGAGGCTAGAAACTATCCTACCCGTGGTGCAGGAGCTATTTTCAGAATGCAAATGAGAGGTAAGCCTCACCAACAAGCTTATTGGCCAAATGGCTTACCGGGTCCAGATATTGAAAACGGTGAAAACCCAGTGGTAATCACCACTGACCTTTCTGGCTATGACCGTCAAAAACAAGATTATATCCAAACTAACGGATCAATAAATGTAAAAATCCCTTGGATAGAAGGCTTAAAATGGACAGGAACAGCAGCTGTTGATAAAAGACTGGGAACAAGAAAATTATGGCAAATTCCATGGACACTATACCAACAAGGCTCAGGTTTTGAGGCAGATGGCACTACTCCCAAGTTGGTAGCCAGTAAAAGAGGTCCAGCAGAACCTAACTTGACTCAAAACTACGATGATCAGCTTAACATATTATTGGGAAGTGTATTTTCGTATGAAAAACAAGTAGGTGTTCATGGCATAACTGCTCTTGCGGGTATGAACAGAGAAACCATAACTGGAGATAACTTCTTTGCATACAGAAGATACTTTATATCACCAGCTTTAGATCAGATGTTTGCCGGAGGTGACCTTGAAAGAACCAACGGTGGTGGCGGTTATGAAACTGCCCGTATAAACTACTTCGGTAGAATGGCCTACAACTACAAAGAAAAATACCTTGCAGAATTCCTTTGGAGATATGATGGTTCAGATAGATTCCCAACAAAGAGTCGTTACGGATTTTTCCCAGGCTTTATGGCAGGATGGGTAATATCTGAAGAAAACTTCATGAAAAACCAAAATATTTTAAGTTTTTTGAAGTTGAGAGGTTCATGGGGGCAATTGGGTAATGACCAAGTTAACTTACCGAACTCTAACACTCCAGCCACTTACCAATATCTTTCGACTTATGGATTCAGAAGTTATATTCTAGGCGATGCCGAACAAAAAACATTGTTTGAAACTCGTTTACCTAACGAAAACATCACTTGGGAAGTGGCCTCAAACTCAAACGTAGGTTTAGAAGGTCAATTATTGAATGGAAAAGTATTCTTCGAAATGGATTATTTCTCTAATTATCGTTCGAAAATCCTTTGGTTTAAAAATGCCTCGGTTCCTCAATCAACAGGTATTACTTTACCTGCACAAAACATCGGTGAAGTTTCAAACAAAGGTTTTGACTTCAATATCGGTTACAGGGGCGGCAAAGGTGACTTTAAATACAATTTCAGTGTAAACGGTGGTTATGCTAAAAACAAGATTGAGTTCTGGGATGAAGCACCTGGTGCACCAGAATGGCAAAGAACTACTGGTAAGCCTATGAACACTTTCATGGCCTACTTATATGACGGCGTATTCAAAGACCAAGCTGATATAGACTCTAGAACAGTGGATTATTCAGCAATTGTGAAAACTTTGAGACCTGGAGATATGAAGTATGAAGATTACAATGGTGACGGAAAAATAACTCCAGATGACCAAGTAAGGACAAACCATACCCAACTTCCTATGTTCCAAGGCGGTATCAATTTGGGCGGCCAATACAAAAACTTTGACTTGACTATCTTGATTCAAGGTGCTGCGGGTGCAAAACAATATGTATCGGCTGGTGAAATGGGTAACATAGGTAACTACTTGTTAGACATGTATGAAAATCGTTGGACAATTGATAATCCTTCAAGCGAGCATCCACGTATTGCCAACCGTTCAGACCAATACTACTCAAACAATAACACTTACTGGTTAAGAAGTTCAGATTATATCCGTTTGAAAAACTTCGAATTGGGATACACCTTGCCTGAGCTTGTGACCAAAAAAATCGGTTCTAGCAGTGCAAGAATTTATGTAAGTGGTATCAACGTATTTACAGTTGACAAATTGAAGGTTTTTGACCCTGAAACTGCAAGTACTACAGGACAGTACTATCCGCAATCAAGAGTTATGAACATGGGATTGAATATTAAATTTTAATGAAAATGAAAATGTATAAAAAAATAATAATTTCACTCTTTACAGTTTCGTTTTTTGCCACGAGTTGCAACGACGATTTTGTAAATACAACTCCCCTCGACCAGCTTTCGCAAGAAGTGGTTTGGGGCGATGCTTCACTTGCTGAGGCTTTTGTAAGTGAGCTTTATGGTGGTTTGGGAGTTGGGGGTTTTGACGAGCAAATGTTGGCTTCCCTTACTGATGAGGCTATATTTACCCATCCAGGTCGCAATATCACTACGCACACTGAGGGCAGAATAAATCCTGCCGATCCAGGTTGGATAAACGGAACGCTTTCTTGGGTTAACATGTACCAAAGAATCAGAGCTGCAAACTTGGCTTTGGAAAACTTGGCAGCACCAAAGTTTCCTAATACCAACAATATTGTGGACAGATTGATAGGTGAGTCTAAATTTATGAGAGCCTACTACTATCATCAGTTGTTGAGATATTACGGTGGAGTGCCAATTGTTGACAAAGCCTTTTCTTTGAATGACTCAGACTTTTTGGGAGTAAGAAACACCTATGAAGAATGCGTGAATTTCATCATTAAAGATTTGGATGAGGCTGCTACAAAACTGGATGGCAAGTCTTTACAAAAAGGTAGAGCCACGAAAGCTGCAGCATTAGCTCTTAAATCAAGAGTATTGATATATGCAGCAAGCGATATGGCTGACATTCCCACTGCAAAAACAAAATCTAAAGCTTTGGCATCTTATGCTACCCCTCAGTTGGTTGGATATGTTTCAGGAAGCCGTGCAGATCGTTGGCAAAAAGCCAAAGCAGCCGCCAAAGCTGTTTTGGACCTTTCTGGATATGGTTTCCAAACCAATCTTTCAGCACCTGTTTCTGCAGATGTGGCGACTACCAATTATATGAATCAATCTTTATCAATGAATGGTGGTCAGGCAGAAATGATTTTTGGCAGATATTTCATACCGACCAAAAATGAAAACGGCGGTAGAATTGGCCTATTCAATGGACCAAACGGGTACAACAACTGGGCGGGCAATACACCGATTCAGGAGCTTGTAGATGATTACGAAATGATGGATGGAAGCAAGTTTGACTGGTCAAAACCTGAGCATGCGTCTAATCCATATGCAAACAGAGATCCAAGAATGAAAGCTACCATTATGTATGAAGGATCGCCTTGGAAACCACGTTCAGCATCTGCTGCTCCGTTGGATCCTGCAAATCAGATTCAAACTGGTGAGTATGAAGTAAATCCAGGAGGTGTAAAGAAAACGCACTTTGGATTAGATACACGTAAAAGTAGCATAGAAGACTGGAACGGAAGTTACACCGGATATTACATGCGTAAATTCACCAATCCTAGTGCCGCTATTGTTGACCAAAACTCTTGGCAACAAATTCCTTGGCCATTCTTACGCTATACAGAAGCTATATTTAACTACGTGGAAGCATGTATCGAATTGGGTGAAGAAGCTGAGGCCAAAACTTGGTTGAACAAAGTACGTTTTAGAGCAGGTATGCCAGCAATCACAGAAACAGGTGGTGCATTGAAAAATCGCTATAGAAACGAGCGTAGAGTAGAAATGGTATTTGAAGAGCAACGCTATCATGATGCTCGTCGTTGGATGATACCAACCGAAACATTGGGCCGCAAGGCAAGTATTATAAATGTAAAAGGAACGCTAAAAGCTGGTAAAACAGTGGCCATTTACAAATATGACCCAGAAAACTACAATTATTCTTACACAGTAGGAAAAATTGACCCGGGTAAAGAGAACCGTAACTGGGACGATAAAATTTACTTCCTGCCGATTCATCGCGATGAAATCAACAGGAATAATAAATTGATTCAAAACCCTGGTTATTAATTTTTATTCAATCACTTGATGGAAACGGAAAACTATCCCTATTTTTGGGATAGTTTTTTTTTGAAAAGAACCGTAAAACTAAATCTTGATGGAATAGCATTTAACCGTATATTAGAACTCTGATTTCGTTCAAAAAATCGTTCTGAAAAGACTTTGAGGAGAAGATTTACCACAAAGGACACATAGGAATTTCACAAAGTTCCACAGAGAAATACACTAAAAAAACTTACATAATACTTATATTCAATAATTTAACTTCTTGTTTTTGACCAATCAACCATGACCTTAAAATTCTTAAAATATACTTCAATAGCTATCATTTGCACATTGGCCTCATGTAAAAAAGATGGTGACGACATTTCTGAATCCGAGGGTTCTCCCCTATTTACTTTACTCAGCAATGACCAAACCAACCTTAGTTTTCAAAACAACCTAGAGGAAGGTCCGAATACCAACATCTTGATGTACGAGTATTTCTATAATGGTGCTGGAGTAAGTACCGCAGATTACAACAATGATGGTTTGTTGGATGTATATTTTGTGTCCAACATGGGTGAAAACAAACTTTATCTTAACAGAGGGCAAATGCGTTTTGAGGATTACACCGTAGAGTCTGGTGCTGGTGGAAGGCCAGGCCCATGGAAAACGGGCGTAACCTCTGTAGATATCAACGCCGATGGCAAAATGGACATTTATCTCAGTTATTCAGGAAGTTTACCGGCCGAAAAACGTGTTAATCAATTATTTATCAACAAGGGAAATGACGCATCAGGCACGCCAATTTTCGAGGAAAAAGCGGCAGAATATGGCCTGAATCACTCTGGGTATTGTAACCAAGCTTACTTTTTTGATTATGATAAAGACGGTGATTTGGATGCTTTGATGCTAAACCATAATCCAAAAAATTTACCTTTATTGAACGAAACAGGTACTGCCGCAATGTTGAAAATTGATAGCCCACAAATGGGTTTAAGATTCTATAAAAACAACAGCGACAAATTCCAAGATCAAACGCAAGCTGCCAGAATCAGTGGTTCAGAACTCAGTTATGGACTTGGACTGGGCATTTCTGACCTCAACAACGACGGCTGGCCGGATTTTTATGTTTCTAACGACTATTCCGTGCCCGATTATCTCTACATCAACAACAAAAACGGCACTTTCACCAATCAGTTGTCCATTTCGATGGGTCATACGAGTCAATTTTCGATGGGAAATGACATTGCGGATATCAACAACGACGGCCACAACGATGTTTTTACGCTCGACATGCTGCCTGAAGACAATGCCCGTCAGAAATTACTTTTGGCACCCGATAATTTTGCCAAATTTGAACAAAACATCCGCAGCGGTTTCTATTACCAATACATGCGAAACATGCTGCACCTAAATAACGGAAACGGCACTTTTTCGGAAATCGGGCAATTGGCTGGCGTATCCAATACTGACTGGTCTTGGTCCGCACTTTTGGCTGATTATGACAACGACGGCTGGAAAGACCTTTTTGTGAGCAATGGCTACTTGCGAGACTACACCAACCTCGATTTTATCAAATATATGGAAAACTACGTGACCATGAAAGGCCGCTTGCAGCGTGAGGATGTTTTGGAAATCATCAAACAAATGCCTGCCTCCAATGTATCCAACTATATTTTCAAAAACAAAGGCGATTTGACCTTTAAGAACCAAACCAAAAACTGGGGCTTGGAGCGAGCGTCCAACTCCAACGGCTCAGTTTATGCCGATTTTGACAATGATGGCGATTTAGATTTACTCATCAACAACATCAATCAGCCTGTGTTTTTATACCAAAACGAAGCTAACAAGACTGCTAACTACCTCAAAATAAACCTAAAAGGAGATCAACAAAATACTTTGGGCATTGGAGCCACCGTACAAGTTTTCGAAAAAGGCAAAGTGCAGCAGAGCGAGCAGTATTTGAGTCGTGGCTACTTGTCTTCTGTCTCTCCTATCCTACATTTTGGTTTAGGAAAATCTCCCGAAGTAGATTCCATCATAGTGACGTGGAACAGCGGTTTTTCGGAGAAAATAGGTAAAACCAAAGCTAACCAAACGCTAACTTTGGGTGAGATAAACGCCAAACTAAAACGCAACAGAAATACTAAAACTCAAAGTCCAATTTTTAAAGAAGAAAGCTCAGGGATTGACTTTGTACATCAGATAGAGAACGTAAATGACTTTGAACGTCAATTGCTTTTGCCAAGTCAACTCTCCTACTCAGGCCCATGTATGACCAAAGGCAACCTAAATGCTGATGGATTAGAGGACATTGCAATCGGCGGCGGGAAAAACCAAGCTACTGCCATTTATTTTCAGCAAAAAGGCGGAAAATTTCAGAAGAAAAGTATAGCAGTTTTTGAGAAAGATAAAGCTTTCACCGATGGTGACATCGTGATTTTTGATGCAAATAATGACCAGAAAAACGATATTCTGGTAGTCAGTGGTGGATATAATCAATTGGCCGAAAACGATAGCTTGTTACAAGACCGATTGTATCTCAACCAAGGAAATAATACTTTCACTCGGTCGGCTTTTCCAAAATTGGCTGGAAGCAAATCTTGTGTAAGAGCAAATGACATCAACAAAGATGGATTTATGGATTTGTTTGTCGGTACACGTTTTACACCTGGCAAATACCCGCAAAGTCCGGGTAGTTATTTGCTCATCAACAACAAAAAAGGTGGATTTACAGACCAAACCAAAGCATTTAGTGCAGAATTGGCCAATATAGGTATGGTTACAGATGCCGTATGGGTGGATTTGAATGAGGACAAAACCAACGAATTGCTCATCGTGGGTGAGTTTGTGCCGCTCACTGTTTTACAGCTAAAAGGCCAGACTTTTGAAAATACTACTGAAGATTATTTCGACCAGAAATATGCTGGATGGTGGAACAAAATAGCCATTGGCGATTTTAACCAAGACCAAAAACCGGATATTTTGATAGGAAACATGGGCCTGAACACGCAGTTTAGAGCCTCCAAAGACCAGCCCGTTGAAATGTACGCCAAAGATTTTGACAAAAACGGCTCTGTTGACCCTATTTTGTGCTATTACATTCAAGGCAAAAGCTACCCTTTTGTTACCCGAGATGAATTGCTCAACCAGTTGCCTTACCTCAAGCCGAACTACACCAATTACGAGAGTTTTTCGAAGGTAATCATGACCGAAATATTCAAAAACGACGAACTCAATGATGCCCAACATTTGGAAGCCAATCACATGGCCACTACCCTATTTTTGAGCGGCAAAGATGGTAAATATCAAATGAGCAACTTGCCGATTCAAGCCCAATATTCTTCTGTAAATAGCATATCCATAATGGATTACAACAAAGATGGGCACCAAGATTTACTCTTAACAGGCAACAACAGCTACGCCAAACTACGGCTAGGAAAATTAGACGCCAACTACGGAACCCTACTCCAAGGCAACGGTAAAGGTGGCTTCATTTACATTCCACAAACCCTTTCTGGACTAAAAATTTGGGGTGATGTGAGGAGTTCAGTGGTGTTTGACAAAAAGGTATTATTTGGGGTTAATGGTGGGAAGGTTTTGGGGGTTGGGTGGTGAGTTTTTATTAAATTTTGGACTGGAATTACAAATAAAACTTATTTAGATTTATGTGATATGAAAATTTAAATTTAAACCATAAAATCCTTAATATTTCACATGTATTACAGATTAAAGAAAATATTGAATAAACCGACAAATATTGATTCAAAATCCCTTTTTGAATTTACAGTAAATATTTTAATCCAAAAAATAAGCAGCTATTATTCAAAATATCCGATAATCAATAAATATCTAACGCACTTACAATGGACAAATATTATTTTTGGGGTTGCTAATAGTACAAATAACAGTTTGCTATCCCAAGTTGCCAGAGACTATAATTTTTATTTAATCAGGCAAGGTAATAAGTACAAATGGAATATTCGTAAAATCTTCGAAGAACACCCAGATTTTTTTGAAGATTCTGAAAAGAATACTTCTCAAAATGACCTAAATATTTTCCAAGAATTGGAAATCGCACTAAATGATGAAATTTACATTTCTAAGAAGAATACACAAAAAAACACTTTTAATATTTCAAATTTAGGTACAATAAGAATTGACAAACATACAGAAATCTATTTGACAGAAATCATAATTGAAGAAGATGATGACCCAAAATTATTTGAAGGCCTTCCTTTTATAATTAAAATAGGGGGATTAAGCTTCGATGCAGTCATATTAGATTTTGACAAGTTAAAAAATATTGTATACTTTGACTCCCCATATCCATTATTAAAATACCAAGGTACAAAAAGACTAATAATCGACTCATCATGGTTGCTTGAAAAACTCAAAGAAAGAATCATTGATTTTAAAAATTCAAAATTTGAAACCAAGCCAATAAATAAACTTTTACTAAAACAGTACTATCCATCAAAAATACATACACCTGCATTTGACCCACTTTCTTACGAAAAATTTTTCAATAAAAATGATATACTAGATAATTCTCAAAAAGATGCATTTCATAACTCAATAGAAAATGATATAACCCTAATTTGGGGGCCTCCAGGAACCGGTAAATCTCACACTTTAAGTAGGATTTTGTACCATTTTCTCAGAAAAAATGAGAAGACAGTTGTTTGTTGTATAGCTAATGTGGCTTTAGATAGTCTTATATTAAAGTTTACAGAATTACTTGAGCTTCTTGAAAAAAACAATTTATTACAAAAAGAATATAAGAATGACAGTATTTTAAGATTGGGTCACACCAGAAATATTGATGTTCTAGAGAAAGATTTCATTTTTCCTAAAAATTTTAAAATTGATAAACTGAGAGATGAAATAACCGAGTTGAAAAAAAGTCTACTTTCGCCTGACATTGAAGAAATCGTTAAAATTAGTAAACTCAAAGAAATTAAGGATAAAGGAGAAGATTTAAAAAAAGAGATTGACTCACTTATTTTCAACGCAAAAATAATTTTTACAACAATTTCAAAATTTCATGTAGACAATAGCTTAAACCAACTAGATTTTGATAATTTGGTGATAGACGAGGCAAGCATGGTATCAGTACCCCATTTTATTGCTCTTACAAAAGAGGTGAATCAAAGACTTATAATTGCTGGAGACTTTAGACAGCTCGGTCCGGTTGTATTATCTCAAACAGGATTATCACAAAAGTGGTTACATCAAGACATTTTCGAATTTGGAGGAATTAATCAAAGAAATGCACAACTAGACAGCTCACTTCTAAGTCAACTTTTAATTCAACGAAGGTCCCATGAATCCATTTGTTATCTAATTAACAGGCCATTTTATCAAAACAAATTAATCTCTAATTCAGCATTCGACAACTCAAAGATTATAAATTCCGAACCGTTTAAAGGAAAAGTAATAAACTATTTTGAACTTTCGAATGAAAAATTATTTCAGGTTTCAAGAACAAAAAAAGGTTCCAGATTCAACATGTATTCAGCCTTTGTTATTATACAAGTATTGGAGGTATACTTTAAATTAAACTCTCAATTTCAGATTGGTGTAATTACACCATACAGAGGCCAGGTTCGACAAATCAATGACCTCTTGTTAAAATCAGAATTCTCGAAAAAGTTCAAAGAAAATCTAAAAATTGGCACAATACACTCATTTCAAGGTTCTGAAGCTGACATAATAATTTTAGATTTAGTAGATAGCAAACATGAAAAAATAGGTCGGCTTTTCTGCCATGATCAAGGAAAAAGACTGGTAAATGTAGCAATAAGTAGAGCGAAGTCTAAACTAATTGTGGTTGGGGATGCCAATATATTCAGCTCAGGTCTTGGTAATAACAATATAGATGACTCAGTTAAATGGATAATGAATAAAATATCAAAATCACGATAAATCCCTTATCTTTATATTTAAAATTAACTTATCAGTCTTGTCCTTATGCCAAAACAAATTTACTTAGATGACATAGATGTATTGCACTACTTTCGCGATCGTATAAACATTCAAAATTTTTACGCTATTACTGATTCAGAAATTAATCGAATAAGACAGATAAAATTATTTTATGATAGAGATTTATTAAAAGTACCTGACACAGAAGAAATTATGGCATATAAAGTTGAATTCGTTTTATCCAAAGACTCTTTTACTGACATCTTTAAAACAAATCTAGAAAATTCTATCAGTATTCCGATCAATAGAATTGAATTCGTTTCAAGATTTTCATATCCTTCATAATAATGCAAACCTTACAAAATTTTAATATTTTAGAGATTAATTCGAAAAATCATAATTGTGTTACCCCACTCTCAAAAAAGGCTTCAAGTTTGGCGGATTTAGTTCAAAACAGCTTTTCTCTTCCAACAGGTCGTAGCCTCTTTGCATTCTAAGCCAGAAATCGGCATTTCCACCAAAAACAGTCTCAATTCTTAATGCTATGTTTGGGGTAATGGATCCTGAGCTGTTCAAAATTTTTGAAAGTGTAACTCTTGAAACTTGCAATAATTCGGCTGCTTCGCTTACCGTTAAATCTAAAGGTTTCAATACATCTTCCCTTAAAATTATGCCAGGGTGTATGTTTGTATTTAAGTTTCTTTTCATATTATTGGTGATGGTCAAACGAGTCTACATTCATAACTTCTTGTTTGATATTTAGGCAAATTTAGAAATACTTTTTTTTACCACAAAGTATCTCAGAGTTTTGCACGAAGGTTCTCAGAGTTTTTCAATTCTATGCTAAAAACACTTTGCGACTTTCCGTCTTTGCGGTAAAATATTGGGCTTTACCCTTAAAAATCGCTTCGGAATACTTTTTTTAACTAACTTCATCCAAAAAAAATCACCCATGAGACTAACCATACTTGCCCTATTCTCACTTTTAACCACTATCTCCTGCCAAAAAAGCCCAAAATATGATACAATTATCAAAAATGGAATGGTGTATGATGGCAATGGCATTGCACCTTTTAAGGCTGATATTGGTATCAAAAACGATACGATAGCGTTTATTGGGGATTTGTCAGGTGAAACTGGAAGCTTGGAAACGATTGATGCAAAAGGGATGGCCGTGGCTCCGGGTTTTGTAAATATGCTAAGTTGGGCTACCGAGAGTTTGATACACGATGGCCGCTCCATGAGCGACATCATGCAAGGCATTACGCTCGAAGTCATGGGCGAAGGCGATTCTATGGGGCCTTTAACCGACTCCATGAAGTTATATGCAGAAAAATCTCAAGGAGACATAAAATATGACATTACTTGGAAAACCTTGGGTGGTTACTTGGATTTTCTTGAAAAACGTGGAGTCTCTACCAACGTGGCTTCGTTTGTGGGTGCCTCCACCGTAAGGGCCATGGAACTGGGCTACGCCAACCGCAAACCAACCTTCGAGGAAATGGAACGCATGAAAAAACACGTAGAAACTGCCATGAAAGAAGGTGCCATGGGCTTGGCTTCTGCATTGATTTATACTCCTGGAACTTTTGCGGATACTCCCGAACTGATAGAGCTCTCCAAAGTGGTTGCTCAATATGATGGTATGTACATTTCACACCTCAGAAGTGAAGGAAACCAATTAGAAAAAGCTGTAGACGAACTCATTAGAATAGCCAAAGAAGCAAATATTCATGCTGAAATCTACCATTTAAAAGCTGGCGGAAAGACCAATTGGCACAAAATAGACAAGGTGATAGCCAAAATTGACAGTGCCAGAAAAGCGGGGTTAAACATTACTACCGACATGTATAATTACATAGCCGGAGCTACCGGACTCGATGCCGCCATGCCACCATGGGTGCAAGAGGGCGGTTTTGAACAATGGAGCAAACGACTGAAATCTACCGCCACAATACAAAAAGTGGCCAAAGAAATGAGTACACCACAAGGCAACTGGGAGAATCTTTGCCTTGCCGCAGGACCAGAAAAGACACTTTTGATAGGCTTTAAGACCGATTCGCTTCGAAAATACATTGGCAAAACACTGTCCGAAGTCGCCGCTATGAAAAAGAAAACCTGGCAAGAAACTGCCATGGAACTGGTCGTTTCGGATGGTTCGAGGGTAGATGTGGTGTATTTCTTGATGAGCGAAGAGAATGTAAAAAAGCAAATCAAGTTACCCTACATGAGTTTTTGTTCGGATGCCGGCTCGATGGCTCCAGAGGGTGTATTTCTGAAAGCCAGCCAACACCCAAGGGCTTACGGAAACTTTGCACGCTTGCTTGGAAAATATGTGAGAGATGAAAAAGTTATCAGCTTGGAAGAAGCCATTAGGAAACTGACTTCTTTACCTTGTGATAATCTCAAAATCAAGAAAAGATGTCGTTTAGCAGTCGGAAATTATGCCGATATAGTGATTTTTGACCAAATGAAAATACAAGATAAAGCTACTTTTGAAAAGCCCCATCAACTTTCAGAAGGTATGATTCATGTTTTTGTCAATGGTGCTCAGGTTGTAAAAAATGGCCAACATACGAATAAAAAGCCCGGTAGATTTGTGAAAGGGCCGGGGTGGAAGGAGAAAGTTTAAATACGAGTTTATCTTCTTAATTATCAAGAATTTATAGTTACAGAATTATTCCACAAAGTTTCACGAAGGTTTCACAAAGTTACACTAAGACATACCGATATAATTAAATAATAAACCTATACTTTGGTTATAAAGAATTTGCCTTTGTAAAACTTTGTGCCTTTTCTCAGTGGATCTTTGTGTAACAGAAAAACAACCCACTTTTCCAAAAAAATGCCTGACTTACTTCTCAACTAACATTTCAACCAAAAAACCTCTTATAAACTCCATTTATAAAAAGCACAAATTAACACTTGAATTTTTCTTGATATTTGCCTAATAATTAAGTCAAAAGCGTATGAAAGCAAGTGTTTATTACCAATATGGCACGTCTGAAGTATTGGAAATTAAGGAAATAGAAAAGCCTCTACCAAAAGCCGATGAAATACTGGTAAAAGTTAAAGCGACCACAGTAAACCGCACCGACTGTGCCATGTTGAAGGCCAAGCCCTACATCATGCGACTTTTTACGGGACTTTTCAAGCCAAAAAATCCAATTTTAGGGACAGATTTCGCTGGAATAATAGAGGAAATAGGTGCTGAAATAAAGGATTTCAAAATTGGTGACCGAGTATTTGGCTTCAGCGATTTGGGAGTAAGCTCACACGCTGAATATTTGTGTATTTCTAAGAAAAAAGCATGGGCCAAAATACCTGAAAATATCAATTTTGAAGATGCGGCGGCTAGTTTGGAAGGGGCACATTATGCCATCAATTTTATCAATAAAGTAAAAATATTGCCTCGTCAAAAAGTCTTGATTTATGGAGCATCAGGTGCAATTGGCTCAGCCATGCTGCAGATTTTGAAACATTTTGGAGCAGAAATTACAGCTGTCGGAAATTCAACAAGTATCGAAAAACTAGAGAAAATGAGCTTGGAAAAAGTTCTCGACTATGAAAAAGAGGATTTTAGAAAACTGGAGGAAAAGTTTGATTATGTTTTTGATGCGGTTGGAAAATCCTCCTATTTCAAGACACTGCATTTACTAAAACCAAAGGGAATTTATATTTCATCAGAATTGGGCTATATGGCTCAAAATATTTTCTTACCCTTATTGACCACTTTCTCGGGTAAAAAAGTCAAATTCCCATTTCCATCCAACATTCAAGCATCCATAAAACTCATTTCTGAACTATTGCAAAACAATGAATTTGAGCCATTTATAGACAAAATCTACGCACTGAACGAAATCAAAGAGGCCTTTGACTATGCCGATTCAGGCAAAAAAACTGGAAATCTTGTAGTTTGCTTTCCTTGAAAAATTTTGTAAATTGCTTCTATAAAATCTAAAAAAAATGGATCCAAAAAATATCAAAAAAGAGTATACCAATGGCGATGTGACCGTAGTTTGGCAGTCGGCTATGTGCATTCATTCAGCTGTTTGTGTTAAGAATCTACCTGAAGTTTTTCAGCCTAAAACTTCGCCTTGGGTAAAAATGGAAGCTGCCAGCAGTCAGGAGATTGTGGATACAGTAAAAAAATGCCCAAGTGGAGCTTTGAGTATGAAAACTGTATGAGTTTGAATTTAAGCTTTAAAGTTGAGAAGCCGATCGAAACAGTTTTTGAGAATCTTATTGACATGCAAAAATTTGTTTCTTTTCATCCTGTAATTACCAAAATAGAACCTATTTCTGATAATAATTATTTGGTATACGAAACGCTGAGATTTGGATTTATACCGGTAACATTCCAATATCCCGTGGTGATAAACTCTAATCTGGCAGAGAAGAAAGTAAAAATGGTAGCAACAGTGCTTAAATTCACCAAAATCGAGATGAATTTTGTCTTGAAAACTATCGAAAACTTCACAATTATTACGGAATCTATCCATTTCAAAAGTCCTTTTCCGGTAAAAGGAATCATGAGCCGCATATTCAAAAAGCAACACAGCATTTTATTTAAAAAGATGAATCTTTAGGCATTTTTCATAAACAATATTTCTAAGTCTTTGGTTAAAATTTCAGAAGCAAAAACAACCTTAAACATTACAAAACAATAATCTATGAAACGTTTTTTTACATATCTGATAGTGTTAGCTGGTTTCAGCATAATTCTTTCTTGTGAAAAAGAGAATGCTGAGTGTAAGAAAATTACTTTTTACAAAGATGCCGACGGTGATTCACTGGGCAATAAGGCAGAAAGCATACAAGATTGTAATCAACCAACGGGCTACGTACTCAATGCCAGCGACAATGACGACACCCCTAAAACCGCTTCGGCAAGTGAAATACCAACCAAAGGCTACACCACACCAGCCACTTACTCAGGTATGCAGCTGATGTGGGCCGACGAGTTTGAGGGAACAACACTAGACGAGAAAAACTGGAATTATGAGCTTGGAGACGGCTGCCCGGGAAACTGTGGCTGGGGAAACAACGAACTTGAATATTATAAAAAAGAAAATACTTCCGTCAAAAATGGCTATTTATTGATAGAAGCTAAAAGTGAGGCCTCCAATGGTAAACAATACACTTCCTCTCGCCTTACAACACAAAACAAAGTAAATGTCAAATACGGCAGAATAGACATAAGAGCAGCACTTCCAAAAGGAAAAGGCATTTGGCCGGCCCTATGGATGTTAGGCAAAAATATAAATGAAGTTGGCTGGCCTAAATGTGGCGAAATAGACATTATGGAAATGGTGGGCGGCACAACAACAGACAACCAAGTGAACGGTACTGTTCATTGGGATCACAACAATAGCCACGCAGAATATGGTGGAAATACCAAACTTGCATCTGGTATTTTCAATGACGAATTCCATGTTTTTTCTCTCACTTGGGACGAGAAATTTATCAGATGGTACCTCGACGACAAACAATATCATGTAATTGACATCACTCCTTCGGGCCTAAGCGAACTAAAAGAAGAGTTTTTCCTTGTCTTTAATGTGGCTGTAGGTGGCAACTGGCCTGGAAATCCAGATGGTTCGACCGTTTTTCCTCAAAAAATGATTGTGGATTATGTGAGAGTTTTTAAATGAACTTACGGGCGAAAAAATTTATTCCAATTGCCCTATTTCAATACTCTTACTTTATTTTCAAAAACTTGATACTCAGGTTTTTCTCAATTACTCTGATAATTTTAAGTTCTTCGGAACTTACAAAAGCAATGGAAATACCCCTTTTACCAGCTCTGGCAGTACGGCCACTTCGGTGGGTGTAGTATTCTATTTGGTCAGGCAACTGATAATGAACTACGTAACTAAGTCCTTCAATATCAATGCCCCTTGCCGAAATATCTGTGGCTACTAATACTTGAATTTTCTTATTCTTGAAGGCTCTCATCACCTTGTCACGGTCTCTTTGTTCTAAATCACCGTGTATGGCATCGGCAAGAACTTCTTTGGCTTTTAGTCTCTTAGCAACCATTTGGGCATCATCTCTGGTTCTACAAAAAACAATCCCTCTTGCCGCACCTTGCGATTCTAAAAATTTCAAAACGAAATCAAATTTCTCCTTGGCTTCACATATGAAAAACTGATGCTCAATTTTGCTGTTTACCACCTCCAAACGACTCACTGTTACTTTGTGTACATCAGGAGCCATATATTTTTCAGTAAGCTTTTTTAGCGAATCAGGGATAGTTGCTGTAAAAAGCCACTTGATATTTTCCGGGTGAATCTGCCCAATTATGTTGTCAATGGCCTCTTTAAAGCCCATACTTAGCATTTCGTCGGCTTCGTCCAAAACTATTGTTTTCACCTTACTGATATCCAAAGCCTTACGTTCCAACAAATCCATCAATCTACCTGGAGTAGCCACCACAACTTGGGTAGGTCTTTGAAGCCTAGCTATCTGAATATCAATCTTTTCACCACCATAAACCGCCTCCGCAAATACTTTTTCGGAGAACTTAGTCATTTTAAATATCTGCTTGGCTATCTGTTGACAAAGCTCACGTGTTGGTGACAAAACCAGTACCTGAATCTCCTTAATTTTGGGATTAAGCCTTTGCAAAAGCGGAATGCCAAATGCAACAGTTTTACCTGTACCCGTCTGAGCTTGGCCAATAAAGTCGGTATTGTTTTTTAATAAATAAGGAATTACAAGTTGCTGTATTTCAGATGGTTTTATGATTTTATTTTCCTCTAAGGCCTTTACAAGATTCTCGTTTACCCCTAGTTGATTGAAGTTTTCCAATGCTAATTTCTTTTAAATTGAAATACAAAGGTAGGGATTTTATGGGGGAATTGAACACAGAGCCTGCTACTCTAAATATTGTAAAGAAACATTAGAGAAGATTCAATTCTTTAGTTTTCCGAAAAATTATTATCTTTGAGTACTTTTAAATGATAAAAATGACATCCGAAGTTACTATTAATAAAAAGAAATTTTTCATCGTTCCCGAAAAAGAATTCCAAGTTCTACAAAAAAAAGCTGCTCTTGGTGTTGATCAGGAAGATTTGTTTACCATTGAGGACGCGAGGAAATACAGTAAGAAACTGATAAATCAATGGGCAAAAGAAAAATCAGAATAAAGAAATCTGCATCCGAAAGCATTTCTTCAATCTCATTTTATATAGAATCCAAGGGTCTAGCAAAAACAGCAGAAAAGTTTTCAGATTCAGTGTACGACTTTATTGAAAAATTAAACTCCGAATTTATAAACCACCGACTTTGTCGAGAAAAAAACAGAGCCGCCTTAGGCCTTAAATGTGTTAATTTCCAAAAGAGGTACACCATCGTATTTTTTGAAAATGAGAAAGAAATAATCATAACTGAATTTAGACCATCAAAACTCATTTTTTGGTAGTAATTCATAAAAAAAAGAGCCTTTCGGCTCTTTTAGAATATTCAAAAAGGAAATAATTATATCCCCAAAACCTTCCTATTTACAGCTTCATCAGCACCAGTGGCAGCGAAATCGTCAAATGCACGGGTGGCCACTTCAATGATATGACTTTCAATAAATGGAGCTCCTTCGGCAGCACCTTGCTCTGAGGATTTGATACAACATTCCCACTCCAAAACCGCCCAACCGTCGTAATCGTATTGAGAAAGTTTTGAGAAAATTGTCCCGAAATCTACCTGACCATCTCCCAGCGAACGGAAACGTCCAGCTCTATCTGCCCAACCCGAATATCCAGAATAGACACCCTGACGACCAGATGGATTAAACTCAGCGTCCTTTACATGGAATGCTTTGATACGATCGTGATACAAATCTATAAATTGAACATAATCAAGACATTGCAAGACAAAATGACTTGGATCGTAATTAATGTTGGCTCTTTTGTGTCCACCTAGATAATCTACGAACATCTCGAAAGTAGAGCCATCGAAAAGATCTTCACCAGGGTGAAGTTCGTAACAATAATCTACTCCATTTTCGTCATAAATATCTAAAATCGGCTTCCATCTATTGGCCAATTCTTTGAAAGCTGTTTCTATCAAACCAGATGGTCTTTGCGGCCATGGATACAAAAATGGCCAAGCCAAAGCTCCGGAGAAACCGACGTGAGATTTCAATCCCAAATTCTTTGAAGCAACTGCAGCGTATTTCAATTGCTGCTCTGCCCAAGCTCTGCGAGCAGGCTCATTTCCATGAACTTCTGCAGGTGCAAAAGCATCATACATGGTATTATAAGCAGGATGAGAAGCTATCAATTGACCTTGCAAATGGGTTGACAATTCTGTTATTTCCAGGCCCTTATCAGCCAATTTACCTTTTAACTCATCACAATACGTTTGCGATTCTGCCGCTTTTTTCAAATCAATCACTCTTGGGTCCCAAGTTGGCAATTGTATACCTTTATACTCCAAGTCAGCCATATAATCCGCAATAGTATCAAGCGAATTAAATGGTGCTTCATCACCCATAAACTGGGCTAAAAATATTCCAGGTCCTTTTATTGTTTTCATTATTTTTTAGCTTTTGGCTATTAGCTGATAGCTATTAGCACAGATTATTTTCATTTGTCACGAATGCACGAATAAATGCACGAATGTTTATTTATTACTTTATCATTTCTCCCCTTTGGGGTCGGGGGCTTTTAAACCGTTACCCACTTATCGCTTCTGCTACTTTCAAGTATTCTTTCACAAATCAAAAGTTCTCTGTATCCATCAGCAAATGTTGGGAATTTCGGACTTTCTGGTTGTTTTCCTTCTGCCACGGCTTGGTAAACCTCTTTAAACAATTGCTTTGAAGTATCTCCAAAACCTTCGTTGTGCCCACCTGGATAAGTGATTAATGAACGAACTTCCTCATGAACCAAAGAAGGATCTCTCATCAACACCGAGTTTGCTCCATCTCTAGCACCAATCCACACTTCGTTTGGAGCTTCTGAGTTCCATGCCAGTGTTTTTACTGAACCCGAAATTTCAACTTTCAATTGATTTTTTCTACCAGCCGAAACCTGAGAAACCGTAATACTACCACTGTTTCCATTGTCAAAACGCAACAATACATTAGCATGGTCTTCGGTATTGATAGGCACATCGGCGTAATCTTCTGGAGCTAGCATCTTACCTGAGTAAGTTTCCAAAGGCTTCAATGGTTTCTTACGGTTTTTATGAACGGTATTGAAATCGGCCATTACTTGAACAGTTTTCAAGCCAGTAACGTACTCAATCAAATCCAAAAGGTGCGAACCAATATCAGCAATAGCTCTCGAATCGCCCGATTTATCAGGCTCTAAACGCCAGTTGTAATCTGTAGCATAGAACAACCAATCTTGTAAGTATGAACCAATTACAGAATATATCTCACCCAATTCACCTTTTTCTTTCATCATTTTCATTTGACGAACCAAAGGATAATATCTCAAATTGAAGTGAACTGCATTTACCAATCCTGATTTTGCAGCCAATTCCACCAATTCAGCGGCTTCTTCAAGATTTGTAGCCAAAGGTTTTTCGCAAACACAGTGTTTTCCAGCCAATAAGACTGCTTTAGACTGCGAATAATGCAGGAAGTTTGGTGTACATATATGCACACATTCAATATCTTCCATGGCCAACAATTGGTCGAAAGTACAAGGCCTTTCAATGCCCAACTGAGCTGCTTTCGCCGTAGCCAATTCTATATTTACCTCGCACAGTGCCACGACTTCGATGTTTGGCAAACGACGCAAGGCTTCAATGTGAGCTGGCCCAATAAAACCTGTACCTACAACCCCAACTTTGATTTTACTCATTTCTAATGTATATTTTTTTGTCAACAATTACTAAATTTCAAACTTTGTCCATTTATTTTCGGTTGCGTTGGACTTCACAACAGTATTTATAAAACCCATTCCACGCAAACCATCGTCTATTCCTGGGAAATCGTGAATTTCTGGAATGTAAGCCGCTGCATCGTCTTGTGTCCCGCCCAAATTACCTGCAGCCACTGCACGGTTTTCTGTACCCCATCTGGCTCTCAAAGCAAAAGCAAAATTCCTGTAAATATTTGCAAAAGTCTCAATGTAACCCTCCGGGTGACCCGCAGGCTGACGTGTATGTGCTTGTGCGTGCTTTGAAAGATTTCCTACACCAGTCCTTATAATTCTTGAGCCGTTTTCTTGGTTGGTCAACTCCAAAGTATTTGGATCCATTTGTTTCCATTTAAGGCCTCCAAACTCACCATAAACTCTGATATTCAGGTCATTTTCTTCGCCATTACAAATTTGGCTATTGTGGAGAATTCCCTTTGCTCCATTATCAAAACGCAACAAAATATTGGCATCATCATCTAATTGGCGACCATCTACAAAAATGGTAAGGTCAGCACAAAGTTCTGTTATTTTCAGGCCAGTAATGTACTCAGCAAGATTTTCAGCGTGAGTTCCAATGTCTCCCACTCCACCTGCCGCTCCACAACGTGCTGGATCTGTACGCCAAGCCGCTTGTTTTTGACCAGTAGCCTCTACCAATGTTGAAAGCCAACCTTGTGGATATTCTACAATAACCTTTCTGATTTTACCAATAGCTCCTGACTTTACAATAGCTCTAGCCTCTTTTACCATCGGATAGGCAGTATAATTGTGGGTAAGAGCAAAAAGTAATCCTGAGTTTTCAACAATTGGCTTCAATGCTTTCGCCTCTTCCATGTTGAGGGTCAAGGGCTTATCCATAACCACATGAAAGCCGTTTTCAATGGCAAACTTTGCAGATTCAAAATGTACGTGATTGGGTGTAACGATAGAAACAAAATCCATCCTTTCACCTTCAGGAAGGGTTTTCTCAGTTAGAATCATTTCTTGGTACGAACCATAAACTCTTTTGGGGTCAAGATACAATGCTTCACCTGTAGCTTTTGATTTTTCGGGATTAGAGCTAAACGCACCGCAAACCAATTCTATCTCTCCATCTAAAGCTGCACCACGACGGTGAACTGCTCCAATGAATGCCTCTAGGCTTCCGCCAACCATACCCATTCTTATCTTTCTTGCCATTACTATTTTTTAGGTTGAAAATGCAATTTTAGGAAAA
Organism: Lacihabitans sp. CCS-44; assembly: GCF_024343735.1. Classification (GTDB taxonomy): domain Bacteria; phylum Bacteroidota; class Bacteroidia; order Cytophagales; family Spirosomataceae; genus Leadbetterella. The sequence continues at coordinate 134,348 of NZ_RJUE01000003.1, forward strand.
ATAAAGCATTGGTAAAAGTAATAATTGATAAAATTCGGGTGAAATAATCTTAGGAATAAATGGCGACTTGAAATTCCAAAAAAAACAAATTAATTAATCTCAGTTTTGTTCAGCTATCAAGCAATAAATCAATAGATTACACCAAAACAAAGAAGAACTACTTGGTAAATTAAAAACTATTCTTAATATAGTTATATGAATTAAATTTTGGATTAGTCAAAAATAATAGCAAGTGTTTTTACTACAATTATTAATTTTTCCTTTACTGAAAAATAAAAAAAATGTAGATTTACAAAATTTAAAAATTTAACCCTTAAATATTAAAGATATGGTAAACGACAAGAGACTTTTTCTTGGTAGTTGTTTTGCTCTTATTACAACTGCATTTTCATTCAGTATTAGAGCTGGTATTTTACCCCAATTAGGTACAGAATTTAATCTTTCCGCAGAACAACTGGGTTTCATAAACTCTATGTGGTTCGTTGGTTTTCCAGTAGCCATGATTATCGGCGGATTGGTTTATCATACAGTTGGGCCGAAAAAAATCATGCTTATTGCTTTTGCATGCCATGCCGCTGGTATTTTGTTGACTATTTATCCTCAAACTTTAGGTGGTTACACAGGTTTATTGGTTTCGACATTTCTTATAGGTATTGGCAATGGATGTACTGAAGCGGCTTGTAACCCAATGATTGCTGACACCTACCAAGGTGCAAAAATGAGTAAAATGCTTAATCGTTTTCATATGTGGTTTCCTGGTGGAATCGTAATCGGTAGTTTGGTTTCAAAATTCATGACCGATGCGAATATGGGCTGGCAAGCACAAATCTGGGTAATTTTAATTCCAACTATTATATATGCTTATTTATTCTGGGGCCAAGAATTCCCTAAACCAAAAGTAGAAGGTGTAACTTCTATAGGTGAAAATATAAAAGCTATGTTCACTCCATTATTCTTGTTTATGTTTGCTTGTATGGCTATCACGGCCATTACAGAATTTGGTCCGCAACAATGGACTGGTCTTATTATGAGCAAAAGCGGTGCAAGTCCAATGCTAATTCTAGCATTAGTAACTGGTCTTATGGCAGTTATAAGATTTTTTGCGGGTCCAATTGTTGAGAAATTCGACCAAACAGGCGTTTTATTAGGTTCTGCTGTGTTTGCTACTATAGGTATTTACCTATTCAGCACACAAACTGGTAACATGGCTTACGTTGCTGCTATTTTCTTTGCTTTAGGTGTTGCTTTATTCTGGCCAAATATGGTTGGGTTTATTGCAGAAAAAGTACCTCTAAGTGGAGCATTGGGTATGTCAGTAATTGGCGGAATTGGAATGTTCTCAACAGCTATTTTCCAGCCTATTATTGGAAAATGGATTGATTCAAACAACGCAGCAAAAGCTGCAGAAGGCCTAACTGGGGATGCCCTTGAACTTGCCGCAGGCCAAGCTACTTTAGGAACTATGGTTACTTTTCCAATAATATTAATCGTTGCCTTCGTTGTATTGTTTTTCTGGCAAAAAAATTCAAAAACAGCATAATTAAGTATTTCTAGTTATATTTGTAAAGCCGTTCTAGTAAACAGAACGGCTTTATTTTTTATGACAAACGCCAGCATAGACTTCGGCAATACAAGAATAAAAATTGGCTTATTCATCAATGATAGCCTTTTAGAAATTTTCAGGGCGACTACACTTCCTGAAGCAGCGGAATTGCTAAAGACCAATTCTGTAGAAAACGCCATCGTTTCTTCTGTAACACTCTCAAATGCAGAAATTTCAGAAAAACTAAACTTCCTTAAATCTCTTGTTTTCTTAGATTATAACACCCCTTTGCCTATAAAAAACAATTATGAAACACCAACGACACTTGGCTATGATAGAATAGCTGCTGCCGTCGGTGCCAATTTGAGATTTCCCGACCAAAACTGCCTTATTATAGACATTGGCACGGCCATAAAATACGATTTGGTTTCAGACCAGAATGCCTTCGAAGGAGGCATAATTTCGCTTGGTAGACAAATGAGATTCAATGCTCTACACACTTTTACCAAAAAACTTCCGTTATTAGACACAGTGAAAATCCCCGAACTCATTGGCCAATCTACCGAATCTTGCATGACAAGCGGGGTGATGAACGGAATAGCCGCCGAAATCAACGGAATCATTGATGAATATATAAAAAAACTTAAATTAAGGGTATTAATTTGTGGCGGCGATGCTCCTTACTTTGAAACTAAGATAAAATACCCGACCTTTGCAACTCCAAATTTGGTCTTGGAAGGCCTAAACAGAATTTTACAATATAATGTTACTGAAATTTAGATACTTACTTCTCCTTACATTCACAAGTTTCACACAATTTGCATGGTCTCAAGGCCAAGGAAATAGCCCATATAATACCATAGGAATTGGTGAAATAACAGAGGAATCAGTAGCAGCTCAAGATATGATGGGTGGTACTGGCGTGTCATTTGCGAACAGTTTCTATATCAACCACATCAACCCCGCCATGTTGGTCAAAAACCGTACTGTGGGCCTGAACAAATACGTGGCCTTTAATATTGGATTGAAAGGGGCATATAAAATTATGAATCAAGGAAACAAAGTACAAGATGATTTTGGAATGAACCTGAGTAATCTCACTTTTGTGTTTCCAATAAAACCCAAATGGGCCATGGGAATAAGCATGAGGCCATATTCTATGGCTGATAATATTTCTAAAATAGAAAAAGATTTTGTGGGTTCTAATGAAACCAACGAAGTTGAATACAGAAACGCAGGAGGTCTTTCTAGAGTAGCATTAACAAACTCTTTTTTACTTTACAAAGGACTTTATTGGGGAATTGAAGGTCAGTACAATTTTGGAAATATCCAAAGAGACACAACCTCTACCATTACTGGTTCGTCGGAGTATTTCAGAAATTCAGGCAGATACAGTCTAAAAGGTGCTTCGGCCAAAACAGGTTTAACCTACCAAGTGAAGTTGAGTAAAAAATGGAATTTGAACATTGGAGGTGTTTATCAGCTAGGTTCTAACCTAAAAGGTGAGGCATTAAAAGTGTTTAGTGTACTTGGCGAAGCAGGTAACGGGCCTGTTTATATTCAAAGCCCAGATACCTTATCATTGACCAATATTTCAAGCCAGATTCCGAGTAAATACAAAATTGGATTGAGTTTAGAAAGCAACTATCACTGGGTATTTGCAGCTGAATATGGCTATACCAAATGGTCAGGCAACAAGCAATTTGACCCAACTGCCAACAAAATATTAGTGGATTCAAAGGAACTCAATTTAGGTATGGAATGGTTGCCAAATGCTTCATCTGGCAAATATTTCAACCAGGTATTTTACCGTTTGGGATACAAACACATCGACACGCCCTACATGATCAATAACACCAAAATAAAAGACCAAAGCTTTAGTCTTGGTCTTTCGGTACCTATGGGCTTCGGCAATCCTAGTTATATAGATATCGCCTTGTCGTTGGGTAGAAGAGGTGTAAACACCAACAGTTTGATTCAAGAAAACTACACAAAAGTGTCAGTAAACTTCTCACTACTAAGTAGTTGGTTCAACAAACCACGTATAGACTAACCATGAAAAGGTTATACTTTTTTTGTTTCATTGTCTTTGTTGGCTCTCCGCTTTTGTGGAGTTGTGAGGAAGAAAAGTCAAAAAAAGAATTCATAGAATACCTCGGACCGATTCTCAATATCGACAATCTTGCTATCAGTCACAGCGATTCGGGAAGGGTAAAAGTAAAAATCTCTACTGCAAAGCAGCTAAAGTTCCAGAACGAAAACGAAGTATATCCAAAGGCCGTTTACGTGAACTTCTTAGACAAAAATGGTGTAGAATACTCCATGCTCAGAGGTGATTCTGGAAGATATGTAAAAGAAAAAAACCTCTACATTATACAAGGCAACGTGTTTTTTAACAACCGTTTACTTCAGCAAAGTCTCTCAACCGAAGAGCTATTCTGGAGCCCAGTAAACAAGAAAATCTACACCGACAAAAAAGTAACCATAAAAACTCCAAGGGAATCCATAACCGCCTCAGGAGGCATGGACGCCACCGAAGACTTCTCTAAATACTCCCTCCGCCGTCCCAAAGGTACTTTTATGGTGGATTCGCTCAGGACTATTGTGGATACTACTGGGCAGTAGGAAAATTTAGCTATTTCTAAAAAATCCGTGTATGGAGTTTTTTTTATAATCTGAATGAACTATTTTGATTGAGATAGGAACTGATACATGTTTAGTATAAAAGAGGTCATAGAGTATTTTGGCGGTGAGCATTTTTGGGTTATCGGACAATTACTTTCTGTTTTTTTGTTCAATTAATTTCAAATTGGGACTTTTCAATTTATCGAGAGAATAGTTTTTCATTTCTCTTAATAATTTTAGTTGTTCTAAAGCTGTATTATGCAAAAGCTGCAACCGTTCCTTTTTCTCTAAACCCTGCTTAAGTAACAAACTATTAATACTTTCTAGATTTGATATTACTGTAAGTTGATGCAGATCGGCATAATCTCTAATGTTCCCACCATTCAATGTTAACTCTGGATTATCTTGTTGCCATTGTTTTGCAGTCTTACCAAAAACTGCAAGATTCAGCATATCGGCTTCTTCGGCATAAATCCATTTTTCCCTATCTTTTGCCAAATTAAAACTTGGTAAAACTTCTTTTATTGCATCAGTATGAATCCTATAATTTATTTTTGAAACAATTCTTTTTACATCCCAATCTATATTTTTTCGCTCAGCTTCCTCCTCTTTTAATCGCTGGAATTCGTTAATTAACAGCAACTTAAATTCTGGACTTATCCACATGCCAAACTCAAAAGCAATGTCCTTGTGTGCATAAGTCCCACCATACCTTCCAGCACTTGAAATTATACCTATTGCACCTGTTTTTTCAATCCATTGTTTAGCTGATATGGTGAACCTATTCAAACCAGCTTCACTTTTAATTCCCTCGAATTCGGGGGAATTAAAACTTGAATTATTCAATTTTTCCCAAATGGCTAAAAATTCAAGAGTATTTTTGTTGCGTAACCATTTCTCTATTAATGATGAGCCACCTTCAAATCCGCTCACAATATCTGTAAGTGAAATATAGTCCTTACTATTTCTTTCTTGAATAGAAATAACTATACCCTGCACTTCTAACCTTTGATTTTTTGCCATAATAACTATTTTTAATACCTCAAATATATGGAATTAAATTTTAATTTCAAAAATATCGGGAATTAAAACAAAGGATTAACTTTGAGAATTGCAATTCGGAGAAAAAAATAGTTTGACTTCACTCACACCCCACACCAACAACATCTCCAACCTCCACAATCCCTTTTGAACTCCCCCATTTATCATTCAGAAAAGTAATTAATTGGACAATGTCGAGGTCATAGAGGCCTTTGGCGGCGGGCATTTTTTGGTTGTAGGTTTTGCCAGCAACGCTTATGGGGCCTTCGAGGCCGTTTTTGATGATGCAGACTAGCTTGTTTTTGTCTTGTAGGTAAGTTGAGCCTTTAATCGGCGGATAAAGATTTCTTAGGCCTGAGCCGTCTAAACCGTGGCAGTTGGAGCAGTTTTTCTTGTAAATTTCTGCTCCTGATATTACGTATTGTTCGTATTTCACCTCTTCGTCACTGGCACAAGCCGTGACAAAAAGGCAAAACAGAACTAAACTATTTTTGAAGCAAAAGCTCAATATCTTTGATGAGTCTATTGACCTCTTTTTCTTTGGTACCATCATAAACTCCTCTAATGTTTCTGTTTTTATCGACCAATACAAACGCACCGCTGTGTACAAATCCGCCCTCGTCAACAGCCTCCTTGTCTTCCATGGCTGATACCATGTACGATTTCTGAGCTATTTCATAGATTTTCTCCTGCTCGCCCGTCACAAACTGCCATTGATTGGTGTTTACACCTAGCTTTGCTTTATAGGCTTTCAATACCGCCACCGAGTCGTGACGCGGGTCAATGGAATGCGACAATATACCCAATTCAGGATTGTCTTTGAATTTCTCATAGATTCTGAGCATTTGGGTTTTCATAACCGGGCAAATGGTCGGGCATGACGTAAAAAAGAAGTCCGCAATATATATTTTGCCTTTAAAAGCCTCTTGCGTGAGTGTATCACCGTCTTGATTCACAAATTTGAAATCTGGAATGGCGTGATAAACCGAGTCACCTTTTTCGTTGACATCGTGTTGACCAATATAGGGCAATTTACGGTTGGAGTCACCGCAACTCCAAATGGCTAATGTAAAAAAAGTGATTGCGAAAATACTGGAAAGAGCTTTCATGATTTTATTTGTGTTCCTCCGTAAACTTTTTGGCTGCTGCTATCGCCGTTTCTGTATCAGTAGTGAGCTTTTTTACTTCAACCTCCAGCTCGGTGTAAAGTTTCAGCTTTTCGTTCTTATCTTTCACATCGTTCATGGCTACGCCGAAGTTTTTCATCCATTCGTACATATCGTCTTCGGCTTTTTGCAAAGCCGTTGAAAGTTTAAGTGCCACAGTTTTGTCCGCCTCAGATGCTTTTTCAGAAGCGGCCATCAAATCCTTTTTGATGTCGGCAATGGCCATAGTTCTGGGCATCACTTCATCGTGGCCTTTCATCAAAACCGTATTTAGTTTTTCTATTTCACCATCTATTTTGTTGCCACAGGCCATTGTAAAGCCAAGCAAAAGAGCAAAAATCAAATTTGAGAATTTCATATTGTTTTTAGTTATTGTTTTCTAACATTTCTATGGCACTTCTGATGGCACTTTCAGAAGGATTCTGACCGCCAATCATTTTGGCCACTTCTATAATTCGCTCATCGGCCTCGAGTTTTCGCATCAAACTGACAGTTTTGGTGTCGGAATTGTCTTTGTACACATAAAAGTGCGTTTGTCCTTTTCCTGCAATTTGGTGCAAGTGCGTAATGGCGATCACTTGAAGTTTCGATGACATTTCAGTGAGCATTTTCCCTACTTTTATGGCCACTTCGCCCGAGATTCCTGTGTCTATTTCATCAAAAATGATGGTTGGCAAGGACTTTTTCTCTGCCAAAACATATTTCAGACTTAACATCACCCTCGAAAACTCTCCTCCTGATGCCACATCTTTCAGTGGTTTAGGCGTAGAACCCTTGTTGGCCGAGAATTCAAAAATCAAATCGTCAATACCATCGGATGCAAAAGCCTTTTCTTTTGTGCCAATCAACAATCTCGCATCAGGCATTCCGAGTTCGGCCAATAAGCCTTGTATTTTGTCCACCAATGGCTGGATCACCTTCTTTCTACTTTCTGAAAGGGTCGAAGCGTCTTTTTGGGTTTCAGCAAAAAGTTTCTCTCTATTTTTTTGTAAAACCTCCAGTTCTTCTCCAAGATTGACCACTTTACTCACCTTTTGTTGCAAATCCTCTCTGATTTCGATGAGTTCAGTGATACTTTTCACCGCATGTTTTTGTTGCAAACGGAAAATGGCATTCAGCCTATCTCTCAAAAAAACAACTTTTTCATCATCTGTTTCTACTTTGGAATCTTCTGACTCTATTTCGTTGGAAATGTCTTGGAGCTCAATCAAACTGCTATTTACACGCTCTTTTAATGATGCATATTTTTCGGAGATTCCACTGATGCTCCCCAGAGCAACGTTTGCATCCTTGAGTAATCCAAGTACCGAAAGATCCGCATTGTTGAGATATTCATAAGCAAAACCTAATTTTCGTTTTACCTCCTCTGCGTTTTCCAAAATCATCAATTCTTCCTCCAATTCGGCTTGCTCCTCTCCTACCAATTTGGCCACAACCAATTCGTCCAGAAGAAATTTATTGTAATCAAACTCCTTTTTAAGGCTATCGGCATTGTTTTGTAATGCTGTCAAAGCCTTTTCGGCAGACTTGAATGCTTTGTAAGAAACCAGATACTTTTCTGAAAGAGATTGATTTCCAGCAAAAGCATCTAGCAAGGCCAATTGATAGGCATTGGTATTGAGCAAAAGCGTATCGTGCTGTGAGTGAATATCCATCAGATATACGCCCAAAGTCTTCAAAACATCTAAGGTAACTGGCGTGTCATTGACAAAAGCTCGCGACTTGCCATTGGGAGAAATTTCACGACGGATAAGACACGAAGGTTCGTAATCAAGTTCCAAGTCCTCAAAAAAGGCTTGAAGGTCAAGTTTAGAGATATCAAAATTACCTTCCACGACACATTTCTCGTTTTCATCAAACAATGCTTTGGTGTCGGCTCTGTTCCCCATCAAAAGCCCCATAGCTCCCAACATGATGGACTTACCCGCACCGGTTTCTCCGGTAATGATGTTCAGGCCAGCTTCAGGTTGGATTTCCAGATGCTTGATTAGGGCGTAATTCTTAATGAGAAGACTTGTAAGCATTTAAAAGAAATGATTTCAACAAAATTAAAGATAGAATCGGTAGGAAGCAAAAAGCATTCGATAAAGAAGTAGATTCAATTGTTTTTTTAATTATAGTTTCGGACTTAAAATACTTAAAGCTTATATACTTTGCGTGCCTTGCCAGGCAGGCTTTCTTTTTTTTCGAAAAAAAAGAAACAAAAAAACACTTTCTTTGCCGCTTCGGCGGTCCGAAATGATCCTCTGTAAAATTTCGGTTTTAGCATTTTTCGATGTTAGAAAATAAAAGTTGCGAAATTTTACAACTGACTGCACAGAAAATATTAGGAACAATAAGTGTTTATATTTTTAGAAATTAATCATTAATGCTAAGCAATTTGGAAGAAATTAGATTTTAATACTAAGTGATCACTGTTTTTTATGCTTTGCAAGATTTGATTGGTCTTCATGTTTTTTACAGACTTGCATTCAAAATCTATACAAACAAAAAAAGCATCGTTCAATGTGACGATGCTTTTTGCAATAAACCTTAACCTTAAACTATGAAAAAAAACTACCTCTCGGTATATCTTTATTTGAGTGCCGTCCCGATAGCTATCGGGAGAGTGGTGAATTCTGAGACTCGGCAACTGAGTTTTAATCTTTTTTGAAATTCATTTTTAAAAGTTTGGAAAAAAAAGCATCGCTCAATATGACGATGCTTTTTGCAATAAACCTTAACCTTAAACTATGAAAAAAAACTACCTCTCGGTATATCTTTGTTTTAGTGCCGAGTTTGGAGTTGTATGTTCCGAGGCTCGATTACTAAACTTATATCTTTCAGTTTTTCTCTTTTTTTTAGAGTTTGGAAAAAAAAGCATTGCTCAATTCGGCAATGCTTTTCGCAATAAACCTTAACCCTAAACTATGAAAAAAAATATCTTTGTCTTTCCTATTTCCTAGCACCCAAATATTCTTTGACTGCCAATATTTTAAACTCCGTCCTTCTGTTGGCTTGGTGAGCATTTTCCTCACATTTCGCCGAATCGTCACATTCGTTTACCAATTCACTTTCTCCATATCCACTCGCCACCAACCTATCAGAACTTACGCCTCTAGAAACCAGATAATCAGCTACTGACCTTGCTCTTGCAGCTGAGAGTCTTTGATTATACTCCTCGCTTGCTCGGCTATCTGTATGTGATCTCAATTCAATCTGTAAGTCAGGATACTTTTTCAAAACTGGAATCACTTTGTTGTCTAATTCCCTTTTGGCATCAGCCCTTATCTCAGATTTATCCAAGTCATAATAGATATTATCTAATCTAAATATATCACCTTCACCAATCATGCCAAAGTTTCTTTCTACAGAATAATTTTTCTTAGAATTCTTAATTTTGCCAATATTTTCCGTGTTTGTAGCATAGTTATCTTTAACAGCAGACACAGAATATCTACCGTCACGATCTGGTTGAAAAGCATATCTGCCATCTACACCCGTAATTACCATCGCCACACTCCCATCTCGCTCATTTTCAAGCGTTACTGTAGCTCCAGCTATTGGCATCTGATCAACTTCAGAAACTATTCTTCCTTTCACCAAAGGACGTCTGGCTGGCTCCAAATAGATTTTAAGATGCTGTTGTTTAGAAAGTGACTGCGACATGGTGCCGTAGGTGATTGTCCCTACATCATATCCTTCTTTAAAGGCCTTAAATTCAAAATCTGCACCACTTTCCAGGCAGAGTGAAGCCTCCCCGAGTGAATTGGTAATGTACCCTTGTTTATTCACTCCGTTTTTCACCATTCTGAGTTCCGTATTGGCCAATGGCAGATTGGTTTGGCTATCATAAACCAGAATATTGAGGGCATTACAGCCTTTGGTGAATGCATAGATGTTGTCGTCCGCATATCCTTTTCTTCGGTTTGAACTAAAATACCCACGAGAGCGATTCCCATCTGTTATAAATCCGAAATCATCTTTTGTGGAGTTTATAGGGGCACCTAAGTTTTCAACTTCACCGAAAGGAACACCGTTGCGAAATTCTAAATAAAACATATCTAATCCGCCCAAACCCGCATGACCATCCGAAGCAAAATAAAAATTGCCGATTTCGTCCACAAAAGGAAACATCTCATTGCCTTCTGTATTGACTTCTCTTCCTAAGTTTATGGGAGCTCCCCAGTTTCCTTCGCGGTAATCTACCACATAAATGTCTGTTCCTCCAAAACCACCAGGCATATCCGAAACAAAATACATTTTACGGTTGTCCGGCGAAAGTGCAGGATGACCTGTCGAATATTCGTTGGAGTTGAATGGTAGCTCTTTTATATCTGTCCATTTGTTGCCTTTTTTTGTGGCAATAAACAGCTTGAGCATATTTATTCCTTTCTCGCTTTTCTTTGCTTTCCCTTTGTTATAGTTGTTTCTTGTAAAAACTATTTTCTTGTAATCTTTGAAAAAAGTAACTGGACCTTCGTGATATTTTGAATTGATGGATTTACTAAATTCGTCAATTACAGGTTCCTCAATATCTTCAAAGCTATCGTTTTCCTGCGTTTTATTTGGTTTGGCTGATTTTCCACTTGAGCCTAAACTGGCTTGGATAGTTTCCACCGTCTTGTGGGTTTCTTTTCTGAGCGACATCGTGTCAGAAAACAAAAACAAATCCAAAAACGGGGTTTCGTTTTGGTTAAAAACTCTCTTTATTCCCGAGCCTTCGTTTCTGGCAGAAACAAACACCAAACCATTTTCATAAAACATTGGGCTGAAATCTGAATATCTTGTATTGAGTGGATACACAAAATTAACGTCGTATAGAGACGAATCTTTAAAAAAAGTAGAGTTGTCCATATAAGCCACTGTAAATTTCCGGCCTCTCAAATCCTCTTTTTGTTGCTCGCCATAACGGCTATACATTTTTTGTGATTCACGGTATTTTCCATTATTGGCAAGAGCTTGGGCATAATATAAGATTTGCTCACTGTCCACAGAAGCATCAAAATCTTTGAATAAATCTTTGTAAACTCTTTCCGCGTTTTTGCTGTCTTGTAGTTTTCTGTAGCTAAAAGCTAACTTTGTGAGGGCTTCCTTTTGTTGATCTTTTTCGTGGCTTCCGCTTCCCAAATAGGACTCGTAGTTTCTTACCGCTTGTGCATACGACATTTTGTCGAACTCAGTATTTGCGGCTCTAAGTTTATTAGATTGAGCTTGTGTGAGAAAGCTGGTAAGGCACCATACAAAACCTATCAGTATTTGTATTTTTTTTATAGGAAACATCAAATTGAACGTTTAATTTTTATAGGAAATGCTTTTAAAACTTTCGTTTCCTATTGATTTATCAAACGGCATGCCAAAAACAAACCTTTTGGCTGTTTATAATATTAAAATACTGATAATTAAATAATTAATAGCTACAAAAAACTTACCTTCAAGATTTTTGTTGTAGCAGAATGGAGTTTAAAGCGATCGTCGGTACGCAAACCTACCAACCATAGAATATCTTGACTATCGCAGAGTACTTTTTGAATATTCTTTTGAGGGCTATCGATTTTACTATCTATCAAAAAGTCGGAAACCATCTTTTTGCCTTTCATTCCAAAAGGTTGAAACTTGTCTCCATGTTTCCAATTCCTAAGCGTCAAGGGCCATTTTATGTTATCAAAATCAAAAAAAGCATGCTCACTTTTCCGAATATCCATGATGCTTGGAAAATCGGTGGTGACCTTCAAAACGATGGATTGCGTGCCAATTTCATAAAGTCCAGGTTCCTTAAAATGAAAGGTGTTTTCTTCCGAAGATTCCATTTTCTTCTCTAAAAACCATTCATTTCTGCCTGTCACAATCAGGTGCGTGTTAGATTCTATTCTTTTACCCGAAGTGGTTACATTTAATAAATCAATAACATCTTGATAATTAAATCCATAGGACTTCAAAAACTCTTCCGTCAGTAAAGCAAATCCAGGGGTATTTTGCCATTCTGAAAACGGGATTTTAACAATTTCACCAAAATCAATAGATTGCTTAAAACGTTCTAACTTCTCATCAAAAATCGCATTTAGGTCATTTATCCTTCTAAAATTTACCTGAGCAGTATTTGCAAGACCCGGATTGATTTCTTTCAGAATAGGAATGACCTGATGCCTGATTTTATTCCTTTGATAATCAACTGTTTGATTGGATGCATCTTCTCTCCAAGAAATATTGTTTTCAGCCAGATAAGCTAAAATTTCAGATACTTGAGCAAACAACAAAGGCCTTATGATTTTACCTTTTTTAAGTGGAATCGACTTCAATCCTTTTGGGCCTGTTCCTTTGGTGAGGTTCAAATAGAGGGTTTCTATTTTATCATCCAAGTTGTGAGCGGTGGCTAACCAATCAAAGCCTTCCGATACCATTAATTCATTAAACCAAGTATATCTAAGTTCTCTGGCAGCCATTTGGGTAGAAACTCTCCAATCTTTTGTTACTTTTTTGGTGTCTGTTTTGGTAGAAAAAAACGGAATCTGTTTTTTTTCACAAAACTTTTTCACAAAATTCTCGTCGCCATCAGAAGCCGAGCCACGCAATCCAAAATTATAATGTGCAACGGCAATATTAAATCGACCCTCAACAAATAAATTTAGAAGTGCTATGGAATCTTTTCCACCGCTAACAGCCACCAAGACTTTGTCTGTAGCTTTACAAAGCTGATTTGTGTTAATAAATTCTAAAAAGTCCTTCAGCATCAATTATTGCGAATAATCATTAACAAAAATACGTTAATTTTGCTTTATGAATCGCAAAACCTTTTATTCTTTGAAAAGTAAAGCCAATTTATTTTCCATCTTCTGGGCATTGATTTTTCTGAATTCTTTTTGTGTTTGGGGGCAAAAACCACTGAATCCTATCAAAGATAACGGCCCAAAAAGTATGATAGAATTGGTGAGAGCCGATAGTTTGGTGGGAGATAATAGTCTGTCCAGAACACAAACTTTTTTGGGAAATGTTATTTTTATACACAGAGGCGTGAAACTGGGCTGCCAAAAAGCAATTCATAATCAGTCTTCTAATTTTATTGAAGCCTACGGCAAAATTGTTATCAATCAAGGAGATACGCTCACCATTGTTGGTGATACGCTTTTATATGATGGAAACTTGAGGTTTGCAAAAGTATATGGCAAACAAGTGATTTTAAGAGACAAAAAGGTTACGCTTCGCACCACCAAGATGTTTTATGACCTCAACCGCGACCAAGCTTATTACCCTGTCCCTGGAGTTCTAAATCAAGATTCCAGCAAGCTGAGCAGCGAAGAAGGATATTACAATACCAAAACCAAGTATTTTAGATTCAATGGCGACGTAGAAATCCTAAATCCAAGTTACACGCTATGCACCGATTCCCTCGACTACGATACCTACACCAAGCAAGCCATATTTAAAACCTTCACAACTATAAAGAGTAAAAATGGGGACATATCGGCTTACAAAGGCAGATACAATATAAAAACTAAAGTTTCGGCTTTTCAAGGTAGAGCCAAAGTGACCAATATAGATTATTCACTTGAGGGCGATACTTTGCAATTTGACAATACCAGAGGCTCCGGCAATGCGGACGGCAACGTAGTTTTTGTCTCATTCAAAGACAGTTTGGTAGTAGTAGGCGAAAAAGGGCTGCGGTTTGGAGATAAAGGACTAACCAAAATTATTGGCAATACGATTAGCCAAAGGGTTTCCAAAAAAGATACGCTTTTGATAGCTTCGGATACACTTTGGGTTTTCGAAAAACCTAAAAATGCAAAGATAGATAGCAGTAATATTTCTGAAAACATTGCTGGAAATGATATTACAAAAACAAAAAGTCAGGTTTTGATTGATAAACAAGTAAAGTTGAAAGAATTACAAAAACCGGAGCCGGTGCTCGTTGAAACTGATACAACCTCAAACAAAACTCCGACCAGTAAAGATATTGAAAAAATAATTGCGGATGGGAAAGTGGAAGTTTATAGAACTGATTTTCAAAGCCTTAGTGATTCGCTGGTTTATAACCTGAAAGATTCACTAATACATTTTTACACAAAACCCGTCATCTGGAATCAAGAAAACCAATTAGAGGCTGACACCATAGTGATTACGCTAAAAAACAACCGATTGAAACTGATGGAGCTGCTTCAAAACAGCTTTGTAGTGCAAGTGGATACGATTAGAAATTTCAACCAAATAAAAGGCCGTAAAATAGATGCTGTTTTTGACAATCGGTCTGTGCTGCAGACCATCAAAGTGGAAGGAAACGGAGAGTCTAAATATTTTGCTTTAGATGAAAAAAACAAAATAATTGGACTTAATACTGTTCAATGCTCTAGCATGCAGTTTTACTTTAACTCCAAAAAAATCAAAAGCATTGTTTTCAGAGGCAAACCAGAATCCACTTTGATTCCACCCAAAGAAATAGCGACAGAAGACATGAAATTGGACAGATTTGAATGGAAAACCAACAAAAAGCCTTCTAAAGAATCTATCTATGCCAAGAAATTTGGAAACTTACTCAGAAACTCAAAACTGATTATAATTTAAAATAGTCAATTTGGCCGTTCGCTTTCAGCCTATTTTACTATTTATCAAGGACTTAGCCTTTCAATTTTCCAGCTATCATTTTCGTGTGTGTACAACAATCTGTCATGAAGCCTGTTGGGTCTTCCTTGCCAAAACTCCATACTTTGTGGCTTTAACACATAGCCTCCCCAATGCTGCGGACGTGGGATAATCTCCTCATTCTCAAATTTCTGCTGATAATACGCAAGTTTTTCATTCAACATTTCTCGTCCTTCTATCACGGCACTTTGTTCACTCACCCAGGCTCCAATTTGACTTTCTCGTGGTCTCGACCAAAAATACAAATCTGAGTCTTCGGTGGAGACCTTTTCTATCATACCTTCTATTCGCACCTGTCTTTCCAATTTATCCCAAAAAAACGTCAAACAAGCCGCATTATTCCCTTTTAATTCCAGACCTTTATGGCTATTATAATTTGTAAAAAAAACAAAACCATCTTCATCGAATCCTTTCAAAAGTACCACCCTTGCCGAAGGTTTAGCATCTTTAATTGTGGACAAAACCATTGCATTCGCTTCAACCAATTCTGCATTTAAGGCATCTTTAAACCATACTGAAAATTGAATAATTGGATTTGTGGAAACATTATTTTCTAAAAGTTCGTTTAACGTATAATTATTTCTAAGATTGGCTAAAGTAGTTTTGTCCATGATTTATTAACCTTTTTTATGTTTGTTACGTATATTTATTAAATTTGTGACCTATTTAAGATTACCAACGAATTTTGATGATTGAACCAAGTATCGAACCGACCAACAACATTGATGACATCAATGCCGAAAATATAGTTTCGGATAACACTGAATTAATTTCAGATGCAACTCCCGTGGAAAAAACCGAAGCCCTTGATAACTCAGAAACTCCCCAAAGTTCTGAAATTCTGGCAGAAGAAAAAATGATTGAAGTCACAAACATAGATGTGTCTGAAGAAAGCACTGATATTGAAGAAATTGAAGAGCTAGATGAGCCATCATCTATGCCAAGTTTCGATAACGACTTCACAAATTACACCAAAAAAGAATACGTGGATTTGGCAGATAAAATGCTGGATGCCATGAAATCTAGAAGCTTGAGTGCTGCCGATGTAAAAAATATCGACAATGTGCTGAAGGTTATCAGAGGCGTTTTTGATGAATTGGCTCAAAAAGAAAAGTCAGAAGCACGTCAAGCTTTCAAAGAGCAAAACGGTACAGATGAAGGTTTTGACTTCAAAAACGATAACTATTCCATAAGATTTGAGGGAATTCTGGTTCAAATTCGTGAAAAAAGACAAAATTTCTATCAAAAATTAGAGAGAGAAAGAGAGGACTATTTCGAAGTTAAAACTCGTTTGCTACAAAGCTTAAGAGAAATAGTAGAAACTGAAGAAAAAGGCGAATCAAAAAATAATTGGGAGGCATTTAAAAAACTTCAAACAGAGTGGAAAAATGCAGGAAACATCAATTCGGTTCATAACGGTACACTTTGGTCAGCATATAATGCTTTGGTAGATAGGTATTTTGATATCAGAAGCATTCAAAACGAACTGAAAGACCTCGACAGAAAGAAGAATGTAATCAACAAAGAAGGCGTAGTTATAAAAATAGAAGCCATTGCAGATACGTTGAAGGAAAGCCCACTGACCAACATTGTACTCAAAAAAGCCAACGAACTACTATTAGAATATAAACAAATAGGACCCGGACCAAGAGAAGAACAAGAAGCTCTTTGGGCGAGACTTAAAGCCGCTTTTGATGTTATATATGAGAAAAAACGTGAATTGGCCAAAGAAAATAGTGCATTAAACGAGGATATTTTCAATGCCAAAAACCAATTATTTCTCAATCTAAAACCTTATTTGGAATTCCAAAGCGATAGCATCAACGAATGGAACGCCAAGTCTAAGGAAGTTATGGAAATCCAAGACCAATGGAACGCCATAAAGGGTTCTATGCCTCGCGATAAAGGCAAAGAAGTAAGCAAAGAGTTTTGGCATGCATTGAAGCAGTTCTTCAAAAACAAGAGCGATTTCTTTGCAAAATTAGAAGCCAAACGTGAGGCCAACTACAAGGCTAAAGAAGAGCTTTGTGTAGCAGCAGAAGAAATACTGTCCTCTGGCGATCACTCTGCTCCAAATACCAACAAAATTATTGATTTACAGAAAAAGTGGAAAACGATTGGGCATGTTCCTGAAAAATACAAGGACACGCTTTACAACAAATTCAAAGCCACTTGTGATCAGTATTTTGACCTAAAACGTACCGAAACCAAGTCGCAAGATGCCGAGTTCGATGCGAATTTAGCCAAGAAAACGGCTATTTGTGAAGAAATAGAAAAAATGGCTGAGGCAGGCACGTCTGACTTGTCGAAACTGAGTGATTATAAGAAAGCTTTCGCAGCCATAGGTTTTGTACCTCGTAAAGACATGCAAAACATTCAAGCAAGGTTTATTAAGGCCATCAATAATTTCGTGAAGACATCTTCTGGCTTAGACAAATCTGAAAAAGATAAGCTGATGCTCCAAAACGAAGCCGAGGTGGTCTTAAAAACAGGCGGAAACACCAAGAACCTTGATAAGCAAGAAAACGAAATTAGACGTAAAATGAAGACCCTTGAGGAAGAAATTACGCTAACCAGAAACAATATCGAATTCTTTGGGCATTCTAAAAATGCAGAAAAACTTAAAGCTGAATACATGCAGAAAGTAGTGAAGGCAGAAAAAGAACTGAAGGATTTGCAAGATAAAATCAAACTTATCAACGCAGCCAATTAATATCTGAAAACCTAATTGTTTAAGAAAAAACGAAAGTTTTGATAATCAAACAATTAGGTTTTTTTTTCAAAAAAAGATAAAAAATATTTGCGTGGTGTACTTTTTGGATATAGTTTTGCACCACAATTAAGGAACGGCGTTCGCAACGAAGCTCAAACTAATTAAAATATAGGCCTCTTTAGCTCAGCTGGTAGAGCAACTGATTTGTAATCAGTAGGTCATTGGTTCGATCCCGATAAGAGGCTCAAAGCCGGCTCAGAAATGAGTCGGCTTTTTTGTTTGTAAAAAAAACCATTTACTCATTGAACTAGAAGTCCCTGTTCAATACAGATAAGAGGCTCAAAACCGACAGAGACGGCTTCCGTTCAGAAGTGTGATTCGGCTTTGTTGTTTGGTCGATAAATACTTGACATTTATCAATAATCTATCCCAATTTAGCGAATTTTCGCAAAAAAAGTTTGTTTCGAGACTCCAGCTATTTAATTTTGTGCTGTGAATTACACTTCACCAACAAACTGAAACTTGCTTTCAGGAAAAAGAGCCTTATGAATTATAAATTCAAAAAGGCTTTTTTTTTACCGAAAAACAAACAACAAAAAGATAATCAACCGATGGACATCCAGCTGCCGCCATCATATACTTCTTCCAATCCATTTTTTATTAGTACACGCTTAGCATTGGAGCTACGCATTCCAGAGGCACAACAAACCACTATTGGTTTTTTATAGCCTTTAATTTTACTGATATTACCCTGAATTTTATCTAATGGAATATTCACAGATCCTTTCACATGGCCACCAGCGAATTCACCTGGCGTCCTCACATCTATTACTATTGCTCCATTTTCAATAATACTCTTTACATCTACTTTATTGCCTCCACCAAATAAACTGCTGAAAAATCCCATAATTTGATTGTTTAAATTTTCAACAAAAATCACAAAACGGTTCCAAAATCTTTGTGAGAAATATCACTTTTAATTCCTAATTGCTTGATATTTTTTATTTAGAAATAGCATTTCCCTTTTAAGCACTTCAACTTTATACAATTTGTAGCGACTTGAAAATTAAACCATTCAATTAAAGTAAATTATCCTTAAGATTAATTTTCCAAGAAAATACAAATCAAGAATATGTGAGAATGACTAATTGGAATTAAAAGATATCAATTATTGGAAAATTCGCTTTTTTTTTCATTGTTTTGTGAAAAATTAATCTAAATAAGTGAAAAAATTAATTCTCATTATCATCCTCTTAATTCTGGCTCTTGTGGGCTGGTATATAAGCACTGGTTATTTCTCATCAGGAGAAAGAGCCGGAACAATTTCAAAACTCAGCGAGAGAGGCTATATTTTCAAAACTAACGAAGGTGTGCTTAATGAAGGAGGTTACTCAGGTGAAACAGGAACCTTGACTCCAAGATATTGGGAGTTTTCGGCAAAAGAAGATTCTGTGGTAGCAAAACTTAAAACTGCCCTGTCTTCAGGAGAAAGGGTAACGCTAGTCTATCATGAAAAATTCGTAAAATTCCCATGGAATGGTGACACTAAGTATTTCATAATAGATGTATTGTTCTTACCTAAAAGAGTAGAGCCTGTAGTTCCAGCGGAAGTTATTCCTTCTCCAGTAACTACGCCAATAGATACTTCTACAACAATATAAAATTCGACTGATATAGAGATAAGAAAAGGAGCTTTCGGCTCCTTTTTTGTTTTAATGAACTGTTACACAATCTGTGTTTAATTCTTGTCCTGGAGCTGTATAAAGACTTTGAATATCGTAATCCATGCCTCTAAAAATAAGCCAAGCACCGAGTAAAACATACGTGTACGTTATGATAGTTTTGAAATGAGCACCTAAAACCTTCCTTATTTGACTCATACCTAGGCTTACTGGCAGCATAAGGGGAATTGTGCCCAAACCAAATAGTATCATCGTTAAGGCTGCATCTGACCAATTGGTTGCCAAAAAAGCCCCAGCCAGAGCCACGTAAACCATTCCGCATGGTAGAAGTCCATTTACCAATCCAAAAGAAAACTGAGCGAGAAAAGACTTGCTTTTAAATAACTTTGCAAAAACACCTTTCAACAAACTTGAAAAACGATAAAACATATTTGGATTGGAGATTTTGTTTTTAAACGCATAAGGCAAAAGCACATAAGCCAACACCAAAATTCCGAAAGTAATGGAAAGCATTTTTTGACTTATAAAAAAACTAACTTTCTCACCAAAAAAACCTGCGGTAGCACCCAATAATGAATAAGTCACTACCCTACCCAAGTTATAAGAAACTCTCCCGAAGACGAATTTTATGGAAAAATGACCATCATTGGGCAACAACAGAGTAAGCGGTCCGCACATGCCTACGCAATGCAAACTACCTACCAAACCCAACAAAAAAGCTGACCAAAGCATAGCTTATAATTGAATTTTTTGCTCTTTGTAATATTCTTGACCAGCTTTTTCCCACTCCAGTTTTACCGTCCAAAGACCATCAGCCAATTTGCCAATGTATATTTTTTGTTGGCCCGCATAGTCTAAATTCATCGGGATTTTGTAATCCATTTTTTGGCTAGAAGGTCTGTAAAAAACCACTGATCCCGTAGAGCCAATCGATTGGTTGGTCAAATCTATATAGACGCTATCCACATCATTTTTTACCAAAATTTGCAAATCTTTGCCCAATGCATTGGCATTTTTTACTTTTTGAATGCGGGTTTCATACGCAAGTTCATCACTGTAATAGTTTTCTGTTACCAAAAAAATATCTTTTTGTTTTATACACAAAACAACCAATGTGAGCATAAAAACAACGAATCCTACATAAACGAGTCCTATTTTGTGTCCCCAGTTCATAGTTTTAAAAATTTATATTGTTAATCAATTAGGTCCTTGAAAATTGGTTTTGGCTTCCTCCAATTGTTTGTCCTTTTCCATGATCTGGATCTTGATTGGAGTTGACCTTTTGGTAATTTTGTCTTTTGGAAATTCCACAAAAAACACTACTTCGGCTTTTGAGCCGGCTTTTATTTTTATAGGATTTTGCCCAATAAACTTTAGCGTAGCACCTTGCTCTTTGATGGTAATATTCAACACTTTGTCGGAATTTGTTTTGTTCACCATTTGAGCATTATACAAATTCGTAATCTTGTCGCCGTTTTCTTGATATAATTGACCCGGAACACGCATAAGTGTAGTTTCAACCGAACTTCTGTTGACCAATAAAATACCTACCACGGATACCAAAGCTGCCAAGACCAAAGTATAGGCTAAAGTTCTGATTGTAAACTTAAATGGTACGTTGTTTTTAATAGTATCTACTGAGGCATACCTTATTAGTCCTTTTGGACGATCAACTTTCACCATAACCTCATCACAAACGTCAATACAGGCCGTGCAATTGACACATTCAAGCTGAATTCCGTTACGGATATCAATACCTGTAGGGCAAACTTGTACACAAAGACCGCAATCTATACAATCCCCTTTTTTCACTTCAGAGGCTACTTCTTTTTTTGAAATTCTCGCTCTAGGCTCGCCTCTTACTTCGTCATAAATGATGGTCATGGTATCTTTGGTGACCAATACACCTTGCAAACGGCCATAAGGGCAAATAGCCACACAAACTTGCTCGCGTAGTTTTGCAAAAACAAAATAGAATAAACCTGTAAAGACTATTAAACCGACAAACCCTGAAAGATTTTCAGTTGGGGGTTTGGTAACAATATCTTTAACTCCTTCAATACCCACCATGTAAGCCATTGTGAAATGGGCAATGATGATAGAAAAAGTAATATAAATAACGTGTTTAAGTGTTTTTCTCCAAGCTTTATTAAAGTCCCATGGAGCCTCATCAAATTTCTTTTGTGTGCGGCCTTCGCCTTCTAACCAAACTTCTATCGGGCGGAAAATCATTTCCATGAAAACCGTCTGCGGACATAACCATCCACACCAAATCCTACCATAAGTTACTGTAAAAAGAATGATAAAAACCACAAAGGTGATCATTCCTAAACCGAAGATGATAAAATCCTGAGGCAAGAAAAGCTGACCAAAAATGGCAAATTTCCTTTCGAAAATATTCATCATGATAAGCGGAAGGCCGTTTATTTTGATAAATGGAGCTGATAAAAATACTGCTAGGAATAGGATTGTAGCAATTATGCGTTTGTTGAAGAAAGCCCCTTTGGGCATTTTAGGATAAAGCCAGATTCTTTTTCCGTCCTTATCGACAGTGGCTAGCGTATTTCTAAATTCGTCTTGCTCGCTGTCGGCGTATTTGTAAATATCATCGATGTTTTCCATGATTATTTTTTATATTTTATTCCAATCGAATTTGAAATTGACTTATTTCCTGATGAATCAAGAAATAAGTCTTTTTCGATTTGTTGCTGCAAGCAGCTATTATTTAGCTTGAGTTGAATCTCCACTGGCAGTTGCTGTCGCTGCATCTCCTACTTTCTCTCCTTGGGGAGCTTTAGGATTTGCAGGGTTAGTACCTTTCATCGTCATAATATAATTGGAAACCTCCTGAATTTGAGCTGGTTTCAGGGTAGCTTTCCAAGAAATCATCCCTTTCTCAGGAACACCATTTTTAATAACACCAAAAACATCGTTAATAGTACCACCATGTAGCCAATATTCGTCAGTAAGGTTTGGTCCTACGCCACCTTCACCAGCAGCACCGTGACAAGCCACACATTTTTCGGTAAAAATAGTTTTACCATTCTCAAGCGTTTTAGGGTCTGCTAACACTTTTACTGATTTCTCATCAATACTCTCACCCAATTTTGCTTGGTAGGCTTCTACTTCTTTTTTGCCTTCGTCCATAGCCATGGTATATTCTTGCTCTTGTGATGGACTCCAATGCCACACGTGATAGTTGAGCAAATAAACAATCGCAAACACGATAGAACCATAGAGCAATCCTAGCCACCAAGGCGGAAGGTGGTTATCTAGTTCTCTGATGCCGTCGTAATTGTGTTCCAACATCACCGTTTCTTCTTTAGCAATTGGCACGGCGTTGGTCAAACTTTTCCAAAAGCTTGTTTCTTCCCCTGCCTCGGCTGCTACTGAGCCACTTGCACCCAGATTTAGTTTCTTTAATAGCATGAAAATATTCATGACTACTATAAACAAGATCACCGTGAAAATAAGAAGAACTCCCAGCAATACAAACTGGAATAATTCCTCTCCTGTTTTAAATGATAAGTCCATAATTTATTTGATTTACAATATTTTTAATCCTTTTGATAAACTTCGTCAGTGAGCGGCATTTCCTCCATGTGCTTGATATATTTTTTGTCGGCTCTAAAAACCATATAACCTAGTAAAACAAAAAAAGCAACAAAAATAGAAAGTGAAATGACTGGATAAATGGCCACATCAGAAATAGAAGCAAGCGAGTTCTTTATCATAATATTTGTTGGTTTAGCACCCACGGTTTTTAATTTCGTGAGTGCGTTTTGTTATTATTTTAATGCCGTAGCCTCATTTTTGATATCTGTACCCATTCTTTGCAGATAAGCGATAAGAGCAATAATCTCCTTTTCTTTGCCTACTTTTATTTTGGCATCAGCAAGGTTCTTGGATATTCCTTCGGCTTGTTCAGTAAGATCTGCCACAGCTTGGTCTTCATAACCTTCCTCATAAGGCACACCCAAAGTACGCATCGTGTTGATTTTGGTGGCCGTATTGGCTGTATTCAACTCATCATCAAACAACCAAGGATAGGCTGGCATGATAGAACCCGGAGACATAGAAGTGGGCTCCAACATGTGGTTATAGTGCCACGAGTCAGGGTATTTGCCACCTTGACGGTGCAAATCTGGCCCAGTGCGTTTAGAACCCCACTGGAAAGGGTGGTCATAAACAAACTCACCTGATTTAGAATATTCTCCATAACGCTCAGTTTCTGACCTAAACGGCCTGATCATCTGAGAGTGGCAGTTATAACATCCTTCTCTTACATAAATATCCCTGCCTTCAAGCTCAAGCGGCGTGTAAGGTTTTACACTAGCAATAGTTGGCACATTAGAATCAATCAACCACGTTGGCAAGAATTCAACTACACCACCAATCAATACAGCCACAAAAGACAACACGGTGAACAATACAGGCTTACGCTCCAAAATGGTGTGAAATGCACCGCCAACTTTCAGCTTATGGTTCAAAGCTGGAGCTTCGTCATATTCGTGAGCCAAAAACTCGCCACTTCCAGCGGTTTTCATTAAGTTATAAACCATCACCAAAGTACCAGCCAAATACAAAGTGCCACCAAAGGCCCTCGCCATGTACATGGGCAATATTTGGGTTACGGTTTCAAGGAAGTTTGGATAAGCCAAGAATCCATCTTTTGTGAATTCTTTCCACATTAAACTTTGTGTAAAACCAGCCCAATAAAGCGGCAAAGCGTAGAATATGATACCCAAAGTACCCAACCAGAAGTGAATGTTAGCCAATTTTACGGAGTACAAATTGGTTCTCCACATTTTTGGTACTAAATAATAGAACATACCAAAAGTCATGAAGCCGTTCCATCCCAGCCCACCGATGTGTACGTGAGCGATTGTCCAGTCGGTATAGTGTGATATGGCGTTGACATTTTTCAAAGAAAGCATTGGGCCTTCGAAAGTGGTCATGCCGTAAGCAGTTACCGCTACCACGAAGAATTTCAAAACTGGATTTTCTCTCACTCTGTCCCAAGCACCTCTAAGTGTAAGAAGTCCGTTGAGCATACCTCCCCATGATGGAGCCAACAACATAATAGAGAAGACAGTACCCAAACTCTGAGCCCAATCAGGCAATGAAGTATATAAAAGGTGGTGAGGACCAGCCCAGATATACAAAAAAATCAATGACCAGAAGTGAATAATTGATAACTTATAAGAATAAACTGGTCTATTGGCTGCTTTTGGCAAGAAATAATACATCAAACCAAGAATAGGTGTAGTAAGGAAAAATGCAACCGCATTGTGTCCATACCACCATTGCACAAGAGCATCTTGAACACCAGCAAACAGTGTGTAACTTTTAAACAAAGTCACAGGCAAGGCTAACGAATTAACAATATGTAATAGAGCGATAGTAACTATTGTAGCGATATAAAACCAAAGAGCCACATACATGTGTCTTTCTCTTCTTTTTATGATGGCTCCTATGAAGTTTATTGCAAAAACTACCCAAACCAGTGTAATGGCAATATCGATGGGCCACTCAAGCTCAGCATATTCTTTACCGGTAGTCATTCCTAGAGGTAATGAAACCGCTGCTCCAACAATAATCAGCTGCCAGCCCCAGAAGTGAATCCAGCTTAAGATTGGACTCAACATTGGGCCTTTTAATAGCCTTTGAGTGGAATAATAAACCCCTGCGAACATACCATTGCCTACAAAGGCAAAAATAATGGCGTTTGTGTGTAATGGCCTTAATCTACCAAATGTAGTATATGGGAGATTCAAGTTTGCAGCAGGCCAGAATAACTGCAAAGCGGCTGTAAGGCCGGCAAGCATTCCAACAACTCCGAAGATAACCGTAACAATAATAAAGGCTTTCACTATCTTGTTGTCGTAGTAAAAACCTTCTAATGCACCCGATGAATCTGAGCTGGAAGAGCTTAATAGTGGTTTGGTAAATAAACGCATAGCTGTTAATTTGATTTGTAAACTTTTTAACGCATCAAAATTAGAAGCCAGAATACCCTCAAAACATGATTAATGAACCTGAAAATTATGATTTAAGTCAGGTTTTGGAAATGAAGAATAAAATGAAAGATTAAAACCCAAAGTGCTATTGGGTGGATAATCTAATTAAGTCAGATGATCTGTGAATCTAAAATTTAGCAGAACTGTAATTAAACCTTGGTGAAATGCTAGTTATTAGTCATTATCTAGCTCGAATTTTAACCTGTCTTGCTCTATTAGGTTTTTCAAATCTTCAACCTTAGGTAAATACAACAAATACTTGTTTGCAAATAGGTTATTTTGGTCGTTTAAAACAGAATATTTCACAATGGCTTCGTCTTTTTCTGAACATAACAAAATACCAATAGTTGGGTTATCGTCTTCTCCTCGCTTCAAATCATCATACATACGCACATACATATCCAATTGGCCAATATCTTGGTGCGTCATTGTGCCTTTTTTCAAATCTATGATTACAAAGCACTTGAGTATATAATTGTAAAACACCAAGTCAATATAAAAATCAGATGTATCAGTAGCAATGTGTTGTTGTCGAGCAACAAAAGCAAACCCTTTTCCAAATTCAAGCAAGAATTTCTGCAAATGGTCTATAATTGCATTTTCTATTGTTCTTTCACTATTTTTCTCTTCTGATGAAAGCCCCAAGAATTCAAAAATGTAAGGGTCTTTTATTAAATTCTCTATCGATGATTTCTTTTCTTTTTCGGGTAAATGCTTTACGACTCGCTCAAATGCCAGGGTATTAATTTGCCTTTGAAGTTCTCTACTGTTCCAATTCGCTCCCACCGATTCATTTAAATAATATGCTCGTTTCTCACCGGAATCGAGCCTTGAAAGCAACCTATAATGTGTCTAACTCAATTCTTGACGCAATGCGTCAAGAATTGAAAATGCAATAAAAAAATTACGCATATTGGTAAGATTGGTGTAGTCAAACCCTTTACCAAACTCCAAAGTTAAAGCACGAGACAGCCTCTTAAGTGTGGCTTTACCATATTGAGCTTTGGTGTTTCCCATTTGCTCGTCCTCAACAATCAGCTTGCCTATTTGCCAATAGGTATCCAAAAGCACAGAATTGGCCATCCGGTAGACTCTTTGTCTAGCACCTATTATAATCTCTTTTACCGAATCAATTAAGTCAAGATTGTTTGGTTCCATTATATTTCATCAATTTGCATGAAGACAGTTATTCTCCTTCAAAAATACAGGTCTTTTTGATTAACAATTCTGCTAATCTAATATTCATTTTCAAGTTTTTCTATTCAATCCCACTTTTTTACACAAAAACTTAGTGGGACATAATGAACGCTATTGCTTTTTTAGCAAAATTTGCATTTTGTACCATAACTAAAGAAAATACCATTGGACATTTCAGGAAAAATAGAAGACAGTTACGTTTCATTATTCGGAAAAAAATCTGATATAAAAATAAAAGCTCCAGGTAGAATCAATATTCTTGGTGAACATGCTGATTATAACAATGGTTTTGTGATGCCTTCAGCCATCGACAAAGCCATATACTTTAGCATAGGAAAAAGAGAAGATTCAAAACTATGCATATCAGCCATCGACCTAGAAAGCTATTTTGAAGCTGACAATATTAATAATTTAACCAATAAACTCAATGATTGGTCGAACCATTTGGTAGGGGTAATATTAGAAATCCAGAAACTTGGTTTCGGTTTTGATAAGGGTATAAATGTTTGTTTCGGTGGAGATATTCCGAATGGTGCAGGTCTTTCCTCTTCGGCGGCTGTAGAGGCAGGAATTGGTTTTGGCTTAAATGAAATTTTCGGATTCAACCTTGGTCTTTTACAATTGGCTAAAGTCGCACAAGCAACTGAGCATAATTATGTAGGTGTAAAATGCGGAATAATGGACATGTATGCTTCACTCTTTTCTAGAAAAAACAATGTAATTAGGCTTGATTGTGAAAAACTAGAGCACGATTATATCCCGGCAGAATTCAAAGAACATACGTTTATTTTAGTAAATAGTGCGGTAAAGCACAATCTTGCCGATACTGAATACAATGTGAGAAGAAACCAATGCCAAAAAGGAGTTGAAGTCTTGAACAAAGCATTTGGAAACATAAACACCCTCAGAGATGCCAACTTCGAGCAATTAGAGCAGATTAAGGCGGATATTGACCCAATTACTTACAACAGATGCAAGTATATTTTAGATGAAAAAGAACGTGTAATGTTGGCATCTGAAGCGTTGACGCAGCAGGATTTTGAGAAATTGGGTGAAATTATGAACCAAACACACCAAGGGCTGAGTAAAATGTATGAAGTGAGTTGTGTTGAACTCGATTTTTTGGCAAGCGAAGCTAGTAAAATAGACGGCGTGTTAGGAAGCAGAATGATGGGCGGCGGCTTTGGTGGATGTACTTTAAACCTTATTAAGAAAGAAGCAGAGGCAGATTTTAGAGAAAAAACAAAGTCGGCATATCAACATAAATTTGGAATAATACCCGAAATATATACGGCAAACTTGAGCGAGGGCGTTCATAAAATAGCTTAAATGAACAGAAATGAGAACTTAGAGAGAATCAAAAACGAGCATTTCGATGTTTGCGTAATTGGTGCAGGAGCAAGCGGAGCGGGAGTTGCTTTAGACGCAGCCTTGCGTGGACTTAAAGTGGCTCTCATCGATAAAGGCGACTTTAGCTGTGAAACTTCTTCCAAATCCACCAAACTCATTCATGGTGGAGTCAGGTATTTGGAACAAGCATTTAAAAATCTAGATTTTGGACAACTTAAGCAAGTAAAACATGGCCTAGCCGAAAGAAAATACCTACTCTCAAATGGCTCTCATTTGTCTCGTCCTTTGGGTATAATTACCCCAGTTTTTAGTTTTATAGAAGGTTTATATTACACCATCGGATTAAAAATGTATGGTTGGTTTGCTTCCAAAGACCAACTTCCGGCTGCAAGATGGCTTTCAAAAAAAGAAATGATTTTAGGGAGTCCGGATATCACTCAAAAAGCCCACAGTGCGGTCATGTATTTTGATGGTCAGCTAGATGATGCCAGATTTGCCTTGGCACTTTCTCAAACTGCACATCAACAAGGTGTGGCTACGGCAAATTACCTAGAACTTATTGATTTCAAGAAAGATAGCTCCAACAAAATAACTGGTGCAAATCTTAAAAATATTATTACTGGTGAATCTTTTGAAATAAAAAGCAAAGTATTTGTAAACTGTACTGGGCCATTTGCTGACCACCTTCGACTTTTGGCCAATCCAGCTGAGGAAAGTAGAATTAAACCCTCCAAAGGCGTTCATATAGTTATTCCTAAAAAGTATTTTGCAGGAGAAAAAGCCCTTCTTATACCCAAAACTAAAGATGGAAGATTGATTTTTGTGATTCCATTCCAATCGGAAATTATGATTGGTACAACCGATACAAAATATGATAATCTGAACGAAGAACCGCTTTTGAACAATTCAGAAATCGATTATTTATTAGAAACGGCTGAAAGATATTTGAAAGCCATTCCAAGCAAAAGTGAAATAAAAAGCGGTTTTGGGGGAATTAGGCCTTTGATTTCTGCAAAAAAGAAAAACCCAAACGACACTAAAACACTTCTTCGCGACCACGAAGTAGAAATAGACGAAGAATCGGGCTTGGTAAGTCTTTTGGGTGGAAAATGGACAACTTACAGGCTGATGGCTCAGGATACTTGTGATGCTATTTGCGAAATCTTGGGTTATGGTAATCTTTGTAAAACCAAAGATTTTAAGTTGTTAGGAAGTCAAAACGTTTTTCAAACAAAAAGGCCAGAAAACTTTCCTCTAGAATGTTTTGAGCATCTAAAAAGTAGTTACGGAGATCAAACTCCAAAAATCATGAATCTGATAGAAAACAGGCCTGAACTTCTTTCTAAAATACATGTGGACTATCCTTTTATTAAAGCCGAAGTTATTTACACCTGTCAATATGAAATGGCCCAAACAGTCAGGGACTTTTTTGCAAGAAGAACACGCTGGGAAATATTAGATTGGAACGCCTGCTTAGAATCAGTAGAATCTGTTTTAGATTTGATGGCTGAAGAACTTGGATGGGACGAAGAAAGAAAAGATAAAGAAATGAACGCCTATAAAGCTTTATTAATGCATTTCAAATCTGTTGCTTTAAACTAAATTTGACCTAAAAAAACAAAAAAACAATGTTGATTTTAACCGAACAAATAACCACCAACAGCAAAATATTACTAACTGATAGCCGATTTTTGTCTAATGCAGAGTCTAGTATATTTTTTGCAATAAAAGGAGAAAGGCATAATGGGCATCAGTTTATTCAGCAACTTTTTGAGAAAGGCATTAAAGAATTTGTGGTTGAAAAAGACGTAGTCAACAGTGATTCTGCCTTAAAAGAATTCTTGGAGAAAACTGATTTAAAGGCTTTTGTGGTTCAGAACAGTATTAAAGCATTGCAAAACCTTGCAACTGAAAAACGAAAATTTTTCAAATATCCAGTAATAGGTATAACCGGAAGCAATGGTAAAACTATTGTGAAAGAATGGCTGCATTTCTTACTCGAACAAGAGTTTGAAGTCATTAAAAGTCCAAGAAGTTACAACTCTCAAATTGGCGTGGCTTTATCGGTTTGGGAAATGAACAAAAAAAGCAATTTGGGGATTTTTGAGGCTGGAATTTCTTTGCAAAATGAAATGCAAAACCTTGAATCCATCATAAAGCCAGAAATTGGTATTTTCACCAATATTGGTCCTGCTCACAATGAAGGTTTTAAAAGCTTAAAACAAAAAATAACTGAAAAACTTAGACTCTTCAAGACCTCTAAAGTGTTGGTTTATTGCAAAGATTACAAGGAAATCAATGAAGAACTTGCTATCCTTCTGAAAGCAGTAAATCCTAACATTCAACTTATTAGCTGGTCGAGAAACCGCATTGGCGAAAACTGGATAGATACTCAACTGACCGAAACAGGTACGCAAATAGAAATAAATTGGCTAGGCGAAAGTTACGATTTCGAGATACCATTTACAGACAACGCTTCTATTGAAAATGCTGTACATTGTGCCTACACGGGCTTGTATCTCAATTCTCAATCCAAAATCAATCTAGAAGTATTTTTTGAGAAATTCAAATTGCTCCGACCGGTTGCCATGAGGCTTGAACTCAAGCAGGGCACCAATGACAATTACATCATTGACGATACTTACAACAATGATTTGGGTGGACTAAAGATGGCTTTAAATTTCATGAGCCAACACCACACCAAACGCCAAAAAACTCTGATAGTCAGCGACATACTTCAATCTGGCTTACAAGAACATGATCTATTGCATAGTCTTAAAGATTTAATCAAGTCCCAAGATATCAGCATATTAATTGGCATTGGTTCTAAGTTTTTTCACCAAAAAGAGTTTTTTTCAAGTATTTCAAAAGTAAGTAGCTTCTTTTATGAAAACACATCAGATTTCCTAAGCTTGTTCAATTTTGAAAACCTGAGTAATTCTTTGATTTTGGTAAAAGGAGCCAGACCATTTGCCTTTGAGAAAATCGTCAATAAGTTGGTGATGAAGGTTCATGGAACAGTTTTCGAGGTAAATCTGGATTCGTTGACCCACAATCTCAATTATTACCGAAATAAAATAGGTAACCAGACCAAAATCATGGTGATGGTGAAAGCTTTTGCTTACGGTAGCGGAAGCATGGAAGTGGCCAGCTGGCTTCAATATCATCGTGTCGATTATCTATCTGTGGCTTACCCTGACGAAGGCGTGGTTTTGAGACAAAACGGTATTAAACTTCCTATTTTGGTTTTAAATTCTGACCCTGAAACTTACCACAAGTTGTTTGAATATGACCTTGAGCCAGAGATTTATAGCTTAAGAACTTTAAAGGCCTATTTGCATTTCAAAACCAATCTTTATCCCGATTCTGTTTCAAAAATACACTTGAAATTAGATACCGGAATGCATCGACTGGGTTTTATTGAAGAGGATTTAGAGACTTTAGTAGAACAAATAAAAGAAACGCCAAATGTGGAAATTGCCTCTATTTTTAGCCATTTGGTTGGAGCCGATGAGGCCGAACATATTGATTTCTCGAAAAGACAAATTGCTCAGTTTGACAGCTTATCTTCGAAAATAATTGAAAAACTGAATTATAAACCACTAAGACACATCTGTAATTCTGCTGGAATAATTCGTTTTCCTGAGGCCAAATACGAAATGGTGAGATTGGGAATCGGTTTGTATGGCATTGAATCTTCGGGAATTGAACCCAATGCCTTGGAAGTTGTAGGAACGCTCAAAACCACCATTTCTCAAATAAAAACGCTAAGTCAAGGTGAAACCGTTGGTTACAGTCGCAGAGGAATTATTGACAAAGAATCGAAGATAGCAACGCTCGCGATAGGCTACGCAGATGGTTATGACAGGGGTTTCAGCAGAGGTGTTGGCCAAGTATTGGTAAACGATGTTTTATGCCCAGTAGTTGGAAATGTATGCATGGACATGACGATGATAGACGTGAGCCATGCCAATTGCAAAGAGGGAGATCAAGTAATCATGTTCGGCAAAAAACCCCATATCAATGACCTGGCTGCCGCTATCGGAACGATTCCTTATGAGTTATTAACTGGTGTAAGCGAAAGAGTAAAGCGTGTTTTTTATCATGAGTAGATTTTTCAAATCTTTGAAAAAAACAATAATACCTTTTGAGTTAATGACTAAATATTTAAATTTGAATATAAATATTAAATTATGGATTTACAAACCTCAAAAATTGAGCTGATAAAGATGATATTGGAAATTGATAACTTTGATTTAATTCAAGGCATTTCTAATATTTTAAAGAAAAAGGAAACTGATTTTTGGACAGAACTTACAACTGACGAAAAAGAGGAAATAAAGTTAGGAATTCAACAGTTAGATAATGGACATCGGGTTTCATTTGAAGATTTTTTAAGGAAGGTATCTTAATGAAAATTTTCCTCTCAATACTAGCAGAAGCTAAAATTGAAGATTTACTTATATTTTTAGAAACTAATTGGAATACAAAAGTAAAAAATGATTTTCTAGAAAAACTAAATCTAAAAATGACGCAAGTCTCTCAACTTCCTCAAAGCTGCCAACAATCCAAACAATTCCCTGGTCTTTATAAGTGCGTTGTCACAAAGCAGACTTCTTTTTACTATCGTATCAATATAAATAAGGAAGAAATTGAGGTAGTGACTTTTTTTGACAACCGACAAATAAAAAGGTAATTAACTATTTAATACCCTATCACTTTAACCTAAAACTACTCAAATAAGGCTCTACAATGTCCTTATAATAAGCATATTTCTCGGTTTCGCAGGCAAAAGTCACTATAAAAACTTTGGCGTTTTTGACGTAATAATATTGCCTCCAAGTTTGGGCATAGCCGCTCTTTTCACCTTTATAAGTGACCATATAAACATTAGGCTTCAGCTTCTTTTTCTCAATCACTTTGAAGTTCTTTACAACAGTAGGCAAATAAGTTATAGAAAACTGAGCGTATTTATCTACAGTATAATTGGCACTTGGGAGTTTGTCTACCGTGATATTGATATTATCTACAAACCTATCAATGTAGCTCAAAGTATCCGTTGGTGATAGCAAACTACAAAGGTTTTCTTGGCAATTATCCTGAATTCTCCAACCTTTAGGTATATCCATTTTGTAGGTTTTCTTATCCAAAACCAATGGTTTAGGAGCTTTTGAAGTATCTGGAGCTACTTGAACTTGAGCCATAGATAAATTGCCAGCAAACAAAAAAAGAGCGAACAAAATCTGCTTCATCTACTTATTTTTTTAGTTCAATTCATCAAAAGAGACAATTTTGCTCAAATCCTCCCAATAACTTGGATAAGATTTCGCTACGACTCCAGGTTCCTCAATAATCACATCCGAAATCATAGCCAATGGTGCAAAAGCCATTGCCATTCGGTGGTCATCATAGGTTTCAAAAGTTGGTGTTTCAGCCCAACTTCCACCAAAATTCACCTCATATCTGGTTTTGGCCTCCACTTCCTCTAAGGTCCCTCCTATTTTGGCCAATTCATTTTGCAGTGCCAAAACTCTGTCAGTTTCTTTGATTTTTAAACTTTCTAAACCAGTAAAAATTCCCTTTATTTTTTTTGCAACTAAAACCACAGCAACCGTTTGAGCCAAATCAGGACAATCTGTAAAATCCCACTCAAATGTATCATTTGCTTTGATTTTTTGAAGCAAAACACCATCCGAAGTGAAAGTACTTTTTACACCTAATTCAGCCATGATATTGACAATAACACTATCGCCTTGCAAAGAATTTTCTTTTAAACCCAAAAGCTCAATCTCTACATCATCATTTTCTGCCAAGGCAACTATAGAATACCAATATGATGCTCCAGACCAGTCTGATTCTATTTGATAGCTTGTTGGTTTGTACGTTTGAGGCTCAACCGAGAGCTTTTTAGCATCCCAATCTGCTGAAACTTTTACACCAAAAGCTTCCATTTGCTTTATGGTCATGGTGATGTACGGAATTGAACCAATTTCACCTAACAACCTAATCATCAATCCATTAGGCAATGATGGGCTTATCATCAACAAAGCTGAAATATACTGACTGCTAACATCTCCTCTTATTGAAATCTCGTTGGTTTTTTGTTTGGTAAAACCCTTTAATTGCGTTGGAGGATAACCTTCTTTGGAGAGATAATCTATTTCACAACCTATTGACTTTAAAGCATCTACCAAAATACCAATCGGACGTTCGCACATTCTTGGTGTGCCTGTCATGGTTTTGATTTGGTTGGTTATGGCGAAATAGGCCGTCAAAAAACGCATGGTAGTACCAGCATCTAAAACATCTGCTACTGCATCCTCAGATTTTAGTAAACGAATCATCGTTTGGGTATCTCTAGCCGAAGAGAGGTTTTGTAGTTCTCCTCCAAAACCTGACAAAGCATTGATTATCAAAGCCCTATTACTTTCACTTTTTGAAGAAGCCAGTCTGATTTTCTCCTTAAAATTACCCGTTTGTTTTCTAACTAAAATACGATGCATCCTATAATGTTATGTTACCAAAACACAAAGATAAAATATGAATTTGGAGATTACGATTTATTTCGTTTGAAAAGAACCTCTGAATTGTAAAGTAACTGACTTACAAACTCTTAAAAACCTTGAGTTGCTTGTTGTCGCTTAATTTTATACCATTGAAAAACTTCGAACGGTTGTTCAAAATTATCAATCCAGCCTGAATGGCAGGAATCATTATGAGTGCTTCTGAATTTTGAGTAGGAGATTGACCAAACTGTACCCAATCATATACCAAGGGCAAAAAAGCCGCCAAACTTCCCCATCCAAGGCCCCATTTTATACCTTTGTAAACTTCATGTCGATATACTTTTTTTATATCAGACACCTTAATATTCCAAGTTTCTAATTTTCTTTCAACATTATTATAGTGCATGATGGTGAGCGTAGAATCGCCAATTTCACTTAATTCTTCTTGAAAAAATTGTCCGTTTTTTGTTTTAAAACCCAACTTATCTCCCACATAATATCTTCTTCTTTTGTGGTTTCGATAATTGTCTAATACCAAAAAATTACCGTCTCTTTGGATAGTCTTATACAAATTGGGGTTGTTTTTCTCCAATAGCTCTTCAATCTGCAAGGCTTCTTTTTGGTGTGGTTCTTGGCAAAACACGTTGCCAAAGCAAAATATTAAAATCAGGAAAAGGCAATTTTTCATGTATTGGAATCAGAAAAAGAAACGCCTCCGGAAACAATGATTTTCATAACCTCGGCACTAGAAATAGACAGAATCTCTACTTGGTCTTTGGGTACAATAAACATATCTCCAGAAAAAGCGTAAGCATGTGGACAATATACACTTACCATATCAGGAAGCCCCATAACATCGAGGCCATCTTGTGTCAAAAAACCCAGTTTTCGAATATTCGATTCTTTATTTAGAGTCACCAAAACACCAGTTTTAAACTTCTTTTTATCGCCAACAAATGCTGAAATGAGGTCTTTAAAAGCTGTATAAAATATCTTAACAATTGGCAGATGTTTCATGCCATTCTCTAGCCAATTCTGAATGGTTTGCGGAAGTAATCTGGTAAAAACAAAACCAATGAAAGCTGTGCCAAAAAGTACGATCAAAAAACCCAAACCTGGTACAAAAAACTCTTGATTGGGATTGTCCCAGCTAAATTTGATCCTCACCAAACTATCAACAAAATCAAAAGCACTATAGAGAATCAAAATTGTAAAACCCACAGGAGCTACAAAAAGTAAGCCCCTAACAAAATAAGACAAAAACTTATTTACCAATTTACCAAAACTTCCTTCCATAGATTTTAAAGGTTATTGATTCGTTTATCTTTTGGATATTTTACCGTGTATTTGAGCAAAACTTCTTTGCTTTGGCTGGCTGGAACTTCGAAAACCCAAGTCGTTTTCCCTGTGTTAGCTTCTACTACTCCTCCTTGAACATCTTCAATATCTACCTCAATATCAGAGTCTTGCGAAACAGGCACTTGATCTTCTAACACTACTTTAACAGTTTCGGATTTAGTATTCCGAACCGAAATCTTATATCCAAAACTCTCTCGTATATTTGAGCCAATGGTTTTTCTAGCCTTGAAATTCTCTATTTCCTCTCTTTTTCCCACTATTCTTGTGTCTTTTCCAAGACTCAATTTTAAAATATTATCCACACTCTGCTCATTGATGAAGGTTTTACCAATGAACTTGTTCTCAAAATACACATTGGCTTCTCCAGAAAGCAATTTATACTGTTCCCAATTTTTGAGTTCGGCTACCAAATAGGCATTCAAATCAAGCTTTGGAGCTATTACACTTTTATATTCTGCTTCGGCACTGTAGGTTTGTACCTCCACGATTTCGGGTTGCCCGCCAGAATTGATAGTATAAGTTGAGCCCAAATCAAAGTTGACGGTCATTCCTGTTTCTACCACGGCGACTGTCCTTGAGGCCGTGGCCATATCAGCCATAGCCATTGGAGCGGCCATAGTAACTCCATCTTCCATTTTTGCCGATTTTACATTTCTTTGATAAACAACTGGAGGTACATAAAAACTCAAAAACTGAGGATTTAGCTCCATTTTTTGGCCAGAAATAGCTGGATTAGAGGTTGACAATGAAAGCTTTACATTGCTCCAATCAATACCTGTGTTTTGATAAACACTTGCTTTGTAGGCAATCATGACCGGGCTTTTGGTGTCCTTTACTCGTAAGTCGTAGTTAGGATTCCAACCTGCATTATAGGCCACATAGCTCAGTTTAATACTTGCTGAAGTCGGTTTAGAAGCACTCACCGTCAGTTCAATCTGCCCAAGTGGTAAGGAATTGTTTCTAACTTCGGCCAATTGCTTTTCCAAACGCACTTTTTTATCTTTCAAAGGCTGCATTTGTCTTTGTATCTGCAAACGCCTTGCACCTACTTCGGTCAGTTTTACCCTGAAAAAATCAATCATTTCTTTCAAATCCTCCGGTAAAAGTCCGTCCTTTTCACTTTTAACATTAGAATTGGCCATAATCATTTTCTCTTCGTTTTGGGCCACAGCAAAAAGCATTTCTAAGTTTTCAATATCTGCTTGAACCTTCCCTACAGAATCTTGCAAAACCAAAACCTTATTATTTAGATGGTTAGCACTATACTTTACTGCCAAAAGGGTAAAATCACCTTTGCCTTCTACTAGTATACTATTGGCGTCAATACTATTAGCAATATCGTCCACTAAGAGCTTGGTTACACCCGCTGACAGCGACGTATTTACAGATTTTTCTAGCTGAGCTTGTTGCAAGAAAACCGTAACTTTATCGATTTTGGCATCTACTTTTTTTATGTTTTGGGCAAAACCAACTGAGAATAAACTTATTACTAATAAAGCTGTTTTTATAAATTTCATACTTGAGATTATTTATATGAATTAACGCTTTTTTCCTCAAAAAACTTCATTTTCGAAGAATTCTTTTTTCCAAACGCCCATTCAGGTCTTATTTTTAATAATTTTGCAAGCCAAAACAATCATTCAATGTACGCACCAGACAGAGTCAGAAAATTTACAGAAAATGTTTTTAAAGCCATAGGCTGCAGCACCAAAGATGCCAAATTAGCGGCTGACGTGTTGATTAATGCAGATTTGAATGGTGTGGATTCCCATGGTGTGGCTCGTTTGGCCGGCTACGTTCGACTTTTTGACCACGGAAGACTCAATCCCAAGCCACATATTACAATAGTTTATGAAACTCCGAGTACCGCCACTATTGATGGAGACAAAGGCCTCGGATTGGTTGTAGCTCCTTTTGCCATGAAATTGGCTATCAGAAAAGCAAAAAAAGCTGGTTCGGGCTGGATTTCTGTCCAAAACTCTAACCATTTTGGCATTGCCGGATATCATGCTTCACAAGCCTTGGAACACGATATGATTGGTTGGGCCATGACCAACGCTGCACCGCTCGTTGTTCCTACTTTTTCTAAAGAAAAATTGCTAGGTACAAATCCGATTGCTGTGGCAGTTCCTGCTGACAAACAACCTGCTTTTTTGGCTGATTTTGCCACCACGGCCGTAGCTTATGGCAAAATGGAAATATTGCAAAGAAAGGGCATGAATGCACCAATGGGCTGGGTTCAGGATGAAAACGGCGACCCCACGGACAATGCCAATGCTGTAAAAGAAGGTGGTGGATTGTTGCCTTTAGGCGGCGATAGAGAGCATGGAAGTCACAAAGGATACGGTTTGGGAGCTGTAGTTGATATATTTTCAGGTGTACTTTCTGGTGCAAATTTCGGCCCATGGGTGCCTCCTTTTGCCACCGCTGGTTTTCATGGTGTAGCGGCAGAACAAGTCGGAAAAGGCACTGGGCATTTCCTTGGAGCCATGCGGGTAGATGGTTTTAGACCAAAAGAAGAGTTTAAACAAAGTATGGACAAGTGGATTGAGAGATTCCGTTCGGCCAAACATATTGATGGTAATCCCGTTCAAATACCTGGAGATCAGGAAAGAAATTTTAGAGCGGAAAGGTTGGTTTCAGGTTTGCCATTGATTGACCCTGTGGTAGATAGCTTGAAGGAACTGGGTGAAAGATTTGGGGTGAAGTTTTAATAAATTCCCCACCAGAACTAAATAATTTCGTTAAATTTGTTTCATAAACAATGGTCATCATGACAACGACAATTGAAGGTATTTATGAAAATGGTAAAATCACTTTGAATGAGTTGCCAAAAAATATTGAGAAAGCTCAGGTTAAAGTTGTTTTTGAAGAAGTTGAGGAAAAAGTAAAGTCAGGAAAAAGACAACTGGGAACAATGAGAGGGAAATTTGAAATTCCTGATGATTTCGATGAACCTTTGACAGAATTAGAAGAATTTTGGACATGAGATATCTGCTTGACACACACTTTAATTTGGACTTTAAACAGTCCTGAAAAATTATCCTCGCTTTCAAAAACACTCATTGAGGATGAAAAATATTCTTGTTTTGTTTCGAAGACCTCTTTATTTGAGATTGCAATAAAGAAAAATTTAGGCAAACTATACTTCTATAGTTCATTCGAAGATTTACAGAAAGAACTGTCCACTTTAAAAATCGAATTCCTTGAAATTGAATTAGGCCATTTAGAATTTTATTTAAGCTTACCTCAAATCCCAATCCACAAAGACCCATTCGATAGACTAATTATTTCCACCGCGGCAGTCGAAAACCTCAAAATAATTACCAAAGACGAAAAATTTAATCTGTATCAAGATATCGTCGAAACTGTTTGGTAAATTTGCAAAGAAATGATAAATAACCGTTTCTTCATTTGAAACAAAAAAATCTTTGCGTCTTTGCGACTTAGCGGTTAAACAAATATGAAAAACATAAACATAGGCCTTATTCAGATGTCTTGCACTGGAAATGTGCAGGAAAACATATCAAAAACCATTATAAAAATCAGAGAAGCGGCCGCAAAAGGAGCCCAGATTATCTGTTTGCAAGAGTTGTTTTCGTCTCTTTATTTTTGTGATGTAGAAGATCATGAAAACTTTAAGCTTGGTGAGGCCATTCCAGGTCCAACCACCGAAACCATGCAAATTGTGGCCAAAGAATTGGACGTAGTTCTCATAGTTTCACTTTTCGAAAAACGAGCTCAAGGATTGTATCACAATACAGCAGCCATTATCGATGCCGATGGAAGTTATCTTGGAAAATACCGCAAAATGCATATTCCTGATGACCCAGGCTATTATGAGAAGTTTTATTTTACGCCGGGCGACCTAGGTTATAAAGTTTGGGAAACCAAATTCGGGAAAATCGGGGTGTTGATTTGTTGGGATCAATGGTATCCTGAGGCCGCCCGTATTACCTCACTGATGGGTGCGGATATTTTGTTTTACCCAACAGCCATTGGTTGGGATATGGACGAAAAAGACCCCGTTATCAATCAAGAACAATACGACGCTTGGCAAATCATCCAACGCTCTCATGCGGTTGCCAACGGTCTTTATGTGGTTTCCGTAAATAGAGTAGGCATTGAGGCCAATCAGAAATTCTGGGGAGGCTCATTTATCGCTAATCCGCACGGAAGATTACTGTATTTGGCTTCTCATGAAAAAGAAGAGACACATGTGGAAACACTTGATCTGGAGAAAACAGAATATTATAGAACTACCTGGCCATATCTTCGAGACAGAAGAATAGATTCTTACGAGCCGATTCTGAAGAGGTTTATTGATTAAGATTAAAAAAATACAATTAGCTTTTAGGCTAATTGTATTCTTCCCAAAAAGAATGAGAATGTTTTCAAACCTCCTCCACTATCAGCTTTATACCGTCTATCTTTTTTATTAGCACCTTCGTTCCCTCTTCAATCGACTTACCATCAGCCTGATAGGCAATCCAATCAGAACCTCTGTAAAAGACTTTTCCTTCTCCATTGGTAGGAATTTCTTTGGAAACCTTGGCATACTCGTCGATGATTTCTTTAAACTCCGAGCTATTTTTTGTAAAAAGCTCTAGTATTCTTTTCCTAAAAAACAATAAGCTGACAATCGAACTCAAAGCAAAAATGATAACTTGAGTAGGCAGTTCTTCTGCCAAGCCCAAATACACAAACAAGGCAGTGACCAATGCTCCTATTCCAAAAAATATAGCGTAAAATGAAGTGGTAAAAATTTCTAAAATGAGCAGTACTACTCCTATTATTACCCAAATATTTATACCTGAAATTTCCATTTTATTTGGTATTTTCTTGTTTGATTACATTCATGGCAGTCGCAATAATGCTCGAAACATCGGCCAAATTTGAAGGCAATATCATTGTATTGGTAGTTTTGGCCAATTTACCAAACTGCTCAATATAGTTTTCTGCCACTTTCAGCTGCACCGCCTGCATACCACCTTTAGCTTGGATAGATTCCGCCACCAACCTGATGGAATCTGCCGTAGCTTCTGCAACGGCTCTGATGGCATTCGCTTCACCTTCGGCCTTGTTTTTTTGCTGCTGCATTTGAGCCTCAGACTCCAAAACGACTCTTTCTCTTTCGCCTTGAGCTACGTTTATGGCAAACTGTTTTTTACCTTCCGATTCCAAAATAACCGAACGTTTCTCTCTCTCCGCCTGCATTTGCTTCTCCATCGCTTGAAGAACAGTAGTTGGAGGCGAAATATTCTTAATTTCATAACGAAGCACTTTTACTCCCCAACCTATCGCTGCCTCATCTATGGCCGCCACCACAGCAAGATTTATGACCATTCTTTCAACAAAAGTTTTGTCTAAATCTATCTTACCTATTTCGCTACGCATGGTAGTTTGGGCCAACTGTGTTACTGCAAAAACGTAATCATTGATACCGTATGAGGCCTTTTGAGGATCTACAACTTGGAGGAATATAACGCCGTCTACACGCACCTGCACGTTGTCACGGGTGATACAAATCTGCTCGTGAATGTCGTAGGCTTGTTCTTTCAAACTATGCTTGTAGGCAATTCTATCAAAAAAAGGAATGATAAAATTGATACCCGGCTGAAGAATTCCGTTATACTTACCGAGCCTTTCGGCAATGTAAGCATTTTGCTGCGGCACAACTTTGACGGCCATCATAATGACTACCACAATCAATAACGTAATGGCAATAAGTGAATACATAATTTCTTGGTTTTAAAGTTTAGATACTAAAAGTAATGGGTCAAAATTAATTACAAGAATGTTTCCTGAAATATAATTCGGATGAACCAAGGCGGAATTTATGAGATTGGATACAGGCAAGGACAAACGGTAATTGATATATTCAAGATAAAATATAAATATACAAGGCTAAGTTTAAGTATATCAGTGGTTTAAATTACCTTTGTACAAAATTACAGTAGTGATATTGCAACATACATGAGAAAAAGAATAACAGAAGGTCGCAGTAGCGACAGAGATTCGAGCAAAAGCTCGTTTGGCAGACCAGATTTCAAGAGAAAAGAAGGTGGTTTTAGCCCAGAAAAAAGAAGTTTTGATAAGCCATTTGCTAAAAAAGATGGATTTTCGAAACCCTCAAGTGGAAATGATAAATTCCCCAAAAGAGAATTTAAACCCAATACTTACGGAAAGCCAGAAGGTGGAAACGACAGATTTCCAAAGAAAGAATTCAAGCCAAATACTTATGGCAAGCCTGAAGGCGGCAATGACAGATTCCCTAAAAGAGACTTCAAGTCAAGTACTTACGGAAAACCAGAAGGTCCTTCAGAAAGATTTACTAAAAGAGACGTTGAAAACCTAGGAAGCAGATTTCCTGACCGCAACGCTCCAAGAAAAGATGCCAGACCAGACACTGGACGTTCGACGGATAGATTCCCAAAGAAAGAATTTAAACCCAATACTTACGGCAAACCTAATGCAGGTTCTACAGAAAGTAGATTTCCTCGCAAAGACGACCGTTTCCCAAGAACAGAAAACCGTTCAGAGGGTTTTCCAAAAAGGGAATTTGGCGGTAGAAGCGAAAGATCAGAAGGTGGCTACAAACCAAGAGAAGACAACAGAGGTGGTTTTGAAAACAGAAATGAAAGACCGAATTTCGAAAGAAAGGCATTTGAAAGAAAAGAAAACACCTCAAAACCTGAAATTAGCAAGTCAAACTACGGCAATAACAAAAATGCAAAGCAGGCGATTCGTCCAAATTATGAAGAGGACGCACTAAAAAGTAAACTTCCTCCAAAAGTAAGAACGAAAGTAGAAAGTAGTGAGACTTTTACGCCGACTATCCGTCTGAATAGATACTTGGCCAATGCTGGACTTTGTTCAAGAAGAGACGCAGATGAGTTTATAGCAAGTGGACAAATAACTGTAAATGGTGAGGTAATAACAGAAATGGGCTACCAAGTACAAGCCACTGACGTTGTAAAATATGGCAGAAAAATATTGAACAGGGAGAAGTTGGTTTATGTCTTATTGAACAAACCAAAGGATTTCTTGACTACCACAGATGATCCTGAAGGGCGTAAAACAGTTATGGATTTGGTACAAAAGGCTTGTCCTGAGCGTATTTACCCAGTTGGTAGATTAGATAGAGCCACCACCGGTCTTCTGCTAATGACTAACGATGGCGAACTGGCCGAGAAACTTTCTCACCCATCTAACGCCATGAGGAAGATTTATCAAGCAGAGCTAGATAAGAAAATTGAGCAAGAAGATTTTGACAAGATTTTGGAGGGGGTAGAATTGGAAGACGGAATAATAAAGGCTGACGACCTATCTGTAATAACTCCTGACCGACAAGTAGTTGGTATAGAAATACATAGTGGCAAAAACAGGATTGTGAGAAGGATTTTTGAGCATTTGGGATACGAGGTAACCAAATTGGACAGAACAACTTATGCCGGTCTAACCAAAAAGGACCTACCTAGGGGAAACTGGAGATTCCTTACTGAAAAAGA
The DNA here is from genome assembly GCF_024343735.1 of Lacihabitans sp. CCS-44. Classification (GTDB taxonomy): domain Bacteria; phylum Bacteroidota; class Bacteroidia; order Cytophagales; family Spirosomataceae; genus Leadbetterella. The sequence continues at coordinate 177,674 of NZ_RJUE01000003.1, forward strand.
GGTCATTAGATTGAAGTATTTAATTTGATTTTAATTAAATTTGTAAAAAAATAAACAGTAAACTAAAATAATAATGGAAGAGAATAAGAAAGATATTATGGATCAAGCAGGTGATATGGCTGCTAAAGCTAAAGAAGTAGCAACTGAAAAATTAGCCGATGTAAAAGAAGAGGCGGCTGAGGCGGTGGCTAATCTGAAAGAAGAGGCGACTGAGAAATTGGCGGAAGCTAAAGAAAAAATGACGGAATTGGCTGGTGAAGCTACTGAAGCATTTAATACTGCCAAAGAAAAAGTGAGTGAAATGATAGACACAGACAAAATAAAAGCGGAGGCAGCTGAGAAATTGGCAGATGCAAAAGCAGTGGCTGGAAACATCGCTGGAGAAGCTACAGAAGCCTTCAATACTGCAAAAGCTAAAGTTACTGAGTTTGTAAATGCTGAAAGTGTTGCAGAATTTAAAAACGAAGCTGCCGAGAAGCTAGGAGATTTGAAGGAAGATGCAGAAGAAGCTCTTAACAAAGCAAAAGATAAAGCAAACGAATTGGCAGGAGAAGCTGAAGAAGCCGTAACACAAGTTGCAGCTAAAGCAAAAGGTTTCTTTGCAAGACTTTTCGGAAAGTAATAAAATTAAAACCCAATCCAACGATTGGGTTTTTAATCGATTATTATTTTCATTTATTTCTGAAATTATATTTTATTCAAAATGTCCTATTATTTTTATTTTATCAATAATAATATTTATTTCAGAATATAAAATCATAAAAAAACCTCCAAAGCTCTAGCTAAGGAGGTTTACGAATTATAACAACAATCAGTCAATCTTCACTTTTCTACTTATACCGTCTTCTCCTTGTGACACAATCACGAAATAAGTACCTTTGGCACCTTTTCCAAGTTTGATTTGCCCCACGTATTCGCCTTCGAAATTCTTCGCCTCCTCTTTAGCTTTTACGTTGCCTTGCAGGTCTAGCACAGTGATATTCACATCACCTGCTTTTGGAGCAAAAAATCTAATATTCAGCACATTAGTCTCAGGTTTATTTGTAAAAACATCTACAGTTCTGATAGTAGCAGGATTCATAACTTTCTTCATTCTATCATCAAACACTTCAGAATCAAACGTTCTGAATCGATAAGGAATATCTGCAATATTGTCCGACAATCTATCCATCTCAAAATGAAACTCTTGCATTTTTCCTTTTGGAAAAACCTTCATTTTGCCAGAATGTCTCCCAGCTAAGCCTTCTCCATCTTCTGACCATTCAAAGTCTCCGTCTTCATCGCCTTTAATTATAACCTTCACATGTTTTTCACCACCTTTTTGGTTCACTATTACCGTGTCCAGTTGCTCGTCAAGTATCATCACGTTAGAATCTCCGTTTTTCACGTCAATTTCTTTCTCTGTAATTTCTACCTTTCCGTTTACATTTTTTTCTATTCTGATTCTCTTTTTCCCTGGGGTGTCAGAATTCATCACCTCTGTTTTAATTTCTTTTCTTACTTCTTTGTTTTGGGCTGTTGCTCCCAAAAACATCAGGGCAGCAAAACCCATCATTATTACTTTTTTCATAAATTATTATTTTTTAATATCAATAGACAAAATATTTTTACGAAGGTTGCACATAAATTTAATTTGAGAATTACATTTAGTCTTAAAAAAAGTTAAATCCGATTTCAAACGATTTTGAATAAAGCCCAAGTATGAATGTCAGACTTAACAGGCTGGAATTTGTATTACAGGCTACTCTGTGAAAGAAATGAATAAATTAAGTAAAAAATGGTGATTAGAATAGTAAAAATGACCTTCAAACTAGAAAAAATTGAAGATTTCTTAAGTTTTTTAGAAGAAAACAAGCACAAAATAAGGAACTTTCCAGGGTGTTTGATGGTAGAAATACTTCAAGAAATAGGCCAACCCAATGTCATTATGACGCACAGCCATTGGGAATCTGAACAAGACCTCGAAAATTATAGAAATTCTGAATTATTCAATTTTGTTTGGAGCAATACAAAAATCCATTTTGAAGATAAACCAGAAGCCTATTCTATGTTATCTTTGGATAAACTTTAACGAATTTCTATTCGTTAGAACAGTATAAAAATCATCATTAACATGAAATACAGCATCCTTCTATCTGTTTTCTTATTTTTCAGTCTTGACTCCATGGCCTCAGTCCTTAATTATAAAACACAAACCGAGGAATTTGATGGTCGAAAAAGAAAAAAAGACGGGTCTTACAAAAAAAAGAACCACACTTTGAAAAAACTAATTCAAGGTAAAAGGTACTGCGATTGCCCTAAACACTGAATTAAATGAAAAAATACTTATCAATTTTTATTATACTTGCATTTTTTATAAATGCTCACAGCCAAGGTTTTACAGAAAAAGAAGTTGAATTTTGGGACTTGACGGAAAGCTTCAAACTTAGCGGCACACTGACCACACCTAATGGACTCAGCAAATTTCCAGTGGCAGTTCTTATCAGTGGATCTGGACAGACGGATAGAGATGCAACCATAGGAAAACATAAACTTTTCAAATCTCTTGCAGAATATTTGAGTAATAACGGCATAGGCGTTTTGAGATATGATGACAGGGGCGGCTATAAATCTGGTGGACCAAAGACTTCTAAAAGTACTACACAAGAGCTTGCTCTGGATGCTCAGGCAGCTGTAAATTATTTAAAAACCAAGTTGAAATTCAAAAAAATTGGCATTATAGGCCACAGCGAGGGTGGAGGATTAGCCCCTTTGGTGGCTTCAAAAGTAAAAAAAACGGCTTTTGTTGTTTCTTTGGCAGGACCAGCACTTTCGGGCAAAAAAGTATTAATCAGGCAAAACATAGACATTTATGAGAATATGGGTGTTCCGAAAGAGCATGTTGAACATTTTATAGTTAGTTTTTTTGAACCCATGCTTTCAGAGGTAGTTAAGAATGTAGATAGTACACAGAAAGCACAAACGATCGACCAATTAGCCGCAAAATATAAGGATCAATACAAAGGTGAAAGTTTTGTATTAGGTGTTACAGCAAGCAACACCCCCATTTTAATGAAGCAACTAAATAGCAAATGGTACATCAGTTTTCTACAATATGACCCAATCAGCTATTGGGCCAAATTAAAATGTCCAACATTGGCTCTCAATGGAAGCCTAGATCAGCAAGTGGAAGTAAACTCCAACCTTTCGGCAATTGAAAACTTGAAAAATAAGCACATAAAAACTCAAATTTTGCACATGCACAATCACCTTTTTCAGGTGGCCAAAACAGGTGGCCTTCAAGAATACTTTCAGCTAAAAGATGGTATTTCAGATCAAACTCTCACCACTATTAAAGAGTATATCTTGAACCTAAAACTCTGACAAAAAACTATGTACCAAAAGATTATACTTTTCATATTCGTTGCCATAAATACTTTTGCCAATACACCTAAAAGCCAAAGAATAGCCAATTATGACATAAAAGTCAGCCTAAATCCCCAAACCAAGACGCTAAAAGGTAGCCAAACTTTAACATGGACCAACAAAACATCAAAACCTACTTCCGAACTTCAGTTTCATCTTTATCTCAATGCCTTCAAAGACGAAAACTCTACTTTTTTCAAAGAATCAGGCGGACAATTGCGTGGTGACAAAATGGATACTACCAAACTTCGAAACTTCGGAAATATCTATTTGAGCACATTAAAAATCAGAAATGGGGAAAATCTTTATCCAAAAATAAAATTCATTCAAACCGACGACTTTAATGTTTACGACAAAACAGTAATTCAAGTAAAACTATCAAAAGCTGTGAATCCGGGCGAAACGATAGTTTTAGATCTGGATTTTAGGGCGAAGCTACCCAAAATATTTGCCAGAACCGGCTGGGCCGACCACGATTATTTTTTTGTAGGCCAATGGTTTCCAAAAATCGGAGTTTTGGAAGAAAACGGAAAATGGAATTGCCATCAGTTTCATGCAAACACCGAATTTTTTGCAGATTTTGGAAACTACAATGTACAAATAACTCTCCCGAAAAACTTCATCATAGCAGGCTCTGGCGAAAAGAAAGCTGAGATAATCCACAAAAACAACACAAAAACTGTGAGATTTGAGGCAACCGATGTCCATGATTTTGCTTGGACGGCGTCTCCTCATTATAAATACTTAGAAGAAAAGTACAAAGGCATAACAATCATGGCTTATGTGCAGCCAGAGCATTTTTCAATGGCTCATAGATATTTTGAATCTGCAAAAAACTCCATTGATTATATGGAAAAAAACGTAGGCAAGTATCCACACAGTACATTATCGCTCATAGACCCAACTTTGGCTGGTTCTGGCTCAGGTGGTATGGAATACCCAACGCTCATAACTTGTGGGAGTTATTGGGGTGTAGGCAGTTGGGGTAAGTTTCAGGAAGTTGTAACTATCCACGAATTTGTCCATCAGTATTTCCAAGGCATGGTGGCTAGCAATGAGTTTGAAGACTCTTGGATGGACGAAGGCTTTACACAATATTACGAAGGCCGTATCATGCAGCAATACTATAAAGGCCAACAAGCCAACATTTTCGGGTTTACACTCCACGATTTAGCCTCCTCAAGAGCCAGTTATGTCATGATGGACAATCCAAAAATATCAGAAATACGAAGAAATGCATGGAGTTACCCAGGCGGAACTTATGGCATTATGACTTATCAAAAAACTGCCACTTGGCTAAAAACCTTAGAAGGTCTCCTAGGCACAAAAGTTATGGACGATGTCATGCAAACCTATTTTGCACGCTACAAATTTAAACATCCCACACCACAAGACTTTATAAACACCGCCAATGAAATTGCCGCCAAGCAAACAAAATTCCAAAATTTAGATTGGTTTTTTAAACAGGTATTATTTGAGGCTCCAGACTGCGACTATGCCGTTTCTGCAATTACAAACGCACCAAGAAAACAAACGCCATTTGGTACTTTTACAGTGAGCCGACTGGGCGAAATGACCATGCCAGCACAAATAAAAGTAGTTTTTGATGATAAGAAATTCTTGATCCTAAACTGGGACGGCAAGGAACGTTACAAAAAATACAAGTTTAATAAGAGAATCAGATATGCCCAAATAGACCCAAATTATATCAATTGGATGGATTTGAATATGATCAACAACTCCATGGCAGCAAAAGAACCCACCAAAGCTGCAGCAAAATACAGCACGAAAATGCTTTTTTGGGTGCAGAGAGTATTGTTTTTCTTTGGGGGGCTGGGGTGATGCAGTAGCTTAAAAACCTTGTAAATATGTAAATAAATCACCCCGAAAGGATTTGCCAAAATCGTGAGTCTATTGGGCAAATTAAATCTTAAATAATTTTTGATTAAGAGAACAACTACCTTTATATTTGATTCCTTGATTTTACGACCGAGATATTCAGAATCAAAAAATATATCGGAACCTCAAATAAACACAAAAAATATGTCTGCCCACAAAAAACAATTCAAACCACTAAAAATCAATTTTTTAAACAAATTAATAGCAAAAGGATAATTGAGATATTTATCTACCTCTGGAAAATAGGTAGATAAATATACTCGTTAGTGGCAAGGCTAACAGACGCATAAAATCAATAGAATGAAGATTAGAAAAATTAAATGGAAAAACCATTCCGTACTAGGGAACTTAGAACTTGATCTGACAACTTCAGCAACAGGCGAAGATTTCGATAACATAATATTTGCTGGTGAAAATGGGACTGGTAAAACATCTATTCTAGAAACGACAAGTACTTTTCTTAATGTAGGGACATTCGAACATTTTGAACACATAGAATTTAGTATTGGTAATCAAATATTTACTGCTATTCATGCGACAGACGGAACCACCCACAAAAACTTTTTTGATATAAAAGATAGCTCGGGTGTAGTTAGAGGAATCAGAACCGACAGAAGTAACAACCCACAACTGCTAGAATCAGACATTAAAGATCTAAGATATTATGGTTGTGTCTTTTCCAAAGCTAGAGCGGACTACAAAACACAACAGATTACTTCAACAACCACTAAGCAACTTGATATTGAAAAATATGATGTTGACCAACAGGATGATTTCACATCATTAAAACAACTCTTAGTTGACATCAAAAATCAAGATGAATCTGATTACATGAAACTTAATGAGACATTAGGGGCAAATCCCAAATCTGTTCCAGAGTTTTATCCAACTTCGAAAACCTTCCGATTTAAGAATGCTTTTGATAATTTCTTTGAAAAAATTGAATTTGAAGGCGTTGTAGACAGCTTAAATGAAAAACAATTACTATTTAACAAAAACGGGAAAACAATAACAATTGACAATCTAAGTACCGGCGAAAAACAAATCGTATTTAGAGGTATCTACCTTTTAAAAAACAGCAAAAAACTGGACGGTGCAGCAATTATGATTGATGAACCAGAACTGAGCATGCACCCTAAGTGGCAGAAGAAAATATTAAAATACTTTAAAGACCTATTTACCGAATCTAGCATTCAAAAAACACAACTTTTTATTGCTACCCATTCAGAGCATGTTTTGAGTGAGGCCTTAAGCGATAAGACAAAAAATTTAGTAATAGTACTAACTGAAACTGGAGGAGTTATTAGTGCAAAAAAGATTGATGCACCTTCTGTATTACCATCAATAACAAACGCTGAAACAAATTATTTAGCCTTCGATATTGTTTCAAATGACTATCATATTGAACTCTACGGATGGCTACAGCAAAAGGAATCTAAAAACACTGTGAAGTCTTGTGACGACTTTATTAAGAATAATTCGTTTTATAATTCAACGACTCATGGAAAAGCATCGTCATTTGGCACAACTACCTATGACACTTTATGCACATATATTAGAAATGCCATCGACCATCCAGACCCAAGTCGGACATATACAGAAGACCAATTGAGAATTTCCACAGAATTATTAATACAATTATGCCGATAAAAAGCCCAGCCACTAACAGCTAAGGCTTCGTTCGGCATGCAATGCCTAGAATGAAGCCAATGTTGAACTTAATCTCGAGGAGTTTAGTTTT
>NZ_RJUE01000004.1 GCF_024343735.1 Lacihabitans sp. CCS-44
ATGTCTTACAAAACACTAACCATAAGAATATTTATGTTATTGACAGAGGATTGCAGTCAACACAAACTATGAGCGAGTTTTCTTCTAAGAAAATTGAGTTCGTAGCCAGAGCCAAAGAAAATCGCAAATACGAAGAGCTTTCGTCATTAATAAACTCGAATACCGATTGTGACTTAGGGTCATTAACCTTATTAAAAGATAGTAAGGTCTACCTTTATACAGGAAAACCTATACAAAATAAGAAAGGAAATCTTCATTATAGAGAGGAAATTGTACAGACTCCTTTAAGGTTAATTATGACCGAAAGTAAAAACAATCGAGAGTATAAAATGGCATTTATCACCAATAACTTCGACTTGACGGCAAAGGAAATTACCGATATTTATAAAAAACGTTGGGACATAGAAGTGTTTTTTCGCTTTATAAAACAAGAGCTTAATGTAAGTCATCTGGTTTCACTAAATGAAAATGGAATAAAAGTAATGCTTTACATGACTTTAATAGCAGCAATGCTGATACTTGTATATAAGCATGCCAACAACCTTAGTTATAAAACCGCAAAAAGAAGGTTTAAAATGGAGGTCAGAAACTTGCTGATAAGAGAAATCGTAATCTTATCTGGTGGAAATCCTAATATACACTTTAAAACATAAAAATGGCCGGAATTTCTTCCGACCATGACTACCCCAAGAGGTGGCTTTCAATATTCATAGATTTCAAATCCTTACAAATTCATCTTCTTCAATTCTTTGACAGCATAGTCTGCAGCTCTGGCTGTAAGTGCCATGTAAGTCAATGAAGGGTTTACGCAAGATGCTGATACCATGGCTGCTCCGTCCGTAACGAATACGTTTGGTGCACCCCACACTTGGTTGTTGGCATTCAACACCGAAGTTTTGGCATCTCTACCCATTCTGGCAGTTCCCATTTCATGAATACCAATACCTGGAGCTTTTTCTTTGTCGTGATAAGTCGTCACGTTTTTCACGCCAGCAGCCTCAAGCATATCTTTGGCTTCTTTTTCCATGGCCTCTCTCATTTTCCATTCATTTTTACCCCAAGCCGCATCAAAATTGATAATAGGTAAACCCCATTTGTCTTTTTTGTCGGTAAGCGTAAATTTGTTGGTAGCGTCAGGCAAGGTTTCTCCAAAGCCTTGTATGTTTATATTCCATGGGCCTGGTTTGGTTTGTGCATTTTTAAAACCTGCTCCAAAACCCTGCTCATCTTCTGCTCTTCCTCTTGAAGCTCCGCCTTGATAGCCAAAACCTCTCAAGAAATCACGCTTGTCGTTACCCCAGTTTGTAAAACGTGGAATATAGATGCCGTTGGGCCTTCTTCCATAATAATACATATCGTCAAATCCTTCCCAAGTACCTGAAGCTCCAACGCCCAAATGGTGATCCATTACATTTCTTCCCAATTGGTCAGATGCATTTCCAAGTCCGTTCGGGTGGGTTTTTGATTTTGACTGCATCATAATCCAGGCCGAATTTACAGCTGATGCATTTAAGAATATTATTTTTGCGAAGTATTCAACTTCTTCTTTGGTATTTTGATCAATAGCTTTTACGCCAGTTGCTTTGCCTTTTTCGTCGTCAAAAATTACAGAGTAAACAATTTTGTCGTTTACCAAAGTAAGGTTATTGGTTTTTACTGCTGCTGGTATAGTAGCAGACTGGCTACTGAAATATGCTCCATAAGGACAGCCTCTCATACAACGGTTTCTAAACTGGCATTTACCACGACCAAGAGCGGTTTGTTCCTCAGTAGGAGCAGTCAAATGTGCCACACGACCCACTATGATATGACGACCAGCAAATTTGCTTTCGACACCTTTTTTTACTTCACGCTCAACGCAGTTAAGTTCCATAGCTGGCTGAAAATGGCTGTCTGGCAATACATCCAAGCCTTCTTTTGAGCCACTGATACCTGCAAATTTCTCCACATATTCATACCATGGTGCGAGATCTTTGTAGCGAATGGGCCAGTCAATACCTACGCCTTCTTCCAGATTGGCTGTAAAATCTCTTTCGTTCCATCTGTAACTTTGGCGACCCCATAGCAACGAACGTCCTCCTGTATGATATCCTCTAATCCAATCGAATCTACGGGTTTCTTCATACGGATTGTCTATATCTTTCTCAAAAAAATGTCTGTGCTCTTCATTGGCTGTATAACCCGTTCTTACTCCAGCCCAATAGTCTTTTTTTACTTGATTGTCTGGGCGACCTCTGTGGTCAAATTCCCACGACTCCTTCATGGCAGTAGGGTAATCAGTAACATGCTTTACATCTCTACCTCTATCTATCATCAATACTTTAAGCCCTTTTTCTGTAAGTTCTTTGGCAGCCCAACCTCCTGAAATACCTGTACCAACCACTATAGCATCGTAGGTTACAGACTCTTTTCCTTTACCTTGTAAATTCATTTTTTATTTATAATAGGTTGATTAATAATTAAATAGCATAAGCTTTTTGGCCTGGTTGTAACTTTACACAGCCATCGTATCTGCCAGGAATTGGCACAAAATCCAATGTTTGGGTTGAGCCAGGCTCCGAAGTGAAGAACCCGAACACCGTTAATTCTTTCATCAGATTGAAGAATGGAACTGGCGGCTCTACTTTTTTACTTGTATTTTCTTTGGTCAAACCAGACTCTGTGTCTACTTGTTTGGCTTGTTTTTCAGCACTTTCACTTTCTGCTTTGGCTTTGTCTCGCATGGCAGCTATAACTTGAATCTTCTTGTCAGCAGCCAATGCCACAAAACCTGAGCCTAGTTTTTTCGATTCTATTTCAACGTCTTCCAATCCTTTGATAAAGTGTTGTTGTTGAGCCTCGGTGTAACAGTCTTTCAACATCATCTCTATAAATGGACCCACACCAGCATCTTTTGCTCCTGGCGTGTCTGTTTTGGGAATAATCACCTCGGCTATTTCTGAAACCAAAGCTTGTAAGTCTTTGGTTAGACTAAATGCAGCTCCTGATGCTGCATCTCCTGAAGCTTTGCAGCCATTTAAAATTGCAATCATTGTGGGTGCAGAAACCACTCCTCCCATCATGAGGGCAACCCTTTGTAATGCGTCTCTTCTTTTCAATTTAATAAAATTATAAGGTTGTAAAATAAAATCGCTCCTAAAAATAGTAAGTAAAATCAGGCTTGCAAAGAAAAAACATTCAAATTGTATGTCCTATTTTCTTTATCGAAATAACTTGAAAATATACTTTGTGTCGGCTGCCGCCTGGGCTTTCATTTTTTTTCGAAAAAAAACGAAACAAAAAAAACTGCACCCAGCAAACTCACACAATCAAAATTCTCTTAGTCAGTGCTTTAATAAGAGAGACGTCACTGTAGAGAATTTTGATTGTGTTCAAACAGTGTTGGGCGATATAATGAAACATTTAGTAATTTTTCTTACGATTGTCATTTACCCAAAAATCAACTCTTTTGCTTTGTTTATTGCATTTGTTAATCCTTCTGCATCACTACCGCCTGCTGTGGCAAAGTGTGGTTGTCCACCACCACCGCCTTTCATGGCTTTGGCCGCTTCACGAACGGTATTTCCGGCGTTTAGACCTTTTTCTGATACCAAAGTTTCATCTATCATAACTGCCAAACTTGGCTTTTGGTTTATTACCGTTCCTAAAATCACCACTGCATTTTCCATGTGTTTTTTGAGGTCGTAGGCCAATTGTCTTAGGCTGTCAGCAGATGGTACTTCAACTTTTTCAGCAATAAACATAAGATTACCGCTCTTTTGGATCTTAGCCAAAAGCTCTGTTTTTATTATTTGAAGTTTTTCGTTTTCAAGACTTTCAATTTTCCTTTGCAATTGGTTCTTTTCCTCTATCAAAGTTTCAATGGCTTTTGGTAAATCAACAGCACCCTTGAGTAGGCCTTTTATTTGTTCCAAGGTTTCGCCTTGTGATCGCATCATTTCCAAGGCTTTCTTGCCTGTGATAGCTTCTACACGCCGTACACCAGCAGAAACAGACCCCTCAGAAGTGAATTTGAAAAGACCGATTTCGCCAGTGGCTGGCACGTGCGTACCACCACAAAGTTCAACAGAGAAATTAGGGTCAAAAGTAATAACACGTACGAAATCGCCATATTTTTCACCAAAAGTAGCTGTAGCTCCAAAATTCATCGCTTCGGCTATCGGCACATTGCGTTTTTCATCCAAAGCTATATTTTCTCTGATTTTCTCATTTACGATGTCTTCTATTTGAAGTAATTCCTCGTTGGTCACTTTAGAGAAATGCGAGAAGTCGAAACGGGTAACTTCATCGTTTTGGTACGAACCTCTCTGTACCACATGGCTACCCAACACCTTACGCATAGCAGAAAGCATCAAGTGCGTAGCAGTATGGTTTTTCTCTATATCTTTCCTTCTTTCAGCATCTATTTTGGCAAAAACATTAATAGGAGTTTGGGTTTGTTCCAATACATCCACTATTTTGCTATTTTTTGTAATATGAACAAAAAGATCATTCTCTTTTTTTGTGTCAATCACCTGCAAAGTGTGGTTTTGACCATTCAATTCAAATGAAATAGTACCAATATCACCGACTTGACCACCCATTTCAGCATAAAATGGTGTTTGGTCTAATACGATATGCAATTCGTCACCAGCTTTAGTTTTAACAGAACGGTATTTCATCAATTGAGCTGGTGATTCTTCAAAATCATAACCCAAAAATTCCACTCCATCCACGTCACCAAGTTCTATCCAATCAGCAGCCTCTTTTGTTGCATCTTTGCGGCTTCTGGCTTTTTGCTCAGCCAACGCACTTTTGAAACCTTCTTCGTCTATCGAGAATCCTTTCTCCCGGGCAATAAGTGCAGTTAAATCTACAGGAAAGCCAAAAGTATCTGAAAGTTCGAAAACTGTATTTCCGTCTAATGTTTTGGATTCGATGGTTTTTGAATCTGCAAAAATGTGGTCTAATCTTTTCAGTCCCAATTCCAAAGTTCTCAAGAAAGTTTTTTCTTCTTCCTCTACCACTTTGGTTACAAAATCTACCTGAGCGTGCAATTCCGGGAATACAAACTCGAATTGCGTAGCCAAAACAGGTACCAATTTACAAATGAAAGGTTCTCTGAAATCTAAATAGGAGTAACCATAACGAACCGCTCTTCTCAAAATTCGGCGAATTACATAGCCAGCTTTGGCGTTGGAAGGCAATTGGCCGTCTGCAATGGCAAAACTCACCGCTCTCAAGTGATCTGAGATTACTCGCATGGCCACATCTACGTAGTTATCAGAGCGTAAAGTGCCATTTACACCATATTTTTTGCCTGAAAGTTCCTCAATAACAGATATTGTATTTTGGAAAATATCAGTGTCGTAATTTGATTTTTTACCTTGAATGGCCATGCAAAGACGCTCAAATCCCATTCCGGTATCCACATGTTTGGCTGGTAAAGTCAGCAGCGAGCCGTCTGCTTTACGCTCAAACTGCATGAATACGTTATTCCATATTTCCACCACTTGCGGGTGATCGTTGTTCACCAATTCTTTACCACCAATGATGTCAATTTCTTCCTGGTCTCGTAAATCTATGTGGATTTCAGAGCAAGGACCGCACGGGCCGATGTCTCCCATTTCCCAGAAATTATCTTTTTTGTTGCCTAGAATTATTCTGCTTTCATCTCCAATAATTTCTTTCCAAATATCAAATGCTTCTTGGTCAAAAGGCACGCCGTCTTTTTCATCTCCTTGAAAAACAGACACATAGATTCTGTCTTTGGGTAGTTTATACACTTCTGTCAACAATTCCCACGACCAAGTCAATGCTTCTTTTTTGAAATAATCGCCAAAAGACCAATTGCCCAACATCTCAAACATAGTGTGGTGGTAGGTGTCAAAACCCACTTCTTCCAAGTCATTGTGTTTTCCGCTTACTCGCAAGCATTTTTGGGTATCGGCTATTCTAGATTTTGGCGGAGTGCCATTGCCCAAGAAAAAGTCCTTAAACTGAGCCATCCCTGAGTTGTTAAACATCAAAGTGGGGTCGTTTTTAGCCACCAATGGGGCAGAAGGGACAATTAAGTGGCCTTTTGAAATAAAAAAATCTAAGAATGCTTTCCTGATCTGATGCGAAGTCATATAAAAAGTATATTTATTTCCAATAAAAGAGGTGCAAAATTAGACTTTTTTGGTCATTTAAGGAATAAAATATTGAATATTCTTTTAAAACTAATTATTTAGTTTTAAGTTTATATTCTAAACAAAAATCACAATGAAAACACTACTTGCCTGCATTGCCCTTTCCTTTTTTACGTTTCCAGTTTTTTCTCAGAGAATCATTTTTGTGGAAAGTCAGACAGAGTATGATTTGATGACAAAGCAAAGGTTAAATATTGATATAGATAATCAAATGCTTTCTGGTCTTAGGACAAACAATTTTTTGCTTCAGAGGATTGTTCAAATTGGAATCAAAAAAGATCAAAAATTAGAAAAAATTGAGAATGATGATTTGCTAATAGGCTTCAAAGTTTTCATGAATAAAGAAAACAAGCCAGATAGTTTGAAGTTCTGGTTCGGAGCCTATAATCAAAAAAAATTTGAATTTGGTGGTACTTATGCTTTTGAATACCAGGTAGTTGATGAACATTTTCAAATTGATAATTTCAAGCAAATATTTAAAGAGGCTCTGAAAAATTGTCAGTTTCATTATAATCCAGTTTTGAGATACGAAATAAACGGCAACTTTAAAGTAAATCCGTTTATAACAAAAACTAAAGGTTCAGAGGTTGCAATTAAAAATATTCTAGCTACTAAGGATATTTCTACCAAAGAACTAAAATTGGAGAATTTAGGTCTTAAAAGTCTACCACATGAAATTTATAAATTTAAAGATTTAGTAGAGTTGAATCTTAGTAAAAACGAATTTGAGGCTTTAAAAATAAACGCCAAAAAATTACCAAACCTAAGGCGAATTATACTTACAGATAATTTATTAAGTGAAAGAACATTAACGATAAAGAGGAATAAGAAAATACAAGTTATTAATCTCAGTGATAATTATTTTACGGCCTTCCCTAAGAAAATTCAAAAGAACAGAAGGCTAAAGGAGCTACATCTTGCGAATAATTTTATAAAACAAACTAACAATGTAAGATTTAGAAGATTTGGGAAATTGGAATTTTTGAATTTATACAATAATCAAATATTCCGTTTATCTGAAAACATTGGTAAACTGAAAAACCTCCAAGTTTTGGATTTGTACCATAATAATTTAAAATCACTCCCAGATGGTTTTACGAAGCTAAAGAAACTTGAAACTCTTGCCATTTCTAATAATAATTTATGGGGTATTCCACATAATATGAGCCAATTAATCAGTTTAAAAACAATTTATGCCCATCACAATAAACTCAGTATTTTTGACAGTTTTCCTCCAAATTTGGAATATCTTGATATTGGTTTTAATCTATTAGAAACTGTACCAAAGCATTTGAATTTTGCAATGAAACTCACTTATTTAGATATTTCAAACAACAGAATAAAGTCAGGAGCTGGAGTTTTATCTCAAGTGACAAAGCTAAAAAATGTAGCATTATCGGCCAATGATTTCGAATCTGACCCTACTAAATTTGCAGAACTCCAACAAATAATTGTAGATTTGGAGAAGAAATCGGTTAGCGTCAAATGAAAATATTTTTTAGTACGGAAGAAGTAGCACAACAATTGGAGATTCCAATTACGAGCGTTGATTTTTATGTCCGTACTTTTAGGATTAATATTTTGAAAGTTGGGAAGAATCGAAAATATTCACACACTGACATCGAAAAGCTTCAGAAAATTGTAGATCTGATTCATAAAGAGGGATTTACAATAGAAGGTGCAAAAGAAAAACTGAAACTAAAAGTAGCAAAAGAGACTGTAAACGACGAAGTGATAAACAGACTGAAGGAAATAAAAAAAACCTTAGAATATTTAAAAGTAGGATTAGAACAATAAATCTATGCAAGAAGACTTGGTGTATGAAATTGCCCTAAGTAAAACGGAAGGAATTGGCGGAGTGATGTTTAAGCAATTGCTTAACACCTTTGGAAGTGCCAAGGAAGTTTTCGAAATGCCACCAGCAAAACTCATGAAAGTACCCAATATGGGTAAGTTTACGCTTTCTAAAATCAAAGAAAATCATGAAGCTTTTATAGAAGCCGAAAAGATAGTTGAGCACAGTGTAAAAAATAATATAAGAATAGTAAGCTACAAACAAGACGAATATCCAAAAAAACTCAAGGGGATTTTCGAAGCCCCACCTATTTTGTTTTTTAAGGGAAAGGGCAATTTGGATTTCCCGAAATCATTGGCCATTGTAGGTACAAGGGAGGCCTCGGATTATGGCAAAAAATCTACAGAAGAAATAGTAAGTTCTTTGAAAGAGCATAATGTGCAGATAGTGAGCGGTTTGGCTTATGGAATAGATATTGCTGCACACAAAGCTGCCCTGAAAAATGGATTGTCAACTGTGGCTGTTTTGGCCAATAGTTTGGAGACTGTTTATCCGAGTGCTCATAAAAAAGTTGCACTTGAGATTGAAGAAACTGGATTGCTTATTTCAGAACAACCGTTTGGTACGCTCACAAAACCTTCCTTTTTTGTAGCCAGAAACAGAATTATTGCTGCTTTGGCTGATGCTACAATAGTGGTAGAATCTGCCAGAAAGGGTGGCTCTATGGTTACAGCCGAATATGCAAATAATTATAATAAGGAGGTATTCGCGATACCCGGAGGTATTTTTCAAAAATATTCTGAGGGTCCAAATTATCTAGTTTCGAACAATAAAGCTCAGATATATACCAATATGCAAGATTTTGTAGAATGGATGAAATGGGATGCTGAAAATACTCAAACCAAGAAAACTGAAAAGGCGTTTGACCTTTCAAAATATACTCAGGAGGAAAGTAAAGTGCTTAGCTTGTTAATTCAAAACGGCGAAATGCTGATTGATGATTTAAGTTGGCATTCACAGATTCACCTCAATAAACTGGCTTCTATTTTATTAAATCTTGAATTTGCTGATTTGGTAAAACAAAGTCCAGGTAAAAAGTTTGCACTTCGATAACTTATTTTCTGGCTTTTAATAGTGTTCTAAAACCCCAAGCAAACAAACCCGTAAGCATGAGCAAAATATTATACATCGTAAATCCCCATTTTAGCAGGCTAAAGGATGATGCTAACTTTACCATAAATAGGTTTTGGGCTGGAAAAGCAAACAATAAATACCCTATCGAAATATTTTCGAAAACATCAGCAAAGCCAATCAGAAAAGGAAATACATTGAACAATTGAAAATAGTGATTCCTCGAAAAAGAGTTTCTGAAAAATAAACTGAGCAATAAACTGTAGGAAATACAATAGATGATAGGGTAGAGGATATCGATAAATAGGACATAGACTTTATAGTATGTTATACCTATACCTCCAATCGAAGTCATCAGGTCATAAAACTGATTTGATGTATAACCAAACCTCAACTCCAAAAGTACCTGATTTTGAAGTGGATTGATAAGCGTTTCCATTTTTGGAATTATAAAAACCGCAAAAATCACTTGTGAAAAAAAAGCCAGCAGAATCATCTTTAAACTGGCTGAAGCATGTAAATAGGTTGAAAATCTTCTCAGATTTTTTAACATTCTAACTTTAGGGTATCTAAGAGCAATTTAGGGAAAAAGATATTTATTGGCAATCAATTTTCTAGAAATTCAAACCTAAAGAGAAGCCAAAGTTGGGCTGAACGCCCTCTTTAATTACAAAAGTAGTTAAGGCACTATTGTCGTTTGCTCCATAATACCCGAATGAGTTAACATTTGGAGGGATAATGTCCTTTAACTCTTTTGATTTTTTTTGCGAAATAAATCTGATTCCGCCACCAATATAAGTATCAATATAGAGATTCTGGAATATTGTAAACTGCAAACCAATGTTCATATTGGGCATGACACCAAGGTAGGCGACTCTGCCTGAGTTTTGGTAAAATTTGCTGGTGATGTTGTTGGGTTTCGTAGAATCTGTGAGGTAATAAAAGCTCCCTTTATCATAGTCGTTTACATTGTACTCTACTTTTAGGCCTGGGGAAAGGTATACGCCGAATTTAGATTTGTCGTTGATAAAGCTGTATTTATCACCAGAGAAAAATCCAGGAACGTAAAACCTTCTTTCAATGCTAGCAGTGGCTCCTTGCCACTTAGAGTTTTGTTTGTATGAAGAAACAGATCCGTAATTGTCGTAAATATCATCTTCTCTATTTATATACCTGATGCCTAAGCCAATTACTGTGCTTCTAGTTTTTGATTTATTAAATATCTCTTCTCCAAAATTCATAGAACCAGTTATGAGGCTGAAAGGCTGAAATTTGAAGATTTTCAAAGTTTTTTCTTGAGTTTGTTGAGCCCTTGCTGTTATAGTTGCTAATGTAAAAATTGCGAGTATTAAATTTTTCATATCGTTGTAGTTTTTAATAAAGACCAAATTTATTCTAAAAACGTTGGAATAGTTATGATGTTTCTCATTTTATTAGAAACTTAACTGTGGGTCAAAAAAAAACCAATTTTCTTAGCGTTTTGAGGCTAATTTTTTGTTTAAACCATATTGAAGTATATTTGATAATAATTTTCTGAACTATGAGTTTTTCGCTGATATCTGATTTTAAACCCACTGGGGACCAGCCCCAAGCCATTGAACAATTAGTCAAAGCCATTGAATCGGGCGAAAGATCAAACGTACTTTTGGGGGTAACTGGTAGCGGCAAGACTTTTACGATTGCCAACGTGATTCAGCAAATCGACCGGCCGATTTTGATTTTGAGTCATAACAAAACCCTTGCGGCTCAGCTTTATGGTGAATTCAAGCAGTTTTTTCCAGAAAATGCCGTCGAGTATTTTATTTCTTACTACGATTATTACCAGCCTGAGGCATTTATAGCTTCCACAAATACCTATATAGAAAAAGACCTGATGATCAATCAGGAAATTGACAGGCTACGATTGTCAACGGTTTCTTCATTGATGTCGGGTAGGAGAGATATTGTGGTTATAGCCTCTGTATCATGTATTTATGGTGCTGGAAATCCCAACGAGTTCAAGCAAAGTATTATAAAAGTCGCTGTTGGTGATGTAATTAGTCGCAACAAGTTTTTGTATAAATTGGTAGAAATTCTCTATTCAAGAACCGAAGTAGAGTTCAATAGAGGCACATTTAGGGTAAAGGGTGACACAGTGGATGTGTACCCTGGTTATGCCGATTTTGCCTTTAGGATTATATTTTTTGGGGATGACATCGAGGAAATTCAGATGATAGATGCTAACTCGGGAAAGAAAATAAGGTCTGAGCCCAAAATTGTTATTCCTCCGGCAAATTTATTTGTGACAGGAAAAGAAGTCATGCAAGAATCCATAAAGCTCATTCAGGACGATATGGTGGCTCAAATCAAGTATTTTGAGAGCGAGGGCAGAGTTTTGGAAGCTCAAAGAATACAAGAACGGACGGAGTTTGATTTGGAAATGATGCGGGAATTGGGCTATTGCAGCGGTATAGAAAATTACTCGAGGTATTTCGACAAACGTAAAGCTGGTGAAAGACCCTTTTGTCTTTTGGATTATTTCCCTGAGGATTTTCTTTTGGTGGTGGACGAAAGCCACGTAAGTATGCCGCAAATCAGAGCTATGTATGGTGGAGATAGGTCAAGAAAAACGGCTTTGGTGGAATATGGTTTCAGACTGCCTTCGGCTATGGATAACCGCCCACTGACTTTTCAGGAATTCGAAAGCCTTACACCTCAAACTATTTTTGTAAGTGCCACACCTTCAGACTATGAGCTGAATATGGCTGGTGGGGTAGTGGTAGAGCAAATCATTCGACCCACAGGACTTTTAGATCCTGAGATTGATGTTAGGCCAAGTTTGAACCAAATAGACGACCTTTTGGATGAGATAAACGGCAGAATAAAAAAAGACGAGCGTGTGTTGGTGACAACCCTGACCAAACGCATGGCAGAAGAATTGAGCAAATATTTAGAAAGAGTTGGTATAAAAGGACGCTACATTCACTCCGAAATCAAGACCATGGAACGGGTGGAGATTTTGCGAGAATTGCGTCTCGGCGTTATCGATGTTTTGGTGGGTGTAAACCTTTTGAGAGAAGGTTTAGATTTGCCCGAGGTGTCTTTGGTAGCCATTATGGATGCAGATAAAGAAGGTTTTTTGAGAGATATTCGTTCATTGATTCAAACTATTGGTAGGGCCGCAAGGAACTCCAACGGCAAAGTGATTATGTACGCCGATCGTATGACTGGTTCTATGCAAAAGGCTATAGATGAAACCAATAGGCGTAGAATTATACAAATAGAATACAATGAAGCCAACGGAATCACGCCAACAACCATTCTGAAAAGCAAGGAGGCCATTATGGAGCAAACTTCTATTGCTGATTTCAAGCCTTCCACCAAAGGCTATTATGTGGAGCCTGAAAGAATTAATTTGGCGGCAGATCCAATTATGGCTTACATGGGCAAACCCCAGTTGGAAATTCTTCTCAAAGAAGCGAAAACCAAAATGGAAAAAGCAGCCTCAGAGCTTGATTTCCTTCAAGCAGCCAGATTCAGAGATGAGATGAACCAGTTGAAAGATAGGTTAGGGGAGTTGGAGAAGGTATAAAAAAACACGGATTCCCGAAAAGAAATCCGTGTAAATCAACGTTTTCGAAGGAATCAGTGTCATCAGCGTGCCATAAAAATGGAACTCATTTACCTTCAGGCATAGCATGCAAAAGTTCCAAGCCAACTGACGAACGAGGTTTAAAACCTTCCCAAGTTTTTGTGTTAGAATCCTGAGGTAAATTCAAATATTTACCGAAATCTTTTTGCTTCAAATGAATGCCCAAAAACGCTGTAACGAAGTGTTGATTGATGTTGTTGATGCGTTTTTCGTTCCAAGAAGGCTCCGCATATCTGTAATATTCATCTATGTGTAAACCCGGTTTAAGTGACTCCGCTGGCGGTGGATTTGGAGCAACATTGTGACGGGCATTCATGTAGGTAAGCATATATCTGTCAGTATTTACAGCACCATTATAAATGGCTTTAATGCCTTTTTCATATCCAGAAATATCGTCCTGACTTCCAGCAAAAAAGAAAGTTGGGATTTTTAGTCCTTTTAAACTTTCAGCATCCCAAACACCACGTTCCATTCCCCAAGGAGCAAATGCAACCACTGCTTTTATTCTAGAATCTAGACTTGCTTTGTATTCTTCATTTGAGCCCAATCTTGTCACTAAGGCTGTACTTCCGCCCGTCAAAGCACCGAATAGTTTTAGAGAATTGTCGCTGTATCCTGCCCCTGCAGCATTCAAAACGCCGTATCCACCCATAGAATAGCCTATTAAAGCTGTATTGTCTGCATCAAGTATTCCTGATAGGAAATCTTTCTTTTTGCCAAATTCTGCCATTTGGTTTAATACAAAAAGTACATCTTTTGAGCGATTCAATAAGGTACTCGGAAAACCTGCAGCATCTCTAAAAGTAGATTCAGCATGATCAATTGCCGCAACTATATAGCCTTTTGAGGCCAAGTTTTCGGTTAAATAAGTCAAAAGTAACCTTGAACCCAAATACCCATGAGAGACAATTACTAACGGAAATTTTCCATCTGAAATTACAGGTTTGGCATCTCTCAAAGCTCTTCCTTGAAAGGTAAACGGAATCAAGGGCCTCTTTGGATCGTTCGAAGAACCCATTACCTCGTCATAAAAGACTAATTCTTTTTCTTCAGAGCCTAAATTTGCAGGATACCAAACCTCTACTTTCAATTTTCTATCGTAAAATGCCGATTCTGTTCCTTTGGATTTAAGGATGTCCAATTGATTTGTATTTGTGAACTCGATTGTTTTTACTCCAACTTTATAATCACCGCGAGCAGATAAAAGAGGTGAATCGGGTAAGGCATCGCCATAGATAAATTCGGTATTTTGCGAAAAAGAGGAAAAGGCAATGAACAGTGCAACTGCCAAATTAAGCAAAGCGTATTGTTTTTTCATTTAAGGTTTTTTATGGAAGGTTTGAATCTTTAACAAATCTACACAAGTATTGTTTATTTTAGGGCTAAAGCAAAAAAATAACCCACTCAGTGTTCACTGAATGGGTTATTTGAATTCTTAATTAACTTAATTTTTTGGTACCAAAACACCATCAGCAATAAAAGTCAACTCGGTTTTAGGTGATGTGATTTTCGCAATTTCTTCTTTCGACTTGCCTGCATCTTCTGCATAGTGTTGAAGTTCGGCCACACTGGTGGTTTTTACGGAAGGAATTCCCTCAAATATTACTTTTTTGCCTGCAATGTCTTTGGGTACAAAAAAACCATAATCCTTAAAAGTAACTCTCATAGTTTGACCATCGGCCGTTTTAATTTTCATCCAACAGCCGGCAGCTTGGCATACTGACTCTACTTCTCCCTCAATTTTTACGGCTTTTGCATCAAACTCGGTTTTACCTTTCAATGCCGTTGCTTCTGATGAGCCGCTCGGTTTAATTTTCTTTCCAAAAGCATCGTATTTTTGTCCAAAAGCGATGCTCGTTAAACTCAAGAATAGAATTGTGATTAATAAGTTTTTCATTTTTTGTTGATTAATTTAGAACCTCGAGCCATCCTTTACAGACTTGGCCGTTGGGTATTGTTATTAAATAATAATACGTTCCAGCATTGGTTTTATTTCCCCAGTCGTTTTGATAGTTGAAATCTTCGAATATTTTTTTTCCCCAAGTGTTAAAAATCTGTAAAGCACTTGGGGGATATCCAACTACAAAAGTATCATTTTTTTTGTCATTGTTGGGTGTAATTACGTTCGGAATTATTCCGTCATAAGTTTTTAGATCAAGGTTTCTGGTTGTTTCAAAAGCACAGCCCGCATTGCTTAAACCTTTTAAAGTCAGGGTAGTATTCAGGTTTGTTCTTACTGAAAAATTAGAAATGTCTGATGTTTCAGGACTTTCGCCAACTTTCCAAATATAACTCGTAGCACCTGTGCTTTTATTATTGAAAACTATCTCAGAAGGCTTATAGCAAGCAAATTTATATTCAAAGTCAAAATCGAGTTTTACACTTTCATCCACTGTAACTGTTACCGTTTTTTGCGGATTGCAGCCGTCAGAATAGAATGCTTTTACAGTATAAGTGCTTGTTTTGTTGGGTTTTATGCTAATGCTGGCCTTGGTTGAGTCAGAAATCCCTTCGCCAGACCATACAAATCTTTCTGCCAATCCTGAGGCATTTAGACCAATGGCATTTCCTTTGCAAACAGTAGCATTATTTGTAGCTCCGAAGTCTGTTTTGGTATTTTCGACACTTACTTTTATCTCTTTTTTGATGCTGCACTCTTGGTTTGAGATTTCAACAGTGAAAATTTGGGTGTTTTGAACTTTAGTAGTTACACTATCCTTTGTGGAGTTTGGGAAAAATTGACTTGGAGACCATTTGTATGTTTTTCCGCCAGAGGCATTCATAAAAACCTGTGCACCAGGACAAATAGTGGTGTCGTTAGAAACGTGATGATTAAAAGACTTTACTTTTAAGGTTCTGAAAGTAGAATCTACAGCTTTGCAGGTTACTTTATTATAGGCCACTAGTTTTATTTTATATTGACCAGAATCCGTGAAAGTGTAGTTGATATTTTCTCCTGTTGATATTTTTGAATTATTGACATACCATTCAAAGGTTTCTCCGCCAATTGAATTATTGTCGAAGTCTATTTTCGTTGGTGCACATATTTCTCCTGGATTCAACATGGAGCCATCTTTTAAGTCAAATTTTGCGTTCAGAGCATCCAAATTAAACTTAAATGCCGCCATGTTGCAATTGCCATTTCTATGGTTAGGCTCGGCCGCATTTTTCAATGGAAATTCTACAAAACCAAATGCCTTGCACACGCATGCCGAGTGATAGATTGTACCATTTTTGTCAAAACGACAGGTTCCGCCATCTAAATGGTCACCACGCTCTTCGTCTGCATTGGTTGGAGGAGTGGACCCAAAATAAGTGGCATAAAGCAGTGATTTAAAGCCTTTTTCAAAAATGGCAAAATAGTAATTACTTCCTGAGGTCGTTTTTTTGAAGGCATTTTCTGTGATAGGAAGCCCTTTGGTGGTACTGTTTTTATTATAGCCGTTCTCAGAGTTTACTCGACCGCCCCAACCAGATACATATATATTACCGCAATCATTAACCATGAACGCCGTTGGTACTAGGTCGACAGTTCCGAAGGAACGTCCAGTGCCGAATATGGATGAAAATCTAGAAGCTGTTAAATTGTTTGACAATACTTGCACAAACTGCCCACTCTTTGCATTCTGATAAACCCCACTGGTCACTGGATATTCGCCTAGAGTTGAGCCTAAAGTATAAACATTCCCATCTAAATCTAGGTCAATGAGCTGTGCTAGGTCACCTTTAGACGTGCCGATGAAAGTCGATGCCGTCAGTCTTTGATTCTCTATCTTTATAATAAAGCCCTCTGAGTCACCACCAAAGGATTTTCTAAAACCTTGACCCACCATAGGGAAATCTTTACTGAGCGTTACGCCGCATACATATATGTTGCTCGCTTTGTCTACCCTAATTCCGTAAGCTGCATCATAGTTGTTTCCACCAATAAAGGTGCTGTATAGTAGATAGTTACAGTATTTGTTGAGTTTGAAAACTACTGCGTCGTAAGCAGACTTTTTTGTTTGTGTTGGGTTATGAACCGGAAAATTTGCCGAAGTACTCACACTGGCTACGTAGATATTGTCGGCGTTGTCTACATACACTTCACCCCTGAATTCATCGCCATAATTTTGGATTTCTAATGCCCTAAAGTCATGAATACCGTCGTTTTCGGTTCCGCCAACGAAAGTCGAACCCAATAGTCTATCCCCATTCTCAGAAAGTACAGTTACGAAAATATCTGTTCCTGAAAAAAAAGCAATGTTGGAGGTGATGGGCGGGCCGTTAAGCAAAGTGCCACCGTTGAAGGTGCGGTCAAACGAAGCATCTGTCATTGGGAATGTTGTGGATGAGGTTGTTCCGAAAAGCACCAGCTCGTCTTTTGAATTAACTATCAAGCTATGAGGAACTTCAGATTCGTTTCCACCTAAAAAGGTAGAGTAAAGAATATCCTTGCCATCCTCTGAGTATTTCACAATCACGATATCTGTTCTGTAGCCCACATCGTTTTGAGTGGTGGTTCCTCCCGATTTTGGTTGATAGGCACTCAAGGAAACTGGGAAATTTACGCCGAAAACAGTACCAGCGGCATAAGTATTTCCTTTAGAATCATAAGTGGCCGTATGAGACCAATTGTCTGACAATGAACCTGAGTAGGTACTAAAAACCAGTTCGGGGTCTATAATAAGTTCTTGATTATGGTTGTATTCCGCCAGTTGAAAGGAAATATAATCATCGGTTATTTTAAAACTCGACTTTACAGGTTTTTTCCGGTTATTAGTACTTTGGTAAGTGAAAGGCTGGAATTCTTTGATAATACCAAAGTTGGTTTTGAGAATCAATTCATTTTTTTGAATCAGTGTTTCATTGGCACCAAGGTATTTGAATTTGATTTGACTGGCATCAGCTCCGGGTTTCACAATATACTCATATTTAAGCGATTGATCCGCAGAATACATCCTAAAATCAATACCGTCGAAAACATTTTCAAGTAAAATTTCTTCAAAGGCAGGCACGTTCGACTTCCATTCATCTTTATTTTGACCAATAAAAAAGTTAAAAGTCTGAGCCACAGCCTTTTCTTTTTTAGAGGAATGGCAAGTGTTTTTAAATTCTAAACTGATATTTTGGGTAGAAAATGATTTCTTAGCTTGCCTATTCGATGAAAAGTGTGGAGAATTTTCGGCTTCGTAGAGCTGATAGACCAAGCCTTTTTGAGTAATCCAAAGCTGTCCCGAAGGAATAGAAGTGCGATAAAGCACCTCAGAAGGCCATTGACCTTGGTTTTTTATAAAAATATACGCAGAGGCAACAGATTGAATAACAATCCAAAACACAAGAAATAAGAGTAAGCGTCTCGCAAGAGCCATCTGAATGCCATTATTTTTTGAAATTTAGGATATTTAGGTGGTTTTTGCAAAAAATATATTCTTTAGGTTCGTTTGAAGATACGATTACAATTTTGTTTTCGATGGCTTTTTCTACCTGTGAGATGTACCAATCAAATCCGTTTTGGTCGAGGTTGGAAGTAGGTTCGTCTAGCAACAGAATTTCGGTTTGACTATAGAAAGCCAAACCAAGCTTCAGTTTTTGACGCATGCCCGAAGAGAAATTCTTTACTGGTTTGTCTTTATGCTTTTCTAATTCTATTATCTGCAAAAACTCAGCTGTGCTTAAACCTTCCTGAAAAGGCTTAAATTTGACATGAAAGTTTACAGACTCTGCTAGCGTAAATTCTTCTATAAGTTCGAGATAAGGTGCTGAAAATGACAACAACTCGTGCCAGTTTTCGTCTGGAATCGCTTTTGCTTGGTTGGTGTATGTTACTTTTCCTTCATTTATTGGAATAGCCCCGGCCAAGGCCTGCATCAGTGTTGATTTCCCTGAGCCATTTGGCCCAATGATGGCAATAGGTTCGTTTTTTGAAAACTCAAAGCTCAGATTACGAAATATCCATTCGTTTTTAAACTTCTTGCCAATATTTTCTAGGGAAATTTTCAACAAAATTAGTCGATGTTTTTAGCAATTCCGGACTTTATGATTCCTCGCTCTGAGGTTCTTACAAAATTTAAGATTTCGTCTCTTTCAGCGGTTGCCGGAAATTCCAACTCTACCAAGGCAATAGCATCGGAATTGTTAAGTCCTCGAAGGTATATGTATCTGTAAATATTCTGAATCTCTGATATTTTTTCGTCGGAGTATCCTCTTCTTCTTAATCCCACAGAGTTAATGCCTGCGTAAGAAAGTGGCTCTCTGGCTGCTTTAATAAATGGAGGAACGTCTTTTCTTATTTGCGAGCAACCTCCAATGTAGGCATGGTTGCCGATTTTTACAAACTGTTGTACTGCTGACATGCCACCGATGTTTGCGAAGTCACCCACTGTAATATGACCAGCTAATTGTACGGCATTCGCCAAGATGACGTTGTTGCCTACTATGCAGTCATGAGCTATGTGCGTATAAGCCATTATTAGACAGTTAGAACCTATTTCAGTGCGGTGTTTGTCTGCAGTTCCTCTGTTCACGGTCACGCATTCCCTTATAGTGGTATTGTCACCAATGATGGTAACGGTGTTTTCACCTTTGAATTTTAAATCTTGTGGAACGGCAGAAATAACTGCTCCAGGGAATATTTTACAGTTTTTGCCTATTCTTGCTCCCTCCATAATGATGACATGTGAGCCTATCCAAGTACCTTCGCCTATCTCCACATCTTTATGGATTACAGCAAAGGGTTCTATCACTACGTTTTGAGCAATTTTCGCGTCTGAATGTACGTAAGCCAACGGCTGATTCATATATTATTAATTGGATTTCTTTACTAATCTTGCGGTCATGTCCACCGAACACACCATGTTTTTTCCGACCCAAGCTTCTCCATGCATTTTGGCTACTCCCATTCTGATGGGTGCCAAAAGAGAGCATCTTATCACTAACGAATCGCCCGGCAAAACATTTTTATAAAACCTGCAATTTTCAATTCCTACCAAATAAGGCCAGTATTTTTCTGGTTCACCTGTTGAAGTAAGCACCAAAACGCCACCTGTTTGAGCTATGGCCTCAACTTGCAAAACACCCGGCATCACTGGGTTATCAGGGAAATGACCCGTAAACTGCGGCTCATTCATCGTGATGTTTTTTATTCCTACCACAGTAGTCCCATCCAATGACATTATCTTGTCTACTAACTGAAACGGATAACGGTGGGGTAAAAGTTTCGCTATATCTAATACGTTTAAAACGGGCTCTGCGTTGGCATCGAAATACGGGGCAGCACTACTTTTTGCTGCAATTTGTTTTTTTATGAGTTTAGCTAGCTCAACATTAGAGGCATGACCAGGCCTTGCGGCCAAAATGTGGGCTTTCAATGGACGGCCAATAAGAGCCAAATCTCCCATTAAATCCAGTAGTTTGTGTCTGGCTGGTTCATTGTTAAACTTCAATTTTTCGTCGTTCAATATTCCAGCTCTTCCGTCACTTTCTAATTCTTTATTAAGTAAAATAGACAAGTCTTTTATGTTACCATCTGTCAAATCGGTTTCAGAAATTACAACGGCATTGGTTAAATCACCTCCTTTTATAAGGCCTTGCTTAGCAAGGAAATCAAGTTCGTGAACAAATACGAATGTTCTACATGGGGCTATTTGTTCTTTATAAAGGCTGATTTCGTGCAATTGAGCATGCTGACTATGAAGTATTTGAGAGTTAAAATCCACCATTACTGTCAGACGGTAATCGTCTAATGGCAATGCCGCCAATTCTATACTTTTATCATCGTTTTTGAAATGAACTGCCTCTGGCACAGAGAAATAATTTCTCAAAGCATTTTGCTCGGTCGGAGTCGCAAATTCAATGAGCTCGAGGAAAGGCAATGCGGACCCATCCAAAATAGGTAGTTCTGGGCCATCTATTTCTATCAAAATATTATCTATTTGAGATCCCGCCAAAGCCGACATTAAATGCTCTATGGTGCCTACACGTCCTCCATCTTTTTCTATAACCGTGCTTCTACTGGTATCTACTACGTAGTCTACCAAAGCTGGAACTAAGGGTTTGTTCTCTAAATCAACACGTTGGAAAACAATTCCGTGATTGATGGCGGCTGGTTTAAGCGTAACATTTACTAACTCACCTGTATGTAGTCCTTTACCAGCAATACTCACTGATTCGGCAATGGTGTGTTGTTTTAAATTCATATCGATATTTATTTTTTCAAATTATCATTTAATCTCCTCAAATTGACCAAAAGCTTCAAGTGGTCTTTTATAGGCAAAAGAGGCCTGCCTGAATAAGCTCCTTTGGGTTCGGTAATGTTTTTTCCTACGCCACTTTGAGCACCTATTTGTGTGCCGTCGGCTATTTTTAGGTGTCCTGCAAAACCCACTTGTCCTCCTATAACACAAGATTTTCCTATTTTTGTGGAGCCCGCCACACCTGTTTGAGCAGCAATTACCGTATTTTCTCCCACCTCCACATTATGGCCAATCTGTACCATATTGTCGATTTTTACGCCATTGCATATTTTTGTAGAACCCATGGTAGCCCTATCTATGGTAGCGTTGGCTCCTATGCTTACGTTGTTTTCTATGATCACGTTGCCCAGTTGCGGAACATCTTGATAGACACCGCTGGCATCTGGCACAAATCCAAATCCATCGGCTCCGATTACGGCTCCAGCATGAATAACGCAATTATCACCTACCTCACAATCTTGGTATATTTTTACACCTGGATGAATAATGGTATTCTTTCCAATTTTTACGTTTTTGCCTATAAATACTTGGGGAAAAATTTGACTATTTTCACCAATAGAAGCACCAGATGACACAAAACTGAATGGGCCAATATAAATATTTTTACCAATGACGGCATCTTTGGCTATGGAAGTCATGGAGTCGATTCCCTCAGCTGAATTTTGAGACAGTTTTTTGTATTCGGCCATTAGCGTGCTGATGGCCAAATATGGGTCTTCTACTAAAATTAGATTGGTTTGGATGGGCTCTTTAGGTTCGAAATCTTTAGCGACCAAAACCGCACTAGAGGCTGTTTGATATATATAATTTTCGTATTTTGGATTAGCCAAGAAAGAAATACAGCCGGGTTTTCCTTCTTCTATTTTGGCAAAATTATGTATTAGTGTATCTCCGTCTCCCTTTACTTCACCCCCTAAAAGATGAGCTATTTGTGTTATCGAAAACTCCATTAATGATAAATGAGATGATGTAAATGGCCTTTAAAACGATGGTAAATATACGTCATTGGCATAACAAATATAATTTTTTTTGACAATATTACTCATAGCCTTGATGGTCGGTAAGTCAGAAGCTTCAGAAACATCCAATATATTCCCATTTTTCATTAGAATCTTTATATTGTCGTTTTGTGAAGCATAGCCACTGTTGCTAATTTGCCCCTTTTTATAAAAGTACTTTTGGAGGTTTTTCGGTATCTTATTGTCCTCAAAAGTTTGTAGAACATTTACCTCTAATCCTTCTGTTTTTAGACCAACTTCTAGTTTTATTTTGAACAAATTTCGATGGGTTATGTTTTGACTCAAATTTGCCAAAACAGGGTCACTGTGGTGCTGCCAAGTTTTGAGGGCATACCAAATGTCTACATCGTCGAGGTTTACAAAATGTTGTAAAAGCGAGCCGTCGTTCTCAAAATCTTCTCTGCTTATATTTCTGTTAAAAAATACTTGGAGGTGTTTTGGTATGTCTACGAAAATGTTTTCTTTCAAGAGGTCTTTTACCCTTTCAAATATTTTCAAGACCATGGTTTCGGAGCAAACAGAGGTTTTGTGAAGATAAACTTGCCAATACATCAGTCGACGTGCCACCAAGAAGTTTTCTACACTTAAAAGCCCTTTTTCTTCTACTACCAATTGGTTATCAACTACATGGAGCATTTTTATTATACGTTCGGCCCCAATGTTTCCTTCTGCCACGCCCGTGTAAAAACTGTCACGATTGAGGTAATCCATCCTGTCCATATCAAGCTGACTAGAAATGAGTTGATGGAAAAAACTACGGTCATAAGTACCTTTAAACATCTCAATGGCCAAAGTGAGTTTGCCTTCAAACTGACGATTGAGGTCTTCCATGAGCAATTCTGAAATGGCTTCGTGGTTGACATTTTTGAGAATGGCGTATTCCAAAACATGCGAAAATGGCCCATGACCAATATCGTGCAACAAAATGGCCACCAAAGCAGCTTCACGCTCTACTTCCATTATCATCAGGCCTTTAGATTGAAGCGTATTCAGGGCTTCGTTCATCAGATGCATAGCTCCTAAAGCATGCTGAAAACGTGAATGAAAGGCTCCGGGATAAACCAACTCCGCCATGCCCAACTGTTTTATTCTCCGGAGACGCTGAAAATAAGGGTGTTGCACAATCTCAAATATAAAATCAGACGGTATGGTTATAAAGCCATAAATGGGGTCGTTGAATATTTTGCGTTTGTTTGTCAAAATGTTTTTGGAATGATGAATTGCAAATGCATAACAATGCGTTTGGGTCACAAAGTTCTTGAAAAAAAAACAAGGGTTCTAATATTTTTGTTTTTTGTGGTACTGGACCAGACTTTTAATTTGAAATTCTCTTTGAGTTTGTTTATTATACAGAAAATTATAACTTGGTCAAAGGTTATATTTTATTGGTCCTTCAATAAAAACTAAATGCAACTGTTAAACATTGAAGGGTGTATTGAGATAAATAGGTTTGACATGCTGAAAAAAGGATACCACGGGAAAGCTGTTTATCACAGATTTTCAAGCTTAATCCGTGTCAAATCCATAAAATCCATGTGCTAATAACCACAATCGCAAAAAAATGACAGCCCCCAAATGAAGACTGTCGTTCAAAATACAAATCACAAAAAAATTATTTCTTCACGGCATCTACCACCGAAATGGCCGTTTGGTTCACGATTTCTCTCACTGAGGCACCTAATTGTAATACTTGAACTGGTTTTTTGAGTCCCATCAATAGCGGGCCAATTTTCTCAATTCCTGCTACTTCTTTCAGCAAGTTGTAGGCGATATTGGCCGAAGAAAGATTCGGGAATATCAAAGTATTGGCTGGGCCGTCTGCCAAGTCTGAGAATGGATGATTTTCTTTTAGCAACTCGGTGTCAAATGCCAAGTGGGCTTGCATTTCTCCGTCTACTACCATTCCAGGGTGTTTCTGCTTGAGTATTTCTACCGCTTTACGCATCTTGATAGGAGCGGGGCCTTCTGGTACCGAACCGAAATTGGAGTAAGTAACCAAAGCAATTCTAGGTTTGATATTGAATTTCTCTACTTCTTTGGCGGCCAATTCCGTAATTTCTACCAACTCGTCTATGGTTGGGTCAAAATTGATGGTAGCATCTGCCAAAAATAATGGCCCTTTTTTGGTCATTAAAATATACATACTCGATATCTTCTTCACGCCTTTTTCTGGCCCAATAATCTGAAGAGCCGGACGAATGGTATCTGGATAGTTTCTTGTAAGACCGCCTATCATAGTATCTGCCAAACCCGTTTCTACCATCAGTGAGGCATAGTAACTTCTGCGAGTCACAAAGTTCATGGCGTCAGGTTTGGTCAACCCCTTTCTTTTTCGCTTATCAAAAAACAAGTCTGCAAATTCTGCCAATCTGGTTTTCTCAGATTCGTTTTTGCTTTCTTTAGGATCTATGATGTCGATGTCTTCTGGAAGAGAAATGCTATTTTCTTCTAAAATACTCATTATCAGCTTTCTATTTCCCAAAAGTATCGGGTAGGCTATTTTTTCTTGTATTACCTGCTGAATGGCCTTGAGTACGGTAAGGTTTTCGGCGTCGGCATATACCACTCTTTTCGGGTTCTTTTTGGCTTTGGTCATGATGGCCTTTGTTAGGGTATTGTCCAAGCCAAGTCTTTTAGAAAGTTGGTTTTCGTAGGCATCCCAGTCTGTAATCGCAAATTTGGCAACTCCGGTTTCCATGGCGGCTTTGGCCACCGCTGGGGCTACTGAAGTAAGCAATCGCGGGTCTACAGGCTTTGGAATGATGTAGTTTCTGCCAAAACTCAAGTTGGCTTCACTGTAGGCCATGTTCACAATATCCGGCACGGGTTTTTTAGCCAAAGCAGCCAAAGCTCTTACGGCTGCCAACTTCATCTCCTCGTTTATTTCGCTGGCCCTTACGTCTAAGGCTCCCCTAAAAATGTACGGAAAACCCAAAACGTTGTTCACTTGGTTGGGATAGTCCGAACGGCCTGTGGCTACAATAATATCTTCACGGGCATCCATGGCGTCGTCATAAGATATTTCTGGCGTTGGGTTGGCCAAAGCGAAAACTATACAATCTTTTGCCATGGTTTTCACCATTTCTTTAGACAGAACATTGCCCTTCGAAAGTCCCACAAACACATCGGCTCCATTGATGGCTTGTGCTAAAGTGGTTTCGATAGGCATGTTGTTGTTAGCAAATTCTATCTTTTTGCCGTCCAAGTTTGTTCTGTCTGGGTGTATAAGTCCTTTGGAGTCAAACATAAAGATATTCTCTTTTTTTGCACCTAAGGCATTATAAAGTCTTGTGCAAGAAATGGCCGAAGCTCCTGCACCATTAATGATGATTTTGGCTTTCGTAATGTCTTTCTCAACCAATTCTAAAGCATTGAGCAAAGAAGCAGACGAAATAATGGCCGTTCCATGCTGGTCGTCGTGCATCACAGGTATATTCAACTCTTTCTTGAGCCTTTCTTCTATTTCGAAACATTCTGGAGCAGAAATGTCCTCAAGATTGACACCTCCAAAAGTAGGCTCCATTATTTTGACAGTACGAACGAATTCGTCCACATCCTTGGTGTTGAGTTCGATATCAAAAACGTCTATGTCTGCATAGATTTTGAAAAGTAGCCCTTTCCCCTCCATCACTGGTTTTCCTGCCATGGCACCGATATCACCAAGACCCAAAACGGCTGTTCCGTTACTGATTACGGCCACAAGGTTGCCTTTAGCGGTGTATTTGTATGCGTCTTCAGGGTTGGCTTGTATGGCCAAACATGGCTCTGCCACCCCCGGAGAGTAGGCCAAAGATAAATCTCTTTGGTTGGCGTATTCTTTTGTAGGCACTACTTCTATTTTGCCAGGCCTGCCTTTGGCATGATATTCAAGAGCTTCTTCGTTAAGCGTTTTGTCGTTGTTCATATAAAAATAAATTCAGTTTTCGAGTGCTAAACTAAGCATCAAATGGCGAAATGCATCTATGTTTTGGTTAAAAATATAGGACGAAAAGTCGAAATGAGCAGAATAATATTTGGTATTGTGATATAATTATTATGGATAGTTTGTTTTCTTTTGATATTTATTTCGATATGAATGGAGTTCATAGTTTTTGCCAAATATTATTCTAGATTAGTTTTTTTCTAATAAGATTATTTTCGGCTCAAATACACTCCCAACTAAAAGACTTTGTTGGCCATTTTTTGAATAAAAAGGAGCCCCTACGCTAGAGCCAGAAATTTGCTGGCCGTCATTGAGATAAAGCGTTTTTTGTATTTTAAAATTATCTTTCATTATTTCTATTACTGCTGATGGCGATTTTTTTAAAGCATCTTTTTTATGAGCCATAAAAGCAAAAAGCTTTGGATGGCACCCAACTATTAAATTTCCATTTTTGTTTATTTCGATATTGTCAGGTGCATAGGTTGTTGAAATATAATCTACCGATTTAAGCAAATTGGTTTGTGTTTGAGGTTCAAAAACATGAATAGCTTTTTCTAAAGTAGAAGCCACGTAAATTTTACTACCATCATCCGAAAGTGCTATGCCGTTAGGATAAGTAATTTTTTCGCTGACAATCTTCGAAATTTTTCCATCATAAAAAACGACATTACCCGTTGGGATTCTTAAAAAATCAGAGAACAATACTTTCCATTTGGAGCGGTTACTGTGGTCGTTAGTCACAAAAAACTGGTTTTCAGCCACAGCCAAAATGTCGTTTGGAGACACGAAGTCTGTGCTTGAATACTTGCTCAAATAGCTTAGACTATCTCCCAAAATCTGGAATTTTAGAATATCGTTTTTGTTGTCTTTGTGAGAAATAACAAATAAGAATTTCTTGTCTTGAATACTTAATAGTGAAATTCCGTGCGGACGAAATTCTCTGATCTTGAAACGATCCGTCAGATTGATTAATGTTTTGGTAGAATCATTCAAGTTCAGAGCAAATATGGCACCCGTGCTTTTGGGATTTCTGCGATCATGAGCACTCAAATAAGCCACATTGTTTTGTTGGTCAATCGTAATGTCTTCTACACCTGGCATGCTTGGAAGGGTACTTAGTCGGTAATCACTTATATCCGAAATGCTATTAAAAACACCTGCTTTGATGGTAGTTTGAATAATAAAGTATACTATACCTCCAACAATGATAAGTGAGAGGAGAAATTTCTGTGAACGTTTCATGTTATTAGCTAAAATTATCTTTTAATATATCTTCAGTATCTTCTAAGTGATTGAGTGCGTAATGAAGTTTGTTCATATCTAGTTCATTCTCATTTCTAGAAATCCATATAGTGGCCACACCATTGCCTATAAAATTTGTAATTGCTCTTGCTTCTGACATAAATCTGTCAACTCCTAGTAACAAAGCTAAGCCTTCGATTGGTATAACTTCCACAGCCGAAAGCGTGGATGCCAATACGACAAATCCGCTGCCTGTAACACCAGCAGCTCCTTTGGAAGTGATCATTAAAATGCCTATGATGGTTAAAATTTGCTCAAATGTAAGATGAACGCCAAATACCTGGGCGAGAAATATTGTAGCCATGGACAAATAAATGGTGGTGCCGTCCAAATTAAACGAGTAACCTGCAGGCACGACCAAACCTACAACTGATTTTGAGCAACCCATTCTTTCGAGTTTTTCCATTAAAGATGGCAACGCCGCCTCAGACGATGAAGTGCCTAAAACGATAAGCAGTTCTTCTCGGATATATTTCAAGAATTTCCAGATGCTTATTTTATAGTATTTCAGGATGAAATAAAGAATTACGAACACAAATATGGCCATGGTGGCATATACCGACAGCATGAGTTTACCCAATGGAAATAAGGTCCTTATGCCGTATTTACCTATTGTGAAGGCCATACCACCAAACGCACCTAATGGTGCAAAAAACATAACCCAATGTAGTGCTTTGAATACATATTTGGAAATCTTGTTCAAAAATGTTGTAATGACAACTTTTTGCTTCAGTTTGCTCAAAACTACCCCAAATACAATAGAGAAAATCAAAACTTGAATGGTCAGATTATCTTTTAGGAATTTTAACCAACTGAATTCCGCTGACTTTTTGGTGTACTCAGATAAATCGGCACCATCCAAATTTCCTGTTGTTACTCCCGCTCCTGGCTGTATGATGTTGGCTACAAGGATACCGACCAACAATGCGAAGGTAGTTACAATTTCAAAATATATAAGTGCTTTTAAACCAACCTTTCCAACTTTTTTGAGGTCTCCCATTCCACTTATCCCCAAGGATATAGTCAGGAAAATGATTGGATTGATAAAGAGTTTTACAATATCGATAAATCTTGTGCCGAGCCATTTGAATTCTACGGCTTTGTCAGGTGCAAAATGCCCTAACAATGCCCCTGCAGTAATGGCAGTCAACACCCAGAAAGTTAGGTTGGTAAAGATTTTTTTCATTTTAGTGTCATATTTTTAGAAAAAGCGAAAGATGTTTTTGCACGAATTTTCGAATTATAAGCAATTAAATTTAAAACTTTAAATCCAATTCGTTTAGCTAAAGTTCTATTAAAACTTTTTGGATTTTGTTTGACTTTAGTTTTCCGTTATTTATACAAACTTCAAGTTTTTCATAAATTCTGCGTCGGTTTTTATATCCAAAAGCGGCGTTGATTTGTCAAATCTTTCTTGTTCAACAATGTAATATTCTACCCCGTTTTCCTTGGCAGTTTTTAAAACTTTACTGAAATCTATTCTTCCATTTCCCAAAGTAGTGGATGCTCCTAATGGCCAGAAAGGATCTTCTTTTTTCTCGGTAGCTTCTATTTCTTTCAGCCTTTCTTCTTTGTAAAGATCTTTTATATGTACTAATTTGAATCTGTTGGCATAATCTTTTAGCCATTTTTCAGGCTCTTGGCCAGCTTTTACTACCCAATACAAATCCAGTTCAAAACTTACCAAATCAGCATCGGTGCCTTTCAGCATGATTTCTTCTGGTAAAGTTCCATCGGAGGTTGGTAAAAACTCTATGTGGTGGTTGTGGTAGCCCATTTTTATACCAGCGGCTTTGGCTATTTCTCCTTGTCTGTTCAATCCCCCAGTTATTTTTTTCCATTCGTCTGCGGTTTTAATTTCTCCAGGGAAAGGGTTCAAAATGTAAGTAACCCCAACAGAAGCACAATCATCCACTAATTTTTTGAATTCTTCTTCTGTCTCTTTTTTGGTCGTAAAGTCTGGATTTATGTGGCTGCTGACCAATTGCATTCCTAAGTCGCTCACATAAGTTTTGAATTCTACAGGTTTCATGCCCCAAAAAACTCCTTTATCTCCTGTAAAACTTTCTATCTGCGTGTATCCACAGTCAGCAATGGCTTTAAGCGTAGCTTTTGGGTCTTTGGCCATGTCTTCTTTTACTGTCCAAAGTTGCAGGCCATATTTTTCTATTGCAGGTACGCTTACAGTTGTTTCTGAAGCGGTTGTTTGGTCTGATTTTGACTTACAGCCTCCCAAATTTTGAAGTAAAATTGGAGCAGAAACTGCCGCAATTCCATAGTTTTTTAAGAAATCTCTTCTTGAATGTTTCATTGTCAGGGTTTAATCGTAAAATAAAATCTAATTTAAGGCTTTAAGCTAAGATTTTAAAAGCAAATTTTTTAAAACTGCTACTTTCGGCTAGGTTTAGTCATTGAGGGGCTCACTGTATCCGCAAAATAAGATTTACACGGCCAGTAGAATTATGGCATAAAACTTGAAAAATATTCGGTACACAACAAAGATTTTTTTTTATGGGTTAAGGTTTATTGTAAACACCGTCGGCACGAGATTGCTACGGTGTTTTTTGTTTGGACCTATTCGCAGCACTCAAAAAACTAATATTAAGTTCAAATCCTAATATTAGTATGAGAGCTATTAAATAAATCCACACCATTATGGCAATAAGAGTCCCAATAGAACCATAGAGCCTGTTGTAAGAGTTGAAGTTTTCTAAATAAAATGAAAACAGGTTTGTTGCTAAAATACTCAAAATGGAAGCAAATAAGGCTCCGAAATTAAAGAATTTGAGTTTTTTGTGCATAGCTGGAGCAAAGTAATATATGCAAGAAATACCAAAAAAGAAAATGATAAAAATGGAAGCATACCCGAGAATATTTATACCCCAAATATTGATATTCTGGCCAACAAACTCTTTTCTTGTAATGTAGTTTAGTGTGATTTTGCCAACTATAAGGACAATAATAGCTGTTAATAGAACCACAATCAGTAAACTAGTTAAAAGAAAAGCTATCCATCTAGCTTTTATATAACTCCGTTTCTCTCGTTGTTTTAAGGCCATGTTAAACGCTCTCATAAGAGATGACATGCCGTTGGTAGCTGCAAATATGGCAAAAGCAAAACCAAAAGATAGAATATCTAAACGTGGACGACTGATGATTTCTTGAATAGTATTGCTAACACTCTCATACAAGCCCTCTGGCATCAGGTTTTTCAGGAAATCCATTATCAGAACCTCCAGATTCTGAATAGGAATGTAAGGAATGAGAGTAAACAAAAAAATAGTACCAGGAAATACGGCTAGCATGAAACTAAAAGATACTGCCGCAGCTCTTTGATCTAAATCAAAATTTACTATTTTCTTGTAGAGAATGGTAATAAAAATATATAATGATACAGTTGTATTGAAAATATAAACACTTTTTAGCCTCTCAGATATGAGATTTACGATATTTTCAATTTTTTTATTCATTTTACTTAAAAAAAGGACTTAGTTTTTCGATAATTATTTGTGGACAAGTCGTGATTTTTTGAGTATCGGCTTTTATGAAAACCAAAGTGGTCAAGCCTTTATGAATTATTTTGTTATTTTCGTTCAATATCTCAGTATCAAAAACAATCCGAACTTTTGGCATTTCTTTGAGGATACATCTGATAGTTAAGTAGTCGTCGTATTTGGCTGGTTCTAAGTATTTTGAGTTGTTTTCATATACTGGCATCCATATTCCTCCATCTTCTAAATCCTTGTATCTCACGCCCAAATTCCTCAAGGCTTCTACACGCCCAATTTCAAAAAGTTTTGCATAGTTTCCATAATACATGAAGCCCATTTGGTCAACATCAGCATACCTTACTCTATAATTTGAATCGAAACTATACATGTTTTCCTTATTTTATACCTTTGGCATCAAGAGCCGCTTGGTAAATATCGGCATTCTTTAGATGTTCAGTATAGGTTGCCGCAAAATTATGATATCCTGAGAAGTCTTCTTTGGCACAGAAATAAGTATAATTGTGTTTTTCATAATCCAAAACCGCATCGAGTGCTACCCGCTCTGGCAGGGCTATAGGACCTGGAGGCAATCCTGTGTTTCTGTAAGTGTTATAAGGAGAAGAAATACTCAGGTGTTTGGTAAGTATTCTTTTCAGCGAAAAATCACCAACAGCAAATTTCACTGTTGGATCAGCTTGCAAAGGCATGTTTGTGGCTATTCTGTTTACATATACTCCAGCTACTCTTGGCATCTCATCAGGTTTATTGGTTTCGCTTTGAACAATTGATGCCATTACGCCCACCTCTATTGGTGTCATATTGATACCTTGAGCTTGTGAAAGTCGCTTTTCATTCCAAAACTTCTTATACTCTGTGTTCATTCTTTTTAAGAAGTCGTCAACACTGCTATCCCAATAAATAAAATACGTATCTGGCAAAAACATGCACATGATGGTTTCACTCGTAAATCCATATTTTGAACACACCCTTTCATTTTTTATTTTCTCCAAAAGCAAATTTGAATCAAAATCTAGTTTTGTGCCAATTTTCTTTATCAAGTCTTCTTTAGTTCTTACATTATTGAAAGTCAGTTTTACCGGATCTTGATTTCCGCTTCTGATCTTCGAAATGATCTCTTTATTGGCAGCATTTGGCTTTATTTCGTACCTGCCTGATTTTATACTTTCTCTAAGAGCCATTCTTTTGGTCATGAATCCAAAAGCAACCTCATCATTTATGATTTTGTGTTTGTGTAAAGTGTCCATCAAGCTTTCGTAAGTAGAATTTTTAGGTACGTATAAAACGAATTTTTCCTTTCCATCCACATTGAGATTCGGACTATAAGCTACTTGCCAAAAATAAAATGCCATGGTGGCGGCCAAACTAGAAACTATTACTAATAGGTATGCTAATACTTTTTTGTTCTTAAACATCGAGCGATTCTTTTAATTGGTTCAGGGTGAGGGTACTTTGCTCACCAGTTTTCATGTTTTTTATTAAATATATTTCTTTTTCTATTTCTTCAGTGCCAAGAATTACAACAAACGGAATCTTCTTTTTGTCGGCGTATTCAAATTGTTTCTTGATTTTGGAGTTTTCAGGATAGATTTCGGAATTTATTCCTTTTTGTCTCAAAATAGCCACTGTTTCCAAGCTTTTTGATAAAGTTTCATCACCGAAGTTCGTTACCATAACCTTGGTAGACGAAAGTTGCAATTGCTCCGGAAATATCCCCAGCTCCTCCATAACGTCATAGATTCTATCCACACCGAGTGATATTCCAACACCAGACAATCCAGGCATGCCAAAAGTTCCGGTAAGATTATCGTATCTACCACCGCCAGAAATACTTCCAATACTTACATTCAGTGCCTTTACTTCAAAAATTGCCCCAGTGTAATAACTAAGTCCACGTGCCAATGAAGGGTCAAAAGCTATTTTGGGGTTTTGCAGCTGCATTTTATCTACCAAAATCCAAATTTCTTCTAATTCTTGTACACCCAAAATGCCAATTTCTGAATCTTTTAGCCAGTTTTTTAGTGTGGAAAACATTGCAGCTTGCGTAATTGGCAGGGTAAAAAGCGTCTGAAGTTTAGAAATATTTTCCGCATTGAAGCCTCTCTGAAGCAATTCTTCTTCTACCTTTTCTTTGCCTATTTTATCCAGTTTATCTATCGCTACGCAAAGGTCTACTTCTTTGCCCTTGGCCCCGATGGTTTCGGTTATGCCACTTAAGATTTTTCGATTATTGATTTTTATTACAAATTCTGAAACTCCCAAATTTTCAAAAATTTCATGCAGCATAGTTACTATTTCTGCTTCACATATAAGAGACTCGGTTCCTACCACGTCGGCATCACATTGGTAAAATTCTCTGTATCTTCCTTTTTGAGGTCGGTCGGCTCTCCACACAGGTTGTATCTGAAAACGCTTAAAAGGCATGGCCAATTGGTGGCGATTCATTACAACATATCTCGCAAAAGGCACCGTTAAATCATATTTCAGGCCTTTTTCTGATACTTTTCTTAAGATTTCTTTAGAACCATTTTCTAAGTCATTGTTAGTGATATCTTTTGCAAAATCTCCTGAATTTAAGATTTTGAACAACAATTGGTCTCCTTCTTCCCCATATTTCCCCATCAATACCGACAGGTTTTCTATGGCGGGTGTTTCCAGTGGAAGAAACCCGTATTTTTGATAAACTTTTTTTATTTGGTCAAAAATGAAGGTTCTTTTAACCATTGTTTCCGGGCCGAAGTCTCTCGTTCCTCTAGCTAAGCTCGGTTTAGACATATTGTATTTTTGACTATTAATTTTTTGCAAAAATAAAGATTAAGCTCGAAAATTCCTTCTCTATTTAGGAATTATCCTGAAAATGGTATGAAAGGTGATATAAATGTTTTGAGAATTTATTTTCTTAGAAAGTATTTATTTAAATGATTAATTTCTTACCTTTGCACCTCGTTTGAAGCAATAAAGAATCATTAAAACATATTTTAGCAATGGGAGTTACTCAGTTAAAAAGAAAAAGTCGTAAAAATAGAGCTATATCTAATAATAAAGTGGCGGCTGTAAAAAGACTTACACTTAGACCTGACATCAAGAAAGTTGATATTGAGGATCTAAAAGCAGAAACATCAAAATAAGAAAAGCCCTCAAGATTGAGGGCTTTTTTGTATATTTAGTTTTTCGGTTCCTTTGTTTACAAATCTCTTCTTCTTCAAATCTTTCTGTTTCTGCTTCCAAATCTTACGGGAGCGTATTTCTGTGGCATACATGATGGAATTGCCGTAAAATACTAATCCCAAGTAAAATACTGCCAAGCTCAATAAAACCATAAATCCCCAAGTGGCTTTGTCGAATCCGATTTGAAGCCTATTCCAAGAAAACACAAAAAAACTGAGGCCCAAACCAATAATTAAGAAACTCAAAATGGAGGTAAGTATCCATTTGGTCCTAAGCGACATTTTTTTAATTAACTTCTCCCCAGGAGCTTTCTTTTCTTTTACAATCATATCTTTAATTTTCTTTTGATTCATATTAGTTTTACAAAAATATAGTTTTTTGTTTAAAATTGCCCGAAAAACCAATATTTCGAGAATATATATTGCTAAATTGCTACCAATAATATCAACAAAAACTATAATGATAAAACGGAAAGTTGTGATTTCGGGGGTTAATTCGGGTATTGGATATGCCACTGCTCTGATTTTTGCAAAGGATGGCTACCAGATTTTTGGTGTAGATTTGGCAGACGAGGCAAATTCTTCTTTGAAACTAAAAATAAAAACATTGGGCTCTGACTTGGTTTATTACAAATGTGATGTAGCTAACAGCCAAGAAGTTCGACAGTTTTATGAAAACTTAAATACCGAAATAGATGTATTAGTAAACAATGCTGGCATCTTAGGACCAAGGGTAAAAACCGAAGATTATCCCATTGACGCTTTTGATAAAATACTAGACATCAACATCAAAGGCGTTTTTTATATGACAAAGTTTGGCATAACCCATCTTAAAAAAGACGCAAATGGTGCAATCATTAACGTGGCCTCAGTAGCAGGGCTGGTAGGAATGACCAATCACATAGCCTACTCGGCCAGCAAACATGCTGTGGTGGGCATGACCAAAACCTTGGCACTTGAATATGCCAAAAAAGGAATAAGAGTAAATGCTGTTTGCCCGGGTTTTACAGATACGGCCATGGTAGAAACTGCTAATTTGGAAAAAGAATATAAAGAGGGCTTGAAATATGGTACGCCAATGAAACGATTTGGCGAAGCAGAGGAGATAGCGGCTGGGATTTTCTATTTAGCTTCTACAAACGCCAGTTTTATTACAGGGCATTGTTTAACCATAGATGGCGGTATTACTGCCCAATAAACCATGAAAAAAGATATGTTTTCGTTAGATGGCAAGGTGGCCATTGTCACGGGTGCCAGCAAAGGAATTGGAGAGGCCATTGCTCGGGTTTTTGCACAATATGGTGCCAAAGTGGTGATTAGCAGTAGAAAACAGACAGATTTGGAGGTTTTGGCGGAAGATATAAAGAATGATTACAGTGCAGAAGTGTTACCATTGGCCGCTCATGCTGGCGATATTAATCAGTTGCAAGAACTTCTAAGCAAAACCATCGAAGTTTTTGGACAAGTAGATATTTTGGTGAATAACGCCGCCACAAATCCAGTTTTTGGGCCTTCATTGGACTGTAGTGGAGATGCCTTTGATAAAATTATGCAAGTAAATGTGAAGTCTCCGTTTGAGTTTGCCAAATTAGTATATCCCTTTATGAAGCAAAATGGGGGTGGTAGTATAGTGAATATCAGTAGTATAGCTGGTACCACACCAGATCCTGGTCTTGGCATGTATAGTGTAAGCAAGGCGGCTCTGAATATGCTTACCAAGGTGTTGGCAAAAGAATGGGGAATGGACGGAATACGTGTAAATGCCTTGAGTCCGGGCTTGATAAAGACTAAGTTTAGTCAGGCACTTTGGGAGAATCCTAAGATGCTTGAGCATTTTACAAAGAGATTGCCGATAGCCCGCATGGGTTCGGTTGATGAAATAGCAGCTTTGGTTTTATATTTGGCCTCAAATGCGTCGGCTTATACAACTGGTGTAAATTTTCAGGTAGATGGTGGAACAACAATTTAATATTGAGATGGATTTTGACAAAATAGTAGACAGAAAAAATACCAATAGTTATAAATGGGATAAATATACAGAAGATGTGTTACCACTGTGGGTAGCTGATATGGATTTTGAAGTGGCCGAGCCCATAAAAAAAGCTTTAAGTAGAATTATTGACCACGGAGTGATAGGGTATAGCCGGACGCCGGACGAGTTAGTGGAAGTGGTTTTGCAAAGAATAAAAGAAAAGCACAATTGGGAAATTCAGAAAGATTGGATAGTTTGGCTACCAGGTTTAGTTCCAGGTTTACACACTTCTGCAAGGTGTATTTCTGATGATTATATTTCAGTAATGACCTCATCGCCAGTTTACAGACCATTTTTGGAAGCTGCTGAGATAGGTAATCGACGATTGCAGGATATTCCATTTATTTGGCAAAATGATAGATGGGAGATGGATTTTGTGGAAATGCAGAAAAACGTCAATCCAAGTACCAAATTGTACATGCTTTGTAATCCCCATAATCCGAACGGAAGAGTTTTTTCAAAAGAGGAATTGGAACAATTGGCCGACTTTTGTGTAAAAAACGATTTGTTATTATGTTCAGATGAAATACATTGTGACTTGATTTTAGATGAGTCCAAGCAACATATTTCTATAGCATCTCTCAACAAAGAAATAGAGTCAAGAAGTATAACCTTGTTGGCTCCAAGCAAGACTTTTAATATTGCCGGCTTGGGGTGTTCATTTGCTATAATTCCTGATAAAGTATTAAGAGACAAATTTGAAAAAACGAAATACGGTATGATGCCCATGCTTTCAGTATTTGCTATGGAATCTGCCTTGGCTGCATATAAAGATTCAGAACCTTGGCGGATTGAACTTTTGAAATATTTAAGAGCCAATCACGAGTATCTTTTAAAAGAAATAAACGCAATTGATGGCTTGAAAATGGAACCGTTGGAGGCTACTTATTTGGCATGGATAAATTTTGAAAGAACAGGAATTGTCGATTTTGTATCTCATCTTGAAAAACATGGTGTAGGTGTACAAGATGCGTCAATATTTGGTGGTCAAGGGTATTTTAGGCTAAATTTTGCTACTCAAAAGTCAAACTTAATTGAAGCAATAATAAGAATCAAAGAATCTCTTCAATTGGTTTAGCCTTTATTTATTAACCGATTCTATGATATATGGGGGTTTTCCACTTATCATCAGGAAAGT
This sequence comes from Lacihabitans sp. CCS-44, assembly GCF_024343735.1. Classification (GTDB taxonomy): domain Bacteria; phylum Bacteroidota; class Bacteroidia; order Cytophagales; family Spirosomataceae; genus Leadbetterella. Next base: position 37,051 of record NZ_RJUE01000004.1, read on the forward strand.
ATTTCCGATGTATTCCCCAACCAAAGAAACTGAGCACATCAATACACCACACATAAATATTACAATAGGTGAACCCCACTCAGGAATTATAGAAAAAGCGTATAGAAGCATGTAGATTAAAGCAAAAATAATAGAAAGGATTCCTGCAAAAAAAGTAAGTCTTAAGGGTAATAATGAATAGCCAAAAATGATAGTCAAAGTGAGGCTTATTAACTTTTTTAATGAATAATTAGATTGTCCCTCATCTCTACTATTGTGTATTACTTTTTGGCTGCCAACATTATTTGTTACTTGAAATATTAGTCCATCTATATATGGATGAGGGCTACGGCTTTTTACAATTTCTGAAATAATATCTTTGTGGATAAGTTTAAAGCTACTTAAGTACAAGTCCTTTGGTTTTTTTAGAAGGTAAGTAGTAAGGAAATTTACAGCTCTGCTACCAAGGTTTCTAAACCAGTGATGCTTTTTAGAATCATAATAACTATAAACGACATCAAGCTTATCTGTTTCAGCTTTTTGATATAATTTCAAAATTTCGGAGGGTGGATTTTGAAAGTCATCATCAATTATAATTCCATATTTAGCCTCTACGAAACTCAGACCACAGATTACTGCGTTGAATTCTCCAAAGTTTTTTCTTAGATTTATAAATTTCAGATTTGCTTTCTCCTTGCTTAGTGCCAAACAAATATTCGAAGAATCATCTTTTGAGCCATCATTTACTAAAATGATTTCAAAATTATAACTATCTAGTTCTTTTTCAATATCTATCACCAATCGTTCAATAGTTTTGGCACCGTTGTAAACTGGAATAACTATAGAAAAATCTAACATATTAATACGAATTTAATGTTAAAATGATATGATCCACCTCATCTTCTACTAAGGAAGAATTTAAGGGTAAACTAAGAATTGTTTTATGAATAATCTCTGTAATGGGTAAATCTAATCCATTAAGTTCTTTCAATGCTTTTTGTTTGTGTGGAGGAATTGGATAGTGTATGTCGAATCCAATTTGTTTTTCTTTTAAAAATCTAATAAGAGAGTCTCTAATATCAGTTCTTACTACAAATAGATGCCAAGCATCTTGATTTATCCTATCAGAGGGCGGCAATATTAATTTGTCATTTTTTATTTCTGTCAAATATCGTCTCGCTATATGTCTTCTTTTCGATATTTCATCATCCAAATGTTTCAATTTTATATCTAGAAAACACGCTTGAAGCTCACTCAAACGACTATTCAAACCTAGAGAATCAAACTGATATTTTATTTCGGAGCCATAATTTCTATTTTTTCTTATTGTTTTCGCCAATTGCTCGTCACCCGTAACTACTGCACCCGCGTCAGCCAATGCCCCGAGGTTTTTGGTTGGGTAAAAACTGTAAGCTATAGCATCTGCTCCAAAACAATCTTTGCTATCTTGATATTCAGCTCCATGGCTTTGGGCTGAATCTACTATTAATTTTAATTTATTCTCTTGGCAAATTTCATTGATTTTTTTGTAATCACACATCCTTCCGTATAGATTGACGGCCATTACTGCTACAGTTTCCTTGCTTATGGCTTTTTTGATATTATCTGTATTAATCAGGTAGTCTTCAAGGTTAGGTTCCACCAATATAGGCTTTAGTCCCGCTTTTATAATTGCTAAAATACTAGCAAAATAGGTGTTTGCAGGCACTATAACCTCTGCATTTTTCTTGAATTCAAAGCTATTTAATATAAGTATAAGAGCATCAAGACCGTTGGCAACACCAATGCAGTGTTTTGTCTGGCAGTATTTTGCGAAGTTTTTTTCAAAATTCGCAACACTTTTGCCTAACATATATTGGCCTGAACTCAAGAAATCTGTTAATGCAATTTTCAGCGAATCTTCAAATGGTTTATTTGTGGACTTTAAAGATAAAAAAGGAATTTCCATGAATTATTGGAATTGTGAACCTACAAAATGAGTAAATATACTTTCAGGGTTATAAGCCATGTCAATATAATCATTGGGGTCGTAGTTTTGATTGGCTAAGACTAAAAGAATACTATCTTCTGAAAAATCAAACATTTGATGCCAATCAGAAGGTTTCAGAAGTAAGCATTTACCTGGGCTATCCAATTCGTACACATGGTCAGAGTCATAATTGTCTTGGACATAAATTTTGCACGAACCGTTAAGACAAATAAGACCTTGCCAAGTTTCATGGTGTCTATGCCCTCCTCTGATTTTATTCTCAGGAACACCATAGATAAAATACACTCTTTCTATATGTCCAGGCATAAGGTGCTCAAAAACAGAAAGGATGCCATCTTGGTTTTCGATAGATTTTAGTTTGATAATGTTGGCCATTTATAATTAGGGTATAGGTATAGTACCTCAAAAATATATAAAAATGCCAAAATCTAACAATTGTATTGAAAATAAATGATTTTAATTGACTAATCATTTATTTCAAATGAAGCAGCTTTATGATTTAATCTCTGTTTTTGAGATATTTTTATTTATTTTCCCGTAAGCAGGACAAGGTGTTTTTCTACACGAACTGAACATTAACAGTCCCAAAAGGGATAGGAGAGCCAATTTTGATTTCATTCAATGATTTTTTTAGTGGTCTAACGATATTTTTGAGGTCTTATTTTATTTTTAGTCTTTTTTCTCTTTCTGAAAATTAATATTCTCATCCTGAACAATTAAAGGCTCTGCTTTTTTGCGTTCACTTCTGTAACCCAATATTTTCATCATAGATTCGGCCCCTTGTTCTTTTGCAAAAAGTTCGGTGGTCAGGTTTCCATTTTCGTCTAGATCTATCAGAACATGCTTTGGTGCTGGAATCAAACAGTGCTGAATGCCGCCATAGCCACCCAAGGATTCCTGATAAGCACCTGTATGGAAGAATCCAATGTATTGTTCTTCGTCAGGATTATTATCATCTACCATAGGCATGTAAAGGTCTTCCGAATGAGACTCGGTATTGTAATAATCGGCAGAATCACAGGTTAATCCACCAAGATTCACCTTAGTATAAGGAGCATCCCAATTATTTATTGGCAGCATAATGTATTTTTGTCCAATTCCCCAAGAGTCAGGCAGTTGAGTTATGAAAGAACCATCAATCATGTACCAAAGTTCTCTGTCGTTTTGTTGTTTTTGGTCTATGATTTTATATAGAATGGCACCACTCTCACCTACGGTATAACTTCCAAATTCTGTGAAGATATTCGGCACGGGAACATTGTTTTTATGACAAATCCATTGTACGTTTTCTATGATTTCGTCCACCATGGCTTGGTAATCAAAATTATAAACAATAGAAGTCTGGATAGGCATACCACCACCGATGTCAATTGAGTCCAGTTCAGGGCATAGCTTCTTCAGCTCACAATATTTAAACATAAATCTCGTAAGTTCTGACCAATAATAGGCAGTGTCTTTTATGCCAGAATTGATAAAGAAATGAAGCATTTTGAGCTTGAAATGAGGATTTGGCTTGATTTTATCATTGTACAAATCATCGACATCTTTATATCTAACTCCTAGTCTTGATGTATAAAATGAAAAAGTAGGCTCCTCGTCTGTGGCTATTCTTATTCCTATATTTACGTTTTCAGCAGTAACATTCTCTAAGTAATAATCTATTTCTCCAAGGTTGTCAAGTACAGGAATACAGTTACCAAAACCGTCATTCAACATGCCCGAGATGTATTCCAAGTAGTTTGGACGCTTGTGCCCATTACAAATTATAAATGTTTCCTTCGTTATTTTACCTTCATCAAAAAGCGTTTTCACTAAGGGCATATCAAATGCTGACGAAGTCTCCAAATGAATATTATGCTTCAAGGCCGTTTCTATGATAAATTTAAAATGAGACGATTTTGTGCAATAACAATAAGTGTAGCTTCCTTTATAATTATACTTTTTCATGGCGTTTTTAAAAAGAACCTTCGAGTGTTCTATGTGTTCGCCGATTTTGGGTAAATAGGAAAGCCTAAGTGGAGTACCGTATTTTTTGATAACATCCATCAAAGGGACGTTGTTAAACTGGAGATTATTTCTAGCATCTACGCCAAATTCACGTGTTGGAAACTCAAACGTTTGCTGAATTAAATCTATGTATCTCTTCATTTATTGTACTGACGAAAATTGTTGAAGTTTAGAACTAGGAAAAAAATATGGTGCAAAATTGACATAATTTTTAGAACTTTGCAAATAAGGTTAGCTTATCAAGACCATATCTTAGTGTTTATCGACATACGTTCGGTTTTTTTAATATAAAACATGATTAATTCTACAAAAAAGGTACATTTTATTGCGGTTGGTGGTGCGGTTATGCACAATCTGGCATTAGCTCTACACCAAAAAGGATACCAAGTTTCAGGCTCGGACGATGAAATTTACGAACCTGCTAAATCTAGACTAGAAAAAGTGGGTATTTTGCCCAAAGAATATGGTTGGTTTCCTGATAAAATTAATGCTGAACTCGATGCAATTATCTTGGGAATGCATGCTAGAAAGGATAATCCTGAATTACAAAGAGCTACTGAGTTAGGCCTTAAAGTATATTCATTTCCAGAATATGTTTACGAGCAATCTGTTCAGAAACAGCGAGTTGTGATTGCGGGTAGTCACGGAAAGACTTCTATTACCAGTATTATTCTTCATGTATTGGCTTATCACAAAAGGAATTTTGACTATTTGGTTGGAGCTCAAATTGAGGGCTTTGACTTGATGGTGAAATTAACTGAAGATGCTCCTGTAATAATTATTGAAGGTGACGAGTATTTGTCGTCTGCAATAGAGTTGAAATCGAAATTTTTGTTTTATCATCCTCATATTGTGTTGATTAGTGGTGTGGCTTGGGATCATTTTAATGTTTTTCCAACGTTTGATAGCTATGTAAAGGCATTTGAAGAATTGGCTGATGGGATAGATAAGGCAGGAACATTATTGTTTGATGAGACGGATGATATCGTTAAAGTAATAGGTGAAAAGGATAGGGCCGACGTTCAGAAAATGCCTTACAAAAAACACCCTTACGAAGTTAAAAACGGGAAAGTTTTCCTGGAAACTCCAAGTGGAGAGCTTCAAATTGAGCTTTTTGGAGAGCATAATATGAAGAATCTTCAAGGTGCAAAGTTGATTTTGGAGAAATTGGGCATTACAGAGGAAATGTTTTATGAAGCTATTCAGACATTCAAAGGTGCATCTAAAAGGCTAGAAACACTCGGAAGTAATTCTAATACACACATTTATAGAGATTTCGCTCATGCTCCTTCTAAAGTTGGAGCCACCACCAACGCCACAAAAGAATTATATCCAAAAAGAAAGTTGGTGGCTTGTTATGAGCTACATACATTTTCTAGTTTGAATAAGGAGTTTTTGCCTCATTATGACCAAAAACTTGCGGATGCAGATTTGGCCGTAGTTTTCTTTTCGCCGCACACACTGGAAATGAAAAAAATGCCAGCTTTGGACAAAGAAGAAATTAAGACGTTTTTTGGAAGAGAAGATTTGTTGGTATTTACCGATGCAAAAGAATTGGAGGATTTTTTAAAATCTCAAAATTGGTTTCAGTCAAATCTATTGTTAATGTCATCTGGTACTTTTGGAGGTATGGACTTCGCCAAATTCGCTCAAGAGATTTTAGATTTACCGGTAACGGAGGTTTTTCCGGAGTTAAAACCCGAAAAAGAGAAAAAATGGAACGGGATTCTGGGTACCATCAAAGATAAATTCAGAAAATAGTTTTTACTTTTTCGAAGACCATCTCTGGGCTTATCCAATTCAGACAAGCGTAATCTTTTCTGATGCAAGGTTTATTTCCGTAAACTGAACATGGCCTACAAGCGAGTTCTTCTTTGCTTATTTCTATGGTATAATTTTCAGGCTGAAACAATGCTCCAAAACCTGCAAAAGTGTGTGTACTTCCCCAAATGGAAATTACTGGAATATTCGACAAAGTAGCAAAATGCATATTTGAGCTATCTCCGCATATCATCAAATCGAGTTTTTTGATCAGTGCAAGTTCTTCATTTAAAGAAAAAAGTCCTACCAGGTTTTCGATTTGTGGTAATCTGTTCTTGAGTGATTCTACTATTTCTTTTTCTTGTTTTCCGCCTCCAAACATCATTATTTGAGTTGTTGGAAATTGTTGGGAAATAAGCTGTATTAAAGCTGCATACTTTTCAATTGGCCAGATTTTTCCTTTATGTTGGGCAAAAGATGCAATTCCGATAAGTCTCTGACTTTTAAATTTCACCAGCCAATTTTCAATTTTCTTTTCTGTTTCTGAAGGAATTCTAAAGAATTCAGGTAAATTTTCAATTTTTGAATTTTCAGAGACTAATTTGGCTTCTTTGAAAACGGAATAATATCTTTCTGTAACGTGGCTGAGCTGCTTAAATTCTTGGTTTTTAATTAACTTTTTCTTTTCATTTCTTCCTTTGTTGAAGCCAAACACTTCAGCTTTTGTAAACCAAAAGAAGAATTTTAAAACCTGAGTTCTGATATTTTGATGTAAGTCGAAGATATAGTCTGGTGAAAGTCGCTTTAATTCTTGAAATAATCTGAACAGGCCTAAAAGACCCTTGTGTTTATTATCTAAATCTGCTGTAAAAACTTCAATATTGCTATGCCCTTCGAAAAAAGGCTTGAATTTTTCTCGGGTAACAATGGTAATTTTTAGGTCAGGGTTTTGTTTTATTGCATTTAAAACCACTGGCAGTATCAGAGCCACGTCGCCCATCGCTGAAAACCTAAAAATTATTATATTCTTCATTTTTGAGAATAAAAAACTGGGTTCAAATTGGGGTCGTTGTACATTTTCATCTGTTTGTACAGCTTCATATACTTTTGGCCAGCATCCAAGTCTTCAATAAGTTCATTATAACATTTTTCGAGGTCTTGCTCTTGAATCTCCAGTATCATCAGTTTGTGTTTTACTGAGTCTAAATGTTTTTCATCGGCATCATTTCTTTCTAATTGCTCCTTGAAATGATAAATTTTTAATTGTAAAATCGACATTCTATCCAATAGCCAAGCAGGAGTTTCCGAGTTCATTCTCGCATTTTCTTGGACTGTAACATTTTTAAAGTTTTCAGAAAGTAACTCATCTATTTGTTCCACGGTATCCGTTCGGTGTTGATTTGAAGCATCTATTCTGCGTTTGACGGCTACCAAAAATGATGGCTCGTTCTTAGGGTCACGAATGATATCTTCGAGATGCCATTGAACGGTATCAATCCAGTTTTTTAAATATAACAAATTTCCAAGCGGTGAATCTTGGTATTTTTTAGGCATTTCGGCATCCACATGGTCAGTCGTATGATAGTCTAATATAGATTCTCTGAAGATATCGTTGATTTCTTTTGCTAGCATTTTTGTATTTTTCGAAACGCAAATATACCAGTTTCATTTTTTAGAATCGATTTCCTAAGGCATCAAAAAAGCCCAAACACGTGTATTTGGGCTTTAAATGCTTTAAGAAAAAACGTCTATTCAAATTTTATAGATTTAAACTTAATGATTTTATCCGTTGGCTTTGATTTTTTGACAGCTACAAAATACAAATCACATATTTCGGGCAAATCAATGTCCGTTTTTACCCAATTCATTTTATCCCAACTTCCAGTGAGCGAATAATTTATTTTTGCTAGTATTGGTCCAGCAGCAGAGTTTTTCCTAATCTGTATTTCTCCATCAAATTCTTTAGATGCATATTCAAAACTGATGTTTTTGATATTTTTCAGGTCAATTTTTCTGAAAACCAAGTAAGATTTTGACCCGCCTTCTCTCAATTGTCCCCAATCAAAAACAAATCCAGGGTGCATATCAGCATCCATTGCTCTTAAGATGTTATGTCTTAAAGGGAAAGTTTTTGAGCTTTTCTGAATATTTGTTCCTTTGTTTGCTGCATCGGTATATTCTGCCAAAATATTATAATGGCCACGAGGTTTGTCATCCAAATGTTTGTCCAAAGGCAGTTTTCCAGCCACTGGAATTGTTTTGAATTCTTTTTTAGGGTCAGATAATGCAAAGATATAATGAACAATTTCTCTCGCGTCAGCTGTGTTCAATTGCGGATGGGCACTCATTACGTGTGTTTGACCCCAATTTCCGCCACCGCCCTCAATAATTTTCTTTGCCAGCATATCCACGCTTCCTGCCTTGCCATTATACTTTTGAGCTATTTGCGTAAGCGACGGCCCAACTGATTTTAGGTTTTTGGTATGACAAGCTTTACAATCGCTACCATCGTAAAGTGTTTTGCCAATAGAGCCTGATTCCACAGTAGTTAACGCCGCATTTTGTGTTTCAACTATAGTTCGGTATGGTTGAGGTATGTAATTTAGCTTGGAAATTATTTTCTCTTTTTTCAAAACCTTGTTGTCCCCATCTTTGAATTTCAATTCATATTCAAAAGGTTTATCTTCAAAGTAAAAAGTGGTATTGTTATTTGAAACCAATTCTATCTCAGGCTTTTGATTTCCAACTATTATTTTAAGTTTTTCTTCAGAAGTTTTGCCTGATTTGTCTTTTGCTATTCCAGTTAAGGTATATGTTCCGTTCACAGACAGCGTGGATTCATATTTTCCTCCTTTTCCAACTTCCTTGCCATTCAATAACCAAGAAATTTCAGGTCTGTCGTCGAAATCTGGATCTATGGCCCTTGCAAATGCCCTAAAACTAAGCGGTGCTATGCCTGATATTTCTTTGTATTTCGGAAAAGCTCTGTTTTCAGAAGTCAAAAATGATTGAGCATTTATTTTTTTAATTTCGTCATTATTAGCAAAATAAGCATCGATTTTCGGTGATCGATTGCCAGAGTTGTATTCTATTTTCACCAATCTAGCATCCACATTATCAGCTCCATAGACAGAGCCATATTCAAGCATATACATAATGCCATCTACCGAAAATGCCAAATCTATAGGTCTTCTAAAATCTCCAGAATTGGGCATGAATTTTTCATTTCTGAGATAATTTTCATTTTCATCAAAACGCAATGCCAATACCCAGTTTCGCATCCAGTCAAAAACAAACAATGAGCCATCATAATGAGCTGGAATAGCTTTTGGAGAAGCTTTTGATTTGTTAAAAGTATAAAATTCGCCTGCCATCGCACTTCTACCACCAAGTCCAAGTTCAGGAAATTCATCGGAAATTCCGTAAGGGTACCAAATCATAGGAGGCGTTGCCTTTGGTAAGTTTTTAAGACCAGTATTGTTCGGAGAATTGTTCACAGGATTGTTTGGGTCGTAATTTGGGCCAGCTGTGGAATCCGCAAAATTCCACTCAGAATAAGCATAATTATTTCCTACGAAGTAAGGCCAACCATAAAATCCTGGTTTTTTAGCTTGATTAAACTCGTCATAACCTCTCGGTCCTCTTTTGATATCGACGCCAGCATCAGGGCCAATTTCGCCCCAATAAATAGTGGCTGTTTTGGGATTTATGGCTATTCGGTAAGGATTTCTAGCACCCATTGCAAATATTTCGGGAAGCGTAAGGCCGCCATCTCCCTTTGGAGAGGGTTTGTCACCAGAATACGCACCCCCACTGGGGGCTGGGGAGCTAAACATATTTCCTTCAGGAATGGTATAAGTGCCGTCTTTTTCTGGATGAATTTTTAGGATTTTACCCTTATAATCGTTGGTGTTTGCAGCCGACCTTTGAGCGTCCATGGGATAATATTTTTCGCCACTTCGCTCGTCAATGGGAGCATAACCATCAGAAGGAAAAGGCGTTGTGCCATCTCCTGTGGAAAGGATAAGGTTTTTATCTTTATCAAATGCTAAAGAACCACCATGGTGTGAGCCACTATTGATTTGGACTGGAACTTTCAGCAATATTTTCTCTGAATTTAGGTCTATCACATTGGTTTTTGAGATTGTAAACCTTGACAGATTGAAGATAATTGGTTCGCCCTCGATAGGTGGTGAGTAATATAGATAAACCCATCCATTGTTTTCAAAATCGGGGTCAAGTGTGATTCCAATCAACCCCGTTCCGCCTTTCATAGTTAAAGGAAATCTATGAATCAGTTTTCTTTTATTGGTTTTGGTATCGAATATGGTCAGATTTCCAGCTAATTCCGTAAAAAACACTCTTCCATCTGGTGCTACTGCCAATTCCATAGGGTTGTTGAGGTCGTTAACTAAAACAGTTTTTTCAAATCTATTTTCTTCAGGAAGTTCTTTTGAGTAAGATTTCGAATAATCCAATTTTACATTTTCACCCATTGCATAATTTATTCCACCCATCAAATGCTGGAGGAAGCTTGGCTCAGAATAACTTTCGTCGGTATGGCCGCCACCTGAGTAAAAAGCACGGCCACCGTCATATTCATGATACCAGGATATTGGGTGGTTATTTCCGTTTGTTCCTCCTTCATAGGTCGACTCGTCGAGGTAAGCGAGGGGTTTTATGTAATGGTATATTTTTTTGTAGTTATACCATTCATCGGTTCTATTCCACGTTTCGGGAAGGTGTTTTGTGGAAATATGCGTTCTATCCGCGACCTCGACGTTGGCATTTCTGATATTTGAATTGCTCGGATGACTTTCGAAATAAGCTCCGAGTAATTCATTGTACCAAGGCCATTCGTATTCTGTATCTGCCGCAGAGTGAATTCCAACGAATCCGCCTCCAGCTTGAATATATCGTTCCATGGCAGCTTGTTGGGCATTATTCAAAACATCACCTGTGGTGTTATTGAAAATTATAGCTTGGTAATTTTTTAGATTTTGATCTTGAAAAAAGCTTGAATTGCTTGTGGTGTCAACAGAAAAGCTGTTTTCAATGCCTAATTTTTGAATCGCTTTTATGCTAAATGGGATACAAGAATGTTTAAATCCTTTGGTTTTAGAAAAAACAAGTACTTTTTTTGAAGAGTCTTGGCCAACGGCCGAATGGTAAATAAAGCCAATTAGAGCAATACAAAGTATTGCTTTTGAGAATAATTTTCTTTTCATTTTATGGTTTGAATAAACTTTCCATAAAAATATGAAAGAAAATCAGATGGATTGATTAATTGAAGTTTTTTTAAATTTCTAAGCCAGAAAAACAGCAATTGGTATTTAATTTTAATCCAAAATCTTCGGACCAACATTGTTTATCGCTGACACATAAGAGTTTGTGTCTATGCCCACTTTTTCAAACTCATGTTTCATGGCAATTTCCACTTTTTGGGCAATTTCTTTTCCTTCGGAAAAAGCAAAAATAGAAGGGCCAGCACCAGAAATGCTACAACCCAAAGCTCCAGCATCAGTAGCCGCCATTTTTACTTCGAAAAACTGTGGAATTAAAATGGATCTGATGGGTTCAATGATGAAATCAACCATAGATCGGCCAATTAAAGAGTAATTAGAACTCATCAAGCCAGCTATCATACCACCCACATTTCCCATTTGGGATATCGCTTTTTTCATCGAAACCTCGTTTTTTAGAATATGGCGTGCGTCTTTTGTATTTACCTCAATATCAGGGTGTACGATGGTAACAAAAAGATTTTCAGGCGTTGGTATTTGAAAGAAATCTAATGGAGCGTAAGATCTAATAACAACAAAGCCGCCCAAAAGGGCAGGGGCAACGTTGTCTGCATGAGCCGAGCCACAGGCAATTCTCTCACCTTCCATGGCAAAAGGCAACAATTCTTTGGTTTGTAAGGGCGAATCTAGAAGTTGATTTACGGCAAAAACTCCAGCTACCGAAGAGGCAGAACTGCTTCCAAGGCCACTTCCAAGCGGCATTTTTTTGTTTAGAATAATATCAAAACCCTGGTTAAAGCCTATTTGAGATAGATATTTTATGATTGGAACAGAAACCGTATTTTTGGCAGGGTCTAAAGTAAGTTTACCTTCGTCTCCAGTGATTTTTTCAATTACAATCTTATCGTCATTTCTTTTTTTTACAATTACCTCGTCGCCAGGATTGTCCACTGCCAGTCCAAAAATATCAAAACCACAAGCTACATTGGCCACGGTGGCAGGTGCATATACTTTTATTGAATCCAATTTATACGGGGTTTACGCTAAAAAACTACTTAAACTGATAATGTCGGCGAATACGCCCATGGCGGTTACTTCAGCACCTGCACCAGGTCCTTTAATTACCAAAGGGTTATTAAAATACCTTTCTGTGGTGAATGAAACGATGTTTTCGGAACCAGACAAATTATAAAACGGATGTGATTTTCCGACTGAGGTTAATCCCAATTTGCCTTTGCCATTTTCTAAACTTGCTATAAACCTCAAAACTTCTCCTTTTGCTAAAGCATTGTTTAGTAAAGTTTCATATTGACTATTCTCTTTTTCCAAGACAGCATAAAAATCTTCAACAGATTTGGCAGACATGGCTTCGGAACTCAACAAAGGAACATTTTCAACTTCGTTGAATTCTAGTTTTATACCACTTTCTCTGGCCAAAATCAATATTTTTCTTGCCACATCTGTTCCGCTGAGGTCGTCTCTTGGGTCTGGCTCGGTAAATCCTTTTGCTTTTGCCTCCTTTACGACATCTACAAATTTTAAACCAGCCGCAAAAGTATTGAAGATAAAAGAAAGTGTTCCGCTCAGTACGGCTTCGATTTTATGAATCCTATCACCACTATTTATCAGACCTTGAAGCGTATTTATTAGGGGTAATCCTGCTCCTACGTTGGTTTCATAAAGAAATTTTACATTGCGTTTTTTAGCAATGTTTCTGAGAGCCAAATACTCCTCGTAAGTACCTGAATTGGCCACTTTGTTGGGTGTAACAATAGATATGTTACTGTCCAAAAGTGGATAATAATATTGAACAATATCTTTGTCAGCCGAACAATCTACAAAAATACTGTTGGCCAAGTTAAGCGTCTGAATATCAGTAATGAATTCGCTCAGGTTTATTTTCTCGCCTGCATTGTCAAGGTTTTCTTTCCAGTTTTCTAAGGCAATACCATTAGAATCCAACAACATTTTTTTTGTATTGGCCAAACCTGTTAATTTGATATTCAGATTTTTTTCTTTCTTTAAATAGGCGGATTGTTGAGCTATTTGTTTCAAAAGAGTTTTGCCAATTTGTCCACTTGGTCCTACTAAATATAGATTAAGCGTAAATCCATCAATCTCGAAAAAAGTCTCATGAATGGCATTCAGGGCTTTTGAAATATCTTTTTTCTTGATTACGACTGAGATATTCAACTCTGAAGAACCTTGAGCGGTGGCGATAACATTGATACCGTTTTTACCCAAAACAGAGAAAAGCTTTCCAGAAGTACCAGAACTGGACTTCATGCCTTCGCCGACCACTGCTATTATTGAAAGGTTATTCTGGATACTGATATTCTCAATATCGCCATTCAGTATTTCGGCTTTAAAGCCTTCCTCCAGAATATCTCTTACATTTTCGGCTGATTTCGGGTCTACCGCAAAACAGATTGAATGTTCTGAAGATGCCTGGGAAATTAGAATTACTGATATTTTATTATCGGCTAGAAGGCCGAATAATTTGGCAGAAACTCCGGCAACGCCAATCATGCCATTCCCTTGAAGATTTACCAAAGAAATTTCGTCAATGGATGAAATACCTGTGATAGAGTATCCTTTTTGGTTTATTTCTTTCGAAATTGTTGTTCCAGAATGCGTACTTTCAAAAGTATTGAGAACTTTTATAGGAATGTTTTTCAAAAAAGCAGGCACCAAACTCGGCGGATAAATTACTTTAGCACCAAAGTGCGAAAGCTCCATGGCTTCAGAATAGGAGATATCTGGAATAGTAAAAGCATTTTTTACTTTTCTTGGATCGGCGGTCATCATGCCGTTCACATCTGTCCAAATCTCTATTACCTCAGAGCCTAAAGCGGCTCCAATTATAGAAGCAGTGTAATCTGAACCACCTCTTCCTAAGGTAGTTGTGATATTATCTTTATTTGAAGCTATAAAACCTGTAATACAATAAACTTGATTCTTATCAGCTAAGGCAGTATTAATTAAAGTATTGGTTTCGTCAAAGTCAACTTCTGCAAAACCGTAATTGCTATTGGTTTTTATGATGTCTCTTGCATCAATATATTTGGCTTTTATACCTCTTTCGTTTAGAACAAAATTGATGATTTGGGATGAAAGTCGTTCCCCAAAACTCACCAACAGATCCATCGTTCTCACGCTCAATTCTCTGATGTAGGTGATGCCTTTCAAGAGGTCTTCTATTTCATTGAAATTGCCTTTGATTTTCGCAATGATTGAACTTTGCGACTTTACATCTACCAAAGCTCTAATAGCCGTAAAGTGCCTTTCTTCGATGCTTTGAAGAACATCTAAATATTTACTATCTCCTTTTGATGCTAAAGAACCAATTTCAATTAATTTGTTGGTAATTCCGCCCATTGCAGAGTAAACTACAGCTACAGGTTGCTTATTTTCAGAGATTATACGGATTACTTGATTAATGCTATCTACCGTGCCAACAGAGGTGCCGCCAAATTTGAGGACTTTCATATCAAAGAATTTTGTCAGAAAAAGGCTAAAAGCCACTTACGTTATATGTGGCAAATATACCAATTATTATGCCCTTACCGAAATATCCATTTGGAATTCTGCCAAAAAATCGAAAAAATCGAAATTTTATTTGTTTCCTAAATTTTTAATTAGTTATTTGTACAATTAAATAGTTAAATTATTATGAATAATATTTTCAGAGCTTTGAATGATGCTTCAAGGAGAGAAATTTTAGAAATTCTTCGGTTGGGTGATGCCACAGCTGGCGAAATTTCAGATAGATTTAATATGTCAAAACCCAGTATTTCGCATCATTTGGATTTATTAAGACAGGCCGACTTGGTTAGTTCAAAGAAAAAAGGGCAATTCATCATATATTCTATTAATCTACCGGCTTTAGATGATATAATCAACTGGTTTCAACTATTTAAGCCTGAGGCTATTGCCGAAAAACCAAGGATTAGAATTCCATTAAGTCAATATTGATTATTCATGTTAAATTTTTATCCAGGTCCTTCCAAGATTTATGACAATTTAAAAGACTTTTCTTCAGAAGCCTTTAAATCTGGCATTTTGGAGCAAAACCATAGAAGTCAACCTTTTATGGATTTGTTGGAAGAGACGATTAGTTTATTAAGAAAACATCTAAATATTACAGAAGATTACAAGGTTTATTTTACTTCTTCTGCCACAGAGTGTTGGGAGATTTGTGCTCAGTCTTTGATAAGAGGGAAAGTGCAGTTTTTGTATAATGGAGCTTTTGGCAAAAAATGGTTTAAATACACCGTTACAAATCCCCAAATAAATTCAACCACGAATTATGAGCTTCCAAGCATTCGAGGAACTCGTTTTTTTATAAATCAAAATATTGATGAAGTAGAAGTTGATACTGAAAATGACGTGGTTTGTTGGGTTTCAAGCGAAACTTCAAATGGCACACATACCTCATTTGAATCGATAAAGAAACTGAAAGAAAAATCTCCAAAAGCTCTTTTTGTTGTGGATGCCACCTCATCTTTAGGGGGAGAAAATTATGATATTTCTAATGCGGATGTCTGGTTTTCGTCTAGTCAAAAATGCTTTGGGATGCCTTCCGGATTAGGAATAATGATAGTGTCGCCCAAAGCGTTGGAGCGAGCAATAGAAATAAATGAGCGAAATCATTATAACAGTCTGATTTTTATAGAGGAAAATTTTCAGAAATTTCAAACACATTATACGCCAAATATTTTGGGTATTTATTTGTTTAAACGACTTTTGGAAACATTGCCGAATATTAATTTCGTTTCAGAAAAATTATACCAAAGGTCAGAGCGGATTTATGATTTTTTTGAAAATAATCAGCATTTTGATTTGCTTGTTGAAAACCCAAAAACACTTTCAAGAACGGTTGTGGCCATTGTTCCAAAAGATATGGCAAAGGCAGTTGAGTTTTTTAAGACCAATAATGTGATAGTAGGTAAAGGTTATGGCGAATGGAAAAATAATACACTCAGAATTGCCAACTTTCCAGCCATTTCAGACGAAGATTTTGATGAGCTTTTTAGGCTTTTGGGGAATTATGTTTAATTTTAAAAAAAATAAACCATGAAATTCAATTTTAAGGAAATCCTTTCTGTTTCTCTAATACTTTTTTCTATTATTGATATTCTTGGGTCTATACCAATCATCTTGAACCTGAGGAAGAAACTAGGACATATCAATGCCGAAAGGATTACATTGATTTCTGGAAGTTTAATGTTCGGGTATTTGTTTCTAGGAACAAAAATTCTGCAATTATTTGGCGTAGATGTGAAGTCATTTGCAATGGCAGGGGCATTGATTTTGTTGATTATCGGTTTTGAAATGATTCTTGGAAGGGAAATATTCAAACACAATACTAACAATGAGGGAAAGGGAAGCTCTATAGTGCCGCTTGCCTTTCCCATTATAGCTGGAGCCGGCACAATGACTTCTCTTATTTCTCTAAAGGCTGCTTATCAGGATGTTAATATTGTGGTAGGCATCTTAGTAAACCTTGTTTTGATATTTATTGTCTTAAAATCGTCGGCTTGGTTGGAGAAAAAAATGGAACCAGGAACGGTGGAAGTTCTTCAAAAAGTTTTTGGACTCATTCTTTTGGCCATTGCCATCAAATTAATCAAAGCAAACATCGTTTAATTCTACTTTTTTGACCAGCCCAGCACTATCAAAAACTGAGCTAATCCATACGTGCTCATGACCCAGAACGAACTGGCAGGTAATGGTGCATAGAATTTGTTAAAGGCTATTAGTGAGTCAGATATAATAAATAGTATCGAGCCAAAAAGTACTAAATTGTAAGATGAATTGTTTGTTTTTCTTCCAGCGGCAAAGATTCCCATCAATGTAATGACAAGGCAATAAACACTTACTGGAATCAATAGATTTGGGTCAATTCCGCCTTTTATAAACATGAAATAGCTTAATGTTGCAGCAGCAAACGGAAGTGCTTTTAAAAGGCTAAATTTGAATTGACTTTTAAAAAGCAAAATGTAAAAAATGTGTGCCAACAAAAAAGAGCCCAAGCCAAGCATAAAATAAAGTTCTCCGCCAAACATTAAGAAAATATCGCCTAAAAGACTGAAAAACAAAGCAATGTATAAGTTTTTTTCTTTAATATTCAGCTGAAATGCCATCCACATTAGTATCGGCATCAGCAAAGGTTTGGTGATTTTTACCAATGAATTTTGCTGGGTAGTGCTAAAGTAAATTTCTATAGCCAGAACAATAAAAAAAGCTACTCGAATAAGCATAGTTTACATCAATTAAAAAAGTGTTTGTGTATCTCTTGCCAATTGTTAACACGTTGATAGCCAGTTAAAAGTTTGTTGTGCATGGCATCATAAAGCAATGTTTCGCCTTCGAAAGTCTTTAGGTTTTTTTCGTGATCGTCTATCATTACATCACCTTTTACAATAGATTTATCTCCGCAGAGCATAAAGTTTTTCCATGAAATAAACGGGAAATGTTCCGCCATCCAATCGTATTTTTCTCTGAGAGAATTTGGAAATTCAGTAGCAGCAGAAACAATATAAACTTTGTGTTTTTCGGAAAGTTCTTTTACTACTTCTTGAGCATCAGGCATTATAGAAAGATTTCTAAAAAAGCCAGGTTCAAAAAGCTGCGGTCTGTAAGATCTATGTCCGTCTGAGTTTATGAACTCGTAGAAATCTCTATGGTTAAAGAAATCTTTGTCAACCGAAGTTCCGTTTAATTCATTGAAGATTTCCAAAATCTTTGCACTTGCATCGGCAAGCACGTCGTCCATGTCTATAATTATCGTTTTCATATTTTATCGTTTTTTCAAAGTCGCAAGGACAGTATTTGCATATATCTTGTCACTATTGACGAATTCTGTTCAAATTTTTAAGGATGATAGCCTTTTACTATTTTTTTAGATCTAATTAAACTTCCTTGGTTTACGAGCACAAAATAAATTCCATCTTCGAGGCCAGTTAGGTCAAAATCATGTAGGCTTTTATCATGCGTGGCTTCTTGCAAAATCCTTCCTGCTAGGTTTTGAAGTTCAAAGTGAGTCTCTTTGTCATCAGGTACTCGAACATACACTTTGTCGTCTTGTTCGTTCAGAAATATCGTAATGTCGTCTTTCATTCAAAAATAATATATGGCTTTAACGCTTTGTAAATAAGGTGAATAGGAAGTCCCATGACCGTGTAAAACGATCCTTCAATTTTTGGAATACCAATCATACCAATGAAATCCTGCACGCCATAAGCACCGGCTTTGTCCATTGGGTGGTGGTTTTTTATGTAAAACCCTATTTCGGCCTCGGTAAGTTCATCAAATTCCACTTTTGTGATATCAATGAAGCTATTATATTCCATTCCGTTTTTTATACAAACACCCGTAATGACCTGGTGCGTTTTACCACTCAAAGCAGATAGCATTTCAAATGCTTGTTGCTCATTTTCAGGCTTATTGATGATCTTATTTTCTAAAACAACTACAGTATCTGCGGTTAAAATCAGGTACTTGTCATCGAAGTCATTAAAGCATTCGGCCTTCTTTTTTGCCAGAAGCTCGGGTACCTCGTGGTGTACCATCTCGGGGTTGAATTCTTCTGAGGTTGGTCTTACAATCACTTCAAAATCAAACCCTGATGCACGTAGTATTTCTTTTCTTCTCGGGGAATTTGAGGCTAATATTAGCTTTTTTGTAAGTTTCATCTATTAAATTTTCGGAACAAATAAAAATATTTTACATTTGTAATATATGTAAATACATATTTTGGAAATACACTAATGTACAAAAGTATGAGTTTAGAACAGGAAATAAAACAAACCAAGCCTTTTAAAAGTAATTATGAAAAAACCTTGGTGAATATTTTTTATACAAATAATTGGATACATTTTAAGCAAAATAAATATCTTAAACCTTTCGATATAAGTATTCAGCAATACAATGTTCTCAGGATATTGAATGGGCAAAAAGACCAGCCGATTACAATTAATGAAATCATTGACAGAATGATAGATAAAATGTCGAATGCGTCGAGGTTGGTAGATAAGCTTTTTGCGAAAGGATACGTGAGTCGTGACCAAAAAGTAGGAAACAGAAGGGCTTGTGATGTAAAAATTACGCCTAAAGGAACCGAGTTTCTTGGCGACGTAACTAAGGCCATTAAGGGAATTGAAAATGACATGAATTCTCTGACCGAAGCTGAATTTGACGAATTGAATAGGCTTTTGGATAAATTAAGAAATTAGTACGCAATCGGAGCGTGTTGAAGTCGTTCTAAAGAAAATTAAAATTATTTGAAGATTATGCGAGGAAGGAATGTACTTAGTTTGAAATGGCTGTTTTTTGTTTTGATTTTCTTTGTTTCCTGCGAAGAAGACGACGTCTTAGAATATGACAATTATTTGGTTTCGTCTGCAGAGGTTAAAAAGTACACCAAAGCTGAGTTTTTGACCACACTTTCTACAACTTTTGGAGCTCAAAGTGCTCAGGTTTCGTTTCTGGTGAGATCGGGCATTAAACTGCACAAGATTTCATACCTGACCAAAACTCCTGAGGGAACCCAAATAACTGCCTCCGGTGCGATAATAGTCCCGACTGACTTGACGGAACCTTTGGCTTTGGGAAGCGTTCAGCATGGCACTATTTCAGACAACAGCCAAGCTCCATCTTATTTCAATCAACAGTCAGAGAGTGCTTTGGGGCAGTTTTTTGCTTCTACGGGTGTAATTATAGCCATGCCTGATTATCTGGGTTATGGAGATTCTCAAAATTATCCTCATCCTTATGAGCATAAAACGGGACTGGCTCAATCAAACGTGGATTTTCTTTTGGCAGTTAAAGAGTTTATAAAAAAAGAAAACATCAATTGGAATAATAATCTGCTCTTGGCTGGCTACTCCGAAGGGGGGTATGCTACATTGGCCACTCAAAAATTGATTGAAGAAAAATATAGCTCACAATTTAATTTGAAGGCATCTAGTTGTGGAGCAGGAGCTTATGACAAAACTAAAACTTTAGAGTCATTTATTAATTCTAAAACTAGTGGAGAATCTACCAACAATCGTTCTTATATTTGGGTTTTGTTGACTTATGATAGGCTGTATGGATTCAACAGACCAATGACCGATTACTTTGTAGAGCCTTATGCATCTGACATAAAAATCAATAAACAGAATGTGACCATATCCAAAAGTTTCAACGAGGTTTTGAACCCTACATTTATAGCGGGGCTAAAAAATAAAACGGAAACCAAATGGCTGGAGGCCCTTAAAGACAATGATATAACAGAATGGAAGTCGAAAGTTCCAACTCGCTTATACCATGGTGATGCCGACACGTTTGTGCCATTTTTTAACTCAGAATCAGCACAGAAAGGCATGACCGCCAAGGGGTCAAGTCAAGTTACTTTGGAGCGAATTGCTGCCGGAACCCATGGTTCGTCCATTCAATTTTTTCTTTTAGGAACATTAGATTTATTTAACACATATAAAAATTAAGAAATGGGAAATTTAAAAACTGGATTTGTTCATACCGTATTTTTTTGGTTGAAAGAAAAAGGAAACGAGAGCCATAGAAGTCAGCTACATGAGGGATTGTTGGAACTTTCAAAAATTGCAGAAATAGGCGATGCTTACATCGGACAAGCCGCTTCTACCGACCGCGAAGTGATTGACAATACTTACGATTTCAGCATTACTTTTGTCTTTGACACTGCCGCTAACCAAGACATTTACCAAGATCATCCTGATCATCATGCCTTTATAGCCAAATGTTCGATGCTTTGGGATAGGGTACAAGTTTATGATGCCTGTTAATATTGATTAGTTTTAAAAATTTAGATTTTGAAGAATTTTTTATTTTTATTATTTTCGTTTTATTCGGTTTCGGCCCAAACTATCAATTTCGATGCTAAAGGCCTTATTTATCTTCAGGATTCTGACTTTGGTACATTCAGTTATTCATCCAAGAAAATCGATAAAGCGGGTTTTGACAAGATGGGGGCATTTATGTTTCCACTGCAATATGAAGACTCCTATACCAATTCTGAACAAATAGTTTCCAACTCTATAATTGACAATTTCAAGTCGATTGCTCTCAAGTCAGACAATCGACTTTGTTATGTTTTAGAAACCAAAGGGGCACTAAAAAAAGACGAAAAAAATGCACCATTTGCTGGCCTGCCTGACGGTGGCTATGTGAGCGTAGTAGATATTTCGAACTTGAGAAATCTGAAACCTGACTACAGATTTCCAGTTGCATTGAATCCCAAGGCGATAGCTCTAAACAAAACAAATGAATATTTGGCTGTAGCGGCTGAGGGTTATAACCAAGAATTGCAAATTTTTGAACTTAATGAATTTGGCAAGCCCATAAGAGTTATTGCTAAGCCTTCTCAAATGGCAAACGGCTCAGTTTCAGATGTTATTTGGCATCCGAAAGAAGATTATTTGGTGTATATCAGGCAGGACACTAGAGAAATAGGTCTTGTGAAAATTATCAAAGACGGACCAACACAGAAGATAATCAGATTGGAGTTGTCGGGCAGTACAATAAAGCTTGATGGAGTGCCCAAAACGGGTTTGTTTACAAATGACGGCAAGTATTTTTTGGTGCTTGACACGCACAATCAAATAAGTTCAGAAGCGAGTAATGGGCAAGTCTTCGTTGTTAAATTTAATTTGGAGGATCAGGGGAGCCATTCTCTTATTTCGAAAGCTTTTGTAGAAGAAAATCCAACGGCTATGGTTATAAATCCTGATGGAAATAATGTTTTGGTGGTCAACGCCAAGAAGTCTTTCGATTTTCCAATAAACGAGAGGAACTCTGGCCGATCATCACTTTCAGTCTTAGGTCTTTCGGCGGATGGCACCTTGACAAACAAAAATAATTTGTCTTTGAGTGGTATTTTGCCTTCAGGAATAAGTTTTGATAAGACTGGGAAGAATTTTGCCATAAGCTTTTTTCAATATTTAGATTTCGGCAAACCCAGTGCTGGAATTGATTTTTATAAATTTTCAGCAGGGCAAAATCCAAGAATTGAAAAGCAAGCCGCAAGGATAAACACTACAAAAGGAGTACACTTTTTAAAAGTTATTGAAGATTTTTAATATGTTTGCCCTTAGTTAAATATAAGTCAACAAGTATAATTTATGGAGCCAGTAACAGAGTCATTTTCTTCCGTTGTAGAAATAAAGAAAAATCAATATATCGTTGAAATTCTTCGTGAGATTTACAATTCTGGAGCCATTACTATTGCTCAATTAGCAAAAAAACTGCACACAAGTGTTCCGTCTATTACGGTTTATATCAATGAGTTAATAGCCGATAAATGGATTCTTGAGGTGGGTTCTTCTAAAACAAAATCTGGCCGCAGGCCGAGCTTGTTTGATTTGAATCCTGACAAACACCTTTGTGTAATTGTTGATTTGAATATTTACGAAACCAATTTTTATCTTTTAAATCTCAGAAACGAAATATTAAAGAAAAGTACGGTTGCGACAGATATAAATTCAGAGGACATTGTAGATATAATCAAAACGGAAACGAAGAATTTTATAGCTGATTACTCAGTTTGGGCAGTTGGTATTTCGTCGCCGGGTTTGTTGAGCATCGAAAAAGGGCTGAATTATACCTATCCGCATCACAACCAAAATGGTCTCTCTTTGGGTGGAATTTTACAAGAACATTTACAAATCCCTACATTCATAACCCATGATACGCAAGCTTCTATGCTTGGTGAGCATCATTTTGGATTAGCAAAAAACAAAGAAAATGTTTTGTTAATCAATCTCGATTGGGGAATAGGCTTAGGTATAATGTGTAATGGTCAGATAATTAAAGGGGCAGATGGATTTGCTGGAGAATTGGGCCATATTCAAATTAAACCTGAAGGAGCTTTGTGTCATTGCGGAAAAAAAGGTTGCTTGGAGACCGTGGCATCGGCTTTGGCATTGATAAACAGAGCAAAACAAGGCTTGGCAGAAGGCAAAACCTCAACGCTTTCTTTGAAAAAGGGCGAAATATCATTGGAGGATGTCATAGAGGCCGCATTAAGAGGCGACGAGTTTTGTATCGATTTGATATTTGACATTGGCCGTGAGTTGGGTAAAGGTCTATCTATTGCCATTCACATGTTTAATCCAGAAGTAATTATCATTGACGGTATAATGACCAAAGCCGGAGAGTTGATTGTTTCCACTCTCAATCAGGCCATTAATAAGTATTGCTTGACCGATTTTAAGAAAAACCTAAAGGTGTTAATATCGCCAATGGGAGACCAAGCGAAAATTTTCGGAGCTAAATCGTTGGTGTTTGGTAAAATGCTCGATTTGAAGATTTATTGATTTTAATGAGTGTTTTTTCTTCCAAAATATTTAATAATTGTTACTTTTGTAAAATTATTAATCATAGATGGATTCTTTAAGTACTCGGCATTTATTAGGAATAAAAAATATCACCGAAAACGATATTAATTTAATACTTGAAACTGCCAAAGAATTTAAAGAAGTAATTAACAGGCCGATAAAAAAGGTCCCTTCTCTGCGAGACATCACAATCGCAAATCTGTTTTTTGAGAATTCTACCCGTACCAGGCTTTCATTCGAATTAGCGGAAAAACGTCTCTCTGCCGATACCATAAACTTCACATCAGCAGGTAGTTCTGTGAAAAAAGGAGAAACATTGTTAGATACCGTGAATAATATATTGGCCATGAAAGTGGATATGGTGGTAATGAGGCACAGCAGCCCCGGAGCACCGCATTTTCTTTCAAATAAAATAAAAGCCAATATTGTAAATGCAGGTGATGGTACCCACGAGCACCCGACTCAGGCACTATTGGATGCTTTTTCGATGCAAGAAAAAATCGGTGATTTGAGAGGGAAAAAAATAGCAATCATCGGAGATATTCTTCATTCAAGAGTAGCACTTTCAAATATATTTTGTTTGCAAAAACTTGGTGCCGACGTGAGAGTTTGTGGTCCTAAAACATTAATTCCTAAATACCTGACTTCATTGGGTGTTCAGATTTTTGATAATGTGAAAGACGCTTTGGTCTGGTGCGATGTAGCCAATGTGCTCAGAATTCAGCTCGAAAGACAGCAATTAAAATATTTCCCATCTTTGAGGGAATACTCTCTTTATTTCGGTATAAACAAAAGCATCTTAGACGAGTTAAATAAAGAAATTGTTCTGATGCATCCAGGACCCATAAATAGGGGAGTGGAACTCAGCTCTGATGCGGCTGATTCTAGTCACTCAATCATATTGGATCAAGTAGAAAACGGCGTGGCGGTTAGAATGGCAGTTATGTTTCTTTTGGCACAAAAAAATTAAAGAAATGGATTTTTCAATAAGCGGTGAGGTGTCTTTGAAAATTAATACAGAACTTAAAATAGACACTCAGTTTATTGATAATGTCCCGCAACCCTTCATACGCTTATCGGCACAGAGTTTATTGTCCGTATGTAAATTTCTTCACACCAGCCCATTATTTTATTTTGATTTTCTGAACTGCATAACGGCCATTGATAACGGAACCGACGCAGGCACAATAGACATGATTTATCATCTGAGTTCCATACCATTCGAAAAGTCTGTCGTTCTTAAAGTGCAGATAGACAGGTCATTATTTGATGTTGCCCAAATAGACTCAGTTTCAAGTGTTTGGAAAACGGCTGATTGGCACGAAAGAGAAATCTATGATTTTTTTGGTGTAAAATTCAATAATCACCCCGATTTACGCCGCATATTGATGCCCGCTGATTGGGAAGGTCATCCGATGAGAAAAGACTACCAAGAGCAAGAAACTTACCATGGCATAAAAGTTAAATACTGAAATGGCTCTCATAGGCCTCATTTCCGACACGCATTCTTATTTAGACCCCGCAGTATTTGAGCACTTCAAAGATTGTGATGAAATATGGCATATTGGTGACATTGGAGAGCGAATCGTCCTTGATCAACTTAAAGATTTTAAGCCTGTAAAAGCTGTTTTTGGAAATATTGATAGCCAAGAACTTAGATATGAATTGCCCGAGGATTTGATTTTTGAAATTGACGGCTTTAAGGTATTTATGACGCATATCGGCAATTTGCCAGGTAAATATTCAGCCAGAATAAAAAAAATCTTAAAATTTAATCAACCAAACTTGTTTATTTGTGGGCATTCGCATATTTTGAGAGTAATTAAGGATCCGGCCAACAATGGTTTGGTATATTTAAACCCCGGAGCCGCAGGAAAGCACGGTTTTCATCAAATACGAACCGTGATGAGAATGAAAATTGAACAATCAAAAATCACGAATCTGGAAGTGATAGAACTGGGAAAACGATGAAATTATTTTTCGCTTTGTTTTTGGTTTTTATTACATTTTCACATCATTCATTCGGCCAATTGGTTGAATCAGTGGATGTTGAGATACCCTTGGATGGTAATCTAGAGGATGACTTCAGCGTGGTTTCTTTGGATACCAACGGAGTCTTGCTCATGAATTTTCAGACTTCTCTTTTTGGCAAAAAAGGAAGACTGAATTTTGTTAAATACGACAAAGATTTAAAAATTCAATGGACAAATACCATAGATCCAGGCTTAACATATCGTTTGGTAAAGTATTTTAAGGCCGAAGATTACCTTTTTTGTCTTTTGCAGGAGACCGATGGTAGAAAAATAAAAATCGTCAAAATAGATTTGGAACGGGGCGACGCCATCACAACCGAAACGACCATGCTCACCGACATGGACGTGGAGTTTTTTGCGGCCATAGAAACTAAAGTAATTATTTTGGGCAGTTACAACGATAGGCCTGTTGCGGAGTTACACCGTTTATTTGACCAAACCTCCAAGGTTTTGCCGCAGATACACACTAATTTCCTGAAAGTTTTGTCTTTGGAAGTCAATGAAAGTGAGAAGCAAATTTACTTAATGCTAAAAGACGAAAAGAAGTGTCAATTCAAACTCTCTGTATTTGATATTGAAGGTAAGATGTTGTTTATGAAAGACTTGGGAGATAAAAAACATGTAATCTTGAACTCCAAAATCTTAAAAATTGCCAAGAATACTTATTTCCTTGCCGGAAACTTTGCTGACAATTGTTCGGATTTTTCTTCTGGTTTTTATGTTACTCCGTTGAACCGAACCGAAGATATTCAATTTTTTAAGTTTTCAGAATTGCAGAATTTTTATACATACCTTTCTCCCAAAAGACAAGAGAAAGTGGAGGGCAGATTATTGTCGAAAAAACTGAAAGGCCGTGACCCCAAAATCCGACATAGACTCAATTTGCAGCAGCCTTATGTTTTTGATAATCAAGTGCTTTTAGTGGGAGAAGTATATTATCCAGAGTATAAAAATGCAATTAATTATTCTAGAAATTCGCTGCTCCATTTGGGAGAAAACTACAGGACTGTTCGCGATTTTAACAATTATAAATTTACCCAAAGCTTGTTTTGTACGTTTGATTTTGACGGAAAAAAATCATGGGATTATAGCATAGATTTAAAAAATATTGAGAGCGAGGTTTTGAACAACAAAGTTCAGGTAAGTAGTAGCAAGGAAGGTATTTTGGTGGCTTTTCCAAAGGAGGAAACGATTTTTCTGAAATTGATAGCCAAAGACAAACCTGCGATTGATTTTGTGCCATTAAGCATTGGTAGCAAAAACAAGGAGTTTGTTTCCGACATCACAGTTGATTTGTTTTCTTGGTACAGACATACTTTTCTAGCTTTTGGCTATAAAACCTCAAGAGCAACGAACACATTGGCAAGCCAGCAGTTTTTCTATCTTAGCAAATTGACCTACGAAACGCCAGACCTCAATAAAGGAACTTTTTAAAAAGCCAAATAATAAGATTCAGTACAATGCTTATTATAAGCATTGTGGTTATCGGGAAGTAAATTTTTATATTCTCGCTCTCTATTCTAATATCTCCTGGTAAACCGCCGATCCAAGAAAGTTTATCTCCAAAGAAGTAAATGATTACACCAACGAATACCAGAATCAATCCAGCAGCTATTATATATTTTCCATTGATCATAGATTCCAGTTTTGTTTTTAAAATCCTAAAATTTAATTCTTTGCAAAATTCTATTTTTATAAGACAATTTAAAATAAAAAGTTTAATTTTGTATGTATAACAAATAAATTAGATTAGTCTAACAATGAATTACGAAGAAATATTAAAAATAAATCCTGTACTATTAGCCCTTTTCGGCACTCTTTTTACATGGGGAGTGACAGCACTTGGTGCCTCTTTGGTTTTTTTCTTTAAAAACATCAACCGCAAGTTCTTCAACCTCATGCTTGGTTTTGCGGCTGGGGTAATGATAGCGGCCAGTTTTTGGTCTTTATTGGCTCCTGCCATCGAAATGACAGAGGAAAAAGGTGGAATAGGCTGGATTCCTGCCGTGGTTGGTTTTTTGGCCGGTGGGGCGTTTCTATTTGTTTTGGATAAAATATTGCCGCACTTACATTTAGGCGAAAAAACAGAGAATGCAGAAGGAATAAAAACATCTTGGCACAGAAGTGTTTTACTTGTTTTAGCCATCACTTTACATAATATTCCTGAAGGATTGGCAATTGGTGTGGCTTTTGGCGTTTTAGCACAAGATCCTTCTATTGGTGTTTTAACCAGTGCCATTGCCTTAACGATTGGTATCGGTATACAGAATTTCCCTGAAGGTGCTGCAGTTTCAGTGCCTTTACGTAGAGAAGGATTTACAAGATGGAAAGCCTTTAAATATGGTCAGTTAAGTGGTATGGTGGAGCCTGTGGCAGGAGTTTTAGGAGCTTTATTGGTTCTTTACGCAACTCCTATTTTACCCTATGCTTTGGCATTTGCGGCTGGAGCAATGATTTTTGTAGTGGTAGAAGAGCTCATTCCAGAGTCACACAATGGCAACGAAACCGATTACTCGAGCATTGGAGTAATGATCGGTTTCGCTATCATGATGTTTTTGGATGTTTCTTTGGGCTAAAAATCAAGGTGGCAGTTGAGCCAACCTTCGTCGTATCTGGTGTTGTATTTATCGTAGAAATTGATTGCTGGTGTGTTCCAGTCCAATACTTGCCACATCATACCTGAGCAGTTTTCTTCTTTGGCTATTTCTACGGTTTTATCAAACAATACTTTGCCCAATCCGCTTCCTCTTTGCGATTCCGTCACAATGAGGTCTTCAAGGTACAAACGGCGTCCTTTCCAAGTAGAATATCTGTAATAGTACAAGGACATGCCCACTATTTCTCCATCAAGCTCAACCAATACACACTCAAACGCTTTTTTGGGTCCAAAACCTTCTTCTAGCATTCTTTCCTCGGTGTTTGTAACTTCCTCAGGAGCTTTTTCGTAAAGGGCAAGTTCGTTTACCAAAGCCATCATAGCAGGCACATCTTTGGCCTCTGCTTTTCTTATATTTATCATTTAAAATGTAAGTAATGATCCCATTTTTCTAAAACCTTAGTAAAATCTTCTGGAAGTTCAGAGTCAAACTGCATCCATTCTTTGGTAGTTGGATGAATGAATCCCAACGATTTTGCATGCAGAGCCTGTCTTGGAATTATTTCAAAACAGTTTTCTACAAATTGCTTATATTTTGAGAACAAATCTCCCCGCAATACTTTATCACCTCCATAAGTAGCATCGTTGAAGAGCGTATGACCGATATATTTCATGTGAGCCCTTATCTGGTGCGTTCTGCCAGTTTCTAGCTTACATTTAATCAAAGATACATAACGCATGTTTTTTATAACCTCATAGTGCGTAATGGCTTCTTTTCCATAATCGCCTTCTGGAAACACGTCTGAAATTCTTCTGTCTTTAAAACCACGACCAATGTGAGCATTGATAGTTCCTTTCGGTTCTTTTGGCTCTCCCCAAATTAGAGCATTGTAGGTACGCTCGGTGGTGTGATCAGCAAATTGTTTGGCCAAAAACTGCATGGCATATTCAGTTTTGGCTATCACCAAAAGGCCCGAAGTTCCTTTATCTATTCTATGCACTAAGCCTGGACGCACCTTACCGTCGGTTCCCGTAGGTAAGTTGGCAAAATGATGCACCAAAGCATTCACAAGTGTGCCTGTGTGATTTCCGTGGCCAGGATGAACCACCATTTCTGGCGATTTATTCACAATCATCAAATCATCGTCTTCATAAACAATATTGAGCGGGATGTCCTCTGGTAAAACTTCGCTAGGTATACCGCTTGCTTTTGCCAACGAAAGTGTAATTTTGTCCAACGGCTTAACTTTGTAGCTCGGCTTAACATTGTTTTCATTGACTTTTACAGAATCTGTCTCGATGGCATTCTGTATGCGGTTTCTTGAAATGCTTTTTAGATGATGAGAGAGGTATTTGTCAAGACGCATGAACGTTTGACCGGGGTCAACATTGATGACAATGGTTTCGATAATGTCGTCCTCTTCGTCGTCAAAAGCGTCTATATTTTTTTCTAATGTATTCATATGGGTGCAAATTTCGTAAAATATGCTTGAATTCGAAAGTTTAATAAATATTCCGACACCAGTAATCGAGATTTTCGACGATTTATTTGTCGAAAATGACTTAAAAGTATTTGTAAAACGTGACGACCTCACACACAAGCATGTTTCTGGCAATAAATTCAGGAAATTAAAATATAATTTGATTGAAGCGAAAAACTTGGGCTTTAAGAAAATTCTGACATTTGGAGGTGCATTTTCTAATCATATTGCGGCGGTGGCAGAGGCGGGTTTTCTTTTTGGTTTTGAAACCTTGGGTATAATACGGGGAGATGAACTGAATGCAGAAAGTAGCCCCACGCTCAAATTGGCTTCTGAAAAAGGAATGAAGTTTGAGTTTGTGACCAGGGAAGCTTACCGCAATAAGACAGAGCTAAGCAGTAGCATTTCGAATGAATATTTTGTAATTCCAGAAGGTGGCTCTAATCATTTGGCTCTCAGAGGTGTAGCTGAACTTTTGGATGAACAAACTTATCCTGATTATGTTTGTACGGCTGTAGGCACAGGCGGAACCATGGCTGGTTTGTTGGATAATTCTGTTTTCAAAGGCAAAGTATTAGGTTTTGCTGTATTAAAAAATGGGGATTTTCTAAAAGAGGAAGTTTCGGCCTTTTTGGAGAAAAGTTTTCCTGAAAACGCAGAACTCGAAACGAGATTTCATTTTGGTGGTTATGCAAAATATAATGACGAACTTTTGAGTTTTATAAGGACATTTGAAGCTAAACACGGTTTTAGACTAGACCAAGTTTATACGGGAAAAATGATTTTTGGCCTATATCAAAAGATAAGAGAAGGTTATTTCGAGAAAGGAACTCATATTATGCTTCTGCACACCGGAGGTTTGCAAGGAAGGCTTTCTGACCTTTAAAATCTTAACTATTTTTGTCTTTATGAGCTATTACACAAAGGATCACAAAGGTTTACACAAAGTTGCACAAAGAAGTATGTGACTTTTTTACACCTTTATTTACTTTTT
The DNA here is from genome assembly GCF_024343735.1 of Lacihabitans sp. CCS-44. GTDB lineage: Bacteria > Bacteroidota > Bacteroidia > Cytophagales > Spirosomataceae > Leadbetterella. The sequence goes on from NZ_RJUE01000004.1 coordinate 67,491, forward strand.
TTAAGTCCAAACTTTGTGGTTCTTGTGCCTTCTTTGTGCAAATTGAGGAATAGCTTCTCCTCAAAATAAATTTAGTAGATTCTTATTTTTGATAAAAAAGCAGCAAACATTATATCCAAAAGTTCAAATTCAACGTATATGTTTCGTATTCAAAACTTTTCTGAATTAGAAAGGTTTTTACGTTGTTGTATTTGTAAATCATTTCTTAAAAACGATATCATGAAATTAAAATCTCTCTCGGTGTTTTTGTTTTCGGCCCTCTTTCTATTATCGTCTTGTTCGCGAGCACAAAAGAAAACTAAAAAAGCTCAAGCAAATTTGGCTGGTTTAACCAAAGCCTACTTTGCCAGTGGTTGCTTTTGGTGTGTAGAAGAAGTATTTGAGTCGGTTAAAGGTGTAAAAGAAGTAGTGAGTGGCTATGCTGGTGGTAAATCCTTAAATCCAACCTATGAAGAAGTGGGAAGCGGCAGAACAGGACACGCAGAGGCGGTAGAAGTGTATTATGACCCCAAAGTTGTGGATTTCAAAACCTTGGTAAAAGTATTTTATGGGTCACAAGACCCCACTACAATAGGCCAAGCACCAGATTTTGGTCCACAATATCGCTCGATAATATTTTATTCGAATCCAGAAGAAAAAGCTATAGCTGATGCTGCGAAAGCAGAAGTTGCAAAATCTGGAATGTACAAAAAGCCAATAGTGACTGAGATAACTAAATTTGAGAAGTTTTATGACGCAGAAGATTATCACCAAGATTACGTCAAAAATAATCCAAGTCAGTCGTACGTAGTTGGCGTATCTGTACCTCGTTTCCAAAGATTTAAGAAGAAATTTCCGGAGTTGTTGAAGTGAGTTTAGCATCTTTAATATTCGACTTACCTTGTTAGGTAAGCTTTTTTTGACCTAAAACAAAAAAGCGAACCTTTCGATTCGCTTTGTGACTGTTTGTTATTCAAAGTCGGGAAGCGACTCCTGCCCAACCTTCTCATCTGTAGTGAGACGCTCTAAAAACAAAAAAAGCGAACCTTTCGATTCGCTTTGTGACCGTTTGTTCTTCAAAGTCGGGAGCGACCCCTGCCCAACCTTCTCATTCCTAGTGAGACGCTCTAAAAAAAAAGCGAACCTTTCGATTTGCTTTGTGACTGTTTGTTATTCAAAGTCGGAAGCGACCCCTGCCCACCTTCTCATCCATAGTGAGATGCTCCAAAATAAAAAAAGCGAACCTTTCGATTCGCTTAGTGACCGTGTAGGGATTCAAACCCCAAACCTTCTCATCCGTAGTGAGACGCTCTATTCAGTTGAGCTACACAGCCATTTGGACTGCAAAAGTAGTGGTTTTCTTATTTATTCCAAAAAAAATGTCACTTAATTTTTTAATTCTGTAAGTTTTTCTGGGTTGATATTTTCGTAATATTTCTTTATTTTGAGGATAATTGCCAAGCCCACAGCTACTTCCGAAGCCGCAACTAGCATAATGAATAATGCAAAAATTTGTCCCTTTTCTGGGATTTTATCAAATTTACTAAAGGCCACAAAATTTATATTTACGGCATTTAACATTAGTTCAACTCCCATGAGCATCAAAATGAGATTTTTTTTGGTAACTATTACCGCAAAACCAATTGCAAACAAAATAGCCGAAACTATGAGGTATGGTGTTAAATTATTCATCTTTTTTAGCAATATAAGTGGCACCAATCAAGGCCATGAGCAATAACACCCCGATAATCTCTAGGACCAAAACCGAGTCGGTCATTAAATTATATCCAAGGTTTTTGATGTGTTGCTGAGGTTTGAAACTTCTGGTATTAAACTTTGACTCCAGAACCAAAAATGAGAGTAATAAAGACAAACTGACGGCTATGGTAAGACTAAAAACCATATCCATGTTCTCAATATTTAGCTTACCTTTTCCCATTTTTTTGTTGGAACTCAGCATGATTCCAAAAATCAACAATATTAAAATACCGCCTATGTAAATCATGATTTGAGCGGCAGATACAAATTCTCCACCAGCAAAAACAAATATGCCTGCAACGCCCAAAAAGCTAACCAGAAGACCATAGGATGCATACAGGACGTTTTTAGAAAACAAAACATACAAGGCTCCAATGATTGCTATCAGACAAAAAATACCAAATGCCACATTTCCATTTTGTAACTCCCTAAGAACTATTTCCATTTATGATTTGGGTTTAAGTTTAGGTACAAATTTTGCCGGACTTTTTTGCATTTCTACCTCTGATTCACCCTCATTAGGAGAGTCAATTGGTGTAACTTCAGTCATCACTGGTTTGAGTTTTGGTACAAATCCAGTTAGTTTTGGTGGTGCAACATCTTCATTGATAGCAATTTGTGGTTTAAGTTTCGGAGTGAATCCAATCGGTTTGTTGTCTGATACAACTTGCTCTGGCTTAGCTTTTGGAACAAATTTGGGCTTAACCTCACCTTCATTCTTCTCAGAATTGTGAACAGCATCTGAAACAACTTCAATCGGTTTTTTAGGAACAAATTTAGGTTTTGAATCTACATTTGAATCTGAACTAACAGTTTCCTCTGAAACTATCGCTGCAGGTTTTTTCGGAATAAATTTCGGTTTTGACTCTACCTCAGAATTTTCTCGTGCTATTTCTACAGGCTTTTTTGGCAAGAATTTAGGCTTTTCCGTTACCGTAATATTTTCAACAGGAGTATCAGAGGCTGTTATCGGTTTCTTCGGGACAAACTTTGGCTTTATATCTTCTAATTTAATTTCAACAGTTTCTGGATTCTCCGATGCAGCCATTATTGGCTTCTTGGGACTAAAAATGGGTTTTGGCCTTTCGGCAGGTGTTTGTTCTAAGTTTTCTTGTATTATTTCGGACTGAGTTGGCTTTTTTGGTGCGAAAATTGGTTTTTTAACTGATTCCAACATTGCTTTTTCTTCCTCAACAACCGCTGGTGGTTTAGGCTGAAAAGCACTTGGCATCTTTGGCTTGAAAGCCGAAACAGCTTCTGTCTTTGGAGCAACTACCTCAGCTTTGGTCAATTTAGCAGCCTCTTTTTCGGCTACAAATTGCTCATAAAGTGTTCTTTTTTCTTCTGCTTCCTTTTCCGATAAATTTGAAAAAGCTAAGTTCAATAGGCTGACATCCAGTACACTATAGTCGTATTCACTGTTCATCGTTAAGCATTCTGTTGGACAAACTGTGGTACACAAGCCACAAAAACAACACTTGGCCAAATCAATATCAAACTTAGCCGCATGAAGCCTCACAGGTGAGCCATCAGAAGTGGTTCGGATCAATTCTGGCGACTTTATGGCTTCTATTTCGATGCAATCTACGGGGCAGATTTTGGCACATTTGTCACAAACTATACAATCATCAATCTCACAATCCAGCTGATATCTGCCTATTTCTGGCACAGAAATGCTTTCATGAGGGTACTGAAGCGTGACAAATCCTTCTGAAATTTTGAAATAATTTTCGTCCTGAACATTCAAGGCTCCTTTGGTTTTTCGGGCTGCCCACAAATGCTTCAAGGTCAGACTTAAGCCCTTGGTAGTGGTTTTTATTCCTCTTTTTATGTTTTGAAAGTAGGCCATGTGCAAATATAGCTTCATTTTGAAACAATTTTATTAGTTTTGGGATAAAATTAAAGGATAAAAACCTTTCCGATGGAAAACATACATGCATTCGTTTTACCTCCAAATATTGCCCTTGATGAGCAACTTTTAGAGCAATTTCTTAGAGATAATTTTAAAATTTCGGCTGATAAGAACTTTTATTTCAGGAAGTTAAAGCAATCCATAGATGCTCGCAAAAGAGAAGTCAAGATTAATCTGGAAATAGAAATTTCACTAGACTCTCCTTTTCAAAATACAGATTTTGGAAAATATGATTATCTCAAAAAACAATTTTCGAAGACTTTAATAATCGTCGGTTCTGGACCGGCAGGACTATTTGCTGCTTTAAGATGCCTCGAACTAGGCATAAAACCGATAGTTCTGGAAAGGGGCAAAGACGTAAGGGCCAGGAGGCGAGACATTGCAGCCATTAACAAAGAGCACATCGTAAATTCGGACTCCAACTATTGCTTTGGTGAAGGTGGTGCAGGAACTTATTCCGACGGTAAACTTTACACGCGGTCGAAAAAACGTGGCGATGTAAGGAGAATTTTGGAAATATTGGTAAATCACGAGGCCACCGAACAGATTTTGGTGGATGCACATCCGCATATTGGTACCAACAAACTTCCCGTGGTGGTAGCCAACATTCGTCAGACTATTTTGGATGGCGGTGGAGAAATTCATTTTGAAACCAGAATGACGGATGTTCTGCTAAAAAACAATGAAATTTTTGGAGTGGGCATAAATAACCAATCTGAAATCCTGGCTGATGGAGTCATTTTGGCCACTGGGCATTCAGCCAGAGACGTATTCCAGTTGTTGTTTGAGAGAAAAGTTCTCATTCAGGCCAAGCCTTTTGCTATGGGAGTTAGGGTAGAACATTCGCAATTGTTTGTGGATCAATGCCAATACCATGCAGACGATCGTGGTTTATTGCCAGCGGCTTCGTATTCTTTGGTGGCACAAACTTATTACAATCAAATTCAGAGAGGTGTTTTTAGCTTTTGCATGTGTCCAGGTGGTTTTATTGTACCTTCATCAACAGAACAGCACGAATTGGTAGTAAATGGTATGTCACCTTCTCGAAGAGATTCTGTGTTCGCTAATTCAGGCGTAGTGGTGGCGATAAACGAACATGATTGGAAAGAATTTGAGTCATTTGGCCCTTTGGCCGCTCTTGAATATCAAAAATCTGTGGAACAAAATGCCTACAAAAAAGTAAGAGAGGCCATAGGTAAAAACCAGGAATTTGTGCAAACCATGCCAGCACAAAAAATAAAGGATTTTTATAAAAGTAAGAAGAGTTATCAATTGAATGAAACTTCTTATCAGCCTGGGCTTTTAGCGATGGATTTTAATGATGTTCTGCCAAAGTCCATTGCAGAGCCACTGAAGGATGGATTTAGGCAGTTTAGCCAGAAAATGCGAAACTATGACGAAGGTCAGATGATTGGTATTGAAAGCAGAACTTCCTCACCTGTGAGAGTTCCTAGAGATAAAGAAACATTAGAGCACCCTGAAATTGAACGACTTTTTCCATGTGGTGAAGGGGCAGGTTATGCAGGTGGAATTGTGTCCGCAGCGATGGATGGGGAACGATGCGTAGAAGCATTTGCGGAGAAGTATTTGTAGCGGAATTATTTTAATTCTCGTTTTTTAACTTTATCTTTAGTTTATCAAACTGGAATCCAACGTGTATTTTGAACCCTTCATCAACTCACTTTCAAGCAAATTAAAAGGACCATTGCCTGGCGTGGATTTTCAACGAAAGTTCATGCATGAGGAAAGGTTAATGTCCAATATAAAACCCAATGAGACCACTCGGCAAAGTGCTGTACTGGTGGCATTTTATCCTTCAGATGGAGATGTTTTTCTGCCTCTAATTCTCAGGCCAGCTTATGACGGAACCCACGGTGGCCAAATGGCTTTGCCGGGTGGAAAAATGGAATATAGTGACGAGAATTTGGTTAGAACAGCCTTAAGAGAAGCACAAGAAGAGATAGGTGTAAAAGCCATGGATGTAAACATTTTGGGCGAATTGACCGATGTTTTTATTCCTGTGAGCAACTTTATAGTAAAACCTATTGTGGGGTATTTAGATTACAAGCCCGATTTTTTCCCCGACAAAAAGGAAGTGGAGAAAATATTTGAAGTTGAGTTCTCCGATTTCTTAAAACTCGAAAACAAAGGAACTCGAAACATTACCGTAGGCAAAAGAAACTTAACGGTACCCGGTTTTGACATTCAAAATCAGTGGATTTGGGGAGCTACTGCCTTAATAATCAATGAAGTTGTAGAAATTGTGATTTCTTAATTCAAATAATCATAAATCATCTTAGATATTTGAGCCAATGTTTTTACTCCGTCATTGGCATTTTTAAGGTTTTTTGAAAGTAGAATTAATACATATTTCCTTCCATCTGCTAAGTAAACAATGCCTGAATCGTGCTGAACGCCTGTAATAGAACCTGTTTTGTGAGCCACTTTTACGTTCTTGGACAATTGAGCTGGTATAATTTCATTAAATTTCTGGTCAAGTAAAATATTCAACATCAATGAGTTGTTGGGTTGAGTTAAGGCTATATGTTCAAATATTTGCATAAGGCCGAAAGGAGTCGTTCTGTTGTTTAATCCTGCATCAAAGGCCTTTTGGTCTTCTACACCTCTCAAAACTATATTTTCTTTGATATTTAAACTTGCCAGTAGTTTCATGACGTTTTCGGCACCGACTTTATCGATGAGAATGTTTGTTGAAAGGTTACTACTTTTGGTCATCATCTCATAAGTGAGGTCTTGAATCGTCATTTTTTGCCCGATTTTTTGATAAAGTATGTCGTCACTATCATCGTTTATACTTAAAGAATATCTGCTTTTATCTACAATGCTTTCAAATTCATTTTTAACAAATATCGAATCCGTAATTTTGAATTTCCCTTGTTTTTCTTGGTTAAAAATTTCCAACATTACAGGTGTTTTCATGGTGCTAGCAGCATGAAAATATTCATGGGGATTGATAAAAATGGTATCATTGTTATCAAGATTTTTGAAAGCAAGCCCAAAATGACCCTCGGTTTTAGCCATTAATTCGATGATTTGCTCCTTTAATCGAATGTTTTTTTGCCCAGAAATATTCATAATGGTAAAAAGGAAAAGTCCGAAAGTAATGAAGGCTGATTTTTTCATTTTTTAAAAATAGATAATAAAAAAATTTAATTACGCTAAAATTATTTAGTTTCGCAATCGAACAAAAATCATTAATGAAAAATATAACTCTTTTTCTGACTTTAATTTCTACAAGCTCATTTTCTTTTGCAAAAACCAATAAACTAATTGATGAAAATACAAATGCTATTTTTACCCAATATTGCTCCAGTTGTCATGGAGAAAAAATAGAGGCATTTGTAGATAGAAAGTGGAAATATGGAACCACGAAGGTAGACATAGCCAAGACAATCACCAATGGAGCAGTAGATGCTGGAATGCCTTCCTGGAAAAATACGCTTTCGCCAAAACAAATTGATAACCTGGCTACTCAAATTGTGAAAAGCCTTGTGAATGTTGATCAATATAAGTTTTCAGCAAAACCTAAAACCAATATTTTCAAATCGGGCTCTATGACTTTGAAATTAGACACAGTGGCTACGGGTTTTGACAGTCCATGGGGCATTACCCAGCTTCCCGACGGCCAACTTTTGATAACCGACAGGGCTGGAAAACTTTACAAAATTGACCAAAACAAGCAGAAAGTAGAAATAAAAAATACTCCAAAAGCTCTTTCTAAAGGTCAAGGTGGATTGTTGGATGTAGAAATACATCCACAGTATACCTCTAATGGTTGGGTTTATTTGAGTTATTCAAAATTCAAAGAAGAGGCAGGTGCAACTTGGACTACAACTGCCTTGGTGAGAGGGAAAATTGTTGGCGATGAATTTACGGAATTAAAAGAAATATTTGAAGCTAATCCTTACACAAAAACTACGCATCACTATGGATCAAGAATTGTTTTTGATGGTGAAGGATATTTGTATTTGAGTGTTGGGGAAAGAGGAAAGCATTTTGAATATGCCCAAGGAACCGACAATGATCTCGGCAAAGTCCACAGGATTTTTGACGATGGAAGAATCCCAGAGGATAATCCATTTTATGGCAAAGCACCAAATAGTCAGACACTTTACACTTATGGGAATAGAAATCCCCAAGGTTTAGCTCAGCATCCTGTTACAAAAGAAATCTGGGAACATGAACACGGTCCAAGAGGCGGTGATGAGATAAATATCATAAAGAAAGGAGTTAATTATGGCTGGCCGACCATCAGTTATGGTATCAATTATGACGGAAAACCTATTACCAATCTTTCAAAAAAAGAAGGTATGGAGCAGCCGTTACATTATTATCTGCCATCAATAGCTCCATCGGGTATGGCTTTTGTGATGGGCGATAAATACCCGTCTTGGAAAGGAAATCTAATAATTGGTTCTTTAAGATTTAATTATTTGGAGAGGGTGGTTTTAAAAGAAAATAAAGTGATAGAAAACCACAAGGAACTTCTGAATATAGGAAGAATGAGAAGTGTGAAAATGGGGCAAGATGGTTTCATTTATATAGGCGTGGAAAACCCGGGCATGGTGTTTAGGTTGATTCCATCGGGCAAATAATTCTAATTTTTCATTTTGTATTTTATAAAACATTACTACCTTTTTTGTGTTAAGTATTTAATTTTAAGAATTTTATATGTTAAAAATTTCAATATTAGCAGCAGTTTTTTTAGGATTTTTTTTCGTGGAAGACTTCACTTCCTATACCCAAAACATACCAAATTCAAATGAAAAAATAGAAATGATAGCCATAAAAGGAGGGAAGTTCATGATCGGAAGTCCTGAATCAGAAGCTTTGAGAAGACCAGACGAAGGCCCACAAAAGGAGATTGAAATTAGTTCATTTTGGATGTCAAAATATGAAACAACTTGGGATACTTATTTGATTTTTCAAAATAAAGAGCTCGAAACAGAGAAGAACCTTAAGGTGGATGCCATAGCTAGGCCCACCAAACCTTATGTTGAAATGAGTTTTGGACAAGGTAAAAACGGAGGTTTTCCTGTTTGTAATGTAACTCAATACGCTGCCAGGGCTTACTGTAAATGGTTATATCAAACAACTGGCGTTTTTTACAGATTGCCTACAGAAGCAGAATGGGAATATGCCGCAAGAGCGGGATCAAATACACCTTATTATTTTGGAAATAATCCGAAAGAAATAGGTGATTATGCATGGTATTTCGAAAATTCAAACGGAGCCTACAAAGTGGTGGGAGGTAAAAAGCCCAATGCATGGGGACTTTATGACATGTACGGCAACGTTTCAGAATGGACTTCAGACTTTTACGAAGAAAATTACTATTCTAAAATTTCAGCAAAAGACCCTAATAATCAGATGTTTGAGTTGTATCCCCATGCCATTAAGGGCGGACATTGGGACGATGATGCTGATATGTTGAGAAGTGCTGCCAGGCGACCATCTACACCGCGATTAAAACAACGAGATCCCCAAATACCCCGTTCGAAATGGTGGCTCACCGATGCTCCATTTTTGGGTTTTAGGATTGTTAGACCAGTCTCTGTTCCATCTCAAAAAGAAATAGATGCTTATTTTGCCCTCCCGCCGGTGGATGAGTGATACCGTTTAACGTAATTTTAATTTAGAATTTGAAATTACAATTATTAATATCTATTTTCGATAAAAAAAACTTATACATATTCAACCATAAAAAAAAACACAAAATGAGTAATTTAGACAGGAGGTCATTTTTGAAAAATACCTCACTTGCTACTGGTGCAATTTTAGGAGTTACTCCACAAATTTCATCGGCGTTCTACGCTAATACATCTGATGAGATTAAAGTGGCACTAATTGGCTGCGGCGGAAGAGGCACTGGGGCTGCATTTCAGGCACTTTCTGTTAAAGAAAATGTAACTTTAGTGGCCATGGCCGATGCATTTAAGGACAGAGTAGATAAATGTTACACGTCTTTGATGTCAGATAAAAATCCAAAAGTCAAGGCAAGAGTAAAAGTTGCTGAAGAGAATAAGTTTGTAGGTTTTGAAGGATACAAGAAAGCCATTGCATTGGCAGATGTTGTTATTCTAACTACCCCTCCTGGATTCAGACCAATACATTTTGAGGAAGCGGTGGCACAAGGGAAGCATATTTTTATGGAAAAACCAGTGGCAACAGATGCCCCCGGGATTCGAAGAGTTTTGAAAGCTGCAGAAGAATCTAAAAGAAAAAATCTGAAGGTTGTAGTAGGTTTGCAAAGACACTATCAGAAATCATATTTGGAGACCTACGATAGAGTTATCAATCAGAAAGTGATTGGCGATATTGTTTCGGCAAGGTGTTATTGGAACAATGATGGCGTGTGGGTGGTGAAGAGAGAAAAGGAAATGACCGAAATGGAATATCAGATGCGAAACTGGTACTATTTTGTGTGGTTGTGTGGTGATCACATTTGTGAGCAACACATACATAATATCGATGTAATTAACTGGTTTAAAGGAGGCCATCCTACTGAGGCAATCGGTATGGGAGGGCGTGAGGTTAGGAAGGGTAATGAATACGGAGAAATATTTGATCATCATTATGTGGAGTTCCAATACGGAGACGGCATGATTTTGAATAGCCAATGTAGACATCAGCCAGGTACTGTTTCCAACGTTTCTGAGCATTTGGTGGGTTCTAAAGGTCGTGCAACAGAGGGTAAAATAACAGATTTAGCTGGAAATAGTCTTTGGAGGCACAGAGATGCGGACGATAAAAATCCTTACCAAGTAGAACATGATGTATTGTTTGACTGTATTGTCAACAATAAGCCTATAAATGATGCTGAGAATGGTGCAATGGCAACTATGACAAGTATTTTGGGTAGAATGGCTTCTTATTCAGGCCAAAAGGTAAAATGGGAGGATGCAATTAATTCAAATATTAATTTGATGCCAGATAAGTTTGATTGGAATGCCATGCCTAAAACACTTCCTGACAGCAACGGATTTTATCCAATACCCGTACCAGGAAAAGACAAGATTATCTAGTAAACAATATTTAATATTATAATTTGCTAATGAAAACTATTGCTTTTTTATTTTTAGTAATATTTGGAGTAGCGGGTGTTTGTACCAAATTTTTGAAATTGGAACTGTATTTCAATATATTTCTGGGACTTTTCATACCCTTTCTTTCTTTATATTACCTAATGAATAGAAAAGTGCGAAAATTGCCTTTTGATAAGCATATTGTATTGGCTCTGTTGATACTATTTGTTTCAGATTTGCTAGAATTGAGTTTTTTCAAAGAGTTTGAAATTAAAGATAAAATTCAGATTTCATTACATCTTATAATTCAATTTCTGTTTTTGATAGTCTTCCGAAAAGAAGGAGCGATTTTAGTTCAAGAGTCAAAAATAGATGTTCTTAAGATTTTTATACCAGCAGGATTAGTTTTTCTTATTTTTGGATATTTTGTGTTCGAAGAAACAAAAGTTTTGAACTACATCCTGTTGGTTTTATATGCCATTCTCGTAGTAATTATACTCATTTTAAGTATGTATAGACCCATAAATAACTATTCTTTTTATTTTGGTGTATTCGGGACGACTTTGTTGTTTTTATATGGACTCTTCTACTTTTTATTTTCTTCAGAAAATAGTATCGAACAGTTTTATGGGATTAGTTTTGGTTTTTATGTATTTTCGCAAATATTTCTAATTGAGAGCTTTTCTACTAATTTAAAACCAAAATATGAATAAAAATAGATTGATATTTTTGTTGGTATTTTTACTACTGGTACTAGAAGTAACCTTCTATTACACTGGCAATTTTTACTTAAACATAGCAGTTAAGTTTTTCATTGGAGCTTTGTTGGTTTATTTTTATTACGTCCAAGTACAAGGGAAGCTCCTATATGCGGACAATATTTTTTTTACAGCTTTCGCTTTTGGTTTTATGGGAGAAATAGGATTCGTTTATCAAAAAACTGAAGTTCTAAATTCCATATTAGTTTTTTTGTATTTAGTTGAGCATCAGTTGTATATAATTCTTCTTAGGCAGCCCAATTTTCAAAAGAAAAACTTGACCAACTTTGATTTAATGAAGAAGGGCTGGCCGTATATTCTAACGGCATTTTTGTTTTTTGGTTTTTTCTTGATGGAAATCGTTCCCGATTCCATATTTGTCTTAATGATATTTTACGTGTTTCAATTTGCCATAATGGGAGCATATTCATTGATGCTAAACAACAGTTTTGAAGGCAAAAAATACATCATTATTGCGGTGGGATTGATGGCTGTGTCAGATATTATATCTTCTTGGTATGTATTCTTAGGTGATTTTAAATTTGGTTACCCCATTATTAGGACACTTTACATTTCCTCCAAGTTTCTTTTGGCCTATGGGTTTATTCTAAACAGGAAAAAAATATTAACTGATGCTGCTAATCATTGGGAAACGGGAGATATATAAAGCCAGCGAAAGCTTGGTCTATCACAAACAGACAGCAATATTCTTCTGGGTCTTTATAGTTTTCTTTGAAAAACTCAATAGATTCTTCGCCAATCATATTTCTAGAAATGAATTCTTCTAAAAAACTCGCTCGGTATTCGTAAATGGTCTTAAAATCATTTTGCTGAAACAAAGTAGCTCCGATTTCAACAGGATTTTCTGTTAAAATGAAAATTGGGTTTTCTGAGAATTTTCTCTTGATTATTTGATAGGAAGCTTCTTTTAAGTGTTCAGAAACTTTTATAAAGTCAGATGAGACCTTTCCCATAAGCTTTTGGTTAATTTCTGGAGAATTAGCATCATCCATCAATACATTTTCATTGCTGTGATTTATCATATCTAATGTTTTTTTTAGAATCTGGCCGATAGAATTAGGCCTAAGTCTTTATATTTTAAATTAAACCTTTTGGCTAAATGTAAATTCGTTACGCTGCCTTTGTAACAGACTACACCTTTCATAAACCATTTATTCTGAAAAATCATTTCATTTACCCCCCCCAATCCTTCTGTTTTTAACAAGACAGGCGTAAAGATATTGCTCAATGCAATACTGGCAGTGTGAGCAAAACGAGAGGCGATGTTGGGTACGCAGTAGTGTATCACATCGTGTTTTTTAAATACTGGATTACCATGACTTGTAACTTGGGAGGTTTCGCAACAGCCGCCGTGATCAATCGCCACATCGATGATCAGTGAGTTAGGCTTCATTTGAGTAACCATTTCTTCAGTAATAACCATTGGAGCTACGCCAATTTCACTTCTCAAAGCACCTATCACAACGTCTGCTTCTTTTATGGCATTGCTCAGATTTACAGAGTCGATAATTGAAGTAAAAATTCTACTTCCCACAGCGTATTGAAGCCGTTGTAGTCTATAAAGCTGCCTATCAAAAACTTTTATATTGGCTCCCAAGCCCAAAGCCGATCTTGCTGCAAATTCTCCGACAGTTCCAGCCCCAAGTATCACGACATTCGTAGGAGGAACACCTGTTATTCCACCAAGAATAATCCCTTTTCCGTTATTTACACTACTTAGATACTCTGTGGCTATCAACAAAACGGCACTACCTGCAATTTCGCTCATCGCTCGAATTATAGGAAATTCTCCAACCTTATCTTCAATGAATTCAAAAGCAATCGCTGTTATTTTTTTCTTATTTAAATTGTTAAAATAGGCTTGATCCAACACTGCCAAGTTGAGTGTAGAAATAAGCGTGGCGTTTAGTTTTATAAACTCAAACTCTTCGTCTTTTAATGGTTCAATTTTTAGAATTATATCATTCTCGAAAATTTCTTTTCGGCTAAATACAATCTGTGCTCCAGCATTTGAATAGTCCATGTCTGAGTAGTTTGCACTCAATCCAGCACCAGTTTCAACAGAAACAGACATGCCGTTTTTGACCAATATGGCTACCGCATCAGGCGTCAAGGCTATTCTTTTTTCAAACTCTGATGATTCCTTCGGAAGTCCCAAGCTGAGGTTGTTGTGTTTTTGTTGAATAGCAAAGGGCGATTCTTTGGGGCTAATGGCCGAAGCCCGAGCAAGTTCTTTTAAAGTATCTGTCGCCATTATTTTATAATTTTAAGATATATATTTCTTGAAATGTTCTCGTTGTGTTCAATGTTTATTTCCAAATAGGGTGTAGGAAGAATCGGTTCTATAATTTGCGGCCATTCTATCCAACACGGTTTGCCAGAGTCTAAGTATTCTTCAATTCCAAAATCTAAGGCTTCCTCCAATGAACCCAACCTGTAACAATCAAAATGAAAAACTTTGCCGTCATATTCATTTACATATGAGAATGTTGGGCTGCTTATGGAATCTTGAATATGAAGCTTATTGGCTAAAATCTTTATCAAGGTAGTTTTTCCAGCTCCCAAATTTCCCACGAAAGTCCAAATCGGAAGCTCTTTTCCAATTCTAATTATTTCATCAGCAACTTGCGGCAGGTTTTCAACCCCAATATTTAAATATTTCAATTAAGAATGTTTTTCGCAAATTTAATATTTTAAAATTCTAGAGTTTATTAATTCCAACTTTTTTAAAATTTTTGATAAATGAATATTCTAAAAATCAGCTTTTTAAGGTAAACTATAATTTCTTTTTGATTTTGTTAGATAAAAGCAATGCAACTAAATATTTTTTATACAGGAAAGTGACAAAGTGATGTAAAATTTTCGGAACTTTGTTTGTGATTTTGTCCTCATTACATTCATGCTCGAAAGTAGAAAACCAGTTATTTTAATATTCTTTTACGCCATTGGGATTATCTATATCCTTAGATTATTCTATTTGCAAATATTAGACACCAAGTATCAGTCGCTAGGGGCTTTGAACTCTATCAGGCGAGAAATTAACATTCCACTCAGAGGTCAAATATATGACCGAAATGGCAAGCTTATCGTGGCCAACGAGGAAGTGTACGACGTTTATGTTACGCCCAAAAAGGTATATCCATTCGATACAGCCTCTTTTTGTAATCTTTTCAATATTACCAAAGGCTTTTTAGATAGTACTTTAACATCGGCTAGGGAATATTCTAAAGATCGGCCGTCGCTTTTTTTAAGGCAGCTCACCAAGGAAGAATACGCAAGTGTGGTAGATGCCATGATTCAATATCCGGGTTTTACTTTTGAACAATCATTTTTCAGGACTTATCCTGGTAAAACGCTTGCCAATGCCTTAGGCTACATCGGTGAGATTCCACAAAAAAAGTTTGAAGAACAAGAAGAAGAATATTATAGAAAGGGAGATTACATAGGTTTGTCGGGTTTAGAGAAATTTTATGAAACTGAACTTCGAGGAATTAGAGGTGTGAAGTTTACTTTGATGAATGTTAAAGGCGAAGAAAAAGGCCAGTACAACGAAGGTAAATATGATACAATGGCCGTAATAGGTCAAAATTTGTACACCTCCATAGATTTGGAGCTTCAACAATTGGCAGATACTTTGTTTAAAAATAAAGTAGGTTCTGTGGTTGCGATTGAGCCGTCAACGGGTGAAATACTGGCGATGGGTTCCTACCCAACTTATGACCCAACTTTATTATCGGGTAAAGCTTTTTCAAAGAATTACACCGTTTTGAGTAGAAATCCTGACAGACCTTTGAACAACAGAGCGATTTCGGCATTTTACAGGCCCGGTTCTACTTTTAAATTGGTACAAGCCGCTATTGGTTTGGAAATGGGCGTAATAACTCCGAGGACTTCATTTGTTGGGGCTCCTACAATGTTTGCCTACCACAGCGGTACTTATGAGGCAGCCAATCTTTACAATGCAATTCAGCTATCGAGTAATCCATATTTCTATAATGTTTTTAGGAAAATTATAGGTAACAACAGTGAAATTAGCCCATTTGCACAAGCCAGAGTAGGTTTAGAGACTTGGGGACAAATTGTTGCTAAATTCGGTTTTGGCAAAAAATTAGGTATCGATTTGCCATCAGAAACCAAAGGCGTATTGCCCGATGTAAAAAGATATGATAAAGTTTACGGAAAAAATCAGTGGAAATTCTCCAATATTTATTCACTAAGCATTGGCGAGGGCGAATATGGAGTGAATGTTTTGAAACTTGGAAATTTGTGTGCGACATTGGCAAATAGGGGATATTGGTTAACGCCGCATTTGGTACAAAAAACAGGTGTGAATAAGGACAATATCAGAGGAATAAAAGTAGAAACTCACAAAACAGATATCAGTCCGAGGCATTTTGAAGAAGTTGCAAAGGGAATGGGACTCGTGGTATCTGAGGGTACAGGACGTTCAGCTCAGGTGGAAGGCATAGAAGTTTGTGGAAAGACTGGAACTTCTCAAAATAAGAAAGGAAAAGATCACGCTATTTTTATAGCCTTCGCACCAAAGTATAAACCAAAGATAGCCATTGCGGTGGTTGTTGAAAACGGAGGTTTTGGTGGAGTAGCTTCGGCACCCATCTGTGGATTGATGATTGAGCAATATTTGAAAGGAAAAGTTGAGAGATTGGCTTACAAAGAGCAGGTGGCAAATACTAGATGGACCACTGTAGCTGGCTCAGCTTCGAGAACAACAACTGTAAGTACACCTGCTAAACCTGTAAACTGATGGCTAAAGACATAGATATAAAACAAGGAATTGATTGGACTACAATATGGATATATGTAGCCCTCTTGATTGTTGGTTTGATGAATATTTACGCTGCTGTGTACAACGTAGATAATCCCAAACCCATATTTTCATTGGAGCATAACGCGGGTAGACAAATACTATTTATGTTTGTCGCTTTTTTGCTTATTCTGATTATTCTTTTTGTCGACTTTAAAGTCTACGATACTTTTGCATACATCTTTTATGGAATTTGGATTGTAGTTCTCATTGGTACAATTTTTCTCGGGAGTGACATTAAAGGTTCGAAGTCTTGGATAAAATTTGGAGCGTTCTCACTTCAGCCAGCAGAGTTCGCCAAAACCTTTACAGTAATGGCCTTGGCCAAGTATTTGAGTACAATGGGGGTAAATGTATCCAAAATGAAATACGCTTTTAGGGCGGCTTTGTTTATTTTTGTTCCTCCAATTATTATTATTTTACAAAAAGAAACTGGATCGGCTCTTACTTTTGCGGCACTTATGATAGTGCTTTACAGGGAAGGTTTGCCTGGTGTTTACCCAGCACTCATTATATCTTTTATTTTGCTTTTGATTCTTGCGTTGATATTTCCAAACTGGGCGGTGGTTCTTGGGCTAGCATTGTTTGGTGTATTGTTTTGGTATTTGTTTCTGAAACGCTACGAACGCAACAAACAGAATTTGCAAAGGGTCATAGGCTTGTTTGTGTTGTTTTCAGGTTTTGTTCTCACAGTTGATTTTGTTATAAATAATGTGCTTGCTCCGCACCAACAAAAACGTATAAAGGTATTGGTAAACCCAGATATTGACCCGCTTGGGGCCGCTTGGAACGTTACTCAATCGAAACTAGCGATTGGTAGTGGTGGAGCGATTGGTAAGGGATATTTAAAAGGTACTCAAACCAAGTTTGATTTTGTGCCTGAGCAATCTACGGATTTTATTTTCTGTACGGTAGGCGAGGAGTGGGGCTTTTTGGGAAGCTTTGTTTTACTGGGTTTGTATTTTATTTTACTCACACGTCTACTTAGTCTAGCCGAAAAACAAAAGTCAAAATTCGCCAGAATTTACGGGTATGGTGTAGCCAGCATATTATTCTTCCATATTTTAGTAAACATCGGTATGACCGTTGGATTAATGCCTGTTATTGGTATTCCCCTTCCGTTCGTTAGTTCTGGAGGATCTTCATTGATGTCCTTTACGATGTTACTTTTTGTTTTTCTTAAACTAGATGCTCACCGGAGCTATAAAGTTTAGACAGAAGCTATAAAATTGTCAATAAACTGAGCACAAATTCCTGGGCTTTCTAGCATTCCAGCGTGGCAAATATTGTCTAACAGCAAAACATTTGGAGATTTCATGAGAAATGTTTGTTCCAAAGCATCTTTGTAACTTACGAAAGTATCTTGTTTGCCCAATATCTGGAAAATAGGAAATTCAAATTCGCTTAAGTTATCGATATAACTGACTCTACTTTTCATGGCTAAAGTAGCCGCTAACAGTGCTTCATTGGGTATTTTGCTAAATTTCTCAATATTTTTTTGAACAAATTCGGGGTTTTTAGATTTGAATTCCTCCGTAAACATGTTTGGATAAAAATGCTTGATAAAAAGATTGGTATCGTGTTTTATTAAAAACTGAATGGTTTTATCTCGATTTTCTTTTTTTTCTTCGCTATCAGCGGCCACAGAAGAGTGAAATAAGCCGAGCCCAAGGGTCATTTCTGGATATCTATTACAAAATTCTACAGAGATATAACCACCCATGGAATGGCCAATGATTACCGCTTTTCTGATTTTTTCTTTGTCAAGATAATTTTTCAACCAATCTGCGTATTCGGGTATAGAAAAGCAATCCTTTTTAGGTGAAAAGTCAGGGGTAAAGTATTGGTTTTCAGGATTTAATAATTCTATAAAATCCGTCCAAACCGATGCGTTTTCTCCAAAACCGTGTAAAAAAACTATATTTTTCATTTCTTGAACATTTCTTTAACTTTCTCTTTCCTCATTTGATTATTCTCTTTTCTTTCTTTCTTTTTCTTGATTTTTGCCCTACGATTAAATAGTTTTTTGAGACCTATGAATAAGAAAACCATAGCAACCACTGCAAATAATACAGCAAGTTGGAGTAGGGCAGGTACAAATGCTAACGCCGCAGCAATTATAAGAAACACCAAGCCAACTTTCAGGCTATCATTAAAAACAGGATTACGTTTAAGAGATTTAACTTCTTGGTTTTCGGTAGTTTTATCTAAATGAGGTAATTCAACTTCTGTTTGAGTCGTTTCGATTTTTGATGTGTTTTCTAGCTTTTTATTTATTCTATGATAATTTTTAATTTCAGATGGCAGCGTTTCTATTCTCAACTCGGTATCAGTAGAAGCCTCTATTTCTTTAGGTTCTGGGGAAAGGTCTTCTATAAAAATTGGATTTTCAGAGGTTAATAAAAGGTTAGTGCCATTGGTTTTAGTGGAGAAAGTTTCTCTAGTGGATTTCTGAAAACCGCCATAGTGTTTTTTCTGGCATGACAAAAGAGAAATACAAAATAGCGTTACGAGAGTGAGTCTAAACATGAAAAATATTTTTATGATGCAATTTACTACGTTTAATCTTTGCTTCTATTGTCTTTGACAATCAAAAAAAAATCATTGCCTAACTCCAGATATCCATAATCGTAAACAAAATAGTAGACTGATCCCTTTAGCGTTTTTCTAAGATGTGTAATATGATTGAAGTCAAATCCTTTGTCATTGAGCGTGTTACGAGTTGTTTTGCTTTTTTCTTCAGGACAAATTTCCTCTAAAATTCTTCGGTTTTTCTTCAGTGAGTTGTTGATATTTCGGACATAATTTACTTCGACAACCTTGAGTTTGTTGTTGAAATTATTGCGGCACATGTCAGAGCAGAATTTCTTATCTACCCGTCCTAAAATAATGTTTCCGCACTCTGGGCAATTTTTCATTTGTTTTGGATTTTTTTATTACAGCTAAATTACAAATAATGATTTGTAGAAAAATGGCTTAGTGTTTTTTTTTGGATTTATTTAGTTTATTTTCCATACCATAATAAAATCTTTTTATCAATTTTAATTCTAAAAAATTTGGCACACTTCTTGTATTTTTCTTGAAGTTCCTGATAAAATTATAATATATAATGAAAAACACACAAAGATACTTTCTTGCAATGATAGTCGTCATATTGCAATTTTCATATGAATGCTTTGGACAATCGAATATTAGTATTGATTTAAGGCTTCAATCTACCTCTGAGAATCAGACTGTTCAGATGGGAGCAGAAGGCAAGATAATTTTTACATTAGAAAATCAAAGTTCTATTAAGGCAACAAATATCAAAGTATTTATTAATATTCCGTATTTTCCACCATTTGTTAAGTTTGCCTCTGCTAACCCTTTAAAGGGTAGTTTTGATGTAGGAAGTGGTTTATGGAGTATTTCTGAGTTGAATGCTCAAGAGACGATCAGTCTGACTTTGAAATACATACCTATGGAATATGGTGTTTGGTACGCTGAGGCTGAGATATTCTCGTCAAACGAAAGAGATTCTGATTCTACTCCAAATAACAATATAGATTCTGAAGATGATTTTACAAGGTCGTGTTTTTCGATGCCAATAAAAGTGTCGTCTTCGACTTTTGGTCGTCAAATTATTCTGGATGATTCAAAAATCACCAACATTGTTTGGAAAAAAGATGGACAAACTATTGCAAATCAGACTTCTAATATACTTCCGGTTACTTCAGTAGGTAGTTACTCCTTTTCAAGTCCATCGTTCATTTGCCCGTCTCAGGGTTGTTGTCCCTATGTTTTTGAACTTGGGCAAAGCCCATTATGCTGTGAGCCTTTGGAGTATGGCCTAGTAAGGGCTACAACTGACCAACAAGAGAACTTTTTAATTCTCCAACCTGACTCAACTGATGGTAAAGATGCAAATTTTACTTCAGTCTTACCTAACCTTAATATTGGAAAGTCATTAGATTTTCATGTGATGACATGGACGTGGAACGCAGCAGGACTAGGTGCAGGTTCAAGGAGAACGTTGATATATTTTGATTTAAGTGAACTGCCTGCAAATGCCATTATAAAAGAAGCAACTTTAGATCTTTTCTTTAACAAAACTTCTTTGGATTATGCATCCGTAGGACAACAATTCGGAGCAAATACCTCTAATCAATCTGTTCTAAGGCGAGTAACCTCTCCTTGGGAAGAGTTGGGAGTTACATGGGCAACGCAACCTTCTGTTACTAATGAAAACCAGGTTTTCATTCCTAGTAATACGGGTTTGGAAACAGATGTTACTATTGATATTACAAATTTAATTAGGGACCAGCATACTTATCCAGAGCAAAGCTTTGGCTTTATGATGTCCTTAGTTACTGAACAGATTTATAGATCCATGATTTTTGCTTCGAGCGATCATCCAGATGCTACAAAGCATCCAAGATTAACAATTGCCTATACGCTAGGAAACTAGCTTTTAGACATCACAAAACTAATTTTTCTTGAAATAATAGTTTTAAATATTGAAGATATTATCTGTTTTGTAGAATAATGTTGTACATGATTTTGTAGAAATTACTGGTGTCATTCCCCAGAAATTAAGATGCTTGAAACCATTTGTTTTCATAAACTCAAATGAAGTTTTATAGTCTTCTCTAAAACTATCATCTAGTACTACAACGCCCCTTTCTGAAAGTTTAGAAGTGCAATATTTAATGCATAAATTCCTGATTTTTCCATCAACAATTATTAAATCAAAATTTCCTATTTCTGATTGTATTGATTTTGCATAATCATTTCTTTCTTCAATAGTCTGAAAAATTAGTTTTATGTTATTTGGGATATTTTTTGATACTTCTTGATACCATCCTTCATGATCTTCAACAGCTACAATGTTTTTAACTCTCTCAGCTAACCATTTAGTAGACCCGCCACAACCATATTCAAAAACAGTTAGGTTTCTATTGAGTTTTTCCTTTAAGAAGTCTACAAAAGGATAAGTATACCATGGAATTGGATTTCCTGCACTGTCTTCAGATTTTTTAGTCTTGAATGAACGAAGCCAGCCATTTGATTTAATTTCACCCACTAAGTAGAGTTGTAATAGTGGTCCGATAGCTGTGAAATTTAATATTTTCCAAATTAGATTCTTTAATTGTCGCATTTATAAGTTTTAATGGAACAAATTTACTTCTTTTTAAAAATCTTTACCAATACATACTCGTAAGAATTGCTTAGAATGGTATATTTTTGTGTTCAAATTAAGATTACTTAAATACAGATTTAATTATTAAATGGGAATAATCATACGTCAAAGTGTTAAAAACTCTCTTGTTACTTACATTGGCGTAATAATCGGAACTATTAATGTTCTTTTTCTCTTTAATAAATTCCTCTCGACAGAACAGTTCGGTATTTATACTTTACTAACAAGCTATCCAATTGTTTTTGCAAGTATTTCTAATCTTGGGGCACCAAATATTTTAGTCAGGTTTTTTAATCGATTTAAGAATTCAGAAGAGAAACATAATGGAATATTAGGCAACTCTCTTTTCCTGTCCCTTACAGGATACTGTGTTTTTTTAGTACTATATTTTAGATCAAATTCTTTATTTGAAAATATTTACGGAAAGGAGTCTCCACTGTTAATAGAGTATTTTTGGGTATTCCCAATTTTTACCTTCTTCATTATACTCCAATCAAATCTGGAAGCCTACTGTAGAGTACATTTGCGGATTGTTTTTCCTGCAATTGTTCGTGAGATATTTCATAAGGGGTTTAATTCAATATTAGCCATTATATTTAGCTATCAGTTAATAAGTTTTAATCAATTGATTTTCGGTATGGTAATATCATTGTTGATTGGTGTTTTAGGGTATTTGTTTTACATAAAGTTCATATTGCATAGTTTATTTCTGAAATTGGATTTCAGTTTTGTAAAAAAGCCAATTTTTAAAGAAATATATTTATACGGATTCTGGATTTTTATAGCTGGAAGTGCAGCAAGTACACTTCCTCATATTGAGAAGTTTTTCCTTCCCGCTAATAAGGGAGGATTAGAACCGACAAGTATTTTTGCAATTGCACTAAATATAGCATTAGTTATATCAATACCAAGGAATGCGGTTGCAGCTATTAGCGAACCGCTAATAGCTGAATCTTGGAATCAAAATAATCTAAAAAATATTGAGGAAATTTATAAAAAATCATCTCTCAATTTACTCATTATTGGAGTTTTACTATTTTTAGGCATTTGGTGCAATGTCGAGAACATATTTAATATTATTCCTAATACTAATATCTATAGCAAAGGAAAGATAGTTGTTTTACTAGTTGGATTATATTGTCTAATAGATATGGCTACGGGACTTAATTCAGAAATGATAAGACATTCTACATTTTATAAATATGATTTTTATTTTTTTCTACTTCGATTTTCATTCCTAACATTTGCGAATATATATTTGATTCCGATTTATAGCTATGTGGGAGCAGCATGGGCAATGTTAGTTTCAGGGATTTTCTATAATGTGGTGAAATATATATTTATTTTCGTAAAGTTTAATATGCAGCCTTTTAGAGCTCAAACGATTTATGTTCTTTTATTAGGATTTTTTACATTTGCTGTTGCATCTATGGTCCCTTCATTTGGCAACAGTGTATTTATGAATTTACTCAATATTGTTGTCAGATCGTTTGTTATTTTGACCTTATTTGTTGGCGGTATCGCTTATTTCAAAATGTCAGATGAGTTGGATAAAATTTTTAATCAGTGTTATTCTATTTTTAGAAATAGATTTTTGAAATAAGTGAATTTTGTTAGATGATATAGGTGTTAATGAATTATTATTTTGTGCAAATATGAAAGTTGGAGTAAAAGATAATTATAAAGAAAGTTATAGCTCACAGTATAGCAAGGAAACCGAGGGATGGAGAGAGTTGGGAGCCATTAAGAAAGTGAAAAATATATTAGAAATTACAAAAGGATATATATTTAAAAGAGTCCTTGAGGTCGGAGCTGGGGACGGTAGTATTTTGAGATTTTTAAGTAATGAGGAATTTTCAAGTGAGCTTTATGCTGTTGAAATATCAAAAAGTGGATTATTACAAATAGAATCTAAAAAAATAAAAAATCTAGTTTCAGTTCAATTATTTGATGGTTACCAGTTACCTTTTGAAGATAAGTATTTTGATTTAGTTATACTAACACATGTTTTAGAACATGTAGAGCATGAGAGGTTGTTATTAAGAGAAATTCACAGGGTTACACAGAAACTTGTAATTGAGGTTCCTAAAGACTACCGATCTGGTGCAGAAAACAAAATAAAACATTTTTTGTCATATGGACATATCAATATTTATACACCAACTTTATTGAAGTTTTTACTACTAACAGAAAGGTTTAAAATTTTAAATGAATCGTATAAAATATATGATAAGGAAATTTATCTTTTTATGAAAAAAGACTTAATCACTAAATTGAAAGCATATTTGATATACTACGGAAAGCTGATTTTATCAAATGTTCCTTTAGATTACTTCAGATTTAAATTTATTAATACAATTACTTTGTTACTTGATGCAGAAAATGATGAAGTAGAAATTTTCAAGAGCTAGTCTAATTGCTCAAAACTTTTTAATTTGTCTAAAAGCTTTGATATAATTTTGGATAACGATATTTTCGTTGACTTCCTTTTTAATAATTTCTTGAGAGTATTCTCCCATTTTTGACCCCAGAGCTGGATTTACAAGGATTTTTTTAATTTTTTGTGATAAATCATTTACATTGTCGGTTTCAAAAATATATCCATTAACACCATTTTTGACTAAAACTTTTTCCGTTCCATCGCATTCAGAACAAATTATTGGCATTTTTAAACTCATTGCATCGTTAATTGATAGTCCACCAGTTCCAGCTAATACATATATAGTGGAACAAGAAAAGTATCTTGCAATTTCAATTGGATCGTATATACTTCCCACAAACTTTATGTTTGATTCAAGGTTTAAATCTTTTGCAAGTTTTGAGAGATTTTCTAGTTCAGGACCATCACCTAATACTAGTAACTCGATTTTTGGAAATTCTTCATAAAGTTTTTTTACTGAATCAATAAGAAGATGCACCTTTTTCCATTTTACTAACCTACCAATATGAATAATTCTGAAAGGATTCTTATCCAATTTTTGCTCTTCTTTAGACACTAACTCATAAGCTTGTAGAAAGTTTTCTGTAATAGGTGAGTTAAGTATCACATGAATTTTTTCTTTAGAAACACCATAGCTACCTAAAATGTCAAATGCTTCTGGTAAATAGCAAACATGACCGTCAGCTTTATTAAATTGGTATTTTCGGTACAATGTCAATAAGTAATACTTTAAGCTTGTTTTGAGACCTTTGACGGCTAATGGTTTTAGGTTTTCATCTAATATTTTATCCGGATTTTTATAATACTCCCAAGCTTTATTAAAATATGGCACTTGATAAGGAATTGATTTTTCAAATATTTTTATGTTTTTCTTTTTCAAGAAACTTAAGAGATTAAAATCTAGAAATATTGAAAGGGTATAAGGCCAAACTACGATGAGCAAATCAGGAAGATCTATTTCTAGCCTCTTTTTTAGTCCAACAATTTTTGGTTTTCCAAAAAGGTTTAAAGTTTCTTTAAGGGCAAACGTTTTAAAAAGTACATTTTTTTTATCTTGGTAAACATTTTTTCCTAAACTATGAGACTCATTTGATTCAGGATAATACACTATTATTTCTAAATTCTTATTAATAGAATTCAACTTATTTAACAGCAGTACATAATAATGTGGTAATCCTCCAAATAAAAAAGCCACTTTCATATTTTATCAGCCAAGATATAAATGTAAGGAGAAAAGTACCTTCCCTTAAATGGGACTAGCTTCAGACTTAAAGAAAAAAGTTTGATTAGTCTTTTTACAAAAGAGTTTTGAGGGGCAGTCGCCTCAAGCCAAACCATTGGTTTACCGTAATAATCAATTTCAATATTTTTGAGATCAAGCTCCTTGCAAATTTTTTTTAGAAACAATAAATTCATACTTTTTATGTTGTGAATATCATAGTTCTTTTTATCTAAATGTTTCTGAACTAGGCCATTAAGGCCTGTAAGATTTGGGAGTGTAATAAGTAGAATGCCATTTTTTTTAATTAAATCTACGTGTTTAGAAATAACATTTTTTGTGTCATCAAAATGTTCAATGAATCCAGAAGAAAAAACTACATCATAGAAATTATCATTAGAGTATGAAAAAAAATCGGTTTCAATTATTTCAATTTCTTCTCTTTTTATTCCATTTTTTTCAAAAAGGCCATTTATCACTTTTTCTGAAATAAAATAGTCCAGAAGTGTTGCCTTATATTTTTTGAATTTTGAGAAATAGATACTAAAACTACCAGGGAAACCGCCTATTTCAATAAATTTTTGGTTATTACTGCTATCTTTAATCCTTTCAAAAAGGCTCCTAAATTGATTTTCATTGGTAATTACCTCGGGACTATAAGTTTCCCAATATTTTTCCCATGTAGCTTTTTCGGTAAAGGTATCTTTAGACATTTGTTTAATTTGATAATAATCTTTTATAAAGATTTATATAATCGTTAGATATTTTCAAATAAGAATATTTCTGACGTGCGTCCAACGAAATACTTTCTTTTTTTTTACGAAATTCAGTTTTGTTTTCTACTGCCCAATCAAGTGCAGTAGCTAAATTTTCTTGTAAATCGCCATAATTTTTTACTAAAAAACCATTTTCCTTGTGTTGAATTAAATCACTTATCCCACCTATATCGAAAGATAAAACTGGAGTTCCGCAAGCTAATGATTCCATAATTGTGTTTGGCAAATTATCTTCTGATGAAGGGCAAACGAAAAAATCGGCTTTATTGTAAATTTTTATTAGCTCGGCCTCGTTACTTATGAATCCAAGCGTCTCATATGAACAATGTTTGGGTATATTTAGGGGAGTTTTAGACTTTCCAACCAAAATTAAGTGAATTGTATTATTTTTTTGATTGTTTAAAGCTGCTAAAAGTACATCAAGGCCTTTTCTCGGGTCGTTTAGATTTGCTGATGTAAATAAAAGAATTGTTTTATAATTCAGATTCTCATTTTTGTCAGGAATCGTGTATTTGAATTTATTTCCATTTATTGGATTAGGAATATTCAATATATTCTTATCATTTCCAATGGAGCTTTCTTTTGCAAGATCAGAAATCCATTTACTACAGCCTACAAGGTTAAGATTCTTGTTTTTAAAAATTTCTTCTTTAAAGGAATGTTGGTCAACAGAAATTTTATCCTTTTTGAGATAAATACACTTTTCACAATCCTTTTTAAACTCCTCACAACCGCGAGAATAGTGGCAGCCTCCAGTAAAAACCCACATGTCATGCATTGTCCAAACTATAGGTTTGTCTAGTTCAACTATTTTTTTGAGTTGTTGTAAACTTAAAAAGGCATTATTTGTCCAGTGAATATGAATTATGTCTGCTTCTAATATACTTTTATTCTTTGCTAAATTCCTTCCTATCAAAGAAGTTGAAAACTTGAAAATGTCATTTTTATTTTTGATTTTGAAATAAAGCAAACCTTTTTCAATAATTAACGAAGCTAAATTTTGTATTTTTTGGAGTATTCTGGTGTTAGTTTGATAAATCAGTTTTGTTTCAATATCAGGCTGGTAAAGATTAATAGACTCTATCAATCTTTGACATGCAATTGCTGCTCCACCGCCATTTTTAAAAGTATTTATAAAAACTAATTTCATCAAATGTTATTTTAAAAACTAGTTATAAGAAATTCCAATACCGCTCCCTACATACCAATGATCTTTTGGTATTTCTTGATAAAATAAAAATTTTCGATTACTGATCAACGAGAAATCTGCTAGTTTACTAGTACAATGCGAATTATCCCCTAAAATGATTGCTCCTTTTGAGAGTTTATTAGCAATAGTCATATATTCTTCAAATTCATAATTGGCTGAATGGTCACTGTCATTTATAAATAAGTCAATTGTTTCATTCAAAGATTTTAATGAAGTAATCGAATCTCCATAAATTATTGAGCCAACAGTTTTGAACTTGCCTTGTAAAAAGTAACCTGCATCTGGATTTATGTCTGTTCCATAGTATTTGCCTTCGAAACCATCTTCTTTGTTTTTTAATAAAGCCGAACAAATTACTAAGGAGCCTAATCCTTTATCAACGCCAGTTTCTATTACCACTTTTGGTCTAAGAATTCTAATGAAAGCATACCAACCTATTCTCCTGCCTAGTTTGACTTTTTTGTCTGCTACGTGTTTAAAATCTGAATTTTCAATGGCTTGCGAAATTATTTCAACTAAGTATTGATCGTTCTCTATTTCTTCTATGTATTTTTCAACTAAATTATATTCAGTGTTTGTTATAGCAGAGATAGTATGAATAAGTACCTTCCGGTTATCAGAAGTAATGTCATAAGTGAAATTTGTGTCCTCATTGGAATTTAAGCCCCACTTAAAAATTTGAAAATATCTGTAGTTAAAGTAATTTGAAGCAGCCCACATTCTGCGTACAAAATTCAGAAACCATATTTTTTTTAAAAACCGCAGTATTTTTTTCTTCATAACTTTTACTGATCCTTCTTCTTTTTTGTAATTATTATAGAAACTAAACCAATCAATATGAATGAAACTGAAGCGGCCAAGTCAATGAATTTACCCTTCTCTACCGATTCAGGTCTAAATTCAAAGGTGATTTCATGCTTTCCACTAGGTATTTCCATACCTCTGAGTATGTAATTTACTTTTTGATGCGAGACTTCCGCACCATCTAAGAAAGATTTCCAGTCTTTGTTTCCTCTATAATAAATTTCAGAAAAAACAGCAAATTGATTTGCTTTGGTACTAACAGAATATATCAATTTGTTTGGAGCGTAGGAGATAAGTTTAATATTATCTTCAACGGATGGTGTATATATATTAGCTTTTAATCCTTGATTTGATTGAGTTACTGCCGTAGTTCTTGGGTTTATTTTTTCTAAATAATTAAGTTCTTGATCGGCAGTCTCAATAACTTTTAAGGTGTCAATTAACCAAGCGTTTCCTAATACATCAGGGTTTTTTTGAACTATTGGTTGGTTTTGTTCATTATTACTAATCAAGTACTTAGTATTCAGCATATTCAAAATTTGAAAATTCAATTTTCCATCTTTTACCATCTGATAATCATAAAGTTCTTGTATTTTTTTTAGTTTAGCACCATGATATCCCCCAATTGATTTATGGAAATATGCATCTCTAGCATCTGACCAAAATGCTGTCGTTAGGTTTAGTACTCTATAATTTGGGTCCTTATCTTTCAATATTTCCAAATCTGCTGCAGAAGGTTCAATTACAACTTTTGCTTGTGATTTGTTCATAAAATCACTGTTGTTAAAATATCTTTTACCAACAGAAAATAGATCAAAAGTTATCAGTAGCAAAGTAATTATGCTGAAATAAGAGCTTGCAATTTTATTTTTTGTAAAGAAAAATATACTGGTTAGCATAATAAATATTAAGATTATGCCACGTATTATGTCATTAAATGCCAAATCTGCCCTATCAGATTGAAGAGCCACTAATACTCTATTTGAGAATTCAGATCCAAGAGAACCAGACAACGAAGTCTTGAAACCTTGATCATTTGGTCCTGAAAAATTTACCAGAGAGTACCCAATGAACATCAACCCAATTAAGATTGCAGCGGTATAAAGTGTTGGCCGCTTTATTTCATCCCAAGATTTTTTTTCTTCATTGAACAGATTTGAAAGGCAATTTGCAGCTCCCCATACCAATAAGAAGTGGACTATTGTCAACGACATTGTGACAGCTCTAAACTTATTGTAGCCTGGTAAGAAATCAAAAATAAAATTATTAAAAATAGGCAGGTTTTTACCTAGAGCCAACAATAAAAAGAATACAGCGAGCCCCAATATTGTCCATCTAAATTGATCTTTTGAGAGAAATAATCCCAAAGTAAATAAGAAAAAAATTAGGATACCAGAGTAGGCTGGTCCAGATGTAGAAGACTGCCCACCGAAATATAGTGGGAGTTGCTGTATGAATTGCTCCGACATACTCGGATCAACTCCTCCTGAAGTCAGTACTTTATACGTTTCCGATTTTTTAGTCAATGAACCCGCTGAACCTCCTCCCATTAAATTAGGAATAATTAGATTGAATGATTCATCTATTCCATAACTCCAACCAAAGGCATAATCTTTATCCAAACTATTTTCGCCAGAAGAAGAAGTTTTTAATTCTGAAATACCCCTTGTAGTTTCTTTGGAGTAAGTATATGCACTCCAAAGTCTTTGACCATTCATGCCAATGCCAATAAGTGCACTTATAAATAAAGCTAAAGCAACTTTATATATATCTTTTCCATTTTTGGCATTTATAAAATCAAATATCCGATATACTGAATATGCCAATAAAACAAAAAAGAAATAATAGGTGATCTGCAAATGATTTGCATACAATTCCAAAGCTAGAAATAGAGAGGTAACTATGGTTCCAGCCAAATACTTTTTGTTGAAAATTAGTATAAAACCTGCAAGTAAAGGAGGAGCATAGGCTAAAGCAACTATTTTTGCTAAATGTCCTGCTTCTGTGTATAGTAAATTGTATGTTCCCAATGCATATGCAATTGATGAAATAATTGATATGGCATTATTTTTATTTAAAGTTTTCATGAAAATGAAAAAACCAATCATTAATAGGAAAATTACATTCGCAGGAGCGGGGAGTAAATCATAAAAAAGCGGGCCGATCTTTGAAGACAAACTGTAAGGGTATCCTCCTGTAATCATAAAAGATGGCATACCCCCGAAAATCGAATTAGTCCACCAAGACCATGTTCCAGTTTTTTCGTGAAAATCTAAAAGTTCTTTAGAATTACCAATGTACATGTTTACATCATGCATTGATAAGACTTTGCCACTAAGTAGAGGGGTGAAATACAAAAAAATAATGAACAAAAATGATACAAGGGCTATTAGGTATGGTGTAATATTCTTCAGATTGAAATTACTTTTCATAAAGACTGATTTTAAATATTAGGATAGATGTTTTTTCAATATTTTGACACTAAAAATATGCCAAAGATAGCAAAATGTCTTCTTATTCACGATTTGTTCTTTAGGAATAGTTTTTTAGAGCTGGAATTAAAGTATTTGATGTAATTTTGTTCAAGAGTTTTTTTTATTTTAGCTATGCCATTTATATCCATTATCACCATTACCTACAATGCTCAAGATTACCTAGAGCGAACTTTGAAGAGTATTAGAAATCAGACGATTAATGATTTTGAATATCTTTTGATAGATGGTGGTTCAAAAGATGGAACAATGGAAATTGTTGAGAAAAATAAAGACCTATTCTCTGTTATAATTTCAGAAAGAGATAAAGGACTTTATGATGCCATGAATAAAGGTTTGTCAAAAGCAAAAGGTGATTATGTGTGGTTTATGAATGCTGGAGATGAAATAGCAGAAACCGACGCAGTCGAAAAATTGAAGGTTTTGAGTAAAAAAAAAACAGATATTATTTATTCTGATACCATTTTAGTGAGTAATAAGGGTGATTTTGTTGGACTAAGATCTGACATTTTGCCACATAAAATACCTGAAAAGCTTACTTGGGAGGGATATAATAAGGGTATGTTGATTTGTCATCAGTCATTCATTGTAAGACGAAATTTGACACCAAAATACATCGAGAATAATCTGAGTGCTGATATTGATTGGGAAATAAAATGTTTAAAACAGGCAAATAGCACTGTAAAGTATCCAGGTATTTTAGCAAAATATTTAGAAGGAGGCACTTCTCATCAACAGCTTTTTAAATCTTGGAGAGACCGATATTTGGTGCTTAAAAGTCACTTTGGACTTTTGCCAAATATTTTGAATCACCTCAAAATCATCTTTAGAGCAGATATTTTTAATATTTTTAGGATATCAAAGTATATCAAATAAATTGTTTACAGCTATAGTTTTTGTCTTTGTAAAACCTTCTCCATATTTAGCTCCAATCTTGTGCCCCATTTCTCTTGACCTCGCTTCTATGAAATCTATAAACTCAGCAGATGAGATATAACTAGCAGGCTCAGGGGAGTTTGGGTCAAAAAATTGACTTTTAAAAGCTTTTATTGATGCTACTTTGGTCTCCCAATATCCAGAAATATCTACTACAAAATCAGGTTCAATATACCTGTCTTGAATATAATGAAATACGTTTTTGGGTCTCCAAGCTGATTGTTCTTCACCGTTTTGATCAAATGTTTTTATCATTCTTAGCCCGCTATAAAAACAAGCATCGATTGCTAACTGTGCAGCTCTGCCATGATCTGGGTGGCGATCTTCGACAGCATTTGCTAGTATTATTTCAGGCTGATATTTCCTTATGGCTTTGATTAATTCCAATTGGTGTTCTTCATCGTTCTTGAAAAAACCATCCCTTAATCCTAAATTTTCTCTTGCACAAAGAGTCAGAATATTTTTAGAGTCATTAGCTTCTTTGAGTCTTATTTCTGCAGTGCCTCTTGTACCTAACTCACCAGCAGTAAAATCAACAATCGCTACTTTTCTGCCTAATTCTATGTGCTTGAGGATTGTCCCAGAGCAACTTAGCTCTGCGTCATCTGGATGTACAGCAAATACTAATATATCAACTTTCATTATTTCACTCTCAATTTTAGGCCAACAAACAGTTTTTTGTAGGCACTTATTTTGTTTAATCTACAGATTTCACCAACTGAGGAGTGAAATTTTCGTGCTATTTCAGTTAAATTATCTCCATGCCTAACAGTATACCATACTTTCTTCTCAACTTTTACAGGCACTTCTTCCTCTTCTTCTATTTCTTCTTCTATGTCTTCTGCCGTACCGCTGCTTTGTATAGAAGTGGGCTCAGCAATAATATTTGTTGGCCTAGAAGAGCCACCTCTTAGGTAATCAAATATTTTGGGAGATAATACAAATTCTGAACTTCTAAGTTCCATCGGATTGGATCTGAAATTGTAGATATTTTCTGGATCAAATTGATTGCCTTCAAATCTTGTTTCATAGTGTAAATGAGAACCTGAACTCCTCCCCGTGTTTCCTCCTTTACCAATTTCCTCTCCCGCTTTTATGAAAGTTCCCGGCTCATAATTAAATTTTGACAAATGACCGTAAAGAGTTTCTATTCCATTATAATGTCTCAGGATAATTGTTCTGCCATAGCCCGAGTGTACACCTGATATTCTAACTACACCGTCAAAAGGAGCATATACTTTATCTCCAGTTTCTAAGTCTAAGTCGGTACCTTTATGCCACCTTCTATTTCTCCAACCAAAATGCGAAGTAACCAAGCTTTTATCTAATACAGGAGCCCAATTACGTCCTTCGCTTACATTATATAAGGTAATGGGTACTAGCTCCTCAAAGCCCTTTGGGTCAATTCCATAAGGATCGAGCGTTTTGGTATCCCAAACAGAATAATAGGATGCAATTTCTACCATCTTGTCAGCACCTTGAAACTGAGCGTCTTCTTCTATTTCCACAACTAAAAGCTCACCCTCGTCAATGCTTGAAGTGTCTTCATGAACGATTTGATTTAATTCTCTCAATGGTTCTGTTTTGATGCCCTCAAGACCTTTTGAAGATGCATTTTCAGTATTCGGTACTTTGTTACTGTTGTTGTTTTCGTATTGATTTGAGAAACGAAGTTTAGGTTCATCTTCAAATGTAAAATCAAATTCATCATTTGTTTTTTCCTTTCCGTCTTTTGGAGTAATGGTGGATTTGGAATTTTTGGGAATTTTTGGAGCATTTAATATTTTCCCTTTTTCTTTTTGAGCAACGGCTGAAAACGTAAATAATACACAAAGAAAAAAAATGCTTATAGGTAACTTCATAATAATCTTTTTAAAAATAAAACTTTGAAATCATTAGATTATAACTGTTTTGATAAAAAAAAATTGTCATTCCAGTTTAATCATGACTTTATTTAAACAACTTCATTAAAAATGGATTCAATTTTCTTTATTGAAATTTCGAAGCTGTAGTTAGTTAAAACCTTACTTTTTGATTTTTCTCCAAGAGATTTTATCATTTGTTGGTCAAGACTAATTATTTGATTTACCATTTGCTGAACATCTAAATATTCAACTTTAAAGCCACAGCTTTCGTCAATAAATTCGTCAACACCGCCTGTATTTTTAAAGCCCAAAATAGGTTTTTCACACAATGCCGCTTCTAATACCACTAGAGGAAAAGGGTCTTCTCTGGAACTAACCAGAAAAATGTCGCAACTATCAATAATTTCAACGGCTTCACTTGTTGGGCTTATCCATTTAATCTCATTTTTTATGCCAAGTTTTGTTGCATCATAGTCTAGTTGAAAGAAAAGATCTCCTTCACTTTTAATTCCAATCCAAACAAAGCCAAATTTTTTACTCTTTTTTAAAGTAGCAGAAGCAATCTGTAGAAAAATATCCGGAGCCTTTCTCCAATCGGCATTTCCACATGCACAAATCCATATTTTATCAAAACCTAGCCCATATTTTTCTTTTATAGCTACTTTATCGGTATTCTTTGAAGTTTCGATTACTTGCCTATTCTCCACAAATGAATGGACAACTCGTATATTTTTTGAATTTCTAAATTCTTGCAAATTATCTGCTACTGCTTGAGAGCATGCGATAATCTTGTTCGAGTAATTAAATAGATTATCGAGGGAGTTTGGAGAGCCATACTGAGCTATAGAATATTGCAACTCATGAATATGGCTCACAATTGGAGCTTCGAATGTTTTTGAAAGTTCTGGCAATAAGTCAACACTTGCAATGGTATTAATGTAAATCAAGTCAATGGTGTGTCCTATTCGTATTTCTTGTATTACATTCTGTCGTTTCTTAAAAAAAGATTTTCTATGTGAAGAGGAATTAACATTAAAATAATATACTTGAAACAGATCATTAAATTCTTCTTTTAGACTTCCCCAATCGTTTATCGCTAAAAGTATAATTTCTATACCATTTTGCTTAAAATACTTCATAATGCTCAATAAATAGAGCTGTGCACCAGCTCTATTGGTGTCATGACTAACAAAAAGTATTTTTTTTATTTTCTTCAAAATCAAAAAATTGAGTTTATGATTTTACAAATTTTTTCAACTATTTGATGTTCCAAATCTGGATAGAGTGGGAGTGAGAGTACCCTGCAAGAAATATCCTCACTTATTGGGCAGCTTTGATATTCAGCCAAATATTGAAGTTTATTGAGCGATGGATAAAAATATCGTCTTGGGTAAATATTTTCTTTGTTTAGGGCCTCTATAATTTTAGAGGTAATTTCTGAACTCTCTAATACTATTGGATAGTATGCAAAATTATAAACCAAATTCTGATGTTTTTCGGTCGGCTTGTAGAGATGTTTCCAGTTGAGTAAGCCATCATAGATTCTGAAAATTCTTTCTCTGCCAGATATTATATTTGAGAGATGGTTGAGATTACATAGTCCCATTGCAGCATGGAACTCAGAATTCTTTCCATTTATGCCAGCTATATAATAATTGTCTAAAATATGGCCAAAACTCCTAAGTAATTTTACTTTTTCATGGATTTCTTTGGTGTGGCATACAATTGAACCTCCTTCTACTGTATGAAAAACTTTTGTAGAATGAAAACTACAAGTTGATATATCACCATATTCCAAAAGTGATTTACCCATATATTTGACTCCAAATGCATGAGCTGCATCATAAATCACTTTCAAATTGTATTTTTTTGCAATTTTATCTATTTTTTCAACATCACAAGGGTTTCCATAAA
The DNA here is from genome assembly GCF_024343735.1 of Lacihabitans sp. CCS-44. Lineage (GTDB taxonomy): Bacteria > Bacteroidota > Bacteroidia > Cytophagales > Spirosomataceae > Leadbetterella. The sequence goes on from NZ_RJUE01000004.1 coordinate 102,625, forward strand.
CATGTGTAGCTAAAATTGCTGAGGTATTTTTAGTTATTGATGCTTCTATTAAATCTGCATTGATATTTAAATCATGGGCATTTATATCCACAAAAACTGGTTGAAGATTTTCCCAAATTATAGAAGTGGTAGTGGCACAGTAAGAAAATGGCGTTGTGATGATTTCACCTTTTAATTCTAACGCTTTTATAGCAATCTGCAGTGCTATTGTGCCATTTCCAAGAAAAGAGAAGTATTCTGTATTCAGGTATTTAGAAATCTTTCCTTCAAGATCAACTACTAATGGTCCATTATTTGTAAGCCAGCTAGCTTCCCAAATCTCTGAAAGATATACTTGATATTCTTCCTTAGGGGGTAAAAATGATTTTGTAACGTTTATCCTTTCCAAACCTTTTCGATTTTTTTACAATACTAGCCTAAAATTCAAATGTAAAATATGATTTATAGCAATTCTTTCTGGACAGAATTTACGGAAATCATTTTTGGCCTAACCGCTCCTGGCCATTTTCCATACCAATCCGTACCCTCTCTGTAATCTAAGATATCAAATGCCAAGGCATCTTCAAAGAAAAATACTGGAGCCAATCTATCCTTTACAATCATTGCTGAAATATAATAAGACCCATCATTTAGGAAATCTCCAGGAATATCACACTCAACTCTAACAATTCCTTGTTGATAAAATTTAGCATCATCTCCGATATTAAATATGCACTCTCCAGTCATACTGTACAGGAAAATACTCACATTAAGTTCTGCATTATCCATCATATTCCAATACTCAAATACCATTTTTAGAGGTGTGCGTGTATCGAAGTTATCTGTAAGTATTTCTTGATTTGGCGTCAGACTTATCGTTTTTATTCTAACTTGGTCGTTGCCAGGTGCTTCATCAGGTGTAGCCCAATTTTGTTTTAACTGAAATTTTGAAACAGTTTTAACATATTCGTTGACAACTTCGTCAATTTTTCCTGACTTTATTAATTCTCCGTTTCTTAAGTAGGCACCTTTGTTGCAAAGCCCTTGAACAGCGGTGAGATTGTGGCTAACAAAAATCAAAGTTCTACCACTGTTAGATACATCTCTCATTTTGCCAATACTTTTCTTTTGGAAGTCAGCATCACCCACAGCCAATACTTCGTCTACTACCAATATCTCAGGTTCTAAGTGTGCTGCTATGGCGAAGCCTAACCTTACGTACATTCCTGACGAATAGCGTTTTACAGGAGTATCTATGAATTTACTAATTCCCGCAAAATCCACAATCGCGTCAAAATGCTTTACTATTTCAGATTTTTGCATACCTAAAATAGCTCCGTTTAAGAATATATTCTCTCTTCCTGTTAACTCTGGATGAAAACCTGTACCTACTTCTAATAAGCTTGCCATTCTACCTTTAACCTTTACTATTCCATTGGTAGGTTCTGTAATTTGGCTCAAAACCTTCAGCAAAGTTGATTTTCCTGCACCATTAGCTCCAACTAAACCAAGTCTATCGCCTTGTTTCACTTCTAGATTAATGTCTTTTAATGCCCAAAAATCTTCTTTTTTATTGTGGTTTTTTGAAGGCTTAAATATTGAGTTAGACCAACGAGTAACTGTGTCTCTCAAATCATCTGTTGAGTTTCCCTTTTGGTTGAGTTGATACCTCTTCGAAACATTTTCTATGCTAAGTACGGTCATTTATTAAATCGAATTAAATATGGTCAACAAAAGAGTTTTCGTGTTTTCTGAAAAATCTGATTGAATAGAAAAAAGTAAAGATTATGAATAAAATCAATGGAATAAAACTGTCCCAATTAAAATTTGCAAAATCATCAAGCATACACCATCTGAGTGCATCTATACATCCTGTTACCGGATTAAGCACGAAAAGTTTGTAATACCATGCATGATCTGTTGATTTTACACTTTCTGTCAAATAACCAACAGGAGAAATAAAATATCCAAATTGAATAACGAAAGGTATGATTTGACCAATATCTCTAAATTTTACATTTAAAACTGCGGAAATCAAACCAATACCAAACGCAGCCATAAAAGTAAGCAGAATAAAAAATGGAACTAGAAATAGCTTCCAATCTGGTAAAAATTGATACCAAATACATATAATAAAGAATAAAAAAATAGATATTAGAACATCTACAAGTCCTAGGAAAATAGTAGATAGTGGGATTATAAGCCTAGGGAAGTATACTTTAGAGACTAGGTTTGAGTTTAAGACAATGCTCTGACTCAATGCTTGCAAGGACTGCGAAAAAAACAACCAAATAATTACTCCGGGGGCTACCACTAGTGTAAATGGAATAGCTGTATTTGTATCTAACTTTCCTATTTTTCCAAAAGCAAAAGCCATCACTATCATGGTTATTAAGGGTCTGATAACACTCCAGCCAATACCCAAAACAGTTTGTTTGTATTTAACCAATATATCTCTTTTGGCTAAAATCCAAAAAAGCTCTTTAAAGTCCCAAATTTCATTAAGGTAGTCGGTTATGGATTTTTTTGCAGTAATTATTCGCTCCTTTGAATTCATATAATAATTTTCAATTGCTATTTTCTGACATTACATCAAGATATGTTTTTCGGATGGTAATAATAAATATCATCGCCACCATTGCTATTAATCCACTTAGTCGAGTACTAAATCCTGTTTTTTTGATTACGGAAAGTGGCAACCTAACAGGCTCCAAAACTGTAAAAATAGGCGTTTGTTCTATAATCAACCTATTGAGGCTTTCAACATTAGCTAGCTGAGTATAATACTGATTCGAGAGATATGTGTTATCTCTTGATATTTGCTGTTGCTTCATTATCCCTGATGGGTCAACAACATTTGGATTATCGAAAGTTAGCCTAGCAATCCTTTTGTCATTATATTTCATAGCATATGCTAAACTGTCCAAACGACCTTCTTGCACTCTCAAAATTTGCCTAGTCTTTTTGGTTTTCATATCTCTGTAAAAATCCTCGGTGGCTCCCATCAAAGTTTCTATCCAGTCTTTGGTTAGTTTTTCGTTAGAGGTTGTAGAATAAATACTTATTAGACTAGAATTTTTGTCTGGTTCAACTCTTGTTACATTATATAATTTTGTATAAATGTCAGCCAAAATTTGATTCTCATAAGGGGTAAAGTCTGCTATGTTTTTCTTTTTAAATCTATATGCTGTATAAGGCGAAGGCCCTCTAAATAAGTTTCCAGCCCATTCTTTGCGTTTAATGTCGCTGCTATCAATAAAATAATTGATAAACAAATCTTTACGGTCTCCAATCTTCACTTCTCTCATGAATGCATTCTGAAAAACATTTCCCGAAAGAATTATTGCTTCAAAATTTGAAGATGCAAGTAAGCTACCTCCTTGTGCTTGACCAGCACCTGCCCCTAAGCCAAAAGCCGAAGCAAACCCACCTAATTGATTTTGAGAACCACCCCCCTCTAGTTCTAAGTGGAATGTTATTTGTCCACTGTATGTGTCCTCAGAATCTAAAAAAGTATTATTTATAGTATCATAAATTGACCCTGTAATTAAAGCCACTAATAATATCTGCCAATTGTTTCCAAGAAATTTAAAGTACTTAAAAACAGAAAGGAAAAACTCTTTGGTTGAAACTTGATCTACTTTTATATTTTGATCCATTCTTAATTTTGGTTGAGTTTTAAGAATCCGAAAATTGTAATTATTGTAGTAAGGGTGGCACTCAATGTAGCCACCAAGCCTCCAAATTGAGCTATTTGGGCTTGTGTATTCTCCGTTTTTCCAGGAATGATGATTTCACTTCCTGGCTCAACTTTGGGGTGTATCTTCACGAAAATAAACTTCCTTGTTCTGTCAACAGAACCATTTGGATAAATTACAAAAGCCTTGCCACGAGCAGATTTTTTCGTAAAACCACCAGACTTCGATACATAATCGATGAACTTCAGTTCTGGGTGGTATTTAACAGTTGTTGGGTATAATATTTCACCTTCTATTCTTACGGTTTGGAGCTTTTTTGGAATGTTTATTTCGTCTCCATCTTGAAGAATGAGGTCTTCTACCGAACCTGGGTTTTTCAGGATTTTTTCCAAGTCAATTCCTACAGACTCAGTAATTATATTGTCTATTACTTCACCTTCTTCAGTAAGTTCTGGCTCTTCATTTTCAAGATCTTCAGTTACAGTTTTAACTTTAACATTTATGTTGAGATTGTTCAGGACTTCTTCTCTTTGAGTTTTTTGGAAATCACTTATTAGTGTCTTCCTAACCAATGTTGCTCCCTTTATGTAGGCTTGTGGAGATAATCCACCCGCTCTTGATATTAAGTCAGAGATTTTTTCATCCTTATATTTGATACCGTATATACCAGGGTAAATTACTTCTCCTTTGGTAGATGCAAAGTTTTGTTTTTCATAGTTAGGTGAGGTTCTTACGAAAACTTCGTCATAGGGGAGCAGTTTTACACTTTCACTTTTTGAGTCAAAACTTAAATCAGGACGAATTTCAAACTCAATTATATCTGAAATTTGGGCGTCAATTTGTTTGGCATCCACGTTACGTTTCCTTCTTACAATCTCAATTTTTGATAAAGATGCAGCTTCTGTTAATCCCCCAACTTTTACAATTAAATCTTGGATAGTCATTTCCTTAATGTAGGGAACTTCTACACCTATCAATGCGTCAGGATTGTTTATTGCTCCTTGGATTTTCACAAATGAAGTTTCTGTTAAATCGAAAATGCTCGGAATAATTATTCTATCCATCCTTTTTAGTGGCTGATCTGCACTTTTTCCAGTCTTAATGTCCAAGAGATTCACGGTTACATTCGAAATTGATAAATCGTCATTGGTTCTAATAATATTGACTCTACCTTGCAATGACTCTTCTTTTAATCCCTCGGCTGAATTAATCAAAGTTAGCAAGGTTGGGTTTGAATCTAAAGAATATTCTCCCGGTCGATAAATGGCTCCTTGTATTGAAATTAGGTTTTCAAACCTATCTAATATTTTTTCCACTACTATAGAGTCTCCACTGTAAACAGGGCTAGATTTAAAGTCTAAGTTTTTAATATCTATTATTCGTTTTTCTTTTGAAGTGTTTCTATAAATTTTTACTCTTTCTGAATAGGCATACTGATCAAAACCTCCAGCAAAGGTTATCACTGTATTTAAATTTTCATTAGGTAAAACTTCAAAAAGGCCCTTTCTTTTTAAATTTCCTTCCATAGCTATTCTTGAAATGTATGGACCCACTTGTATAATATCTTGGTCTTTCAGAAGCATATCTCCTTTTGAAAAACCCTTAGTAATGACATCGTACAAATCAAGGGTGCTTACCACACGGTTGTTCCTAATTAATTTTATATCTCTATAAGTACCGATATCATTTGGTCCACCACATGCATACAATGCATTTAAAAGACTTGTAAAAGACGTAACTGTATAAGTTCCTGGGGCTACAACCTCACCAGTTATTTTTATTTTTATAGACCTGTATCCAGTTAGAGAGACTTTTAAAAATGTGTTTGCTGGATAGCCACTCCCACCGTTTAAACCCAAAAAAATCTTTGAGAATGCATTTTTTATTTTCTTTTCAGCCTCTTCTATATTTAGACCAGAAACATTAACAACACCAGCTTTTTCTAAAACAATGAATCCATCAGGATTTACAGTTGCAGTTTGTTTAAATTGGGAATATCCATAAATGTCCATAACAATCTTGTCTCCAGCACCTAAAACATAATTGTTTGGGGTGGCAATATTTACAGTAGCACTTGGGTCAAATTTTGAATTAGTAAAAATAGAGCTTCCAAATGTTCTTTTAATTATGGTCTTTTTTGCCAGATCCACCGAAAGTTCGGCCTCTTTTTCAAGCCTTTGTTTCTCTTCGGTTTGCATTGCTTCTTCATCTGCGGGAGTAAGTTCAATATCCCGGGTATTAGCAGGAGCATTAATAGGTGTCCTATTTAAGGTATTAGTTCTGTTGTTTGTAGCAGTTTTTTCTTTAGTTGTTGTCGGAGTGTTTGTTTGAGTTGGAACTGTTGCCGGTAATTGATTAGCAGGTATAGTTTGGGCAAAAATGGTGTTTTTTATAGCAATTTGTATTAATATTAATACGAGTGCTTTTGCTATTGGATTTGTCTTCCTAAATTTGGGAGATTTCATAAATTAAAAATTTGCTCTTTCTAGGTTTTGCTTGTTAAATCGCAAAATTAACAGAAGAATTTTGGTTAATTAAATTAAAAAGTCTTTATTTTAAAAAGTACTTTGAATTGCAAAGTTAAATATAAATTTGTTTACACTCATATTTTATAGAAAATTATTATGTCAGAAGAAAGTAAAGCGTTATATGATGAAGACAGTATTAAATCATTAGACTGGAAAGAGCATATTCGTTTACGACCTGGTATGTATATAGGAAAGCTTGGAGATGGTACTTCACCAGACGATGGTATATACGTGCTGCTGAAAGAAGTCATGGACAATTGTATAGATGAATTTGCGATGGGACATGGTAAATCTATAGAAATTGGAATCGACGAAGGCAAAGTTACTGTTAGAGATTTTGGTCGAGGTATTCCTTTAGGAAAAGTTGTAGATGTGGTTTCTAAGATCAATACAGGTGCTAAATATGACAGCAAGGCTTTTCAAAAATCTGTTGGATTAAATGGTGTTGGTACAAAAGCCGTGAATGCCCTCTCAAGTTATTTTAAGGTAATTGCTTACAGAGAGGGAGAATCTAAAAAGGCGATTTTTGAGAGAGGTGTACTGGTTGAAGAATCTCAAATAGAAATTACAAGTGAAAAGAACGGCACATTTGTAGAGTTTATACCTGATAATACAGTTTTTAAAAATTATCATTTTATTCCTCATTATGTAGAAAACATGATTTGGAATTATTGCTATCTCAATGCCGGTCTGGCATTGAACTTCAACAAGAAAAAATATATTTCTCAGAACGGTTTATTGGATTTATTATTAAGGAAAACAGATGAATCCACGCTTCGTTACAATATAATTCATTTAAAAGGACCAGATATTGAGATTGCACTCACCCACGGAAATCAGTACGGAGAAGAATATTACTCTTTTGTAAATGGCCAAAATACCACGCAAGGTGGAACTCACCTTTCGGCATTTAAGGAAGCCATTGTAAAAACCATCAGAGACCATTACAACAAGGATTATGCTCCAGAAGACATCCGTCAGTCAGTAATTGGTGCTGTTTCTGTTAGAATCCAAGAGCCAGTTTTTGAATCTCAGACCAAAACAAAGCTGGGTTCTACCAATATATCTTTGGAAGATAACGCACCAACAGTCAGAACCTTTGTAAATGATTTTATTAAGGAAGAATTAGATAACTTTTTACACATGCATCCAAACGTAAAGGATGCTTTGAAAAAGCGAATTGAGCAATCAGAAAGAGAACGAAAAGAGTTGGCCGGGGTAAGGAAAATAGCCAATGAAAGAGCCAAAAAGGCGAATTTGCACAACAAGAAACTCAGAGATTGTAAGTATCATCTGATGGATGAGAAGTTTGAGGGTAGGTTAGATACCATGTTGTTTATTACGGAGGGCGACTCTGCAAGTGGCTCCATAACCAAAGCAAGAAGTCCAGAAACTCAGGCTGTATTTAGTTTAAGAGGGAAACCGTTAAATTGCTATGGTTTAAGTAAAAAAGTGGTTTATGAAAACGAGGAATTTAATCTTCTTCAGCACGCTCTTGATATTGAGAATGGAATAGAAACCTTGAGATATAATCAAATCATCATTGCCACAGACGCGGACGTAGATGGTTCACACATTAGGTTATTACTTCTAACATTTTTCTTGCAGTTTTTTCCCGATGTTGTGCGTGAAGGACATTTATATATTCTCCAAACGCCCCTTTTTAGGGTCAGAAACAAGAAAGAGACATTTTATTGTTATTCTGAAGAAGAGAAACAAGTGGCCATGAGTAAATTGGGTGGAAAGCCAGAAATAACAAGATTTAAGGGACTGGGAGAAATTTCTCCGCATGAGTTTGAGGCATTTATAGGCAAAGAGATAAAACTGGACCCCGTAATATTTGAGAAAGAGTCATCCATTCCGAAAATTCTCGGGTATTACATGGGCAAAAATACACCAGAACGTCAGGTATTTATTATTGATAATTTGATTATTGAGAAAGATATTTTAGAAGAAAAAGAACTAATTATAGAAGATTAAAAATACAAAACTGTGACTTTAGACGAGGTAAGGAAAGAAATAGACAAAATAGATGACCATCTTTTGGAGCTTTTGAATCAACGGATGCATTGGGTGCAAAGAGTTGGAGAGATAAAAAATAAATCGAAAGAAATAATTTATAGGCCAGAACGCGAAAAACAAATAATTGAAAGATTAAATAGTCAGTCAGATGGGCTTTTGTCAAGAGATGCTATAGAAGCTATATTTTTAGAGATTTTCGCAACTGCCAGAAATATAGAACTTCCTGAAAGAATAGCCTATCTTGGTCCTGAAGGTAGTTTTACGCATCAAGCCGCCGAAAGTAGATTTGGTGCTCTTTCAGAATACATGACTCTGCCTACAATCAAATCTGTTTTTGAAGCTGTAGAAACTGAGAGGGTGAGGTTTGGGGTGGTGCCTATCGAAAATAATCAAGAAGGTATTGTCTATGAGACCGTAGATTTACTCAATGAAACCAACGTGAATATAGCCGCTGAATTGAAAATTCCTGTTCATTTTTGTTTAGCTACAGAAGCAGAAAACCCGGCCAAAATTAAAAGAATATACTCAAAAGACATAGCTTTTAGACAGTGTCGTGGGTTCTTGAATAAATATTTTGAGCAGCATAATCCAGAAGAAATACAAGTAGAGTCTACATCAAAGGCCGCAAAGTTGGCTGCTGAAGATCCTGAAGCTGCCGCTATTTGTAGTGATATAGCAGCTAAATTGTTCAGAATTCCTGTTTTATTCCATAATATTGAAGATAATAGTAATAACAGAACAAGGTTTTTTATTTTATCCAAAAAGTTTGAGAACTTACCTTCAGGAAATGATAAAACCACTCTAATCGCCAGATTACCTCATACTGACGAAGCGGGAGTTTTGGCGAGTTTCTTACAAGACTTTAAAGAGCAAGAAATCAACTTAACAAAAATTGAAAGTAGACCATACAAAGGCGATGAGGATTTTAATTTTTGGTTCTTTATTGAGCTTTTGGGCTATTTCAAAGATGAGAAATTTCAAGAAGTTTTGAAAAAGCACCAAGACAGCATAAAGGTCTTGGGTAGTTATGTAAGAAATGCCTAACGAATCATAGCATCGGGACCACAAGTTTTACCTAAGTCGTATTTGTAAACTTTATCGTCAATTACAATTATCTTAAATAGGTTATATTTCTCTTTTGGAATCAGTTTTACAGGATAAATTGTACGATAAAAATCTGAAAAGTATTTTCGTTGTAAGATACTTTTCAGAATGTTGTTTTTCTGATTTATTGCTGGAAAAATAAACTGCTTTTCTTTATTTTCTAAAGAGAAATAAATTCCATCTTCTTTAGCGTTTGGATTGATGTTTTCTTTCAGCACCCCTGAAATTTCAAGAATACCATCATTTATACTGTAAGAAAGTTTTTCTGTGGTAATTGATGAATTTATAGTTGAATAATTATCCAAAACAGAGGCTGGAAAGATATATTTCTTTAGTTTATATGGTTCTGCCAACAATGGATTTAGCTTGGAAATGTGAGAGGAGTCTATATATTGATTCGACCAAGTGCCCATTTTTCGAAAGTTAATCCCATCCGCTACCGCATTCTTACGGTTGAAAAGAGCGATTTCATAATTGTTAAAATAGCTGATAATAAGAATGATAGAACAAAAAATGGTTGTCACAATTCCTATCGCCTTTTTTCTTTTTATGTTTGAAACTAAGAAAATGTAGACCGCAATGGCCATAAATGAAGAATTAATGGTATATCTACTCAGCATCGAAAAACCAGTTCTGGAGATACCAATCATTAAACCAGTGGCAAATACAAACCCAAAAACACAAATAATAAATTGGTCAGCCTTTGAATGTCTCAGTTTGTCCGTTGCCTCCATTCGTCTTTTTGACAGCAATGGGTATTTTTTTAGAAATATAACTAAGAATGTCACTACTAAAAATAGACCAAAAAGCTCTGATATTGGATGAGAATAAACCTCTTTAGCTCTTGTAGATAAGTCAGTTATATTTAATGCATAAGCACCAAAAAATTCAAAAACATACCTTAAGGCAGTCAAAGGCTGAGAAAAGGCCGATACTCCTGAACTCCATTCTGGTTTTTTATATCCCCAGAAATACAAAATTATACTCGCAACAGATAAGAAGCTCCAAACTATAAAATCTTTATTTCGTTTGTTGAAAAAAAGGATAATTGCCCCAATTAGGAAGGCCAAAATACCATTTCCGTGAGAAAAAATTGCTAAAAGGGCAAAAATAAATGCGGGAATTAGGCCTTTGTTTTTTCTATAAATGAGAAAGTAATAGGTCAGAAACACATATAAAATGACCGAGAAGTTTTGAAAGGGCACCATCAATGACTGAAGACTTTCAAAATATTGAGCATGAAAAATCAGTAATGCTATCGGTAGTAAATACAAACGATTGCCAAATAGTGGTTTTGAAACCTTCACCAAGACCAAGAAAATCAATATAAGGTTTATGAAACCCAATAAAGCCAAGGCCTTTAACTCAAAATTGCCCGATATTAAGTATATTAAAAGCAGAAATATTCTATCATTAACGACGCGGTGTTCGTTATTTAATGAAAAGAAAAGTTTAATTTTTTCTAGAAATGGTAAGTCGGAAAATAAATGAAAAACCGGAAGTATGATTCCATGAAAATCATCCCACCAAGGAATGTTTACAGAGATTTTATTTTGAAAAAGCCATAAAGCGGCAATCAGTAATAGGGAAATTGTCCAAAATATATACTTACTTTTTTTATGCATTTTTTGAAAATATTTCCAGTGCAGAATTGCAATCCACTTTTATTTGCTTGATCAATTCATCTATACTTTCAAATTTAGTTTCTTCTCTGATAAATTCCAAAATTTCAACTTTTATGGTTTCTCCATAAATATCATCTGAAAAATCAAAAATATGAACTTCTTGCGTTGTTCCGAGGCCATCTACAGTGGGTCTATTGCCGATGTTCATGATGCCCTGATATTTTTGATTTCTCAAAAAAACATTCGTAGCATATACTCCATTTTTAGGAATCAACTTATATTTTTTCTGAACCTGAATATTTGCGGTTGGAAAACCGATGGTCCTGCCGAGTTGCCTTCCTTTTACTACTGGTCCTGAGAATTGATAATCTCTTCCCAGTAATTCACTGGCAGATTTCAGATCGCCATGAAGTATGGCATTTCTGATTTTTGTAGAACTTATGGTTATATTTTCAATTTCTTGCCTCGAAATTTCTTCAATCTCAATTTTAAACCTTTCCGAATGTTTTTTAAGATAATCTATTCCTCCTTCACGGTTTTTGCCAAATCTATGGTCATAGCCAATTACCATGGCTTTGGTTCCTAGTCCGTCTAATAATATATCCTCAATGTATTTCTCACAGCTTAGTTCTGAAAATTCTCTTGTAAAAGGTAAAACTATAAAATGATCAACGCCTAGTTTTTCCAAAATTTCGGTTTTCTCATCTATTGTGGTGAGTAACTTAAGGTTATCGTCGTTGGGTGAAATGATGAGTCTTGGATGTGGCCAAAATGTTAGCAGTACAGATTCTCCATTGATTTCCTTGGCCTTTTCAATCAGCCTTTTGATGATTTTCTGATGGCCAACGTGAACTCCGTCAAACGTGCCTGTAGTCACTACAGCATTGCCTTTGGGTTGAAAATCAGAGAGTTTATTATAAATCTTCATTTGAGTCTTTGATTTTTTGAACCATAGTTTCTACGGTTTCTGCATTGTCCACCGAAAAATCTCCAATTTTCGTTCTCCTGAGTTCGCTTAAATATGCTCCAGAACCTACTTCAGTGCCAAAATCTCGGGCTAGGCTACGGATGTAAGTTCCTTTTGAACAAATCACCCTAAAAGAAATTTCTGGGAAATTATTGATCTCTATCTCAAATTCTTGAATTTCAATTTCACGAGATTTAAGTTCTAGTGTTTTTCCTTCCCTTGCGGCTTCATAGGCACGTTTGCCTTTTACTTTGATTGCAGAAAATAGGGGAGGTACTTGAGAAATTTTGCCCAAAAACTTATTTCTTGCTGTCTCTAGCATTTCAGCGGTTATGTGTTCTGTAGGAAAAGTCGCATCTACTTCAGTTTCTGCATCGGCCGAAGGCGTAGTTTTTCCTAAAATAAACTTTCCAGTATATTCTTTTACTTGAGCTTGGTATTGGTCTATTTCTTTAGTTTTTTTTCCAGTGCAAAGGATTAGTAAACCCGTTGCCAATGGATCCAATGTACCGGCGTGCCCAACTTTTTTGAATTTTCCAGCGTACCTAACTTTGTTTACAACATCAAAAGATGTCCAGGTTAGGGGCTTATCAAGCAATAAAACGGAGTCATTGTAATGGTCGTTCATCAAACAATTTTTAAATCAACGCCTGAATAAAGCAATGCCAATAGGATTATTCCTAACACAATTCTGTAATACCCAAATACCTTGAATCCGTATTTTTGCAGAAATTCTATGAAGAATTTAATGGCGGCAACAGCAACAATAAATGCTACTAAATTGCCAACACCTAACAGCATAAGTTGCTCACTGTCAAAAGTTAAGTCTCCACTTTTATAACCTTTCAACAGTTTGTAGGCCGAAGCAGCAAACATAGTAGGAACAGCCAAAAAAAACGACATTTCAGCTGCGGCTTTTCTAGTCAAGCCCATAAACATACCGCCAATAATGGTAGAAGCCGAACGAGATATGCCTGGAATCATGGCTATACATTGAAAGAGGCCAATCACAAAACTATCTTTGAGGTTTGGCTCCTCTTTATGTGTTTTTTCTTCAAAATACTTATCGATAAATATCAATACGATTCCTCCAAGAAGTAAACTAATGGCTACTACCCAAACGTTTTCGAGAATTGAATCTATAAAGTCATTCAACAGAAAGCCAATGATTGCGGCAGGGATAAATGCCACCAAAAGTTTGATATAGAAATCGAAACTTTGAAAAAAACGTTTCCAGTAGAGTACAATCACGGCCAAAATAGCACCAAACTGTATATTTACTTCAAATATTTTGGTAAAGGGATGCTCTGCAATACCTAAAAAAGAAGCTCCAATAATCATGTGACCAGTAGAGCTTATTGGAAGATATTCTGTAATACCTTCAATTATAGCCAATATGATGGCTTGAATTACATTCATGGATTATTTTTTTAGTAAGGCATAAAATTCAACCATGAAACCTACAAAAGCTACGATAGGCCCAAGAGTTATACCGAAAAACCCAAATCCGAATTCTTCTTTATCCAATGTCATGATAATAAAGCCAGCAACTATTAAAGCTACACCCGCTAACATGATGGTGTAATTTCCTTTCTTAAAAGGCAAATCTGATGCTGATCCTTCAGCTGTTTCTTTTAAATCTTTAGTGTTTTTCATTATTTCAATATAATTTATCTAAATCCATTTTATGGTACCTTACGATAGATTGAAAGGTACTGAGAACTCCGATTGTTGGTCCGAGAATTAAAAGTATTACAAATAAAAATGTAATAGCGGTGTTGTTTTGAATAAGATTCAAACCGTCGATTTGTGAAGTAGAAACGTATTTGGTTAAAAAAATAAGAACAGTACTAATTACGCTTGCAATAAGTCCTTGAAAGAAACCTTTTACCAAAAATGGCCTTTGGATAAATAAATCAGTGGCTCCTACCAATTGCATTGTTCTAATTATAAATCTCTGAGAATACAGGGCCAATTTGATTGTGTTATTTATCAATAATAGCGTTGCTACAAAAAATATCACTACAATTAGAGCCAATACTTTATAAACTTTATTGACGTTTGTTATAATGCCTTTTAGAAAGTCTTTTGCATATTCCACTTCAAAAACACCCGATATTTTTTGAATTTCCGCTTTGATGTATTTTAGCTTCTCTTCTGTAATGTTTTCTTCTTTTAGCCTGATACTAAATGCATCTCTAAAAGGATTATCACCCAAAACATCTTTGAAGTCTTCTTTGGTGTCTTTGTAAAATATTTCCGCAGCTTGTTCTTTCGATGTTAATTTAATTTCTGGTTTTCCGTTTTTTATTTCCGCAAAACCCATATTGGCAATTTTACTTGAAATAGCATCCAAATCTTTTTTTTCTAAGTCTCTTTCCAGATAAACTTGAATCTCTATATTCTGCTTTACGTATTTTATCAATTCCTTTGAAGAAATGGCAATCCAACCGCAAAATCCGATTAAAAACAAAGCAACACTCAAACTTATTGTTATAAGAATGCCTGGATAACTGCCTAATTTTTTGTTAAAACTCATTTTCTGTTCGGATAGCTAAAGTACAAAGATAAATAATTATTTAGGATTGGTATTTTAAGGGAATTGATTTTAAGTTTTTTTAAACATTTATTCACCTTTTTTAGCCAATTCTTTCAAAGCATTCCATTCTGCTATCATTTCAGGCATGTTTTGCTCAATAATTTCCTCAACGGTTTTCGTTATATAATCAAGACTATGACTCTCATCAAAATATATAGGCTTCTTGAATTTTACAGTAAGAAGCGTATTTCGTCTTTTATATTTTAAGCCAGTTTTATTGAAAGCCCTTCTGAAACCATTAATTACAACTGGGACCACAACCGGCCTATTAGATAATATAATATGTGAGGTGCCTTTTCTAACTGGAGCATAGGGACTTGTAGTTCCTTGCGGAAAACTGATTACCCACCCAGATTTTAGTCCTTTGGTAACATTGTCTCCTGCCGAAGTGTCAACTTCTCGTTTTACATTGACACCTTCTGCTCTCCAGCTCCTTTCTACCAAAATAGCACCCGCAAGACTAAAAAGTTTAGGTATTAGGCCAGACTTCATGGTTTCTTTGGCAGCTACATAGTAAATCGTGGCCCTAGGAGAAAAAAGATAAATAGGCATAAGTTTTTTGCCAAATCCCCATTTTAGGTTACAAAAAATATGGTAAAAGGAAATTACGTCAGCGAAATAGGTTTGGTGATTTGAAATAAAAAATACATTGGTATTTGGAAGGTCTTTTAGGTGTTCTAAACCTTCAATTTTTAATTTATTTGCAATGGCTATTCTCCAATAAGTTGGCCATCCAGCTATAAATACGACTATTCTTTTCAATACCATCCAATTGCCAAAAGGATCTTTTTGAAACAAACCCAAGATGTCAAAATATGATAATGTTTTTAACAAAGGGTTTGATGTTTCAGCGGGTATTGGTAAGAAGTTCTTAAGTATTTTTAGCATTTAGATTAATTTTATGAGCCGAATTCGTGAATAAATTCTAATTAATTCCGCTTATCTATTTCATCTCTAATTTTTGCTGCTTTTTCATATTCTTCATTCTTGATTGCATCGTCCAGCATTTTCTTTAACTCGTCAGAATTTAACGACATCAAATCAGAGCTAGACTTAACCTTAATATTTTTCGGAGAAGTCTTCTTGGCTTCTTGGCCTCCAAGGTCATCTGCACTTATTCCAGCTTCATTAAGTACACTTTCTGTAGTAAATATAGCCGCATTAAATCTCAAAGCAATTGCGATAGCATCTGATGGCCTGGCATCAATATTTTTTTGTCTAATGCCGTCTGTACAGATAATTTTGGAATAAAAAACGCCCTCTGAAATATCTGAAATATGAATTTCTTCCACAGAAAAGTCAAATGATTTAGAGAAAGATTTGAAAAGGTCATGAGTCAATGGCCTAGTCGGAGTGATTTTTTCCATTTCTATGGCTATAGCTTGGGCCTCAAACATACCTATGATGATTGGCAATCTACGATCTCCGTTAGATTCAGTAAGAATCAATGTAAACGAACCCGCCTGAAGTTGGCTGGGCGATAAGTCTAATATTTCTAATTTTATTTTATCCACGATACAAATATACTCTCCTTTGATGTATTAAAAAGAATGTTTTTATAGAAAAATATCTTTTTCAGGTCCCAAAATACTTTTCGATTCCCATTCCAAACAGGGCAAAATCATATTTCGTTGGATCCTCTGGATCGAGAATCTTCAAAGTTTTGGTTATTTCTTCAGCCATTTTCCAATCTGCTTTTGGCCTAGAAGTTAGGTTTAGTTTTCGGGCTATATTTTCTACATGAACATCACATGGAATTATCAGTTGATGAGGTAAAATGTTCTTCCAAATGCCGAAATCTACCCCTTTGTTATCGTGTCTGACCATCCATCTCAAATACATGTTTATTCGTTTACAAGCACTATTTGAAATTGGACTAGAAATATGTTTTTGGGTTCTTTTTGGATAGTTTTCCAATGAGAAAAAGTATTCTTTAAAATGAATTAGATTTAATTTTAAATTTTCAGGCTTTCTGTTTTCAATCAAAAAGGCTGATTCTAATGAGGTATTTTTGGCGTAGTGGGTTTTGAAAAACTCTATGAAGTACATTAAATCAATAAAGTTGAAAGTTCGGTGGGCAAAGTTTTCTAATTTTTTCAATTCATTCGCACTAGCATTTTTAACGAATTGGTAGGGAGAATTATCCATGTTTTCAAGTAATTCTTTACACTTATTAATTATAGTTTTGCGTTGACCCCAAGCCAAAATTGCGGCAAAAAAACCTGAAATTTCAATGTCTTGCTTTTCAGAATATAGATGAGGTATACATATAGGATCCGTAGATATAAAATCTAAATTATTGAATTTCAGATATTTCGCATTTAAAATATCAATTACCTCTGTTGGGATAACTTCAGGCATATTGTTATTTTACAGCTGACGATTTCTTTTTAGAAGGAACATAGTATTCTACCGTAGCTCTCATTTTTGAGTCTTTAGGTCTTAGTTTGTAAAAAGCATATGGCGATAGTTTTATCATTACATTTTCATCGTGGCCTTTCTCGCTTAAGTTTGCTACAACCTTTGCGATAATTGAAATTCCAGTGGCCTCATTAGTTACTTTAATATTACTACCAACTTTCGCATTTCTGTGTAAAGCTAGATATTTTGTTGTTCTATTACTTGTGTTTATGACTTCTGCTATTCCTGCTTCTGCCACTTTTACGCCTAAAGGAGCAAGAACTAATTCTGGCTCGGTTTTCTTTTCTAAATCTTCAATAATTTTTTCAATATCAGTTTTATCGATCAGAAGTTTTTTCCCAACTTTAATTTTGTTGTCACTAATATCGTTGGCCTCTACAAGGTAAGAAATATCTAAATCGTATAGTTTTGAAATAGAAAATATTGTCTCACCTGCTTTAATGTCATGGAATTTGGATTTCGGCGTTTTTTCTTTAGGAAGAACTTTAGCCTTGGTAGAGTTGGTACTAGACCATGCTTTTTTTCTTATAGCCCAATATGCGGCTCCACTTACGTGCTTTCCGTTTTTTATCATCGGAAACTTTAATGTTTGTCCTACTTTTATTCCTACATCAGTCTTTAAAGTTGGATTTATACTTGAAACTTCCGCTACACTGCAATTATACTTATTTACCAAGCTATATAAAGTTTGGCCGGGTTCTACCTTATGTAATATGTAAACAATGTTGTTGATTATCTCAGTATTTAAAGAGTCTTTAGGTGGTATTTGTGAAAAAACCAAAAGAGGGAAACTTGTGATTAGGAAAAATGCTAAAACTTTCATTATGGATTAAAAGGAAATTAATCAGCAAAAATACGTTTTAATGGTATAAGTGCATAATTTTTTTTTATTCTTAATAAATACACTATTTTATTTTAGTTTTGTGTTTCTAAAACTTATGGCATTGAAAATTCTCGGTATCATTCCCGCTCGCTACTCATCTTCTCGATTTCCTGCAAAATTATTGAAAACAATTAACGGAAAATCGATACTTCAAATGGTATATGAACAATGCGAAAAAACTAAAAGCTTAAGCAAAATTGTTGTTGCAACAGACCACGAAGCTATCTTTCAGCATGTTGAAGGATTTCATGGGGAGGTATTGATGACCAATACTAATCATGAAAGTGGTACAGACAGGTGTGCTGAAGCCTTGAAGCTTTGTGGTGGAAACAGTTCGTTTGATTATGTTGTAAATATCCAGGGAGATGAGCCCCTGATAGACCCAAATACGATAGATAGTTTATGCTCTGTTTTGGATGACAAAATAGAAATAGCTACGGCATGCTTTCCAATTGGAAAAATGGAAGATTTGTTGAGTCCAAATATTGTAAAAGTTGTAATAGGAGAGCGATTACAAGCATTATATTTTAGTCGCTCCCCAATTCCACATATCAGAGATGAAAAGTTGGATAGGTGGCTTCAGAAAAATACTTTTTATAAGCATCTCGGAATATATGCGTACCGAGTTGATATTTTAGAAAAGCTAGTGAAATTTCCAGTCTCAAAACTGGAATCTCAAGAAAGATTGGAGCAATTAAGATGGCTATCTAATGGATTTAAAATAAACATGGTAGAGGCTGCAAGCGAAGGTTTTGGAATTGATACTGAGCAAGATTTCGAGCGTCTGAAGCAATTTTTAGATAAAAAATAGCGTATTGAAGTATATAACATTAAAATAAACCAATTTATGCAACGATTCACTATTCTTTGGGCTGACGACGAAATAGAGCTTCTTAAACCATATATAGTTTTTCTTGAAAATAAAGGGTACGATGTGACGCCAGTTCCTAGTGGTGCTGATGCCCTAGATCTTGTTGAAAAATATAATTTTGATTTGATTTTTTTAGATGAAATGATGGCTGGAATGACCGGTTTGGATACTTTGGTACAAATCAAGAAAATAAAACCAAGTATTCCTGTGGTGATGATAACAAAGTCTGAAGAAGAGCGTATAATGGAAGAAGCGATTGGCTCGAAAATAGCCGATTATTTAATAAAGCCAATCAATCCAAATCAAATACTACTGTCGGCCAAAAAACTTCTTGAAAACAAAAGGTTGGTTTCAGAGAAAACAAATTCAAGTTATATGCAAGATTTCAGGCAGCTGAGCATGCAATATAATGATGAGTTAGACTTTAATGAATGGTCGGAGATTTATAAGAAGTTAGTATTTTGGGAGTTAGAAATTGATCGTTCCTCGGATAAATCCATGGAAGAGGTTTTTCAAATGCAAAAAGCAGAAGCAAATGCTCGTTTTGCAGATTTTATAGAAGATAATTATTCAAGTTGGATGACTGACCCTAACGTCAAAAAGCCAGTAATGTCGCACAATCTTTTGAAAACCAAGGTTTTTCCGCTTTTGAATGGAGATTCTCCTTTGTTTTTTATATTGATAGATAATTTCAGGCTTGATCAATGGAAGATCATGGAAGATATAATCGGTGAGTTTTTTACAATAGAATCAGACGAAACTTATTTTTCTATCCTGCCTACAGCAACCTCTTATGCTAGAAATTCAATTTTTGCTGGGCTTACACCTCTTGAAATGTCGAAGATGCATGCGGATATTTGGGTAAATGATGAGGGAGATAATGAAGATGGATTGAATAAAAACGAAGATGAGTTTTTGAGAAGACAGCTGAAAAAGAATAATTTACAACATAAATTTTCCTATCATAAAATATTAAATAACGGACAAGCAAAGTCTTTGGTTGATAATTTCAACAATCTCTTGAAAGACGATCTGGTAGTGGTAGTTTACAACTTTATAGATATGCTATCACACGCAAGGACCGATATGGCGGTTATAAAAGAATTAGCTCCTGACGAAGCCGCATACAGGTCCATTACTAAATCTTGGATTATGCACTCTCCAATGTTGGATTTTCTGAAATTAATAGCATCCAAAAATGGCAGGTTAGTTATAACCACTGACCACGGAATGGTAAAAGTTAAAAATGCCAAAAGGATTGTGGGAGACAGAAATGTAAATACCAACTTGAGATATAAGCAGGGGAGAAATCTCAACTTAGATGATAAGAGAGATTTTGTTATAGAAGTTAGAAAGCCAGAGACTTATAAGTTGCCAAGTCCAAATTTATCGACTTCTTACTTCTTTACCACATGTGATTATTTCTTTGCTTATCCCAACAATTACAATCATTATGTAAGTCACTACAAGGATACCTTTCAGCACGGTGGAGTTTCGTTAGAAGAAGTAATTATTCCTTTTGCAGTGTTGAAGGCCAAATAATCATGAGGAAAGTTTTAATTCTCTTGTTGTTGTCTATAAAAGGTTTTGCTCAAGAAGAGCCCAAGGATGTTATTTATAGAGGTTTTTATAATATTTCCTTTTATTTTCAGAGCCCAATTGGGCAATTTAAGAAAGCGATCGCGTCAGATTTTTCCAAAGAGAACAATTCAGGTATATCATTTTCTTATTTAACCAATCCGAGGAAAAAAGCAGGAGAATTGAGTACAATTCTTTTAGGTGGAGAATTAGGGATTTCTGGGAACAAACAAAATTCGTTTTTCTTACCACCACCACAAGGTGATTTTTATATGACTCATCGCCAAGTTTGGACTATTTTGAAATTTAGGTATTTGCCGAATTTAGCCAAAAAAAAAGTAGTTCCTTATCTGGATGGAGGCCTTGGACCTAAGTTTTATTTTTCTAGAATGATGGAGAATGCAGGAGAGGATGAAGTTTATAAAGTTTACGGATCTTCAGCAAAGACTATAAGCTATTATCTTGAATTAGGTAGTAGTATTAAAATATCAGGTCAAAAGCGACCATTTACTTATTTGGATTTTGGATTGGGTTATACACAATCTAATTCTGTCAAAATTATCGATAGAGATAGGGTAGGATTTACAACTGATTATGAAGTCATTGAAGCCAAAAAATCTGTAAAGCCAAAGAGTGTATATTTCAAAGTGGGTATCACGAGTTACCTGTGAGGTCATTAATGATTCCGCTATCGCAGTATAATGTTCTCCTCGGAAACCTTTCGATTAAATCAAGTTCATGTGTCGCCATTAATACAGCAGTATCCGAAACTTCATTTATTTTGAAAAACAATTTCAAAATTTCAATAGATTTCTCTGGATCTAAATTTCCTGTTGGTTCGTCAGCGAGTAGAATCTCGGGGTGATTAAGCAAAGCCCTGCCAATGGCAATTCTTTGTTGCTCGCCTCCAGAAAGCTGGTGAGGCATTTTTTTCAAAACATCTGGTAGTCCAACCAATTCTAGGACTTCATCTATTCTCTCGTCAATCTTTGTTTTGTTCAGCCAACCCATAGCCTCCATAAAAAATCTTAGATTTTGGAGTATATTTCTATCGGGCAATAGTTGGAAATCTTGAAAAATGATTCCGATTTTCCTTCTTAAATAGGGAATTTCCTTATATTTAATATTTTCAAGCTTAAATCCAGCCACTGTGCAGCTTCCCTTTTCAAGCCAGAGGTCAGCATACAAAGTTTTAAGCAACGAACTCTTGCCGCTGCCCGTTTTTCCTATAAGATAAACAAACTCTCCTTTGTTTATGGAGAAGTTTACGTCAGAAAGTATGAGATTATCTTTCTGATAAATATATGCATTAGAAAGAGAAATTACGGCTTCGTTCATTGTAGATAAAAAAAAGGCGGAAAAAACTTTCCGCCTAAATTAAATATTATTTGTTAACCTTGGCGTGATCCGATAAGAATTTTGCAAGGCCACTATCTGTCAATGGATGATTTAAAAGGGCTAATATAGCTGAAAGAGGTCCAGTCATTACATCAGCTCCAATTTTGGCACAACCCAAAATATGCATTGGATGTCTTACAGAGGCAGCTAATATTTGTGTTTCATATCCGTAGTTGTCGTATATTGTTCTGATTTCTTCGATCAAGGCAAGTCCATCAGTGCTGATATCGTCCAATCTACCCACAAAAGGTGAAACATAAGTAGCACCAGCTTTTGCAGCCAAAAGTGCTTGGCCAGCAGAAAATACTAAAGTACAGTTTGTTCTTATTCCTCTTTCCGAAAAAAATTTGATTGCTTTTATACCGTCTTTAATCATCGGTATTTTTACAACTATCTGATCATCAATTTTTACCAATTCTTCACCCTCACGAATCATGCCTTCGTAGTCAGTAGAGATAACCTCAGCACTTACATCGCCGTCTACAATTTCGCAGATAGCTTTGTAGTGTTTTCTTACGTTTTCTTCTCCGCCAATACCTTCTTTTGCCATAAGTGAAGGGTTGGTGGTTACTCCGTCCAAAATACCTAAATCCTGAGCCTCTTTGATTTCTGAAAGGCTTGCCGTGTCAATAAAAAACTTCATGATATTATATTTGATTGAAAAAACGAAGAAAAAAAAATGGCAAATTCACCGCTACAACCACCTACCCTTGCTACCTTCCGGTCCTGGGGGATTCAGCAGGAGCTGGTAATTTGCCGTCACAAAAGTACGAATTTTCTTTGGTTTGACAAATGCGGGCTCAATTATTTAGATATTTTTTTAAACCTGTTCACAATCAGTTTCTTTTTTTTGCTTTCTTAGTTTAAATGTAATTACTTCGACCTTTTAACATAACCTTTATGAAATACTTATATTATTTTTTGATGTTGGTGTTCGTTTATTTCACAGCTGTGCAGTATAACGACCCTGATCGTTGGCTTTGGATACCTACTTATTTGTTTCCAATTTATCTTTTGTTTCAAAAATCGAGAGGAAAACTCACTGGAAATACCTTGGTTTTGGTCGGGATTCCTTATTTGTTTTGGGCAATTAATCAGTTTCCGCCTGAGTGGGAGGGTGTTATGCTCAATACAATGGGCATGAGAACTATCAACATTGAGCTAGGTCGTGAATCTTTGGGTCTTGGTTTTACAGCCTTGGTTTTGTTTTTAGTTTCTTTTTCTAAAAAATAGACCTTAAATATTTCTTCAATAATCAGAACTTAGTTTTGTTTTTTCAGAGGTTTAAATATTTGAAAAAACTTAAATTAGGTTCTTGTTGTTTCCATTTAAATTACAAGCGTTTTTTTGCAAAAACAATTCTATTCTCTGAAAAAGGTATAATGGCCGATATTAAATTTGACTACAAAGACATTATTTCTCGATTGCCGAGTGAGCCTGGCATTTATAAGTATTTTGATGAAGAGGGAACGATTATTTATGTTGGTAAGGCCAAAAGTCTAAAAAACAGAGTAAGTAGTTATTTTTATAATTTTGATAGGGTAGATAGAAAAACCAGAAGGCTGATTTTGAACATCCACAGGCTGGAATATACCGTTGTTCCTACAGAGTGGGATGCTCTTTTGCTCGAAAATACCCTTATAAAGGAACACCAACCGAAGTACAATATCCTTTTAAGAGACGACAAAACCTATCCTTATGTCTGTGTTACGAATGAGCGTTTTCCTCGTGTAATAACCACCAGAAGAATAGAGGATAAAGGCAGAGGTAAATTGTATGGGCCTTATGTCAATGCCAAGGCCATGTACGCATTGTTGGATATGTTCACGAGTTTGTTTACGATCCGTACTTGTAAATACAACCTAAGTGAAGAAAATGTTTGGGCCAAAAAATATAAAATTTGCCTCGAATATCACATAGGTAATTGCAAAGGCCCTTGTGAAAACCTTCAATCGGAAGTTGATTATTTGAAAGAAATAGACCAGATTCATCAGATATTAAAAGGGAATCTTTCGCCAGCAAAAAAGTATTTTCAAGAGAAAATGAGCGATTCAGCCGCCAAAATGGCCTTTGAAGAAGCTCATCAATATAAACTAAAACTTGAGTTTTTAGAAAATTATCAATCGAAAGCCACGGTTGTTACCCCAACCATTCAAGATGCCGACGTTTTTACAATTCAATCCGATGAAACGGCCGGTTACGTCAACTATCTGAAAGTTGTTAACGGAACTATTATCAGAACCCAAACTTTGGAGGTAAAAAAGCGTTTGGACGAAACCGACGAGGAAATTTTGGGAATTGTGATTTTCGATTTAAGGCATAAATACGAAAGTGAGGCCAAAGAAATTATTAGCAATATCAACCCTGATATTGATTTCAAGGCCAATATTATTATTCCCCAAATAGGAGACAAGAAAAAACTTATTGAGATGTCGCTTCGAAATATTATGTATTTCAGACATGACAAAGCCGAGCGAGATGCCGCTGCTGCTAGCGGAACTACCAATAAAAGAGATAGAGTTTTAATAAAACTCAAGCAAGATTTACAACTAAAAACGCTCCCGAGGCATATTGAATGTTTTGACAACTCCAACATTCAAGGCACCAACCCGGTGTCGGCCATGGTGTGTTTTATGAATGGACAGCCGTCAACGAGAGATTATAGGCATTATATTCCAAAGACAGTGATTGGTCCGGATGACTTTGCTACCATGAACGAAGTGGTAGGAAGAAGATACGCTAGATTGATGGAAGAAAAGGCAGATTTGCCAGATTTAATCATCATTGACGGTGGCAAAGGCCAGCTCTCAGCAGCGTGTGATGCACTTAAGTCTCTCGGACTTTATGGGCAAATACCCATAATAGGAATAGCAAAACGATTAGAGGAAATATATTTTCCTGAAGATACCCTGCCTATATATATTGATAAAAAGTCAGAATCTCTCAAGTTGATTCAAAGATGTAGAGACGAAGCCCACCGATTCGGAATTACACATCATAGAAACAGACGGAGTAAGAACTTCTTAATCAGTAGTTTAGAATCAGCCCCCGGTATTGGAAAGAATACAGCCACCAAGGTATTAAATCATTTCAAGTCGTTACCAAACATCAAAAATGCTCCAGAAGAGGAACTGGTAACGCTTTTAGGCAAAGACAAAGCTAGACGGATTAAGGAGTTTTTGGAGAAAGAAAGTTGATAAACTTTAAATCTTGAAACTTTGTTCGAACGTCATTTAGCTTTGAAAACATAAATTGTTAAACCCAACATTAGTGTAATTATTAATCCCAAAAAGCCATTTTTCATAATTTCAGGTTTTAGACTTTTATCTAAAATTTTGCCTTCATGACTTAAGCTGAATTGATACAAACCTTTCTGACCAAATATGCTCCCATCACCAAGAAATCCAACTTTTTCGTATATCGGGTCAACAAATACTTTTCCTTGGGAATTGATGAAGCCATAGTTTTGATCTTTCAAAACTATAAAATATCGATTGGCAAATACCTCTTTTATTTCATCAAATAGAAAATCAGACTTTATAGTTCCTACACTATCAACAACGCCCCAATTTCCATTTCGTTTTAGTTTGTAAATACCAGAACCAAGACTCAAAATATCCTTTCCAAATCCAATTTTTTGAGAATTATTCAGTTTATCGAGCCTAAACCAATTTTGGCCATTTTTTAAAATTACAAAATTTCGATCTTTATCAGAGCGATATTGGCTATAAGAATTGGGAATAGTTTCCTGCCCAGTAAACATATCAATAAAGCCAAATTTGCCATTTTTCTCAACCAATATATTTCCGTTCAACATGGCATAATTGAAGGAGTCAAATTCAGGAGAAACCAAATCTTTACAGTCTGAAGTCCAAAACCCTACTTTTTTATCCAAAGTTTTGTAGGCTCTTATCATGCCTAGATAATCTTCGCTGAAAGGTTGAATATAGAGGTATTTATTTGGAATCAAGACTTCTCCATTTTTATCTATAAAATTCTTTACTTTGTTCCTAAAAGTCACCCCTGCAATACCACCTTTAAATTGTTCACCTTCTTTGAAAACCTTGTTAAATTGTTGTTTACCAGACTTATCCACGAAATAGAGTTGGTCATCCCAAACTCCAACCAAGCAAACACCGTTTTTAAAGTTTCCATGGACAAATCTGTACCTTGGTGAAATTACCTCCTCGCCTTTTTCATTTATGAAACCGCGTGTATTGCTCAGAAATACCATAAGGCTATAACGTCCTGAATAATAGCAGCTACTACAAAAGTCCATAGTGCCTATGCTTACTTCAGTCATACCTTCAGAAAAATCTCCAATGTCGGTATATGTTTTTTTTGTTAAATATTTACCTCGTGCATCAACCAACCAAGAGTTTAAGGAGGTGTCTCCATTTTTTAAATTAATCTTTTTCTTTACTACATAAAGGTTATTATTCTGTTTCCATACAAAATCAAATTGTTTAAAAAAACCATCGTTTCGGTCTTTCTTTTTACCGTATTGTGTTGGCCAATAGCCAGCATTAATTCCTTTTTTATTTATTTCCTCAAAAGGAAGTTTTGCTAAAACAGCAGGAGTTATCAAAAATAAAATCAGGAAAAGTTTTAGTGTTTTCATTAGTCAACGGAATTTAGGGTGAATTACTAATTTCTTAGATTATACTAAAAGTAAATATAAAATTGAAATAATTATAATTATTTGGGAAGGATTATCAGGTACGATTTGAATTGTTGATTCAATTTTATTAATAAATTTCTTTCGAGAACAAACAAAAGCCTCAGGAATTATCTGAGGCTCTAAAAAAACAATTAATGTGTTTGTTATGAATATCTTAAAGATGTTTTTTGTCCTAAATGTTGATATCACTCAATCAAATGCCCACAAAACTGTGCAGTATTATCCAAGATTTTTCCTCCTTTCCTAAAGCCAATTCCACAAGATTCTCCAACATAAAATACACCAGCCTGGTAATAATTTCCTTTAGAATCGGATGGAAATTCTACGAATTCTTGATATATTTTCTTTTGCTCTGCATAATCGCCACTTGAAAAAGTAATGGTTTCGTTTTTGCCATTTACCAATCTTACATTGGCTCCTTCTCTGCCAAACATTACTTTTTCTACTGAAGTTTTGTCAATTATCGGCGTAGATTTGGTTTCTAGCAAGTGAGGATGATTTGGAAACAAATTCCAAAGCATTTTTAGTATTCCTTTTGACTGAAATAGCATAGTATAGGCTGGATTCAGTACAATTGCTTTTTTATCCATACAAATATCCGTAATGATTTTGCAGAGTTCGGGCTCGTCCCAAGCTATAAACTCCCATGGAATAAGCTTAAACCAGTAATCGTATTTTGTAAAGCTGCCATCGGCCAAACTGTGTTTGAATATCCCTTCTGCAGGCGAGAAGTCAACTTTTTCGATATTTTCAAAGGCTACTTCAAAGCCGGCTTCTTTGGCGGCTTCAGCCAAAATTTCCATATTGGTGTCATCTTCAGGAAATCCGGCCATGGTACTTATCAGTAGCGAGGGGTGAAATTCTGGATTTTCTGCTCTTAAAGATTCAAATGCACCCGCCAAACTCTCGTATAAAGTGTTGAATTGTAAGGAATCATCAAAACCATTGGCTTTTAAGGATGCCCACTGTACAATTGCCGTTTCTGGGATACACGTGGCCGTGTCTGCATTAAATTCAATTAGCTTTATCGGTTTGCCGTCAATACCTCCAGCCAAGTCAAACCTCCCATATAGGTGCCAGCCTTTATCGTTTTCCCACGAGTATTTTATGAGTGGAACAAGATTGGGTGGGATGCCCAATTCTTCATATAAATCGTTTTTTATTACATGTTCTGCAGCTTTTATGAACATTTCGTAAAGTTCATTTCCGGCATCGTAATATGCTTCTGCGGTGCTTTCTGACACCATTACTATGTCATTGACTACATAGGGTAGTGTATCTTCTCCAAGCATCCATTTCCAGCCTCCTTCTTTAAGTGTTTGAAGAGGCAAGTTTTCTAGTGTCTTTAACTTTATCATCCTCCAAAACCCGATCCTGACCTACTTCTGCTACCAAAAAAACCACTTCTACTACTACTAGGACGAGTTACAGTTGTTCTTGATCTGGTGATGTTTCTATTCACATCAGACGATTTTGCAAAAGTCTCTGGATTTGAATAGTACCTGCCCATATCCGCATTGTTTTTAACACCACCATTTGGCACAAAACCCGACCCGCCGTTATTTTGACGAAAATCTGGACGATAAAATCCGTAATTTGGACTCATTGTTCTGCCCAGAAAATAGCCCATGCCACCATAAAGAAGTACATTTGAAAGGCCGTTGTTGTGGCCAATGGTATTTTGGTTGTGCGTAATTTCCTCGTCAATGAGTTTCTTAGACTGTTCCTTGGTGAGAACTTCCTCACGCCCATCAAGATAGGTTACAATCGCCTTAGAGCT
This sequence comes from Lacihabitans sp. CCS-44, assembly GCF_024343735.1. GTDB lineage: Bacteria > Bacteroidota > Bacteroidia > Cytophagales > Spirosomataceae > Leadbetterella. The sequence goes on from NZ_RJUE01000004.1 coordinate 130,759, forward strand.
ATCTGCCGGTACAGCTATTTCTTCTGTTATTTTGAATTCTCCCTTAGATACCTCTTTTATGTAGGTTCTTACGCCCTGGGTATATACTTCTGTTTGTTCGTACTCACCATCCGTACTTTCATTTGAAGAGCAGCTATATAAGCCTGAGCTTAATATAAGCATGCTTAAAGAACCACTAATGGTGATGTGTTTTACTTTTTTTAAGAACGTATTCTTTTTGACTGGTGTCATTTTAAGTGTTTTTTTTCTCAAATATTCAAAAAGTATCTGATACTTTCCAACCTATTCGTGAAGAATGAATAAAAACGCCATACAAATGGATAAAAAGTATGTCAGGTGTAAAAAGCAGGGAAAAAGTAATCACTAATTTGAGCATTAGTTACAGAACATTAATTTTGCCTCTACAAAATGGTAATGCAGAAATGGAAGCTAAAATTAATTAAGTTTTGACCAAAATGTTATTCAGAAAGCGAAAGATTTGTAGAAACTCTGGGCATAAGTTTGAGTAGGTTTACAGAGTTTTTGTTTGAAAAAATTACATCAGCACCAAAGGCATAAGTCAGTAAGAAGTTTTTTTTTGTAATTAATAACAAAAATATAAATGAAGATAGTCTTCAGTATTATCCTAGTCATCAATGATCAATGTGATATGGTAATAACGGAGAACTGAAAAAAAAATCTTTTCAGAGATACCCGTTTACCCATCTAAGTACATTATTTTAATTATTTTGTGGTGACTATTCTTGAAAATAATGTGTTTATTGGCGACTTTGTGTGTTTATATTTGGTTTGATTTTTTCCATCTCTAAAATATTTTGATTTTTTTTAGTTTATAAGCGTAACTGGAGATTTTTTTACTCAAACAGATTTCTTTTGTTCTCAATTTTTTTTATATCTTAGAAAATATTATTTTCAAATTCTGTATTCCATATGGAAATTTCTCAACTGTTCATATATCCGATAAAATCACTCGGTGGTATTTCTCTTCAAGAATCTAAAGTTGATGTAAGAGGCTTAGAATTTGATAGGAGATGGATGCTTGTGAGTGAAAATGATGTGTTTTTAACACAACGTGACTTACCCAAACTAGCGGCTTTTTTCGTTTCGCTAAATGCCCAAGGATTAACTGTAGTAAATAAAAATAATCAAAATAAAATCAATGTACCGTTTTATCCTAAATCAGGGATTAAAAAAGTAGTAAAGGTTTGGGATGATGAGATATTGGCTGAAATAGTTGATGAAACGGTAAGTGCTTGGTTTAGTAATCAACTTGGAGTAAATGTAAACTTAGTATTTCAACCAGACGATACAATACGATTAATTGATAAAAAGTACATGGTAAGCGGAGAAGAACAGACAAGTTTTTCAGATGGGTACCCTATACTTATTTTAAGTGAGGCCTCTCTTGATTTGTTAAATACGAAATCTATTGAAAAAATACCTTTGGAGAGGTTTAGGCCGAATGTGATTATCAAGAATTGTGCTGCTTTTTTTGAAGATACTTTAAAGCAAATAAAAATAAATGATACTCAGTTATATGGAGTAAAGCGATGTTCAAGATGCATGGTGACAACTATTGATCAAAATACCTACGAAATCACTAAAGAACCACTTTTTACATTGTCTAAGTTTAGGAAATTTGAAAATAAAATTATGTTTGGACAAAATGTTGTTGTTCACAAAAGTGGTACTATCAAAATAGGTGATAAAATAACTTAATTAATACAGTTGTATATTTTTTAGCCAGTTTTCCAATTATTTTAAAAAAAATAAAGACTTTTTTATTTAATGGAGGGTAAAAAAAAGTGATTTATTAAGTCAAACTCGTTTTTTTGACTCAAAAGAAGAAATAGAATTGATTTATGTCAATTTTTTTTGATTTGAAATAATGCTAAAATTTTACATCTAAAATCTATAAAACTGTGATGTGAAATATTTATACTACTTATTAACAAGTATTTGTGGTAGTTTTTAAAATAAATCTGTCAAAATTGGTCTCGTACAGTTTGATTTTTTTTTACCATTTTGCGAAATTTCCAAAAAAATATTTTTGTTTTTTTTTTTGATTTAAAAAAAAGGATTACTTTTGTAACGTTATCAGACGTAAGGGTAACACCTAAAAGAGAAAAAAAACATTTAAGATAAAAGTTGTGTGGATTTAGTAGCGGGAAAGGCTGGAACAATTGTTCCAGTCCTTTTTTTTTGTACTAGTTCCAAAGGATTTTAAATTATGGATCAATCCAAAAAGTTGGGGGGAATGAAAAAAGTTATTTATTTTGGGATCAAAATGATATATATTGAACCAAGACCTTATCCGATTACTTCTACCAGAAGGCTTATTTGAATATTTTGAAGTAGTTAAAGTAGAAAAAGTAGAAAATTCTTACAATATCCATATTACCGAACTCAACCTTATTCCCAAAGAGTTCGATGGTCAAAAGCTTGAATCCAAAGGTTACT
>NZ_RJUE01000005.1 GCF_024343735.1 Lacihabitans sp. CCS-44
GAAGGAAGTATTCCATCAAATGTCACAGAATATTTTACAGATTTCTTTCCGCTTTTATTATCGAGCCCCTCTTTAAGTTTGCCAGACATCTCACTCACCATGGTGCTGTCTACCCGAATCAAATTGTACTTTAACTGCTCACTATAAGCATAATAATCTGAAAAAGTAGTGTAGATGAACTCATAGACTTCCTTAAAGTAATGATAGTCAATCTTTGAAAGCCTTTCCGAAATGGAGCTTCTGACTACGGTTTCCCTTTCATCTAAGTCAAACAGTACTTTAAATCCCGAATCGTTAAAAGTATCTTCTAAAGTGCGTTGGCTTAATTTCTCATTATCTAGAATTCCATAAAGTAGTAGATAGAATACCTTTTTGGCATGCAATACTTTAGTATAATAGTCAACATTCGTATTAGAGGATAGGTGGGTTAATAAAGCCTCTGGTATTAACCCTATCAGTTGGCTTACTGATACCTTGTGGTTCTTGAAATTTGTCATTAGATTTTAAGAAAGCGTAGCCAAAGATACAAATTCATAAGTCTAAGACAACGACAAATCATTAATAACAAAAAATGGCCGGAAGATATTTAATCTTCCGACCATGACTAGCTTTCGGTCGCCATTTTTATTTAGAGCCAAGGCTGGTTAATTTCTCCCAAAAACACCTGGTGGTCTTTTCCTTCTAAAAAATGTTCTTTTATTTCTGTTTTTATATTGGGGTAGAGATTATAATCATCAAGGTGATTTATCGGTAACCAACAAATCTCTAAGGCTGTTGTTTCCTTTGGGTTGAGCTTTGGCGTTCCTGAAGCTATTTTGGATTGAAAAATACAGTGTAGCGTGTCTTTGTTTTGCAGATGAACCTCTGCTATGAAAAGCAAATTTTGTACTTCTATTTCGAGTCCAATTTCCTCTTCTAATTCTCGTGTAAGAGCCTCCTCTAGTTTTTCGCCAAATTCGAGATTACCTCCCGGGATTGCATACAAGGTATTGCCGTTGTAATTGTATTTGAGTGTAAGTAGTTTATTGTCAGCTATAATTATAGCAGATGGTCTGGTTTTCATCTACGCTTATCTTGAAAAATTATACCCTATTCCAAAGTGGGTGCGAAATACACCGATATCAAATTTCCTGCCGGCATACGGCGAAACTTCAAACGCAAGCTGAATTTTTTTGTATTTTTCAAAGGGCATGAGTCTCACACCGAAGTTCATAAAATAACCTTCTAAGATATTGTTATTTTCTATGGCATTGAGGTAATTCATTTTTACTCCAGCTCCCATGTACGTTATAGATTTTGGTGTTTTTTTGAGATTTATCTCTGGAGAAATGTCTGTACTGAGTGAAGAAAAGTAAGAATTGGTTTGAAATTTCACATCTAACCAAATAGCCTTGGAAGGGTTGGTACTTAGCCCCAAAATAGAATTAAAAGGATAATAGACTACACTTTGGGCAATACTCGGAAAACTGAGTCCACATATCAATCCAAGCAAATATATTTTTAATTTTTTGGGCATAACAAAGGATTAATCTAGAAGTGCCAATTCGGTATTTTTTGCGTCGGCTGCTGTTTTTTCTACAATTTCGTTGATTTGTTGAATCACTTCAAAAAACGTTTTGAGTTGTTCCTTAGACAAGGTTTCACTCAGTTTATTGTTAAATTCTATTACGCCCAGTCTTGCAAAATTTCTTTTTTCTTTTCCTAAATCCGTTAAAAAGACGTTTACAAAACGTTTATCCACCGGATCGGTTTCTCTATAAATCCAACCTTTTTCTTCGAGAGATTTGAGCATTCTGGTCAGACTTCTTGGCTCCATACCTATTGATGGGCCTATTTTAGTAGCTGGGGTGCCTTTTTCTAAATCAATATTGAGCAAAACATAGCCGATAGACATGGTCATATCTTCACTGGCCGCATATATATTATACATGCGTGATATTGCATGCCAAACCCACTTTATATGAAAGTCAATGGTTTTTTCTTTTTTCATCTTGCTCAAAGAATTCTAATCAATAGTTTTGCAAAACTAAGCATTTTTAATGTTATGCAAGCATACTATCGAGATTTTATGCCCAAATTTTGCACTAAAACGGCCAATTGGAAACTTTGGTTTCGGAATCAAAAACGATTGTTTTTTTCTGGGAAGGGTATAGGACATTGACCAAATTAGTTTGGTCCGAAAACATCTCAAGCATTATGGAATTATAAAGCGAATAGTTTTTTACTTGCTTGCAATCAAACATTTCGAGGTAAATCCATGTGGCATCCGCTTCTTTCTCTTTGCCATAAAATTTCCCAAATTTCACCTCTTTATCAGGCGAAACCAAGGCTAAGTTTTTGCGAATATATTGTTCAATGAGCGGGTCAACGATAGTTTCTGGGTCCTCTATTCTTACTAATTTTCCTTTGTTAAAATGGGTCAACGTCAGCTCTAAGTCATCGGTAAAAACCCTAACGGAAAGTTCGAGAGACCCAGACTTTGGGTTATAGTTGATTTCGGTAAGTGAAGTATGAAAATCGTGCTTAGAACCTGTGTTTACATTGAAAAAAAAGAGCAATAACAGAATTCTAAGCATTGTTTTAGAAAATCAATTTTATGGTGTCATTGAATAGCACATACACCATCAAAGCCAAAAGGATAAAAGTTCCTATTTGTTGCGTGCGTTCCATAAATTTTTCTGAAGGTTTACGGCCACTGATCATTTCATAAAGCAAAACTATGACGTGTCCACCATCCAAGGCAGGAATAGGTAGGGCATTCATAAATGCCAAGGCCATAGAAAGCAATCCTGTAAGTCCCCAGAACTTTTCCCAATCCCACTTCGGAGAGAACATTTGGGCTAATCCAACAGGGCCAGTAAGTGCATTTTTGGGAGAGATATGACCCTTGAAAATTCTTGCAAAGCCATTGATTTGTTGTGGAATAACTCCAAGAGCCTCTACAGAACCAACTTTAAATGCTTCAGGCAGCGAATACATAGCTTTTGTAGAGGTCAGTAAACTTTTCGGATAAAAGCCTATTGCTGAGTCTGCAGTTACTACTGGATGAATGGTTAAACTTGTGCCTTTTCTCTCTATTCCTAAATCGACTTTTTTATTTGCTGATTTTTTTATTAGGGGCTGTATCTGTTGATAATAAGTTATGGGTGTGCCGTTAAAGCTCACTATTTTATCTCCGCTTCTTAATCCAGATTTTTCTGCTGGCATACCCTTGGTTACACGGTCAACTTCAAATGGGATAATAGGATCAATGAAATAATTTTTCTGTGCTATTTGGTCAATCAGTTCGTTTGGTATCGGAATTTCTAGGGTTGTGCTGTCTCTTTCGACTGTAAATAGCACATTTTCGTTAGTAATAGAGCCTCTTAACTCACTAAGTGTCGCAAAATTTTTACCATTTATTTTGGTGATTTTATCACCAGTTTTAAGGCCTATTTTTTCGGCCATTGGGTAAGCAAATATTCCTCTTTTGTTTATTTCTTCTTTTGTATAATCTTCGTCTCCCCAAACGTATTTCACTCCCGAGAATACTAAGATACCTAAAATGACATTCACAATGATTCCTCCCAACATTACAAATAATCTTTGCCAAGCTGGTTTTGAACGAAATTCCCATGGCTCGGGAGTTGAAGATAGTTGCGAAGCGTCTTTTGTTTCGTCTATCATGCCGGCTATATCTACATAGCCACCCAATGGAAACCATCCAAGGCCATATTCGGTATCACCTTTTTTCTTTTTCCAAAGGGCAAAGTTCAAGACATTCGGAAGTGGAAATAAAAAGTCGAAGAAAATGTAAAATTTATTAACTCTGATATTGAAGATTCTAGCAAATATAAAGTGTCCAAATTCGTGTAGTCCTACTAAAATCGTGAGTGCCAGCAAAAGCTGAGCGGCCATAATTAATCCTTCCATATTGTTTGGCTAAGCCTAATAGTTTGTCTTTTGTATCTAAAACGCAAAAATCGGTATAAAATTCAAATTAAATAGTATAAACGAGCAAAAATCGGAGAATTTACATAGAAATAATACATAAAAAAACACCCACACCGGAAACCGACGTGGGTGTCTCGCTACTAAATCCACACAACTTTGAAACAAAGTTAACTAAACATTTGAATCTTGCAATAGATTTTTAAAATATTTTTTAGACTTCTTGATTGCTAATGCTGGCACCAAGAAACTCTCTATTTAGTCTAGCGATATTGTCTAGCGAAATCTCTTTCGGACATTCTGCGGCACAAGCTCCTGTGTTGGTGCAAGCTCCAAATCCTTCAGCATCCATCTGAGCAACCATATTTAATGCTCTTGACTCTCTTTCTGGTTGGCCCTGAGGTAATAAAGCCAATTGTGAAACTTTTGCTGACACAAATAACATGGCGGAGGCATTTTTGCAAGCGGCTACGCATGCTCCACAGCCTATACATGCAGCGGCTGCAAACGCCATATCAGCTTTGTCTTTCCCAATTGGCAAATTGTTGGCGTCTTGGGCATTACCTGTATTTACTGATACGAAACCGCCCGAGGCTATTATCCTATCAAATGCTGTACGGTCAACAACCAAGTCCTTTATAACTGGAAAGGCTGCAGATCTCCATGGCTCTACTACGATGGTGTCACCATCGCTAAAGCTTCTCATATGAAGTTGACAAGTGGTAACGCCTTCAAGCGGCCCATGTGGTTGGCCGTTTATATACATAGAACACATTCCGCAGATTCCTTCTCGGCAATCGTGGTCAAATGCTATGGGTTCCTTGTTATCTTGTACAAGTTTTTCGTTTAGTACGTCAAACATCTCCAAAAACGACATGTCTGGCGAAACGTGATCAACTTTATATGTTTCTAAATTACCTGAAGTTTTGGCGTTTTTTTGTTTCCAAACTTTCAGATTAATGGTCATATTGCCTGTGCTCATAATTCAAAAAAAATTGAAATAATTATTTATAGTTACGTTGAGCTATTTTGATGTTCTCATATTTAAGCTCTTCTTTGTGCAGTTCCCACTGGCTTTCGCCTTTGTGTTCCCATGCAGCTACATACATATAGTTTTCGTCGTCACGCATGGCTTCACCGCCGTCTTCTTGGTATTCTTCTCTAAAGTGGCCACCACAAGATTCATTTCTGTTTAAGGCGTCTATACACATTAGTTCGCCTAATTCTATGAAGTCAGCCACGCGGCCCGCTTTGTCTAGCTCAGGGTTGAATCCGTCTATGTCACCCAAAACTCTTAAGTCACTCCAGAATTCTTTCTTCAAAGCCTGGATTTCGGCGATTGCCTCGGTCAAGCCTTTTTCATTTCTGGCCATTCCGCATTTTTCCCACATGATTTTTCCTAATCTCTTATGGAATGACTCAGGAGACTGTTTTCCTTTAATATTTATTAATTTCTCAATTCTCTCACGTGTTGCTTTCTCGGCTTCAACAAATGCTTCGTGATCTGTTGGAATTGCCTTGGTTTTGATTTCAGCTGACAAATACGCACCAATGGTGTAAGGAATCACAAAGTATCCATCAGATAATCCTTGCATAAGAGCAGAAGCTCCCAAACGGTTGGCTCCGTGGTCAGAGAAATTAGCTTCACCTAAACAATAAAGACCTGGAACAGTTGTCATTAAGTTATAATCTACCCAAACGCCACCCATGGTGTAATGTACTGCTGGGTATATCATCATAGGTACTTCGTAAGGATCTTCGCCCGTAATTTGCTTGTACATATCAAACAAGTTACCGTATTCTTCCTTTACCACTTCTTTTCCAAGGCGAATCAATGTATCTAAATCAGGGTTTTCAATACCTAATTTTGTAGCCTGAGCTCTACCGTATTTGTTGATTAAATTAGATTTGAAATCTAAGTAAACTGCCATTTTTGTTACACCAACTCCATAGCCAGCGTCACATCTCTCTTTGGCTGCACGAGAGGCGATGTCTCTTGGTACTAAATTACCAAATGCAGGGTAACGACGCTCCAAGTAATAATCTCTTTCCTCTTCAGGAATATCATTGGCTGCCCGTTTGTCGTCCTTTTGTTTTGGTACCCATATACGACCGTCGTTGCGAAGTGACTCAGACATCAAAGTCAATTTTGACTGATGATCACCCGAAACTGGTATACAAGTAGGATGTATCTGTGTAAAACAAGGATTAGCAAACAATGCTCCTTGTTTGTGGGCTTTCCACCCAGCAGTTACATTGCTACCCATAGCGTTTGTAGATAGGTAAAACACGTTTCCATATCCGCCTGTACATAGCAACACAGCATGTCCGAAGTGTCTTTCTAATTCACCAGTAATAAGATTTCTTGCTATAATTCCTCTAGCTTTTCCGTCGATTTTTACAACTTCAAGCATTTCATGACGAGAGTAGTTTATTACCGAACCTTTACCTATTTGTCTCTCAAGGGCCGAATAAGCTCCTAATAGCAACTGTTGGCCGGTTTGTCCCGCTGCGTAAAAAGTACGTTGTACTTGAGTACCACCGAACGAACGGTTACGCAGCATTCCGCCATAGTCACGAGCAAAAGGTACGCCTTGAGCTACGCATTGGTCTATGATATTAGCTGAAACTTCGGCTAAGCGATGAACGTTTCCTTCTCTTGCACGATAGTCACCGCCTTTTATGGTATCATAGAACAATCTATAAGTAGAGTCACCGTCGTTTTGATAATTTTTTGCTGCATTAATACCCCCTTGAGCGGCAATAGAGTGTGCTCGACGTGGAGAATCTTGAAAACAGAAAGTCTTCACTTTGTAGCCCATTTCGGCTAAAGATGCTGCCGCAGAGGCCCCTGCAAGGCCAGTACCAACCACTATAATTTCAAGACTACGCTTGTTGGCTGGGTTTACCAATGGTACTGAAGATTTATATTTCGTCCACTTTTCACCTATTGGGCCTTCAGGCACTTTAGCGTCCAATTTTATTGTTGCCATTTTTTTATAATTAAGCTGAAATTATTTTAAAAAATAAAAATAAAGGGGCATTGCTGCATATCCGACTGGAATCAAAACAGCAAAAATCCAAATACCAATTCCTTTGATAAGGGGAGTGTATTTTGGATGACTCCAACCCAGTGTTTGGAACGCACTCTGAAATCCATGAAATAAGTGAAAAGCGACTGCAAACATAGAAAGTACATAGAAAAGTACTAATAAGATGTTTTGAAACGAAAACGAAACTACACTGTACAAGTCTTTTACTATAATCGTTTTAGTTCCAGCCTCTTCATTGAACGACTCCACTTTTTTGGCCTCTTGTGTATAACCAGTTTCCATCAGAGTTGTTTCAACATTTCCTGTTGAAATTTGTTCTGTATATTGAACGTACGGAAGTGCCTCATTGTGGTACCTGTACCAGAAATCGCTCATGTGAACAACCAGATAAACCAAAAGGATTGTACCTAATATGGCCATGTTTCGGCTAAATACACTTGAAGAGTTTTTCACAACAGCATATCCAATCGGACGAGCTTGACGGTTTTTGTAAGTGATGTAAAGTCCCCAAAAAGCATGGAAAAGTATCAATGCATAGTTTACATACGATACAATTTTTATCACAGGAAAAGTGGTCATAAAAACTGCATAATTGTTGAATGCGTAACCACCGTCATTTTTGAATAATTGTAGGTTACCTATCAAATGCACCACTAAAAAAGTACAAAGAAACAAGCCAGTAAGTGCCATTAGTAGCTTTTTACCTATAGAGCTTGTTAAAGTTTTTGTTAACCAAGACATGTTATATTTTTAAAATTTAATTAATAGTAAATACTTAGAAAAATCCAATTTACTTTCGAGGTTCAAATCTAACTCTGAAACCGTTTAGAATCAATATAAATACTGAAATTTATTTGTGCTTTAATTCAAGAATACAAGTGATTAATCAAAATAATACCGATTTGTGTTTAAACATTATTGGAGTATTTTTGTTTATGAAAAAATTCTAATTATAGTTATTTATACTCAAAAATAAAGCCTCCAAGAAAAATCTTGAAGGCTTTGTTTTAATTTATCAAATCAAATCCACAAAAAGGTTGGAGTACTTTTGGTACTTTTATGCCTTCAGCTGTTTGGTTATTTTCTAGTATCGCAGCCAAAATTCTCGGTAAGGCCAATGCAGAGCCATTTAAGGTATGCAAAAGCTTTGTTTTGCCATCAACTTTGTATCTTAGTTTGAGTCTATTGGCTTGGTAAGTTTCAAAATTTGAAACTGAACTTACCTCCAACCAACGCTCCTGAGCTGCTGAGAATACCTCAAAATCAAAAGTTAATGCTGAGGTAAAACTCATGTCACCACCGCATAAACGAAGAATTCTGAATGGTAACTCAAGTTTTGTGAGCAAGCCTTTTACATGTTCCAACATTTCCTCCAATGCCTGATAAGATTCTTCTGGCTTGCGAACCTGCACGATTTCTACCTTGTCAAATTGATGGAGTCTGTTCAAACCTCTCACGTGAGCTCCCCAACTGCCCGCTTCTCTCCGGAAACATGGCGTGTAAGCCACGTTTTTTACTGGCAAATCGTTTTCGCTTAATATTACATCTCTATAAATGTTGGTAATTGGTACCTCTGCTGTTGGAATTAAATACAAATCATCAACTGTGGCATGGTACATTTGACCTTCCTTATCAGGCAACTGTCCAGTGCCAAATCCTGAAGCTGCATTGATCACGATAGGCGGTTGTATTTCAAAATATCCAGCGGCCTCGGCTTCGTTCAAAAAGAAATTTATCAAGGCACGTTGGATTTTTGCCCCTTTGCCTTTGTAAAAGGGAAAACCAGCACCTGATACTTTATTGCCAAGTTCGAAATCAATGATGTCGTATTTTTTTATCAACTCCCAGTGTGGCTGTGCCTCGGCATGCAGTTTTGGAATTTCACCTTGAGAAAAAATATTCAGGTTTTCTTCTGGCGTTCTTCCTGCTGGAACACTTTCGTGGGGCAGATTTGGCATAGTAACTAATATGTCTTGGAGAGAAACTTCTAACTCTTTAAGCTTTTCCTCCAAATCTTTTGAAGCGGCTTTTAGCTCAGCAGTTTTGCCTTTTATGGCTTCGGCCTCTTCTTTTTTACCTTCTTTCATCAAACCACCAATTTCCTTGGCCAAGTTGTTGGACTGAGCCAAAGTATTGTCCAATTCCAGCTGTGTGTCTTTACGGTTTTGATCCAAGGACAAAACCTGCTCAACAGTTTCAGCGGCATTTTTAAAATACTTTCTCTCAAGACCTGCTATCGTCAAGTCTTTGTTTTCTTTGATGAAATTCAGTTGTAACATAATATTCTTCTATGATAATTTATTTGTCCTAAATGATAATTGAGATGGCCTACAAGATGAATCAGGAAAAAGTCTGTTTTCATTTCATGGCCAAATACATTATCGGGATAAGTTTGGTCGAAAACGGATATATCTAAACTCAAAATTACATTTTTCACCATTTCCGTGGTTTCCTCCAAAGATTTTATAAGAAATTCTTTGGAAGTTTTTTCTGAAAACTCGGCTGGTCTATTTCTAACATAACCCGTATTTCCCAAAATAGCTCCGATGTAATTGTTCAAATTTCCCAATATATGCAAACACAAGTTTCCTGCCGAATTGTTGATACCTTCGGATTTTAGCCAAAGTTTTTCTTCATCGGCATAAGCTTCAATTTCGGCTTTTAATCGTATAAGATCTTTTTCGAAAACGGCAGAAAGTGATTTTTGCATTTTTATTCAAATTTAAAAAGTCCCTCATTCAATGCTTCCAAGGCAGCATTTTTGTCTTTTGTATCGACCAAAATAGACATATTGTGCTCGGATGCTCCATAAGCAATCATTCTTACTGGAATATCTTTCAATGCGTTCATTACATTGATGGCTATTCCAGCTTTGTCTGCCATGAAATTACCCACTATACAAATAATACTTTGGTTGAAATCATGCGGCTCCAGATCCGCTATTTGATTAAGTTCTTCCGTGATTTTATCCAGATTTTCGTTATTGTCAATCGTTACAGCCACCGATACTTCTGAAGTGGTAATCATATCCACCGGGGTTTTGTATTTTTCAAAAACCTCAAAGACTTTTCTCAAAAATCCATAAGCATTTAGCATTCTGGTAGAATGTATGTAAATGGCCGTGATATTATCTTTGGCAGCGATGGCCGTAATTTCAGATGTATGCGAAACCTCCGATTTGATCAAAGTTCCTGGTGCGTTGGGCTCCATGGTGTTTTTCAATCTTACCGGTACGCCTTTCATTTTGGCTGGCGTAATGGTACTCGGGTGAAGAATTTTAGCTCCGAAATATGCCAACTCAGCCGCTTCTTCAAAACTCAACTCACGCACAGGGAACGTACGCTTCACAATCCTTGGGTCGTTATTGTGCATGCCATCTATGTCGGTCCAAATCTGTATTTCTTCTGAAACCGTTGCTCCACCTATCAAAGAAGCTGTATAATCAGATCCACCGCGTTTTAAGTTATCTACTTCTCCACGAGGGTTTCTACATATAAATCCTTGGGTTACAATTATTTGTTTGTCAGTTTGTTTTGATAAAAGATGACCAAGTTTTTCTTCAATTACAGCCAGCTCAGGTTCGTTATCGGCATCTATCCGCATAAAATCCAAAGCTGGAATCAATACGACACTGTCGCCTACTTCTTCCATGTAAGCAGCGAACATTTGCGTAGAAAGTATTTCACCTTGGGCAACCAATTCTTTGTCTTGTTTCAGTGTAAACGGACTGATATTGACCAAAGAAGCTATAAAATCAAATTCGGTGTCGATGATTTTTTGACCTTTAGCCAAGCCCTCGGGAGTAGTGTAAAGGTCCTCTATGAAAGTTTGATAGTGTTTTTTAAGAGTTGAAATAGCCTCAAAAGCTTCTTCGTTTTTGTGTTGCTTTATGGCTTCACCGATAGCCAAAAGACCATTTGTCGTACCAGACAATGCCGATAATACTACTATTTTCCTTGTTTTATCTTCTGTTACAAGGTTTCTGATTGATTTCATTCTTTCTGGCTTTCCTACTGAAGTGCCGCCAAATTTCCAAACTTGCATATTATATTGTTATATTTTTTCTTTTACCACAGAGTGTCACGGAGTTTTGCACAGAGTGACACAGAGTTTTTATTTTAAACCGAGCATCTTTATCGCTGTAATTGCAGCTTCGTCACCTTTATTGCCGTGTATGCCACCAGCTCTGTCTAGGGCTTGTTGGTGAGTATTGGGTGTTAACACGCCAAAAATCACTGGCTTGTTATATTTCAATGAGACTTCGGTTAATCCACCAGCTACCGCATGATTGATGTAGTCATTGTGTTTGGTTTCTCCTTGAATCACGCAACCTATGGCGATAACTGCATCTATGTCAGTCTTTTGTGCATATACTTGTGAGCCATAACTGAGTTCAAAACTGCCTGGAACGTAAACTTTCAAGATGTTTGCCTCTTTTGCACCATACTTTAGAAGTGTATCTATAGCTCCTTGAGCTAGTGGTTCGGTGATGTCATCGTTCCATTCGGCTACGATGACCACAAACTTCTTCCAACTGATGTCTGGCAAGTTTTCGGTTTTGAAAATACTAAGGTTTTTATGAGCAGAAGACATAGTTCTTTATATAATTGATACAAAAAAGGGATAAACCTGATGGCTTATCCCTTTGATTTTTAATATTTTTAATCTCGGTTATTCGCCAATCTCGGTTTCAAGTCTAGACTTGTACTTTTTAGCCAAAAGAGTTTCCGTACCTGTAGGATATTTATTTATGAGGTCAGAATAAACCTCTACAGCTTCTTTTGTTTTCTTAGATTCCGTAAGAGCATTTGCCCATTTCATCATGTAACCTGGAGTTGAAAACTTATTAGGCTTGTAGTTTGATGCTTTTTCGTAGTAGTTGATAGCGTCCTCAACTTTTTTGGTTTCCATGTAACAATCACCAATAAGTATGTAAGCTCTACCCTGCAATACTTGGTCGTCAGAAGAAAATTTATCCAATCTTTCGATAGCCTCAGCATATTTGGCTTGTTTCATCAAAGCTATACCAGCATAGAGGCTTGCTAACTTACCTGCTTTTGTACCGCTGTAATTGTCCGCCAAAGACAATAGGCCTTCGTTTCCACCTTTTCCTTTTAATGCTTGATTTAGAGAATCTGCCTCAAATGAAAAGACAGCGTCGTAAAGAGCTACTTGGGCTTCTTTTTCTTGTGAATCCGTGTAGTATTTGTAGCCAAAATAGAGTGCTACAAGAGCTATAATTGCACCGCCTAAATATGTAAGTATTTTTGAGTTTTTTTCTAAAAGACCTTCGTACTTGAAAAATTCTTTTTTCAGTGCGTCAGCGTTTTCTATAATTTCTATGCCTTTATTCTCTTTATCAGCCATTTTTCTGTTGTTCAAAATTTTTGGAGTGCAAATTTATGAAAAACCTTCATAAAATTTATATAAAAACTCCTAAAAAATGTGCCAAAACGATTTTAGCACAAAAAAAGACCGAATTGTCGGTCTTTAATTACGTATTATATTTTTATTCTCTTAAGAACGGATAGTCTTGCTGAACATAAATGTCTTCAAAAGCCTCCTCTGGTTTTGGCCAAGGCGATTCCTCAGCAAATGTCACAGATTCTTCGACTTGAACCTTTATTTTAGCATCAATAGCGGTGAGTTCTTCTTCAGAGGCAATTTTTTGAGATAGAATTCTGTCTTTTATCAGTTCAATTGGATCTCTTTGTTTCCATTCAGCTACCTCTTCTTTGGTACGATATTTTTGCGGATCAGACATCGAATGTCCTCTAAATCTGTATGTCTTGAACTCCAAAAAGGTTGGTCCATCACCTTTTCTAGCTCTCTCGGCTGCTCTACCAACGGCTTCATGTACAATTTCTACGTCCATAGCATCTACTGGCTCAGCTGGCATGTCGTAGGCTTCTGCCAATGTATAGAGTTCTCTAACGTTTGAGGTTCTTTCTACCGACGTACCCATGGCGTAACCGTTATTTTCTACCACAAAAATTGTTGGTATTTTCCAAGTCATAGCCATGTTAAAAGCTTCATGCAAAGCACCTTGACGTGTGGCTCCATCACCAAAATAGCAGATACAAACTTTACCAGTATTTAGATATTTTTCAGCAAAACCAAGACCTGCTCCCATAGGTATTTGAGCACCTACTATACCGTGGCCCCCTACAAAACCCACTTCTTTGTCAAAAATGTGCATCGAGCCTCCTTTGCCTTTGGTGGTACCTGTTACTTTGCCATAAAGTTCCGCCATGATACGCTTAGGGTCTGTGCCCAGCACCAAGGGATGGCCATGGTCACGGTAAGCAGTGATGTATTTGTCGCCTTTTTCTAATGCCGAAACTGCTCCTGAAGAACATGCTTCTTGGCCTATATATAAATGACAGAATCCTCTTATTTTTTGCTGACCATATAATTGACCTGCTTTTTCTTCAAACTTGCGTTGCAATTGCATGGTTTCGTACCAAAAGATGTATTGTTCTTTTGTGTATTTTACTTGAGCTGCCTCTTTCTTTTTGCTGGTTGCCATAAAGTTTTCGCTTAGAATTTTTTGGATTGCAAAAATAAGAATTAAAACTAAATAGAAGGAATATTATTGATAAAATCTATGTCTTTGGCCAAAAGATAGCATTTGTCAGAGATGTTTTTCTCTTCATGGTTATTTACCGAAACCTCAACTTTGCTATAATTCACCGTAATTTCAGGATGGTGGTTGTGTTTTTCTACCACTTCAAAAGCTTTTTTGACGAAATTAATTACTTCGGTATAGTTTTTAAAAATGTAAACTTTGGTGAGCTTACCATTTGCTATTCTCCAATTGTTTATCGCTAATTCTTCAAGTTGGTCTTTTAAGATTTCCATTGATATTTTTGTTTATTTAATTGCCTCTGTATATTGATAACGGAGTTTTTCGGGTATTTGTTTGTGGGTTCTAATTTGTTCTAATTGAATTTGGAAAGTCTTGGATTAGATTTTTTCATTCAAAAAGAATAATGTTTGAATTTGACCAAGCCATAATTCTTCCGCACCTTTGTAGTCATTATGCATTTGCAAAAACTCCAATTGTCCAATTTTAGAAATTACGAAAATCAATTTTATGAGTTTTCGGAGGGATTGAATTGTATTGTTGGTAAAAATGGAAGCGGCAAGACTAATCTACTCGACGCCGTTTATTTTCTGTCCTTGAGTAAAAGTTCTATACACAGTCAGGATGCTTTGAGTATTAAATTTGAAGAGGATTTTGCTCAAATTGAAGGCCGTTTTGGTGAGGAGTTAATCACTTGTTCTATGCAAAGAGGCGGCAAAAAGTCATTTTTTTATGACAAAGTACCTTACGAAAAACTCTCTGAGCACATTGGTAAATATCCAGTAGTGTTGATAGCTCCTGACGATACAGACCTCATACGCGATGGAAGTGAAACACGACGAAAACTTTTTGATGGCATACTTTCACAAATTGACGCAGAATATTTAAAACTGTATTTGTCTTATAATAAATCACTTGATCAGCGAAATAGTTTGTTGAAGCAATTTGCCGAGCATAATTATTTTGATGAAGATTTGGTTAGAATTTACTCAGATCAGCTTTTGGTAACGGGTAGGAAAATATTTGAACTTAGGAATAATTTCGTATCACAGTTTTTGCCCTTGTTTAAGAAACATTATGACGAACTCTCAGACAACAGAGAAATGGTGGAAATCAACTATAACTCTGAGTGGGCGGATGAAAACTTTGAAGCGACTTTTCTAAAATCCATCGCCAATGATTTGGCAGCACAACGTACCACCAAAGGTATTCACAAAGACGACTATGAGTTTTGGATGGAAGGAAAACCGGTGAAGAAATTTGGTTCGCAAGGCCAACGAAAAGCTTTTATTATGGCTATAAGAATGGCTCAGTTTGATATACTTACACAAATTAAAGGTTTTAAACCTATACTTTTGTTAGACGATATCTTCGATAAACTAGACGAAAAGCGAATCAAGAAATTGGTGGAAATGATTGATAACAAAGTCTTTGGTCAGGTTTTTTTGACAGATGCTCGCCCGAACAGAACCAAGGAATTGTTGAAAGGAATTGAGGTTAGGTTTTTAGAAATCGGGTGAAGTTTATTGCCATCGGTTGTGAGGACACAACCGACAGCATTCAGTTATTTTACAACAAAGCCCTATCCAAATGCACATAACCACCATCCACATGTATGAGCTGGCCAGTGGTATGACTCGAGCGATTTGACAATAGGAAAACCACCATATTTGCCAATTCTTCGGCTGTGGTCATACGTTTTCCTAGTGGTATTTTATCCTTTATTTTCTCTAAAGTTTCTTCAGGATTGGGTAAGGTTTTTATCCATTTGTCGTAAAGAGGCGTGTAACATTCTGCCACCACAACTGAATTTACTCTGATACCATACTTCAACAATTCCACTGCCCACTCACGGGTTAGGGCGTTGCGAGCACCGTTGGCTGCAGCATATCCTGAGGTGCCTCCTTGACCTGTTTCGGCGGTTTTTGAGGTTACGTTTACTATAGAGCCTTTTGTTTCTATCAATGACGGAAGGCAATATTTCGCCAACAGATAATAATGTACCACGTTGCGGTGAAGTGAGGCCATGAAGCCTTCGTAATCGCCATTTTCGAGGCCTATTCCGTCGTTGGCTCCTGCATTATTTACCAAACCATGTATCTTTCCAAAACGAGCTAAAACCGCATCTACAGCTTTTTTGCATTCATCAGGATTCGAAAGTTCGGCTTCTACCGTAAATCCAAATCCACCAGCAGCGGTTACCTTTTCCAAGGCCAATTCGTTGTCTTTTGCATTTCTTCCGATAATTACCGGAAATGCACCTTCTAAGGCCAACTGACTAACAATTCCTTCTCCAATTCCTTTCGCACCACCGGAGACAATTATTACTTTTTCTTTTAGATTTAGATTCACTGTAGTTTATTTTTTAGCCCAATAATCCAAAACCATTACCTTGTCAAGGTGCGGCATCAAAACTTCCACAAAAGCCTTATGGTCAGGGTGTGGCAAATAAATTGCTCTGTCTTCTTCGCTGCTGAATGTTACAAAAAATACATGCGTAAAACCATTGTCAAGGCCTTCTGGGCTATTGTTTGTTCCCCATTCGTAGTCTTTTATTTGTTTGATTTTACCCTTTAATCCATGAAAAGCATCTTCCACTTTTTTAACATCTGCTGCAGAGGATGTTTCTTTAAATTTAAACATCACCACATGTCTTAATTCTTTTTTTTGTGAAAAACCAGAAGTTGAAATTGCCATAAATAACGCCGCGATTAAGAATGATTTGAATGATAAGGTGCTGAAAATATGCATGTTTGAGAATGGTTGAATTTTATTAAAAATATAATCTCAGCAAAAATAGAAATACCTTCCTTTTAATAAAATTAATTAGGAAGAAATAATCGTGAGATGTAGTTTTATTTATCAAAAAAACAAAAGCATGGCAAAGTTGGACATCTCAAAGTATGTGGAAGGAGCAAATAATTATTATTACACTTTTGCTGAATTTCCTGACGCTAAAGTCTTTAAAAATGAGAATTCAAAAGACTGGGTGCAGCATCTGTTGTTTGGCGATTTTATACAGATTATTGACTTAGAAATCAAAAATAACCGAGTAAAAGTAAAAGCCAGAAACAATTTTGGGTGGATTTCTGTGAGTAAAATCCGAAAAGAAAGAGTGCTTGAGGTCAACTTTATAGATATTGGCCAAGGGGACGGATGCCATGTTGTAACTCCTGCTGACGAGCACTTTATAATTGATGCCGGCGAAGGGGACAATATGAATCGCTACCTTACTTGGAGGTTTAATTTGTACAAAAAAAACGTGCCGATTAAATTGGATTTCAAGGCCATAATCAGTCATGGTGACATGGATCATTATGGCGGTTTTCGTGGTTTGTTCAAAAATAAGGCATTACGTTTTTCGAATGTTTATCACCAAGGTATTGTAGAACGACCAGAAGCAGGGAAAGTTTCTTTCGGAAAAATTGAGGAAGGATTAATAACTGAGTTGGTAAGTAACACCACAGAAATGAATGCTATAATTACTGATCCGAACAAGTTAAGTGGGAAAGGATCTACTTACCCAAAAACGCTTGCCGAGGCACTAAAAAGCAATACGAATGTAAATTTTATGATGCTCAATATCGAAAACAATTACTTGGATGCTTTTACAGACCAAAATTTTGTAAATGGTAAAGAGTTTTCGATGAAAATTCTTGGGCCGATTCCGCAAACAAAAAACGGAAAGAAAGGTCTGAAATCAATCGACAAAGGCGGTAAGGATAAAAATGGGCATTCGGTGATAATAAAACTCAGGTACGGAAATCTTCGGCTTTTACTTGGAGGTGATTTGAACGAAGAATTTGGTAAGATTATGCATAAACATTATGCCGACAATAATATTCTCGATGAGCTAGTAGTTGATGCCGCAAAAGCTTGTCACCATGGTTCCAATCACTTTGATTTGGACTTTTTGAAAGCAGTAAATGCTGCCGCCACGGTTATTTCGAGTGGAGACGATGAGCCCTATTCTCATCCAAGACCTGATACTTTGGGAGCTTTGGGTAAGCATGGCTATGGCGAAAGACCCATGATTTTTAGTACTGAATTGGCCAGGTCAAATAAAGAAATCACCTATAAAAATCTCATTAATTTGAACGATTGGGGAAAGAAAGTGGCTGATTTGAAACTTCAAAGAAAGGCTATTATTGACGGAAATGCTGCAAATAAGGCCGAACTTTTGAAGGAATTAGATGTAAAAACTACTGATATTCAGAAGGACATCAACTCATTTCTTACACGTTTTGGTATGATAAATCTCCGTTCGGATGGAAACCGAATGATAATTGCTCAAAAATATGAACGTGATGCCCCAAGCGGTAAATGGGATATCCAAGAAATGGAATTTGATACCAATACAGGCCGTTTTGAGCGAAAAGCGTAAAACCCTTACAAATGCTTCATGTAAGTTGCCAAGTCTTTATCGCCTCTGCCAGATAGTCCTATTACCACAGTTTCGTCTTTTCCGGCTCCCAAATAATTAAGAACTGCCAAAGCGTGGCTCGATTCTATGGCTGGGATTATACCCTCCAATTTGGTGAGTTCGAAGCCTGCCGCAAGTGACTCTTCGTCGGTAATTCCATAAAAAGTGGCCCTTTTGCTTTCCCACAAGTGGGCATGCAATGGCCCTATACCGGGGTAATCCAAACCAGCAGAAATGGAGTGTGGCTCCACTACTTGGCCATCAAATGTTTGCATCAAAAGGCTCTTGCTTCCGTGTAATATGCCCGGTTTACCAAGAAATGTTGTCGCGGCTGATTTTCCAGTTTTTACACCATGGCCTGCGGCTTCTGCCGCTATTATTTTTACAGAAGGTTCGTCTAGGAAATGATAAAAAGTACCGGCTGCATTGGATCCTCCACCCACACAAGCTATCACATAATTTGGGTTTTCGGAGCCAGTTTGCTCAAAAAGCTGGGTTCTTATTTCTTCCGAAATAACCGACTGGAATCTCGCCACCATGTCGGGGTAGGGGTGAGGCCCAACCACCGAACCGATGATATAATGCGTATCGGTAGGGTTGTTTATCCAGTGTCTCATGGCTTCGTTGGTGGCATCCTTCAGGGTTCTTGAGCCGCTTTTTGCTGGCCTAACCTCGGCTCCAAGCATTTTCATTCGGGCAACATTTGGTGCTTGGCGTTCGATGTCAATTTCGCCCATGTACACGATGCATTCCAAGCCCATTAATGCACACATCGTCGCGGTGGCTACGCCATGTTGCCCGGCACCGGTTTCGGCTACTATTTTCTTTTTATTGAGTTTTTTGGCAAGAAGTATCTGTCCAAGTGTATTGTTTACCTTGTGAGCTCCTGTATGGCAAAGGTCCTCTCTTTTTAAGTAGACATTGGTTTGGTATTTTTCTGAAAGTCGTTCGGCATGAAAAAGCGGCGTGGGACGACCTACATAATCTTTCAGCAGACGCTGGAACTCCTCTTGAAAACTCGGCTCATACATGATTTTGAGATAGTTTTCACGCAATTCTTCTACATTTGGATAGAGCATTTCGGGAATAAATGCCCCACCGAAATTTCCGTAATACCCTCTTTCGTCCACCTGAAATGGTGAGTTTTCTTTTAGACTTTTCATTTTTTTGGTTTTACCGCTAAGTCGCTAGGTCGCAAAGATTTTTCTTTGGCTTATCGAATTATTGGTTAAGTTTAATTTTTCCAAAAAGCTCTTTTAAAGCTTCAATATCTTTGTTTGCAGGGCTGAGTTCAAATTTGCTATTGACATCAATTCCCACAAAATGCTTATTTTTTATTTTATCTAAATTTGCTAAATTTTCTAAAGAAATACCTCCCGCTAGCAAAAATGGGGTTCTGCCTTTATATTCTTCTAAAATTTTCCAGTCGAAAGCTTTTCCATGTCCACCATAACCGCCTTCTGCTTTGGTATCGAACAAGAAATAATCTGCAAAGTCTTCAAAATGAATGGTTTCTGAAAAGTCAAATGAATTGTCAACCGAAAATACTTTTATGGTTTTTAGGCCTTCTTCTTTTAGCTTTTCACAAAACTCAACGGTCTCATTTCCATGTAATTGCACAAAATTTAGGCTGTATTCTTTTGAAATCTCAATTACTTTTTCGAAGCTTTCATTCACAAAAACTCCTGTCTTTTGAATACTCCGAGGTAAGGATTTTAGTATTTCCTTTTCTAAAATATCTCCGGTAAACCTTGCCGACTTGGGGTAAAAAATAAAACCCATAAAATCAGGTTGTAGCTCCACTAAAGCCAGAATATTCTGACTTTCCCGCATTCCACATACTTTGATTTTTAGCATTTTTTGAAGGCATTAAGGCACCAAGGCAAAAGGCATCAAGGCAATAGTTTACATTATTAATTCTACAAATTCCTCTAAGGCTTTGGCTGGGTTGCTTGTTTTCATGAAATTTTCGCCCATTAAAAACCCTTTATAACCGATTTCTCTTAACTGTTTTACGGTATCTGGATGACTGATACAACTTTCTGATATTTTCACTTTGTCGTTGGGTATAAAATCAAAAAGCTCGATGGAAGCATTTACATTGTTTTCAGCAAAGTTTTTCAGATTGCGGTTGTTTACACCTACTATATCTACATTAGACAGCGGGCTTTTATCTATTTCTTCCTTGTTATGAACCTCTAAAAGCACCTCCAAGCCCAATTCGTGTGCTTTTTTACTCAAAATTTCTATTTCTTTACTTTCTAGGTTGGCGGCAATCAACAAAATCACATCCGCACCCCAAGCTTTGGCTTCATATATTTGATATTCATCAATCATGAAGTCTTTTCTAAGCAGTGGAGTAGAAGGGTTGTTTTCTCTCGCTATGAACAAATCTTCTTTAAATCCTCCAAAAAACATGGTATCAGTGAGTACACTTATGCCTGCCGCTCCAGCTTTGGTATAGCCCATGGTAGTTTCGGCAATGCCTGCACCTACGTTTATATTTCCCTTTGACGGTGATTTCCTTTTGTATTCCGAAATAATTCCTGTTGAATTATCAGCAATTAATGCAGATTTTAGAGAAAGGGTTTTTTTGTTGAAATAAATTGAGCTTTTGAGTTCTTCAATAGATACTTTTTCTTTAGCTCGGGCTACTTCAGTTTTTTTGTTTTCAATTATTTGATCTAAAATCGTCATCTATTGTCTTTTCTTTCTAAAAAAATTCTAATTAGGCTTTTTTTCTTACTCTACTCAAGGTTTCAGGCGAAAGGCCCAAAAATGAAGCAATATATTTTTTCGGTGCTCGGTCATAAATGTCAGGAAACATATCTCTGAACGCATCGTTGCGTTTTTGTGCACTCATCATTCTAAGGAAACGTATTCGCTCATCGTACATCACCAAATACATTTCTGTGAGTATTCGCCCAATGTAGTTTGCTTCCGGAACAGTATCATACAACTCCTGCATGGCTTTGTTTGTTATTGAAATCATCTCCGAATCTTCCAAAAGTTCGATAGTTTCGACAGAAGGAACTTTAGGAATGTAGCTGTGAGGAATATAGATAAAACCAAATTCTCCAACAAACCAGGAGGTAACATCAGTTTTTGTCTTATTTTCCTCAATCGTATAATATGACCTCACCATACCTTTTTCAATAAAGTATAGCCTGTCGTTTATGTCACCTGCTTTCACCAAGATATCGCCAGCCTTACCCGTATGGCGAGTAAGTTTTTTGATAAGTAGTTTTTCAGTTTCCTTTTTTATAGGATGTATCGCTTTCAATGATTCCACAAAAGAAGTAAACATAAGCTTATATTTTTTTACAAATATAATGCAACCCTAACATAAAAAAATTGCATCTTGAGATTGAAACCGATTATATGGCAAAAATTTTATCACTTTTCGAAACTGAGTACGATTTAGCTAAGGCTCTCGTAAAGGGAGACGCTGATGCACAGCGTATGTTCTACGAAAAGTTTTCATACAAGTTTTTAGCTATTTGTTGCAGATATATCAGTGATAGAATGGCCGCAGAAGACCTAATGGTGGAAAGTATGATGAAGATTTTTGACAAAGTTAGTCAGTTTGGTTTTAAGGGAAGTTTTGAAGGTTGGGCAAAAAGATTAGTTGTGAATGAGGCTTTGATGTATTTGCGAGGAAAAAAAAATGCTAGAAGTGGGGATAGATGAAGTAAACGATTCTTATAATTCTTATGATCAAAGTTTAGATTTTGAGTCCGACGAATTAATGAAACTCATCCAATCGCTTCCAAATGGATACAGGACAGTTTTTAATCTTTATGCTATTGAAGGTTATAACCACAACGAAATAGCTGAAATGCTCGGAATTTCAGAAGGAACTTCGAAATCGCAGCTAAGCAGGGCAAGAGCAATTTTGCAAGAACAATTGACAAAAAATGAGAGGTACGGATATATCGTTTAAAAAAAATTGAATATGAATCCTATAGATGATTTTTTTAGGGAAAAACTCACAAACCAAGAGATGAAACCAAGTGAAAGGGCTAATCAATTGTTTATGAGTAAATTAGAAAACAAAAAAAAGAAGAGGATTGTGCCTTACAGGTACTTTGCTATGGCCGCTTCATTCTTTATTGTTTCTTTGGTAGGTGTGTATTTTTACAACAAGTCAAAAGTTTCTAATGATACTTTGGCTTTAACCATACCAAGTTCGGACGAGGTTATTTCTCCTTCCAAAACGAACGAAATGATCGGCAAATCTGATGAAAATATAACTGAAGTAGTTCCATTAATTAAATCTGAGAGCACAGTAATTAAAGAATTTTTAATTCTAAAGCCAAATGAAGTAATTGCATTGGCGGTTGTGCCAAGTGAAAGGGTTGATAATGTTAATGAGCAAAAAGAAATTAGTTCGACGAACACCAATTCTAAAGTAGGAATTGATTCAAAAACAGTATTGGCCAATAAGGCGGAATTTAAAAGTGAAAACATAGAAGAAACCTTGATTTTTCTTACACCTATATTAGCTATGAATCAATTGAACACTTTTGGGGGGAATCCTAAAATTTTGGAGAATTCTAATAGTATTGTAACTACAAGTTCTGACGAATATTTTTCAGATGATAAATCGCTCGTAACAAGAGTTTTGGATGAGGTGAAGAATTTGAAAAAGGGCGAAAAAGTAGATTTTAACAAGTTGGGATTCAAGCCTATTGAGGAGTTGACCTTAGACAAAGAAGGATTTATAGTGTCAGAAACAAACCAAATAAAAGACAAAATAAACTGGATAAAAGCAAGATTAAACAACAATTAACAATTATGAAAAAGTTATTATTAATTACATTACTCACTGGATTTCAAGCATTTGCTTTTGGATATCCCAAAGACACCACCATTATTGAATTCAACGATAAAGGCACGAATAACAAGGTGAAAGTCATAACTGGAAACAATAAAACCATTGAGTTGCCCAAGTCTTTGAATTTGGACAATGTATTGAAAGCAGTTGGCGTAGATTCCAACGAACGAGAGCGTGCCTTGATTTTGATAACAAAAGGTGGCGATAAAAGAGATACTCTACTAGTGTTCTCGAAAGAGGGTCAAAGAATCAAAATCATTACCAAAGACATCATTTCTAAAAAAGACACGACCATTAAGGAGACAGAACAACAAATGGAAAGACGTATTGAAAAAGAGGTGGAAGATGAGATTGAATCTTTTGAGGACGACCACGGAGATCATAAAGAGCATGGAAACCACCATGATAAAAAACAAAAAACACCGAAAGAGAAGAAGTTCTTTTCAAAAAGCGACTTTGGCATATATGTGGGGCTAAATAATTTTGCACACGCCAATGAATCGAAATCGCCAAATGAACTCAACAGTCTTCGCACATGGCAGTCGAGGTATGTGGCTCTTTCTTTGAGGAAAAATGCAACCTTACTTAAAGGAAAAAAAATGGACTTGGCCTTTAGTTATGGCCCTGAAATAGCCTGGTACAACTTCATGCTTCAAAACAGCAACGTGGCACAAGAAGTAGAAGTTGGCGGTAAGACAAAAGTGGAGTTTGTGAAAAACACCAAAGAAACTGAAAAGAGCAAGCTGGTGATGCCTTATTTGAATTTTCCGGTATTGTTAAATTTTGGATTCAAAGAAGATAAGTTTAAAATCGGACTCGGTGGCTACGCAGGATATAGAATTGGAGGATACAGCATGGAAAAGTATTCTAAAAGAAGTGAGAACAAGGTAAAAGGTAGTTACGGACTCAACGATTTTGTGTACGGAGTAACCGCCGAAATTGGTAAAAAGAACGGAATGACGCTTTTTGTGAGATACGACATGAACAAACTTTTCAAGGAAAACCAAACCAGCTTTAATGATATACAAGCATTTAGTGTAGGTTTTAGGTTGTAAAAACTTCAGAAAACCAAGCAAGAAAGGGCGAATAGCCCTTTCTTGCATTTTAGACCTTAAATCTCTTTCTTGATTAAAAAAACGCTTGATTTGGGCATTTCTCGTTGGTTTTTATTATTTGAACAATATTCAATATTGTAAGCTGATAAAAGTATCAAGGACGTATTTTTAGAATTCAGAATCAAACAGCGAATATTTACATTTTAGAAGATGTAATATTAAAATACTTTCATCAGTTGCACAACTATTCTAAATCCTTATAATAAGGCAAATATTGATTTTTTGAAGGGAAGAAGACGGAAAATCTGAAATTTTATCAAGAAATTTTTTGTGAAAGTTTTGTGGTTCTAAAAAAAGATTCTACTTTTGCATCTCCTTTCGAAAAGGGTGTGTTCTTTGAGAGTATTTGGGGGTGTACCAGAGTGGCCAAATGGGGCAGACTGTAAATCTGCTAGCTTACGCTTACGGTGGTTCGAATCCATCCGCCCCCACCAATAAAAGTGTTTAAGCGGGAGTAGCTCATTTGGTAGAGCGATAGCCTTCCAAGCTATAGGTGGCCGGTTCGAGCCCGGTCTCCCGCTCTAATTCCATAAAGCCTTTGTAGCTCAGTGGTAGAGCACTTCCTTGGTAAGGAAGAGGTCGGCAGTCCGATTCTGCTCAAAGGCTCAGCACTGATTTTGAATGTGGAAAGATTTTCGAGTAATTAGAAGTTCTGATTACTCTTTTTTAGTAAAAACAATTTTGAACAACATAAATTTTATCAAATAAAATGGCAAAAGAAAATTTTGACCGTAGTAAACCTCACGTAAACATCGGTACAATCGGTCACGTTGACCACGGTAAAACTACATTGACAGCTGCTATTACTTCAGTTTTGGCCAATAAAGGTCTAGCTGCGGTTAGAGATTTCTCGTCAATTGATAATGCACCTGAAGAAAAAGAGCGTGGTATTACAATCAATACTTCTCACGTGGAGTATCAGACTGCTAATCGTCACTACGCACACGTTGACTGTCCAGGTCACGCTGACTACGTTAAAAACATGGTAACTGGTGCTGCCCAAATGGACGGAGCCATCATCGTGGTAGCTGCTACAGACGGTCCAATGCCACAAACTCGTGAGCACATCCTTCTTGCTCGTCAGGTAGGTGTTCCTGAGCTTGTAGTATTTATGAACAAAGTTGACTTAGTTGATGATCCAGAATTACTTGAACTAGTAGAAATGGAAATCAGAGAGTTACTTTCATTCTACAAATTCGACGGTGACAATATTCCTGTGATTCAAGGTTCAGCTCTTGGTGGTTTGAACAACGAGCCTCAGTGGGTTGCTAAAATCGAAGAATTGATGGAAGCTGTTGATACATTTATTCCGCTTCCTGCTCGTGCTACTGACAAGCCATTCTTGATGCCAGTTGAGGACGTATTCTCAATCACGGGTCGTGGTACTGTAGCAACAGGTCGTATAGAAACTGGTATCATCAACTCTGGTGAAGCAGTAGATATCCTTGGTATGGGAGCTGAAGGTCTTAAGTCAGTAGTAACTGGTGTTGAGATGTTCCGTAAAATCCTTGACAGAGGTGAAGCTGGTGATAACGTAGGTCTTTTGTTGAGAGGTATCGACAAAGAGTCTATCAAAAGAGGTATGGTAATCTGTAAGCCAGGTTCTGTGAAGCCTCACACTAAATTCAAAGCTGAGGTTTACGTTCTTTCGAAAGAAGAAGGTGGACGTCACACACCATTCTTTAACAAATACCGTCCTCAGTTCTACTTCAGAACTACTGACGTAACTGGTGAGATTTTCCTTCCAGAAAATGTTGAGATGGTTATGCCTGGTGATAATATCACTATTACTGTAAACTTGATTAACGCTATTGCGATGGACAAAGGTCTTCGTTTTGCGATACGTGAAGGTGGACGTACAGTAGGTGCTGGTCAGGTAACTGAAATCCTTGAGTAATCGATTAGATTAATCATATTATAAGAAAGCACTCCAGAAATGGGGTGCTTTTTTTGTGTATATAGCATCTATATTTGATTTATTAGCTTCAATTTTTTACATTTGATTTTAATAATTGATTTTTATGACTTCTTTAGAATTGAAAACCAGAGTTAAAAGTAAGATTGATAGCATAAGGGAAGATTCTCTTTTGAACGAAATTTTGGATTTAATTGAATTTGAAGATGGTAATCAGCTTGTTGCAACTTTTAGCCAGTCACAAATTGACGAAATAGAAATTTCAAGGAAGCAAATTGAATCTGGTAATTTCATTTCCCACTCAGATTTAAAGGAAAAATTTGTTAAATGGCAAAGCAAATAGTTTGGTCGGAATCTGCCATCAAACAGTTTAACGAAATCTTAGAGTTTTGGGAAGAGCATAACAATTCGGATGCCTACAGTTTAAAATTATATTCTAGAATTACTTCCGCAATAGAGAAAATGAGCCATTTTCCTGAAATGGGGAAACCATCAAATTTGCCCTTTGTTAGAATTAAGATTTCTGAGAAATATCTTATAGTTTACGAAAACCACGAACTTGAAATAAGAATTTTGGCAATTTGGGATTCGAGGCAAAACCCTGTTAAGTTTGAAAAGCTTCTTATGAAACATAAAAACTAAAATTCTTTTAGTATATTTCTGTAATTATTCAACCCATAAAAATGAAACGTAGAGATATTTTAAAGACAGTTCTCTCAGGAGCTGCAGTTACCTCAATTAGCATAGACAGCTTTGCTGCCAAACCCAAGAAAAGCAAGCACAATTTCACGTTTTGCTTAAACACCAGCACCATTCGTAAACAAAACATTGGTTTAATGGCCGAAATCGAAACGGCTGCCAAAGTAGGTTTTGATGGGATAGAAATCTGGATGAATACTTTAGAGAAGTTTGTAAAAGATGGAGGAAAACTTTCTGATGTAAAGAAAAAATCAAACGATTTGGGTATTGTGATTGAAGATTCTATTGGCTTTGCCAAATGGATTGTTGATGACGAAACAGAAAGAGGTAAGGCCATGGAACAGCTCAAGCGGGAAATGGATATGTTGGCTCAGATTGGTTGTAAACGCATTGCTGCTCCACCTTTCGGTGCAACAACAGGTGCTGATGTTGATCTTAAAAAAGCTGCGGAACGCTTTAATAAAGTGGTAGAATTGGGCAAGGAAATGGGTGTTTTACCACAACTAGAACTTTGGGGATTTTCTAAAAACCTCCATTTGTTTGGTGAAACTTTGTTTGTAGCCGCAGAAAGTGGTCATCCTGATGCCATAATTTTACCGGATGTTTATCATCTTTTCAGAGGAGGTTCACCTTTTGAGGCTCTGAGTATGATTGCTGGGAAGAAAATGCAGATGTTCCACATGAATGACTTCCCTGCCAATGCCGATAAAAACACAATCACAGATGGAATGCGTGTTATGCCGGGAGATGGAGTGGCTCCTTTCAAGGAAATTTTAGGTATTTTGAATAAAAAAAATACGCCAATCGTACTCTCTTTGGAGATTTTCAATGAAGATGTTTGGAAAATGGACACTTTGGCTGCTTGTAAAATGGGGATTGATAAAATGAGAAAAGTTGTAAACGAAGCATTAGTCTAATAGGTCGGTTTTAATCTTTTTAGTTTCGATATTTTATGCAGAATAAATGTTATCGGACCTAGTTTAGAATTTTCTTATTCAATCCAATTTCCTGAATTTTCGTATCTTTGTAGGATTAACCCATATTTATGTCGGACAAAAAGAACTCAAAGGCTATATTTTTCATCCTCGTAACTGTACTCATAGACGTTATTGGCATCGGTATAATTATTCCTATAATGCCAAGTTTGTATCAAGAGCTTACTGGAGGAACAGTAAGCGAAGCCTCCCAATATTCTGCCTATTTGGTTTTTATTTATGCTTTGATGCAGTTTATTTTTTCACCAATAATCGGTGGTTTGAGTGATCAATACGGTAGAAGACCAGTGCTGTTGATGTCTCTTTTTGGTTTTGGCTTAGACTTCATCTTTTTGGCATTGGCTCCAAATATCGGTTGGCTTTTTGTTGGTCGTATTATCTCAGGAATTGCGGGAGCGAGTTTTACTACGGCTAATGCTTATATTGCTGACATTACTGAGCCAGAAAAACGAGCTCAAAGTTTTGGTATGATAGGTGCTGCATTTGGACTAGGATTTATCATTGGGCCATCCTTAGGGGGTATTTTGGGTGAATATGGGACTCGCATTCCGTTTTGGGTTTCGGCTGGTTTAGCCCTTCTCAATTGGTTGTATGGCTATTTTATTTTACCGGAATCTTTATTGCCAGAAAACCGAAGAAAGTTTGACATCAAAAGAGCGAATCCAATCGGAAGTTTGTTGAATCTAAAAAAATATCCTTACGTTTTGGCATTGGTTTTGTCTTTGTTTTTAGTGAATGTGTCAAATTTTGCTACTCAAGGCACTTGGTCCTTCTATGGAATTGAGAAATTTTCATGGTCAAAGTTAGAAGTGGGTTTATCCCTAGGTTTTGTAGGATTGATGGTAGCCATAGTTCAGGGAGGTTTAATCAGGGTTATTATTCCAAAACTTGGCCAGGAAAAGTCATTATTCTTAGGTTTGGCCATAAATGCATTGGGTTTAGCCGCTTTTGCGTTTGCATCTTCTTCATGGATGATGTACGCCATTATGGTTCCATTTGCAGTTGGTGGGTTGGCTGGCCCAGCTTTTCAAGGAATTATCTCTAATCAAGTAGGGAAAAATGAGCAAGGGGAATTACAAGGAGGTTTGACAAGTTTGATGAGCATTGCCGCTATCGTTGGTCAGCCGTTGATGTTGGGTTTATTTAGAACATTCACCAAAGAAAATGCACCTATCTATTTCCCTGGGGCACCGTTTTTGATGGGTGGATTGCTGTCTTTGATAAGTTTATTATTGGTTTTTAGGACAATTAAGAAAGAAAATTTAAAGGATTAATTGCTCTGACAAAAAAAATAAACTAAATTTGCAGCCCGATTGATATAAACAGGTATAGTTTAAAGGTAGAACTACGGTCTCCAAAACCGTCGGTCTGGGTTCGAGTCCTAGTACCTGTGCAAAAAATGACAAGAGAATTGTCTGAAAAAAATAAAGAATTATGAATAGTTTAGTTCAGTTTGTAAAAGATTCATGGCATGAGGTTACCAATGAAGTTCATTGGCCTAAAATGAGTGAATTACAAGCAAGTGCCACGCTCGTGTTGATTGCATCTATTATATTTGCTTTAGTAGTAGGTAGTATTGACTTTTTGATTGATAACGCCCTTAGATTGTTATATCAATCAATATAATTATAAATTCCCATCATGAGTGAATTCAATTGGTATGTAGTAAGAGCGGTTTCTCAACAAGAGAAAAAAATCAAAAACTACATTGAGAATGAGGCAGGTAGAAGAAAATTGACGGATTTTATTCCTGAGATTATGATACCGTCTGAGAAAGTTGTTTCTGTAAAAAACGGCAAGAAAACTGTTAGAGAGAAAAATTTCTTCCCTGGGTATATATTGGTGAATGCAGACTTGAGTAATGGAGAGGTTCTTCACTTAATCAAGAGTATTCCTGGTGTAATCGGTTTTTTAGGTAAAAACGGTGGTGCATCTATAGAGCCTGAGCCTTTGAGACAATCTGAAGTGAATAGAATTTTGGGTGTTCAAGAACAAAATTCTGAGGAAAGTGTTGATTCAGGCGTATCGTTTGCAAAAGGGGAGTCTGTTAAAGTTGTGGATGGTCCATTTAATGGCTTTGAAGGAACTGTAGAAGAGGTATACGACGAGAAGAAGAAACTAAGTGTAAGCGTAAAAATCTTTGGAAGAAGCACTCCAGTGGAGTTGGGATATCTTCAGGTAGAAAAGATGTAATACTGGTTTTTAAAAAATATTGGAAGAGCCGATTCATAAGAGTCGGCTCTTTTTGCGTTTTATACCTTTGAATTCTTCAGTATCGCTGTTTTTGGTTATTAATTCGTTGAGTTTTTTGCTAAAGTTTTCGGTCTAATATTTCTTTTAACCTTTCTTAACATATCCAATGCAACGTTTGGGGGCTTTATCACATCTATCATTCAAAGCTATTACAAGATAATTACCGTTCACATAAACCAATCAACCACTAATGTATAAATAGTACCTTGTAGTACATAGTACTATTACATTTGTATCGTTAATTAAATGAAAAGCTATTACAATTAAAATTTAAAAAAAGTACAATTATGAAAAAGCTAGTTAAAACATTCGCGTTGTTGTTGTTCTCAGTTTCACTTTCTATGGCTACTCCAAAGCCACAAAGTTTTAAAGTTGGTATGTACAATGTTCAGAACTCTCACTCGCTAAAAGTTTTCGTTGAGAAAGAAAAAGGGGATAATCTGAAAGTAGAGTTGAAGGACAAAAACGGTTCGGTGATGGTGACCAAATATGCTGATAAGAAAAGCGACAAAGCTGCTTACTGCTTCGATTTGGCTCAATTGGATTCTGGTACCTACCAGCTCGAAATTACCAATGACAAAGAGGTTTTTGTGAAAGACCTTAACGTTGTAAACACCGAGAAAGTGGAAGTAGAGAAAAAAATTATTTTATAAGTTTAGGTAATAAAAAGTACAGAGGGCAGCCATTGGCTGCCTTTTGTATTTTATGCCTGAGCGTATTTATTCTTGATATAATAGAATCTCAAGAAACCAAATAACACCAATAGGACCAATGGCAAAACTATATTAATCAGCTGCCATTTAGTTTTCTGATTGCTGATTTTCAACTTATCCAATGGCCTTAATCCTACACTTTTTGATTTTGCTGTAAGTAAACCTTGCTCATCCAATAAATAATTCAAGGTATTTATCACAAAGTCTTGATTACCATATTGATGTTGCGAGAATCTGTCGAATCCCATAGGATAGGGGTTGCCGGTTTTTCTGTCAATTTCGTTTACAATAATATCTCCATCAGAGCAAACCAATATTTTTGTTGGAACCGAAGTAGTTTTTATTTCTGAATTTGTAAAACTCTTTTGAAGTATAGACTTAAAAGTTCCCTCTATCAAATAAGCGACAGCTTTTACTCCACCCTGATATTCAGCTTCGTCTGTGTCTGTGCGAGCCTCATTATAGGTAATTAGAGCCGGAGCATTCAATACTTTGGTATATTGTGAAGTCAATAAAAGTGGTGTCTTTTTCAAGCCATCGTTGCCATTTACAGGGTCTATACTTGCCGTAAATTTCGTAAAAACCATGTCTATGTTTTTGGTAATTAGGCTATTGCTAAAGTTGTTTATCAATGGGAAATAACGATATGGCATAGGTTGAATATTGGGCTTGTCGCCCATATTGCCTACTACCATCGGTATGATGGCCGCATTTAATCCATCTTTAACAATGTTTTTATTTATTCTAACTCCGTATTTAAAAAGCATGTCATCAAGATTGACATCTAATGGTTGGGCAAAGGAGCCTTCCAAACCCACAGAGTCTACTTTGAGGCCATCCACAAAAAATAGAACACGACCACCATTCATGATGTACTGGTCAATTTTGGCTTTTGTGCTGTCGTCCACCGGTTTGTCGGGTTTTGGAACAATAAGTGCGTCTAAACCTGCAAATGATGGCGACTTTTTGGAATCAATGATGTAAAGGTCGTAGTATTCTTGAAGTGTATTGATTAATCCCGCGAAGTTTATAGGTTGTAAATTGGTAAATTCGGAAAGTAATCCTACTTTTTTCTTTTTGGTGTTTGTAAGTTTCTGAATGGCTGTTGCCAGTTCATATTCTACATTTTCGTAAGACTGATTGAGCTTCGTTTGTGAATCTTGGGCTAAATTGGCCTTTAAGAGCAAAACCGGAACTTCTTTGTTTTGATACCAAATGGTGGCGTAAGGAAAAACCAGATTCTCGACTTTTTTACCGTCTTCTTTAGCAAAAATATTAGTAGGCTGCATGCCTTTTGTTACCAATTCTTTGAAAAGTGTATTGCGTTCTTCTTCTGAGCCATCGTAAGGGTTAATGAACTGATAATCAATATTGTCTTTGCCAAAATATTTGAACTCTACCAAAGTTTCCTTTACGGCTCTTTTTAGCCTTTCAAAACCTCCTGGTAGGCCTTCGCCATCGAGATAAACTTTTATGATGACTTCGTCATTGAGGTTTTTAAGGAGATTTTTGCTTGATTCTGAAATAGAATATCTTTTGTCGGCAGTTAAGTCTGCTCTGAAATAAACCCAAAAACCTAAGATGTTGAGTGCTATTATGGAGAGAATCAGAATAATATTGTTTTTCAATATTTTGCTCATTCGGTAATTTAAATTTGACCTAAAATTACGCTAAATTTGGCTAAAAATAAAGTTAGAAATGCAATCGGCGGATTATTGGATAGAAAAACTCGGCATGGAAGCTCACCCAGAAGGTGGTTTTTTTTAAGAAACGTATAAATCTTTGGAAAGTTTTGGTCATGAGGGCCTTCCTGAAAGGTTTTCTGGAGCACGGGCTTTTTCTACTGGCATTTATTTTTTGTTAAAAAAGGGTCATTTTTCGGCATTTCACAAAATAAAATCTGACGAAATGTGGCATTTCTACGAAGGTTATCCTATGGAAATTTGCTATATAGATTCAGACGGAACATTGAATTTTATAAAACTGGGTAGAGATTTTGAAAAAGATGAAGTTTTTCAAGCTGTAGTACCTGCCAATTGTTGGTTTGGGAGTTATTTGCCCGAAAACTCAGACTATGCTTTGGTAGGTTGCACCGTTTCGCCAGGTTTTGATTTTGAAGATTTTGAAATGGCCGAAAGAGACGAATTGCTAAAACTTTATCCTGAATTCAGCGATATTATCTTGAAATTGACCCATTAATCAAATACTTTGTTCGAATACTGAATCTATATATTAATTTTGCAAATATTTAAATTTTGATATGTTACAGAGAGTTCAATCCGTTTTGTTGTTGTTAACAGCCTTAGCACTAGGCGTATTTTTAGGTACAAATTCGTTTGTGAAGGCCATAAGTCCGAGTGAAAAAGTTGTGGTGAATCCATATCATGTTTTTCATCAAACAGGCAATTTGGCGAGTTTTAATAAAGACATTTATTACGTGGCTGTTTTGGGTGGCTTGGCCCTGATTCTCACAGTTTTTACTATTTTTCAGTATAAAAATCGTATCCGTCAGATGCTTTTTGTGGCTCTGAATTCTTTACTGATAGGTGCGGCATTGGCCATCACGGTTTATCATATCCAAACAGACGCCATAAAACTGGGCAGTGGCGAAGGTACCTACGGCTTGGGCATGTGGGCTGCTTTTGTGGCCTTGGCTGCCAATTGGTTGGCCAATAGATTCATCAAAAAAGACGAAAAGTTGGTGAAGGATGCCGACAGAATGCGTTAAAATCTAGAAATAAATGAGAATTATATTTATGGGTACGCCTGACTTTGCAGTGGCTACTTTGCAAAGATTGGTGGAAAATGGCTTTGAGGTAGTGGCTGTCATAACTGCCCCTGATAAGCCCGTGGGGAGAGGCCAAAAAATGAGCGAGTCGCCCGTAAAGAAATACGCAGTTCTGCAGGGAATACCTGTTTTGCAGCCTGAAAAATTAAAGAATAAGGCTTTTCTGGAAGAACTGGCCACTTATCAAGCCGACCTTCAAGTGGTGGTGGCTTTCAGAATGCTGCCTGAGTCAGTTTGGGCTATGCCAAAAATGGGTACTATAAACCTACACGGTTCTTTGCTGCCACAATACCGTGGTGCTGCTCCCATCAACTGGGCGGTTATAAATGGCGAAACCATAACAGGTGTAACCACTTTTTTCATTGAAAAGGAGATAGACACGGGCAATATTATTTTTTCTGAAAACATAGAAATCAAAGCTACGGATACTGCTGGAGATTTGCACGACCGCATGATGTGGATTGGAGGCGATTTGATGGTGAAAACTGTAAAGGCCATACAATCTGGAGTTTATCCTAGTCTGAAGCAAGATTTTTCGCAAGAATTAAAACCTGCTCCGAAGATATTTAAGGAAACTTGCAAAATAGATTGGCAGAAAGATGCTAAAACTATATACAATTTTGTGCGAGGTTTAAGCCCTTACCCCGCTGCATGGACAACTTTAGATGGTAAAGTTTTGAAGATTTTTGAAACAGAAATTGTTAGTGAAGAATTACCAGAATTATTAGACAATCTGAAATTTGAACATTTCATACTAAAAACCGATCACAAAAAACATCTACTCATTCAAACTTCAAACGGCTACTTAGCCATAAAAAGCCTTCAACTCGAAGGCAAAAAACGAATGACTACTGAGGAGTTTTTGAGGGGCTATAGGTTTTAGATAGGTTTTTGACAATCTTTCAAGTTCAGCAAGAGAAAAAGCGGATTGAAAATCCTTACTATATCACTTCTGGATTGTCCTGCAGAACATCCCGGACAGCGGATTTATGTTATCCAAAATCAAAAAGATACCAATTTATTGAAAATCCAAGAGCCTATGGAAAATACAACGATTTAAAACTAGTATTAGGAGCCATCACCGAATCGCCTTAATCCTACTCACCAGCAAACTTATCATCAAACCAAAAACGGCGATCAGTAAGTAAGAAATACGGAGATTGAAGACTTCCGAAACGTAGCCAATCATGGGCGGGCCTAAAAGAAAGCCGAGATAGCTGATGCTGGAAATGGAGGCTAGGGCTGTACTGGCAGACATATTTTTATGTGTTCCGGCCAAACTGAATACAGTTGGAATATTGGTGGATATACCAAAACCAACCAATAAAAACCCAAAAACTGCGGTGGGAATATAGGGGAAAATAACGGCTATCAATAAACCCACGGCTATCATAACACCGTTGATTTGCATCATTTTTTTCTTTCCAAACTGTGCGGTGAGTTTGTTGCCAATAAACCTGCCAGTAGTCATCATCACCATAAAACTGGCATAACCCAAAGTCACCCAACCGCCGGTTGCTCCCACAATGTCTTTAAAATATACACCACTCCAGTCAAACATGGCTCCTTCGCAGGACATGGCAAAGAAACCAATTACGCCTAACGAAAGTATGAAACGGTCGGGTTTTGGAAAGAGTTTTGTCTTTTCTTGTCGAACGCTCACTTCTTCCAAAAGGTATTTTGAATTGAGCAAAGTAGCTCCTATGGATATAGCCGCAACAAGGATGAAATGAAACAAAGGGGAAACCTGCAACACGCCCATCAAAAGTCCGATGAGAGCTCCTGCAAATCCTGCCAAGCTCCACGAGCCATGAAATGAGGCCATTATGGGGCGGCGATACATTTTCTCGGCCGTTATGGCTTGTGTGTTTATAGAAATATTGCTTAAGTTTCCTGAAATTCCGAAGAAAAATAAGGCTAGTGCCAACTGAAATGGACTGGTTGCCAAAGCTAGAGCAATCATAGCCAGAGCGTATAAGGGAGGACCAAAGTACATAATTTTTTTGCTGCCATATTTTCCGGCCAAATAACCTGAAAAAGGCATAGTGAGCATTTGTCCAGCCGGAAGGGCAAAAAGTATAGAACCCATGGCTCCGTCGGAAAGTTGCAAGGCTGTTTTGATATCTGGTATTCGGCTCGCCCAAGATGCAAAACACAAACCTTGAAAGAAATAAAATGCCGAAACGGCCCATCTAATTCGAGATCGGGTAGATTCGATGTTGGTGGCGAGCCCTCTGTCTAATTGTTGACTTGCTATTGTCATGGTTTCCAAATGCTAAAGTGTACACAAAATTAATTCTTAGCTATTTGTTTTATGCCAATAATCACGCCGAATGTTCGGACTTTTGGTTTATATCAAATTGATTATGAGAATGTTTATATTTTGTGCGGATAAAAAATCTGGTTTGAGAAACAAAAAGGGCTTCCAGAATTGAATCCAGAAACCCCTTATGATTTCAGTTTTTAGCGATTGTATTTGAGAAGCGAAGTGAAAGTTTATTGATAAAGATGGGAATTACAGATATGGCAATCATGCCGATACCCATATATATCATGGTGGAGCTATGAGCAAAGAATGTTCCAAACGATAATATACCTAAGATAAGTCCTGATGAAAAAGGTAGCGAAAAGGCTAAAATCAAAACGGCAAATTCTATGTCGAACGTTCTTTTTTCTTTGGTTATATCGAGTTTATCTTCTTTGAGATTGAAAGCCGAAATGTGTGCAAATGGCCAAAAACTGGCCGAACTCAGTGGTACCACTAGGGCCAGCAACATGAGGGTTGGGTCATTGATGCCGAGCAGGGTAATCAGGAGTGCACTGAATAAAATACTTATGCCAGCCCTAAAAAACAACAGGGAAACGATGACTCTTTTTTGGCTTTGCTTTAGCTCTACTGCCAAGCCAATGAAAAGCAGAATAAGCGGGGTCATCATGGCACTGGTTTTGTCGAATATGTCGGTGATGAGTGTGGGTAGGCTTTTATAACTGACATTAAATACCAAAAGTACTATGGCTACTATCATTATGGAGTTGATAGGTTCTTTTACCATGCTCATCAGTAGGCTTTTAACTTTTGTCCAAGCATTTGCATTTTCGTTTTTGTTTATTTCCAGAAACATATTCAGGGCAATAATATAGAGGAAAATAAGCACAAAAAACTTGTTGCCTACGTCTGCCATGGCTGCCAAGGCGAGGCTCTTTTCTCCCAAAAACTCCGCAACAAACGGAAAGCAAGAAAGTCCAGGTGCCAATGAGGGCATCAACATCTTGATGGTTCGGCCTCTCGAAGAGTTTTTGTCGATATTGAAAAAACCTAATATTGGTGGAATGAGAAAATACAAGAAGAAGTTGAAGACCACCGTAATGAGCGGCACCATAGCTAAGGTGGAGTCAAGCGGAATTTTCATCAGGGCAATAAAGATGGTTGAGGGTAGTGCCACTGTAAGCACCATTTCTTTGATACCGCCCACCATGTCTTTGTTTTTGTATTTTGCTTTCAGGAATATCCCGAGCAAGATTAGAAAAATAAGCGTTAGAGATTTTTGTAATGCTTCGTTCATCACTGACAGTCTTAAAGGTGTTGTTGAAGTATCGAGCCGCGACAATGGCCGCAGCTCGAAATTTTTGTTTTATAGGAGAAGGGTTAACTTAATTCTGCAAATCCTTTGGTGAACATCTTCATTTCGTCCATGGTACCAATACTTACTCTGCAGTAGGTCTGGTTTTGGATGTCGAACGATCTCACACCTACGCCTTTGTCTGCCATCTTTTTGAGCATTTCTTTTCCGTTCATTTTTATTGGGAAAAGGATGAAGTTGGTATAAGAAGGAATATAAGTATAACCCATTTTGGTGAGTTCACCGTATACATATTCTTTGGCTTCGGCATTGAGTTTGATGCTCATATCTTGGAATTCTTTGTCGTCAATAGCAGCAGTGGCACCCAAAATAGATGTCAATGAAATACCCATTCCGCCTCTTGTTATTTTATTGATAGACTCCAAGAAGCTTGGAAGAGCTGCCATATAACCTACTCTGATACCAGCCATTCCCATTACTTTGGAGAATGTACGGGCTATGATAACGTTTTTCTTTTGACCCAATAATGAAACCATAGATTCTGTCTGACCAGCGGCCAATTCTAAATAGGCTTCGTCTATGAAAATCGGCACTTTTTCAGAAACTCTTGAGCAGAAATCAAAAAGTTCTTTTGCTGAGGTTAAGCTACCCGTAGGGTTGTTTGGA
This sequence comes from Lacihabitans sp. CCS-44, assembly GCF_024343735.1. Classification (GTDB taxonomy): domain Bacteria; phylum Bacteroidota; class Bacteroidia; order Cytophagales; family Spirosomataceae; genus Leadbetterella. The sequence continues at coordinate 37,555 of NZ_RJUE01000005.1, forward strand.
TTACAGATGTAAACCAATTTGGTGTCTTTGTCTATGGCTGCTTCCATGGCTGGTAAGTCGTGCGACCAGTCTTTTTTGCATGGCACGGCTTTCCATTTGGCACCAACAGACTCTGCAACTCTGATAAGCGACATATAAGTTGGGTCGGCCGAAACGATGTTTCCACCATTCATAAACAATACAAGAGCTACTTTTTCCAACAAATCAGATGATCCAGGTCCCATCATGATGTGGTCAGCAGGCACGCCTTCTTTTTTCGAAATTTTTGCAACCAAGTCAAACATTTCTTTCCAAGCATAACGATTGCCGCCCGCTACGGACTCCTTGATGGCGGTTTGAGCACTCATCGGAGGTCCGTATGGGTTTTCGTTAGAATTTAACTTGGCTTTGATTATGGGGGCGGGGTTTATAGATTCGTCTAAGAAGTGTTCACGCATATATGGGCTGTAAACGATCCTATTTTTAGCATCAACCTTTAATGTAGTGGCTGCAAATGCACCTTGCATAAGGTGAGGAGCTATGCCCAATCCACCCAAAGTTAGCAAGCCATTTTTCAATAAATTACGTCTGTTCATCATTGTTTTGATATTTAAAGTTTTATTATTTACCGGTGATTATGAAATATTTCGAAAATGAGACATCTTTGTAAGTACCTGATGCTGTTAGCCTAACGGCAGACCCCGCTTTGGGAGTTGCCACTCCTAATGATGCCCAAGTAGTAGATAATGCCGCCACGCCTTTTGTGTCTGTCGAAACTTCTTTGATTACTGCTCCTGTGCGTAGTTTGAAAGTGATTTTTACGCCTGAAACAGGAAGTGAGTCTATACCCACCTTGTAATCAAGAATACCTGTTTTGTCCAACTCAAGGACTTTTAGGTTTACGCTTGCGTCTGATGCTATTAGTGCAGGAACGCTTGGTTCTGTTGTCATTCCGCTAGAAAGTACACCATCACTTCCTTGTACCAAAAGTAGAACTGGGGATACAACCCTTGCCACGAATGGATCAGCTTTTTCGCACGAGCTTAAACCAGCTCCCAATAGCGTTATTACGAATATGTTTATTAATTTCTTCATGATTTTTTCTATGTTTTATTTTTCTGACCACCAAAGTTTTACTTGCATGTCGTCTTTGCCTATTAGGCTTATACCAGCATCTAATTTGGTCTTGTTCAACGAATACTCTGTAGTAGGGTAGGGTAAACGAGTAGGAATAATTCCGTTGTTTTCAAAAACCGCTCTCGGGTCTTTGGCTGGCATAATTGGATAGCCCGTTCTGCGGTATTCTGTCCAAGCTTCTACGCCTTGTCCGAAAAGGGCAATCCATTTTTGGTCTAAGATTTTCTCTTTACTCACCGCTCCAACCGTCGTGAAATAGTCGGCAGGAATAGTAGCACCGAACTGTGTAAATGATGCATTGATACCCTTTTTGAAGTATTCATCAGCACTACCAGTTATGTCCCCATCTATTGCTGCTTCGGCCAAGTCAAGTTGAAGTTCGCTGTAGGTCATCAGTACACTAGGAGCACTGGCTTTGGTGAAATAGTTGCCCAATGTGGCCGCCGAACTCAAATATGTAGTGGCAATAGCGTCTGGTAATCCGTTCGGAATTCCCTCATAAACACCTTTCACTGGAGTTCCGAATACAGCCAATCTGGTATCTTTCAGAGCCAAAAGTTTGTCAACAACAGTCTTGCTTAAGTTCCAGTCTGTTCTTCCACCTACTATCATTACTTCATTGAACTCGTTGTTTGAAGGACGGGAATCGGTGTTTTTCAAAACAGCATTGTCATCATTTGAGGTAAAAATTGGATACGTTGAAGGGTTGCCGAGAATTTCTGCTAAAACAGCTTTCGTTTCAGCAGCTTTTTTGGCGGCTTGTCTATTGGCTAATCGTACTCTTAATGAGTTTGCAAATTTCTTCCATTTCATAATATCTCCATTATAAAGAATATCTCCTGAAACGGCTGGTCCGCCAACCTTAAGTTTTTCGTTTGCTTCTTTCAAATCTGCTAAGAGACCTGAATACACCACATCCATGTTGTCAAAAGTTGGATTGTAAACTGGCTCAGCCGCCGAACCTTTTATGGCTTCTTTGTAAGGAATTGGTCCGTAAAGGTCTGTCAAAAGAGAGAAAGTCCATGATCTCATTACTAGAGCTATACCTTCATAATTTGTGTTCGGAAGGTTTCCGTCAGCTTTTGACTGCTCAATAATTCTTTGGAAGTTTACAAGACCGTCAGTGTAAAAAGACTTCCAAGTATTGTTATAAAAAGTAGGCGTTATTCCGTAATTGTCTCCTTCATTGGAATAAATATTACGAGATAACTGCTGCACCCAAAGCATGGCTCCGTCTATATTTAATCTTTCAAAACGGGCATTGCCGCCCCAGTAACGATCTACGCTTCTTTCGATAGCAAAAGGCAACAAATACTGCGGGCTGATGTTTGTTGGGTTGTTTGGGTCGGTGTTCATTTCGTCGAAACCGTCGGTGCAAGAGAAAATGCTCAAGCAAAAAACACCCAGGAATATCAAACTTTTATTTTTCATAATTCTGAAATTTTAATTGATTAAAAACCAAGATTTAGATTGAAACCTAAGCTTCTTGAATTTGGTAATTCGCCATAAGCAAATCCTTGTGAGTTACCTCCGAATCTGTCCACTTCAGGGTCGATATGCGGCGTGTTTTTAAACAGTATGGCTAGGTTTCTACCCACTACCGAAAACTTCGCACTTTGGATTTTAAGTTTTTGAGCAATTCTATCTGGTATTTTGTAGCCAAACGACATCTCTCTCAATTTTACATAAGTACCATCATAAATTGAGGCCTCGTGGTATCTTCTTGGATTGTTATATCCATAGAGTTGATTGGCTGCTACAACCACATCGTTGGCCACGTAGTTAGGGTTTTCGGCTGTACCGATGTTCATAACACCTGTTCCAATTACTCCTTCTTCTCTACCAATGGCAGTTTCCTCATATTGACCAGTCCATCTGGCGGTACCTGTTCCTTCGTCGAATAAGTCGCCACCCACTTTAGCATCAAGCAATGCACTCAACACAAATCTTTTGTAAGTGAATGAATTGCTCAGGCCACCTGTCCATTTAGGTTGTACGTTTCCAAGTATCTTAGGAGTGTTATCCACAACTGGTAAGCCATTGCTGTAAACTACTTGACCATCAGGAGAATGTACAAAACCAATACCGAACAATGTACCGTAAGGTTGACCAACCTTGGCTATTGAGATTAGTCCTCTTCTCTCTTGTAAAGTGTAGGTATCCAAGCCTTCGGCAAGTTCTTCTACCAAGTTTCTGTTTCTGGCATAGTTTACACCGATCTCCCATTTCAGTTTGCTGCTTGCACTCAATGGAGAACCAGATAATGAAATTTCTACACCTTTGTTAGATATTTTACCAGCATTCAAGATTCTCTTGTCGTATCCACTGGCTTTTGAAATTTCTACACCAAGTATTTGATTTTTAGTCGTTTGTTCGTAGTAAGTCGCATCAAGTGATAATCTGTTTTTCAAGAATTTCAAGTCTAAACCAAATTCTATACCGGTTGTGATTTCAGGCTTAAGAGTGGCATTTGAAATGGTCAAATTTTCATAATACTGAGGAATACTGCCGTTCCATGAACCCGACGCTCTGAAAGTTTGAGCCAATTGATATGGATCTGCATCATTTCCTACTTGTGCCCATGATGCTCTTACTTTTCCATAGGATAATATTGGGTTAGAGATAGAGAGCAAATCTGTCAAAACTGCACTTCCTGATACCGACGGATAGAAATAAGATCTATCAATTGATGGCAATGTGCTAGACCAGTCGTTACGAGCAGTTACGTCTAAGAACAAAGCATTCTTGTATCCAAACTGCGACGAAGCATAAACACTTTGTACTTCAGACTCGGTAATAGTGCTGGCTACGGTGTTTTGGCTTGGATTGGAGTTTCCAAGGTTATAAACGCCGTCAACTACCAATTCACCCACGTTTGTGAAGTTTCTTTTGTAGAAATTGGTTCTTTGTGCACCACCAGCCGAAGCAACCAGTGAGAAGTTTTTACCAAACATTCTGTCGTAAGTCAAAAGGAAATCGTGGTTAGTTTCTTGACTTCTCAGTACCTCCTCCGAATATCTTCCTGGAGTTTTATTACCATTTCTAACTCTTTCAAAATTCACGATGTTCGTTCTGGTATCTGTCCACATGTCAGTACCAGTTCTTACCAAAGCTTTTAGGTGTTCATTGATTTTTATACTCAATGAAATATTGCCCACAAGTCTGTCTTTGTCGTTGATGTTTGGCAATAACTCATTCAAATAGAATGGATTAGTGAAAAATGTGTGCTGCCAGTTAGGAGGGTCATTGTCAGGAAGTCTGCCGGCTACAGCTCTTTGAATATGTACGCCAGTGTAATCTCTCCAGTCGGCCAGTTGATCCCATGAAATGTGTCTGTGCGACCAGATAAATTGGTCTCCACCTGTAAAGGTTCTGTTTCCACCCGATTTGATATACTCACCAGAAGTATTTACTGACAAAAACTTATTGATGGTGTAAGCCGAATTCAGCTTGAAGTTGTTTCTGTTGAAACCATTGAAAGCAGCTATACCTTTTTGAGTAAGATTAGAATAACTTATCCTGAAACTTCCCTTGTCGTTTCCACCTGAAAGGGCTATTGAATTGGTAGCGGATGTACCCGTATCCCAAAATTCCTCCCAGTTGTTGGGTTGCGGAGTTAAAGGAGCTACGTCCTTTCCGGTCCACCATTGTCTAACCAATCGGCCATCCATGGGAGCACCCCAGCTTTCGTCGGTACCGTCGGTACCAGTAGTTCTACCCGGAGACACCGAACCATAAGCCGCAGCGTATTGATCGTAAGCATCTGGTGCCAATACACCACTCCAACCATCTGAATACCAAGTTCTGTAGCCATTTCCACCACCGTAGATATCCTGAAAATCAGGCTTAACAAGTGGTCTTTCCATGGTGTAGTTTGTATTGAATTCTATACCCAATCCTTTGGTGCCAGCACCATTTTTGGTCGTAATCAGGATTACACCGTTCGCCGCCCTTGAACCATACAAGGCAGCTGCGTTCGGTCCTTTAAGTACTGATACTTCTTTGATATTATCTGGGTTGATTTCCGAAATACCACCTCCAAATTGTTTATTATTGTCCTGCTGCAATGGCACACCATCCACCACAATGAGTGGTTGGTTATTACCAGATACCGACGATGAACCTCTAATTTGGATAGTTGAGCCACTTCCTGGGCCTCCGTTTGCACTTATTCTTACACCAGCCACTTTGCCTGAGAGGGCATTGGCCACGTTAGTAGATCTCGACTCTGTCAGACTTTCGCCTTTCACTTCTTGTTGTGAAAAGCCCAACGACTTTTTTTCTCTTGAAATACCCAGTGCAGTTACGACTACCTCGTTTAGAAGTTTAGAATCTGTTTCCATCAAAATGTCTAGGGAAGTTTTAGATTTTACTGCCACTTCCATAGGTGTAAAACCTATTGCACTAAAAACCAGAACGGCGTCGGGGTTTGATAATGTAACAGAGAACTTTCCTTGAGCGTCTGTTACTGTACCTTGGCTGGTGCCTTTCACTAAAACGGAAACGCCAGGTAGAATGCCATCAGACACTGAGCTGACGATGCCCGTGACCTTTTTTTCTTGTGCCATCAACAGCACAGGTGCGAAAAGAAGGATAAAACTTAATCGTAGAATTCTCTTCATCTTTTTCATTGGTTAACAGTTTAGAAAATAAATGCCACCATCGCCATAGCGAATACAAAACTCCGACCGCTCAGTGATTGATTAGCTAAGCTTCGGTGGCAAAGTCTTTAAATGGATTCAGGTCTTTTGACCTTACTCATTTTTAAAATCTTATTAAATTTATTGTCGTTGTACTGACTCAAAAGAGCCCTAAGAAACCCGCTTATATTTGGTTGTGTCCAAAAAAAGAAACCTTTTAAATATTCACTTTCTGCGGTCGGAAATGAATACTTGAAGAATTATAAATATTGTAATTTTTTAATATTTATGTACCAATATTAATGTGGTGGATTTTATTTAGAAAATTATTTTAAATAAAAAGAAGTGTATTTTTGAATAATATTGAAATAGGTAAATTAAAAATCTGTTTTGTTCAATATCTTGAGAGTATTTTGAGAAAAATTGTTTTGTTTAAGAAATTGATTTTTTGAAAATTGGCAAATATTTATACATGTTTTTGCTTATTTTGACAATTATTGGTTAGAATTCATATTTTTTGAAACTTATTTTATTCATTTTTGCAAAAATATCGACCTAATTGTCAAAAAATCACACATGATATAGATTTCGGCATTGTTGTACTATTTCTATGAAGTATTTTTTGATTTCCTTGGTTTTTATCCCTTCATCACCATCAGAATTGGCCACAATAAGGCCTCATACTCTTTATTAAGTATGTTTTATTGGAAAGAGTAAAATTGTGACAAATCTTAGAATCCCTCTTTTTCTTCTTCTTTCTTGGTAGGAGTTTTGGCGTTAGGTGTTGGGGTGAGTTTGGCCTTGTCGGCTGGTTTTTTTACTACTTCGTTTTCTTTTATGCCTAGGTAAACTTGAAGGAACCTCTTTCTGAATTTCATGGCTTCGGCTGCATCAATGAATTCAGAGCCCGACTTCTTTTCTTTGCCACCAGCTGCGGGTGTGTTCAGGATTTTGTTTATCTCTTCGTCGGTGGAGGTTACGCCCAAAGCACCGTTTCTGTACACAAAGTAATACCAGGTTGTTGGCGATATTTCAAAAAATACATGTACTTCGTCACCTGTTTGAGGACTTTTTGCAATCTCAACGTAGCCTTGCGTCATTGCGTTTATGTCCACGTCGCCAATGTTTGAGATACCAATTTTGCCTACGCTGTAGTAAGAATTGGAGATAGGATTCCATTTGAGGTCTACGTCTGAAAGCACTATTGTACTCAGAAACTTCATTGAATGCTTATACAATGGTAGGTGTTCTTTTTGGCTTTTTATTTTGTAAGCTTCAGCATCTTTGTAACCCACATATTGGCTGAGTTTTGATATAAAATACGGCGACTCCGGCTCTATGGCTGGGTCACTGTTTCCGGCATCGAGGTTGGCTTTTACTATATTGCCACCCAGTTTTTGAGTGGTAGGGATAGATATCGGGAAATCAAATTTCATTAGTGTAGAAAACTGATATTTCATAGAATCTAACCTAATGTTGGCAATTCCTACTGTTTCGAATATTTTGGATGGCCCGCCTAATAAATTAAATTGGCCTTCTAGGGCTATAATACCTTTTTCGTCATAAAATTCATATTTGTTGCCAATTGCGTTTTCGTCGGCCAAACTCACCACAAATTTTTTGTTAGGTTCGTCTCTTTTGAATATACCTGTAACAGCCATTACATCAAGGTCATCCTCTGATTTTTTCGAAGATAAAAATGTCGGATAAATGGCGTCCATTTGGGCGTTTGATTTTAGATGAAGCCCGACATAAAGTGGCTTACCACCATCTTTGAGGGTTTCGTCCACGTTTATGCTGATGGCCTCTGACTTGTTGCCACTATAATTAATCCAAGAGCCTCCGAGCATGGGGTATTTCTTGAGATCAGGCAATACTTGACCGTTTAAAGATAGATTTTTGAAAGGAGCTAACATTGTTATTTCTCCTTTATAGAGCATTTTTGGAGATAGATAAACTCCGTCTTTTTCTGAGACCTTGGCTTTGGCTATGGTAGAAAGTTTATTTGAAGCTTTCGAACTCAATAATGAACCGTCGGCGGCGAGTTCGGCAAATTCAAAATTACCCAGTTTGATATTAAACGTGTCAGCACTTACATTGACAAATTGATAGTCGGCATTACCCGAAAACGATATTCTAGAGTTTATTTTTACTGAAGCTTTTGTTAAATTATGATATCTATTAAGCGTATCTGCTATTATTTTGGCGTTTGTGAAGTCTTCAAGTAAGCCGTCTTTTTTTACTGCCACAAGTCCTTTGTTGGGTATTATGGCTGCATCTGCGGAGTGAATCTCGTTTACACCTGATATTTTCAAATTGAGATTGGCTATGTCATAAGTAGCTGCAGTTCCGTTGAATTTCAAGCCATATTGAGAGGTCAACGTAGAGGTAAATAAAGAGTTTTCTAACACACCCTCCATGGTTATTTTTTTCTCTTTGATGCTCCATGTGGCTTTGTCTATAGTAGTGTTGTAAGATGAGTAGGGAAACTCCAAAACAGAACTTTGAGCGTCACTGAAATCACTGTTTTGAGAGGCAATGTTGACCATAGATTTTAGTACGTTGAAGTCCACACCTACTTTTTTGCCAGAAAATACTGGTTTTCCACTCGTTTCGGCGGATTTGATATTGAAAGTGGCTTTGTCAGCCAAGTAACCCGATTTGTTAAATTTGAAATTTTCAGATTTTGTATCGGAGTCGATTCTATCCAAAGTTCCGTTGCCGAAAAGTCCATTTTTCTTTAAAATTATATCTCCTTTAAGCACGGAAGAACCCGCATAGAAGTTAAAGCCTTTAGCCGAATTTACAAGCATGCTGTCAAGAGCCGGATTCCAGAGCATTTGATATTCTGAAATGGCCACTTCTGGAAAATACGTGGTGGTGTTGGTGGTTTCTATTATTCTTCCAGTTTCGCCTTTGGCAGTCAAGTAATCATCATAAAAACGCACTTCGGTAGCTTTAAGTTTACCTGCTAAATGAGCAATTTCACCCGATGTTTTTATTCCTCGTTTGTTGAGAATTATTTCAGAATCAGTTTTTATGGTTGTTTCGGTTCCGTAGAGTTTGTAGGGGATTTTGGCTTTATGAACAATTCCCATGGTGCTATCGGCCAATACCACAAGGTTTTCAGGAACTGCCTTGAATATATTTCCAGGGGTAAATGTTCCAGCAAAAACAGGATTGACGGCATTTAGACTATCAATATTCAAACTTGTGGCTTTAAAAATCACGTTGTTTTCATATTTTTGAATTCTCCCATTTTCCGCAAAATTTACTGTTACACCGCCTGGGATGTTTAACTTCGGAAATTCATCCAATTTTTTACGACCAGACTTGTTATTTGGGCTGTTAAGGTAAAGCGTACCAGTCTGCCCGTATGCAAAGTGTGCCCCGATTTCGTTTTTGCCTCCTTTCTTGAAACTTTCAAGTGGTATAAAAGTAATAGAGTCTATTCTTTTGAGTTTAACAAGAAAATTTTCATATTCTACCTCGAAGTCGCCGTAGAATTTGAAGTTCTTCACAACAATTTTTCCATTAAATCTGAATACTTTGTTACCAACGATTTTCATACTTTGGTCCGCAGGTACAAAACTGATGCCAAGGGAATCGCTAAGTTTGAAGTCTTGCGTGCCTTTTATGTCCAAAGCCTTGGATTCCAAGTTTATAGATGCATTTCCCGAGCCATTCCCTGATGCCAAGGATGATAACACGAGGTCGTCAAAGTCGGTTTTGCCATTAAATGACAAAAAATAATGCTGGCCTTTGCGGCTTAGAGAGTAAATATTTTTGTAGGGATCATAGTCAAAAAAGCCCATTTGGTTGCCGATTAACATACCGTTACTCACTTGAAAACGCTCTTTTTTGGTGATATTCATCATTTCTTCAATTGTGAAAGCGTTGACTTTTTTTCTTGCAAAAAGATTACCCGCAGCTATCAAAGGATTAAAGCCTGAGGCTGTACCCAAAGCACGTACTCGCTCTGGGTTGTAATAGTTGAACGACTCAAAAAGTGCTGGGATTTCAGTTTTGCCCGATACTATGTAAAAGTCCATTTTGCCACCAGTCAAATCCCACGACATGGCGTCGCAACGAATATCTACCTGATGGAAAGTGTCGGAGTACATACTCGACCTGAAGCCACTTTTCTGTAGTTTATTGAGCTGCAAATGGTTTTTCTTGAGGCTATATTCCATCCTTACAGCTGGATGGGATACCGAGTCATTACCAAACTTTGTTACGAAACTAACTTTGTCTGAAGTAATTAAAGAGTCTGTTATCGTGAAGTTTCTACCTATGACTACAAAAGTGTTCTTTTGATTTTTGTTGGCCGTTAGCTTGGTGTATGGGTCAAAAGCTGAGCCGCTTGATATTTTAGAACCTACTAACGTGTATCCGCCATGGTATTCGTAGCTCGGAATGTTCAGAACAATTTCGGCATCACTATGATAAGACTTAAATCGTGGATATGATGAGGTTTCATTTTTTTGCCTTTTTTCAAGTTTTATTTCTAAAACGCCTTCCACTGGTTTTTTTAAAATATTCTGGTGTTCAATTTTTACTTTATCAGCAAGTAGCTTACCATTGCTTGATTTTAGATAATATTTGTCAAAAGTCGCCTTGGCATTTTCGTTAGCAGCCAACCAACTGAGCTCGCCGTTTTGTCCTACAAAAACCCCGTTTATGAAATCGTAAGCTCCTGATGCCTTATTGATTACAATAGAGTCTGAAGGACTGATAAGTACCAAATCGGCATTTTCAAAAATAATGTGAATTCCTTCTATTTTCGGAATTTTTACCAAAACCTCTTCTTGTTTGCTACTTTGACTGACATTAAGGCTTGGGTCATTCCAAGGGTCATATTCTTCGGCTTTTTCGTTTTCACCCCAGCCAATATCTTCTTTTTCGTTTTCTTTTTGGGTGGTTTCTGGTATAACTACAGCGGGGTTGAAGAAATCTTGTTTTTTGTCAAAAAAAGCAAATTTATATTGGCCATTTACGACTCTAACTTTGTTGAATGCTGAAGTGTATATGTTACTATTTTTAAAGAAACTACTGATTTGGTACAAAACCTCGTTGATAATCTTTGTGTTTTGAGGTTCTAGGGTTTTTCTTAAGTATTGTGTAAATGTGGCCAATACGGAGATATCAACATTGCCTGATTTTTGGTAAAACTGTAGAATATTGGTGGCATGGAGCAATTCGAGTGGTTTAATGCCTTTTTTTGTTAAAAATTGTATCAGAGCTACGGCCTCTACTTTGCCTTTTTGATCTAATGTGTTTTTGAAGAAAGTCGAGAATTCGCCCATTGGAGCTTTGGCATACGCCCCGAGCTGTTTTTCCATTTGCTTCGGAAAATCCACGATAAATTGCTCTGGTTCGTTGGCCAAAGTAAGTACCTGACCTTGGACTTTTGCCAAGAACAGTGTGTATGCAAATAATAATACAATAATCGGCTTTAGGTGCATAGTATTACGCTCAATGTTTTCTAAAAACGACTGCTGCCCAGTTATTCTTACTTATATGTTTTATTTTTTTCAAACCATGGGCTTCTGCTTTTGCCTGAATATCGGCAATGTCGTGCTCATAAAAGCCACTCAATAGAAGGTAGTCGCTCGTGAATGTTGCGTATTTTGGGATTTCCTCCAAAAGAATGTTTCTGTTGATGTTAGCCAAAACAATATCGTATATTGCTGTCTTTTGGCTGTCAATGGTTCCTAACTCAATGGTTATTAGATTAGTATCGTTTAGCTGAATGTTTTCTGTTGTGTTTTCTACAGACCATTCGTCAATATCAAAAGCATGTATTTTGGTAGCCCCGAGCTTGGCTGCAAGTATGGCCAAAATGCCCGTTCCAGTGCCGACGTCTAATACACTTTTACATTGATGGTCTATTTCAAGCTGTAATTCCATCACTTGCGAAGTAGTTTCGTGGTGACCCGTCCCAAAGGACATTTTGGGTGTGATGATTATTTCATGCTCATATTTTTGATCTGCAGGCTCATGAAAAGTAGCTCTAATATATACTTTATCTAATACCTCAATAGGAGAGAAATTAGACTCCCATTCCTCGTTCCAGTTTTGTTTTTCTATTTTTTTGAGACTGTAGCTCATGGGTGTTTTGTCGGCATAAGTTTCCATCAACTGCTTCAGGCTGCGTTCCTGAAACTCACTTTCAAGCACATATGCCTGAAGTCCTTCGTCCGTTTCTACAAAGGAGTCAAAACCAATTTCCGCCAGTTCGGCCATTAGTATTTCAGAAAAATCAGGTTCTACGGTCAGTGAAAGTTCAAAATAATCCATTTTCTTTGGTTTTTTATAAATACAAAAAGCCCGACATCGGGCTTTTTGTATAATATTTTATGTTTGTTATTCTTCTTCGTCTCCTTTAATCTCTTTAGATTTTAGGTTTTTGGTTGGAATTCCGATATTTAAAGAAATTCTCCAAGTATTTGCCAAAGGATTTCCTGCTTTGGTCGGTATTAGGTAGGCCATATCTAATTTATAAATTTCTTTTAGAGTTATGCCAAATCCTGTAGTAAAATACTGACGAGCTCCTTTGTTCCCTGATTCATAAAAATAGCCAGTTCTCAAGGCTATCAAATCGGCATAAGAATATTCCGCTCCAAGAGAACCCATTACTTCTTCTAACTCTTCCTGCAAACCACCGGGTGCATCACTCCAAGACGAAAACATAGTAGAGAAGATACTTTTGTTACTTATGGGTGTATTGGCCAATGGAGTTGGTACCAATAATTTGTTCAGATCAATCAAAAAAGTGAATGTGTTCAGATCGTCTGGTTTATGAGATATTTTGGTGCCAAATTTCAGATTTGCGGGTATAAAGTATTCTCCAAAGCCGTAGTTTACCTTACCACCAAGATTTTGAAGTACTAGGCCATAATCAACATCAGTTTTTTTAGGCTTGTCGGCATTTTTGTCTGTTGGTCTTGTTTTGTTGTAATAAAAACCCAAATCTATTGCTCCTGTTCTGCCGGGTTTTCCAGCTTGGCCATTTATCACCGTGTTTCCCACTAAATTGGAATTAATAAACTTAAGATTCAGACCCATTGAAAAGTCTGAGTTTAGTTTCTGAGCTATTCCTAAGGCTAAGTTGAATTCTTTCGAATGAAATTTTTCAAGATTATCACCGAAAGTGTTGGTGAACTGAATGTCTCCTTGGTCAAAATAAGTTATGCTAGCCCCAATAGTTTGTTTGTCGCTTACTTTGTAATAGCCATTTGCACTCATCAAACCCATGTCTTGAACGATATCTCTTAGCCAAGGGGCATAAGAAAAACTCGCCCCAAACTTATTCTCAACAAAAGCAAGTTTTGATGTATTCCAATACATTGCATTGGCATCAGGAGCCGAAGCAACGCCTGCGTCTCCCATAGAAGCAGATTTTGAGTCGGGAGTTAACGTGAGAAAAGGTACAGCGGTAGTGACAACTTGGTAGTTCTTTGGTTGGGATTGAGCATGGACAATGCTAGAAATCATCAGAAGAATGGAGATTCCTAAAAGCGATTTTTTATTCATATATGAGGTATTCACGAATTCTTTTATCCTAATTTTCATCAAAAAAGTGTTCAAAATAATGTATTTTTATTGTCATTTCCAAAAGATTAATCTCCCAGAGGTATGGGCAGTTTGGTTTTCTGAAACAGACAATAGGTTTAGTTTATAATATAGTTGACTCGAAATATGAGTATTTCCCTCAAAATCCAGTCCAAATTCAATTTTTCCGTCACAATTTTTGCAGGATTTTTGATAATCAGCAATAGTTCTTCCAAATACATCATAAACCACCAAATGAGCAAGTAAATCATTCCCAACTCTATTGTGATTAAAAATAAGATTTGTATAGTTGGAAAACGGATTGGGATAATTGAGATAATTTATTATGGCAAAGTCTGGTTTTTCGATGTTAAATTCAAACGTCTTTTCCGTCTTATTATTATAGTTGTCAAATACAATAAATTTCAATTTGTGTTTTCCATTTGCTAAGTTTCCTGTGTAGAAATTTATGTAACCTTGGTAAGCACCTTGGGAGGGAATGTAAAGCCTATTAAGACTACTTATAAGAGTGTCATCTATGAAAACCTGAATTTTGTGGTTGGCGTCGTAGTCTGAAATATTTATCCCATTTTCGTCAAAGACTTCGAAATGTAGAATTTCATTTGATTTTTGACTTATTTTTACTTCAGGGCCGGTGTTATCTTCAATTTCTGAACTAGATTGCTGAGTAAGAATAAAATCATCAAAATAACCATACGTATTTTCTGTAGAATCTTCATTTGTGGCGTAAAAAGTCATTAAACCTTTCCCAGAGCCGAAAGCTTGGTCCTTAGGTAAAATAATGTTTGCTATAAATTCACCATTGATAAGAGAATACAAACCCTCGAATAATTTACTTTCTGATGAAAGATAAGTGAATTTTGGGCCATCGGCAAATGTACCTAATGTTACACTTTGAGTAGGTTTGTCAAAAATAGAAATTTTTATTTTTCCAGTTATTTTTTTTTCGGTTTTACCCACAATTTGAATTTTCTCTAAAGACTTCCATGTTTGGCCACTGGGTAGTTTTTCATTTGCTTTGAGGAGTTCTATATTATTTTTAAATTCTGGAAGAGGCTGGCTAGGATCTCCTAAAAGACTAAAATTGCGATTGATTTCTCCTTCGATTGATTGGTTTTTTGTCAATACAAAAAGTTCTCCTAAAGTTTTCGCATTACCTACATTGTTATAAAAAGCACTGTTTATTCTTTCGTTTGTGCTAGAATATACAGGGCGAGTGGTTGTTAGCAGTGCTATGCACCCCCCACTTGGATTGAGTAATGCAAGCTCAGCTCCAGAAACCAACGAAGGGTTGTCGAATTTGCCAAACTGGCAGGTAGCCGTAAAAAATATGGGAAGTTTGGTTGAGTTTCTGAAATTTTGAATGTTGGCTATGGTCAGTAGTTTTTCATTTGCCCATCCATCTTCAGAGCCATGGCCGTTATAATTAATCAAGAACGAACCATTTTTTAGCACATTGCTTATAGCCTCCGTTGCTTTAGGAACAGTGGTATTTGTGCTTACTGGAAACTGATCCATATATATTTTTTCTATTTCAAACCCTCCGTATGCTAATTTTGAAAGTTGACTCAGTGACTCTGCATCTTGTTGATGAATATTATAGTCTCTGTTGTCGGCAACATAAGCAATCTTGGTCTTCCAGTCGCCTTCTTTTATATCAGTACTTTGGTAGTTAATGATTTTACTTATGAGTCCTTTAGCTTCAAACATTGTTTTGGCAGGAAGCCTTCCCACAGAGATATCCATCGAGTGGTCGTTGTCTCGGTTACTAATCCAAATATTTTTTTGACTAAATCCTTCTGTCCAAGCTCCTTCATGGTCTTCAAGAAACCCAAAGTAATCATCGGAAGAAAAGCTATAGATAGGTTCCAAAGATTCTCTCGATTGATAAGTTGGGACGAAGTTTTTTGTATCTACATAAGTGATTTCATTATTGTTTTTATAGTCAAAGGTAGCATCTCCAATCAGCAGCAAATATTTAAGTTTTGTTTTGTCTTTTAGCCAGTAATGCCTACAAAGGTTTCGAATGGCGGATGGGTCGGTTTTTCCTGAGCTAAACTCGTTGAAAATTTCTTTTGTGCTGAAACCCAACACCTCAATGTTCTGTGTTTGTTTTTTAAATACAATTAGTCTTTCGGCTTCTGCTTTGAATTTTTCAGGGTAAACTATGATCAAGTTTGGAGTACTATAACCAGTTATGTTTTGGTTTGTGACTTTCTCAACAAATGTAGGAATATCAGTATTTTCTTTATTAAATACGAAGAGTTGTGATATGGACTGCTCGTGGAGGTCAGCTCCAAATGTCCCATCACTTTTTACATCAAATCTTTTAGATATGTATGGGTTGTCCACTAACCACACTTCTGTGTTTTTGTCGGGTAGATTTATGCGGAAATTGGTTTCCCTCGACTTTTTTAAGTACCAGTATTTTATAGACTCTTTAGGGCTGTAAGTGATATTACGCTCATATTGAACTTCATAGTAGTCTACATAAGCTCCTGCATTGGCAGAACCGACGGTGCTCAAACTGAACTCTAGCGTAATATTAGGGTTAGATTTGGATAGTGTTAATTCAAAATCTGTAGGATTGGAGACTCTATTGTATCTCGCATAATTATCGGCAGAATTGTATAGCGACTTGGGTAAAGTAAGCTTTGTGACATTTTCATTGCCAATTTTTATATTTATGGTTTGGTCGCTTCTACCCATTCCCAACACACTCATATTGAATCTAATGTCTGTCTGTGCCTCAGAATTGGCGACATTTAGTGAATAAGTATTATAGAAAAAGTCTCCAAACCAATTTCTGCCAGAGGAAAGCAAGTTCTTAATTTCTTTTTCTTCAAAAGCATAATAAGTAAGTGCCGATATGGCCGAAGAACTTGACTGGCTAGAGGAGGCTAGGGTTTCTATTTTTAGTGCGTCTGCATTTCCAATATTTATGAAATAATAGTTTTCGTCAGAATACGGATTTAGCTTGTGGGTGATTCTAGAAATTTGGGTGTCGAAATATTCTTCATGTGGAGATTCTCCATAAAATAATATTTGATCATTAATGTCCAATTTTCTATCAATGTCGTTGTCCAAAACAGGAATTTGCTTTAAGTCTTCAATTCTTTCGCCTAGATTGTTTTGTGGTAAGCCCTTAATATGACCAACAAATACTCGTATTTTTTTTGGGTCTATCGTTTTATAGTTGGCTAAGTACTTTTTAATGAAAGGATAGTCTATCTTATAAATTCCAGATTTTCTTATACTTACTTTTATCCATTCCCCTTCTGATAAGACAGATTTTTGGCCAAAAAGCCCAAAACTGATAATCATAAAGAAGCAAAATGATATTCTCATAAATGGTTTATAATACAACAAGAATAGAACGTTCTGAGAGTAAAGTTGGTATTCATATCAATCGATTATTTGAATCGGAGCATAAGAAGCTATCGTATATTTTTTCTTTGAAGAGGTACATTCAACCAGGGTTCTTGTTCTTCTATTTTCGAGCTTTCGATATTTCTTATTATTAAAAACAAATATTTTACCGGAGGGGATTTCTGACAATAAGGGAGCGTCTGAATTCTCTTTTTCGTTGAAAATACCCAATACTTTTACTAAAGATGGATCTCTAGTAGATGAAGCAGCTGGATTTATCATGTGTTTTTGCAATACTTTTAAAATTTCTCCTGGAAAAACCTCTTCAGTAAGTAAAGGTTGCATGAGGTTTGAAAAAGTAGTTTTCCATTCAACTCCATGCGGGGCTGGTTTTCTTCTGAAAAGCTTAGCTGTAAGAGCCACATGCTGATGTGCTATTTCATGAATTAGGGTCACCAAAAACGAGTATGCGTTTGAATCGCCGTTCACAGTGATAAAGTGCTGACCATCTTTCAAGCGGTAGTTTCCTAAACAAGATTTTCTGGATTTTGTGATAGAGAAGTTGAAAGGGTGAGTTTTCCAAAGGTTCATTACGTATGGTAAAGAGGCAATAGGAATCTTTGCCGAAAGTAATTTTTCTAGCTTTTCTGAAGATGTTTTTACTACTGATTCTGGTTTTTTCTTTAGAAATCCAAACAACTAAATTCTATTTAAATATTAATTACAAATATAACTGAAACTCTGCTTTGAAAATTATTCTGACTCAAAACCGCAAAATAAAATTCTATTCAATTATATGATTTTAATCCTTTTTTAATTGCCTTCAAGGACTAAATTTGACAAAAAAACAAATAACATGAAAAAAGTATTAAGCCTATTGTCAGTAATTTTATTAATGTCTTCTTGTGGTTCAAAATTAGTTGATCCTTTGGCTGGTTGTGAAAAATCTGCAGAAAAGTTTACTGCAGCGGCCACTGCCTTTTTTTCTGACTTTACCAGCAAAAGCAAGTGTGAAGCTTTCAAAAGTACAGCCTCCAATTACCTCAAAGATTGCCCATCACTTACAGCAGCCGAAGTAAAAGAAGCTAACGATTCAATTAAAGATTTGAATTGTAATGACTTGTAAAAAAGCTTTGCTTGTTGAGCTCTATTTTTGACTAAAACGCAATTGTTTTAGTAAGTTTGTTGTGCTTCTCTTTCTAATATTAAATAGCCTATGAATATGATTAAAACAATATTTCGAGACAGTGTTGTATATGAAAACATTTTTTTATTGCTTATATATTCCCTATTTTGTATTGCTAAAATTTATTTTCAAATATTTTTTGATCCACCTCTTCAAGTTTTGTTTTTAGTTGGTGCCAATATTTTACTTACCTATCCTTTTTTTAAGGCAAATTTCTTCCAACCCCGTGTAAGTGTGTTGTGGTATTTTCTGCTTATCACCATTGGTGAGATTATTATTGTCTTTTATGAAGATCTTGATTTTCTTAAACTAGGAATGTCCTTTTATCTTTTTTCAAAGATTGCTTTGATATTGGTATTTAGAAACACCTTAAAGGATTTTAGACTTACAAAGTTGAACGATTTTTTGAAAATCTTAGGCCCTCAGGTGATGTCATTTGCTATTGGATATATGATTTATAATGATTCAAACCTAGATATTTCTATCTCTTTTTTAATAATTATAGATGCAGTTGTCCAAGCTTTGGTGTTTAGTTATATTTTTTATTTCAAAAACGCCAGTGGAGTTAATTTTGTCAGGGCGGGGTTGGTGTTTTTGTCACTTCATGACGTTTTTGGAGGTTTTAATATTTTTAATCATAATGTTGATAAAGACTTTGTGGTTTCTTTTGTCCTTATTTCAACAGGTAACTTTATATTGGGTTATGGACTTTGGAAATCCAGAGTTGTTGATACTTAGCTCTTCATCCAGTTTTCTACCATTTTTACACCATGTTCGGTCAAATACGCTTCTGGGTGAAATTGCACACCTCTGATGTCATATTTTTGGTGAGATTCGCCTAGCACGTACCCTTTTTCATCTATAGCTGTGATTTTTAGGTCTATAGGCATGCTTTCTGGTACAACTGTCCAAGAGTGGTAGCGGCAAACTTCAAAAGAATGTGGAATGCCTTTGAAAAGCAGCTCCTTATTATCCTGAACTATACATTTTGTAGTAACGCCGTGCAATACTTCATCCATATTGTGTAGCTTTGAGCCAAATGCTTCGCCAATGGCTTGATGCCCAAGACATACTCCAAAAATGCTCTTAGAAGTCTTATATTCTGCCAATAAATCCATCATTATTCCTGCTTCTTCAGGTATACCTGGGCCGGGAGACAGCAATATTTTGTCATATTTTCTTACATCCTCTACAGCTATTTTGTCATTGCGAATTACGTCTACATTTCCTCCCAAATCTTTGAGAATATAAACCAAGTTATATACAAATGAATCGTAATTGTCAAGTACTAATATTTTCATGTTATTTCTTATTTAAACTTCCTGTTTCAGCTTGATATTTATTTCTGCGTTTTGTTCTTCCCCTCCTCCGTCATCACCCAACTTTGGTCTCTTGTCATAGTTTTTACAAATTCTACCTTTCTGAATCTGAAGGCACTCCAATCTTCGTCTATTGCTACCATTCTTACAGATTCATAACCCAACTTACCCATTATTTGCCAGCCATTATCTCTGTTGAAATCACACTTGTGTTTCTTTGAGCTTCCTTTGGGATAAGCCCACCAAAACAGTCCGTCTTTATCCAGAATGGCATCAATCTTTGGAGCTAAATCGTCTATTTGAGCCTGTTCTTTTACAAATGCCAAAACAAACGGAAGTTTTTCTTCCGATAGTTTTTTTGTTACCTCTAAATAATCAGAGAAAACTTTCATTTGCTCCGAAAACTCCTCTGGAGCATTGAGAATGGCAATCTTTTTGTGTTCTTTAAAATTAAGTTTTTTTAGTAATGGGTCCATTTTCGTTTTATTTTTTCAAATTTCGTTTTATTTTTTCAAAAAAAAATTTATCGCTTTTTTATGAAACTTTTTAAATTTCTGCCGCCATTTCAATGGCTTTTCTTAATGCTCCTAGTTTCAAATGAATTTCTGCCATTTCTGTTTCTATGACAGATTTTGCTACTACGCCCATACCTGCCTGAAAATACAAAGTATTGTTTTTGCTCAGAAATGTTCTGATGGCTATCGCATGATTAAAATTGCCCTTAAAGTCCATAAAGCCAATTGCTCCCCCGTAAATACTTCTATTTGTTGGTTCCATTTCGTTGATTAATGACATCGCCATGTGTTTTGGTGAACCCGAAAGCGTACCTGCAGGGAATGTATCTGCCACCAGTTGCAACGGGTTTGTACCATCGGTCATGTGTCCTGTAACTTTCGAAACCAAATGTATCACATGACTGTAAAATTGTACTTCTTTGAAAATATCTACTTGTACGTGGTCTGAGCTACGCGAAAGGTCGTTTCTGGCTAAATCCACCAGCATCACATGTTCGGCAGATTCTTTTGGGTCGGCATGGAGTTGGCGAGCTAGCTCCGCATCTTTGGCGTCATCGCCTGTTCTTCTAAAAGTACCAGCAATTGGATGAATTTCTGCCTGACCATCTTTTATAAATATCTGTTTTTCAGGACTTGAACCAAAAATATGATAATCGCCACCATCAAAATAAAACAAATAAGGAGATGGATTTATGCTTCTTAAAGCACGATAAACATTAAAATCGTCGCCAATATATTCTTGTGAAAATCTCCTAGAAGGAACTATTTGGAACACATCGCCACGCAAACAATGTTTGATGCACTTTTCAATGATTTTTACCATTTCAGCATCATTAATATTGGTTTGCTCACTGCCTTTTTTTGCAAAATTACTAGAAGTCCTTTTTGGGTTTTTTACATAAAATTCCAAAGTATCGAGGCCGTCTTCTTTAAACTTTGCTTCTTCGTTTTCTCTGACATAAGCATGCTCAAACATAAACAGCTCGTCTTTGAAATGATTGACCGCAATCACGTAGCGATACACCCGGTAGAGTATTTGCGGAATTGCAGTTTCGTTGCTTTTTTCTTGAATTTCTATGTCTTCAAAATATTCTACAGAGTCGTACGTAATGTGCCCAAAAAGCCCATTAGATATAAATGAATGTTCGTTTTCAGATGGATTAAATCTACTTGCAAAGCCCTGCAAAGCATTTACAGCTTCCTTTCTTGAGGCTAGTTTAAATTTTTCCGTGCTTCCGTCTGGAAAACTCTGTGAAACCTCATCGTTGTCCAATATGAATGATGCTATTGGGTCGCAGGCAATGTAGCTGAAACTATTATGCATGGCATGATAATCAGCACTTTCGAGAATCACCGAAAGCGGAAACTGCTCTCTAATTCGCAGAAAAATACTAACTGGAGTTAGGGTGTCAGCCAAAAGTCTTTTGCTTCTTGTAGTAATATTAAATTTCATAATGCAATGTTTCTTGTCGATATCCTTTGACTTCATTCAGCCATCGGAGGTAATTCTTATTTATTTATTCAATAAAATCTTAGTCATTTTGTTGTGCCCTTGGTGGCAAAGCGTAGCCGATATTTCGGTGGCTGAGTGTAGCCGAAGCCACAACAAAAACGGCTTGCTGTGTTGAACAGCAAGCCGTAATTATGTAAAAAACCACATAGCGGAATGTTGCTCAAACGAGATAGTTTGAACGCCACCAACCTTTATTTGCTATGATGTTTGATAATTTCATGTCGCAAATGTAGTTATGAAATTTATAAATCAAAATTTTTTGGATTTTATTTACAAAAAAAGGGCAGACAACTGTCTACCCTCCTTCAAACTTTAAACATCTAAATTTTATTTCTTTGCTGCTGCATATCTCTCTTCAACTGCGTTCCAGTTTACCAATGTCCAGAATGTATCTACGTAGTCAGGGCGTTTGTTTTGGAACTTCAAATAATAGGCGTGTTCCCAAACATCAAGACCCAAAAGCGGTGTGCCTTTTACTTCGGCAATGTCCATCAATGGATTGTCTTGGTTTGGCGTAGAAGTTACTGCTACTGTTCCATCTTCTTTGGCAATTAACCATGCCCAGCCTGACCCAAATCTCGTCGTTGCGGCTGTTTTAAAAGCTGCTTTAAACTCATCAACACCACCAAAAGCCGCAACAATTGCTTCTTTTAATGGGCCCGAAAGATTGCCACCAACACCTTGTGGAGCCAAAATATTCCAGAACAAATCGTGGTTATAATGCCCGCCTCCGTTATTTCTAACTGCTGGTGATGCTTTACTTATGTTTGCCAAAATTTCCTCAATTGTTTTGTTTTCCAAATCTGTACCAGCTACAGCTGCGTTCAAATTTGTAACATACGCATTGTGGTGACGGTCATGGTGAATTTCCATTGTCATGGCGTCAAAATGTGGTTCCAATGCATCATTGGCGTAGGGAAGGGGTGCTAATGTAAAAGCCATAATTTTATTTCGTTAAACTTATTTTTCTATCTATAAATGATAAACATCAGTTTTTTAAAATGTGTTCGAAAGGGATGAAAAAAAAGTGAAGAGCCGGGTTGTTTGTTGTTTTTCAAATCTTCATTGGGTTTGGCCGTATTGATTTTATAAATTAAATAGGCTATTCCAATTACAAAATGAAGAACGACAACTGCGGCGATGATATAGGCTAAGGTCATTTATTTTTTCTTACGAAAGTCGATGTTTTTTTTATTTTTGTTGAAAAAACTTATAAACTACTAAAAAAACATGGCTAATGCAGTTTTGAAATCTCAGAAAAATATATCAAATAAGGAAAATATAACTCTAGGTAGTGATATTGGAGTAATTAAAAAAATTAAAAATACTCATACTGAGGAGTTGATTATTAGTATTTGTGGTTTTATAGGTACTGATATAAATTCTTTTATCAGAAATCTCCAAAATGTTTTAGTGGATGATTTTAAATATGAGACAAAAGTAATAAAGATGAGTGAATTTATTGTTCAGAAAAGCAGTATGATTAACTCAGATATTACTAAAATAACACAGATTGATAGATATAATCAATTAATAGAATGTGGTAACGATTTAAGAGAGAGGTTTGGGAAAAGTGTCTTGGCTGAATTAGCGATTAATCAAATAATTACAGATAGAATACCAAATAAGGAATCCAGCTTCTACCAATCTAAAAGAGTTTGTTACATAATTAATTCTATAAAAAATCAAGAGGAATTAGATCTTTTTAATTTAGTCTATCAAGGTATTCATTTTAGTTTTGGTATATTTTCTTCTATTAATGATAGAGAGAAATATCTAAAAAATAATAAGAGTATGACTCTTTCTGAAATATATCAAATTATTGATCGAGATTCAGGAGAAGAATTTAAACATGGTCAAACTGTTAGAGATACTTTTACAGAATCAGATTTTTTTATCAATGTTAGCGATACAGAAAAAAGTTTAAAAGTTAAAATTGAAAGGTATCTAAGTTTGATATTTAATTCTAATATAATAACGCCCACTTCAGAGGAAACCGCAATGTATCAAGCTTCTTCCGCCGCCAATAATTCTGCATGTTTATCAAGACAAGTAGGTGCGGCTTTGACTGATTCTGATAATAATATTATTTCTCTAGGGTGGAATGATGTGCCTAAATATGGTGGAAATTTATATTCAAATGAATCAAAAAGTGATTTTAGATGTATGAATTTTAATAATCAAACTAAATGTTGGAATGATCAGGAAAAAAATCTTATTTCAAAAGAATTGACAAAAATTCTTTTAGATGAAAAATTAATAAATCAAGAAAATGAAGAACAAGTGTTTAACAAAATAAGAAATTCAAAAATAAAGAGTTTAGTCGAATTTTCTAGATCTATTCACGCGGAGATGCATGCATTAATTATTGGTAGTCAAATCGCTGGAGATAAAGTTAAAGGAGGAAAAATTTATATTACAACTTACCCTTGTCATAATTGTGCCAGACATTTAATTGTTGCAGGTATTGAAGAAATATATTACATCGAACCCTACAGGAAAAGTTTAACGATGAAATTGCATTATGATGCAATGACTGAAAATAATGAGAATAACAAAGTTAAAATATTAATGTATGAAGGTGTTTCTCCAAGAAAGTATATGGACTTATTTAAAATGATTCAAAATTCTAGGAAAAACTCTTCCGGAGAGATGATTGATTATATAAAAAACAATATTCAACCTAAAAAAACGTTATCACTTCAGGCAATTCCTACTTTAGAATCATTGGTTACAAAAGATTTAATCTCAAAAAAACTTTTAAATGAAACAGAGGAATAAAATTTATATATATATATTTGTATGCCTATAATTAAACTCTAAAAAAGATGAAAAAAAATACTACGCAGTTGAATCTTTTTGATTCAGAATCAAGTAATATTAAAGAAAACTCATCTTCACAATCTTCAATACATAATATTCCACTAAATAGAACTAAAGTTATTGACTTTTTACCGAAGAATCATTTAACATTAAATGAGAAATATAAGATAATTCTTGAATTATCCGCTCATTTATAACTTATTTCAGTTTCTTAGTTTCTTAAAGAAACTTTTTAACATCGCTTCAGATTCAGATTGTAGAATTCCGCCAATGACATCGGTTTTTGGATGTAAAATGGGCTGTTGAATGAGAGTAAACCCTTTTTTCTTGTCATAAGCTCCAAATATCACTCGATCAATTTGTGACCAAGCCAAGGCTCCGGCACACATTACACAAGGCTCAAGTGTAACATATAAGGTGCAATTCTTGAGATATTTTGCACCCAAAAAGTTGGCTGCTGCTGTGATGGCCAATATTTCGGCATGGGCCGTTACGTCGTGCAGTTGTTCGGTTTGGTTTACTCCTTTTCCTATAATCGTTTTGCCTTCAGCCACTACTATAGCACCCACAGGTACTTCTTCTTTTTCATAAGCATCCATTGCCAAGTCCAAGGCTTTTGCCATGAAATATTCGTGCGAGTAAATGGGGTAGGGGTTTCGAGCCAAAGAAATAAGGTTTTAGAAATGAATGTATAAGTTCTATAATAGACAGGTCTTGAAAAATCTTTGTGTCATAGCAGTTAAATAAAGGGTTGAAATTAATAAAAAAAACGCCTCAAGTGTTTAAAAATGAGGCGTTTTAAAGAATATTTTATTTTTTAGAAACACAAACTGGCTGCACCCAATAGGCCGGCATCATTGGCCAAAGTGGCTCTTTTTATGTCCAAAGTTTTGATATAATAAGGTGTTAACCAATATTTTAATTGACGATTCACGGCTGGCATGATATACTCAAACGAAGCCGATAACCCACCTCCGATAAGTATTGTAGTGATGTCAAGAATTCGTATCATCGATACCAAACCGTCACCCAATAATGTACCTACCACGTCAAATATTTGGAGTGCAAGTACATCACCATCAGAAGCTGCAGCCACCAACCCTGTAGTAGAAATAGAACCATCGCTGGGTAATCTTGTTTCTCCCTTGAATTCACTACGCATTTTATTTGCCAAGTCTAAAAGCTCGTTTTTACCTATGTTTCTTTCTAAAACTTTGCCATTAGCTGAGGGCATGTGGCCGGGTTCCATGGCGTTTCCACCACCACCTTTAAACACCAACTTGTCTATAATGGCTGCTCCACCTACACCCGTACCGAGGGTCACAAATATATAATCTTCAGGCAGTTTTTCTTCACCGAAATAGTATTCACCCAAGGCCGCAGCGTTGGCATCATTTTCCAAGAAAAAATCATGCTCAGGGAAACGTTTTTTCAAAAGTGGAATAATGGGCGTTCCATCAGTTTCTGGAATAGCCGTGATTTCCATCAAAGTGGATCTATCACGAGATATTAAACCTGGTACTCCGATGCCTATTTTTTTGACTTCGGGGTTTTCTTTGAGTTGAACAGCTATGGCATCACCTAGGTTGTCCACAAAATGGCCTGTGGCTCTCCATGAGCCAGTGTCGTGGCTATAAAAGTTCGTTATATTGCCTGATTCCGCATTTACGATACCCATTTTAACATTTGTCCCACCAACGTCTATTCCCAAATATTCTGTCGCCATCCCGATGATTTATAATTTTTTTTGCAAATATAAATTAAAATAAATTAATAATTAGGGAAGATTATCTCTTCTATTAATCCTAAGATTTCGGTTTTGCCAGTTTTTCTCTCTGCCGAACTTATAAAGTACTCGGGCAATATTTGCCATGTTTCAGAAAGTGACCCCATAAAATCTGTGATGTTCTTTTGTCCTTCCATAGTTTTTACTTTATCAGCCTTTGTAAAAACCAGTTTCAGAGGGACTCCGTTTTCGCCCAATTTTTGTATAAATTCTAAATCCTTTTTTTGGGGCGAAAGACGGATATCTAACAAGACAAAAACATAAAGAAGGTTCGTTCTTTGCAACAGATAGTCCCAAGTCATTTTTTCCCACTTGGTTTTTTCTGAAACCGGTACTTTGGCATAGCCATAGCCAGGTAAATCGACCAAATGCCACTTATTATCAATTAAAAAGTGATTTATTAACTGGGTTTTACCAGGTGTTGAGGACGTTTTTGCAAGATTTTTCACACCGGTAAGCATATTGAGCAGGGAGGATTTGCCTACATTTGATCTCCCTATAAATGCAATTTCCGGTAAATCATCTTGTGGGCAATGTTCTACTTTTGCGGCACTTTTATTAAACTTAGCTTCTTTTATTTGATACATTTTGTTGTTTTTAATTGCATTTTGGGCAAATACCTTGCACCAAAACATTAATATCTTTTCTTTGGTAACCCTCTGGAAGTATGATTTCTGGAATCAAAAATTTTTCTAAACAGAAGGTTTCGTTGCATTCCGAACATTTAAAATGAACGTGGTCGTGGTGGTGATGGCCCGAGGCACATTGGTCTTTACAAAGTGCATATTTTACACCGCCATTGTCGTCTAAAATCTTGTGAATTATGCCCTTGTCAAGGAAAGTTTTGAGTGTTCGGTAAATCGTAACTCTGTCAAAACCATCGCTGAGAGATGTTTCTACATCGCTATGAGACAGGGCAGTCGTTTTTTGAAGAAAACTATTTAGTATATTTTCTCTGGTATCTGTATGTCTGAGGTCGTATTGTCTTAAGATGCCAAGGGCGTTGCTTTCCATTTTATACCATTTCGTATGAAACTATGTCAAACTGCATTTTTACCAAATTTGCATAAATTCCTTCGTTTTTCAAAATCAAACTTTCATGTGTGCCAGATTCGGCTATTTGGCCATCTTTCAAAACGTATATTTGGTCGGCGTTGCGAATGGTGGCCAGTCTGTGAGCAATAATAATAGAGGTACGCCCTTTCATGAGTTCGTTGAGTGCATCTTGTACCAATTTCTCCGATTCCGAATCTAAGGCACTGGTGGCTTCGTCGAGCAAAAGTATGGCTGGGTCTTTCAATATCGCTCTCGCTATGGCTATTCTTTGTCTTTGCCCACCCGAGAGTTTTATGCCTCTGTCGCCCACTATTGTCTCGAATTTATCCGGAAACTTCTCAATAAATTCTAAAGCATTTGCTTTTTTGGCAGCACTTTCTACTTCTTCTAAAGTGGCTCCAGGTTTTCCGTAGGCTATGTTTTCGAGAATACTACCACCAAACAAAATTACTTCTTGCGGCACTATGGCTATATTTTGACGCAAGAAGGTGACGTCTTGTTTTTTGATATTTTGACCGTCTATAAGTATTTCGCCTTCAAAATCAGGGTAGAATTTCATCAACAGTTGCACTAATGTCGATTTTCCAGCCCCTGAGTGCCCAACCAATGCTATTTTTTTACCCGCCTCAATTTCAAAATTTATACCTTTCAGTACTTCTACGTCTTTTCTAGAAGGATAACTGAATTTTACGTTTTTGAAAGATATATTTCCATCGATAGGATTCAGGAGTTTTTCTTTTTCAATATCCACCTCAGATTTTTCCTCTAAAATTTCTAATATTCTTTCGGAAGCTCCCACCGTACGTTGAAGTTGTGCGTATAAGTCTCCGAGGCCGCTCATAGAACCCCCAATGAATATCGTTAATGTAAGAAATGTAATCAGGTCGGCTATTATTATTTCTTTTTCTATAACCAAATTTCCCCCAAACCATATCACCAATACAATTCCCCCGAAAAGGCCTATGATAAAGAAAGTTATAAATCCACCACGAAGTGTGGCGGCTTTGAGTGCTAAAGTAACAGACTCGGCAACAGATTTTGAGAACCTTTTGGACTCTAGTTTTTCATTAGTAAATGCCTTTACTATAGAAACGGATTGCAGTGATTCCTCCACTATGACGTTGGCTTCTGCTAGCTTTTCTTGTACTTTCTTCGAGATGGTTCTTATGTATTTTCCAAAAACTAAAGCCGCAACCACGATTATTGGGAAAGTTGCCAACATAAAAAGCGTTAATTTCCACGAAATGTAAACCAACATGGCTATACCTATCACCAATGTGGCCACTTGCCTGAAAAACTCCGCCAAAGTAGTTGAAAGTACGCTCTGAATAGCCGAAACATCAGATGTAATGCGGCTCATGAGGTCGCCCACACGGTTGTTTTCAAAAAAGGATATGGGAGAAGTGATAAATTTATTGTAGACGATTTTACGGATATCAGCGGCTGTTTTTTCACTTACAATAGAGAAAAAATAGACCCTAAAAAATGAAAAAATACCTTGTGCTACCAAAATCACTGCAAAGAAGGCAGCTACCTGATTGATATTATAGTGTGATTTCCCCTCCATCACTTTGGTCATTTCGCCTATCAATAGCGGAAAAACCATGGTAGTAACCGTGGAAAATACCAAAAACAACATACCTATGATATAGGTGTTTTTGTAAGGTAATGTAAATTTGAAAAGAGCAATCGCTTTTTTCAATCCGTCTTTACTTAGTTTTTTTTTGTCTTCGGGTGCCAAATCTATCCCGGCCCCATGTCTGCCCTTCGCCATTATTCTTTTTCTATCTGTCCTCTATATTTCGACTCCCTCAGGATGTCCCCGGGCTTGTCATTTGCCATTAAATCTTGAAACGTTACTTTGGGGTTTTCGGTTCGGTAACGTTGGATTATCCTCCAACCGAGCCATTGTCCTATTCGTCCAGGGCATTTTGGGCCGATTTCTGGCACCGATGGTCTCTCGCCAAAATACTTTTCTTTTAGGTGCGGGTTGGGATTGTAAAGTAGATTTTTATCTACTACATGGGCCCAAACCAAATCCTGTGCTTCCCAAGTTTCGGTGAGTTCTAAGTCTGAATATCCTATTATGAGCGAATCGGCCACGTTGGGTAGCATTTCCTTTGTGAACTCCAGCGATTTTCCAAAAAACAACATGTCAGCCAAGAAAGATTGGTCTTTTGGGTCGAGTTTGTTGTACGAATTGGACAAATATCTGACTACGGTTGGAACAATATATTCCTTTGCGTATCTTTTTAGTATGTAGTTGGGTTGGTCAGGTCTGTAAAGTGCTTTTGGACCAAGAAATGATTCTAATGCAATGATTATCAATGTGTCAGAGACAAAAAGGTCGTTTTCGAGACCTGAGAAAGTGGTGACAATTTTGGGTTCCTTAAACTCAGGATAATTGGATTTTATATTCGCAAAAGCACTTTCAAATTCCTTCTGAATGCCTTCTAATTCACCGAATTCTTTCTGGGTTTGGTCGTAGAGTTTGCGGGTTTCGGGATGGGAAGCCAAATAGTACATGTGCGACACAAAGGCAGTATCATCAGGAAATGTTCTGTAAAGCGACTTAACGATGTTTTCGTTGTTTTTAAGCAAAGTCAGCATTTCGGGCTGGCTTTTTACGGCCATCAGCTCTCTCTCAAATCGTCGGATTTTTACTTCTAAATCGGGTTTGGATTCTCCGCAGGAACTAAGAATAACTGCAAAAACTGCAATTACCAGTAGGAATTTAACACGCATTTTGTAAGATTTTTTGTAATCAAAACGCAAATTTAGCTATTTATTGTCTCAAAATCATTGAAATAGCTTTCAATTAAGTTCAAAAATAAGCTTGAGGTTTTTATTTAATTCGGGGAGGTATTCATGGTCTAAGTAACCAAGTTTTCCAATGGCTAATGATTTGTCGATTGTTGCCATTTTTGAAAGTCTAATTAATGAATCCTTTTTAATACCGTTGTTTAATGATGGCCTAATTTTAAGGTCTGCGGCTTCCTTCCATTTCAATTGGGTGGTAATAAAACAGACTGTGATATCACGTTCAGAATGAACTAAAATTAGTGCTGGTCTAAGCTTATTCCCTGTCAAGTCGGTGAATGGAAAAGGAATAAGGACGATGTCACCCTTTTTCATTAAAGACAAGTTTTAAATCTTTTGAAGAATATAGATTCTCATCTTCGTTTAAAAAATTGAAGCTTTCGCTCTTTCCAACAATAGCGGAAATGTTGTCTAAAATTAACTTATCTTCATATTTTTTAAATAGGAAATCTGCAAAGTCAGAAACTTCATTAATTTTATCTTCAGGAAGTTTATGAATAACCTCTAAAGTTTTATCAATAATGGCTTTTTTAGTCATTTTTTATAATTTTCGTATCAAATATAGAAATTTTTAACGAAGAGTACATTTAGGTTGCCTGGTTTTTATAATTTTGGAACTTTCTAATTTTTCCTAATCAAACAAATATATTCTAATCTCAAGGCCAACTCATGGATTTCTGACTTCCAGAATATCTGTGACCACTGATTTTTAGCAATGAGTCTGGTTGCGGGATTCTCGAAAGGGGCAAAAGGAGCTCCTATGAATGAATAAAATTGTTTTTCAGGGTCTAAATTTATGTCGATTTTGTTTCTTTTTTCTCCAAATTTTAAAAGGGCTGTTTCCAAAAGCATTCTAAAAAGTGCACTTTTTTCTTTTGCCAAAAGTTTTTTCGCAATGTCAATCAATTCTGCTTTTCTATTGTCTAACTCTTGATAGCTAAAATCGGCCATAAAGCGAGCGTAATGATAAATTATGAGTGCGGGATGGCCGTAATGGCGAGCTATTTGGAATGAATTTTTGGTGATTTCGTTTACAGCATTACTGATGAATTTTAGCGTGTTATTGTCTGTTTGGTCAAGAGCTATTTGGTGTTTAAAAAGCAAATACATTAGATTCAGTAAGGCACAAACGTCTTGTTCTTTTGGCATATTTTTGCCAAACCAAGTGCTGTAGATTTCGCCATTCTTCGACCCCCGATATTGGTCTGTAAATTCTGACAGATGATTTTTTAGCCAAATGGTTTGCTCTTTGGTATAGTTGGATGTCAAATAAATAAGTGCAGTGTCGTCTATATCATCAGGAAGTCTGAAATGGTCAAGCCTTCGCATGAATCGCCCATTTGGGAAATGACGAGAAGGCTTAGTTTTGTAAAAATTATAGGTCAGTCGGCCGTCTTTGTTTTGATATTTCGCAAATTCGGCCAGTATTTGAGATTCTATTTTTTCAAAGATTACTTTTTGTTCTTTATTCAGATATCGAGAATTCTGTTGTAGGATAAAAAGTGTAGAGGCAAAAACAAAAATGTTGTCGTCGGCTCTTTTGTAGCCCCAAAAGTCATTTTTTCGAACTGAAAATGTGGAATTCGAAGTTTCGACTTCGCTCATTTTTTTGGCAATTTCCGAAATAATTCCACTTATCATTTTTTAAACCTACTTATCGTTTTTATATTTGTATGAGAATTTATACAAAAATAACATAATACGATGGAAGTTTCTGGAAATATCAAAGTAATAAACCCTGAGCAACAAGTAAGCCCTACTTTTAAGAAGAGAGAATTGGTAGTGACTACCGAAGAGACTTATCCTCAGCACATAATGATAGAGTTTACGCAAGATAAATGTGATTTATTAAACAGCTACGCCATTGGCGATGCCGTGAAGGTGTCTATAAACCTAAGAGGTAGAGAGTGGCAAAGCCCGCAAGGCGAAACAAGATATTTCAACAGTATCCAAGGTTGGAGAATAGAAAAAGAAAGCGGAGCTAATCAGGCACCAGCTGCTTCTGCATCTTCAGCACCAGATACTCCGGCACCGATTCCGGCTGCCCTAGAAGGAGAAGACGATTTGCCGTTTTAATATTTAGGAAAGATATTTATTTTGAGAAAGACATGCTGAGAGGTGTGTCTTTTTTTTAGTCAGTCAGGACAAGTTCTACGGCTAGAGTGTGAAATTTGCCCTTGAAATCTTTATGATTTGTCGGCCATTCCGATTGCTTATGCCATTTAGAATTTTTGAAATATGTCCAAGCATAGTTTTCTTTTTCCATATTTCCACCGAACCATGGTGAATATTCTGTTTTCTTTATTTTCCCCTTTTTCCCTTGTTGTGCGTATTCAAATACAAATCTATTTTGTTCTATGATTAGCCATTCAGCCCCGATTATTAAACCACTTTCTGGGAATTTGATGTTTAAACTCTCGATATTGATTTCTGTGACTTTTAAACCTTTTTTACACGTTCCAACTATGTTTTGGTCAAAATAAAACTCGGAAGGTTCGCCGTTTTCCCCTGGTTTGTAAAGTCTAATATTGAAAACAGATTTTTTTATCTCGCTACGAGTTACGATTTTTATTGATTTTATGAATCTAGTTTTCGAAATTGATTCTGAATAGGGAATGTATTTAGCGTTTATTTGAGGCAAGCCACGGTTTGCAAAAAAAGCATCCGAATCTTTTTTACTTACTTTGCCCACGAAGTTTGAATTTTTATTTCTTTTTGGGTTGACCAAAATCTCATCCAAGTCAATAATTTGTTGCTCAAGTAAAATAATTTCACGAATTTCTTCAGTTTTTATTTTCAATATTTTGTATCCAACCGCTGAAAAAACAATAACATCATTAGACTTTAAATTTGGCAAAACAAATTCTCCTTTTTCATTGGCCGAAACGCCTATGTTTTGGTTTTCTACGCCAACATTTACAAATGGAATTAGTTCTTTGGTTTTAGAATCTTTGACGACTCCTATTGTTTGAGCGAAGCTTAGCTGGTGGATAAATAGTAAAATGAGGATTTTCATTAATAATGGTTTTTATGTGAATACTAAAATGGTAAACGATTTTGAATTTAGGAAATTGCTTGTTAAAACAAAGCAGTAACTATTTTATACATGTTTTTTTGTATTGAAGTTTGCTTTGACGATAATGGAGATTTAAAGTCACATTTTTCATTAAATTTTTTTATAATCAACAAAAAAGCCAACGCAGTTCGCATTGGCTTCTTTGGCGGTCTTACCTTCGGTACCGACCGACTTATAAAATATTTTATCTCTTACGCCGGAAACGACTTAGAAATATCAGTAAAATCTCTTGATTTGAGTGATGCTCCACCTACAAGACCGCCGTCAACATCAGGTTGAGAGAATAATTCTACTGCATTGCCAGCACCTACGCTACCACCATATAGGATTGAGATTTCGTCAGCTACAGACTGTCCGTATTTGCTTGCCAAGTGGTCACGCAATACTTTGTGCATTTCTTGTGCTTGTGCTGAAGAGGCCGTCACACCAGTACCTATAGCCCAGATAGGTTCGTAAGCGATTACTACTTTTTGCAAAGCTTCAGCCGAAAGATGGAAAAGACTGTTGGTCAATTGACCACAAACAAAATCGAAATGTATGCCTGCCTCACGCTGAGCCAAAGTTTCTCCACAACAGAATATTGGCGTTAAGCCCTCTGCCAAAATAGCGTCAACTTTTTCAGCTATAAATGCATCAGTTTCGGCAAAATACTCACGACGCTCTGAGTGGCCAATGATGATATATTTTACGCCAACAGAATTCAACATTTGTACCGAAACCTCACCTGTATATGCTCCAGAAGGCTTTGGGTGGCAGTTTTGAGCTGCTATGGATACTTTTGAAGAATTTACTAGTTTGGTAAAACTACTCAAATAAGGAAACGGAACGCCCAATATTACGTGAACATTCGGGTTGTTCATTTCGTCGTTTACCATGTTTACCACTTCTGACAAAAGGATTTGACCTTCTTCAAAAGTTTTGTTCATTTTCCAGTTACCAGCGGCGTATTTTTTTCTCATTTTTTGCTTTCGTTATATTTCAAAAATCGCACAAAGATAGGTTTTTAAGCCTAAAAAGGAAAGAATGCTTTTTGAAAATGTCAAAAATTTGGTTTTCTCAGAAAAACTATAATTTTCTGATTTTAATGTTTTTTAACATTTTCGTGCTAAACCATATACTACCGTGAAGGTCAAAGCCACATAACAAATAAAAAATGCAATTATGAAAAAGTTAATTATGTCATTGGCTCTTATTTCGGCACTATCAGTTGGTGTTTTTGCCCAAAAAACTGGAAACGAAGGTAGTAAGCGAGATTTTAATCCTGGGAAAATGGCTGAAAAGCGAAGCGAAAAATTAAAGGCTGATTTGAAACTGACTGACCAGCAGTTTGCGGCTGTTACCAAGCTTAACAAAGAGTCGGTTGTGAGTCGTGAGGCAGAACGTAATGAAATTAAAGCCAAACATGATGCGAAAAAACAGGCCTACAAAAACGAAATGAAAAAGATATTGACTCCAGAGCAATATAAGACTTTCGAAGAAAAAATGGCTACAAACGAAGCTAGAAGAAGAGAAGGAATGAGAAAAGGAAGAGGCGGAAATCATGGTGAACATCACCATGGTGGGCGTCATGAGCACAAAGGGTAAATCAAAAAAGGTCAACGGAAGCGTTGACCTTTTTCTGTATTTTTCAATTTAAAAATTAGTTAATCGAACCAATCGTCAATCGAATCAATCGTCAATCGAATTAATCGAATCATTCGATAACCATATTGTGATAAACGTTCTGCACGTCATCATCTTCGTCGAGTTTTTCTAATAACTTATCAAGGTCAGCGGCATCAGCTTCGCTTAGTTTTTTGGTGTCGGTTGGTATTCTTTCGAAGTCAGCATGAAGTAGCTCTAGACCTTTTTCTTCTAAAAATTTCTGAATTGCTCCGTAGGCTGTAAATTCACCGTATATATTTATTTGGTCGTGTTCTTCATCCAAAAACACATCATCTGCACCGAAGTCTATCAATTCAAACTCTAGTTCCTCTAAATCTACTCCAGGCGTATTTGCTATTTTGAAAATGCATTTTCTCTCAAAAATAAAATCAAGCATGCCATTGGTGCCCAGATTGCCATTGCATTTAGTAAAATAGCTTCTGACATTGGCCACGGTACGGTTGTTGTTGTCTGTGGTGCATTCTACCAATACCGCCACGCCGTGCATTCCGTAGCCTTCTAGCACCATTTCTTTGTAATCCTCTTGGTCTTTTGAAGAAGCTTTTTTGATGGCATTCTCCACATTCACTTTTGGCATGTTGGCGGCCTTGGCGTTCTGAATGACCGCTCTCAAACGTGAGTTTGTGGTAGGGTCAGGTCCGCCAGATTTTACGGCCATCACAATGTCCTTGCCTATACGTGTAAACACCTTGGCCATAGAAGACCAACGTTTCATTTTGCGTGCTTTTCTAAATTCAAATGCTCTTCCCATAGATTTTCTGAAATTTCAAGGTGCAAAATTAACCAAAATCATTACGATTCCACATTTGCAATTGATTTTTTCAAGATTCTTTACTTTCGTGCTTTATAAGGCAAGGCTCCAATGAGATTCTGAACTGCCCTTACGGCTAAGTCTTGGGGCGAATCCATTCTGTTGCTGATGTCCTGAAAGCTCTGATTTTGCCAAACCAATACGCCAGAATCAGCATCAATTAGTTGGAGTTGTGTATTCATGCCGTTGCGGCCTGCAAAGTTTCTCATCGAAAACTGCATCTCGGTTTCGCCCCATATCACTGCATCCACTCCAAGTAGGCGAGCCAGTTTGCCTTTGTCAATTGATTTCAATTCTGAAAATCTGATGTTTTCACTTTGAAGTGTTTTGTTGGTGGTTAAAAAATCCTGAACGGTAAAGTCAAGTCTTTTTTTCTCTGCCCTGCGAGCCAGCATGTTAAAAGTAGTTTTTTGCAAGTCCAGTCCAGCCACACGCTCCTGTTCTTGCCAATTACTTTGGCCTCTTCCGCCTCTGCTTATGGCTTTGTATTCCTCGTTGAAACTTACTTTAAAGGGCAAAATAGCTATCCTTTTGTGCATTTCAAGTGCCGAATTCGCATTTTCAGCTAAAAAACTTTGGTTGGTTTTGCAAGCCAAAACATTTATGACTAAGCCCAAAACTATTCCTAATTTTAAGAATGCTTTCATTTATATCTAGAGTGTTTTTTGTGAATATAAAACGAATTTTTATTCAAAATTATGCGTCAACTTCCAAAACCATTTTTCCTGTATTTTCACCTGCGAAAAGCTTTATTAGGGTCTCAGGAAAAGCCTTTATTCCACCTTTTTCTATATAGAAATTTGCATTTAATTTTCCTGCCAATATCCAACCAGCCATCTCTTTTGCAGCTTCACCATATCTG
Source organism: Lacihabitans sp. CCS-44 (assembly GCF_024343735.1). GTDB lineage: Bacteria > Bacteroidota > Bacteroidia > Cytophagales > Spirosomataceae > Leadbetterella. The sequence continues at coordinate 73,687 of NZ_RJUE01000005.1, forward strand.
GCATAGTTGTCAAAAACCACTATTCCTTCCATTCTGGCTCGGTTCACCAGCAGGGAAAGATAGTTTTTTGGTCCTTCAGGCTTAGTGGAGTTGTACTGCGAAATTGCCCCGCAAACAACTATACGAGCTTTTTTGTTGATTAGCGTCAACACGGTGTCTAATATTTCGCCACCCACGTTATCAAAATAAATATCCACACCAGCTGGACATGCTTCTTTTATGTTTTTTCTAAGATTTCCCGCTTTATAATCTATACATGCATCAAAGCCCAATTCATTCATTACATAATCACACTTATCTTGTCCGCCGGCAATTCCCACTACACGGCAGCCTTTTATTTTGGCTATTTGTCCCACCACGCTACCCACGGCTCCGGCTGCTCCCGAAACCACAACTGTCTCACCCTCTTTGGGTTGTCCGATATCTAACAAACCAAAATAGGCTGTAAGGCCCGACATGCCCAGCGTGCCGAGATAAGCAGGCAAAGGGAAAATTTTTGGATCAACTTTTACAAAATCCTTTCCTTCGGAAATAGCATACTCTTGCACTCCAGTGGCAGTGTTTACAAATTCGCCTACTTCGAATTTTGGGTTTTTTGATGCTATGACTTCACCAATAGATAATGCCCTCATGGTTTCGCCTATTTCAACAGGCTTGATGTAGCTTTTGGAGTCATTCATCCAGCCACGCATGGCGGGGTCTATAGAAATGTATTTGGTTTTGACTAATACCTCGCCTTCGGCCATTTCAGGAAGCTCCACGGTTTCTATTCTCCAGCATTCTGAGGTCGGCGTTCCTACAGGTCTTTGATTGAGTAATATTCGGGTATTTTGCATCGGTTTTGTTGATTTTTAGTACAAGCATAACAATTTTTGCTGAGAAAAGTACAGTTTTATATCGATTCTGTTTTTTATCGTAAATAATTTAGAGAAAGGTTTTTGTAAAAAGAAATAAATTAATATCTTTGCAGCCCGATTTAGAAAAAGATAATATTTTATAATAATGGCAAAGAAAGGAAACAGAGTTCAGGTTATATTAGAATGTACCGAGCACAAGACCACAGGTCAGCCAGGAATGTCTAGATACATTACTACCAAAAACCGTAAGAATACTACGTCGCGTTTGGAGTTGAAGAAGTACAATCCTGTATTGAAAAAAGTTACAGTACACAAAGAAATCAAGTAATTTGTTTGAATTATGGCTTAGGCCAAAGTCGAACATCAAACATTTAACATAAAAATACAATGGCAAAGAAAGTAGTTGCGACCCTTAGGGATAAATCGGCGTTGAAGAGTTTTGCGAAAGTTATCAAAGCTGTAAAGTCTGACAAAACTGGTGCTTATTCATTTAAAGAAGAGATGGTTGCGGTTGACAACATCGCTGAAGCTTTAAAGTAATAAGTTTTCAATGATATTTATGAAAGCCTTGCCGTTTCGGTTAAGGCTTTTTGTTTTGTAAAACATTTTGGTTCTTAATTTGCTGGCTGAGCGTAGCCGAAGCCGTGAGTTCCGAGTAATGAGTTTTTTAAAGTATTGAAACCTAGAATATACCAACATATTGTAAAAGTCGCTGAGGCTGATATTGACGAGCTAAATCATGTGAACAACGTGGTCTATTTCAACTATTTGCAGCAAGCGGCTATGGCTCATTGGTATTCTTCTGTACCTTCTGCAGTTTCTGATGGGATGCGTTGGGTGGTTAAAAAACATGAAATAGAATATTTCAAACCGGCTTTTTTAGGAGACGAGATCATTGTCAAAACTTGGGTCGATAATTTTTCTGGAGTTACGTCTGACCGTCACTATGAAATCTACAAGGATGATGTCCTAATTGTAAAAGCCCGTACACTTTGGGTAGCCCTTGACCCTCATACTATGCGACCCACACGAGTTCCTGCTGATTTGTGGGAGAGGTATTTTGGGGAGTAGTATTTAGGATATTTCTAGAATCACTGCATTTAAACCATTGATTTTTCCGAAATATTTGTCAGCGGTAATGAGCGGTATGTTCAGATAAAGAGAAGTGGCTGCAATAATTGCATCAGGAATTTTTATTTTATTGTACTGTTTTAGATCGATTGTAATGTCTTTAATTGAGTCATTCAAGTCAAAAATGACACAATTTTTTAGAAGTTCTTTTATTATCAATTTTTCTTCTTTAGAAATATTGAGGTTGCCTAAGAGTTCTATTTCGGTTATAAAGGAAATTGCATAAGAATATTCTTCAAAGACTTTTACCTCTTCTTTACCCTCTAATAAATATATTACAAAGTTGGTATCAGCTATGAAATCAATCCCATTCATTTCTTGCTTTTTTCTGAAACTCCAAACCGTCAATATTTCTTTTCAGCTTACCAAAAAAGTCTTTTAAATTGCCTTTTTTTGGACTAGAATGCAATAACTTCTTAATTTCTTTTGGGTCAGAATTCTTATTTATCTCAATGACCATAGTTTTTAATAATTTAGAATGTTCAAAAATACCAATTTTTCAACATAAATATGTACTCTACCTAAAATTTGATGTAACAGCTTAAGAATCAAAATAACCTCAATCTGAATAAAATTTGATAAATTTGCATACAACACTCAATCTCTGATAAATGGGCTTATTTGATTTTTTTAGTAAAGAAAAAAAAGAAACACTCGACAAAGGTCTGGAAAAATCCAAAACCAGTATTTTCGATAAAATTTCTAAGGCAATTGTGGGTAAATCCACGGTTGATGAGGAGGTTTTGGATGAACTGGAGGAAATTTTGATAAGTTCTGATGTAGGTGTGGAGACTACTATCAAAATCATTAAGCGTATAGAAGTCCGTGTGGCCAGAGATAAATTTACGAATACAGCCGAATTGGATGTAATTCTGAGAGAGGAGATTGCGGAACTTTTGCAAGAAAATAACTCACAAGATGTGCAAAATAGTTTCGAAACCGAAAACTTGCCAAAACCTTATGTGTTGATGGTGGTAGGTGTAAATGGTGTCGGAAAAACTACTACGATTGGAAAGCTAGCCCATAATTTTCAGAAAAATGGCAAAAAAGTAGTGCTTGGTGCTGCGGATACATTTAGGGCGGCTGCTGTGGATCAGCTAAAACTTTGGGGTGAACGAGTAGGTGTTGAGGTAATAGATCACGGGATGAATACAGACCCCTCTTCGGTGGCTTATGACGCCATTAAAGTGGGTGTAGAAAAAGGAGCCGACGTAATTATAATTGATACAGCTGGTAGATTACACACCAAAGTAAACCTGATGAATGAGTTAGGGAAAATTAAACGTGTGATGCAAAAGATTCTTCCAGAAGCACCTCACGAAGTGATGTTGGTTTTGGATGGAAGTACTGGCCAAAATGCCGTAATCCAAGCAAGAGAATTTACAAAAGTGACGGAGGTAAATTCATTGACCATTACAAAATTGGATGGAACTGCCAAGGGCGGAGTGGTGATAGGCATTTCAGACGAATTTAAAATTCCAGTAAAATACATTGGTGTAGGTGAAAAAATGGAGGACCTACAGGTATTCAACAAAATGGCTTTTGTGGATTCGTTGTTTAAGAAATAGGGCTAATTTTATAATTTGGCAATGGGATAATGATATAGACTGTTGAATATTAATCAATTAGAGAAAATAGTAATATTTGTAATGTAAATTAATTCGATGATACATCCTTCAATACAGATAATGTTACCAAAACTTGCTGAGCTTTTTGTTAAGCATCAAGTTAAAAACGCTTTCGTATTTGGTTCAGCTGTTACCGAAAAATTTAACAATAAAAGTGATGTAGATTTTTTGGTAAATCTCAAAGAAAATATAGATCCAGTTGAAGCAGGAGAACATTTATGGGATTTGCAAGACGAATTGGCCGAGCTTTTAAAAAGAGAGGTTGATTTGGTTACAGAAAGGTCATTGAAAAATCCATATTTTATTGACGTCTTGAATCAAACCAAAGTGGCTATTTATGGACAGAAAGATTAAGCTGTTGAATGATATATTATTGTGTATCGGTAATATTGAGAATTATCTAAAAGCAGATAAAAGTTTCAATAACTACGAAAGTAATTCTCTTCTTCAGGATGCAGTAGAGAGGAATTTGATCACTATAGGGGAAGCAACAAATGTATTGTTGAAAATTGACCCAAGTATTAGAATATCAGACTCTCGTAAAATTGTAAATGCAAGAAATAGACTCACTCATGGTTATGACGAAATAGACGCTACTCAAATTTGGAGTATTGTTGTTAAGTATATGCCAATTTTAAAAATGGAAGTCGAAGAACTAATAAAAGAATCATAATGAAGTTCCTTTTGATAATTAAAAGAAACATCTTCAAGTGAATTCTAATACTTGTAAAAGTAAAACTACACTTGAAGATGTCACATAAGCTTTTATTAAAAATTACTTCAAGACCTTCTCAATCAAAGCCTTTGTAGCTTTTATGCCTTCGTCTTCGGATAGTTCTGTACCTTCAAACTCAATCCCGATATTGCCTTTAAATCCAGCATCCATTACAATTTTCATGATTCTGGCGTAGTCCATTTCTGACTCGTTGCCGTCTTTTCCGAATACATGCGTTTTGGCACTTACTCCTTTGGCATAAGGCATCAGCTCGGCTATTCCTTTGTATCTGTCATATTCTTTTAGGCATCCATCTGGACCTCTTTCTAAACAAAAGTTACCAAAATCTGGAAGTGTTCCTACGTTTTCCATATTTACGGTTTTCATAACACCCGCCAACCAAGAACCGTCTGACGAATATCCACCGTGGTTTTCTACAACAACATTTATACCTTCTTTTGCCGCAAATTCACCGAGATTTTTAAGGCCATCGGCTGCATTTTTGGCTACTTCTTCGGCTGTACCAGTTCCTGCAGCGTTTACTCTAATGGTAGCCGCCCCTAAGTATTTAGCTATTTTCACCCAGTCGTAATGATTTTGTACGGCTATTTGTCTTTCAACTAAGTCGTCATGGCCGAGGTCGCCCAGTGCATCGCACATAATTAGACCCACTTTGACTCCAGCCTCGTCACATTTCTTTTTGAAACCTTCCCAATAAGCCATGTCTTTGGCTTTTGAGAAGTAGAATGTATTTACCAGTTCAATGGTATTTACACCATAACCCGCAGCTATTTTCGGGAAATCGTCAGGATGTAATTTTCCTTGAAGTAGAGAGTCTGGATTTTCTTTCAAAAGTCTTCCAAAAGCCGCCCAATCGCCGTTAAGAGCATCTCCAAAGAAGCTTTTGTGGAGTGACCACTGTGCCAATGAAATGTTTAAATCTGGTTTTTGTTCAGTTTCTGACTTGCAGCCTACCAACATTACAGTGCCTAAAAATAGGCTAAGAATGATTTTTTTCATGAAATTAAGATTGAATTTTGATGATAATAATACAAATATAATGGACGGTTTGGAATACATTTAATGGTTGGCAATGGCTTTCTTTTTAAAATAGAACATTGATACCAAAACCATCAGAAAATAGGAAATAGCCAGAGCGTAAGAGCCATAGATAAAGAAGTTTACATTGGTGGTTTTGTTCTGGAAAAAGTTCTTGTAAAACAATACCAACACGCTTCCAAAATAGGCATAATAATCGGCAAGTGTTATCATAAAGCCTACGGTTCCAGAATATTTAAATGCTGCTAACATACGTTCAAAATAAATGCTATTGCACATAGAATAAGCTACATACGCTCCAAAACCCACGCAAATCAACCATAGGATGGGATTTATAATTTGCATCTGAAATAATATGGTGGAAACTCCGATGATAATAGCTCCTAATAAAAGTAAACTCTGAATGACCACAAATGCTTTTGCGTGATTTTTAATCCATCGCATCGAAGCCATAAGTAGCAAAACCACAACCGCAATTGGTATCTCGGTTTTGGTAAAAAGAGCAGTTTGGACACCATAGCCCAATTCCTGGAGAATTTCTGGCATGAAATTGTCCCTAAATTCGCGATAGGCGGTGAGTAAAACATAGGATGCAATGAATAAAACCAATCCTATTCCGAATTCTTTTCTGAAGGCTTTTCGGTCATTTTTGTTCATCGGAAGCCTTTCTACTCGGTCATTTTTGTCAGCTTCGCTGGGTCTAGGAATTTGAGCCAAAAACCATACCGAAATAGCCAAAGGAATGTACATGATAGAATCTGCTACAAAAGGCATGAGGAATTCGGACACGTCAAAACTACTCAAAACCCATTTGCCAATGCTTTTTGCGAATCCTGAGCCGATAATAAAAGAGGCTGTGAGTGCAGCCACAAGCAAATCGGTACTTTTTCGACCTTCCAAAAAACCAAGAATAACTCCGTAGAACAAACCTAAAGGCAAACTTCCAAGAAAAACAAAAATGAGATTATAAGGAGCTGGAGTTGATCCAAAAAATAACATACAAATCCAAGCAAGACCGGTGAAAAGTAACAATCCTTTGGCTCTATTTTCAGGTTTCATTTCAGAAACAATCTTTATGCCGATGCCTTTCGAAACCGCAAAGCCGAGTACTTGTGCAGTGATTATGAGTATCTTAAAATGAATGCCCCAGAAATATAATTCCTCAAAAGTGGCTGCTGTGTAAGCTCTACGAAAGGGATAAAAGCATAAATAAGTACAAAATGCTGCTACTGCTGCAAAGAGCGTTTGAACAGAATTGGGAAGGTTTGAAATTCGTTTCGAGAGCAATATTAAGGTTTTTGGAATCTCAATTTATAAAGAAATTAGTCTAAACCAATAAAAATGTTTTATTGATTAAAACTATTAACGAAGTTCATTTTTTGGTGCAATACCCTCAGAATGAAAATACTTTGGTCAATAATTTTGTATATTATGTAATGATTTCCGATTGGCCAAGTTAAACAGTATTCAGGAATGTCGTTTCTTTTATGGCCAATGGTGGGATTTTTAGAAAGCAGGTCGAAATTTTTCTCAATCATTTGGCCATATTTTTTCCATTGCAATTCGCCATGTTCAGTGAGTGTGTATTTCAAAATTTCTGTTAAGTCTTTCCTTGCGGATTTGGTGATTTTTATTGAAAACATAACGAAATATTTACTGCTTACTTTCTCTCATTATGTTCGAAAGAAAGGCTTTGTCATAATTTTCAATATTTCCAGACATAATATCCTCCTCGCCAATTTTTATTTCTGCCAATACACTCTGGATTCTTAATTTTTCGTATTCAAGCATTTGCCTTCTTATTGCATCTTCGGCAGCTGAAGTAATCGACCTAAAAAGGCCAGCTTTTACTTGACTTTGGAGGAAGTCAACATAGGGTTTGTTTAAGTCTATTCTGCTCATATTTAATATTTACTGTAGTAAAGCTACAGTAATACTGTTGTATTTGCAAGTAGTTTTAAGTATTTATTTGTGTGAAAAGATTTTTCAAATCGCTCAAATAAATATTTCAGAATTCAATGGAATCAGTTTCCCACGATTTGAAAAATCGTGTTAAGAAAAACGCAATTACATCTCAAAGGCTGAAATTGTTTTTGTAATAATCGCCACGCACTCTCGTATTTGAGCTTCGGTAATCACCAATGGCGGTGCAAATCGTATTTTGTTGCCATGCGTGGGTTTAGCCAAAAGCCCGTTTTCTTTTAACATCAAACATATATTCCATGCCAATTCTGAGTCTTCGGTGGTGTTTACTTCAATGGCATTCAATAAACCTTTTCCTCTAACCAAAGTCACTATTTGGCTCATTTCGATGTAATTATTGATTTCAGACCTAAAAATTTCTCCTAAATATTCAGCTTTTTCTGCTAATTTTTCATCCAAAACTACTTGAAGTGCTTCTTTGGCTACTTCACAAGCCAAAGGATTTCCACCATAAGTAGAGCCATGCTCACCTGGTTTTATACAAAGCATGATGTGGTCATCAGCCAATACAGCTGAAACAGGAAGTACTCCACCAGAAAGTGCTTTTCCTAGAATCACAATATCAGGCCTAACGTCTTCATGATCAACACAAAGCATTTTTCCTGTTCGAGCAATTCCTGTCTGAATTTCGTCTGCGATAAAAAGTACATTGGCGGCCTTACATAGTTTAGCGGCTTCTTTTAAGTAGCCTTTGCTTGGAACTTTTACACCGGCTTCGCCTTGAATGGGCTCTACTATAAATCCAGCCACAAATGGATCTGAAATCAGTGCGTTTTCAAGAGCCTCTATGTTGTCGTATTCGATTACATCAAATCCGGGTAAAAACGGCCCGAAACCATTCCTACTACTTGGGTCTACTGATGCAGATATTACTCCCAAAGTGCGTCCATGGAAGTTTTGGCTTGCAAACAATATTTTGGCTTTTCCCTCTGGAATACCTTTTTTCTCGTAGGCCCATTTGCGGCAAAGTTTTAGTGAAGTTTCAACGGCTTCTACGCCAGTGTTCATCATCAAAACTTTGTTGTAGCCAAACAGATCCGTGATGTATTTTTCAAAAATACCCAACGAAGCACTGTGAAAAGCCCTGGAGGTTAAGGTAAGTTTTTGTGCTTGCTGCGTAAGTGCGTTTATGATTCTTGGATGGCAATGTCCTTGATTTACAGCCGAATAAGCCGAAAGAAAATCATAATAACGTTTTCCCTCAACGTCCCAAACAAATGGACCTTCGCCACGCTCCAAAACTACAGGAAGCGGATGGTAATTGTGAGCTCCATGTTTTTCCTCGAGTTCAATGAAGGTTTCGGTTTTTGTGATTTCGGCTGTCATATTTATAGTATTTTGCACAAAAAAGTTTGTATTTCTTTATATTTACAAAATATTGGTTTTATTTTTTATTTTCGAAGTAAAAAAAAGAAATATATCTATAAAAGTATTGTTATTTATAAAATTTGATTTTAATTTTTTTAAAGAAATGGAATTAGACGAATACGATAAGTTGATACTGAAGGAATTAGAAAAAGACGGCAGAAAGCCTTTTTCTGATATTGCTAAAAAAATGGAGATTTCGAATACCATGGTGCATCAGCGGGTAAATAGAATGCGGGCCGAAGGTATCATTAAAAAAATGGCCCTCGAACTTGACGAACGAAAAATGGGCTATGAATGGAGTGCTTTTACGGGCATTATTCTGAAAGAAGATTGTAATTCGGAGATCATCATAGATGCCCTAAAAGAAATTTCCGAAGTGGTCGAATGTTATTACATTACAGGACAATATACGCTGTATATCAGGATAGTAGCTAAGAATAGTGAACACATGCGAAAGGTTTTATATGAAAAAATTGACCATATTCCGGGGGTATTGAAAACGGAATCTCTGATAGATTTCGGACGGGCTTTTAAAAGAAATGTGCCTATTGAGTAATTTCTTGTATTTAAAAAAATTACTTTTGCACAAAATTTCATCTTCAAAATCATGTCTAAAAAGATATTTCTTGACAACGCCGCCACCACACCTCTTGACCCAGAAGTTTTCGAGACCATGCTTCCTTATTTCAAAGAACACTTTGGTAATCCGTCTTCTATTCACTCCCATGGCAGAAAAGTGAAGTCAGCGTTGGAGATGGCTAGAAAATCAGTTGCGGCTATTTTGAACACTTCACCAGGTGAAATTTTCTTCACTTCAGGCGGAACGGAGGCCGACAACACGGCCATCATTCAGTCGGTGGAAACTTTAGGTGTAAAACATGCGGTTACTTCTCATTTAGAGCATCATGCGGTTTTGCATACATTAGAAAATCTGGCGAAACTGGGTAAAATAGAGTTGAGCTTTTTAGAAAATGATGCTGCAGGAAATTTAGATATAGACAGCCTAAGTGGAATATTGAAAGATAAACCAAAATCTTTGGTGTCGCTGATGCATGGCAATAACGAAATTGGTAATCTTTTGGATATCAATAGAGTAGGAGAGATAGCGAAACAACACAAAGCTGTTTTTCATTCTGACACAGTGCAGACTATGGGCCACTATACATTTGATATGCAGGCATTACCCGTAGATTTTGTAGTAGCAGGAGCACATAAATTTCATGGTCCCAAAGGCGTTGGGTTTTTGTACATCAATGCCAATTCTAAGATAAATCCGCTTATACATGGTGGTGCTCAGGAGCGAAATATGCGTGGAGGTACTGAGAATATTTATGGTATTATTGGCTTGGCTAAAGCTTTGGAAATAGCCAATGCAAACCTTGAAAGCCATAAAAATCATATCAAAGGTTTGAAAAGTAAAATGAAAGATTTGCTTCAGGAAAAAATTTCGGGCATAACTTTCAACGGTGCATCGGGAGATATAAATAACAGTCTTTACACTGTTCTGAATGTAAGCTTTCCCCCACATCCTGACAACGAAATGTTACTTTTTAATCTTGACATTGAAGGTATTTCATGTTCAGGTGGAAGTGCATGCTCAAGCGGAACAAACCTTGGTTCGCATGTATTAAACGCTCTTAAAGCCGATCCAAATAGAGCCAATGTGCGTTTTTCGTTTTCTAAATACACTACTGAGGAAGAAATTGAAAGGACGGTGACCGTGTTGGAAGGGTTGTTTGCGAGTAAATAGGCAGAATTAGGATTTTTAGGATTTGGGGATTTTAGGATTCTTTCAGGATTTACTTCAACTTTTATTACTTTGACATTTAAAAATTCGACACTACATTATGAAATATGAAGAAATCACCCACAAAATAATTGGATGTGCAATGAAAGTCCACCGTACTTTGGGTAATGGATTCCAAGAGTTAATTTATTCACGGGCCTTGGCAATAGAAATGAATAATCAGGGGCTCGCTTATCAGAGAGAAATGTCGATGAAGATTTATTACGAAGGCCATGATATTGGTACTCGTCGTGTCGACTTTTTCGTAGAGGATTGTATTATGTTAGAAATAAAAGCGATTATCCAACTCGAAGATGTTCATTTAGCCCAAGCAATGAATTATTGTCAGGCTTACAATTTACCTATCGGTTTGCTGATCAATTTTGGGTCTAGAAGTTTAGATTTTAAACGTGTTTATAATTTAAATCATCCCGAAAATAAAAAGTAAGATTTAATGAAGAATAGAACTTACACTTTAAAATCCTAAAATCACCAAATCCTACGAATCCCAATTCTGACATTTACTTCACGGCCTAAAAATCATCTTCCCGTAAAGCACCTTTTCAATATCTTTTCTACTGGTGAGTTCTGGTCTTTTGCCTCCTTTGGCAAACATTTCGGCTTGATCGTCGTACCTTTTGCTCATGAAATAACCACTTTGTCCTGTCGGGTTTACACTTTGAGCGGCTTCTGGATTACCAAAATCTATGATTCTACGTAAAGCTGGACCATAAACTACCTTGTAGGTTCCGGTTGAATCCATGTGAAAATCGAGATTGTTGATAGTCTCTCTTCCGCCGTTTACAGGAATGGGGCCTACGTTAAACCATTTGCCAATTACTGGTACTATTCCAAGTGGGTGTTTATGTTCTATGGTATGCACTTTGCCCCATTTCCATTGTGTTTTGTCTTTCCCTAATTGACTTACCAAGTCTTTATTAGTAAGGTCAATGGCTTTCAGAATTATATCTTTTCTGGTTTCTTTATCTTTGGTTTTGATATTATCCCACCATTTCGAATTTTGATTTATTAGAAAAAATTCGGTGTTTCTTTTCATCGCAAAATTGTGCTCAAAAGCCGCAAAAACATCTGGGCCAAGTTCATCTAGGAAAGAAAGTTGATAAATATTATAGAGTAATTTGTAGAACACCGTTGGTTCGATATTTTCTAATTCATGTGTGCCATCCCATTTGCTCAGTATTGCTTTGAGTTTTTTACCTTCCGCATTCAATTCTGTTTCGTTTAGGCCAGCAAAAATGCTGTTAATCATACCTGGATAACTGCTACTTTTTACATCGTTGATTACTTTCCGTACTTCTTCTTCGGTCCAATCATTTTTATCGGTAAAAATCAATTCTTCGATTCTTTTTGCTCTGTTTGCTGGTACATAATAACCCGGTACAAGGCCGTTGCCCATATCATCGGGTTGATTATTAGCCGTATACAATGCACCTCTTTCAGGATTTAGAATTTGCGGGTTTAAGCTGAAATCGTACCAACCTTGTGGGTCATCAAGTCCAGTTGAGCCGTCTAATATTACCTGTGGATCTACATGTTTAGGTCTTATTGGCAATTTTCCAGCGGCCCACCAAGCAATGTTTCCTTTTGTATCTGCCCACATAAAATTAAGTCCAGGCGAGGTGAGTGGAGCTACAGCTTTGCTCATGTCGGTGGCATTTTTTGACTTACAGATATTGTAAAAAACATTCAAATGTTGTGAAGGAAACTGATGATATACCCACCAAAGTGCTATGGGGTCTTTGTAGGTTTCCACATTTTTAAATGCTCCATTCAGCAAATATCCATGTCTGGTTTTCTTTACTTTTAAAACTACGTCAGGCTTGTCTTTTACTTTAATAATCTCTTTCCTGATTTTTATTTCTTCCCACGTATCTTTATATTTTACCTGATTTGGGTTGGCAGGGTTTAAGGTTTCTCTGAAAAAGTCGGCATCATCGTTTTCAAACATCGTTAGACCCCAGCCGCCGTTGTCATTGTGACCTAAGGCTGGGACAGGCGTTCCGGCCAAGAAATTGCCATAGGTTTTGAAAGTAGGGCATTCGAGATGGGCTTCGTACCAAACGGACGGTTGTGAAAAGGCTATGTGCGTGTCGTTGGCTAATATTGGTTTGCCTGATTTTGTTTTTTTGCCGGAAATTACCCAGCCGTTAGAACCATGGAAAGGCGGGAAAGCCAAGTCTTGGTTCATTTTGGTCAATTGATTGTGCATCTGGGCTAAGTTTTTAGCGGCCGAAGCACTTCTTTGAACAGGAATTTTGTAATTAGAATCTGGCCATGCTGTCAATATGTCTTTGAAATAATCTGGTCCCAATCTGTTCATGATGTCTGTGGAAACAGCCTCAGCACCAAAAGCACCCACAAAAGTGTAGCCCATGTAACCAACGATTATTTCCATGTCTTCAAGGGTGAATTCTGTCTTCGGAATACCCGCAATGGTAAATTCAATGGGCGTTTTGCCATTTTTGATATATTGATTTATACCTTTAATGTATGCTTTGGCGGCTTTTACAAATGGTGAGTTGGGGTCTTTGTAAGTGTTTGCTATGGTTAGTTTGGCGTGTTCTCTGAAACTGAGAGTTCTGAAAAATTTGTCACTTTCTAAGGCAGGTTCTCCAAACAATTCTGAAAGTCTGCCGTCCGCCAATCTTCTGAGGACTTCCATTTGGAACAATCTGTCTTGAGCGTGTACATAGCCGAACGAGTAGAAGAGGTCTTCTTCGTTTTGTGCGTAAATGTGAGGAATACCGTGGTTATCATACAGAACTTCTACTTCAGATTTTAAACCTGGCAGTGAAAGTGTGGCGTTTAAGTCTGGCTTCAGATAGGCCAAATATCCATATATACTAGCTGCAAATAATATTATAAAGCCGAGTGCAAAGAAAATTATTTTCTTGAAGGTCTTCATTGGTTTGGTTTAAAGGATGATAATTCAAAATTATGAAATTAATTCATTGTTTAGTGCAAATTTGAACAAATCGAAAAGGGGAAGATTTTGTTATTTTAAGAACTTTTTAAGTTTCTTTTGTTGAAATATTTGAATACATCAATATTTTTATTGTACTTTTTCAAGAATTTTGAAAATTAAGGCACTCATACACATACACTTAAAAAAACTATAGTAGTAAATTTGCAATGTAATCAAACAGAAAATTACCTATGGCATTAGCTAAGCAGTTTTTAAAATCGAAGCCAGTTTGTAAAGTGACTTTTGAATTGGCTCCAGAACAAGTTTCAGGAAATCAGGTTTTATTATTAGGAGATTTCAACAATTGGGATTCTGAAGGAACACAATTGAAGAAACAAAAAAATGGAAATTACAAAACGACAATAGAATTGCCAGTAGGCACAGAGACTCAGTTTCGTTACTTAGTAGATGGCCAAAACTGGATCAACGATGACGCTGCTGACAAATATGTTCCTTCGGGAGTTTCAGCAGATTTTAACTCTGTTGTAGCGTTATAAAAAGTTTTTTATTTAAGGTTGAATAGATTTTAAAAATAGCGATCATTTGGTCGCTATTTTTTTGTGCTTTTTTTCAGTACATGTGCTTTTATATGGTTTTCACAGTGTTTTAGTAGGGATAAATAGTTAGAAACTCCATAAAGTTCCCCTTGTTTATTGACTGAGCCGACTTAGGCTTATAATTTTCCATAAATATTGGTGGAAATTTTACTTTTTCTTTTGGATTCCATTTGAATTCATACACATACAGTTCACCATTTATTTCTTCCACATAATCTATTTCAGCTTTGTCTTTGTTTCGCCAAAAATACGTCTTTCCGTAAAACCCATGGTAGGCAAGTAGTTTTTTGCGTTCCATTATCAAGAAGTTTTCCCACAGTGCCCCGATATCGTTTCTGGCAGTTATGGGATTGAAGTTTGAAATGAGAGCATTTCTAATGCCATTATCATAGAAAAATACCTTCTTCTTTTTGTTTATTTCGTTTCTTAAATTTCTACTGAAAGTACTCAGCCGGTATATCACAAAAGACTGCTCTAATAAATGTATGTAGCTTTCGATGGTTTTTACGTCTGCTCCTGCGGTTTGTGATAGTTCGCTTAATGATACTTCGTTCCCCACTTGGTAGGCCAAAGCAGTCAATATTTTCTCTAATATTTGTGGTTTTTTTATACCCACCAGAGCTAAAATATCTTTGTACAAATAGCTGTTGGTCAAGTTTTTCAGTATTTCTTGAGCATCTTTTTGTTCATTTATTACTTCTGGATATGTGCCGAATACCAAATAACTATTTAGATTTTTTAATATTTCTAAATAGTTGGTGTGTTTCAAAAGCTCTTCTATCGAAATAGGATAAAGGTTGTATTCCCATTTTCTGCCTGTCAATGGCTCTTGAGTAAGGTTGGCAATATCTAATGAGGATGAACCTGTGATGATTAGCTGAAATCCTTCGTTGGCATCTATAATCTGCTTGCAAATGAGGCCAATGTTTTCAATTCTTTGGGCTTCATCAAGCAATATAAGTTTTTGATTTCCAAAGCTTTGTTTTAAGAAATTTATGTTTTCCAATTTCCAAAGATTTTGAGTTTCTATTTCGTCGCCATTGAAATAGGTATATTTCTCATTTATGTTGTTCGCCAGATTTTTGATTAAAGTGGTTTTACCCACTTGTCTGGGTCCAAGTATGATGATTGCTTTCTTAAAATCAATCCTATTTTTAAGTTTTTCTTCAAGAATTCTCTTTATCATTTCGCCTTGATTTTAACCCAAAAGTATTCAAAAATTATTCCAATTCCCAAAATATCGCTATTTTTAAGGAATCAATTCCCAAAATATCGCTATTTTTAAGGAATCAATTCCTAAAATATCGAAAAATGCTATCTTAAGTGCACGAATGTTTTGTTGGAAATGAAGTTTTATGTTGGAAAGAGATTCTCAATTATGCACGGTCGATTTCACCTAAACGACCACTCCGTTGTCTGATCGGAGTCGAAGACAATTACCGCAGTGTCACTTCGGCTTCGCTCAGTGACCGTATTTCGGCTTCGCTCAGTGACCATATTTCGGTTTCGCTCAGTGACCGTATTCCGGCTACGCTCAGTGACCGTATTTCGGCTTCGCCCAAGCTGAGCATTAACCAAACTCTGGTGTTTGAATTCCGCGAAGTTTTCTGAACAGGTCCATGGCGTAAACGTCTGTCATACCCGAGATGAAATCTACGATTGAAAGTAAGTTTTGATAAAGTGTATTTTCTTTCGTAATGCGGAATTGCATAGGTATTAATCGTAAGATTTTCTGAGATTTAGCCAATTCCGGCAGCATCAATGCTCCCACAAAATCTTCCAGAAGACCATAAATAACATGATATCCAGCCAATTCTTTTTCTACGACTGATGGGTGATTGTATATTTTCTGAAACGAAAGCTGATCTATCTTTTTCAATTGTGCTATAGATGGCTCGTCAATCAAATCTATGAGAGATTTGTTCAAAGTTCCATTCAAAAGTGCTTCTTCATTTTCAAGAAAAACTTGGGTGCATTTTCGAGTAAGATTGTTCACCAACATAGCTCGTAAAAGCGAAAGTTTCTGGCTTTCGTCGACTATAGTCTCTAATTTCTGAGTGATATAAACGTAGCTGGGGTCATTTACAAACAAAGGCAATAGCAAATCTTGAGCTTCCTGAAAAGAAATGACATGCAACTTAAAGGCATCTTCCAAATCGATTATTCTATAACAAATATCATCTGCGGCCTCTACCAAAAAAACAAAGGGATGGCGTGCATAGATATTTTTAGTTTCGTCTAGTCTTTGTATGCCCAGTTCTTCTACAATCTCTTGATAATGTGTAATTTCTGAATCAAAAAAGCCAGATTTCTTCGTTCCCAGAGATTTTTTGTTGAATCCTGAAACCGAGTCTGTTGGATATTTTATGATAGAAACTAGCGTGGTATAGGTGAGCTTCAAGCCAGCTTCTTGAAAGAGTGTGGTGAGTATTCTGAAAGCATTCGCATTTCCTTCAAATTTTATCAGATCTTGGTTTTGATTTTCGGCGATGTCACTGCTTACTTCATTTTTTGCAAAAAAATCGCTAAAAAAAGTTCGAATGGCTTCTTCACCAAAATGCCCAAATGGCGGATTGCCAATATCATGTGAAAGGCAAGCCGTTTGAATGACATCAGAAAGCTCAAATCTATAAAAATCGTTAGCGTTTGGGGTGAATTTATCTTTGTGCTTAGTGGCCAAAAGCTCACCAACGGCTTTTCCGAGCGAACGCCCAACTGAGGCCACTTCGAGACTGTGTGTAAGGCGATTATGTACAAAAAATGCTCCTGGGAGAGGGAAAACTTGGGTTTTGTTTTGCAAACGCCTAAACTGCGAAGAGAATATTACACGGTCGTAGTCACGCATATAGTCACCCCTGATTTCGTCTCTTGCGTGGGTGTTTTGCGAACCCAATCTTTTGTTAGAATACAGTGTTTGCCAATCCATTTTTACATTTTTACAGCTTTCCTAAAATAATGTGTGATGCCCCAAACCGACACAATGACAAGCAAAAGTACCAATATTTTTGAAAAAAGTCCTTCGTTCGGGTTTTGTATGAGTGTTTGTATTTCTTTGGCCTGACTGCCCGTATACACTGCCAAAAGTGTCCTCGGAAGCATTCCTCCAAAACCTCCAATGAGGATATTTTTGAGTTTTGCTCCAGAAATTGCAAAAGTGAGATTAGTCAGTGCAAAGGGCAAAATAGGAGATAACTTGGCGAAAAATATGATTTTCAATTCATCTTTCCTGATGTTTTTCAGAAGGTTTTTTACTTTTTCATTTTTTTCAAAGTAAGCTTCTATCCATTTGAAATCTAGTATTTTATAAAAAACATAGATTAAAAATATGGCTCCAAAGTTAATTATTAACAGATAGGGTATAGCTTTAAAACTCATAAAATACCCAAAAACTATTGCCAAAAATGTGGGAGGACAAAGTGCCACAGTGGCTCCCAAAGTTAGTATTAGCGTTAGAATTAGCCACTCTATGTTACCAAAACTCGCCAATGAACTTTCGTGCTTTAAAAGATAGTAGCTTAATAGTGAGGTGCTAAAAAGAGGCAGCAGTGTAAAGCCAACAAAACTCAGTATAGAAGGCAGTTTGGATGTTTGCATATCAATTCTTTTTACAGACCATTATCATTCTGTCAGAAACCAAGTCTTGATAAGGATTGAGGTCATAATCTCCATAAACCGCTGTGAGCGTTAGTCCGGCTTTTTCAAAAAAATGCTTGAAATCTTCAAGAAAAAGTAATTTCACTCTCTCTTCATATTGGTGTTGGTCACCCTCATTTTCAAAGCTTATGTTTTTGAAAATATAGCCCAGTTCAATTCTTTTGTTGATATGGAAGTTGATATTATCAACCGTCTTTTCATAATGTGAGTTGAAACCCTCAATAGCTTTGCGACTATTCATATAGTCTAACACCAAGGTTCCGTCGGGTTTTATATTTCTGGCCATTGCCACCACGGCTTTTTGGTTTTCTTCCTGATTTTCGAAATAACCAAAGCTTGTGAAGAGGTTTAGCATTACATCGAAAAATTCAGGTCTGAATACCTCACGAATATCGTGTTCATGAAACTGAAGTGTTTCGTTTTCAGAGGCTTGTGCATGCCAAATATTGTTGGGCGAAAGGTCGAGCCCCACTACCTCAAAGCCTTTGGAGTTGAGATAAATCGCATGCCGGCCTTTGCCGCAGGCCATGTCGCAGTATTGTCCTTTGGTCTGAAAATTAAGCTTTTCGGAAAGGTTGTCAATAAACCTTTGTGCCTCATTTTCGCCTCTGCTTTTGTACAAAATATGATAAAAGGGCGTATCAAACCACTCTGCAAACCACTCTGCCATGTTAGGAGTGCAGAGCTTTATATTCTTTGTAGACCATGGCTATGCCATCTTTCAGCTCAATAGAATGTTTCCAGCCCAATCCATTCAGTTTGCTTACATCCATCAGTTTACGTGGTGTGCCATCTGGTTTTTCAGTATTCCATATTATTTCACCCTTAAATCCCACTTCGTTTTTGATTGTTTCGGCCAGTTCTTTAATGGTCACATCTACTCCCGTACCTATATTTACCAAGGTGCTGTCGTTGTAGTTTTCCATCAAATATACACAAGCTTCGGCTAGATCGTTGGCGTGTAAAAACTCACGCATGGGCGAGCCAGTTCCCCAAAGTTCTACACTAGATTTGTTCTCCATTTTGGCTTCGTGAAACTTACGAATCATGGCCGGCAGTACATGAGAATTGTTGAGGTCATAATTGTCATTTGGCCCGTAAAGGTTGGTTGGCATCACCGAGATGTAATTGCATCCATATTGCTCACGGTAAGCTTCGCACATTTTTATGCCCGCTATTTTGGCTATGGCATAGGGTTCGTTGGTGGGTTCTAAAAGACCTGTCAAAAGATAGTCTTCTTTCAAAGGTTGCGGAGCCAATTTTGGGTAGATACATGACGAGCCCAAAAACATCAGTTTCTTAACGCCAGCCAAATAGGAACCATGAATGACGTTATTTTGAATCTGTAGGTTTTCGTATAAAAACTGACCTCTGTAGGTATTATTGGCTACTATTCCACCCACTTTTGCAGCAGCTAAAAATACATAATCAGGTTTTTCGGCTTTCAAAAATTCGAAAACTTCAGTTTGGTTTCTAAGGTCTAATTCTTTAGAAGTTTTTAGCAAGAAATTTGTAAAACCTAGGCTTTTCAGTTTCCTAACTATGGCCGAGCCCACCATTCCGTTGTGGCCAGCTACATATATTTTATCGGATATTTCCAATTTTTTGTTGAAATTTACGTTTTGAAAATTCAAATTGCTCACAAAAGTACTACACAGGTATCTTATAATGAAACGAATTCTTTTCATATACATTTTAATTGCAGGATTTTCGTCTTTTGTCTTGGCTCAGGATATCATCCCGAAGCCCAAAACTAAAGCGGAAAGAAAAACGGACCGGAAAAAAATGACTTTGGAGGAGCGTATAGAAGACACCATACCAGTTGATGTAGATTTGCCAAAAGCAAAAATAAACCTACCCGGCGACAACAAGATAAGCTCAGTAGAAGACGCCAAAAAATTCTTGAATGAAACGATTCCTAATCTGTCAAGCGACGTAAAAGCCAAAAGCAAGAAAGCAAAAAAGGCCATAGAAAAAGCAAAAGCCGAAGTTTTTGATGGTAAGAGTTTTGAGAAAATTGCGATAGATAAAAGAGTTTTTAAAAGAGGATCTGGTAGTCGACTTTTATATCAGGAGTTTTATGTTTTGAAAAATTATCAAAAACCCAGTCCGTACCTGAGAACGTTAACTTGGTTTGATGAAAAAAACAAAAAGTTTGTGGAAGCCCTTACCAGAGACACCAAAACCAACAGCTTATTACATGGCCCCTTTAAAGAATACAAAGGCGAAAGCTTAGCCAGAGAAGGGTATTATTATTTGGGAGCAAAGCATGGCAGATGGATGGAGTATGATAAAGATTTCAATTTGCTCAATAAGGAAGTTTATAACAAAGGCTTTTACCAAGAATCAGAGATAAGTTACTACGGTATAGATACTACTAAAATCAAGGAAATAGTGCCGAAAATCTACGGCAAAATAACAGGTGCTTACTGGAAATTTCATGAAGATGGCACTACTGCCGAAGAGGGCCATTACGACGAAGGCAAGAAGGTTGGCCGTTGGGTGGAGTTTTATCCAGGAGGAAACCGCCGCAAGAAAGTAACACAGCACCCAAAGGATATTTTTGATAATTCCGAGCCTTTTGTGATGCAGGAATACAGTGCAGATGGTAAGCTGATTTATGACAGTACTGCACCTAAGTGAGGTTTTTTGTAAAGGCATTTAGGCTCAAAGGCATTTAGGCAAAAGGCATTGAGGCACAAAGGCATTTAAGTAAGAGGCACTGAGGCATTTAGGCAAAATGCATCGAGGTAAATGAACTCTGTGTAGTTCTGTGCAAAACTCTGTGCAATCTGTGGTAAAAAAACTTCAAAGCTTAAACATTAAGGGGCTGAGAATATCTTAATGCTCTTCATGTCTAAATGTACTTAATGTTTTAAAAATGGGGCTTCGAAATCTAAACATTAAGATAATTAAGTAGCTGAGAATATCTAAATGAACTTAATGTTAAAAAAAGCGGATTAAAGGCCAAAACATTAAGAAAATTAAGAAAATTAATGTTTCGAGAAAAAACCAATTCTTGCCAATTTTAAACTTTTTATAAGTTTTCTGCATTTTACATTTATATACTAGAAAATCAGCAATGCTAAGCATATTTTTACTCCTGAGCGGAATTTTATTCTTCTCCTTCCCAAAACCACAAGAAGCTAAACAAGGCACTTGGCGTGCCGAAATACCCACTGTTGCTGGTGTTTTGCCTTTTCATATACTGATAGAAAACAACCGAGCCTATGCCATCAATGCCGACGAAAAGCTGGCTTTTGATACTTTATTTTACAAAAACGACTCCCTGCATCTTAAAATGGAACTGTTTGATGCCGAGATAATCGCCAAAGTGGACGGAGAAACCATGAAAGGTGTTTTTCGAAAAAAAATGGCAAATTTGGACAACAGAGAAGGCGAATTTACTGCAAAATGGGGCCAGAGATTTAGGTTTGCAAATGGCAAAGAAAGCCAGGCATTGTCTAAAAAATATGCCATAACTTTTAATGACGGAAAAAGTACTTATGAAGCCGTGGGTATTTTCGAACAAAAAAACAATAAAGTAAAAGGAACATTTCTAACCACAACAGGCGACTATAGATATTTAGACGGTAATGTGGTAGGCGATAGCCTAAAACTAACTTGTTTTGATGGCAATCATGTATATCTATTTATTGCCAAAATTAATGGCGATAGCCTCAGCGGTGGCACATTCTGCTACAGTATGAAAGGCACTGAAAAATGGTCAGGTATAAAAAATGAGAAAGCCGCCCTGCCCGATGCCAACAGCCTGACTTTCTTAAAGCTAGGTTTCAATAGTATAGATTTTAGTTTCCCTGATGAAACTGGAAAAATGATTTCTATCAAAGACGAAAGATATAAAAACAAAGTAACCATAGTACAGATATTAGGCTCGTGGTGTCCCAACTGCATGGATGAAACCAGTTTCTTGGCCGAATTCAAAAAGAAAAACCCTTCAATAGAAATAATCGGTTTGGCTTTCGAGAAATCGCTGGAGCCATCGTTTGTAAATCCTAAAATACAAAGACTCAAAACCAGATTTGGCGTAACTTATCCGATACTCTTAGCCGGTAAAAACGACAAAGCCGATGCATCTGACAAACTGCCAATGTTGAACAAAATCATCAGTTTCCCTACCACCATCATCATCGACAAGAAAGGTATTGTCCGCCAAATACATACAGGATTTAGCGGGCCAGGTACTGGGGAATATTATAATAAGTTTGTGGAGGAGTTTACGAGGTTTGTGGAAAAATTGGAAAAGGAGTGAGCCAAACCTACTTTTATTTTTTTTTTTGAAATCGCTTAGTGTGCTTTTGTTAATATTATTGGATAAAACCTGCCAAAAACGTACTAAACGCAAAATGTTTCCAGTTGAATCAAATGAATTTTTCGCTAATTGATTTATATAAAGTCATTTTATAAATCAAAAAATTACTATATTTGAGTTATAAAACGAATATTTATAGCTCATGCAGTGGGTTTGGCAAAATATAGATTTTCCTAATTTCGAATATAACACTTCATTTTTCTTTGAATTTGAAAAGGAATTTCACCGTAATACTGGAATCATTATTGGTACTTTAAGGCATTTGGAGTCCGACAATCTAGAGAATTTAAAAATTGAAATCCTAACCCAAGAAGCTCTTTCGACGTCAAATATCGAGGGCGAAATACTAAAGCGAGAGTCAGTGCAGAGTTCAATCAGAAAGCACCTTGGTCTCAAAACAGATAACCGAAAGGTTCAAGCCAACGAAGCCGGCATTGCCGAAATGATGGTGGATGTTTACCTGAACTTTGATAAAGCTCTCAGCCATAAAATGCTTTTTAGCTGGCACGAAATGCTAATGAATGGTCGGCGTGATATCGAAACCATTGCAAATTATCGAACCCATGCAGAACCGATGCAAATTGTCTCTGGAAATCTTTCTTCTCCCAAGGTTTATTATGAGGCTCCTCCATCCGAGCAGGTTTATGAACTCATGGAGAATTTTATAGTGTGGTATGAAGCCGAAATTTCTAAAAAAAACATAGATTCTACGCTCATTTTGGCGGGAATCGTACATTTGCTTTTTGAAATTATCCATCCATTTGAAGACGGGAATGGCAGAATCGGTAGGGCATTGGTTGAAAAAGTGATTTCTCAAAAAATGAATTCCCCAGCTCTTAATTCGTTTGCCAAAATTATTGATTCTCATAAAAAAGAATATTACGATGCCCTACAATCAAGTAATCACAGCCTCAATATTGATAAATGGTTATTGTTTTTCTCTAAAACAATGCTTGATTCTCAGCAATACACCATCAAATTAATAGACTTTTTGGTTGCAAAAAGTAAGTTTTTTATCAAATTCAAGGAGCAACTGAACGAACGCCAAACCAAAGTTTTGCTTTGCATTTTTGAGGAAGGAATAGATGGTTTTAAGGGCGGACTCAGTGCTGCTAATTACCAATCCATAAGCGGTACTTCTTCTGCCACAGCAACGAGAGACTTGCAAGAACTAGTGCAATTGGAAGCCCTTACAAAAACTGGTGAGCTAAAGCATACCAGATATTTTTTGAATGTATAACATCCATGCGTTAATTTATGGACATTTTGGAACACGGATAATTTCGCAAACACGGATTTTCACGGATTCACACATCCCACATTTGCCCCAATCTCCGCCTTAAAATAATTACTCATTCCTCTTGCTTCGAAGCCTGGGTTTAGGGTAATGCTGTTGGGTACTTTGAAATCTATGGCTCCTCCGGGTGCGAGGATTTTGGCATCGCTAGTTATAGTCTGTATTGCTCCTCCCGTATAGGTGGGGGAATCTATTGTACCTGAGATAGTACTGTTATTCGCTTGCGAAGGTGTATTCCCAGTAAACTCATACGCTCCCATGTCAGCTATGTTTTCGAAATTCCTGCGTTTCAGGTCTAAATCTAATGGGCTGATGCCTGTGTTGGTACCAGCATTGATGGCAAGGCTACACCATTTAAGGCGATAATCTCCTCCATCAGTCACTACCGAAAAAAGCACAGGGTTTCTAAAATGTGGTACCACGGTAGTACCATTTAAATTATTTAAACCGCCAGTAACACTTTGCACCAAACTATTTGAAATAAGATTAGTTACAGCTCCATTTGACGATATATAATTATTATTATAAAATAGAATCGTATTGGTAAGGATATTAGTTATTGAACCCATAAATTGAGCAAGGCTATTAATTCCATTATTACCATTGGCTGCGATGGTACAGTTTACTAGTCTCAATTGATTGCTTAGATTTGATACACTTTGTCCTTGCTGAATTCCATCGAACTTATTGTTGCTTATCAAGCTATTGGTAATTTCAGGTTTGGAATTGACTATATAGATTCCAGTAGTGCCATTTCCGCTTATTTTAGAATTACGAATAAAAGGCGTAGAGTTACTTATGGCTATCGCTCCAAAAGTATGGTTGGATAGTGGGGAACCGTTATCGACTATTCTCAAATTTTTTAAAATGGCATTACTGTTTTGAATTCGGAATCCATGGTCAGAACCACCTTTAATTGTAAATCCATCAAGAACTACATTATTTGCGTCAATCTTTGCTACTATTTGAGAATTTGTATTGCGAGTTGCATCAAAATTGAAAGGCGTATCGTTGTCTGTTAAATCGCCTGAAAGTACACTGCTATTTGTGGTATGAATCAAGGCCATATTTCTATAATTTATGCTCTTCTCTGTAGAACTAAAACCTCCATATACTTTTAAACCTTTTGGAAAATTATGCGATAGGATAGTCGAAGTTGGATGAGGTTTGTAGGTTCCTCTGGCCACATGAATATCAAATAATAGGTCATCACAGGTATAGGCAGTGGGCAACAAGGCCAGTCCATCAGCGATATTCTTAAAGGCACTTGGCCATGTGTAACCAATAGGGCCTGGACTTAAACCAAACTCATCTACATATATAATTTGACCATTTACAAAATTGGAAACATCTCCAACATTAGCAAAATTGCTCAGAGTGCCAGAGTTTGTAGTATTATTTACAAGGCTATTTACCTTGGTAATGAGTACGGAATTATTGCCATGAGGCACGCCTTCGCTGAAGTTATAGGCAGCTTGCAGATTGGCTGTATTAGGGACTTTACAAAATCTTTCTTCGTTACTCTCTGTGTTTGTTTTTCCGACCGACCAAATCCTGACCTCATCTATTTCACCTTTGAAATGATTTATATTTCCCCGACTGCCTATATATAACAAAGAATTATTTTGGGTTTGATTGGTATTATCGTTTAATGTGCCGTCGGAAACTCCGTCGATACGCAGCTGAAGAACCCCAGCACTCCTTATAAATGCAATATGATGCCATTTGCCATCTTTGATAGAAATACCCGAGGTAATGCTTGGGTTGCTTGTCCCATCATACCGGGCAACCCTTATTTTACCAACGTTTCCCGCATTTTGATTGTTGATGTGTTCGTTGAGATAGCGAATAACAAACGGATAACTGTTACTAGTTCCATCCCATTTTTCCAAAATATCGTTATCAGTATTTGTTAAGTTGGCCTGGTTTTCAGTTGAGGAAACTCTTAACCAGCTGTAACCGTAAAATCTTGTCCAGATGTAAAATTACCTACTGTTGAGGGAATTTCGACATGGTCATTAATGCCATCAAAATCGAGGGCTACGTTTTGCGGTTTATCATCTCCAATCATGATATTGTCTAATGTAGTGAAATGACCAATATTAGAAGGGGCAGCAAAAATTACAGCAGTTAAGTATTCGTTGGGGTTATTTACCTTAAAACCAACGGAAGCGTTTAATGCTGAATAAGTTAAGTTTACATTGCTAACATTGCCCAAATTTGATACCGCTATAATATTTATGGAAACGCCATCCTGAGGAACGCCATTTCCATCTTCAGGGCGAACAAAAGCCCTCATTTTTCTTACGTTACTACCTTTAAATGCTAATGTGATGGATTGACCAGAGGCATAGCTTGTTAATCTACCGAAATTACCAACTATGCCTAAAGGTGAGGACGCCACAAAAGTGAAGTCATTATTTGGCGAAGGCCCAGACCTTACGTATGGATTCGGTAAAAGGGTTACAGCCGTTGGGAAGTCAAGTTCGGTATAAGAAAAACCACCCAAGGCATAAAAATCCTGCATGGAAGCCGAGGTGTAAGAAGTTATCTGGCCTTTGGCTATTATTGAGAATGTTAACATGAAAACTAAAACTAAATTCTTCGTCATGGCTATTTTTGTATAATGATATTTCTATACTATAAAGAAATTTTAATTGTTCTCGCACCCCACATTTCCACCAATTTGAGCCCTAAAGTATTGACCTATGCCTCGTACTTCAAAGCCAGGGTTGAGCGTGATGCTATTGGCCGCGTTGAAGTCAATTACAGCAGCTGGAGCAAGAATTTTGGCATCGCTAGTAAGTGTTTGATTGGCAGTACCAAGGTAAGTAGAGGAGTTTATCAAACCCGTAATGTGATTATCGGGTTGAGAGTTGGGTGTATTGCCATAAAACTCATAGGCTCCCATGTCAGGTGCTCCATTGAAAGCTCTACCTTTTTGGTCTAGATCCAAGGGGTTGATGCCATCCGCGGTACCTGCATCAATGGCCTTACTGCACCATTTGAGGCGGTAGTTGCCTATACCTGAAGTCGTTAAATTCGAAACAGAAATAGGATTTACAAACTTAGGCTCATAGACGGTGCCATCTATCATATTATACCCCGAGCTGACACCTTGGATAAAGCTGTAAGAAGGGTTGTTAAAAAAAGTACCACTACCTGATGAGTTTATACCTTCACCATTGTGATATATAATGGTATTTTTGATATTGGCATTAATGTGAGCGTTCCCATTTGAGGTAATATTCGCCATCCCGATACTTAGATTTGAGGCAATAGTGCAGTTTATGAAATTTACATTGTTGGGCTGAATCGCACTGCTCTGATTGGTAAAACCTCCGCCAGCATTGTTGGTAACTAGGCAATTTTGAAATGTGCTATTATTGTTAGAAGAAACATTATTTACTACCCCGGAAGAGCCATTACCTCCCATTAATGAATTTGATACATTTACCGAGCTAGTATTTAAAAACATTGCTCCTTCAAAGGCATAATTGTCAATAAATCTGCAGTTGTTTATTTTAATATCATAGGAGTTGTTCACTCTTAGGCCTGTCGAATTTCCGCCTTTTATCAAAAAACCGTCGAAAATGGTGTAATTCGAATTTTCAATTTTTACAATATCATTTGAGTTTTCAAGCCTATTTGAAGTAAATAAGAATTGACTGTCATTATGACTTAGATCTCCCGAAAGGATGGTTTGATTTGCCCCATGGATTTCTTTCGGATCTCGCTCATTGATGTTTTTTTCATTGCCAGCAAATCCTCCATAAATTTGCGTTCCAGAAGGAATATTGAACACGTCGTTTATACTTGAAATTCCGATCAATCCTTTGTCTTTTTCCTGTGGAAGGGTTTCTGTTCCAAATATCGAAATTCGATCATCTGGTTCGGTTAGACCTGCCGACACGTACACTTCGAACAAATCATTACATGGCTTAGCTACCAATGCATCTTGTAAATAAATTAATGGGCTAGCCCAAGAACTGCCATTACCACCAGAAAAGGCCCCATTGAGTTTTACATATTTCACCTGACCCGTCACAAAATTGGAAACATCGCCTGTGAGGTTAAAGCCATTAGAAAGTGTACCATCATATGAATTTAGCAAAGTGCTAATGTCCTTTACCTTGTCTATCAAAGCATTATTGCCATTGGGGCTACCATTCCCAAAATCGTAAGCCGCCTGTAAATTGGTAGTATTGGGGTTTTTACAATACATATCAGTTTGAATCGTCGATTGGCTTTTGGCATCTATCCAAACCCTGACTTCGTCTATTTCACCCCTAAAATAATTTTGCCCATTTCCCCTTCTTCCAAATTGAAGGGGAGTGGTATTTATAGTTGTGTTTGAAGCAATGTCGCTGACATCTCCACCCTCTTGTACCCCATCAATATATAATTTTAATGTTGAATTTGATTTTACGAATGCCACATGATGCCATTTGCCGTCATTGACAGCAGTGCTAGAGGTAATTGTAGGCCAATTAGTTCCATCCCATTGTCCTACTAATATTCTTCCTCTTTCACTAATATTGGCCCGAGATTCATTCAAATATCTTATTACAAATGGATAGTTATTATTTGATCCTGTACCAAGGCCTGCCCATTTACTAATGATATCGTTTTCATCAGCATTCACAGCTGAGCTTGGTTGGTTTACATTAGGTTTTATCCAACAACTAACAGTAAAATTGGCATTGCTTGCAAAATTTCCCACAGCACTTGGTGCTTCTACGTAATCATCAAATCCATCAAAATTTAGGGCCACGTTTTGCTTTTTATCATCACCTACCACAATGTTTTTAAGCGAAATAGCTGCCACACCCGAAGGGTTTAGAAAAGGTCCGTAGAAACTGGCTACTATTTTGGTGATGTATTCGTTTTCACCAGTAACTCTAAACCCTACGAAAACGTTGTTTACACTACCTTGTTGATATTGCACATTTCCGTGATTGGAAGTAGCAGTTAAGCGTATTTCATCAAAATTGCCAAAAATTGGGTTTGAAAACAAAACGGGTATGGCCCTACATCCAAACCGCCTCACATTATTTCCTTTAAAATCTATAGTAATGTCGGTAGAAACGGTCGCTGTTGAAATACTATTGTTAACATTTTTGACACCACCGTTTGCAGAAACTACATAGGTGAAGCTATTTTGAGGATAAGGCCCCGAGACTACAAATGGATTAGATTGATCACCATTCGAAAATGTATTTTGTACGTAAGTATAGCCACCAATTAAGTGGAAATTATCAACATTGGACTGAGTGAAAGTTTCAAATTGAGCCTTTAATAAAATCGGAAGAAACAATATAAACAACAATTTTTTCATATCAAAATACTGATTTTCAAATCTCTATAATTAATTCACACAGCCCATATTGGGCAAAACCTTAGCCTCAAAATAATTACCAAGCCCTTTGGCTTCAAAGCCAGGATTGAGTGTTATAGAATTCGGTGCCTCGAATATCACTGTGCCTGCCGGTGCCCATACTTTATTGGCCGAAATTATATGTGAGGAGGTGGTACCTACACCATAGGGAAAGTCCAAAGCTCCATTGCCGAAATCGATAGTTGGGGAGTTGAAAGGGGCATTTCCCAGGTATTCGTATGCTCCAATATCAGATTTGACAAAATATCGGCTTCTTAGGTCAAGATCTTGCCTATGAATATTGTAGGGGCCACCTGCGTCAATCAATTTCGAGCACCATTTCAACCTATAATCACCAGCTAAGGTTGGGGCTGATGCATGTGGTATTGGGTTAATAAACTGTGGGTTTACTGTGGTTCCATCCAAATTTCCCACCCCGCTTGCAGGAAATTCTTCTACTAAGCTATACCCCGTAATGGGTAGTCCAAATGTAGAAGCATGGCGAATCCCTGAGGAAGAATTGCCATGAACCACAGTATTCTTGAAAAGTGGGCTAGTATGGTACCCTTCTTCATTATATCCCAACCCAGCGTTATTTACGATTGAGCAATTGTAGAATTCAGGGTTGGAGGGTGCACCATTAAAGTCTTCAGCTCGGTTGTAAATAGTAGTGGGGTTGATGCTTACAGTTGCCATATTGCCGGAGAAAAGGCAATTGTAAAATTTGGGGACGAAGTTACCTTGATCGGTGCGAATCCAAACTGCACTCGCCATGAAGTTGGATTTATTGCCAGCAAATACCGTATTTTCAATTTTTGCATCTGAATTATTTAAACTTAGGCCTCCAATCCCACCGAAATTTTCTACGATTTTTAGGTTTCTCAAAGTAGGATTTGAAGAGTTCACACTCAGACCCCCAGGGCTAAATGAGCCCGTTTCCAGTTCATCACTAAAACCTCCCGATATTCCAAACCCATCTAGTAGCACATCTTGAGCGTTTTCGATTTTTACTACGGTGTAGCTGTTGTCGGCTTTGTCTGTTGAGAAATCCAATGGGCTATCGTTAAAATAAGTATCTCCACTCAATCTGCTGAGATTGTCGGTATGGATTTTCGACATATCTCTATCCAAAATACTAAGTTCATTTCCAACAAACCCACCATACAATTTCATGCCCGAGGGTATCTCAAAACTATTGTATCTATCTTCATTCGAGAATCCAGGCATATACACACCATCGGCCACCCATACTTCGGCGAGGTCGTTGCAGGGGCTTGAGTATTCGTGAAGTATTGTTTGTAATAGAGGATAGGCCGTGGTCCAGGTTCTTCCGTCTTGTACTTCCGAAGCCATGTTGGCATCTACGTAGCGAATCTGGCCATTTACAAAGTTTGAGATTGAACCAGTTTTGGCAAAATTGCTCATCGTAGCATTGCCATAAATATTGGCCCGATTTTTCAGTTGAGTTACATTTAAATTATTCCCAGAGGTTTCTCCTTGATCAAAATCAAAAAAAGCTTGTAAATCAGTAGTTTGCGGATTTTTACAATACATTTCGTTCCGTATTTCGGTCAGGGTTTTGGCCTTGGTCCATAGCCTAAACTCGTCTAAGGTCCCTTTGAAAAAGTTAGAGTTTTGGGCACCCCCGCCAAGAAATAAACCCGAGCTGTTTTGAGTAAAGTCATTGGTATTATCCAATATTTTACCATCTAAATACCCATCAATATAAAGCAGTAAGGAATCATTGGCATTTCTCACCATAGCCACATGATGCCAGTTTTGATCATCGATACTGTTGCTCGAAATCAGGGTAGGATTATTATTCGAAATATCTTTTCTCGACAATACTATTCTCCCAGGGTTGGCGGTATTGCCTATTTGTACCAAGAAAGAAAAGGGTTGGTCAGCAATGTATCTATCCACAATATCGCTATAGGGTTGAGAATGAGATTGGGTGGCGGCTTTTATCCAAAATTCAACTGTAAATGGATCATTGTAGTTGAAGTTTCCAAAAAATGGAGATACAAAAGCGAAATCATTGTCAAAATCTAAAGCTATATTATGATCGTAATCTTGAGCTAATATTAGGTTATCGACAGTTACAAAATGACTCGAAATACTAGTTTTTGCTATGTTAAGTTGAACAAAAAACTCATGCTCAGACTG
This sequence comes from Lacihabitans sp. CCS-44, assembly GCF_024343735.1. Taxonomy (GTDB): domain Bacteria; phylum Bacteroidota; class Bacteroidia; order Cytophagales; family Spirosomataceae; genus Leadbetterella. Next base: position 104,584 of record NZ_RJUE01000005.1, read on the forward strand.
GGTTCTAAGCCCTATAAACTGGCTGGTATCCGTAGTTTGCCATTGTACGAATCTCCCCAAATTGGTAAATGCCGAAACCGCCACATTGCCCGCTTGGACTTGGGCATTGACGTCTGTGATGAAACAATCGGCGGCAATCATCCGCACATTATTGGATTTCAAATATAAGGTGATATTGTCACTATTGTTAAATGTCGACATGGAGTTGCCGTCATTATAAATACCACTTTGAGCTTCTGCCACATACACAAAGGGATTACTAGGGCTTGGGCCTTTTCTTACAAATGGCTTGGCTTGAAGGCCTCCGGTAAACTGTGAATCGTTGAAAGCATGTTTTTTCAAATTGGCAAATTCTGACTTCCAGGCTTGCGGATATAATTCTACACCGCCTATTTGCCCGCGAATTTCGCCTCCCGTATTACTGGCCGTGTTAAATTGAATGTAAAGTTTGTTGTCAAGTAAAAGTTTTACTTGTTCATTGGTAAGGGTAATGGAGTTTGAAATTGGGCTGGCACCCGTGGCTAAATTGAACAATACAGGCCCTGTACTTATATCAATTCCTGTATTAATAGTGATAGAAGTAATGGCAGAGCTAATTCCGTTATAAGCTACGGTAAAATTCATCTGCCTTGTGTCATCTATTAATGTGCCAAGGATTTGAGCTGAGGCCAAGCTATTACTTGAAGGTACCACATTGCTACCGTTGATAATGCTCGAAACGAAGTAAACTTTTGAGAATGACTTATGGTGAGTTAAAAATAATGTTAAAAACAAAAATAATTTTTTCATGTTAAGGTCAAATTTTAAATATCAATCAATTGCCGTTTTAGATTGAGAAATTGGGTCAAAAAGATTTGGAAACCCTACTTTTATCTTCTCCAGTCTTCGCCTCGAAATATTAATTTTTTGGCCGTTTTTCAGTTGCACTGCGTAGGCATTATTTTGTAGGACCGTTTTTCTGATAAAAGCAATATTGATAAATTTGGATCGGTTGATTCGCACAAAATACTCACTGCTGAGTATTTCTTGAAAATGCTTGATTGTATAACCCGATAGTATTCTGGAGCCTCCTTTCAGATGTAAAAAAGTGTAATTGCTGGCTGACTCGAAGTAACAGATGTTGTCGCGGCTGAGTTCGTTTAGTATTTTAGGTGTTTTCATGGTTCAATTATTATCCTACAAAATTCATTATAAATATAATAAAAAAAAATCACCCTACAAGGTGAAATGCTTTTTGCTTATTGCTTGATTATCACCTCACAGGGTGATAGGTTTTCAATTGTATTCTTTCTATTTTTGTATAAAACATAGCCATGGAAAAGACCAGAGTAAGTTTAATAGAAGACAACAAAGTCATCAGAGAAAATGTATCAAAGTTTATAGAATTCCACGAGGAGTTTGAGCTCGTTATGATTCATGGTTCTGCTGAGTCTTTTCTTCTTGATTTTGAAGCTAACCCTAAGAAAATTTCAGATATATTGTTGTTAGATATTGGTCTGCCGGGTATTTCTGGCTTAGACGCACTTCCTATTTTGTTAGAAAAAATGTCCTTCTTAAACGTCATCATCCTATCCAATTATGAGGAAGAAGACATCATATTGAAGGCTCTTTGTTCGGGTGCTTGTTCGTATGTTTCTAAAAAAGCTAGCCTTTCAGAGATAGTAGATGCCATACGTATTGTAGTAAACGGAGGCTCATACATGTCGCCCACTATTGCTCGCGAAATCATCAATCACCTCATGGGAGGTAGAGTAAGCAAGGCCACCATTCTTTCAGATAGGCAAAAGGAGATTTTACAAAAATTGGTAGATGGCAAAAGTTATCAGGCCATTTCTGAGGATCTTTTTATATCTGTAGAAACCGTAAGGTCGCACATAAAAAAAATGTATAAAGTGCTGCATGTCAATAATAAGACCGAGGCCATTACCAAATACATGAAAGGTCATATTGGATGAAAAAAATTAGTAAAAATCTATCTTTTGAAAATTGGAAAAACAAGACTTTCGTAAAACTTCAATACTACAACTAGCAATATTTATTGTCATATTCATCTTTTCCTGTAGTCAAAAACAAACGGATATTACATCTGGCTTGAAAATCATGCCCGCCATCGGACGGGTAATTGCATTGGATACAATGCCAAAGCCAGAAAATACTCCAATGGGCAAAACAGAAACTATTCCAGTCGGAAAACCTTCCTCTAGCCCAATTGCTGAACAAAAAAGGCCTATCACTTGGCAGACCGTAAAGGCAGGCGAGCCAAAAATATTTACACCTGGAAAAGATTCAGTTTTGAAGCCTACCATCCAGCCCGCTATGCATAAGCCAAAACTGGCAGGAGTACCTAAAATCAATATCGCCAAAGAACCCCATAGTCTTGATTATAATCCGTTTAACCTGCTGATTTATGGTATGAAGGAGGGTCTTATTGAGAGTCAGGTACATAGTTTGTTTCAAGACAAAAAAGGCAATATTTGGACAGGAAGTTTCAACGGAATATCCAAATATAACGGGCATACTTTTGAAAACTATACCCGCAAGGAAGGTTTGGTAGATAATTTCTTCACCTGTGGTTTAGAAGACCACGAGGGCAATATTTGGCTCGGTTTCAGAGATGGCCTTACCAAGTTTGACGGCAAATATTTTACAAATTATACCACAAACGAAGGCCTCAGTAGCAATGCCATTGCGTCTATATTAGAAGATAAACAGGGCAATATTTGGTTGGGTACCTCAGGCGGAGGTGCTTGTATGTTGGATAAAGCTCGTAAGAACTTCCACCATTTTGGCTTGAAACAGGGACTTTCAACTATTATATTGAGTATGGTGGAGGACAAAAAAGGCAATATTTGGTTTGGAACACAAGAGCATGGTCTTTTCAAATATGACTTCAAAAGTTTTGCCAGATATGGTTTTTACGAAGGACTAACTTTTGTAACTGTTAATGACCTCAAAATAGATAATGACGGTCAGCTTTGGATGGCCATGTGGACTGGCGTAAGCAGATTCGACGGTACGCATTTTCATCATTTTACGGGAGAGCTGAAGGGCTATGCAAGTAAAATGACGATAGACAAAAATGACCATGTTTGGTTTGGTGGTCAGCCTGGAGGGCTTTATCAAATAGACAAACATCAAAATCTTATTTCTACTATTTCTCAATCGCAAGGCTTACCTGATGTACAGGCGTTTGTCTTATTGGCAGACAAAAATGGAAATATATGGTTTGGGACAGACAATGGACTCATAAAATATACCAAATTAGTCCAAAATCTTACAGAAAAAGACGGCCTAGTGGGTTTTCAAATAAGTAGTGTAGTAGCTGACCACCACAAAAACATTTGGGTCGGAGCTTATGACGGAGGGGTTTCGAAAATAGATTATCGAGATAAAAAAATCCATACTTATACCCCCAAAGAGGGTTTAATTGAAAGAAATATCATCAGTATTTTAGAAGATAGTGAAGAAAACGTTTGGTTTGGAACAGAATATTCTAATCTGTTCAAACTCAACAAAGGCGGTAAAACCTTTACTAGTTTCAAAGATAGTGGCACATATATCGTATGTGTTTTCGAAGACAAAGCGGGTAATATTTGGTATAGTTCAAGAGATAAAGGCGAGGTGATTAGAATTAATAAAAGTGATAATACGAGGACTCATTTTTCACCGAAACAAGGCCTTCCGCACAGCCAAGTGGTAAGGATTTGGCAAGATAGTGGGGGCAACATGTGGTTTTGTACTTTCAATGGCGTTTCTCAACTCGATGCTCAGGGTAAATTTTTAACAAATTTTACCGAAAAAGAAGGCTTTAAGTTCGGAGTAGTAGAAAGTGTGGTGGAGGATAAACACGGTAATTTTTGGTTCAGTACCTTGGCAGATGGCATCACGCATTTGAACCTTAAAAATAAAACATTTATTAATTTCACAGAAAAAGACAGATTCAGTAACAATACTTCATTTGGCATATTAAAAGACAAAAAGGGTAATCTCTGGTTCAATACTCGGCAGGGTCTAAGTAAGCTCTCTGCTCAGGTAGTTGACCAGTTGGCCTCTAAAAATCCCCTTTCAAAATCTATTAATTTTAAAAACTACACTTCAGAACAAGGCTATTTGGGCTTTGGAGGAGGCCGTTTTGATATTTTAGAAGATTCGGCTGGCAAAATTTGGCTACCTATGGTGGACAGATTAACCATTTTTGACCCAAACCAAGAATCACTTGATCTGGATAAACCCACGGTAGAAATTACAAAAGTAAAACTGTTTAATGAAAACATCAATTGGCAGAAAGACACCACCATTACCCTGAAAAATGGTTTGCGTGTTGGCGACTTCGAATTTCAAGAATTATCAAAATGGAACGCATTGCCAGTGGGCTTGAAATTGGCCTATAATCACAATTATCTTAATTTTGAGTTTGCAGGAATCAATGTCAACACACCAGCTAAACTCAGCTACCAATATATTTTGGAAGGCTTAGACAAAACCTGGAGTGTGTCGTCCAGTCGCTCTGAGGCTATTTATGGTAATCTTCCGGCTGGATATTATACCTTTAAAGTCAAGGCTAGCAATGGAGGTGAAAAGTGGAGTGAGACGGTAAGCTATTCTTTCACCATCAAGCCGCCATTCTGGAAAACCTGGTGGGCATATTCCTTATATTTCCTATTGTTGGGCTGTCTGATTTATTGGTTGATTCAGGTTAGAGTGGAGCGTGGTTTAAAGCGTATAAAATCTTTGGAAATAATCAGGACAAAAATTTCTTCCGACTTGCACGACGACGTGGGCTCTATATTGTCTGGCCTAGCCATGCAGTCACAAATGATGGCTTTTAATGCCAAAGACCAACTAAAGGATAACCTTTTGGAGCTGAGCCAAATGAGCCAAGAAGCCATGGAACGCATGCGAGATACCGTTTGGGCCATAGATTCACGCAAGGATAAATACGAAAATCTCGTGGACAAAATGCGTGAATTTGCCGAGAAAAGTTTTCATCTCAAACAAATAAACCATGTCTTTAAAACAGAAATTGACGACTCCAAGCGATTCATAAATCCTGATAAACGTCAGAATATCTATCTGATTTTTAAAGAAGCGGTCACCAATATTTGCAAACATTCAGATGCAACATTTGTGGATATTTACCTCAAGCAAGATAAAGGAAATTTCACCCTCAAAATCAAGGATAACGGAATCCTTAAACCAAATGTTAAATCTGAAGGTACTGGACTCATCAATATGAAAATGCGAGCCAAAAGTATTGGATTTATCCTAGAATTTGAAAGCAATGATGGCTTTACTATTATTTTAGAAAAGAAAGCAAAGTAGACAGGGAATTCGAATTAAAAAATCAGTCTTTTTAGTTCCAAACGAGTGGTATTTTGGACAGAAATTCGATGAAAAAAAGCCGTCGTAATTAAGCCAAAAGAGTCAGGAGCGACAAAAATCTTAAAAATAAAGTTGTGATATTTAGAAACTTAATTTATCTTTGACAGATTAATTAACACAACAAAAGAAAGGGAATTTAATGCAATATTTTGAAACACGATTTTTAGAAGAAGCTGACAAGTTTATTTCGGAACTCGACTTTAAGACAGCTAAGAAAGTGTTTTACAATATCGACCTTGCCGAACAGACAAACGACCCAAAATTATTTAAAAAGCTAAAAAAGGACATTTGGGAGTTTAGAACTCAATATTTAGGACTTCAAATCAGACTTCTTGCATTTTGGGACAAGACTGACGACAAAGAAACTTTAGTATTTGCGACACACGGTTTCATCAAGAAAGTTGACAAAGTACCTGCCAACGAAATTGACAGAGCGGTAAAAATTAGAGAGAGATATTTTAACAATAAAAATAAAAAATAACTAAATGGCAAAAACAGAAAATATATCCTACTCACTTGCCGAAATGAAAGACAAGTACATTGGCAAGACAGGAACTGCCGACCGTGATGAATACGAATACGAACTTCGGATGGACGTTTTGGGCAGAATGATTAAAACGGCTCGACAAGAACGCAATTTGACACAAGAGCAACTTGGAGAACTTATTGGAGTACAAAAATCCCAAATTTCTAAACTTGAAAGTAGCACTAACAGTGCAACTATCGACACGATTTTAAAAGTCTTCAAAGCCTTAAAAGCTGAGATAAACTTCAACGTAAAACTTGAAAAAAAATTAATAAAATTAGCATAAATAAAGATGGCCGAACTCATAACAGGGGTTTTGTAATATCCAAACATTGCACAGCCCCGATCCGTATTTGGCAACCCAGAGAGGTTGGAGTATATTAAAAAAAGCCTCCCTAACTAATCCAAAACCCCGTAGGGGTTTAACATTTATCCGAGCCATGTCCTTGTTATAAGCCTATGAGGTAACATGTTTTCAAATCATAATCTGTGATATTCTAATAGAGAGCGGTCAACCGTCAGTTTGATCTGTGTTCTAATTTATTCAGCATGAAACTCATCTGACAAAAAATCAAAATTTTAAATAAAAAATAATAGTATGCTTGCATAACATTATTTTATTTTATTACTTTGCCGACAGTATGCTTGCATACTATTCTTTTGACCTTTAAATATTTACAAAAGATATGTCAACCGTAGCAGAAAAAGAAGCAATGAAAGGGGGAGAGTTTTTAATCAAAGACTCTACAGCAGACCAAATATTTATCCGTGAAGAATTCAACGAGGAGCAGCAAATGATAGCTGACACTTGTCGCGATTTCTTAAAAACCGAGATATGGCCTATTTTGGATGAAATAGACTACGCCAAGTCTCCTGAGCTCATATCCTCATTGATGGATAAAGCAGGTGAGTTGGGTCTTTTGGGTACCGCGGTTCCCGAAGAATACGGTGGTTTTGGGATGAACTTCAACACTTCTATGCTAGTAGCGGAGGTTTTGGGTGCGGGTCATTCCTTTTCTGTTGCTCAATCTGCCCACACTGGTATAGGTACCTTGCCCATACTTTACTACGGAAACGAAGAACAAAAACAAAGATACCTTCCAAATCTCGCCTCAGGTGTTTGGAAAGCAGCATATTGCTTAACCGAGCCAGATTTTGGTTCAGATGCCAACGGCGGAAAATCGAAGGCTGAGCTTACTGCAGATGGCAAATATTATAAAATTAATGGCACCAAAATGTGGATCACCAATGGTGGTTTTGCAGATGTGTTTATTGTTTTTGCCAAAATTGGAGACGATAAAAACCTTTCAGCTTTTATAGCTGAAAAATCTCATGGCGGCATTACGATGAATGAGCCCGAGAAAAAACTAGGAATCAAAGGCTCTGATACACGTCAGGTATTTTTCAACGACTGCCTAGTGCCAGTTGAAAATTTACTTTCTACGCGTGAAAACGGTTTCAAGATAGCTGTAAATATCCTCAATATCGGCCGTATCAAATTAGGTATTGCTGCCGTGGGCGGTTCTAAAGGCGTTCTTAACCATGCCATCAACTATGCCAATGAGCGTAAACAATTCGGTATCTCTATCGGTAGATTCGGTGCCATAAAACACAAATTGGCTCAAATGGCCATTAAAATTTGGGTGAGCGAAACTGCCTGCTATAGAGCTGGGCAAAACATCGACGACCTCATTGATACATTTGTATCGAAGGGTATGAATGATGCTGAAGCCAAGTTAAAAGCTTTAGAACAATACGCTATAGAGTGTGCCATTTTGAAAGTTCATGGTTCAGAAACTTTAGATTATGTAACAGACGAAGGTCTTCAAGTTTACGGTGGCATGGGCTATTCGGCCGACGCTCCCATGGAAAGAGCTTACAGAGATTCGAGAATCAACAGGATTTTTGAAGGTACCAACGAAATCAACCGCATGTTGATATTAGATATGTACCTCAAAAGAGCCATGAAAGGTGAGCTAGATTTGTTAGGACCAGCTACAGCGGTTGGCAAAGAAATTCTGTCTATTCCAGATTTCAGCTCAAATGACGACGATGTGATTTTTGCGGCAGAGAAAAAAGTTATCAAAAACATGAAAAAAGCGGCTCTTATGATAGCTGGGGCAGCAGTTCAAAAATTCATGATGAAGCTGTCGCATGAGCAAGAAATATTGATGAACGTGGCGGACATGATTACAGAGGTTTATGCATCTGAATCGGCACTTTTAAGAGTAGAAAAACTTATCGGCATAAAAGGTGAGGAGGCTGTTTCATTACAGAAAGACATGGCCATGGTTTATCTACAAGACTCCGTAATGAAATGCAACCAAGCAGGTCGTGAAGCTATACAGTCATTCGCTGAAGGCGATGAACTGAGGGTAATGCTTATGGGCTTGAAGCGTTTCACAAAAATTGACCCAATCAACACCAAAGAAGCAAGAAGAAGAGTCGCAGATGCACTTTTAGCTGAAAACAAATATGCGTTTTAAAAACAAATCTGTGGAATATACTGTAACTAAGTATATTTTCGGTGGCTGAGCGAAGCTCAAACCGGTGGCTGAGCGGAGCCGAAGCCACTTCCGCAGTAAATTTTAGATATTTTGGCTTAGAATCAACAATTAAAAACCAATAAACCAGCCTCATATTATTTAGGGCTGGTTTTTTATTTAGTGCTTAGAATCTTCACTTCGGCTCATTTCGAATAGCTCAATGCCCCCCACTCAATGAATAGAGTCAAGTGCTTTGTAGTTTAAGAATAATCATTTCACTTGGACTCCGCTCAGTGAACGCAGCCGAAATGAAAGCTAATCGAAGCTCAAACCTCTAGCTGAGCGAAGCCGAACCCGGTGGCTGAGCGAAGCCGAAGTCACGCCACCTCTTCTATTATTGTAATCTTCTGTATCTTATCGCCTTGACGAATCAAATCAACTATTTCCAAGCCCTCAATTACTTTACCGAAGCAAGTATGGTTTCTGTCCAAATGTTGGGTGTTTGTGCGGTTGTGACAGATAAAAAACTGAGAACCACCCGTATTTCTACCTCTGTGGGCCATAGAAAGTACGCCTTTGTCGTGGTATTGTAGCTCACCCGTCAACTCGCACTGAATCGTATAGCCTGGGCCACCGCCTCCAGTACCATCTGGATCACCACCTTGCACCATAAAATTTGGAATCACTCTGTGGAATATCAAACCATCATAGAACCCTTTTTTAGATAAATCTATAAAGTTTTGTACAGCTATTGGAGCATCTGTATCATAGAATTCTATCAACATCGTACCCTTGTCTGTTATCATTTCTGCCTTACGCATCGTATATATTGTTTAGTTTTCTACAAAAGTAATTCTTAAAATTGGATTCCCATATTTTAGGCTGTTCCAAAAATCAAGAATATAAGCTCAAAACATTGTATATATTTGAATGCTTTTAAAATATGTTCATTCTGTTGTTCAAAACTTATAATTGCAAAAGTTTTGGTTTTAAAAGTAGCTGAAATTATGTACATTGTGTTGCCTTGCCAGGCCGGCATACTTTTTTTTTGAAAAAAAAGTATCAAAAAAAACACTTTCTGTGCAATGATCCTCTGAAAAAATTCGATTTTGGCTTTTATCATTGAGAAAATATTTATCTATCGAATTTTTACAACGGACTGCACAGAAAATTCAAGGAACAATTTATATTTATTTTACTCTTTGGGAAACTTGTGTAGTATAAAACAATATTTTTGTATTTAATTGATATTCAATGCTTTGTTTTGCTCTGGAACTTAATTTAAATTAAAATGGAATTCAACCTCAAGCTTTCTAAGTGGGCCTCCCGAAATATAGTTTTAAGCGTTGGCCTCATTATCCTTTTTCAGTTTCTGCAAATTGTTTTGGGTGTCAAAATGGGCAGAGAATTTTTGCAGTCTATTTCTACTTATGAGTTAGGCATAGTCTGCCTGCTGCTCTTCTCTTTGGTCTTTACCTTGCAAAAGCGTTTCGGGGTAGTGTACAAACATTTACCCAAAATACAGCAGTATGTGCCATTGTTGAGATACAATAGTATCATTTTTCTTTGCACATTTATGCTCAGTATAGCTTTGGGAGGGCACCTCAACACTTTGGAAAACCCTAGCCGTTCTATACAGCTTTCTGCTACTGAGCACAGCACCAAGTTAGATTCTACGTTGAATGCCCATATACAACAAGCCCTTGAAAAACAAAAAACAGCCGTAGCAGATACTTCCGAAACCAAAAAGGATACAGGAAAGCGAATACTTTACCTCTTGTTGTTTTTGTTGAGTTTGGTGCTTACTTACTTTATAGCCGTTATGGCCTGCAGCTTGGCTTGTTCGGGCTATGGTGTAGTGGCTATTTTGGTCATTTTACTTGGCCAAGGTGTGCTGGGTTCAGGTGTGTATTTCTTTCTTAAAATGTTCAGAAAAGGCTTTATAAAAAAATGGAAAGAGCTTGATACAAAGGAAAAAAAGAAGGAAAGAAAAAGATACTGGCTCACCCTTCTCATAAGCAGCTTGGCCTTTTGGTTATTCATACTTTTGGGTAATATGTTGGGATAATTCACTAATTTTGGACAAATTTTGAGAACAATACTTAGAAATGTCGATTAAAGAGGATTTGCAGATTGTAATATGTGGCTTAGGGTATGTGGGACTTCCTTTGGCTGTTGAATTTGGGAAAAAGTATTCAACTATAGGTTTTGACATAAACAAACAACGAATAGCGGAGTTATCCGAAGGTTTGGATAAAACATTGGAACAGACACCAGATGAAATACGAAGTGCCAAACGCTTGAGTTTTACATCCGATATTAACAATTCTGAATTACAGCCCCTTACACGGGTTTTTATCGTGACCGTTCCCACGCCTATTGATGCCTATAAAAAACCAGATTTAAAACCTTTGCTTTCGGTTTCAAAAACTATTGGAGAGGTTCTAAAAATTGGAGATGTTGTTATCTATGAAAGCACAGTATATCCAGGTTGTACAGAAGACGACTGTGTACCTGTCCTAGAAAAACACAGTGGGCTAAAATTTAACCAAGACTTTTTCTGTGGCTATTCTCCAGAAAGAATTAATCCCGGCGACAAGAAAAATACACTTACCAAAATACTTAAAATAACCTCAGGTTCTACGCCCGAAATCGGGGATTTTGTCAATGATTTGTATGGAAGTATCATAGAAGCAGGTACTTATCTAGCCCCGTCTATCAAAGTGGCGGAGGCCGCCAAACTCATAGAAAACTGTCAAAGAGATGTAAACATTTCTTTTGTAAACGAACTGGCCCTTATCTTCGAGAAAATGAATTTGGATACCACCGAAGTGCTCAAAGCTGCGGGTACCAAATGGAATTTCCTGAAGTTTCAGCCGGGTCTAGTTGGGGGGCATTGTATTGGAGTAGATCCCTATTACATGCTGTATAAGTCAGAGCAGCTCGGTTATTATCCCGCTCTTATTGGTTCAGGACGACGTATCAATGACAACATGGGTGTTTTTGTGGCCAACAAAGTGGTGAAGTTGATGATCAGCAAGGGCATCAACGTGAAAGATTCCAAGGCTTTGATTCTGGGTTTTACTTTCAAAGAAAACTGCCCAGATATACGCAATACCAAAGTAATAGATATCTACAACGAACTCAAGGATTTCGGTATTCAAACAGATATTTATGACCCTTGGGCCGACAACGAGGAAGTGCAGCATGAATATGGCATAGGACTGACGCCTATATTGAACCAAAAATATGATTTGATTATTCACGCGGTTAATCATCAAGCCTTCGAAACGCTTAATATTGCTGATTTTGCAGCGGATAGTCACGTATTATTCGATGTCAAAAGCACCTTGGATAAGTCGTTGGTGGATGCGAGGCTGTGATTTTTCAATATTTAGTTCTTAAGATATTCCGAGTCCCTAAATGGCCTTAATTCCTTAATTTTCTTCATGTTTAGATTTCGAAGCCCTCTTTTTTTAACATTAAGTTCATTTAGATATTAAGAGCATTAAGATATTCTCAGTCCTTAATGGCCTTAATCCCTTAATTCTCTTAATGTTTAGATTTCGAAGCCCTCTTTTTAAAACATTAAGTACATTTAGATATTAAGAGCATTAAGATATTTTCAGTCCCTTAATGGCCTTAATCCCTTAATTCTCTTAATGTTTAGATTTCGAAGCCCTCTTTTTTTAACATTAAGTACATTTAGATATTAAGAGCATTAAGATATTCTCCGCCCTTTAATTCCTTACAGCCTTAATGTTTTACCTTTTCGGAGAAACCAATTTCAATTATATTCTATTAATTTTGAATCTTTAATAGCACCAAATGTCAAAACTCATAGATATCATAGCAG
>NZ_RJUE01000006.1 GCF_024343735.1 Lacihabitans sp. CCS-44
GTGTATTTCGGTCTTTGACCGAAGTGAAACATTATGCATTTTACCACTCATTAATTTCAATAATACTATTTTGTTTTGTAAAATCAATTATTGGAACAGAAGCAATGCAAACATCAATAATTCCTTCCTTTCTAACATAATTTGATGCACTTGAATAAACGTAATCAGAAGCTTTAGTTACAATTCCAGACCTAACCGGGTTCATATGAATATAATTAAGCTTTGTCCAGAAGAACTTCTCAGAAAATATTTCTTCAGGATGGTTACCATATTCCCAAAATTGATACTTGCTATTTCTGCTTTGACTTTTTGCAGCAAATTCAAATCGTTTCAACATCCAATCTGACCTACTCTCCGGACCAATTGAAATTGTCTCAAGTATTTTTTTTGCTGTAAATACCTTAAAATCCCTAACTAAATCTGACAAATTCCCAGTTTCTGCTTGAAAAATTACATGAATATGGTTACTCATAATTACATATCCGTGCAGAATTAATCCTTTTTGTTTTTGACAATATTTCAAACTTTCAGTTACTATATCACGATAAATCTTCCTCGTAAAAATATCTACCCAATCTACAACAGTAAATGTCATAAAATGTGGTTTACTTTGATTACGTATTTGATATCCTCCTTTCTCCATATTCTCTTATTCAGATATTTTTTTCTGCGGCTACAAGCCGCGATTCACACGTACGAAGGAAATATCCTTCGCACAGCTTTGCAATGCACAGCTTTAGAACCATCATTTCAAAAGCCTATAAATCAACAAAGTACTTCTTTTAATTAATTTCGGATATTCTTTGATGTTCATCGTTTCGGTGGGTGTGTGTGCACCTGAGCCTGAAGCACCGAGGCCATCGAGACAATCCACATAATCTGCCACATAACTAATATCTCCTGCACCTCTTGAGCCTGGGTCGCCTTCTTTTACGGCTCCCATGCCGAGGTCGATACTTACTTGGCTGAGCACTTTCATGATATTTCTGTTGCCTTCGGTTGGAGGCATAGAGGGTATGCCGTCTTTAAATCTGATTTGAGCAGAAGTTTGATTCAGGTTTCTTTTTACGATCTCCTGCATTTTTTGTCTAGCGACAATCTTCTGATTTTCAGTTAGAAATCTTAAATCTCCTGTCACTATAGTGCGTTTGGCTATGATATTGGTTTTGCCCAAAGAAATGCCTTTAGCTTCGGTTTCGTCATAGTTCACAAACGAACCTCCCACTATCTGACCAGGATTGAAGGTCAAATATTTTTCCTTACTCAAAGTTTCCCTGAATTCATTCAAAATACGCGAAGCTTCATAAATAGAGCCATAACCTGCACCTTCACTGAAAATCCCTGAGGAATGGGCTTGTTTGCCAGTTACGATGAGCGTCCAGCCGCTTGCTCCTCTCCTAGCCGTGGTGGCTATACCAAAGCCAGCGGTGGTTTCATAACCCAAGGCTACATCGCAAGCTTTGGCTCTTTCTATAAAGTCAGCCCTGGATATCGAAGTCGGTTTTCCGGACTCTTCTTCATCTCCAGTAAAATATACGGTTATATGCCTATCTTCCAGCAAATTGAGTTGATGTAAAGCCTTCAAAGAAGCCAAAATCATCACATCTCCACCTTTCATATCGTTTACGCCTTGACCAGAGGCCGTGGAATCATTCACAATCGTAAAAGGCGAAAACTCCATAGATTTCTCGAAAACAGTGTCTAAATGACCAATTAAGAATAGTTTTTTGCCTTTATTGCCTTTCCTTGTGGCCACAAAATGGCCTGCTCTGTTCATGGAGTCTGGCAAAGAAATCCATTCGGTTTGAAAGCCAATCTTATCAAATTCCCTTTTGAATATTTCCCCAACTTGCCTTACGCCTTCTTTGTTGAGCGTTCCTGAATTGATATTGACAACTTCTTCCAATAATTTGAAGGTTTCAGCATAATTGGCCTCTACCAATTTTATCAGGTCAGCTTCGGTTTTATCTATTTTTTGAGAAAAACCAATAAAACAAAAATTCGAAAGAATGATTAAGAGTACAAACCTTTTCATTTGTCAGAAGATGTTTGATTTAAGACTATAGAATCGTCTTTGATTAATATTTTTTTGTCTTTATAAAGCACGCCAATGGCCTTTTTGAAGGCTTTTTTACTCATTTCTAAAACTTCTTGTATCTCGATGGGGTCAGAACTGTCACTCAAATTCAAGGTACCGCCCGATTGTTGAAGTTTGTCCAAAATAGCTTTTTGATTGGGTTCTAAAGTCTTCAAGAAACCTAGCGGTTGTAGCGAAATATCAATCTTTCCTTCGTCTCTAATCAACTTCACGTAGCCTTTGGTAGTATCGCCCCAAGCCAATCTACGGAATGTTTCGTTTTCATAAACCAAACCTTTGTAGAGATTATTTACCACCACATTATGCCCCAATTCGGTCTTTTCAAAAACCAGTAAATCTACTTCTTGGCCTTCATCCAAATCTACACCATCCAGATTTTTGAAATATTTATGCACTTTGGCAGAAGCCACCACGCGGTCGGTTTGCTCATCGAGATATAAATAAACAGGCACATACTGCCCTTTTTGTAGCTTATGATTTTGCTCTTTAAATGGCACAAAAAGGTCTTTTTCCAAGCCCCAGTCAAGGAAAGCACCAAACTGTGTTGCTGCCACCACTTCAAGAATAGCGAACTGATTTAGAAGAATTGAAGGCTTCAAAGTAGTTGCGATAAGCCTATCTTCTGAGTCTCTGTAAATAAAGACTTCGATGCTTTCGCCAATCTGGGCATTTTCAGGAATGTATTTATGTGGTAAAAGCACATCGTTGCCTTCATCATCGCCCAAATACATGCCCACGCTTGTACCCCTTAATATCTGTAATGTATTGTATTTTCCTACTTCCATATTTTTTGTATTCGATGCTAAATTACAAAAAAAAGAGGATAGAGACTTTATGATTGCTCAATTTGCAGTCAAACTATTTGAATAATATCAGCAAAGCTCCTAAAAATGTTATTGCCATTACGAGCTTTCTGAAATGGGCATCGTTGACCTTACCCACAAGTTTTAAGCCTATATAAAAGCCAATCATCAATGCAGGCAAAACGATGAGATCGAGCAGTAGAGTTTGTGTAGTGATGTTGTTCCAGAAAATAATTTGGAAAGGTAATTTGAAAAAATTTATAACCAAAAATATCCAGGCAGCTGTACCAATAAAGGTGTTTTTGTCCAATTTTAAAGCCAAAAAGTAAATGTTTGATATAGCTCCAGCCAAATTGCCCATCATGGTTACAAAGCCCGCCAAAAGGCCCATTCCGGTACTGAACCATAGCTTGGAAGGGAAACTTGTATTCTTTGATCTTTCGGAATAAACCATTATGACTACCGTCAAAACGATAATGACGGATATCACTCTTTTAAAAAGTTGCTCATCGATTCCTTTTCCAAACCAAACACCACATAAAACACCTATAATCATGGCTGGAATGAGTTTCCAGAAATATTTCCATTCCACATGTCTTTTGTAAATTATTACAGCCAAGATGTCAGCAAAACATAAAAGTGGCAAAATAACTCCTGTAGAAGCTTTACCACCAAAAACAACGGCCATCAAAAGCACATTGAGTACATCCAAACCTTTTATACCAGCTTTAGAGAAACCGATAATAAAGGCGGCTAAGACCATAAAAACCCATTGTAGAATAGAGAAATCTAGGTTCATAATTAAGGGTTAAAAAAATAGCCACTCAAAATTGAGCGGCTATTTTTTTTATTTTCTTCGAAAATTATTTTTTTCTAACCGAAACCGCAATTCTACGGTTTTGAGCTCTTCCTTCTTCTGTGTCGTTAGATGCTGCAGGATGTTGGTCTCCATATCCTTCAGATTCCAATCTTGTTGCATCAGTACCCAAAGCAACCAAAGCTGCTTTCACTGCTGCTGCTCTTTTCGATGACAACTCCAAATTAGACGCTGCCGCACCTACATTGTCTGTATATCCACCCAATTTGATGGTTACAGCTGGAAATGCTTTCAAGATTTCAGAAATGTTATTTACTTCTGAAAGTGAAGTTGAATCCAATTTATCGCTACCTGTTTCGAAATTCAAGTTTACAAAATTGAACCAGTTTTCTTTTCCAGCCGACGAGTCTGGGCTTTCGACAAACTTAATCAATTGGTCTTCTATTCCTCCTTGTGCAAAAGAAAGATTAACACCAGTTGATAGTTCTTTTGACAAAGTTTCTGCTGCAACAACCTCAGTTGCTGTCTCGCTAACCACAGCAGTACTTTTTTGAACAGCTATATAAGGAGCAATAACCAAAGAAACGATTGACATCAATTTGATCAAAATGTTCATTGAAGGTCCAGAAGTATCTTTGAAAGGATCACCCACTGTATCACCAGTAACTGCGGCTTTGTGCGGCTCAGAACCTTTCTTGTATGTTTTTCCGTCTATCAATACGCCTTTCTCAAAAGATTTTTTAGCATTGTCCCAAGCTCCACCAGCGTTTGATTGGAAAATTCCCATCAAAACACCTGAAACCGTAACACCAGCCAATAAACCTCCAAGAATCTCAGCAGAGCTTGTAGTTTCGAAAACTCCTTTAAATCCAAAACCAACTAAAACTGGCACCAAAAGAGCGATGGCTCCTGGCAATATCATTTGTTTGATAGAAGCTTTTGTTGAAATCTCCACACATTTTTCATATTCTGGCTGAGCTTTGTACTCCATTATACCTGGAATTTCTCTGAACTGACGACGAACTTCGTTCACCATTTCCATAGCAGCTTTACCAACAGCAGAAATGCATAATGCACTGAAAATAAATGGAATCATACCACCCACAAACAAACCTGCCAACACTGGAGCTTTATAAATATCGATAGCTGAAATACCCGAAATACCAACAAAAGCAGCGAACAAAGCCAAAGAAGTAAGAGCTGCTGAAGCAATCGCAAATCCTTTACCAGTAGCAGCTGTAGTGTTACCTACGGCATCCAAATTATCCGTTCTTTCACGAACTTCAGGAGGCAATTGAGACATTTCAGCAATACCGCCAGCATTATCAGCAATTGGACCGAAAGCATCTATAGCCAACTGCATAGCCGTAGTGGCCATCATACCTGCCGCAGCTATAGACACACCATAAATACCTGCAAATGCATAAGAGAAAATGATACCCGCAGCCAAAACCAAAATAGGTAATACTGTAGATTCCATACCTACTGCCAGACCACCGATGATGTTTGTAGCGTGGCCTGTTCCTGATTTTTCGATAATCGAATTAACAGGTCTTTTGCCCATGGCTGTATAATATTCTGTGATGATAGACATCAAAGTACCTACTACCAAACCTACAACAATGGCATAAAATACGTCCATTGAAGTGAACTCAAATCCTCTAAGATTAAGCGTTTCTGGCAAAATTTCTTTCACTAAGAAATAAGAAGCTATCAAAGTAATAACGATTGACATCCAGTTTCCTAGGTTCAAAGCATTTTGTACCGAGTCTGTTTCGTTTTTAACTCTTACAAAAAATGTACTTACCATTGAAGCCAACAAACCTACGCCAGCAATAAGCATCGGCAACAATACCGGTGAGAAACCACCATAATTGTCAGTAACGCTAATTTCTTGTCCCAAAACCATCGTAGCTAAAATAGTAGCCACATAAGAACCGAATAAGTCAGCTCCCATACCTGCTACGTCACCCACGTTATCGCCCACGTTGTCGGCAATTGTTGCTGGGTTTCTAACGTCATCCTCTGGAATTCCTGCTTCCACTTTACCTACCAAGTCAGCACCTACGTCAGCAGCTTTGGTATAAATACCACCACCAACACGAGCAAACAATGCGATAGACTCAGCACCCAAAGAGAAACCAGCCAACACTTCGATAGCTTGTCTCATGCCTTCAGAAGTTAATCCTTGGCCTTGAGCGAAAATATTATAAAATGCGATGAACAAGCCTCCTAAACCTAAAATAGCCAAACCTGCAACGCCCATTCCCATAACGGCACCGCCTGTGAATGACACATTAAGAGCTTTAGCCAATGAAGTACGAGCCGCGTGAGCAGTTCTAACGTTGGCTTTTGTGGCTACTTTCATACCTACATATCCTGCAAAAGCCGAAAAAATAGCTCCTATCAAAAATGCTACAGCAATTATTGGAGAAGAATGTATTGGATTTTCTGGAGTGCCTTTGTCCATACCCAACCAAGCCAATACAATGGCCGTAGGAATAGCAAACATGGCTAATACTCTCCATTCGGCTTTTAAGAAAGCGATGGCACCATCTGCAATGTAACCAGACAATCTCTGCATGTTTTCGTCTCCAGCTTCTTGGCGAGATACCCAACTGAACTTCCAAGCTGTGTACAACAATCCAATGACCCCGAATAATGGAACCAAATAAACAATTGAATTCATATAATAACGGTTTAAATTAAGAATTTTAAATAAAAAAATCTGGCAAATTTAAGACGAGATAGACACACCAAACAAGTAAAACACAATTAAATCTAAAAAAATAAAAATTTAAGCCAATTATTTGACCCTCAGAAAGAGAACGTACGAAGAGTTTAGAAGCAATTGCCAATCTGAGCCTTGAAAATATTTCCTTTTTCTGCAACAAAACCGGGGCTTAAAATGATACTTTCTGAAGCCCGATAAATGACATTGGAAACAGGCTGAATTTTCTGAACTGAAATTAAATCTTTGGCAAAAATATTTTGGTTGGAATTTGCCATAATTACGCCATCCACATATTTATCTTCAGTGGCACGTAAGAAACTGAAATTGGTGGGCGGAGGAACAGGACAATTCCAGTTTTGGTAGCAAACCGCTGTTATATTCAGGTTTGATTTCAAATTTTGGACTATAATTCCTGCATTTATTTCACCTGTACTCCACAAAACTGGACCAGAACAACCCATGGCTATTAAAACATAATCAACAGAATCACAAATACTTACAGGAGAAACATGGGGAGCATTAGTCGAAATCTGATAAGAAAACGCTTGATTATTGTCGTTTTGTCCCGTTACAGAATATTGATTTTGAGTGTTTTTTGAAAACTGAATATTGGTAGAATTCGCGATTTCCTCGGCTTGTGGAACGGTTATGGAAACATTCTCAAAAGGAAAACCATAAATTTCAGGCGTACTTTTTACAAAAATCTCAGTCTTTTTCCTCGGTGAAGGACACAGACCCGTACATTGAGATTGAGCATAATAATAATTTGAACCTAGTGGCAAATTATGTCTAACCAATTCTTCAGAATTTGAAAGAAGGTTTCCACCTATACTGGCATCCCACCAAGTAGTGGTTTTCACTGCCAAATGAGCATCCGTATACACTTTTATTCCAAAACCAGACACACACAGGGGATCTAAAAGAGAATTATCAATGGGCAATAATTTCCAAATACCATTTGGAAATTCGCCTACAAGAGTTGAAAATGCTGTTTGAGGGGAGAAATTGCCAGAAACTGGAGTAATACCTACAATTGGAGCATTGTTTTTAAAAACCATAGTCACCAAACCACTGCTTGTAGTTCCTCGTGCATAAGTTCCCTCCCCTATTAAATCAAAAAGCTGTCCTGAAGGCGATAACAACTTAAAACCCAGTTCTTCATTAAAAGGTACACTACCGCCATCGGCAGTTGCACAGGATGTTGCCCCTCCACCGTCTTTTTTGTGCCAAGCTATGGTCACTTCTAAAGAATCGATAAGTCCTACGGCATCGGTCAAATCCACAGAAATATCAGAACCCGACTGCTCAAAACCATCAAAGCCAACTGTAGGACCAGTGTATATTTTTTGGTAAAAATCCGGAAAATCACATGCCGAAGCAGATGCCAAGAGGGTATCGAGTTTTCCTGAGCAATAACTATCTTCGATACTATTAACAGATGGGCTCGCTGCCTGAATAACATTATAAACGAGTGGCTTGGACTCAATAGTTTTCACACAAAAACCTTTGCTTACCGTTAAAGTGTAATTACCGTCTTGAAATGCCGTAAAACTATTATCCATATCGGGCAAAACCACTCCGTTGCGTTTCCAAACATACTCAACACCAGCCACTAAGGAAGTGGAAATGATAGCACTGTCCCCTACACAAAAATATCTACTTGGTGATACACTCAAATTTATACTTGCTAAATTTTCATTCAAACATGCCACAGCATTCAACAAATTGACTCTTCCCGAGCCCAACTGACCGGTAAAACTAGGATTAACCGCTGAAATATCATCAGCGGTCGATTTCAAAACACTTTCTAACTCAGCCATCGTAAGTGTCGGAAAACAAGACCATATATAAGCCAAACATGATGAAACCAAAGGTGTTGCCATAGATGTTCCACTAAAAGAAGCATAGGCACCAAATGGAATTGTGCTCAAAATACCTCTTCCGGGAGCCGAAATATCGACTGTTCTACCATAGGAACTGAACGAACTTCGGGCATCGCTAATATCTAAACTTGCCACCGAAATCACATGATTATAGGCAGCAGGATAGCTGAGTTCGTCGTTATTATCATTACCAGCAGCCGCTACCACCACCACACCATTGTTATAGGCATAGTTGATAACATCCTGCTCCGCTTGTGAAAACCCCGGCCCACCCCAAGACAAACTCACTATTTTAGCTCCATTATCTACAGCCCAAACGATACCCTCAAAACCGTAATATATACTGTTGGCACTCCCATTATCTGGTGTGGCCTTTATTGGCATTATTTTCACTTTATTGTTGCCTGCCGAGGCTATTCCAAGAGCGTTATTTGTAACTGCTGAAACAATGCCCGCCACATGTGTTCCATGAGAAAAAGTGGCATTTGGTGGATTTGGGTCGGTATCAGGTGTCGATGACATATCTTTACCTGCCACCATGTTGGCTGCCAAGTCAGGGTGGTTGGTCTGAATGGCGTTATCCACAACAGCCACCACTACAGGACTTCCACCAGGATTTACATCCCAGGCTTGATCTGCTTTTATTTTTGCAAGTGACCATTGCGAGCCAAAGTCAGTGTCGTTAGGAGTTGAGATAATTTTGCGAACTGGCACTTTCTCCACATATACGTAATAACCATCAAGTTTAAGTTGGTCGATTATATCGTCTATCTTGTCGGAATCTTTGAGTTTTAGTCTTATGATATTGTTTAAATCCTTATTTTTGAGGTTTGAAAACGGTTTTTCTACTTTACTTATATTAGATTCTGCTACGGTGTTCGAAAGAAAAGGCGTCTCAGTAGCTACATTTAATGTTTTGGTCGTAGATTTTATCTTTTTCCCAAATTGTGGTTTTACTTTAATATAAATTTCTCCCTCTGAGAACTCCGTGAGTTTTTTTTGAGAAAAACCATTAACATAAAACAACATCGTAAAAATTAACCCTATCCAATATTTCATTCTAACATAATTACTATTACAAATTTATGAAAAAATTATGTCTCCTTGGTCTTCTTTTTTATTGTACGGGCATATTGAATGCACAGCCCAAGGCACAGTCAAGTAGTGAAATCTACCAAAATATTCAAAAACTGAATACAGTTGGAAACGCCATGTATGTGGCAGCTCACCCTGACGATGAAAATACTTTGTTGATTGCATGGCTTTCAAAAGAGAAAAAAGTTAGAACAGCTTACATGGCTATGACCAGAGGTGACGGTGGACAAAACCTAATAGGCTCAGAGCAAGGAGAATATGTAGGATTACTAAGAACGCATGAGTTATTAGAAGCCAGAAAAATAGACGGTGGAGAGCAATATTTCTCCAGAGCGGTCGATTTTGGTTTCTCAAAACAAACAGACGAGGCCTTGTCAACTTGGGGAAAAGACAAGATATTGGAAGATTTGGTGTACCAAATCCGAAAATTTCAGCCTGACGTAATCATAAATCGATTTCCTCCCGATGCAAGAGCAGGCCACGGCCATCATTCAGCATCTGCGGTACTCTCTTCAGAGGCATTTGACGCTGCAGCTGACCCCGCCAAATTTCCAGAGCAATTAAAAACCCTAAAAGTTTGGCAAGCAAAACGTTTGGTTTGGAACACTTTCAACAGGGGTTTTACAAATGCCGAACCTACAGATGGGCCATTTATTAAGCTACCGTTGGCAGACTACAGTGCTCTGTTGGGAAAATCCTATTCCGAAATAGCCGCAGAAGCTCGCAGCAAGCACCGCAGCCAAGGATTTGGATCTGCTCCGACTAGAAACGAACGTTATGATTTTGCGATAAACATCAAAGGAGAACCCGCAAAAGAAGACTTATTTGACGGCATAGACATGACCTGGAGAAGAATTCAAGGTGGAGAACCCATCGGAAAAGCACTTGATGAAATTCTCTCTCAATTTGATTTTAAAAGCCCATCTAAAAGTGTAAAAAGCTTGATAGAGGTGTATAAAGCCATAGAAAAGACACCTGAGTCTATTTACAAAACCAATAAATTATCTGAATGTCTAAATTTAATTTTAGCCTGCTCAGGAATATATTGTGAGGCCAATGCTGCTACCAGCATGATTTCTCCTGGACAAACCTTAAAAGTATTTGCCACAGCTGTGAATCGCTCCAACTTGGACGTTAAAATTGAGAATTTTAAAATCTATGGAGCGGCCTCAAAAGATAGCGTTTTGGCCAAATCATTGACTTACAATAAAAGCTTGGATTTTGCTGTTGATACAAAAATCCCTGCCAATGCAGCCATTACACAACCTTATTGGCTAAACGAAAAACCAGAAAAAGGAATCTATAAAGTTCAAGAAGAAAAGTTCAGAGGATTACCCATGGCTCCAGATGCTCTTTGGGCTGAGTTTAGCTTAAACATATTAGGAGAATCTTTAAAATACACCCATCCTATTAAATACAAATACACCGAACCATCACTTGGTGAAATTTATAAGTATCTAGAAATTAGACCAGAAATCATGTTAAATCTTGACCAGAAGGTATATATTTTTGCAGACAACAAACCAAAAAAGATTAGCGTGATGGTTAAAAGCAATGTAGCAAACTTGACCACGAAAGTAAGACTCAATTTGGCCGCGGGATGGAACTACGAACCAAAGGAAATAGAAGTAAGTTTCACTGAAAAAAATCAAGAAAAGCCAGTCTTTTTTACAGTTACGCCGCCTAATAACAGCTCTGAAACTGAGATAAAGGCTTTGGCAAGTACTGCTAATGGCACTTTTTCTAAATCTTTGAAAAATGTCAAGTATGAACATATTCCTGAACTCAATGTTTTTCCAGAAGCTACTGCAAAAGCCAACCGGATAAACCTATTGAAAAAAGGTCAAAACATAGCCTACATAGCTGGGGCGGGCGATGAAGTACCTGAATCTCTCAAACAAATTGGATATGATTTAACCAATCTAAACGAAACCACCATCAAAGGAAATCTTGCAAAATATGATGCGATAATAGTGGGCGTAAGAGCATATAATACAGAAGATTGGTTGGTAAATGCACAAAATACTTTGTTTGAATACGTTAAAAATGGTGGAAATCTCATTGTACAATACCAAACGCAGGCGTTTTATGGAACCGTGAAAACCAAAGAATTGGGGCCATTCCCTATTTCAATAGGTAGAGGTAGGGTGACTGAAGAAAACGCAGAAATGAAAGTTTTAAGAGCGAATGACCCTATTTTGAACACTCCGAACAAAATAGACTCGAAAGACTACGACGGTTGGATTCAGGAAAGAGGACTTTATTTTGCCGAAAAATGGTCAGACAAATACACAAGCGTTTACTGCATAAAAGACTCGGGTGAAACCGAACAAGAAGGCTCCTTATTATATACCAAATACGGCAAAGGAACGTATATTTTTACAGGTCTTTCGTTCTTTAGACAGCTTCCTGCCGGAGTACCAGGTGCTTTCAGATTGATGGCCAATTTGATATCATTCAACAAAAAATAGATGAATTGGAGTAGAGAATTCTCTCAAACCGAGGTTTTTTTTCTGGTAATTTTTATCCTGATTTATATTATTTATTTCGGTAGGGTGTTCTATATCTCCAAAAAACTTAAAACCTCGGCTGCTTCCTCTTCGTTAAAATTCATTATTCGCAGTATCTATTTGGGTCTTATGAGTTTGGCTTTATTAGGCCCAAATTTTGGTGTTACAGAGCTAGAGGCTCGTTCATCTAGCAAAGATATTTATCTAGCCTTTGATCTTTCACTTTCTATGAACGCCAACGATGTAGAGCCCTCTAGATTGGACAAAATAAAGAGTGAAATAACGAACTTAGTAGACCAGTTTAGCACCGACAAATTTGGCATAATGGTTTTTAACTCAGGAGCTCAAGTTTACACGCCGCTGACTTTTGACCATGCTAATCTCAAGAACAATATTGCTTCTCTCAAAACTACACTTTTACCAAAGGGTTCAACAGATTTCAATGCTATTTTTGACTTATTGATTGAGAAATTTGGTTTAAACTCAAAAAAAGAAAGCCAATCAAAGGTGGGAATCATCATCACTGACGGAGAAAACTTTGAAAACATTGACAATCAAAATTTTAACCTGATAAAGAAAAACAACATAAATTTGTTTATAATTGGTGTTGGCTCACAAATGGGGGGTAAAATTCCGACCTTGAATGGTTTCAAAAAAGACCAAAATGACCAAGAAGTAGTAAGTATTTTGGATATAAATCAAATAAACGAAATATCAAAACAAACTGGTGGACAGTACTTTATTGTAAATAACCAACGAAACCAAATCAATGACTTGATAGAAAAGCTGAATCAGGTTAAAAACAGTTCTGATACCATTAACCAACAGACGGTTACGTATAACAAATACATGTATTTTTTGCTTATTGCATTGATTTTCATCATATTAGATTTTTTATTAACCGTAAATGTGCTGAAGCTCTAAATGTATCAATTCATTTATCATATCATCTACTTCCTAATAAATCCTCAATTTTTCACAAATATTGAGCAAAAAAACACTTTCAAAACCGAATTTAACTTGGCTTTTCGAAAAGGAGATTTTAAAAAATCCATTGCTGTTTTTGAAGATATAGAAAAAGTAAATAGGCTAATAGAGCCCGAGCTTCGACTTGACGCCGCACATGCTTATTTTGTTACAAACGATACCCTAAATGCCCGGATAAATTACGAACACACGCAAGATTTACCCAATGCACTTCAGGCTTCACAGTCTTGTAACCAACTAGGTGTATTGGCAATTATCCGTGGCGACAGCACCGCTGGGCTCAAATACTTCAAAAAAGCAATTGAAAAAAATATAGATTTGGAGCAGGCAAGATACAATTATGAGCTAATCAGTAAACTTTACAAACCAAAAGGTTCTCCGCCACCAGAACAACAACAAAACAAACAAAATCAGGAAATTTTAGCTTCTGACAAGAAAGAACAGGATCTCGACGAATATACATCTAAGAAAATTTCTAAAGAAAAAGCACTTCAACTACTAGAAGATCTGAAAAACTCAGAAGTTAAAATTCTGCTCTCTAAAAAAAATAGTAAGCAAAATTTAGAAAAAGATTGGTAATAAACCCGAAATTTGTAATTCAAATAGTGGCGAAGGCATTTTACGAAGTATAACAAGGGAAATTTTAGACAAAAAATGAACAGCATTAAGGAAACCAATTACAATTTTAAGAATCAAAAAGCTTTTTATCGTGGCAAGGTAAGAGACGTCTATACCATTGGCAATCACGTACTTATGATAGCCTCTGACAGAATATCGGCTTTCGATGTGGTTTTGCCTAGACCAATTCCTTACAAAGGACAGGTTTTGAATCAAATAGCCGCAAAAAATCTCGAAGCCACTCGCGAAATTGTACCCAATTGGTTAATTACCACGCCTGACCCCAATGCTTCGTTTGGTCTAAAATGCGAGACTTTTCCTGTTGAAATGGTCGTTAGAGGGTATTTGGCCGGACACGCCTGGAGAGAATACAAGTCAGGAAAAAGAACGATTTGTGCTGTTTCACTTCCTGAAGGCTTGAAAGAAAACGACAAACTACCCAGCCCAATTATTACGCCTACCACCAAAGCCCATGAAGGGCACGACGAAGATATTTCTAGAGAAAACATCATAGCTCTTGGCTTGGTAGAACAAGATAAATATACAGCTTTAGAAAAATACGCTTTGGCTCTTTTTGCAAAAGGAACCGAAATGGCTCTTCAAAATGGACTAATTTTGGTAGATACCAAATACGAATTTGGAGAAAAAGACGGCACTATCTACTTGATAGACGAAATTCATACGCCTGATTCATCAAGATTTTTCTATAATGCCAATTATCAAGAAAATCAAGACAACAACCTTCCTCAAAAGCAATTGTCGAAGGAATTTGTAAGAGAATGGCTGATTGCGAATAATTTTCAGGGCAAAGATGGACAGACGATTCCTGAAATGACAGACGAAAAAATTGAAGAGATCTCGAATCGTTACATTGAATTGTACGAAAAAGTTACTGGCGAGAAATTTGTAAAGGATTTGACAGAAGATATCATTCAACGTGTTGAAAACAACGTTAATAGTTTCTTAAAAAAGATATAATACTATGCCAAACGAGTATAAAAAAAGCGATAGGCTAAACAATCTTAGCTACGCCATCAGGGGGCCGGTTTTCGAAAAAGCCCAGCAGTTAGAGGCTATGGGCCAGAAAATTATCAATCTTAACATCGGCAATCCGGCTCCGTTTGGATTTGATGTACCTGACGAGATTGTGCATGACATGATTCTGAACCTTCGCAACGCCCAAGGCTATTCGCATCATTTGGGAATTTTCCCTGCTCGCAAGGCCATCATGCATTATACCCAACAGATTGGCATCAAAGATGTAAAGATGGAAGACATATTCGTTGGAAATGGCGTAAGTGAGCTCATAGTTATGTGTATGCAGGCATTGCTCAACGACGGTGACGAAATACTCATTCCTTCTCCCGATTACCCACTTTGGACTACTGCTGTAGCACTTTCTGGTGGTAAACCTGTCCATTATATGTGCGACGAGGCATCCGATTGGAATCCAGATGTAGAGGACATGGCGGCCAAAATAACCTCAAAAACCAAAGCCATCGTAATCATTAACCCTAACAATCCAACTGGGGCTGTGTATGAAAAAGACGTTTTGAAAAAAATCGTAGCTTTGGCAGAGAAACATAACCTCATTGTATTTTCTGATGAGATTTATGACAAAATCCTTTACGATGGCAACGTTCATGTTCCAGCGGCTACACTTTCTGAAGACGTGTTTTTCATGACTTTCGGAGGTTTATCAAAAAATTATCGTGCAGCTGGATTTAGAGGTGGCTGGGTGATACCAAGTGGAGCAAAAGGTAAGGCAAAATCGTTCTTAGAAGGACTTACTTTATTGGCATCAATGCGACTTTGTGCCAATGTGCCTACGCAATATGCCATTCAGACCGCACTCGGTGGGTATCAGTCTATAAACGACTTGGTGGCTGAAGGCGGCAGATTAAAAAAACAAAGAGATTTAATTTATTACAAACTGACAGATATTCCGGGCATCACCTGTGTTAAGCCCAAAGGCTCTCTTTATGTTTTTCCAAAAATAGACATGAAGAAATTTGACATTCAAAACGACGAGCAGTTTGCCCTAGATTTATTGTCAGAACAAAAAGTTTTTGTGGTTTCGGGCAAAGGATTTAATTATCCTGATGGACAGCACTTTAGAGCTGTATTTTTGCCTGAAGTGGACACATTGGAACTCGCCACAGACAAAATCGCTGAATTTTTAGATAGCAGAAAAATTAAGACCCAAACACTGATAGAAGCCTAAGATGGATTACCTTTTGCTAATTTCCGGACTCGCCTGTCTTGTTATTGGATTAGCAGGAGCCATACTTCCATTGCCTGGCCCACCACTGAGTTTTGGAGGAATATTATTGCTGCATTATTCCAGATTTGCAGAATTTTCAGAAAATACCATCATTGCTTTTGGGGTCATTACCGTCGTGATCACTGTCATGGATTATTACATTCCAATTTGGGGAACAAAGAAATTTGGCGGTAGCAAATGGGGAACTATTGGTTCTGGAATTGGTTTGCTTGTTGGTATGTTCCTTGGCCCTTTCGGCTTGTTCATTGGAGCATTTGCAGGAGCATTCATTGGTGAATACCTTTCTAACAAAAATCACAATATAGCATTCAAAGCAGCAGTAGGAAGTTTTCTAGGATTAATGGCAGGTATTTTCGCCAAAACTATTCTCTGCATTGTCATGTTGTTGTATTCAATTGTAGAAATCTACCAATCATTTCAATAAAAAAGGCCTCTTACGAGGCCTTTTTCTTACCAAATATTGTCAAAATCTTCAGGTTGATACTGATGATCTCTCGTGTGAAAGACCGTTTTCTCTGAGTCTTTGAGCGAAAGATAGTTTTTTCTTGAAAGTAATCTTTGCAAAAGAGCAAAAGGTGTTAGAAATATAAAAAACACCAAAGTCATTAGAATTCGGGTATTTATAAAACCCAACACTTCGGCTAGTTTCATCCAACCTTTCAGTATCAGATCAGCTACAGCATCAAACATTAGCGAAGAAACACCAATGCCAACTGCTGCATAAAGGAAATAATTTCTCTTAAACTCAAAGAAATACCAATCGTAATTTCTTTGAAAAATAAAATAAAGAACAAGGAAACCAACAACTATAACTAAAAGTGATTGGAATCTATCTGCAATTTTCATCTATAAAAATATTTATCTCTTTGTGAGAATGAATTAAAATAAGGTGTAAATAAACGGAGCTATGGCAGAACCTCCACCAATAACTATAAGTATACCTACCAAAAGCAAAATAATAATCAAAGGAGCCAACCAAAATTTCTTTCTAGCTGCCATAAAACCCCATAAATCTTTAATAAAATCCATATTTTTAATCTTTTATATTAATCTAAAACAAATTCTTCTTTCCAATTATCTGTGCCTTGCCATTCAGGTTGGTTTTTCTTGCTGAATAAGAAATTACCCACTACCAAATAGTCCATTTCCGTTCTCATAAAGCACCTGTAAGCATCGTTTGGTGTCATTACGATAGGTTCACCTCTTACGTTGAATGAGGTATTTACTACAACACCCATACCTGTAAGTTTCTTGAATTCCTCAATCATTTTATAATAACGAGGATTGGTTTCGCTATGCACAGTCTGAATTCTAGCTGAGAAGTCAATATGTGTAATTGAAGGCAATTCCGAACGTAAATGATACAATTTATCTCTCAAATTCATGTCGTCGTATCCTTCTGGCAAAGTCTTCTTGATGGCATCAGCTACAGGATGTACCAATAACATATAAGGCGAAATACCATCATAATCAAAAAACTGACTTACATCTTCGGCCAAAACTGAAGGTGCAAACGGCCTGAATGATTCTCTATATTTGATTTTCAGGTTAAGTTTCTTCTGCATTTCAGCACTTCTTGGATCACCCAAAATACTTCTTGCTCCCAAGGCTCTTGGACCAAACTCCATTTTGCCTTGTACCCAACCTATTACGTTTTCCTGTGAAATCAATTTGGCCGTTTCGGCTGCCAGTTCGTCAAAATTTTCAAAATATTGATAATTGGCCTTGTATTTTTTGGACATCAACTCTACTTCCAAATCAGAAATGGTGGGTCCCAAATACGAGCCTTTCATGGCATCCATCTTATAATCTATCACACGCTCTTGCTTGAAATAGATATAATTCACAGCCAAAGCAGCACCCAAGGCACCGCCCGCATCACCAGCAGCAGGCTGAATGAATACGTTTTTGAAAACACCTGATTTTTGAAGTTTGCCGTTTGAAACACAATTAAGTGCTACTCCGCCTGCCAAACATATATTTTCTGATCCAGTAAGTCTTTTTGCTTCTTGAGCCATCAAAACCACTACATCTTCGGTAATTTGCTGAATCGCAAGACCCAGATTACAGTGGTGTTGTTCCAATTCGTCCTCTGGCTTTCTGGTTTTGAATCCAAACAGAGCTTCCCATTTAGACTCATTCACCATTTTCAATCCTGTAGCGTAGTCGAAGAAATCTTGATTCAACCAAACCGAGCCATCGTCTTTAACACTGATTAAATCCTTCTTGATAATATCTACATACTTTGCGATATCAGGCGAAAGCGGATTTCCGTAAGGAGCCAAACCCATGAGTTTGTATTCACCAGAATTCACTCTAAAGCCCAAAAAGTAAGTAAATGCGGAATATAGAAGTCCAAGAGAATGCGGGAAACGCATCTCTTTTAATATCTTAATTTGACCCTTTTGTCCATGACAAATAGAAACCGTGGCCCACTCTCCTACTCCATCTACCGTAAGAATCGCAGAATCTTCATAAGGCGAAGGATAATAAGCACTGGCTGCATGCGAAAGGTGGTGTTCAGGAAAAAGAAGTTTCGTTTTCTTCTTATCGTAAGTTCCAATCTGCTCCAATTCCTCATGAATGAGTCTTTTCAGGAACATTTTTTCCTTTATCCAAACCGGAATTGAGGTTATGAACGAACGCAAACCTTTCGGTGCAAAAGCGTAGTAAGTTTCTAATAGTCTCTCGAATTTCAACAGAGGCTTGTCATAAAATACGATGGCGTCTAGGTCTTTCAACTCTAAACCACTGTATTCAAGGCAAAATTTGATAGCATTTGAAGGAAAACCAGGATCGTGTTTTTTTCTAGTAAACCTTTCCTCTTGTGCTGCGGCAATTATTTTACCATCCTGAATTATAGAAGCTGCTGAATCGTGGTAAAACGCAGAAATGCCAAGAATATTCATTCTAAATTATGGTCTGTTATATAATATACTGCAAATTACGCCATTATTGACTAATAAAAAAAATTTGGGCCAAGCTCAACAGGGATTTGATTTTACGGAAAATAGATTTCTGATTAAATTTCTATTAATTTGTCTTTTTATTATATTTCAAAAATCTCATTTCTCAAGAAAAAATGTCACTAAAGTTCGTCTTTTCATTAAATATTAAGTCTTTATCCTCTAAAGTTATTGTTTTATTGATACTTACTTCTGGCAGTTCTATTGGCCAAAATATAGAAAAATGGGTCACCAAATTGGACAAAAGTAAGCTTTTGGAAAAGCAAAAACAGACTTTGGCTTTTTCAAAAAACCACGAAAACTTACCGACCATTTTTGTGGACGATTCCAAAAATTTTCAGACCATGGACGGTTTTGGCTATACCCTAACGAGCGGAAGTGCCACTTTAATAAACCAACTCAGCAACAAAAAACAATTGCTTGACGAACTATTTGGGAATGCCGAAAACAGTATCGGTGTAAATTACCTTCGTGTGAGTGTGGGTGCATCTGATTTGAGTGACCATGCCTACAGTTATTCTGAAAGCAAAGATTTGAGTTTGAAGAATTTTTCTCTCAAAGAAGACGAAAAGGATTTGATACCAGTTTTGAAGGAAATCATAAAAATAAACCCAAAAATAAAAATATTGGCCTCGCCATGGAGTCCGCCAACATGGATGAAAAGTAATAACAATTCAATGGGCGGTAGTCTTTTGCCAGAATATTATCAAGTTTATGCCAATTATTTGGTGAAATACATCAAAGAAATGAAAAAACATGGCATTGTGATTGATGCCATGACCATTCAGAATGAGCCTCTTCACCCCGGAAACAACCCGAGTCTTTTGATGTTGCCCAACGAACAAGCAAATTTTATTAAAAACAACCTTGGTCCAACATTCTTTAAAAATGGTATTAAGACCAAAATCATCATTTATGACCACAATGCCGACCGACCTGATTATCCCATTTCGATTTTGAATGATCCAGCGGCAAGGAAATTTATTGATGGTTCGGCTTTTCATTTATACGGTGGCAGTGTGGAGAATATCAGAGAAGTGCATGAAGCTCATCCAGACAAAAACCTCTATTTCACCGAGCAATGGATTGGACATCCTTCAAACTTTGGGGGTGATTTGGCTTGGCATGTTAAAAACTTGATCATCGGAGCCACGAGAAATTGGTGTAAAACGGTATTGGAATGGAACTTGGCCATTGACCCACAAATGAATCCACATACCGAGGGCGGTTGCACGGCATGTTTGGGAGCCATCACCATCGACAAAGGCAAGATTGAGCGAAACGCCGCTTATTACATCATTGGCCATGCCTCCAAATTTGTACCCACTAACTCCAAAAGAATTGCATCAAATACAGTTCTGAACCTAAGCAACGTAGCCTTCAAAACACCTGCAGGCAAAACCGTTTTGATTGTCATCAATGATTCAGACAAAAGTGTTGAGTTCTTGATTAGCTCAAAAGGGAAACAAGCGAAAGAAACAATTGAGGCAGGGAGTGTGGTTAGTTATGTTTGGTGAGGGGATAAATGAGGAGATAAATGAATTAGAATCTTTCGTATTTCAGATTCTTAGGTCAAAAAACTTAAAAGAAACGCGTATTCCAATATCAGTAATCCGTTACAATGTAGAGTTCCTAACATGAGACCCAGCTAGGACTCATTACGAAACCAATATGTGGTGAATAATTACCTTATTCATTGAATTTTTGCAGAGAATAAGACTTGAATTCTAAAAATGAAAATTTCAGTCTTAAATAACTAAGATCGATTTTAAAACCAACAAAAAAAATTAGCCTCAATCAATGATCGAGGCTAATCCAGCTATCGAGTGAATCTATACTACTTATTACTTATCTTTAAATGAGATTGTTACAAAAAGCAATCTCAATATTTTCTTACTATTATTTTATCTCCAACCTCTATAATGTTGTTGTTGAGGTTATTGAGCTTATACAATTGATTTACAGTCACTTTATAGTTTACTGAAATCCGATACAAGGTCTCGCCTTTCTTAACTTCATGCACCAAATATCCCTTTTCATAATTCTTTGGAATATCTATGGTTTCCATTAGCTCCTCAGAAAAAGGCTTTTCAGAGCTCACTTTTGTGGTTGGCACTTCTCTGACTACCGTCGTTTGTTCATCTGGAACCACCTTGCTTTTTGGTACAATAGTAGTTTCTTCAAAGGGCACTACTTGATTTTTGGTCAATACCTCAGATTTAAAAACTTCTTTAGGCTTAGTTTCAACCAAGACCTCTGCCTTCTTGGGCTCCAAAACTGGCTTTTGTTCCACCAATTCCTCTTCTTTTTTGGTCTCCACATATTGAGAAATCAACTCATCGTCAAATTTCAATCTTTCAGGTTTTTCATCCTTATTTTCCAACGGAAACTCAATGTATTCAATCGGTTTACTTTTCGGACGAGTGGCTTGCATCCAAACGACCCTGCCTCTTTGCAACCTAGCAATTGTTTCCATTCTGTTGTATTTCAGCAACTTAGAGAGTCTCACACCATATTGTTGCGAAATATCCCAAAGCGTTTCGTCATTTTTTACAATGTGATGAGGAATGGCCGCCTTATCGTTCTTCGATTCGATATAATACACTTGCCCAATCTGCAAAAAGTCTTTGTCGGTCATCTCGTTGAACTCCAAAAACTGCTTATTGCTGATATTGGCTTTGTAGGCAAGATTTACAAAATCGTCGCACATTTCTGCCTGAATACCTTTGAGATTGTTGCTGGTGTAAAACATTCCACCAAAACCTTTGCTCAATTCGGGCGTAGGTTTGAGTACTGGAAAACCCAAATCCATGTTTTGATTTCCGACATTCCTCGACATCTCGTCTAGCATCCTGATCTCGCTGTATTTGTTGCTTGGGATATATACCAAAATATTGGCATCGCCCTCCGGAACTCTGTTGGTCTTCAACCACAAGTTACTCTTTAACAACTCTTTCGGATCAATTTTCAAGTCAGCAGCTATAAGATTAAGAGACTTACCAGCAGCGTTTTTGTATTCATATACAATACTTTGCACTGGAATCTTAAAACTGTTAAACTCCGACTCCATCACCAATTTAAAGGCCAAAAACTGTATCAAAGAACTATATGAAGGCGAATCGAGGACAATATAATTACCCGACCACTTTCTGTTTGTTTCCAAGAATTTTAAAACTTCTCGGCTTGCAATATGAGCAAAAAGCGTTTTTCCCCAGTTTTCGTAAAGAACTTGATTCCGCTTTAAGCACACCATGGCACCTTTTGTGGCCATCAATAAATGCTTACGCTCGTCTATTTTATCGTCGATAATCAAATCGACATCTTTTGCTTTTTCTATATCCAAACACCAAAAAACTCCTTGTTCTAAAGCAACGGTCGAACTCAGGCTTTTTTGGAACTTGTTATAAATACTCAAGTACTTAAAATCAGCCGGCACGTTGGCGTTTTCAACTATGCTTTCTATGGATGGAATCACCAATGAAAGTTTACTTAAATATTCTTTTTTGAGTTCGGAGTTTCGTGAAATTGCAGCTACTTCTTGCGACAATAAATACCTTGTGACATCGTTCAACTGAAAAGTTACGTCAGCAAACTTTATTTCATAAGGGACTTTACTTTCTCGTGTAGTGTTGGTCTGAGCCAAAGCCACAGAGAAAGTAAAGAACATAAAAAGAAGCAAACTTCTTTTCATTACCTTAAATGATATGTTAAAGAAGGCACGTAAGTTCATTTTAGATTGATTCACTCTTTTAATTTTAGTATACAATTATACCTATTTTTAAAAGATGAATCAAATTTAATTTATTGAATTTATACTTCCAAATAAATAACCAAAATTTTTTAAAATTTTTATTTTTTCAGTAATAATTGAAACTTTAATACAAAAAAAATAGAGCCGAGGCTCTATTTTCTCCATTTTTTGTAGATATTAATAAGATTATTGGTCGAAACATCGTGTGACACAACCTCTGCATCGTCTTGCAATTCAGGATAAATCTTGTTAGCAAGCTGTTTTCCAAGCTCTACTCCCCATTGATCGAATGAGAAAATATTCCAAATAATTCCCTGAACAAATATTTTATGCTCATACATAGCCACCAAACTTCCCAATACTTTTGGAGTAAGTTTCTTTACCAGAATAGAATTGGTCGGCCTATTTCCTTTGAAAACCTTGAAAGGAGTTAGAAAATCTATATCTGCCTGACTTTTACCTGCTTTTTTAAATTCAGCTTCCACCTCTTCTTTGGTTTTTCCATTCATCAAAGCCTCAGTTTGAGCAAAAAAGTTGGACATCAACATTTTATGATGTTCTCCAATCGGATTCTGACTTACAGCAGGAGCTATAAAATCGGCTGGTATAAGTTTTGTCCCTTGGTGAATCAACTGATAAAAAGCGTGTTGTCCGTTTGTACCAGGTTCACCCCAAATAACTGGTCCAGTTTGGTAATTTACCTCGTCGCCATTTCTGTCCGTACTTTTTCCGTTCGACTCCATATCTCCTTGCTGAAAATACGCCGCAAAACGGTGCATGTATTGGTCATAAGGAAGAATAACATGCGACTGAGCATTGAAAAAGTTATTGTACCAAATACCTAAAAGGCCCAAAATAACTGGAGCATTACGTTTCAAAGGTGTATTTTTAAAATGCAAATCTATTTGATGAGCACCATCTAATAAAGCCTCGAAATTAGAAAACCCTATATAGCAAGCTATCGAAAGACCAATGGCACTCCAAAGTGAGTAACGACCTCCTACCCAATCCCAAAATTCAAACATATTCTGTGTATCAATTCCAAACTCAGACACACCTTTGGCATTGGTAGAAATGGCCACAAAATGCTTTTTAACAAATTCAACATCTAAAGCTGTTTCAAGAAACCAATTTCTGGCCGAATGTGCATTGGCCATCGTTTCCTGCGTGGTAAAAGTCTTGGAAGCAATCATGAACAATGATGTTTCAGGATTCAATCCTTTCAAGGTCTCGGCAATGTGCGTGCCATCTACATTCGACACAAAATGAACGTTCAACCCTTTTTTGGCATAAGGTTTCAATGATTCTGTAACCATTACAGGTCCTAAATCAGAACCGCCAATACCGATATTCACAATGTCTGTTATTTTCTTTCCAGTATATCCTTTCCACTCTCCTGATCTTACACTTTCAGAAAAGGCCTTCATTTGTGCCAAAACTCTGTTTACATCAGGCATAACGTCTTTGCCATCGACAATTACTGGAGTATTGCTTCTGTTTCTGAGAGCCGTGTGCAGTACGGCACGGCCTTCTGTAGCATTGATCGCTTCTCCATCAAACATTTTTTGAATGGCTTCTTCCAGATTGCACTCTTCAGCCAATTCGTTCAAATAGACCATCGTACGACCATTGATATTGTTTTTAGAATAGTCTAAAAGGATATCTTGAAACTTGAGCGAAAATTTCGAGAAACGTTTTGCATCTTCAGAAAACAAATCTTTTATGGTAGTTTTAGAAATTGTTTTGTGGTGGTTTTTTAGTTTTTTGAATGACTTAGTCTGATCAAACTTTACGGATGTTAACATAAATTATTTTCTTTGGTAATATTTTTAATTTAAAGTAAAAACTTTTGGAATTTATGAGGTGTACCCATAAATACATTAAAGTCTACATCGGCTTTGATGCCTGGTACTTTACCAGTAGCAGAATGCTGCCAAAGGATAAGATTTTTACAATCGAAATTATTTAGATTTTCGGAAGAATAGTCTGAAATCCAGATTGGATATTCATCCAATTTTCCTTTTATATATTCTCTAAAAATAGGTTTGTTGGTATAAATTATTGGTTTTACACCTAGGTATTTTTCAACAGTTTCCAGCCAAATCTTTACATTGTTGCTCAGAGCTTTTCTTTCTGCTCTAGTCCGTCCATTTTTTTCAAAATCCAATACCGGCACAAAGTCACCTTTCTCGTGCTTGGCATTTATAATAAAATTGAGGGCTTGTAATTTAGGATCGGTGTAGGGCGTATAAAAATGATATGCTCCTCGGACAAAACCAGCGTTTTTTGCGGAAGCCCAATTGGTCTCAAAATTGGCATCTACCAAGTCTGTTCCTTCTGTGGCTTTGATGATTATGAATTTGATAAGATTGTTTTCTAATCTATCATCGTTGATTTTTTTCCAATCTATCAGGCCGTTGTGCCTTGAGATATCTATTCCATGAATCTGGTATTTGATTGGAATCTCAACTCCGTATTCCTTGTCATACTCCCAGCCTTGTCCATCACTGACAAAGTTTGGATACATAACAATCAAACCAATGATTGTACATATATACCAATATCGCCAAGTATGTTTTAATGTTTTGAACATGTAGAGTAAGGCTCGATTCAGAACAAAGTTACAAAAAGAATATGTAATTGAGCATAAAAAAAGCCAGCAAGCTGGCTTTTTTTTACATATAATTGAGGTCGTTGTTGGGCTTAAGCTTGATGAGCTTGAGCTTATCTAGTATCTTAATTATGGGATAAGTCGGATCAAATTCGTGCCATTTTACTCCGAAGTTGGCTCTACCGCCAAACTTGTGGTGATTGTTGTGGTACGATTCGCCCATCATCAAAACATCCACTGGCAAAAGATTTTTAGCTGTATCGTCTACGTCGTAATTTCTATAACCATACTTGTGAGCAAACCAATTGATGATAACTCCATGAACTGGGCCCATCAAAAAATGGATGGGTAACAATAAAAACACCCAATAGCTCTCTGCAAAGTAAAAGTAGAATAAAGTGTAAGCTACACCCCAACCGATTCTTGAAACCCAAGTGTCAGCCAATTTTTCCATAAACTCCCAATGAGGTACGTTCTTTTTAAATTTTGCTTCTATGGTATCTACTTTATGAACAATTTCTTGGTAATAATTTTTTGTTTTCCACATCATATCAAACAAGTTTTTGGAGAAACTTGGAGAATGTGGATCCTGCTCAGTGTCGGCAAACGCATGGTGAAGCCTATGCATAACTCCGTAAGCATAAGGACTTAAAAAAGAAGAACCTTGAAAAATGAATGTCAACCAATAGAAGAGTTTTTCCATGCGAGGACTCATCGTGAACATTTTGTGTGCTGCATACCTATGCAAGAAAAAAGTTTGTGCAAAAAGCGATAGGTACCAATGAGAAATAAAGAAAATTAAAATAGCCATCAACAATTATATTAAATTAAAACACAAAAATACTTTTACTCAAATACTTTAAAAAATGACAAATGTCACATTTGATTAAGAATTGCCAACTTTAAACTCCGATGTTGTATGAAACTCAATCTCAGGGTTATTTTCCTTGTTCATTCTTAAAATCCAGTCCGTTTCTGCCAAGAAAACAGGGTTATCGTCTTTGTCCAAAGCTATATAGTTCGACTTCAAACGCATAAATTCATTCAACTTTTCATTGTCGTCACTCGTAATCCAGCAGGCTTTGGAATAAGGCTTACCCTCAAAACGACAAGATGCACCGTATTCGTGTAACAACCTATGCTGAATAACCTCAAACTGAAGTTCACCCACAGTCCCGATGATTTTCCTGTTGCCTGGTTGCATGGTAAACAACTGTGCAACACCTTCTTCTGCCAATTGAGAAACACCTTTCTCCAACTGCTTCGATTTCATAGGATCGGTATTGATTACCTCTCTGAACAATTCTGGTGAGAAGCTCGGAATACCTGTAAAATACAACACTTCACCTTCTGTAAGCGTATCGCCTATCTTAAAGTTCCCAGTATCATAAAGTCCGACGACATCACCAGGAAATCCCTCGTCCACCACGTTCTTTGAGTCCGCCATAAACATGTAAGGATTTGAAAATCTCACATCCTTGCCCAATCTCACGTGCTTGTAAAATTTCCCTCTTTCAAATTTCCCAGAACAAATCCTCAAAAAAGCAATTCTGTCTCTGTGCCTAGGATCAATGTTGGCATGTATTTTAAACACAAAACCCGTGAATTTGTTTTCAGTTGGCTCCACCAATCTTACGCTGGTATTTCTTGAAATAGGCTCTGGGCTTATTTTGCAGAATGAATCCAAAAGCTCTTTAATGCCAAAACTATTTACCGCACTCCCAAAAAACACGGGAGCAATTCTTCCCGCCAAATAGTCGGCTTCGTTGAAATCATCATAAATGGTTTCAATCATTTCCACATCTTCTCTAAGCTGAGCTGCGTCTTTTGGACCCACACTTGAATCAAGTTCGGGCGAATCAAGAGCTATTTCTTTTACTTCATCTTCAAGTTTGGTCTTGTTTATTTTGAAGTAATTCATTTGATTTTCTAGCAAATGGTACACGCCCTTAAAATCAGAACCCATGTTTACGGGCCATGTGATAGGGCGTACTTTTATAGAAAGTTTCTGTTCCAATTCGTCCAAAAGATCGAATGGATCTTTTCCTTCACGGTCCATTTTATTTATAAAAACGATCACGGGTGTGTCTCTCATTCGGCAAACTTCCATCAATCTTTCGGTTTGTTCCTCCACGCCTTTTACGCAGTCAATCACCAAAATAACACTATCCACAGCCGTGAGCGTTCTATAAGTATCCTCAGCAAAATCCTTGTGACCAGGCGTATCCAAAATATTGATTTTGCGACCGCCATACTCAAAGGTCATCACCGATGTAGCCACCGAGATACCTCTTTGTTTCTCGATTTCCATAAAATCGGAAGTGGCAGTTTTCTTGATTTTGTTAGATTTTACCGCACCAGCCGTTTGTATAGCTCCACCAAACAACAAAAGTTTCTCTGTGAGGGTGGTTTTTCCGGCATCGGGGTGAGAAATTATGGCGAAAGTCCTTCTCTTTTTTAACTCTGAAATAAATGACACTTATTATCTATTTTGTAAATTCTCTGCAATTTACGAAGATAATATTTTGAAAAAACACAATTTCTTTAATTTCAATCTGCCAAAGGGATTTTAACAATTTCGAAAGGCTCCAAGTAAATTATTATCAAATGGATATTTTTGTAGCCCATTTGGCCTATCAAATTGCCATAATTCTGAATCTGATTGCGATGCTGAAGGGTCTTTTCGCCAGTTTTATAATCCACTATAAATACTTTGTCTGCCACAAAAACAATCCTATCTGGTCGCTGCACGTTTTGACCTTTCGACAATATTTCTATTTCGTTTTTCACCAAGGCTTTTTCTGAGAAAAGCTCGGCCACTTGTTCATTTTCTATCACTTGAAGAATTTTCTGTTCCAATAAAGCACGTAGCGGTTCATCCAAATAGCCCTCTGCCGAAAGCTTTTCTAGTGCTGTTTCAATATCACTTTTGGTTTTAATCAATTCAAAAGCAGCATGAATCAAATTACCCAAGGTGATCTTTTGCTCTCTTTCTAGAGATTTAAAGTTTGACTCCGTCTTAAGTTTTAGCGAAAATTCCTTCTCAAATATTTTATTAAAATCTACATTATAAACATCTGTGATATTTTCAGAAACAATCTTTTCAATCTTCGGACTGCTTTGACCAAAATCATACTGAAGTTGACCATTATTCATGAGTCCTTTTTGGATTAAAAAATCGTGAAACATACTTCCAAGCCCATCCACCGACATTCCTTTAGCCGCAACTTTGAAATGACACCAAATATACAGCCGTTCCACAGGTCTGGTCAGAGCCACATAGAGCATGTTGAGGTTTTCAATAAAAAGTAGTTCTTCATGAGTTTCTAAAATATCACGCCCAAAGCTTATGTTTTTCTTTAGACTTACTTTTAAAGGAGTAGCCTTCAGAGACTTTTCTTCAGAAGCCAACTCACTGTAATTCAACGGACTAATATCAACCCACAGTTCCGAGCCTGCTCTCGGGCTGGTCTTCCAATTTACATACGGCAAGATAACAATGGGATATTCCAAACCTTTAGATTTGTGGATACTCGTAACTGTGATGGCGTTTTCCGACTTGTTATTTATGGAGAATTTCTCCTTTTTCAGTTCCCAATGGGCTAAAAAGTCAACTAAATTCTTGCTTTTTTTGTGATAAAACTGAAGCATAACATCTAGAAAAGTAAATATGTAATTAACTGAACTGCTATTATTTAAAAGTCCAAATTTCTCAATCAAATACTCTGTTGAAGAGTAAAAATCTCTTTCAAAAACTTTGTCTTTGTCAATTCCTAACGTCGATAAAAAATCATCTAGAGGTACTTTACAGAGTTCCTTCAGGTCAAGATTTTGCAAAGTCTGTGGATACAATAACTTAAAAAACTGTAGAAATTCGAATCTCGAAAATACGGCATCGGGCTGCTGAATAAACTTTAAAGCAGACACAAGAAAACTCACCTCCAGGTTTTTCCATATTTTGAGTGAATCCACCGAATTTATCTCAAAACCGTTCTTTTGAAGAAAATCAGCTATTTCAAAACCTTCAGAATTACGCCTACACAATATCGCAATATCGCCAGGTTTATAGCCATCTTCCAATATCTGATTTACCTGAAAAAGTACTT
This sequence comes from Lacihabitans sp. CCS-44, assembly GCF_024343735.1. Classification (GTDB taxonomy): domain Bacteria; phylum Bacteroidota; class Bacteroidia; order Cytophagales; family Spirosomataceae; genus Leadbetterella. The sequence continues at coordinate 29,264 of NZ_RJUE01000006.1, forward strand.
TTTCTAAAATCGATTCAGACTGCTTTTCTATAAATTCCAAACTCACATAACCGCCTTCTTTGGCAATTGGAGGCATATTTTGAAAATAATCAGAAAAAACACTTTCCACTAGCGGAAACTCAGGAGAATTGCTTTGAACAACCGTTTCAAAAAAAGAATTATTGAAGTTGATGATTTCCGTTTTGCTTCTATAATTAATGTTTAGACTTTCAACTGAGCCTGAGAAAGTGACATTTTCCAACTGAAAAGCCTGATTTTCACCACTTTCAATATTAGCCATTAGTCCAGAAACATTCTTTTGGATAAGATCAATCATGAGTTGAATATTGCCTCCACGCCACTTGTAAATGGCCTGTTTGGGATCACCCACAATCAAATTTGCCTTGTTTTTAGAAATGGCATTATCAATCAAAGGTAAGAGATTGAAAAACTGCATGTTAGAAGTATCCTGAAACTCATCAATCAACAAATGGTCGTACTTTTCGCCAATACGTTCATAAATAAACGGCACCGGCTCTTTCACCACTATATCTAGAATTTTCTTGTTAAATTCTGACAAAAACACCTCATTTCTATCTGATTTTATGATGTCCACTTCCTCTTTTATCATGGCTAAAAGAGGAATTTTGAGTAAGTTTTTGATTACTTCATTCAGTATATAGTATTTATCGGTTTTTAGTTCTAAAACATCATTGGCTATACTGGTCAAAGTCTGTGAAATATTATCTATCGCACCACCATTTGCAGCTCCTTTTTTATACCATTTTCCCTCTTCAAAAGCACTTATATGCCTTGATTTTGGATATGGGAGTTCTGAGTAAAATAAATCCTCTGGATAAGAGGCCAGTTTCTCGTAAAATCCAAATACCCCACCCTTGCCATAAAGAAAATCGTCAAAAGCAAGTCCGTTCCTAAATATCAAATCGAGACCCGACTGGGCCAATTCTTGAATTCCATTGAGCGTATTCTTCTGATAAGCAATTATTTGACCTCTTATTTTCTTAATATCGACCAAAGTCAAATCCAGATTTTTCTCAATCAAATAAGAACCTTCATTTTCAAAAATATTCGTTCCAAACTGTTTGATTTCGTCAATTAGCGTATTCCAGCTTTTGTCTTCATCTATTTTATTCAAAGCAAAATCCAAAAGCAACTGACTCAAATCCTGATTTTTACCGATTTTTTCAAGCAGATTATCCACGGCCTCACTCAAAATCTGTGATTGGTCCAGATTAATTTCATAGTTAAATGGCAAATCCAAATCAAATGTAAATGAGCTAACTATTTGATTTACAAAACTATCTATGGTCTTAACGGCAAAGTCGTTGTACTCGTGGAGTATCTCATTGTAAATAGCCACTGCCCTACTCTTTAAAATTTCGGCTGAAACCGTGCGAAGTTCTTCGGTAATTATTTTAAAAATTAAAGAATCAGAAACTTCACTTTCAGATATTTCTTTCAATGCCTTCAAAATCCTTACTTTCATCTCATTGGCGGCATCGTTGGTAAACGTTATGGCCAATATTCGTTGAAAATATCTTGGATCTTCTTCATTCAAAATCAATTTCAAATACTCCTTGGTCAGGGTAAAAGTTTTACCAGAACCAGCAGAAGAACCATAAATTTTGAATAGCGACATATATGCGTTTTTAGAGAAAGAACCAAAGGTACAAAATAAACCAAAAATGGGGTTTAATTCTGAATTTGAACCAAAACAAAATGTGTATAGAAAGTAGAAATGTAGGTCATAAACGCTAATTCTTATGCTGTTCAAACCTTTTTAGATATTTTGAATCTATATTTGTGTCGTAAAAATTCATCTGTATTATGAAATATTTGTACTTGGTTCTATCACTCATTTCGCTTTCAACTTTTGCTCAAAAAGCACAAAATATTCGGATAAACTTAAAAGACCAAAACACCAAAGCCCCAATTTCGGAAGCAACCGTTACGATAAAAAATACGCAATTGACAGGAATTGCAGATGATAAAGGTGAGGTTTTCATAGAAAATGTACCCCTTGGCCGACTTGAAATAGAAATCACTTCCATAGGCTATACAAAACTGATATTGAAAGAGTTAATACTCGAAAGTGCAAAAGAAATCATACTGGACTTGGAAATGCAAGCGAGTAGCGAAACACTTGACCAAGTGGTTGTTTCTGCCGCAACACCCAATATGTCAAAAGCTATTACAAGTTTGAATACCATAACCTACGAGCAGGTTATGCGTTTTCCGGCTACTTTTTTCGACCCTGCTCGCTTGGCCTTTTCGTTTGCAGGAGTAGCCAACACCAACGACCAAGCCAACGGAATGGCCATTAGAGGCAACACGCCAGAAAGTATGCAATGGAAACTCGAGGGCGTAGAGATTGTAAATCCCAACCATTTGAGCAATGCGGGTACGTTTTCAGACCAACCAACTCAGACAGGCGGCGGAACCAATATTTTATCTGCCCAAATGCTCGGCCACATGAATTTTCTAACTGGTGCATTTCCAGCCGAATATGGCAATACACTGGCCGGTGTGATGGACATGACCTACAGAGTTGGCAATAACAAGAAGTTTCAGCATACTGCCCAAATCGGACTAATCGGCGTGGATTTATCATCAGAAGGGCCGTTAAATAAGGCCAAAGGGAGCAGCTATTTGTTTAATTACAGATATTCTTTCACTGGCTTGTTGGGCTTGATGGGTATTGATTTTGGAGGCGAAAGTATCAAATTTCAAGATGTTGCTTTCAATTTTAACTTTCCAACACGCCGTTTGGGTACATTTATGATTTTTGGTATGGGCGGCAACTCATCTAATGAATATGTACCGAATGCCGACCAAACGCTTTGGGAATCTGAGAAAGACTTCAACAATATCGACTTTTATAGCAGAATGGGTGTAGTAGGACTTAAACACAACCTTAAACTTTCTGAAAACTGGAATCTCAAAACAGTCTTGGCCAATTCTGGACTTGAAAACCTAAGAGACGCATACAAAACTGATCCGGCTTTTAACATCAGCTACACTTATCAGGCCCGTAATATCCTTGGTTTTTCAAGTATATTGAGTGGAAATTTGAATCGCAGATTAGCATTAAATACCGGAGTAAATATCAACCATTACTTTAATGAATTTAATTTAAAAAATAATGGCGATTCTTTCTACAGTTTTAGTGGCTTAATAGTACAACCTTTCATACGAATTACAAACAGCGAAAAAACCAGACTGAGCTATAATGTAGGTTTCGTATTACCGCATTATACCTTGAGTCAAAAAACTTATTTGGAGCCTCGACTTGGTTTGGCCTATGATGTAAATACCAAATTCGCTCTGAAAGCATCTTATGGCCTCCACAGCTACGAATCTTCTAATCAGAATGCCTTCGCATTGCCTTACAGGCCTGTTCGTGCACATCATTTCAACCTAGGATACCAATATCAACTATCTGAAAATCAAGAGCTTTTCGGGGAAGTCTTCTATCAGAATTTATTCAATATGCCGGTTTCAAATAACCAATATTTGTCGGTTTTGAATGGATATGAAAACACGGTGGTAGAACTTTCAACGGATGCAAGCAACCTCAACAACCAGGGTAGAAACTATGGCATAGAACTCAATTATAGAAAATATTTGAGCAAGGGTCTTTTCGCCTTGATAAACACCACTCTTTACAAAGCCGAATTCTTGGCTTTTGATAACAAATATTATCAGACCAGATTCAGTGGAAACCACATTGTGAACTTGACAATAGGAAAAGAATGGACAAAATCTCCAGGGAAATTCATCGGCTTAAATACCCGAATAGCCTGGTTAGGTGGATTCAGAAATTATGAAATTCTTGAGGCGGCATCCATTGTTTCCAAAAGTACCATTTACAATTATTCTAAACCTTTAATTGAAAAAAATCCGGACTATTTTAGGCCGGATTTGAGGGTATATTTCAAAAAATCAAAGGATAAATTCTCACGAACAGTATCTATAGATATTCAGAATTTCACCGGACAGAAAAACTTGGCTTACCAATATTATGATGCTTTTTTGGAGAAAATAACACCGAAATACCAACTGGGCATGATTCCAATGCTGAATTACAGAATAGAGTTTTAAAAACAGCTTTTGAAAATAATAACAAAAATAGTCCTAATCTCTCCATTTTTGAGGGAAATGGATAATAGAATTTTCCGCTTTGTCATTTACAAAATTGTATTTAATTACCTATTCTACCTCGATCACATTCTCTTAGCCACTTTCCAACCTGAGGCATTAAAGTTTATTATTAAAAAAACTCATTGACGATAACAAATAGTTTTTTCATCTTTTTGAAGTATTGATATTTAAGGTTTTTAGATAATTTATCCAAATTTAGATTTTTGGTTTATTTATATGTCGATTTCAGTAGAAAAATTCATAAAAAGCATAATTTTGTATGTAAATCAATTAAATTTAAGAATGCCGAAGGTTGTAGAACACTTAGCCAAAGTAAATGACAAACCAGTATTTTCTATTGAAATAATTCCCCCTGCCAAAGGTGGAAAAATAGATGAATTGCTCAACGACATCGCACCCATGATGGAGATAAAACCTCCGTTTATAGATGTAACCTACCACAGAGAAGAGTACATTTCGGTGAAATCTGAGGATGGCACCACCAAAGAAATAAAAACTCGAAAAAGACCTGGAACGGTGGGGATTTGCTCAGCCATCATGCACAAATTTAATGTAGATGCCGTGCCGCATGTGCTATGTGGTGGATTTACCAAAGACGACACGGAAGATTTATTGATTGATTTAAACTATTTGGGAATAGAAAATGTGATGGCACTCAGAGGTGACCACGCCAAACCATTTAGCACTTTCAAACCCAAAACTGATGGTCATGCCTACGCCGCTGAATTAATTACTCAAATAAATGACATGAATCATGGAAAATATCTCCATGAGGATTCGGAATATTTATCAAAGAGCAATTTTTGTATCGGAGCTGCTGCCTATCCAGAAAAACACTTCGAGGCCGAATCACATGAAATCGATTTTGACCATTTAAGATCAAAAGTAGACGCAGGTGCGGAATATTTGGTTACACAAATGTTTTTTGACAATCAAAAGTATTTTGATTTTGTAAATAAATGCCGTGAAAACGACATTCATATTCCAATTATTCCAGGTTTAAAAATCCTTTCAACTAAAAAGCAGTTAGATATTCTTCCAAAATTGTTCTATTTAGAAATGCCCTCTGAGTTTGACAATGCAGTTAGGCAAGCCAAAGATGATAAAGATGCGAGAAAAATCGGTATTGAATGGTGTATAGCTCAATGTAGAGAATTGATAAAATTCGGAGTGCCTGCTCTTCATTTTTACACCATGAGCAAATCTACCACTACGATGGCGGTGGCAAAAGAAATATTTTAATGAAGTGCAGTATTTGAAAACCAAAAAAGGAGTCTCACGACTCCTTTTTTGGTTTTAGAACTATTTCAAATATTATTTGATATCTTCAAACTCAACCTCAAGATTGCTCCCATCTTTGATAGAAACCAACTCCAAAGCAAAGTTAAGCTCTTGACCAGCCAAAGGATGGTTTGCGTCCATCAATACGTAGTCATCTGCTATTTCTCTGATTACCACCGGAATAGCTTGCTGTCCATCGTGCATATTTAGAGTACCACCAAGCTCCAAAGGCACATCACCAGGAATACCAGCTTTGTCAAATTTGAAGATCATTTCCTCATTTGCAGGACCATAAGCTTCTTCAACACCGATATGAATGTCTTTTTTTTCGCCAATGGCCATGCCCATTACGCCGTCATCAAATCCTTTGATTACCATTCCGCTTCCAACTTCAAACTCCAACGGCTCTCTTCCTTCCGATGAATCAAATATAGTTCCGTCATTTAAAGTCCCTTTATAATGAAGTGAAACGATATCCCCTACTTTTACCATTTTTATATTTATTTACTTGTTAATATGCTCTTGCAAAAATCACTCTTCTGTCTGAAGGCTTACCAGTTAAAACGCAAACGCCAGTTTCTGGTTTGCTATCGAGTGGAATACACCTAATCGTTGCTTTGGTCAATTCTTTGATTTTCTCCTCTGTTTCCGAAGTTCCGTCCCAGTGAGCCATCAAGAATCCACCCTCTTCAATTTTGGCAGTAAATTCGTCCCAAGTATTCACCTCGAAAGTATTTTCAGTTCTAAAATCAAATGCTTTTTTATAAATATTTTCCTGAATATCGTTGAGTAAATTTTCAAGATATTGAGCTATGCCATCAATCGACACCGTTTCTTTTGAAAGGTTATCTCTTCTTGCCACTTCCACCGTGCCGCTTTCTAAATCTCTCATGCCTACCGCCACTCTCGCAGGCACTCCTTTAAGCTCATATTCGGCAAATTTCCAACCCGGACGAGTTTGGTCATCTTTGTCAAATTTCACAGAGATACCTTTGGATTTCAATTCTTTCAAGATTGGATTTATTTTCTCAGAAATCTGCTCCAATTGTTCGTCACCTTTGAAAATCGGAACGATAACCACCTGAATGGGGGCCAATTTAGGAGGTAAAACCAATCCTAAATCATCCGAGTGGGCCATAATCAAAGCTCCCATCAAACGGGTACTTACCCCCCATGAAGTTCCCCAAACATATTCCAATGCACCTGATTTGTCTTGGAATTTCACATCAAAAGCCTTGGCGAAATTTTGGCCAAGAAAATGCGAGGTTCCAGCCTGAAGAGCTTTTCCGTCCTGCATCATCGCTTCTATACAAAGTGTATCTTCTGCTCCAGCAAAACGCTCATTGGCCGTTTTTTGACCTTTCACAACAGGCAAAGCCATCCATTCCTCCGCAAAAGTAGCATATACATCTAGCATTCTGGAGGTTTCCTCCTCGGCTTCAGTTTTTGTTGCGTGAGCAGTATGTCCTTCTTGCCACAAAAATTCAGCAGTTCTCAAAAATATACGCGTACGCATTTCCCAACGTACCACGTTTGCCCATTGGTTAATCAGCAATGGTAAATCTCTGTAGGATTGTATCCAACTTTTATAGGTATTCCAAATAACCGTTTCTGATGTAGGCCTTACAATCAATTCTTCTTCCAATTTTGCATCTGGGTCAACAATAACGCCATTGCCGTTGGGGTCGTTTATCAGTCTATAATGCGTAACTACAGCACATTCTTTTGCAAAACCTTCTACATGAGAGGCTTCTTTTGATAAAAAAGATTTAGGAATAAATAGGGGAAAATAGGCGTTGCTATGGCCAGTTTCTTTGAACATATCATCCAATGCTCTTTGCATTTTTTCCCAAATAGAAAACCCATAAGGTTTAATGACCATACACCCTCTTACTGCCGAATTTTCGGCCAAATCAGCTTTTTTGACGAGTTCGTTGTACCACTCTGAATAATTCTCACTACGTTTAGGAAGACCTTTAGACATTTTTCTTGTATAATTTTAATATAAGAAGTAAAAATTGGATTTTACTTATAAAAACTTTTGTTAATTATTTTGTTAACAACAGCCATTAAGGTTGCAAAGATAAGTTTTAATATTATTTTTGTAATGAAATATTTCACTTAGAATGTCTGAGAAAATATTTAACTATAGAACGCAACCTTTTGATGCTTTGTAGCGTCTAAGTATATAAGATTAGGGACACCTTTTTATCTAAAAAAATTATGAAACTTAAAAGTTCAGTTTTGTTATTGGGAGCGAGCATTTTTATTGCTTCTTGTACTAACAAGTCTATTCCCACAAACGGAGAAAGCGATGACATGTATGCTACTTCGGCAGATGCAGCTCAAGCTCCAATAGTTGCCTCCACTAATACTCCATTTAACAAAAATAATGGTGTAAATACGCAGCAATTGCCTTACGAAGACGAGTACGACAGATTAGATAATGGTGACGTACTTGAAAGTACTGATGAATATTACTCTGAAGATTATATCACAACGCGTGATTATAAAAGAAAGTTGAGTTCAAAGCCTGGTTATTCTGATGGCTATTCAGACGGATACAGCCAAGGATGGACAGACTACTCGTGGAGTCAGCCAATTGCTTCAGGATGGAATTCTCCTTTTAACAGATTTGGATATAATTCATTCTCTCCATTCAATTCGGGCATTTATATGTCTTATGGATTTGGGGGAGGTTGGGGCATGAATTCATGGAACAGATTTTCACCTTGGGGTTATAATTCATGGGGAAATTCTTGGATGATGGATTCTTGGGCTTACAGCCCATGGGGTTATAACTCTTGGGGATACAACAGCTTTTATTCTCCTTGGGGTTATAACAGCTTTTACAACCCTTATGATTATTATGGCGGCGGTTATTACAACAACTATAGACCATATTATAACAATCAGTCAGTAGTTGCTCAGAACGCCTACAAAAACGGCTCAAGAACCTATGGTGCAAGAGAAGCGGGTAGAAACTCGTCTAACTACAATGACAGATTTGTGAACACCACAAAGCAGGCTACAGCTACCTCAGGAGGAAGAACTTCGAGTGCTGTTAGAAACTCAAACAATACCAACACAGCCAACGGTGACAGGGTATTGGCCGATAGAAAAAATGGAACATGGGTAGGCAACAGTTCAGGAAACAATGCAAGCAATAGCAGTAGCAGAACTACTTACTCTAACTCAAGGGCATCTAACGGTTCTACTGACTCTTATAATCCAAGCTCTAGAAGACCAGCGAGTTATGATTCTTACAACAGATCTACTAACTCGGGCTCTAGCAGCTACAGTTCGAGAAGTGCAAGCACAAACAATACGGCTCAAGGGAACACTTACACTCGTCCATCGTCGAGTAGATCATCGGGGAACACCTATAGCTCTCCGAGCAATGACAACAGAGGCTCTTCATCCTACTCGTCGCCGAGCAACAGCAGCAGTAACTCTAGCTACAGTTCGGGTTCAAGTTCACGAGGAAGTAGCAGCAGTAGCTCTTCGTCCAGTTCTGGTGGTTCAAGCTCAGGTGGTGGCTCTTCAAGAGGGCCAAGATAATTTTTTAAATAAAACTCAATTTTATACCCCGCTAATAAACCAATTGTTGTTGGCGGGGATTTTTTTATCCTTTTTTTAATATAACACTATGAAAAAGTTATTTTTTGGAGCATTAGCATTTGCTTTGGGTGTTTCTTCTTCAGTTGCACAATTGTCGCTTAACGGCCATTTTTACGGCGAAGACGCTCTGAAGTTTTATTCTTACGGAAATTATGGGTCAGCCAGAACGCAAGGAATGGGTGGTGCATTTACAGCCCTGGGTGGAGATTTGAGCAGTTCATACTTAAATCCGGCGGGTCTGGGTTTTTATAATAAATCCGAATTTACTATAAGTCCAATATTTACAACTACCAACTCTACATCTAGTTACATTGATAACTCGGCCAAATTAAGTACAACTAATATGAGCATAGGCCAAATAGGTGTGGTCTTCAGTAACAGGGGTGTTGGAACTAGAAAAAAAAGAACAGCATGGAGTATTTCTTATAATACTTTGGCGAACTTTAACAATGACTATTCTTACAATGGCTCAAACAAAAGAAGCTCCATTTCCGACTATTTTGCTGAACGGGCTACTCAAAGAGGAATAAGTTCGGAGGATTTGAATGAAGAGTTTAATACCACCACCAGATTAGCAGCTAATACCACGGCCTTGGCATATCAGGCCTATTTGATTGATCCTATTCAAGGAGGGGGCTATGTAGCCTCAGAGCTCTCAACACCGGTTATACAAAAAGGGAATGTGTCTGAAGCCGGCAACTTAAACCAAATAAATGTGGGCTATGGAATCAATTACGACGACAAAACCTATATTGGAGCCTCCCTAGGAATTCAAAATTTAAATTACAGTCAATTGACTGACTTAACAGAGCAATTTCCGAATGGCCAATTTTTTAATGGCTTTACCTTCGGAGACGAACTTCTTGTAAAAGGTACTGGCCTGAACTTGTCAGTTGGAGCTATCATGAAATTAAGTAACAACATAAGGATTGGAGCAAACATTACAAGCCCAACCTCTATGAGGATTAATGAAACCTACACTTCTTATGTAGCCTATGACCAAAAACCAAATACGTTCGAATCAGACGAGCAAGAGTTATTTACCGTACCAAACGATTTTAAATACAGAATATCGTCGCCATTGAAAGCAAACATAGGAACTTCTATATTTTTACCAAAAAAACTGGGTGTAGTAAGTGTAGAAGCCGAGTACGTGGGCTATAATATGATGAATATCAAAGACAAAGAAGACAATAGATGGTCTACAGACCAAAAAAGAGGTATTCAAAGCGAGTTTAAAGATGTGATTAATGTAAAGGCTGGAGGTGAATTGAGATTTGGTGTGGCAAGAATTAGGGCTGGACTTAACTATTTGGGAGATCCTAGAAAAAATAGCGACGCCTATAACACCAGTTCATCGCTAATTGGGACTCTTGGTGCTGGAGTAAGAAACAATAGATTCTTTGCTGATATATCCTATTCAAGAATGTCTAGAGACTTTGCATTTACGCCTTACAATCTTAGCATCGAAACAGACTATGAATCAGCCACTTTAAAACAAACCAAAGGAACGTTTGGGATTAGTTTTGGAACATTTTTCTGACAAGAAAAAACATTAAAAAAGCGGTTTTGAAATCCCAAAACCGCTTTTTTGTTTTTAGTGTTTACCATTTCTTCTCAAAGTCCCCTCTAGAAAAATATTTCTCTATAAAACAATACATTAAAATAAAGAAATATCGACTACCCATTTCTCTAATTTTCAATTTTGACTCACCATATTTCCTGTTTGTCCAAGAGTTTGGAACTACAGCAAAACTAAATCCTCTGATAATTGCCTTTAGCGGAAGTTCAATTGTAAGATTAAAATGGGGTGATAAAAAAGGTTTTACACCTTCTATAGTATGTCTCTTGTATAACTTAAAAGCATTTGTAGTATCATTATATTTGATATTCATTACCAACCTTATAATCGCATTGGCAACTCTATTTATTATTTTCTTGATACCGGGATAATCAATGGTCTTGCCACCTTTCATAAAACGACTTCCAAATACACAATCAAAGTTACCTTCTTGCATGGTCTCATAAAATTTCACCAAATCATGAGGCGAATCTGACAAATCTGCCATCATTACAGCTACGCAATCACCAGTAAATCTTTCTAAGCCATATCTTACAGCATAACCAAAGCCATTTTGACCAGTGTTTGTTACAAAATACAAAGAATTGTACTTAAACTTCAGAGCTTCTAAAACTTCTAAGGTATTGTCCTTTGAGTTATCATTTACCACCAAAATTTCATAGTCTATCTTTTTATCAGAAAGAACAAACACCAATTCCTCTATTGTTTCACTTATAGACTCTGCTTCGTTATAGGCAGGAATTACAATACTTAACTTCACGTAATTTTGAGTTACATTAAAAAAAAAAGCAAATTACTTCAACTTAACTTGTTGAAAAAAAATCTGTTCAAGAATATCGTTTAAGTTATACTTATAAGTCCATTCAGGATAATGATTCTTGAACTTAGAAACATCAGAAATATACCAAATATGATCGCCAATGCGATTGTCTTCAGCATAACTAAAATTCATTTTGTTTCCAGTTATCGATTCACAAATCTCAATTGCTTCTGTCATAGAACAATTTGAATGTCTGCCACCACCTGCGTTATAAACTTCACCTTGCCTAGGATTCATGTAAAAATGATAGAACATATTTACAAGGTCATAAGAGTGTATATTGTCTCTCACTTGTTTACCTTTATATCCAAAAACTGTATAATGATTCCCTGTAACTGCACATTTCATCAAATAAGAAAGAAATCCATGCAATTGTGTACCAGAATGATTTGGTCCAGTCAAACATCCTCCTCTGAATACTGCGACATTCATACCAAAGTACTTGCCATATTCTTGTGAAAGTACATCCGCCGCAACTTTGGATGCACCAAAAAGTGAATGCTTAGAATTATCTATACTCATACTTTCATCTATTCCATGTTGAAAATAAGCATGGTCTTCTGAAATTTCCCACCGTTTATCTTGTTCCAATAAAGGCAAATAATTTGGAGTATCCCCGTAAACTTTATTAGTAGATGTAAAAATAAAAACCGCTTTAGAGCAAAATAAGCGGGTAAGTTCTAGCATGTGTAATGTTCCGTTTGCATTTATTGTAAAGTCGGTGAGTGGTTCTTTCGCAGCCCAGTCGTGGCTAGGCTGTGCTGCGGTATGAATTATCAACTTGATATCGGTACCATACTGCTCAAAAACAGCCTTTAACGCCTCATAATTTCTAATATCAATAGAATAATGCTTGTAATTTTGGATAGATTCTTCCAATTCATTTTTACTTCTTTCAGTGGAAGCATCTTTTCCGAAAAAATAGGCCCTTTGATCGTTATCAATACCAATAACTAAATCCATTTTATCAGAAAAAAAACGTACAGATTCGCTTCCAATCAATCCAGCAGAACCTGTAACTATAGCTATGTTCATAATTTACTTTAAAATGTTTTCTAATTGTTTTTCATTTTCGCCTATCCAATGATAAATATCAGAGAATATCTGGCTGGGAGTTTTTAGAGGTTTCCAACCAATTTCTCGCTCAATTTTAGAATTATCAGTAATATAAATTCTCAAATCAGCCGGTCTATTCTCTATTTCAGAACCTATTTGAATTTTATTTCCAGTAATTTCCTGACAGATACTGGTCATTTCCATCAAAGATACGCTTGTACTACGCCCTCCTCCAGCATTGAATATTTTTCCTGTAAACTTTGATATGTTATGAATCTGAATATCAATTAAGGCTACCAAATCTTCCACATGCAAGATGTCCCTCACCTGCTTGCCAATACCTCCATACCCTATATACTTCAATGATTGTTTCCAATAATGTTTTGCCATCCAAAGCGTAACAACCCCTTGGTCTGTTTTGCCCATTTGCCTTGGGCCAGCTATAACTCCAAATCTTGTAATAGCAGCATCTAAATTATAGAAAGAAGAATACTCTTGAATGAAAAGCTCAGAAGACAATTTTGTTGTACCATAAAACGACCTTGCTCCAAAAAGCGTAAAATCTTCAGATATTCCAGCACTAGAAATACCCTTCTCTTTTTGATTATCTAAAAAAGAAAATCTTGTTTCCTCTTCAATAAAAGATGCATCTTCAATATTTGATATAGGATATACCCTACTTGTGGAAAGAAAAATAAGCTTGGCTTTATTCTTTAAACATGCATTAAAACAATTAATAGAGCCATATAGATTATTATTGATAACATAAGTTGGATCAGAATTAAGACCAGACATCACGGAGGGCTCTGCGGAGGCTTCAATCAAAACGTCAAAGCCATCAAGGTCATTTAAATCCTCTGAATTCCTAATATCGCCATGAACAAACTCTATCCCTCTTATCTTAAAATCAATCAGATTTAATTCTGAACCTCTCCTTTTTAAATTATCAAATGCAATAATTCTGTAACTAGGATATTTCTCTTTGAGTTTTATGCAAAGTGTAGAACCAATAAACCCAGCACCTCCAGTAACTACAAGTATCATTTAATTTATAATTAGCAATGTCCAAAACACGTCAATTGTTAAAAATCTTGTGTGAATCCACATACAAAATAGTCTGCAAATTTATCAATACTCAACGGTAAAACCAAATTAAAAAGAGCCGCTTAGAAATACCATACTTTAATTCAAAAATCGAACTCGTCAAATAATTTCTATACACAAAAGTCCAAATAACCCTTATGGAACCTTATCCTTTGAATAAAAATAATATACTGACTCTAAGTGCGATACAAACATCTCTCCGTCTGTATTTACTAGTAAATCCAGCTTAAAAACCGAATTACGTTTTTTGAGAAACCTTTCTACCTGCTGGTACTCAAATTTTGTATAAAAAACACCTTTTTTATTCTCTGTATTATAAGGTTTTAATACACTCAAAAAACTACTCCCATCCTGACCATGAAAAATCAAGTAATATTTACTTGACTTATTGGTGTGTTTCAAATTTGTAAGATTCAATACTATTTCATGAAAATTATTCAAACTAAATGCCTCCTCGAGTATTGGTCTGGAAACAGTGTCGTCTTTGAATTTCTGGGATTCGGTAACTACATTAACCTTTGATTTTGATTGATACTCATCATAATCAATTGCATTTCTAACTTCAAACCATTGACTGCATACAATTATAGAATCATCCTCAACTCTAAAAATTGAAACCTCCGTCCTTTCGTTTGGTAAATATTTCTTTGGTAATAAAAAATCAAAACCAACAGTTTGGGCTTTGGCTTGTTGAAATAAACTCAGATGTGGTTTTAATCCTGGGATAATATAATAAGTTTTTTTTCCTCTTGACTGAAAAACGATACCCAATCTAAGAGTATTGGTTTTAAATATCCCTCTGTAGTTACCTTTTATCATCAAATACGGATTCTCTTTTATATCAAACCCTTCTATCTTTTCAATTACAAACCCATCACTATTTCGCCCAAAACTATTTTTTTTTCCATTGGTATTAAAAGGCTGAGAGACTACATTTTTTTTAATTTTTTCTACGTCAAAAAAACCTTTTTTAGCCAAATCTTCTATTCTATGCGTTGAAACAAGAGGAATATTGTAAATCGTTTCTCTATCTTCATACAACTCTAATGTATTTCCAAGATACATCATTTCGTTATTGCGAGTCTCTATTTCGTCGTATTTCAAGGTTTCTCTCCAAGTCCTATAATTTTTAGTTTGATAAGCAAGTCCAGCAGAAAGTATAACTACAAAAAACAAAAGCACTTTTTTATAACTATTCTCGAGCTTCCATTGCTTCAAAAACTCTCTAAAGAAAAGCATATAAAGCAATACAAAAATCATCACGCTATTGATTAAATAGGCCCCCCTTTGCAAAAACTGGCTTCCGTATTCTTGTCTTTTTACAGAAATTATCAGAAAAGTTAAAAGATAAAAAAGCAACATAAGCGTCAAGCTCAATTCCCTTTCATAAGATTTCTTAACAATCACAAAATAGCATATAAACAACAATGCAATCACACCAAGTACAAGGTTGATTGTTAATGAACCAAAGCCTCCAATTCCTCCAACATAAATCGGATAAACTTTTAACAAATAAGGAATTATATCTAATTTCAAAATACTCTTCCCGCTCTCATAATCATGAAAATAAATATAAGAAATAACCATGGATGATACTCCCCAAATTAACATCCTTTTATAATCTTTCTGTAAAAAAAGTCCTCCAAATACAATCGGCATCAATAAAATACCATTCCCATTAGAAAAAACTCCAAAAAATAAACAAATCACAGAAATAAAGGTATATTTTTTATGTATAGCTGTGTAAATGGTTGCTATTGTAAAAAAAATCATTGGAAAATGGCTCAAAGACTCCATTGCCAAATAATAAATTTCGGAATATGCAAAGCTCAGCATCAGCAATGGTACTGGCAGGAAATAGTAGAATTTCTTTATGTTAAACCTACCTTCAAGAAATAAAAAAAACATCGAGAAGAAATAAAATAGCAGCCCTATAACCCTAAATGACTCGAGGTCTATCTTTCCAAAAAAACAAAAATAAGTTAAATTTATTAATCTTAGAGTGGCTATTCTATGCTCGTTGTGCTGGGAAAAAATTAGTCTGATTTTTTCCCAAAAACCATTGTAGGCAAAATACCTATTATTAAAATCAAAAAAGGCCTCATAATCATCAGAAATTGGGAAGTTCTGAAAATTAAGTGTAACATCATAAAAATAGGCAACTAAAAAGCCCAAAAAAACAATAACTGAGATTATATTCAATATCCTCATTAACAAAACATTAAAACATAAAGGACACCAAAATCTCCAAGTTCATTCATCATTTTTTAAATAGTATAGAAATAAAAAAGCGACTACTAAGAAGTCGCTTTTTTATTTAATTTTCACCTTAGTGTTCTAAAATGGGCGTCTAAAATCCACATAATAGTATTTGCATCGGTATCTCCTTCAATCACAATATCAGCTCGTTTGTATGTATCTATCCTTGACTCATAAGTTTTAAACAAAGTATCAATTAAAGAATCGCTCTCGAGACTAAACAAAGGTCTATTGTTTTTTTTGGAATTCCGCATCCGTTCTTCCAACTTAAAGGGCTTAACATCCAAAAATACACTTATACCATTTTCTTTAATTATAGCCATATTATTATTGTAACAGGGTGTGCCTCCCCCCGTTGCAACAACTAATCTAGTGTTGGGTTCAATTTTTTTCAGTTGTTCCGTTTCCAGTTTTCTAAAATATTCTTCTCCCTCTAAATTAAAAATCTCATTAATCTTTTTTCCCTCTGAAGTCTCAATCTTTTTATCTAAATCAATAAAATCATAATTTAATTCTTTTGCTAATTGTCTTCCAAGGGTACTTTTTCCTGAGGATGGCATCCCCAACATAAAAATATTTGTCGTCATTCTTAAAACTTAGTACTAATTATCAATTCATTTATTTGATTGGCGGTAGGAATTTCATTGTAACTCCACTTTTTAACTACTACGCCATCGTTTAGTAATACAAAACATGGATTATTTCTTGCCATAGTCTTCAAGACTTTTTCATCGCAAGTATAATAATCAAGCGTTATGTTTTTCTCTTTTTGTAAGGTCAAATACTCCTCTGTTGGTATTGAGGTAATTATCATTGGCTTTATTTTCCTTTTAGCAAGTTTGTTAGCCAATTTGTTAATCGGTTCAAAATCCAAATTCTGTAAACCTTCTTTCTTTTTCAACACTATGAAAAATATTTTTCCTTCAAAAGTTTGTTGGGTAAAATCATTACCAGCACTGTCTGCAATACTATAATCAGTAATTTTAGCCTTCAGAAGTTCCTCGTTCAATACCACCGAGGATATATATTTATATCTGTTGGTATCCGAAAGATACTCCTTGCTTTCAATTTCACTATTTTCTTTTTTGTCTAAAAAAACATACTGCAAATCAGGTTTAATATTTGGTCTTTCCATTTGTTTGGGAATGCTTTTACCTGCCGCATAAGGCAAAAAGTCCAAAATCGGCAGATACCTGATAGCATATACACCTATACCAATTGATAAAATTATAGAAATTAAAACCATTGGTGTTCCAAGTTCTGACTTCCTAAATCGCTGACGATATAAAAATATTATCAATATAAAAACCATACTCACTACATCTTTTATAAAGGAATCCCATGGCT
This sequence comes from Lacihabitans sp. CCS-44, assembly GCF_024343735.1. GTDB lineage: Bacteria > Bacteroidota > Bacteroidia > Cytophagales > Spirosomataceae > Leadbetterella. The sequence continues at coordinate 46,495 of NZ_RJUE01000006.1, forward strand.
TTAATTTAAGAAAATCACCAAAACAGCCGCAGTCTGTAACTTTGTTGAAATATGCGGAGTAAAAAGTCAAAAACGTAAAAAAGACCATAAGGCCTAGTACCATCCATGACGTACTTTTCATTCTAAAACTAAAAACCAAAGCAACTCCTAAAACCAATTCTAAACAGCAAAACAACAATGACATAGCCAAGGCATTGTGTGCCAAACCATTGAAAAAAGGGGCAAGCATTGGTAAGTCTCCTGCAAAAACCTCAAAATATTCTTGAAGTTTCAAACCAGTACCGTAAGGGTCTATCACTTTTACGAAGCCCGAAAAAATAAATTCTAAGCCAACAAGGATTCTTGAAAAATTTGCTATGAACTTCATTTCTACTGCTGAGTTTGTTGTATCTGTACGTATTTTAACTTTATAAGGCAAAATACCGAATAATTTATAATATCCTGATATCCCGCCTTTATTCCTTCAGATATTAATGTTTTACCATTATTATCTTCAATCTGCTTTATCCTTAACAACTTCATTAAGATAATATCTGTCATGGAGCTAACCCTCATTTCTCTCCAGGCCTCACCATAATCATGGTTTTTATTAAAAAGAAGCTCTCTAACTTCTGAAATTTGAGAATTATACGCCGCTTGAAGTTTGCTCAGATTATCATCAATACAACCTTCAGACAACAGCATAAGTGCCATTACACAATAGTTGATGATGCCTATAAATTCTGATATTTGCCCTTCTTCTACCCTTGAAAAACCATTCTCTTGAATTGTTCTTATCCTCTGAGCTTTGATAAATATTTGATCTGTAATGGAAGGAAGTCTAAGAATCTTCCAAGAAGTCCCATAATCAGAGTTCTTCTTTGAGAAAACCTCAAAACAATTACTTATTATTTCTGAATATTCAATTTCTGTGCTAGACATTGATATTTTCCAAGATTTTTAGTTTTTTTTGCAACTATGAAAAATACGATAAATATAGGAGGTAAATTACTGGGTTTTCAAAAACCAATAATCATGGGAATAATGAATATTACACCTGATTCCTTCCACAAAGATAGTAGATTTAATCCTTTTGATGAAGATTTTTTAAAAAAAGCTAATGAAATGCTAGAAAATGGAGTATCCATTATTGATATTGGCGGACACTCTACAAGACCTGGAGCCACTAAAATTTCTGAAAGTGAAGAAATTGACCGCATTTTGCCTGCTATAGAGTTACTAACAAAAAACTTCAAAAACATCACAATCTCAATTGATACTTTCAGGAAAAAAGTAGCAGAAAAAGCGGCAAATGTAGGGGCACAAATCATTAACGACATTTCAGGCGGCAACCTAGATTCTGAGATGTTTCCATTTATTATCAAAACCAACCTCCCATACATATTAATGCACACCAGAGGAACACCAGAAAACATGCAAAACCTAACAAACTATACCGATTTTTATACTGATATACTCAAAGAAACTTTTTCTAAGGCCAACTACCTCAAAAAAAACGGAGTCAAAGATGTGATTATAGATCCAGGGCTTGGTTTTGCTAAAGACCTCCTTCAAAATTATGAGCTAATGAAGAATCTATCTATTTTTAAAAATGAAAATTACCCTTTTTTGATAGGTCTTTCGAGAAAATCGATGATTTACAAATACTTAGAAATTGATATTAAGGATACCCTGGAAGCCACTTCGCAACTCAACCTTATTGCCCTATTATCTGGCACCTCTATATTAAGAGTTCATGATGCGAAATCAGCAAAACACACAATAGATTTATATAATTTATTAAAAAAATCATAAAATGAAAACCGTAAAATAATTTTCTTTATAATATTGCCAGTCGTAAATTGAAAATACTTGAATCTATATTATATTTACGATTAATAAATCTTAACGTACATAAACATTTAAATCATGAGAAACATCTTACTTTTATTTTCATTGATATTTTCAGGATTTGCAGTATTTGCTCAACCTCTTGTCGCTCCAACTTTAACAGATTTCCCTTCAACAATTACCACAAGTTCGTTTCTCATTGGAATCACCGATACAAATCCAACCGAAGTAGCATTAGAAGTTGAAATAGAGGGTGGAGGTATGACAAGACTTACTCTTTTGGGTTCTGGTGCAAACGTTCAGCACAGCGTTGTGAATCTGGTACCTAAAACCTTTTACAGAGTAAGAGCTAGAGCCTTAAACTGCCCTACCTCTGTTGGCTGTGGTGACATTGGCCCTTGGTCACAGCCTTTCTACATCACTACCAAAGTAGCCGCCCCAGCAGCTCCAATTGTAAAATTGGATAACAACTGTGCTCGTTTCGTAGCTATATCATGGGAAATACCAGCAAGAGCAGAAGATATTACAAATTTTGTGATTCACAGGGCTTTTGATGGTGCTACTTTTCACAATATTGGTACACTGCCCGGATATCAAAGAAATCTTTATGACTTGGGCATAGCACCTGGCGTACCCGCTACTTACATTGTTTTTGCAGAAAATAGTACTGGAATTACTTCTTCAAACAGGATAACTGTTCAGGTAAAACCATTCGTGGCTCCATTGCCGCCAATTAATGTAAAATCAAGTACTGTTAACAAAACAGACACACAACTGAATATAACTTGGGACAATCCTGCACAGGATTTTGATTGTGGCACTGACATAAGAAGCTCCTATTACGTAATGATTAAAAGAGAAGGCGACGCTGACTTTAAACTATACGAAATCATATATCCTACTGCTAGCGGAATTATCATAAAAGGTCTAAAACCTAACGAAAGAGTAGAGTATGATATATTTTCTCTAAGTGATAGAGGTATTTTCTCAGAACACAGAAGGGGAGTTGACAACACATTTGGACCTGCAAGCAAGCCTACCAATTTTATAGGTGTGGCCTTTAAAGATGCTGTTAATAATTCCTCAATAGGTTTAAGCTGGGATCATGCTCCAAAAGACGAGGATTATTTTGTAGTAGAGGTAAGTAAAGATGGCACAAATTTTAATATACTTGGAAAAATAAAAGATGGAAACAATACTTTCAAACATGAACCTATAGAAGAAGGTGTTGATTATATCTACAGAATTAAAGCTGGCAACTATCTATATGGAGAATCTGACTATGTTTTAACCCAACCCATAAAATATGCTTATTCTGCAAAACCAAATGCTCCGTATGGCTTGAAAGCCGTAGCCTCAGGAACCAAAGTTGACCTAAAATGGTATGACGATTCGAACAGAGAGGAAAACTATATCCTTGAAAGATCTGTCGACAACAATACTAATTTTGTTGAACTTAAAAAGCTAGACAGAAATACTACTTCTTATTCTGACTTAACAGTTACCGCTGGAAAAACCTACTTCTACCAAATCAAAGCAGTAAATACTATTGGCACTTCAGCTAACTCAAACATTGCAGAAGTCAAAATAACAGCAGGGACTGGAATTTTAAATAATTCAGAGGTAAACATTTTCCCTAATCCTACCTTGAGTTTTGTAACAGTTTCTCTTCCAGTTGAAACAAACTTTGAATCTGTAAACATATCTATTTTAGACCAAAACAACATGGAAGTCTACAATAGGAATTTCAACGATAAGGTTATGAAGATAAACTTAGAAGAATTTCAAAGTGGAGTTTATACGATGGTTTTGAAAACAAACAACGAAACATCTTCAAGAAAGATAGTTAAATACTAAGAATTGACCCAATATTTTAAGAGAGTGGCCCAAAGCCACTCTCTTTTTTTGTTCACCCTAAAAATCTCAAAACTATCTTATTTGAATAGTAAAAAAGATATATTTTTTTTAAATATTACTATTTTTTGCATAATTTTACCCCAATACAAAATGCAATTCCTTAATTAATAAAGAAAATGAAAAAATTTCTAATTCTTTTTACGTGCTTTTTAGCTTATTTTAATTCGTATAGTCAACTGCCACCCGCACCTCCATCTGCCCTTGCTGGTTCTCAGGTAGGCTTGACTAATTCAATAAACTTAACATGGACTGCACCAGTAGGTCCATTTGATGGTTACAAGGTCTATTTTTCTAGCCCAGGTGATCCATTAGATTCCGCTAAAATCGCATCTTCTGCCACAGCCCTCAATATATCTGGTTTACTTTTCAATGAAACTTATACTATTTACATGAAAAGCTATAAACTTAAAGCTCCTTCTGACACTTTAAGATCAACAGCAACCCCAAGTGTAAATATTCTCATAATTGGTCTTGTTGCTCCAAGCCCTTCTGTCGACTTAAGTTTAGTAACTCATAACTCAATAGGTCTAAGGATTGACGACACAAGCCCCTACGAGTCAGGATTTGACATAGAATTAAATGAAAATGGGAACTCAACCATATTGACCGAAAACGCTGGAGTGTCTATTTACAGACCCTTAAATGGCTTAAAAGCCAAAACAAGCTACTCCATCAGAGTACGTGCAAAAGGTAATTCCACCCCAGGTCCTTGGTCACCTCTGATCTATGTATCTACTAAAGTAGGACTGCCTCCTGCTCCAGTTTTGAGTTCTGACTTAAACTGCCCGACACTCATTCACTTAAAGTGGACTATCCCTTCCCGCTCAGAAGACATTGAAGAATATATCCTAAAAAAATCATTTGACAATGCAACTTTCTTTGATTTAGATAAACCTGCTTTAGCTGCTACAGATTATTATGACCAAGCTGCTGTGCCTGGACAAACTCAATATTATGCACTTTTTACTAGAAACTCAACAGGTTCTACTCCTTCCAATAGTGTTGCGGTTACTGCTTTAGCTTATGTTAACCCTAACCCTCCGACGAATCCCATTTCAGATCAGAGCAATAAATCAAATAATCACCTCACAATAAGATGGACTAATGGTGCTGAAGATTTAAATTGTAGAACCAATATTAGAACCAATACTTATGTATTAATAAAAATAAACAACATTGGAAATTACGTAGAGTATGCCAATCTTCCTGGACCTGCAGGTTCTGTAAAAATAAGCAATCTAAAGCCTAAAGATATTGTAGACGTATCTATATTCTCTGTAAGTGATAAAGGAAAGTTTTCATCATCGGTATTCATAAGAGATACAACTGCTGGACCTCCATATCCACCAACCAATCCTATAGCAGTTTTGTATTATGACGCCTTAGGTAACCCAGCTTTTGATGTAAGTTGGAAAGACAACTCAAAAGATGAAGATTACTTTATTGTAGAAAGAAGTATAGATAACAAAAACTTTACTGAGCTCGGAAAAATAAAAATGGATTTAGTATCTTTCAAGGACTTAACCCCTGAAGAAGCTACATTGTACTATTATAGAATAAAGGCGGGAAGTAATACAGAGGGGGAATCAGCTTATTCTCCAATTATTGGCCCATTTATTATCAATCCAAGTAAAGCTCCAAATCCAGCTTATGGACTAAAAGCGATAGAAAATTCTGGAAAAGTGAACTTAGTTTGGTATGATGATTCAAAAAGAGAGGAAAATTACATTATAGAAAAATCTCTAGATTCAGGAGCAAATTACAGTTTAGTAGCCACTTTGGGAAAAAATGTAACAAGCTATACTGATGAAAATGTATCTTCAGGAAAAACTTACCTTTATAGGGTAATAGCAAAGAATGCGATTGGTGCTTCGGCAAACTCGAATATTGCCTCTGTAAAGATGAGTGGTACAGGATCTGTTCAGAGCCCTATAAGTTTTAGCATATATCCTAACCCTGCCTTCGAGATGATAAGCATAAAGTCTGAAGAACTAAAGGTAGAGTCAGTTTACACTTTAAAGATATTTGACAGAAACAATAGACAAGTTCTTAGTAAGGTTATTAAATTAAACAATACAGAAACTCTAGAGATACCAATTAATAACCTAGGTCAAGGCCTCTACAATGTTGTTTTAAGTAATGGAGAAACGAGTCTGACAAAAAAAATATTCAAATATTAACAAATAAAGGGCGACAAAAATTGCCCTTTATCCTCAGATATTACTGAATAATAGAACAATACAAAGAAGACTTTTTAAGATTTCAATATTTTAAATTTAGTATTATCAAACTTCGATTAATTGCTAATCGAAGTTTTTTTTTTGTTAAAAAATCATTATGTTTGCATAACAAATTTTTTTTATAACCTAAACTTAACAATGCATGAGAAAGAATTTACTTCTTGCCCTTGTGCTATTTTGCTCATCAATTGCGGCATTTGCCCAGAGTAAAATAAGCGGAAAGGTAACTTCAGCAGACGACGGATCAGGCATCCCTGGGGTGACTGTTCAAATCAAAGGTACCTCGAAAGGTACACAAACCGATCTAAATGGTGGCTACGAAATCGAGGCAGCCGCTGGTCAAACTCTCGTTTATAGTTTTGTGGGTATGGTGTCACAAGAGGTGGCAGTTGGCACAAAGTCTATTATCAATGTTGTTCTTGCAAACGACGCCAAAGCTCTATCAGAAGTGGTAGTAACAGCTCAAGGTATCGTAAGAGAGAAAAAAGCAATTGGTTACGCAGTTACTACGGTAGCCAGCGACCTAATTAACAATCGTCCTGAGGCTGACGTTAGCCGTATCCTTCAGGGAAAAGCTCCAGGAGTAAACATTACCTCTACTGGAGGTATGTCGGGTTCGGGTACAAACATCACTATCAGAGGGTATTCTTCTGCAACAGGTTCAAACCAACCTTTGTTCGTTGTTGATGGTGTTCCTTTTAACTCAGGAACAAACTCACAAGCAGGATTTACTACTGGAGGTCAAACAACTTCTAGCCGTATGTTAGACATTGACCCTAACAACATCGAAAGTGTTTCGGTATTGAAAGGTCTTTCTGCAACTGTATTGTATGGTGACCAAGGCCGTAACGGTGTTATTTTGATCACTACCAAATCTGGCGGTGGTAAAAGAAAAAATGCTGAAGTAAGCCTGAACCAATCGTATTTCCAAAATACCATTGCTTCATTGCCAGATTATCAGAACAATTATGGTGGTGGTTTCCAACAGTTAACTCCTCCATCTTGGTTCTTCTCTAACTGGGGTGCAAATTTTGCTGATCAAGCAACTACGAAACATCCCATCGGTCTTTCAGGCGTAGCAAAAATCAGAAACGCTTTCCCTGAGTATGCAGTAGACCCTACAAAACCTTGGGGTAATGGTGCAGCTGATATCTTGAACAACGTTGTGGATATTCCAAACATCGCTCAGGACAATATTGGAAAATCATTCTTCAGAAAAGGTAATGTATTCAATACTTCTGTTGCAATCTCAGGTTCATCTGACAAATCTGGTTACAATGCAAGTGTAGGATACCAAAATGAGGAAGGTTTTACTCCTGGTAATACTTTGAAGAAGCTTAACTTGGCTTTGGGTTTGAATTCTCAAATCACTAAAAAACTTTCAGTACGTTCTTCGTTTACTTATGCCAATACAGACATGGCTTCTCCTCCTTTGAACGCTGGATATGGTTCTGGCCCAGACGGAGGTATTCAGTCGATATTTGCAAACGTGATGTACACGCCTCGTAACGTAGATTTGGGTGGATGGCCTTATGAAAACCCTGTAGATAGAAGTTCTGTTTACTATAGAGGTGGTAATGACATCACTAACCCAATTTGGTTAGCAAAATACCATTCTGATAAAAGTTTTGTAGATAGATTCTTTACTTCTAGTTCATTGAATTATGATTTCAACAATGATTTCTCAATGACTTATCGTTTAGGATTTGATACTTATTCCGAGACTCAAGAGAGACAATACAATAAAGGAGCTACTGGTGGAAACGTAAACATCATCAACGGATTTTACCAAAGTGTTGCTATCAAAAATTCAATTTGGAATCATGATTTAATCTTGAATTACAACAAACAATTGTCTGACAAAATAAATTTGACTGCTTTGATTGGTGCTAACAATAGATTTGATCAGTACAGTCAATTTGGAATGGCAAGTACAGGTCAATTAACCTTTGGTTTGTTTAATCACTCAAACTTCACTGCCACTTCTAACAGATCTCTTGATGGAGGCGGTTTGAACTACCTAGAGCAAGAAAGAAGAATTGGCGTTTACTCAAACGTGGTTTTGGATTACAGCGACTACTTATTCTTGAATCTATCGGCAAGAAACGACTGGACTTCTACTGTAGAACCAGCTAATAGAAGAATTTTGTATCCAGGTGCAAGTGTTTCTTTTGTTCCTACTTCAGCATTTGATATGAGTTCAAAAATATTGAACGACTTGAAAATAAGAGCAAGTTATGGTACTTCTGCAGGTTTCCCATCGCCTTATAATACAAGAAATACACTTGCACAAAATGCAAGAGGATGGTCTAATGCAGCGGGTTCTCTTTCTTCAACTCAGTCTATTTCAAATGCTTTGGGTAATCCAAACTTGAAGCCTGAATTACACAAAGAGTTGGAATTTGGAGTTGAATCAGTAATGTTCAGTAATAGATTGAAATTTGACGTTTCAGTTTACGAAAAAACCACAAGAGATTTGATTACCAATGCACCAATTGATCCTTCTACAGGATATACCACTACATTTATCAACATTGGTAAAATTAGAACAAGAGGAGCTGAAATTGCTGCTACAGTAACACCAGTAAAAACATCTTCGGGTTTAACTTGGGATATAACAGCTAACTACGGAAAATATGCTACTACTGTGATGGAACTTGGTGGTGGATTAGAGCAAGTGGTAATCGCTGGATTTACCAGCTTGGGTAACTTTGCTATCCCTGGGCAGCCTTTTAACGTAATCAAAGGCTCGGGTATTGCTAGAAATGCAAACGGTGAGAAAATTGTATTGCCAAACGGTCAGTACAAAGCCACATCTGACCTTGCTACTTTGGGTGATCCAAACCCTGCGTTTACATCTTCATTGATCAACAACTTGAGTTATAAAGGTTTCAATCTTTCATTCATGTTTGAGTATCGTCACAAAGGTGTTATTTTATCAAATACAGTAAAAGGTGTATTGGCTAGAGGTCTTTCTAAAGATACTGATCAATTGGATAGAGATTTAACATTAATACTTCCGGGTGTTCAAGAAGACGGTAGCAAAAATACTGTTCAGGTAACTGCAGCTAATTACTTCTTTGACAACTACTTCTTTACTGACGAAGCGGTAACTTTTGACGGCAGTACAGCAAGATTAAGAGAAGCTTCTTTGAGCTATTCAATACCTACCAAAGTAATTGGTAAGACTCCATTCAAAAAGGCGTCTATCACGTTTACAGGTTCAAACCTTTGGTTCAGAGCATTGAACATGCCTAAATATGTAAACTTTGACACAGATGTATTGAGCTTAGGAGTTGGTAATGGATTAGGATTTGACTACTTGACTGGTCCTAGTTCTAGAAGATTAGGTGGTACTTTGAGCTTAACATTCTAATTATTTTAAAGAAGATTAATGATGAAAAGAAAAATAAATACTTTACTACTAGCACTTGGAGTGTTCTTAGTAAGTTCATGCGAATTGGATTATCTTGAAAACCCCAATGCCGTAACAGAAAGTAGTACAGATGCTGACTTTCTATTGAACAACATACAGTTGAGTTTCAGAAATATTTTCAGAGGTGTAAGTGATTCAGGTCAAAGATTGACTAGAATGGTAAACCAAGGTGCGAACACTTATGAAACTGCCTATACGCCCACTAGCTATGATGGTTTGTGGAGTAACAGTTATGCTGGAATCTTGGCTGACATAAAAGTTTTGAAAAAAATTGCAGCAGACAAAGGATTTAAGAGACATGCAGGTATTGCTAAAACATTAGAAGCATTCACTTTGATGACTTTAGTTGACGCATTTGGCAGTGTTCCTTACTCTGAAGCCTTGGACGCTAGTAATTTTAACCCAAAAGCAGATGATGGTGCTGCAGTGTATACTGCTGCATTGGAACTATTAAAATCTGCCAAGACTGACTTTGCTGGAACTGCAACTGGTACACCTAATGATTATTACTATGCTAATAATTATACCAGATGGACCAAATTGGTGAATACTTTGATGTTGAAATACCATTTGAACAGACGTTTGATTGACAAAGCAGGTTCAACTTCAGCTATTGCTGCTCTTATTACAGAGAACAACATGTTGGGTGTTGGTGATGAATTTACATTCAAATATGGTAGCTCTGCAAACGACCCTGATAGCCGTCACCCAGACTTTGCTGGTCAAGCACAAGCCGGTGGTGGAGACTATCAAGCGACGTTTTTTATGTGGCATTTGACAGAAGCAAAAGGATTTGACGATCCACGTGCTAAATATTATTTCTACCGTCAAGTAAGTGCTAATACTACTTCACCATCTGAAATGGAATGTATCACGCAGTTCAAACCTTCTCACTATCCAGAAGATATGGTTTTCTGTCTTCCTGGAGAAAGAGGATTCTGGGGCAGAGATCATTTGGACAACGACGGTATTCCACCAGATGGTTTGAAAAGAACACTTTATGGTGTTTATCCAGCTGGCTATAGATTTGATAACAATACCCCTGCTGCGGCTGGTTCTGCTGACATGGCTACCAACGGTGCGGGTATCTTACCAATCTTGTTGCCTTCATTTGTAGATTTTATGTTGGCTGAGGCTGCTCTTACATTGGGTACTGCTGGTGACGCAAAAGCCCTTATGGCTTCTGGTACTACAAAAAGTATCAACTTCGTAAGAACATGGTCTTTAACAACAAACCAAGCTGCTAAAATTACTGCGTTTGAGTCGACTACTACATTTGATGCTAATAGAACCAAATATTTGGCTGCTATAGCTGCTCAATATGATGCTGCTACAACAGAGGCTGCCAAAATGAAAATTTTAGGTAGAGAATATTGGATTTCTCTTTATGGAAATGGGGTTGAGGCTTATAATCTATACAGAAGAACTGGTCAACCGAGTGGAATGCAACCAGGCCTTCAACCAGCTGTTGGTAACTTCCCTAGATCGTTTATTTATCCTTCTGTATATGTAAACACCAACTCAAATGCGAAGCAAAAAGCCGATTTCAAAGTAAAAGTATTCTGGGACAACAATGCTGACGGCTTTATTAACTAATTCTAAATTGAGAATAAAATGAAAAAAATAAAATTAATATACTCTCTGTTGGCAGCTATGTTTGTTGCTACATCGTGTACAGATTTTGTTGATCCGGCTATACCTTATAATGGTTTTGAGACGGGTACATATCTGAAAACTATCAAAACGCCAGCGGCAATCAACTTCTTTGATTTAGAAAACTCTCCTTTTAACATTCTTTTGGAATGTCACGCGGTGGATAAAACCAACAATGTTAAGAATGTTGATGTTTATGTTAACCATAGAAGAGGCAATACGGTAACTAAAGAAGTTTTGTTAGGTAATGTTGATGGTTCTACTTTTGCAACTACTGCAGACTCTAAATGGCCGAGAAGTACAGTAAACTTCCCTATGGCTACCGTCTTATCTAAATTGGGTTTTTCTAAAACCAATTTAAAGGGTGGAGACTTCATAGAGTACCGTTTGGTATTAACTACCTTGGATGGGAAAACATTCTCAAACAACAACATGAGCCCAACGCTTACTGAAGCATATTATACTTCTCCATTCTTCTACAGGGTGGCTGTTGTTTGTCCTTCTGCGTTAGCTGGAACTTATGATTATACTACTACAGATATCGCTGGATCAGTTGCTGATGGAGCCAATCCTGCCGCTTGTGGAACAGGTGTATCTGGTAAGGTTACCATAACTGCTACCGCAACTGCGGGTGAGTATTCGTTATCAGATGGTACTTTTGGTCAATATGCATGTGCTTGGAATGACAATCCAGCTACTGGTTCTATCAGATTTACTGATGCCTGTGGTAAAATTGGAATGAAAGGTACTGACCAATATGGACTAGCTTATAGCTTATCTTATATCAGCCATTCTGGTACTGAATTGAAATTCAAATGGCAAAATAACTTTGGAGATTCAGGTATAACTACCTTAAAAAGATCTTCAGGTACTTGGCCAGCTGGTTTGAACTAATATTGTTTTTTTGATATTAAAAAAAGCAAGACTTCGGTCTTGCTTTTTTTGTTTTACTGTTGCACACCTTTGCAAATTTATGGCTTTATCAAATCATTTGGAGATTGAGCTATTATTACCATTTTTCAAATCGTTAATTGCAAATGTTTTTCTTGTAGCACAGCGATTTGAAAAATCGCAATACGCAATTACTTTAGGTTTTATCAAATGAATTAAAAAATTACTTTACGTTTGAGTGAATTGGAAAATCGCTCTATAAGGTTCTCTATGTATTCTGTAATTAAAAGCGTAATTTTGCATTTTATAATTACCAGAGAAATTACTTAATGTTAACGATAAACAATCTTTCTTTTTATTTCGGCGGTAGAGCCATTTTTGAAGACGCCAACTTACAGATAAAACCCAAAGACAAAATAGGTCTCATAGGTTTAAATGGAAAAGGAAAATCAACACTTCTGAAAATAATAGTAGGAGAATACCAACCCGACGCTGGAAATATTTCTAAATCTGGGGATTGTACCATCGGTTTCTTAAACCAAGACCTCCTCTCCTATCAAACCGACGACAGTATTTTGAATGTGGCCATGCAAGGCTTTGAACGCCAGCTAGAGCTACATCACCAAATAGAAGAAGTGCTGCACCAAATGGAAACCGACTATAAAGATGAGTTGGTAGAGAAATTGGGCGAATTACAACATGAATTTGATATTCTGGATGGATATTCAATCGAATCTAAGGCTGAGGAAATTCTCGAAGGTTTAGGATTTAAAACATGGGAACTTCACAAACCACTTAGGCAGTTTTCTGGTGGATGGAGAATGAGGGTGATGTTGGCAAAACTCCTTTTAGCCAAGCCAGCTATTTTACTACTCGATGAACCCACCAACCACCTTGATTTACCTTCGATTCAATGGGTGGAGAAATATATAGCCAACTATGAAAATGCCGTTGTGGTCGTTTCGCACGATAGGCAATTTCTTGATAATGTGTGTACGACCACCGTTGAAGTGGCAAATACAAAACTCAACTATTACCCGGGCAACTATTCGTTTTTTGTAGAAGAAAAAGCACTCAGAAACGAAATTCAGAAAGGAGCTTATGAGAACCAACAAGCTCAAATCCGCCAAACTGAAAGGTTTATAGAACGTTTTAAAGCCAAAGCTACAAAAGCTCGTCAGGTACAGTCTAGAGTGAAAGCCTTGAACAGAATGGATGTGATTGACGACGTAATAGACGATGCGGCGAAAGTGCACTTCAAGTTCAAATTTGGCACGCAACCAGGTCGAAATGTGATGGAATTAGACAACATTTCGAAGGAATATCCCAACAATCCGATTCTGAAAAACACAACTGCTACAATAGAACGTGGGGATAAAATAGTTTTGATTGGAGCCAACGGAAAAGGAAAATCGACGTTACTGAGAATAATAGCAGGTACAGAGCAAGTAAAAGGTGAAAGAAAACTTGGACATAATGTAAACTTCTCATTTTATGCTCAGCACCAATTGGAATCGCTACATCTAGAAGAAACATTACTTGAAGAACTAAAATATGCCGATTCTTCAAAATCTGAAACGGAATTGAGATCCGTGTTGGGTTGTTTTCTGTTTGGGGGAGAAGATGTTTTCAAAAAAATAAAGGTATTATCAGGCGGCGAGAAATCTAGGGTAGCCTTAGCCAAGATATTGATTTCAGAGGCCAACTTCTTGCTACTGGATGAGCCTACCAATCACTTGGACATGCAATCTGTGAATATTTTGGTGCAAGCTCTGGATCAGTATGAAGGGACTTTTGTGGTGGTTTCGCACGATAGACACTTTATCAGCCGAGTTTCTAATAAAGTGTGGTATATAGAAGACCAAGAAATAAAGCAATTCCCAGGCGGGTATGATGAATTTGTAACTTGGATGGAAGACAATGGTAAAACTTTAGACGAACCCATAAGAAAAGCCGTTAAAGAACCTGAAGTAAAAGTTAAGAAAGCCACTGAACCAAAACCTGTAAAAAAAGAGAACAAGAAATTAGAAAAAGAGATTAGTGATTTAGAAGAAAAAATAACCGCTACAGAAGAAAAAATCAGTTTGACCGAAAATCAGCTGGCAGATCCCGAGGTTTTCTCTAATCCTGAGGCTTTGAAAAAAGCCAATGCAGAATATGCCAATCTAAAAAAAGAACTATCGTCTTTGAACGATACTTGGGAAGAAAAAATGATAGAATTGGAAGCATGAAAAAAAAGATAGTTTATATTTTCATTTCTATAATTTTGACAGTTGGAGTAGGAAATATATTCGCCTCTAAAACCTCAATTATAGCTCAGTATGGCAACAAAAATGACTATATAAAAACCATTTTACTTTACGGCTACAGTCCCAATGACAACTTTAACGAGCGATACAACAATGCTGCTGTGATAAATAGAAGTATTGCCAATTCAAATCTGATCCTTGAATTTGATGACTTAAGAGCGAAATATGCCTCGTTTAGTGCTAGAATAATTCATTGTGACTACAACTGGGAAAAGTCAAATTTGGCCGAAATGGAATATCTCGAAGGCTTCAATGAGTTTTTTATCAACAATTATGATGTTTCTCAAAATACCAAAACACCCTATTATCATTATAGTTTTAAACTTCCAAAAACAAAAATAAGCGGGAATTTTATTCTGCAAGTATTTGAGAATCAGACCGGAGGAACACCGTCTTTTGAAAGAAAATTTAGAGTTTTTGACCAAATGATAGGCATAGATGGCGAAATTATACCCGCTCAAGATCCTCAATATTGGAAAACTCACCAGCAACTCAACATGAAATTAGACCTTGGAAATTATAACATTTCGTTCCCCCAAAAAGAACTAAAGATAGTCATCAGACAAAACCAACGAGAAGACAAACTGACCACAATAAAAAATAATGACCTCGTAAACTCGGGTAGAAATTCGTTTTCCCTAAAATACTTTGACAGTGATAATCTTTTTAAGGCAGGTAATGAATTTAGATTTGTGGATTTGTCAAGTTCATTTAAGAAAGGCCAAAATATCCAAGAAATAAAACTAGGAACACCTGATGAGATATCAGTGGTAACTCAGAACAAAAGATCAAACAAAGGATATTTGAATGCCTATGACAACGATGGCGGGTACCTAATAACGAACCTAGAAAACGGCGAAATTGATCTTAATTCCGACTATTTAGATGTACTGTTTACACTGAATACTCCCTATGAAGAATCTGGCAATAAACCAATGATAGCTGGTAAGTTGGTAGATTGGGAAAATACCGAATTGGATTTTAATCCTAACACTCAACTTTATGAGAAAACACTTACACTCAAACAAGGTGTTTATGATTTTGGATTTACGCTGAAAAATGTGGTCACTAAAAAAGTAGACGAAGATATATATGAAGGAAATTTCTCAGATACAAACAACACCTATGAGGTTTTTATTTACCACAAACCTCCCGGCAAACGTTCAGAGTTGTTAGTTGCCTATCAGATGCTTAGAAACAGACAATAAAAAATGGCCAAATCTTAGATTCAGCCATTTTCTTGATTTATTCTTAATCAAAAATTACTTGTTAGGCTGAGGCGTATAACGCAAGTAAGGTTTTACCTCCCTCACTCCTTTCGGAAACTTCTCTATAGCATCAGCCGTAGAAATAGAAGGCACTACAATGGCATCGTCGCCGTCTTTCCAATCTGCTGGTGTAGCAACAGAATATCGAGCTGTAAGTTGCAACGAATCTATCACTCTCAACAACTCTTGGAAGTTCCTTCCCGTAGATGCCGGATAAGTGAGCATAAGTTTAATTTTTTTATCTGGTCCAATGATAAATACGGAACGCACTGTAGCTTTTTCCGAGGCATTGGGATGAATCATGTCATACATTTCTGCAACAGTTTTATCAGGATCAGCTATAATTGGAAAGTTCATTTTAACCCCGTTAACTTCTTCGATATCAGGCACCCACTTATTGTGAGACTCTAAACTATCAACCGAAATGGCTATTACCTTAACTCCTTTTTCCTCAAAATCACCCTTCAGTAAGGCCGTCTTACCCAATTCAGTAGTACAAACTGGTGTAAAGTCAGCCGGATGTGAAAATAACATACCCCAAGAATCTCCCAACCATTCATGAAAATTGATGTGCCCTTGGGTAGTTTCTGCAGAAAAATCTGGTGCGATATCGCCTAGTCTTAGTGACATATTTTTAATAATTTAATTGTTTTTGTATCCTTCTTTACAACAAAATAAATTGCTTTAAAATTGCATATTTATTTATTTTCCAAATTAAAGTAAAAAGCGTTTTTGATTAATGCCAAACTCGATTATTTTTGAATAAATAATAAAGATTAATGCTTCAAACAAATTCTTTGAAATTTTCCTATCAAAACAGCCAAGTGTTTAGTTTCCCCGATATCTGTTGCAGTAGTAAGGAAACATTACTAATTCTTGGCAATTCAGGAACGGGTAAAACTACCCTTCTAAATTTGCTCTCCCTGCTACTGAACCCCGCCGAAGGCAATGTAAATATCAACAATATCAATACTTCAACACTCAATGAAAAAACAAGAACAGACTTTAGAGCCAAAAACGTTGGAATAGTTTTCCAAAAACCATACTTCGTAAATGCATTAAACGTTTCTGAAAATCTTGTTTTGGCTAATTATTTAGGTAATTACCCAATTGATAAACAGAAGGCTGCCGAATTAGCACAAAATCTGGGATTCCATCATCTATTGTCAAAAAAAGTACAAGAACTTAGTGGTGGTGAACAACAGAGAGTTTGCATAGCTAGGGCATTGATGAATAGTCCAAAAGTAATATTTGCTGATGAACCTACCTCAGCTCTTGACGATGAAAACTGTGAGAAAGTAGCCGACTTACTCGAAAAACAATCACAAATAATTGGAGCGGCGTTAATAATTGTCACTCACGACTACAGACTAAAAACAAGATTTTCCAACCAAATAACACTTTAAAATGCTTCTAAAAATAGTCTGGAAAAACATTTGGGCAAAAAAACTAAATAGCTTCCTGTGCATATTGTTGATGATGTTTGGTATCAGCATAATTTCTCTTTTAATCAACATCGGGAACCAACTTCAAGATAAATTCTCCAAGAATATATCAGGCATAGATATGGTGGTAGGTGCTAAGGGTAGCCCATTACAGCTGATTCTCTCTGGTGTATATCAGATTGACGCCCCTACTGGCAATATTCCTATGTCAGAGCTTCAATCACTTCAGATGAATCCACTGGTAAAACAGGTATTTCCACTATCTATGGGAGACAACTATCAAGGATTTAGAATTGTTGGTACTATTCATCCATATCTTAAACATTTTGAGGCCGATTATGCCGAAGGTGTTGGTTTCAAAACCAATATGGAAGTTGTAATAGGGTCAACGGTAGCAAAAAAGCTCAAATTAAAACTCAATGATTCTTTCGCTTCGTCACATGGATTAGAAAAAGAGGGAGAAGCACATGGAGATAAAAAATACAAAGTGGTGGGTATTTTGAAGTCCAATAATTCGGTGATTGACAATTTAATACTTTGTAATCTGAATAGCATTTGGGAGATTCATGAACACGAAGATGTGGAAATGCATGAAGGTGAAGCACATGAAGAGAAACAAAATATCACCTGTGCATTGGTTAAGTTTAGGTCGCCGATGGGTCTGATGACCATACCTAGGTTAATCAATCAAAATACGCAAATGCAGGCGGCATTACCAGCTATTGAAATCAACAGGCTATTTGAACTTATGGGGATAGGTATTGATGCTTTCAAGGCACTTGCAATAGCCATTATGCTCATCAGTGGCATAAGTGTATTTGTAACCCTTTATAACGCACTAAAAGAACGCAAATATGAAATGGCTTTGATGCTATCGATGGGAGGCAAAAGACTGGTACTATTCTTCATGCTTATGCTGGAAGGTTTAATATTGAGTATTTCTGGCTTTGTATTGGGTATAATTCTGAGCAGAATAGGGCTATTCCTAGCCTCCAGACTGCTTGACCAAAACTTCAACTTTAATCTTCATCTAACTATGCTTCAAAAAGAAGAAATATATTTGTTGATTGCAGCGTTATTAGTTGGTATTTTTGCAGCATTGATACCGTCTTTAGGCATATATAAAATAAATATTTCAAAAACATTGGCAAACGATTAAAATGAAAAAAAATCTTACATTCATATTTTTGCTTCTCGCTATTCCTGTTTTGGTAATGGCTTTAGCTCCCATAAAAATTACTTGGGAGAATCTTAGAGATGTTACTTTTAAAAAAAAATGGAATGCTTCTGAAAATATGTTCGTCTTAGAGCCGCAGTTTGGTGCAAAAGTAAACGCCTTAAAGGGCAAAGAAGTAGCTCTTACTGGCTATATGATACCGGTAGATGTAGATGCCAATTATTATGTACTTTCGGCCAATCCCTTTGCCTCATGTTTTTTTTGCGGACAAGCTGGGCCAGAGTCGGTGGTTTCTGTAAAGTTTAAGAAAGTCACGAAAAGATTCGACACTGATGACAGACTCACCATAAAAGGTATATTTACGCTCAACACAGACGATATAAACGAACTAAATTACATTATAGATAAAGCAGAAGTAGAACTATGAAAAACAAATTAGCATTAACCTTAATCATTACTTTAGTTAGTTTTGGAAGTGTACTCGCTCAATATGAAAACAATTGGGCTGTAGGACTGAAAGTTGGCGAACCTCTAGGGCTGAATATCAGAAAGTATTTTTCTTATGGTGATAGAGTTTTTGATGTGAATATTGGTAGTTATGGTTTTTTGTATGGAAGAGAAAGGAATTATGGAAAAGACCAAATATATAATGAAGCAGGAGTAATGGTTCAAGGTATTTACCAATTTCATAGAAGTCTTGGAAAAAATGATAAACTGCATGCTTATTATGGATTTGGGGGACAGATAAACTCTAGAAATAGAGCTCCAAAACTAGGAGAGAGAGATGCCTTTAGAGTAATTTCTTTGGGACCAGCAATAAACTCAGGACTGGAATTTAGTATCCCAGAAAACGATATGGCGGTTTTTATAGATGCTGGAGGTTATCTAGAAATTGCTCCTAAGCCATTCTTTATGGCCCCCAACATTAACTTGGGCCTGAGAATCAACATTGTTAAATAAATTTCTAGTTAGTTTCCAACCTTTCTGCCTTTTTTTGAGTCTAAAGTGAAACACCACGCTTTTATGGATTCAAAAGTACATTTAGTTGGCAAAACCAACGTGACACCCAGTAATATTATTTTTTTTAAGGCTGAAGCAAACTATTCAGAGGTTTTTATGACCAACGGACAAAGGATAGTTTTATCGAAGACTTTAAAGCAAATGGAAACGCTATTTGCTCCATTTGGATTTTATCGTCCTCACAAATCCTTCCTTATTAATCTTCGGCATGTTATTTCATGTTCGGTCCATACTAATAGGCAAATAGAGCTTACCAATAACTTTAGAGCTGACCTGAGCCGAAGAAAAAAGAACGATTTTATGGAAATTAGAAACAACAAAAAAGTCTCCCATTGCTGAGAGACTTTTCATAGTATAAGAATAAAGGTATATTATCTTTTTGATTTTTCAACAAACGCCTTGTTCGTAGGACCAGTATATATCTGACGTGGTCTTCCAATCGCTTGCTTTTGATCACGAAGTTCTAGCCACTGAGCAATCCATCCTGGTAAACGACCAATCGCAAACATTACTGTAAACATATTGGTAGGTATGCCCAATGCTCTGTAGATTATACCTGAATAAAAATCTACGTTTGGATATAATTTTCTAGAAACAAAATACTCATCTTTCAGAGCTGCCTCTTCCAATCCTTTGGCGATTTCTAAAACTGGATCATTAACACCCAACAGTGACAACACATCATCAGCTGCTTTTTTGATTATTTTAGCTCTTGGGTCAAAGTTCTTGTAAACTCTATGTCCAAATCCAAACAATCTGAAACCAGAATTTTTGTCTTTCGCTTTATCAATATATTTCTGAACATCCCCTCCATCATTTCTTATTTCTTCCAACATCTCTATAACCTCTTGATTGGCACCACCATGCAACGGCCCCCAAAGGGCAGAAATACCAGCCGAAATACTTGAATAAATATTGGCCTTCGATGAACCTACCAATCTTACAGTAGAAGTCGAACAGTTTTGCTCATGATCGGCGTGCAAAATCAATAATTTATTCAGAGCAGAAGAAACTTTAGGATCTACTTTATAATTTTCTACTGGCAAAGCAAACATCATGTGAAGGAAATTAGAGCAATAGTCTAATTCATTCTTTGGATAATTTATAGGATGCCCTTGTGATTTCTTGTAGCACCAGGTGGCCAAAGTTGGAAACTTAGCCAAAAGACGAATAATATGAAGCTCTGTACTATCTGGTTTTTTATCGTCAAAAGAATCTGGATAGAAGCCTGACATGGCACTTGCAAGAGCCGACATGATACCCATTGGGTGAGCGTTGACAGGGAAACCATCAAAGATTTTCCTCATGTCTTCGTTAACCATAGTGTGTTTGGTGATTTTGTTCACAAACTCGTCATACTGAGCAGTTGTTGGTAGCTCACCGTATATTAGCAAGTAAGCCACTTCAAGAAAATCAGCCTTATCAGCCAAGTCTTCTATTGAATAACCTCTGTATCTAAGAATTCCTTCCTCACCGTCAAGAAATGTGATATCACTTGTGGTAGAACCAGTATTTTTAAAACCTTCATCTATGGTAATATATCCTGTTTTTGCCCTTAAATTAGAGATATCAATCGCTTTTTCGTTCTCAGAACCCTCAATTACAGGAAACTCAAACTCTTGCCCATCTATTATAATTTTTACCGACTCCGCCATATTTTTTTTAAATTAGTATTAACCCCTATATTATCGTGCTAATTTACTAAAAATAGTACAAATGTCAAAAAAAATAAAAAATAAAACTTCTGAATATTTATTTCGTCAAATATGAACCACATTTTGACAAAAAAAGCACACTTTTTTTAATTAAAAGGCTAATAGAAGTACTTTTCTGTATAATTACAAAAAGTGCTTTTTTAAAATATTTAATAATTTAGCAAAAAAATAACCGAAGAATCATCTTCGGTTATCTTGGTAAAGTTCAATATTTGTTCTTTTTCGAATTCTCTTATCTAAAATTTACTTGGCGTATGCTACACTTCTCATTTCTCTGATTACGCACACTTTTATCTGACCTGGATATTGCATTTCCTTCTCTATTCTTTGTGATATATTAAAAGACATCATGTTTGCTTCATCGTCTGTAATATGTTCAGCGTCTACTATTACTCTTAGCTCTCTACCAGCTTGAATAGCATAGCACTTTTCTACACCTTTAAACGACAAGGCCAAATCTTCCAAGTCCCTCAATCTCCTTGCATAAGACTCCATCATCTCACGTCTGGCTCCAGGTCTTGAGCCCGATATGGCGTCGCATACTTGAATTATTGGGGCTATTATACAAGTCATCTCGATTTCGTCGTGGTGGGCACCTATAGCGTTAATTACCTCTGGATGTTCTTTGTATTTTTTGGCCATTTCCATACCTAAAATGGCGTGCGGAAGATCTGATTCTTCTTGGTTTACCTTGCCAATATCATGCAATAAGCCCGCTCTTTTAGCCAATTTTACATTCAAACCCATTTCAGCAGCCATGGTAGCACAAAGCTTGGCAACTTCTCTTGAGTGCTGCAATAGATTCTGTCCATAAGATGACCTAAACCTCATGCGACCAACCATCTTTATAAGCTCCGGATGAAGACCATGGATGCCCAAATCTATCACTGTCCTCTCACCTATTTCTATCACTTCATTGTCTATATCCTTGCGTGTCTTATTCACAATCTCTTCAATACGAGCAGGGTGAATACGTCCGTCCTGCACCAAACGGTGCATCGAAAGCCTTGCAACTTCTCTTCTTACAGGGTCAAAACTAGATATTACAATGGCTTCAGGGGTATCATCCACAATGATTTCTACACCTGTGGCTGCCTCCAAAGCTCGGATATTTCTACCTTCTCTACCTATAATTTTACCTTTAATTTCGTCACTTTCAATATTGAAAACAGAAACACAGTTTTCTATGGCTTGCTCAGCGGCTGTTCTTTGAATAGTCTCAATGACTATTTTTTTCGCTTCTTTGGTAGCAGACAATTTTGCCTCTTCGATAGATTGCTTAATAAAACTGGACGCCCTTGTTTCTGCCTCTTCTTTAAGTGCATCTACCAGTTGCTGCTTGGCTTGCTCGGCTGTAAGGTTAGCGATTTTCTCCAGCTGAGAAACTTGCTGCTGATGTAGTTTTTCAGCCTCATCTCTCTTCTTAGAAGCTAATTCTATTTGCTCCTCAAGTTTTCCTGTTTTGTTGGTCAACTCTGTTTGTAGCCGGTTGTTTTGTTCTACCTGTTGAGTGGCCTGCTGCTGTTGCTGTTTAATCTTCTGTTCATTCTGATTCAATGTATTTTTTCTGGCATTTACATCTTCGTCAAATTCCGATTTTAACTTTAAAAAATGTTCTTTGGCTTCCAACATCTTATCTTTTTTGATGTTTTCAGCGTTATTTTTTGCATTTCTAATGATTTCTTGAGCCGATTTATTGGCTTCTTCTTCTTGATTTGCGAGGTTTTTCTTCATTAGGTTCTGCCCAACGAAATAACCAATTGCTAGGCCTACTACGAGTCCTACAATTATAAAAAGATATACTGGCATGTTTTAAAATTTTAAATTTTAATAATATCGAAACTTCCGTTTCATTTATGATATTAAAAAAAGCAGGAATAGAATTATGCGGATCAATTATCAAACTTAGTTTGAATACTCTCTAACCTTGAGTTTACCTCAACCTTTAGCTTCTGATAGCGTTCGTTAACCATTAGGGCATCTACCAATGCTTCTACAGCTAATACAGAGACCAACGTTTGAGAGCTGGCGAAAGCCGAATATTCAGTTCTAAGTGCGGCTAAACGGTCATTTAATATTTCTTTGGCTTCCCTAAAATACCTTTCGTTGGACTCAGGAACCATAAAACGAATTTGTTCTCCATTTAAATCGAAAACAACGGGTGCGTCAAACGATTCCATTTATAAACGAAAGTATTATTTAGCCAATTGATTTATGCAAAAATCTATTTCTTCTATCAATATGCCCAACAGTTCTTTAAGGCTTTGCTGGTCTATTGACTCTTTATCTTCAATATCGGATACAATCTTAACAATTTTATTTCTTATTTTAAAGTTTTGAGGGATTAATCTGGTCTCATCGTCCAATTTTTCTCCCAATTCTTTGATTTCTTCTCGTAGGTGGCTATTATTTTTCTTTAATACTTTGATTTCACCCTCAAGTTTTTCGTTCTGATGATTTAGACCAAGGATCTGATTTTTTTGACTTTTATTTTGAGCTTTCAATTGCTCAATTAGGCCATTTACTTCCTCAAATTTGGAAAGTAAAAAAGCATTGTCTTTTTCAAAGTCTTGGTCTAAAGCCATCCTTATTTTCTAATTACTGCTCCTACTTCATTCTCGAAAGCTCCCATTAGTTTTTGCATCGTTTTGTCGATTTGCTGATCATTCAATGTTTTTTCTTCGTCTTGTAATATAAAACTTACCGAGTACGATTTCTGATTATCGGGGAGTTTTTCGCCTTGATAAACGTCAAATACGTTTACGCTTTTCAAAAGTTTTTTCTCTACACTAAACGCCACCTTTTTTATTTGATCAAACTTTATGGTTTTACTCAAAACCAAAGAAAGGTCTCTCCTTACCTCTGGATATTTGGGTATTTCAACAAATTTACTCTCAGAAGTGTAAAGTTTACATAGCAAATCCCAGTCAAACTCCGCATAATAAGCTGCTTGTTTTAAATCTGCTTTCACTGCTAAATTTGGATTTACCAAACCAAATTTAACTAATATCTTATTTCTGACTATATACTCTAAACCGTAAGCAAAAGCTTGGTTAGAAGTCTCATTGGTATCTATTTTTTTAATCTTCATCAGACCCAAAACTAGACTCACTACCTCAAACAAATGGTGGTAACTAACTGCCGAGCTTTTTTGCATCCACGACTCCGAATTTATATTACCCGATAGCCAAACACCTAACACTCTATTTTCCTTTATTTTGGTTTGACCTTCTATCGTGTTTTTGGTGTATGTTCTTCCAAACTCAAAGAATTTCAAATCCTTGTTTCTTCTATTTATGTTATATACAAGAGCATTGAGTCCTGAAAACAATATCGATTGACGCATTTCTGAAAGTTCCTCGCTCAATGGATTCAGCAACTTCACTACCGTATCAGATTGGTTAAGCCAATTGTTGTCGGCGGGCTTAACAATCGAAAGGCTCTGAATTTCGTTAAACCCATTAGCTGCTAAAGCATCTGAAAGCTTAGTTTTTAGCGTTTCGGGGTCTTTTTCTGGAAACTCAGCTATGAAGTCTGAACTTAGGTTGTCCGAAAGCTCAATATTCTCAAATCCATAAATCCTCAATATCTCCTCCACCACGTCTGCTTCGCGGGTTACATCTACCCTGTATGGCGGTACCGAAACTTTCATTTGTCCATCAGATTTGGAAATCAACTGGATATCCAACTTTTCTAAAATACTCAAAATCAGCTCCTCCCCTAGTTTTTTACCTAAAAGTCTATCTATGTTTTTGATTTTTAGGTCAATCTCAAAGTTAGAAATAGGTGCTGGATAAATATCGAACATTTTGTCACAAACCTTTCCACCCGCCAATTCAAGAATTAAATTAGCCGCAAATTTTATGGCAAATGGAGGCATATTGGGGTCTGTTCCTCTTTCATACCTAAACGAAGCATCTGTTTTCAGTCCATGTTTCGAGGCTGTTTTTCTTACAGAAACAGGATTAAAATAGGCTACTTCTAGGAAAATATTTTTTGTTGTAGCTTTGACACCTGAATTCAATCCTCCAAATACGCCTGCGATAGCCATAGGACCATCTACATTGCAGATTGCCAAATCTGTTCCACTCAGTTTCCTAGTTGTACCGTCTAATGTCACAAGGTCTGTACCTGCATCAGGACATTTAACTGTAACTTGCTTACCCGAGATTGCATCTGCATCAAAAATATGCATAGGCTGACCTAAGTAATGACAAACATAATTTGTAATATCTACAATGTTGTTAATAGAATTCACTCCAATGGTACTTAAAAATCTCTTTAACCATTCCGGAGATTCTTTAACCTCAATATCTTTGATTTCTAATCCGCAAAATCTAGGACAAGCGTTGGTGTCTTCCACGAATAAGCCAATACTACTGGCTGAGTTTCCTAATGAAAAGCCCGAAACATCTGGCAACAATATTGGCGAATCGCTTACAGCTTTTATATCTCTTGCCACTCCAAGGTGAGATGCCGCATCGGCTCTGTTGGGAGTCAAGCCTATTTCTATCACATAGTCTGGCTCAAGATTAAAATACTTTGAAATGGGCGTACCTAAAGGCAAATCTGTATCCAACACCAAAATACCTGCGTGCGATTGTCCTAGACCTATTTCATCTTCAGCACACAACATTCCTTCCGAAACCGCACCCCTGATTTTTGATTTTTTGATGGTGAAAGACTCTCCAGAAGTAGGGTATAGCGTAGCTCCTACCAAGGCCACAATCACTTTTTGCTCAGCTGCCACGTTTGGAGCACCACAAACAATCTCAAGCAGGGCTTCGCCTCCAATATCAACTTTGGTAAGGCTCAGTTTATCAGCATCTGGGTGTTTTTCGCAAGAAACCACAAGCCCTACTACCAAACCTTCCAAACCTCCTTTTACTGCATCTACTTTTTCAATGGCCTCCACCTCTAGACCTGTGTCTGTAAGGATTTCACCTAGTTTTTGTGGATTGTGCTCAAAATCTATGAGTGTCTTTAATTGGTTATACGAAATCTTCATTTGTTCTAAAAAAATTTCACAAAGATAATTAAATATAAATAAAGGGTTTTGAAAAGATGAGCTTAAAAAACGAAATGAATCTTAATCGAACCATTATAAACAGGAAGCGTGTAGATTCATGATGTTCTGAGGGAATAGAATTTTACCAAAAGCGAATGTATCCGCTAGATAAGTATTAGAATATTTAGCATGTTTTGGCACAGCTTTGGTAAAAAGAATATCAACGTGATTTCCTCGAATATAAAATTAAACGAACAAAAAAGCAGGAAACTACGATTGAATTTATCAATCGTAGTTTTTTTTCAAAAAAAATCATTAGCAAAACAGAGTAAATAAGATATATGACAATTATAGGATAAATATCATACAATAAAGATAATATCACGGATCAAAATATTGATTTATGGTTAGTTATAGGAATAATCATGTAAAAAGGCAGAATGTATCTGCCTTTTTCATTTTAAAAGATGTCTGATTTTATATATTATCTTTTTGATTATCAAATGGCTTCGTCTATCAGATACAAGATAGATTCGTAGTTGACGCCAATCGCCTCACTCATGGCCATCTCACAGGTTTTTGTAGAAGAATAATACCCTTCGGCAGAGCATTGTTTTACTTCGTTGGCTTCTTCAAAAGTAGCCGAAGCTGTAAGTTCTGGCACCAAAAAACCTCTATCACCTGCCATGCCACAACAGCCTGCGTTTAACGGCACTATTACTTTTTCGGCATAAGCTTTGGCAATTTCCACAAACTTATCTTGCGTTTTGAGTTTTTGTAAAGAACAAACTGGATGAAGAACAATTTCATTTTTACGGTTTACAGCATTTTGGTAGGGCATCACATATTCATGAATGAAATCTATGCTATCCAAGATTTTCAATTTATGAAACTTGGCTTTGTTTTCATGCGTCAAAACTGGCAAAATGCTTTTAAGTGTATATTGACACGAGCTGACATCTATTACAATCGGCAATTGACCTTCATTCGAACTTCGCCACATTTTTTCTAAAATATCGTTGGCTGTATATTCAAAAGCACTCGAAAATCCCTTGGAGGAGAAAATCTGACCACAGCAGGCGTTTTGTATATCATTCAATATCACCAAATTGATGTCGGATTTTTTACAAATGCTATAGAAAGTTTCCATCAGGCTTTTCTGCTTGTTCTGGTAAGTACCCATCATGCGGGTAATACAAGAAGGAAAATACACCACCGAAGTTCCATTGAGGGAAGAATCTTGATTTTTAAGCCTAACCTCTGGTGCTTCTGCAATCTGATTAGACCAGACTGGTACAGACGAATTTATTTTATGTAGCGTCGAAGTAATGGAGATCATGGTGTTTTTTCCAAAAAAACGATTCAATCCATGACTTAGTTTTATTCCAAACCTTAGAAAATCAACCACAAAACCAAAATTTTTGGCCGCAGCCAAAGCAATCCATTCTTCAAATTTCGAATGATTACTTACTCTTAGCTTCTTCACCAAATCTCCCGTATTGATATCCACAGGGCAGTTTACTGCACAAAGACCGTCTACTGCACAGGTTTCTAGACCATCAAACTGAAACTGATTGGCCAGCAGATTATATTCTTCTATTTTGTTTTCTGCCTTTAGATTTTCCAAAACTCGACGTGTGACAATACGTCTGCGGGGTGACGATGTGTAATTTTTACTCGGGCAGTTGGGTTCACAAAATCCACATTCTATACACCTATCCACTTCATCCTCCACTTTCGGCATTTTCTTGAGGTGATGAATATGTGCATCGGCCTTTTCGTTGATAATCACGCCTGGATTGAGCAAGTTTTGAGGATCAACGGCCTTTTTCAACCTTTTCATGATTTCATAAGCCTCCTCTCCCCATTCTGTTGCGACAAAAGGTGCCATATTACGACCTGTTCCATGCTCCGCTTTGAGGCTGCCGTTGTATTTATTAACTACCAAATCCACCACGTCACGGATAAATAGGTCATATCTATTTGTTTCTTCTGGCGAATCAAATGCTTGTGTAACTACGAAGTGGATGTTGCCGTCTTTGGCATGTCCAAATATGATTCCGTTGAGGTAATTAAATTTTTGAAACAAGCCTTGAATATCAATAATGGCCTGCCCCAAATGAGCTACTGGAAACGCCACATCTTCCAAAATAACGGTGGTGCCGCTTGCTCTAACTGCTCCAACTGCCGGAAAAAGCCCTTTTCTTACTTTCCAATAAAACGCTTGCTGTTTGACCTCTTTTGTAAACTGTGGCTCCTCTATCAGATAAAATCCTGACAATTGTTGCGTGAATCTGGCCACCGTTTGGTCTAAATTTTCTTCCGAATTTTCCTGAAATTCTACCAGCAAAGCCGCCGCCTCACTCGGAAGTGTTTTGACGATTTCGGGCATGCCATCCATATCTTGCACTGACCTCAAAGAAGCTCTATCCATCAACTCGACCATCATAGCACCACAGGCTATTAATGGCTCAATAGCTTGGCAAGCACTAAAAATATCTTTGAAATATAATAAACCCGTCGATTTGTGCGGAAAATCTACCACGGTGTTCATTACCGCTTCAGCTATAAAGGCCAATGTGCCTTCGCCGCCAATCAACAAATGGGCAAAAATATCCAACGGATTTTCATAATCTAGAAAGGCGTTCAAAGAATACCCAACCGTATTTTTGGTTTTGTATTTTGCTCTGATTTTTGACTTTAAGGCTTCATTTCTTAAAATTTGCTCTCTTAAGTCAATTATTTCTTGGTATAAATTCTCGTTTTCTTGTTTAAATTTTGTGTAGTCGTCAGGGTTTTCTGTGGAATATACTTTTCCATTGGGAAGGATAAACCTGATGTATTTTATGGTATGATATGAATTCTGTGCAACACCACAGCACATTCCGCTGGCATTGTTTGAAAGTATTCCGCCCATCATGGCGGCATTTATACTGGAGGGATCTGGGCCAATTTTCCTGCTGAATCTCTTTAAATGGGCGTTCACCATGGCTCCAGTTATGCCCGGTTGCACCCTGACAGTTTCGGCTTGGTCTTCTACTTTTACTTTGTTCCAAAATTTACCCAAATCTACCAAAATACCATCTGTAATACATTGTCCTGACAAGCTGGTGCCTCCTCCTCTAAAAACTATTGGGATTTGGCTTTTCTGGGCATAAGAAAGTAAATTCACAATCTCGGTCTCGGTGCTCGGTTGTACTATGGCTCTGGGAACCAGGTAGTAAAATCCAGCATCGGAAGCATAGGAAACCAAATCGATGTATTTATCCTTAACTTTTTCTGGAGAAAGAATAAGACGGAGGTCAGTACTTAAGGACATATAAATTATAGATATAGGGCTATTTTCTGTAAACTGTGGTTGGTGCTGCTTGGGCTTTGGCGTAGATGGTCATGTCGGCAATGGTGACATGGTCGGGAGCCATAACACAATAGTTGATGGCATCAGCAATATCCACCGCAGTTAGGGGTGAAAATCCCTCATACACTTTGGCTGCTCGTTCTAGGTCTCCTTTAAATCTCACCACCGAAAACTCAGTTTCCACCGCACCGGGAGCTATATTGGTCACTTTTATGCCGTGCTTGGTCAAATCCAAACGCATGCCCTCGCTGATGGCCTCAACGCTTTTTTTGGTGGCACAATATACTGTACCGTTTTCGTAAGTTTGTTTGCCAGCTACCGAACTCAAATTTACTACATGACCTGTTTTTCTTTCTACCATGCCTGGTAAAACCATCTTAGACACATACAACAAGCCACTTACATTGGTGCCTATCATCAATTGCCAGTCAGCTACCTCGCCGTCTTGAACTCCTGACATACCATGGGCATTGCCTGCATTATTAACCAATATGTCTATATTTTTCCACTCTGATGGTAGGGATTCTATGGCGTTTTTTACGGATTCAAAATCGCTCACATCGAAGGTCAATAGATGGGTTTTTGCTTTTGAAGCTAGTTTGTGGCTCAGTTCATTCAGTTTTTCGATTCTTCTTCCACATAAGATGAGATCGATGCCACTAGCTGCAAAAGCTTCGGCGGTGGCTGCTCCTATTCCTGAAGATGCTCCGGTTATTAATGCTATTTTGTTCATGTTTTGTATTTTACTTTAGTCCATTGCTAAGATGAGAAGATATTTCAATAGAATACTTTCAATCATTGGTTACAAATTATTAACTAAAGTTACGGAGTAAAGTTAAGTACTAAAAATATACTTTGTGTGCCTTGCCAGGCGGGCATTCTTTTTTTTCGAAAAAAAAGAAACAAAAAAACACTTTCTGTGCAATGATCCTCTGATAAATTTCGGATAAATATTTTCCAATGTAATAAAAATTGAAGTTCCGAAATTTCTCAACGGACTGCACAGAAAATATTAGGAACAATAAGTATTATTTTTCTTGAAATAGAAGTAAACAAGAGATTCTTTGGATTCTAAGTAACACAAATTAGGAAACTACTAAAACCTTACTTCATCAATTTACGATAGGCCTCGGTTTTGTCGGGGTCTAGGGCGGACATGATGTTGAAGGCCTCTTGTTTTTCTTGTTTTGAGCCTTCCGAGAATATGTTGATCAACTCCAGAGATTTTGCATCAAAAAAAGTATTGATAATGATAGAATTCGCTTTGAGGTTTGAAATAATTTTGAGCGTATTCAAAAACTCCAAGGCAATTTTTCTGCTGTTTGCTGGATTATTGGCAAAGTCGTCTAAGGCCAAGCGATGGTATTCATAAAAACCGTCTCTATAGGCATTGAATTGCTGATTTCTCAAGTTTTCCATCACCCAATATCTGCTTCTCACGTCCGAATCGTAGGACCATGGCCCTTTTCCTTGAGAGCTTCCTGCCAGTGTAACCACATTAAATAACCGCTCCAAATAAGGATTTCCGCCCAATTTTGAAAAAGAATCGTAGTCTATGGTCAGTGCAGTTAAAGAATAAAATGCAAGTGTAGAGGTCAGAAGATTCGAATAATTCTGCTCATTGAAAATCATGGTTCGGTCTTCTGGAGCAAACGACACCGTGAAATTTTGATCTATATATTGAAAAATAACCGTCTCGTATGTAGTGCCATAAACCGGCCTAATTACCTGAAACTGAGCATTGCCCGAATATCTATATTGTCCGCTAGTGTTTATTAAGTTGATAATGAGCGAACACTTTATCTTTTCTTTCTCCGAAAAAACATCGTTGGTCCATCTTTGGTTATTCATAAACCCAGAAATGGCCTGTTCTATTTCGGTAAATATTTGCTTGTCGCCTGAGGTCGTTGCTTTGAGTTGGGACGAATTCACGACTACTTTACAGGACAGTTCTTGTGCGGAAAGTTCTGAAAAAACGCCTAAAAACAACAGTATAAATATCTTTTTTATCATTTGGTAGAATGGTTTATGTATTCCAAAACCGCGTTTTTGATATCTTCGGCCACCATTTCTTTTGATTTTAAGTCAAAAATACGCTCGTTGCCGAGTTTGTCCAAAATCGTGATTTTGTTGGTATCATAACGAAAGCCCGCCCCTTTATCTTGTAAAGAGTTCAAAACTATCATGTCAAAGTTTTTGCGTTCGAGTTTGCCTTTGGCGTTTTGGAGCTCGTCGTTGGTTTCGAGAGCAAAGCCCACGTGTATTTGTTGGCGGGTCTTTTTGCCTCCCAGAAAACCCGCAATATCCTGCGTTCTTTCCAGTTCGACAAACATTTCGGCATCGTTTTTCTTTAGTTTTTTGTCGGCAATGGTCTTCGGTTTGTAGTCGGCTACGGCGGCAGAAAATATCACAATGTCGGCATCGGCATGATATTCGGCCATGGCTGCAAACATTTCTGCAGCAGAGCGAACACCTATGTTATTCACTTTTGCAGGAGTTTTCAGGCTATTTGGGCCTGCCACCAAGGTGACGTCCGCACCAGCGAGTGCAAAAGCCTTGGCTATTTCAAAACCCATTTTGCCCGAAGAATGGTTGCTGATGTATCTCACTGGGTCAATGTCTTCTTGCGTTGGCCCTGCCGAAATCAGTACTTTTTTGCCTGTCAAAGCAGGATTTTGAGCAAAATGAGCCTCCAAAACTTCCACGATTTCTTCTGGCTCAGCCATTCGGCCTTTGCCTTCAAGGCCTGAGGCCAACTCGCCTTCGTTGGGCTCTATGAGGTGGTTGCCGTTGTCGGTCAGGAGTTTGAGGTTGTTTTTGGTGGAAAAATGAGCGTACATGTCCAAGTCCATGGCTGGGGCGAAATACACCGCACTACGTGCCGAAAGGTAGGTGGCCACGAGCAGATTGTCGCAGATGCCATTGGCACATTTGGCCAAAGTATTGGCACTGGCAGGAGCTATGAGCATCACGTCTGCCCACAAACCCAGCTCTACGTGGTTGTTCCATTGGCCAGTTTCATCTGCGGTGAAGGCCGATAAAACGGGATTTTTGGACAAAGTGGCGAGTGTAAGCGGCGTGATGAAAGTCTTTGCGGCATCCGTCATGATGACTTTTACGTTGGCCTCCTCTTTTACCAAAAGCCGCACCAAAGAAGCGATTTTGTAAGCCGCTATGCTCCCCGACACGCCTATTAATATGTTTTTATTCTTGAGAATCATCTATATTTTTTTCAATGACATTAGCTATTCAATTGAAATTATTTTGTTTTGACAAAAATAGTGAATTAGAGGAAATTATTGGTGATGGGGTTTTAAAAATGTGGGGTGAGGGTGAAAATGGCTAGTTGGTAACATTTGAAGAAATTAAAAGAAAAAGAAGTTTAAATTTTCAGAAAGTTTATTTTAGATTCTAAACTTTAGAATGGTTTGAAATCCTACAAAAAAAAAGCTATATTTGTAGAGGTAATAGTATATTTTTTTTAGAACACAAAAAGACGCACGGATATATTACAGAAACACCAAAAATGGGTTTTTCAAGCATGCCCGTTGACCGCAAGGTCACTCAAACAGACAAAATTTGAAAATTCGGTAAGTATCAAATTAATTTACTGATACCTTTAAATTTACAATTCAAGACCATTGAATATGAAAAGACAAACACTTAATCGCGTCCCTGCCAATCCCTTCGAAATTGATGCTAGTAGCACAATTGATGATTATTTAAGTTACCCTGCCACTGAAGCCCAAAGTTTTGTGACAGCAAGTTTTGACCATCTTGATTTTAGTAGAGTTTTTAACCAATCTGTTAGGTTGAATGGATTAGAGGATCGAATTAACCCCGCAACAGATTTTTGGCAGCACAACGAATTGGACAAACATATTGGTACTTATTTAGGAGTGAATAATCTAACAACTCCTGAATTAATTAATTCGACCTTGACCACCAGATTTAATCAGACTCTTAACATTGATCATGTTGTAGTCAAAACTGGTGGAGTTGCAAATTTATGTCATCACAACGATTGGGACAGACCCATTCGAGCTTTTACAGCCGTGAATAATCTAACAAATCCTTACTTAATTAACTCGGCCTTGACCACCGGATTTAATCAGTCTCTTCAATATGATAAAGTTGTTGTTAAAACTAGTGGAATAGCACATTTGGGGCATCCCAATGAATGCATCAGACCCATTGGAAATTACATAGGAGTGAATAATCTAACAAATCCATATTTAATTCCCTCGACCTTGACTACAGGAATTAATCAGAACCTCAACTTTGATCAAGGTGCGGTCATGACTAGTGGAATTGCAAATATGTGGCATCCCAACGAATGGAACAAACCCATTGGAACTTACATAGGAGTTAACAATCTAACGGCCCCTCATTCAATCAACTCGTCCCTTACCACTGGATTTAATCAGACTCTTAACTTTAATCAAGTGGTGGCCAAAACTTGTGGAATTGCAAATTTGTGGCACAAGGACGATTGGAACAGACCCGTTGGTACTTTTATTGGAGTACATTCGCCAACAAACGACTGTTTATTTAACAACGCTATTTCAGTCGGAAACAATCCCAGTCTCAATGCTGATTTAGCCCTGAATTTGGAAAAACCAACTATCAGTAAAAAATCAGCTCTATCGAAAGGAAAAATAATTCAGTTTTTGGATTCCATAGGTTTCAAGGAGACAATTAACCAATTGGGTTTCGAAATAGAAATAGACCAAAATGAGGGAATTAATGTCCATTTTAATTTTCATATTTATTCCAACATTTCAGGCAGTAACCATCACATAGGCAATAAAATATATCATGTCAAACTTTAATTTCTACGGTTCTGTTAAAGGAAATCATCATTTTGGGGACACTTATAACTTTTCCTCTCCCAATGAATTTTATTCATTAAACAAGGAAAATGACTTTACTGCTACTGAAAGAGAACTTGTTAAAGTAATTTTTGAGAATACAACTAATGAAGATGAAAGGCAAGAACTGCTAACCAGTCTTAAAAAATTCAAAGACGAGCCAACGACACCTTCAGCTAAAGATAATCACACTTCAGTTTTAAGTGGATATATTGAGAAAGGCAAGAAATTGAGCAATGAAGTGCTATTTCAAGTAGTTGTTACCTATTTGGCAGAACTCATTGGTTCCGATTAACCTCAAAAACTAAGCACCTCCTCTATCCAAGGGGTATATCCATCAGATTAGTATAAGGCAGGTTTCTGCAACAGAAAATGAATCCCGCACCGTTTAGTCTTCAAACAAAGCGTTAGACTTTATTGGCCTAATTTCCTATATCTAATAAAACTTCACTCCCCCATCATAATTTTGCGGCGGTGTTGCGAGCCGCATGTTTCAATGGCTATGAGTACGTCATTTAGAGAATGGCTGTATTCGGTGAGTTCGTACTGCACCGTACGGGTTTGGTATTGCATACTTCACGGCTTACCAGGCCGTTCATTTCCAATTCCTGAAGATCTTTGGACAAAATCCGTGGAGAAATCCCCGCCTCTCTAGATAATTCATTAAAGCCTTTTTTGCCATCTAGTCAATCTCAATAAATCTAACACTCAAAACAAATCCCCACACTTTCAAAACAAATTTCAGGCAAGTCAAATCAGGATTTTAGGTTTTGGTGAAGTTTCTGTTAATTTCGCTGTGAACTTAAAAAAAATCAGTGAATACATGGCAGCAAACAGCAAGTCCAATCCATTAACCTTCAGTCTATTTTTTATTTATTTGACCGTTTTGTTTTGGATAATCGTTCTGAAACTCAGCGTGCGGTTTACGTACATGGGGCAGCAGAGAAGCATGAATCTCATCCCATACAACCAGCCTTTAATGCTCAATGGCAAGGCAGATTTGGTTGAAATCATATTGAATGCCCTCGTTTTTGTACCTATGGGCGTTTATGTAGCCATTTTGTATAAAAAATGGTCAGCCATAAAAAGCATTTTATTTTTCTCTTTCAGCAGTTTGGTATTAGAAAGTATCCAATACATTACCGCACTAGGAGCTTTTGATATTACGGATATTATCAACAATACACTTGGCGGCACCATTGGTCTGTTTCTTTTCAAAATCCTTGAAAAACTAAGTGGAAATAGCCAAAAAGCACAAAAAATCGTGAACATCGTAGCACTTTTGGCTACGATAGCCTTCATTTCGCTTTTCCTTTATCTCAAAATAAATAAGCTTTTGATGTTTAGAAGGTGAAATGTTGCGATTAAAGGTTGGTGTTTATACTCTGTCTATTTTATCATTTTTATGAAATCGAGTAATGTTAATAATTGCTGCGATCCAGTTATAGTGGCCGTCTAAAATGAAATATCCGTATCATAAGCAGAATTTCTTTTACCAAACCACCATAAAAGCCTAAATTTGTATCGATGAAAAAATACAATTTCAAAGAGGATATAAGTCATAATCCAATTTTTGGGCTGGTAGCCAAAGCTTCAAAGAGTTTGGGTATAGACAGTTACGTGGTGGGAGGATTTGTGAGAGATCTGATTTTAGAAAGGCCAAATAAAGACATTGATTTTGTGTGTGTAGGTAGCGGAATTGACCTCGCCAAAACAACCGCCTCTTTGATTAAGGAAGATTTGCACGTAAATTATTTCAAAAATTTCGGTACAGCTCAATTCAATTTTGGAGAATTTGATATAGA
Source organism: Lacihabitans sp. CCS-44 (assembly GCF_024343735.1). Classification (GTDB taxonomy): domain Bacteria; phylum Bacteroidota; class Bacteroidia; order Cytophagales; family Spirosomataceae; genus Leadbetterella. The sequence continues at coordinate 82,438 of NZ_RJUE01000006.1, forward strand.
ATTTGTGGGTGCCAGAAAAGAATCTTACCGATCAGATTCTAGAAAACCTTTGGTGGAGGATGGAACACTTTCTGAAGATCAACACCGCCGTGATTTCACGATAAACGCCATGGGGATTTCGCTCAGTCCTGACAATTTTGGCGAATTAGTAGACCCTTTTGATGGTGTAGGTGACATTGAAAGAAAAATAATCAAAACCCCACTCAATCCAGAAACTACGTTCTCGGATGATCCCTTACGTATGATGCGAGCTATTCGATTTGCATCCCAACTGGGTTTTGACATTGAAACAGGGACATTTTTGGCCATAAAAGCCATGGCCAACCGTATAGAAATCATTTCACAGGAAAGAATAACCGATGAATTAAATAAAATCATTCTTTCTAAAACCCCATCCTACGGATTTAAACTTTTGCAGCAAACTGGGCTTTTGACTTTGATATTTCCTGAATTGGTCAACCTCATGGGTGTAGAAACCATGGACGGCAAAGGTCACAAGGATAATTTTTACCACACTTTACAGGTTCTCGACAACCTTTCTACCAAATCTGATGATTTATGGAACCGTTGGGCGGCTATTTTGCATGATATAGCCAAACCAGCCACTAAAAAATATCATCCCAAAAACGGTTGGTCCTTTCATGGTCACGAAGAACTCGGAGCTAGATGGGTCAAAGGGATTTTTAGGAAAATGAAGTTGCCTTTAGATGAGAAAATGAGAAAGGTGGCCAACTTGGTACGTTTACATTTACGGCCAATAGCATTAGCCAAGGAAGGAATAACAGACTCTGCAGTAAGACGTTTGCTGGTAGAGGCTGGAGAAGATATTGAAAATCTGATGTTGCTGTGTAGAGCCGACATCACCTCAAAAGATCAAACTAGGGTAAAAAAATATCTCAAAAACTTCGATAAAGTGGAGGAGTTGTTAATAGAAATTGAGGAAAAAGACAAGCTGAGGAGTTTCCAACCCGTAATGACGGGAGAAATCATTATGTCGATTTTTGGTTTACAACCGTCAAAAGAAGTCGGCATTTTGAAAAATGACATCAGGGAGGCCATTTTGGATTGCAAAATAGAAAACACGATGGAAGCTTCTTACAGTCATTTGATAGAATTGGGCACAAAACTCGGATTTGTAGCTCTCAAAAAACTGGAAGAGGTTTAGACTTTCTTTAGTATCTCCACTCCTATTGGACATTGTGTACATTTTTTGGCAGCACAAAAGAAATTGTATTGTTCAATAAGAGCTTGAGAATCAAATGCAGAGGCACGCTTAAAACCTAAATCTTTCCAAATTTTAGTAATGAAATTCTTTTCGGGCTTAATGTTTTCGAGAATCCCGATGGCCTTCTCAAAATAGCTGTGATTGTCCGTAACATCCGCATAAAATGCCAAAAGCTGTACCGAAGTATTAATCAAGAGGTTTTCAATAGACGTTTTTCCTATTCCGTTCAGTTTTGTTTCAGAGGCTTTGGCAATGTCATAATGTTTCTGCCAATACGCAGAAGGCAAAACCTGAAGTGCTTTTTCAATACTTTCTTTGTTGGCATCTTCCAAAAACAAGGAAAACAAACCCAGATTTTGATTAAGAATAGCCGCAAATTGAGATATTCTGACAGTTGGAAAATTGCCCAGCCGAGTCCTCAAAAAACGCCATTCCAAGCGTTGCATTTTTTGAGCTGTAAGACTATATTTCTGAGCAAGATAGTTATACTCAATCGCCAGCTTTTCAGAATATTCATCTTGTGGATTTTCCAAAAAACCAGCTTGACCCAACAATAAAGCTTCTATTTGAGATAAATTACCGTTATGTTTTTGAAGAATTTTTAAAGGTAAACTCTCCGCAAGTCTCAAAAATGCCTCAGAATTGAGCTTGAAGCCCATATTTCTTGCAAAAACCCTGTAAGTTAATTCTTCAAAATCACCATTAACAGCCGTCAAGAGCGTTTTCAATCCAGAAGATTTTTGTTGTAAACGATGAGCCAAGGCTTTTTCCAACATACCGATTTTGGATAAATCAGAAACTTCCGTCAAGTGATGTTTACAAGGTATTTCTGCAGCATTTTTTATCAGATTTTCATATTTCTGAAGTGTATTTGCATAAACCAAGTCTTTGATAACCAAAGTTGGAATTGGCGTATTATCAGCCCTAAAAACCTCCATATCATACTCCCAAACCACATGAAGCACTACATTGTCATAGGCCTTATCATGTTGATGTTGGTGTCTGTTCCAATCTGAGGATTTTATATGGATTTCTACCTTCCCCACCCATTCTATTCCTCCAATGTTCACACGGGCATTCTCAAAATCGGGGCCGGAGTTACTGTTCCGAAATCCAGTTTTCAACACTGTGATTGGATGTCCGGTGGTGGTTTTTAAGTTATTTTTATCGAATTGTTGGTATTGCCAAGTGTAGTGGATAAAGTCTTCGTTTTTCATATCATGCTGAGGTATTTTTCCATTTCTTGTTGAACTTTCTTCGCTTCATCTCTTGCTTTTTCTGCAAAATCCAATCCATCAGAAGCGTAAATTATAGCCCTGGATGAATTCACCAAAAGTCCACATTGGCTATTCATGCCATACTTGCTCACTTCTTCGAGACTTCCACCTTGAGCTCCCACACCAGGAATAAGTAAAAAATGATCAGGCACAATCTTTCTGATTTCTAATAAACTCTCGGTTTGAGTAGCTCCAACTACGTACATCATATTTTGGTCATTTCCCCACTCTTGCGACTTTTCCAGCACCTTTTCGAATAGTTTTTGGCCAGAATTTAGCTCCGAAAATTGAAAATCTTGACTGCCAATATTGGAGGTTAAAGCAAGCAAAATTACCCATTTGTCCTTAAATTCTAGAAAAGGTTGTACAGAGTCTGCCCCCATGTAAGGAGCTACTGTCACAGAGTCAAAAGACATTCCTGACGAATCTTTATCAAAAAAAGCACGAGCATAAAGGCTTGAGGTGTTTCCTATATCACCACGCTTGGCATCCGCTATGGAGAAACAATCTTGAGGTATGTAGTCGAGCGTTTTTCGCAAACTTTCCCAACCTTTTGGCCCCATAGCTTCATAGAATGCAATATTGGGTTTATATGAAACACAATATTCTGCGGTTGCATCGATTATAGCTTTGTTAAATTCAAAAATCGGATCTTCTAAATCCAGAAGATGCTTGGGGATTTTTTTTATATCCGTATCCAACCCAACACACAAATATGATCTCTTTTTTTTGATTTGTTCGAATAGCTCCGCTTTGGTCATCTAAATCTCAATTTTTTATTAAAATAAACGCTTTTTCTTCTTTTATTCAAAAAATCCTAAAATTCAATCTCCCGAAAAATTTAGCGATGGGTAGCTTTATGTATTTAAGACACAAGTGTTCAATATTTTACAAACATAGTTTGATTTAAAAGTTGATGATAAATATTTTTGAAATGAATGAAAAATGATATTTTAAACAAATAATATTTAAATTTACATCCAAATTATACAAAACCTAAAAAATGGAGTTTAAAGAAAGTAAAATAAAAGGCTTGTTTGAAATCACGCCACGAGTTTTTCATGATGAAAGAGGATACTTTTTTGAGACATTCAGTGACAAACTTTTCAGAGCAAATGTGGCTGATGTTACTTTCGTTCAAGACAATCAGTCGTATTCTACAAAAGGAGTTCTGAGAGGATTGCATCTTCAAAAACCACCATTTGCTCAGGGTAAACTCGTTAGAGTTATTTCAGGAAGTGTAATTGATGTGGCCGTAGACCTTAGGCCAAATTCACCCACTTTCGGTCAATATGAAGCATTTCAACTTTCTGCCGAAAAGCAAAACATGGTGTATGTTCCAGAAGGATTTGCTCATGGATTTGCCACAGTAGAAGATGCCATTTTTGCCTATAAATGCACCAATTTCTACGATAAAGCCTCAGAGGCGGGCATTATTTTTAACGATCCCGACTTAAATATCAACTGGGGTATCGAAAACCCATTGGTTTCTGAAAAAGACTTTGAACTTCCTACTTTGAAAGAATTGATGGCTTTGGTATAAGAAATATCACAAAATTTTCGATGCTGAACATAAAAAAACCGACATAAGAAAAATTCTCATGTCGGTAATTTAAATATCTGTATTTTAAACGAATTCTCTCTGACGAACGGCCTCAAAAAGTATAATTCCTGTAGCCACCGAAACGTTCAGCGATTCCACTCGGCCTTTCAAAGGTATTTTTACTCTGGCATCTGCTTCTTGCAATAAATTCTCAGAGATACCGTCTTCTTCTGAGCCCATAACTATTACCGTAGGAATCGTATAATCAGCCTGATAAACATAATCCTTGGATTTTTCTGTACAAGCCACCACCTGAAAACCTGAGTTTTTAAGATATTTAATGGCATTCCAAAGGTCGTTTTCGCGGCAAACTGGTACAAAATTTAAAGCTCCCGAAGAAGTCTTCATCGCATCACCATTGATTTGGGCAGCACCTCTAGTAGGTACAACTACGCCATGCACACCACTACATTCTGCCGAACGACAGATAGCTCCGAAGTTCCTTACGTCTGTTATTCTGTCCAATAGCAAAATCAAAGGCACTTCGCCAGACTCAAAGGCCGCCGTAACTACATTAGAAAGCACTGCGAAATTCACCGAAGAAACAAAAGCTATGGCTCCTTGGTGATTCTTCATCGTTACTCGGTTGAGCTTTTCCAAAGGAACCCTTTGAATAGGCACACCACGCTGTTTGGCCAGAATTTCTATTTCTTCAAAGTGCTTTAACTCTTTCTGAAGCAACAACTTATCTATTTCTTTGTCAGACTTGAGGGTTTCAAGGACTGACTGCATTCCAAAAACAAAATCCTCTTTATTGGGCCTGTTTACGGGTTTAAAAAATTTGCGAGGGGCTTCCCCATCTCGACTTACTCCACTACGTTTCCTGTTCTCCATGCTTCAACAAAAGGGTACCAAAACGAACTATACTCTGGGTACCTCACCAACTCAAAGTTTTGATCGGTAAAGGCGTTCGTTTTTCTATAAAATGTAAAAATAATTTCTGAATTGTTTGAGTTTTGGGCATACAACCACACCTCTCTTTGGCGGTTTCGCTGCACCCTAGATGGCGGCCCCATAATCACGAACACCATGCCTTTGTCGGTTTTCCAGCCTTCTTTATAGGTCGAAAACAGCTTATTGGCATCAGCCACACGCTTGTAATAAGTTTTGACCAACTGCTTTGCCAAGGCTTGATTTCCTTTGGCCACATTTAAAAAATACAAATCCAAAGCCTCTTTGGCGTTTTCATTGTTCTTAAGTTCTTCTATTTCCTTCGGTGTACTCATATACACCAACGATTCTTTCAGACTTTGAGGCTCTGTATCTCTCGGAAAACGCTCGCCTACCACCAAAAACCCATAACCATCTTGATGACTATCAGAGTTTTGTGTAAGAACATATACACCTTTTTGCTTCAGCGAAACTGGCTCGCCGGGCACTATTTCTATCACTTCTTCAGAAGCAAATTCGCTCATGGGGTCTCTTTTGCTGGCCGACATCGGTGACAAAGCGGGCAAACTGAGGTTAGAATATCTTTTGAGAAATAGTTTCTCTTGGCTGGGATTTATGGCCTTCACGACAAACTCAGCTCCTTCATAGATATAAGGTATAAACTTCGGAAAAACATCGTCTTTTTTGTCATAAACCAAATATCGGGTATCGACTTTCTTTGCAAAAAAATCAATCGGTAAATCAAAAGTGTATTTTGTTGCAGCTTCAATATCAATAAAGTCCAGTACCATCACGGCTGACTCCACGTTTTTGAGTTTAGGTATATCAAACGTCAACTGATAGTTTTTATCAACTTTCTTAAAAACCTCATCGGAAAACTCCAATTTACCTGATTTGAGTTTTTCCTTGGTGCCATATTCTGGCAAAATAGACCATTGAATCCTGAAAACCTTATTGAGTTTTTCAAAAGTAATATCCTCAGCCACGTTGGCGAGTTCTACCACCATAAACACACGGGCATTTGTGGAATCTATAAAATTGTACTTGCCGTTGATAGACGAAACCACTGGCTTAGATTCCCTGTCCTTGGCTCTATCTAAAACCGCCGATTCTTTGGAAACAGGCTTTTTTTGTTGAACTTTGCAAGCAATCGAAGTAAGAAGAATAAAGAGAATATATAAGGAAAATCTCATCTAAAAACTAAGGTTTATAAGACATTAACGCAAGCTGGGCATCAAATGTTGATGCAATATACTAAATTTTATGAAAGATATAGAAAACCGTGAGGATGTGGTGAAACTGGTGGACACTTTTTACGACAACGTACTGAAAGACGAAAAACTGGCACCTGTTTTTGGCCCATCAGCCGAGCATTGGGAGCAGCATATTGTTCGGGTGTATAATTTCTGGGAAAACTGGCTGTTCCAAACTGGCTCCTACACGGGCGGTATGATGTGGGTACACATGGAACGTCACGCCACGCATCCACTCACCACCGAGCTTTTTGAGCGTTGGTTGGCCTACTGGATCACCTGCACCGATGCCCTTTTTGCCGGTAAAAACGCCGACTTCGTAAAATCAAAAGCCCTAGAAATTGGTCAGATTTTAAATGCTAAGTTGAATAATGGTTGAGTTGAAATTAGGAGATCGGATTATATTGTTTACAAAATTTTAAACTTATAAATGGCACGCAGATGACACGGATGCAAGCAGCACAGATTTACACAGATTTGATTAAAATCCGTGCAAATCCGTGTTATTTCCAATATCCGTGTCATCCGTGTCCCATTAAACGCACCAAAAATAAAATAACCTCATCATGATAACAGCCGAAGAAAAACCGTTCTTGAGTCTTTTTGAAAACTTTAGCCAAGTGGGTGAAGTAATGTGGATTGGTCTCAGACCAGCTTCAAGAAAACCTATTATCGAAATAACTGAAGTAAATGTAACAGAAACTGGCCTAGAAGGCGACCGAGCTACCAAAAACAGCCCAACCAACAAACGACAAGTTACACTTATTCAATACGAACACTTGGCTGCCGCAGCTTCATTTTTGGGAAAAGAAAACATTGACCCCAACCTTACCCGAAGAAATATTGTGGTAAAAGGCATGAATCTCAATGCCCTAAAAGGACGAAAATTCAGCGTCGGCACTGCCATTTTGGAAATGACGGGCTTCTGTTACCCATGCAGCAGAATGGAAGAAAATCTTGGTTTAGGCGGTTTCAATGCCATGCGTGGCCATGGCGGCATCACTTGCCGAGTTATAGAAACAGGAAAAATAAAGATTGGCGATAACATAAAAGTCTTGGAAAATGAAGCTTGAAAACAGAAAACAAAAAGTAGCTACTTTGAGTCATTTTGCTAAAAGAATGGGCAAATACGGCTTTTTTGCCATTATGCTGATCTCATTTTCTATGGGAATCGGAACGCTTGGCTATCATTATTTCGATCATATTTCGTGGCTGGACAGCTTCTACATGGCCTCCATGATACTTACTGGCATGGGACCAGTGTCAGACATGACCAACGATGCGGCCAAATGGTTTTCTTCTTTTTATGCTTTGTATAGCGGAGTGGCATTTTTGAGTATTACAGCCGTTTTTTTTGCTCCCATCATTCATCGACTGCTTCACATTTTGCATGTGGAAGATGATGAAAATGAGTGAATTATGGCCAATTGGAAGGATTTTTAGAAGTATTGAAAACAGACAAAACTTTAACCGCTCGTTTTTCTTCTAAAACTTCATAAAATATTAAAAATGGGAATTTTCTTAATGGATAAGCTCTATAATTTTTTGTCCTTATTTGAAAGAAAGGATTAATCTCTATGATATCAAGAGCATTTTGCAAGTCCAAATAAAACTTTTCAGCAATGCGATCAGAAACATTTTCAGAATAGTATTTGTGTGCTTCAAGAATATGATTTTCAGCTGTGGGAGTAAAATATATTTCAAATAGCATTTTTAAGTTTCTTATTGAGCTGTTCTCTGGATATGCAAAACTTCAAATCGAGTGCACTTCCTTGATCTAAAATCTTCATTTTGGCATCATCTAACTCAAAGTCAACGTTTTCCACTAACATATCTGTAGATGGAAATTGATGCAAATAATCCATCAGTGATTCAAGTTCAGTATCAGGTATCGTGACGGTTATTGTTTTCATATTAATCTCATTTTCAACAAAAATATCAAATTTTAAGAATATTTCAAGAAAGTAAACCTAAAAAAAACTTCTCAACAAACAAATTGAAGTTTTATAGGTTTCAAAATTATGGAACCAGAAATACAAGACAGAATCATTCAAATGGCATGGGAGGACCGAACGCCTTTCGAAGCCATAGAAACCCAATTTGGACTAAAAGAAAAAGACGTAATCGCATTTATGCGAACCAACATGAAGCGTAAAAGCTTCGAAATGTGGCGAAAACGTATGAAAGGTCGCACTACTAAACACCTGAAACTGCGAGAAACCGAAATGTCTAGATTCAAATGCACACTTCAAAGAAGCATAACGCACAATAAAATCTCAAAACGCTAATTTTAGCTTTTTACAAAAAAATGGGGGAACAAGTCCCCCACAATCGATTCTATTCAAAGTTTAGGTTAATATACAATCTCAGAAATCAAAATCAACTCTTCGAAAACATTCAATACGTTATGACGCATATTTCGGTTGCAGGAGGTTTATCTTTCTAATTCATTTGGAAAACCGAAATCAATCAAAAAAGTTTTATGAGGTTGAAATCCACGCCAGATTCGTAATTTTAGCTACCTTTGCGGCTTTATTTTTAACAAATCAAAAAGCATGATTTCTGTAGATAGCGTAGCGGTAGAATTTAGTGGCACAACTCTCTTTTCTGATATTACATTTAACATCAATGAAAAAGATAGAATAGCCCTTATGGGAAAAAACGGAGCGGGAAAATCTACACTTTTGAAGATAATTGCAGGTGTAGACAAACCTACCAGAGGCAAAATTTCAGCTCCAAGTGATGCCGTAATTGCCTATTTGCCGCAACATTTGCTTACAGAAGACAACTCCACCGTTTTTGAAGAAACAGCCAAGGCTTTTGATACGGTTCTGAAAATGAAAGCCGAAATAGACGAGCTAAATCATCAACTGGAAACCAGAACAGATTATGAATCAGATGCTTACATGGACATCATCACCCAAGTATCTGACCTCAGTGAAAAATATTATTCGATAGAAGAAATAAACTACGATGCAGAAATAGAAAAAATCCTGAAAGGATTGGGCTTCGAAAGAGAAGACTTCACTCGACCAACAAGCGAGTTTAGCGGTGGCTGGAGAATGAGAATAGAATTGGCCAAAATCTTGCTTAAAAATCCGGATTTGATACTTTTAGATGAGCCTACCAACCATTTGGACATCGAATCGGTGCAGTGGTTAGAGGATTTCCTGATCAATAGTTCCAAAGCCGTAATCGTGATTTCGCATGATAGAGCTTTTGTGGACAACATCACCAACCGCACCATCGAAGTTACTATGGGCCGTATTTACGACTACAAAGTAAATTATACACACTACCTGCAACTCCGCAAGGAACGCATGGAACAGCAACAGAAGCAGTTTAACGACCAAGCTAAAATGATTGCTGAAACGCAAGAGTTCATCGATAGATTTAAAGGTACGTATTCGAAGACACTTCAAGTGCAGTCGCGGGTGAAAATGTTGGAAAAAGTGGAGATTGTGGAAGTGGACGAAGTGGACAACTCGGCCATCAGTATAAAGTTTCCTGCCGCACCTCGGTCTGGCAACTACCCAGTTATTGCCGATCAAGTAAGCAAAAGTTATGGTGACCATTTGGTTTTTAAAGAGGCCAATATCACCATCGAAAGAGGCCAAAAAGTGGCTTTTGTAGGAAAAAACGGAGAAGGAAAATCTACCATGGTGAAAGCCATCATGGGCGAAATAGACTTTGAAGGAGACCTTAAAGTAGGTCACAATGGCTTCATTGGATATTTTGCACAAAATCAAGCTTCGCTTTTGGATGAAGAATTGTCGATTTTCGATACGGTTGAACAAATTGCTGTGGGAGATATCCGTACCAAGATCAAAGACCTTTTGGGAGCGTTTTTGTTTAGAGGAGACGATTTGAACAAAAAAGTAAAAATGCTTTCTGGAGGCGAAAAAACCAGATTGGCTATGATTAAACTTTTGCTCCAACCTGTCAACCTTTTGATATTAGATGAGCCAACCAACCATTTAGATTTACGCACAAAAGATATTCTAAAAGACGCTTTGAAAGCCTTTGAAGGCACAATTATTCTGATTTCGCACGACAGAGATTTCTTGGACAGTTTGGCTGAAAAAGTGTTTGAATTTGGCAATAAGCGTGTCAGAGAGCATTTTGAAGACATAAATGGCTTCTTGAAAAACAAAAAACTAGAGAACCTCAGAGAAATAGAAAGGAAGAATTAATCAGGAGTGTAACATACATCACCTTTTCATTATTTGTTTAAGCTGAACTTTGTATCAGAAATTAAAACAAATAAAGATATGAACTTAGAAGAATTAATCAAAAACAACGAAGGTACGATTGTTGATGTAAGAACTCCGGGTGAGTTTATGGGTGGTAAAGTGGCTGGCTCAATAAATATTCCACTAAATGAGATTCCTTCAAAATTAGCAGAAATAAAAGCACTAAAAATGCCGCTGATTCTATGTTGTGCATCAGGCAACAGAAGTGGCCAAGCAACAGCTTATTTGAAAGCACAAGGCGTTGACTGTCACAATGGTGGCTCGTGGTTAGACGTAAATTATTACCAAGCTCAAACGGTGTGTTAAAATTTAGATAAATAGCTTTTTAAGCACAAAATGCTCTAGTTTTAGGGCATTTTGTTTTTATTTTATGCCTATGAAAGAATTTTGGAACGAACGTTACTCTGAAAAAGAATATGTTTATGGCGAAAGACCAAACGAATATTTAAAGGAACAACTCCTAAAACTTTCGCCCGGAAAAATCCTTTTGCCCTGTGAAGGAGAAGGAAGAAATGCCATTTTCGCTGCCTTAAGCCACTGGAAGACCTTTGCCTGTGATTTTAGTGAATCTGGTAAAGCAAAAGCTGAGAGTTTAGCCGCAAAAAATGGGGTAAGTTTTCAATATGATGTTTGTGATATTTTAGAATATCAAGCACCTGAGGAGAGTTTCGATGTAATCGCACTAATTTTTGCCCATTTCCCAGAAAATATCAGAAAAACCATACACCAAAAGTTACTAGCCCTAGTAAAACCTGGTGGAGTAATAATCTTAGAAGGATTCAATAAAAAACAATTGGGAAAATCTTCGGGTGGGCCAAAGTCTTATGAAATGCTTTTTGAGAAAGAAATCTTGATAAAAGATTTTGAAAAATGTGAGATAGAAGAGTTAGAAGAAAAAACTGTATTTTTATCAGAGGGTCATTTTCATGATGGAGAGGCAGAACTTATAAGAGGTGTTTTTAGAAAGAAATTTCAATAATATTCACAATTTGTGGAACACATTGGCGTTGGTTTTTTGTTATAAATTCATCCAAAATTCTAATAAAAATGGTAGCTAAAAAATCAATTTCGTTAGATTTAAATAACCACATTGATGTGGTTGAAAACATCTCCAGAGAGGACTTTCAGAAATACTACATGATTCCTCAGCGTCCAGTAATCATCAAACATCTTTATGGAAAAAACGCCAAAGTTTATGATTGGACCTTCGATTATTTTTCGAAAGAACTCGGTCACATCGATGTGGGCGTTTTTGATGACGAATCGGAGCAAAGAAAAGATGATAGGTCTTACAAAAAAGCTCCCAAAACCATGAAATTTGGTAATTATTTGGAACTCATACAAGAGAGACCAACCACCAAAAGGCTCTTTCTTTTCAATGTTTTTAAGCACAAAAAAGAGCTTCACGAACATTTCAAATTCCCTAATATTGCCGATAAGGTATTGACTTTTTTGCCTTTAGCATTTTTTGGTGGTCAAGGAGCTATAACTCGTATACACAGAGACATGGACAATAGCTGCGTTTTCCTTACAGAACTCGCTGGCTATAAAAGAGTTGTCCTTTTTGACCCGAAATATTCTCAAAAATTATATCAATATCCTTTTTCAACGCATACTTCTATTGATGTTAACCATCCGGATTTTATAAAATATCCAGCCCTTAAGGATGTAAAAGGCATAGATTGCACCATTGGGCCTGGAGATACCATTTTTATGCCTGCCGGATGGTGGCACCACATTGAGTACAATACAGCAGGCTTGGGATTTGCTATTCGTTCATTGAGTCCACATTTGAGCGACAGATTATTAGGCTTTTGGCAAGTGGGTATCATGACGCACATCGACGAATTCTTAAATAAATTTTTAGGAGAAAAATGGTTTGCTTGGAAAACCAGAAATGCTGAAAAGAGAGCGGAGAGGGGGTTGTAATCTCCTAGGAAATATTGAACACGGATTAACACAGATAAGTCACGGATTTTTTTATTTTAAATTAGGAACAGAAAATAAATCCGTCCGGGCCGCCGGTGCGGTCTAATCATTAAAATCCGTGTTCCATAATATTCAAATATCTTTCTCCCAATCCACAATCGCATTGGTCATGGCTTCAAATTCTATCAAAAAACCATCGTGTCCATACGTGGAATCAATTTCCACATACTTAGCTCTTGGAATATACTGAGCGATTTTCTCTTGCTCAACAGGTGGGAATAAAATATCAGAAGTAATACCAATCACCAAAGTTTTGGCCAAAACGGTTTCTAAGGCTTTTTGAACTCCACCTCTATTTCTACCCACGTCGTGCGAGTCGAACATTTTCGAAAGTGTCCAATAAGAATAGGCGTTGAATCGCTTCAAAAGCTTCTCTCCTTGATAATTTTGGTAAGTATTGGCTCTAAAAAAATCTACCTGACCGGCATCTCGTGATTGTGTACGGTTGTAAGTTTCATAATTTCTGTAAGAAAGCAAGGCAATCGCTCGGGCGACCTTCATCCCTTCCATACCCGCATCAGGTGTGCTAGATTCCCAAGTTGGGTCGTTAGAAATCGCCATCCTTTGGCTCTCGTTGAAGGCAATTCCCCAAGGAGAATGAAGAGCATTGGTAGAAAATAGTATTTGTTTTTGAATAACTTCAGGCTCTATTACCGACCATTCCAAGGCTTGTTGCCCACCCAATGAACCGCCGAGAAGATATGCTATTGAATTAATTTCGAGGTGCTTACGTAGTAATATCAAAGAATTGACTACATCTCGAATGCTGATAAACGGAAAATCATGAAAGAACTGTTGTCCAGAAAGTGGATTGACACTCAAAGCATTGGTAGAACCATAATGTGATCCGAGCACGTTGACACAAATTACAAAATAGTCTTTCGGATTAAAAAGTCGCTTCTCCCCTATCAGTCCGCTCCACCAATCCGACGGATTGGCATTGCCCGTAAACGCATGACAAACCCACACCACATTTGACTTATCCTCGTTTAACTCTCCATAAGTGGTGTAGGCAAGCTCAACTTCTGGCAACCATTCTCCACTTTCTAAATGAAAAGGAGCTTCAAACTTAAACAAATGATTTTTGACCATTTTTAGCAAAAATTCAATACAAATATTATAAAATGAATCCCCAAATACTGGGGATTCTACTTAAATTCAACAACTTAGAGCCGCAACAATATCACCTTTGATATCTTCAATGTGCTCAATTCCTAACGAAATTCTTAATAAATTCGGATCAACTCCAGCGGTCAACTGCTCCGCCTCAGACAACTGTGAGTGCGTAGTAGATGCTGGATGAATGATTAAAGTTTTGGAGTCACCCACATTAGCCAAATGTGAAATAAGTTTCAAGCTATTCACAAACTTCTCTGCTCTGTCTCTTCCGCCTTTTAGTTTGAATGACAACACGCCACCAAATCCTCTGCTAAGATATTTTTTGGCCAATTCGTGCGAAGGATGGCTTTCCAATCCAGGATAAGTTACAGATTCAACCTCCTCGTGTGCATCCAGCCATTTTGCCAAAGCCAAGGCGTTTTCACAAGTTCTTTCTACTCTTAAAGTAAGGGTTTCCAAACCTTGAAGCAATAAAAATGAATTGAATGGAGACTGCGAAGGCCCCCAGTCTCTCAGACCTTCTACCCTACAACGAATAATAAACTGGATATTTCCGAAAGGTCCGTCGATACCAAAAACATCATTCATGACCAAACCACCATAACTTGGTGATGGTGAAGTAAACTGTGGATATTTGCCATTTCCCCAGTTAAAAGTACCGCCATCCACAATTACACCGCCCATGGTAGTACCGTGGCCTCCTATCCATTTGGTGGCAGATTCTACTATGACATGTGCTCCATACTTGAGTGGCTGACAAATAGCACCACCCGCTCCAAAAGTATTATCCACAAAAATCGGCAAGTCATACTTTTTAGCCAAAGCCACAAAACCTTCAAAATCTGGCACATTTAAGCCTGGATTTCCAATGGTTTCAAGATAAAGCAATTTGGTTTTTTCATCTATTAAAGCTTCAAAACTCGCCAAATCATTGCCTTTTGCAAAACGAGCCTCTACACCAATATTTTTGAAAGAATTCTTGAATTGATTGAAAGTGCCACCGTACAAAAATGAGCTAGAAACGAAATTATCGCCCACCTTAGTGACATTATTGATGGCAATAAACTGTGCTGCGTGCCCCGAACTGATAGCCAAAGCCGCTACTCCACCTTCCAAAGCCGCCAAACGTTTTTCAAAAACATCATTGGTGGGATTCATGATTCGGCTGTAAATATTACCGAATTCCTTCAATGCAAAAAGGTTGGCCCCGTGTTCGGAGTTTTTAAATTGGTAAGCCGTAGTTTGGTAAATAGGCACTGCTCTCGATTGAGTGGTAGGGTCAATCTCTTGTCCTGCATGTAGCTGCAGCGTTTCAAATCTTAAATCAGACATGTTTGTAAAAAGTTTAAAAAAATTAAACAAAGCATTGCTCGTAAGCAATTCCAGCTCCGATTTTCGGAGATAGCGTAAAACCAACAGGAATTTGAAAAATCGCTTGATTGGTTTATAAGTCCTAAAGGCCACTTTGAGCCGCTTAGGTAGGTATTGGCACCTTTTCGATAGTATCGCAGGTTGCCCGAGTTTCAAAGAGCCTATTCTCTCCACTCGTCTTTATAAATCAATCACCCAGCTACTGCAACAGTGAAGAATGAATTGATGATGCAAAACTATGAAAGTTTTTTAAATAACAAAAAAGTTTTTTGCGTGTTAAAGAGAATAAGCCTTTGGAACTTTTTCAAGACTGTTTTCGTATTTATCCGTAACCAAACGATTTCTGGATGCTCGACATATTCAAAAGAAAGTCAAAAAACACCGCATTTACTTTTACACATCACCAAACACTTTCTAAAATACAAGAAAGTTGGGATTCACTTTTACCTATCCATCACCACCTTTTAAGCGAAAACCTTCATTTTCTCGAACAAAACACCAACATTCAGGGCCATTATATACAGGTTTTTAAAAATGGTAATTTTTCGGGCAATATATATTTACAAAAAGTAAAAGTTCCGATCAATAACATTGGATACTCACTCAAGAATTTTCAAAAATTAGAATGTGTCATTAATTCAATAAAAAGTGTTAGTTGTGGGTTGGATTTCTTGGTTTGTGGCAACATTTACAGGCCAAACCAGGAGGGTTATTATTTCAGCGATGGCTTGACCAAAGAAACGGTTTTTGAAGAATTCATAAGTTACATCGAAGATCTAGAAAAAGAAATAGGTTTTGCGGGCATACTTATCAAAGAGTGCAATTCTCCTTTGGTAAGGGAGGGGAAATTTACTCCAATCAAACAAGATGTGTCGATGGAGATGACCATCAATTCCAATTGGCTTACTATTGGCGATTATGTGGAAGATTTGGACAAAAAATACAGAAAACGTTTCTTGAAAATCCAAGAATCGGGAGCGGAATTGCAGAAAAGAGAGCTAAGTTCAAATGAGCTATTGATGTTTCAAAACAAAATGTTTGAGCTTTATAATCAAGTATATAGCACACAAGAATTTAAATTGACCGATATTTCTGACACTTATTTTATAAACCTCAAGAATGTTTTGGGCGAGAAACTTAAAATTTATGGTTTCTTTAGAAATGACGAACTGTTGGCGTTTACCACACATATTTATAATGAAAAACAGCAGATGGAGATTCATTATATCGGCTTAAATTATGATTTTAACAAAAAGTATAATTTATACTTCAATATTCTACAATTTGGCTTAGAAAAAGCGATTATTGACAAACAAGAATCTTTGGAATTGGGCAGAACTGCACACGTAGCTAAGGCGAGTTTGGGTGCAAAACCAACACCAAATTATAATTACGTTTATTTCAAAAAGCACATTTACAGTTGGAGTTTTCAGCTGTTTTTGAGGAAAATGTACAACAACATTGAGTCTGAATGGCAAACCCGAAGCCCGTTTGCGGCTGGGGTAGAAGTGTAAATTTATTCCTTAATAATATTGGCTTTTTCGATAATTTGTTTGGCAATATCACAACTTGGAACGGTGGTTTCTTCCATTTGGGCATCCGAACTCATTGAAAAGTAACTGTTTTTCAATATTTTATATTTTGCTTTTTCAAATATCAGATTACTATCCCCATACTGTAATTCTTCAACTGTCCGTTGACTTTCAGCATCCAAATTCTGCCCTGTCCTTTTGTAATAAAACAAGGAGTACGTTTTTTCTTTTAAGTCGAGCGAGCAGTTTTCAATATTCTCAATATTGATTTTAGTAAATAGTAATTTATTGTCTGATTTATAGCCAAAAAGAAGTTTCAAAGCCAAGTCACGATGTATTTTACCTTGACTTACTGACTCCAGAATTTTATAATCAAATTCTTTTTTCTTTTCATCCGAAATAGCCGAAAAAGGCTTGTAATCATTAAAATAATCTCTGTCCGATGGAAAGTTCATTCGAAACTTGTATTTATCAATGTAACGAGCATAGTAGTTTCTCAAAAAACCTGAGCTCTCTACAAACATAGTTTCCTCACTCACAAAACCATTTTCGATAACGAAATCTACCAAAGCTCTTTGGGCTTTAGTAAATAACTCATTACTAACAATACCACTAATCGTATCCTTCAACGTGGTTTCTTCTTGTGTTAATTCATTTTCGAGTTTATTATTTCGTAAATCTCTCGTAATTAGAATTCCTTGTTTACCTCTTTGATCAACATAAAAAGCCAATGTATTGGCTTTGAGAGAATCATAAGCATCATCAAAAAATTGCATTTTTCCCAACAAAGCTGCCGAAACTTGTTCCTGCTGCATACTTTGAATTTGCTCATAGGAGAATTTGTAATTACTCCACTGGCTTTTAATGTTGTCAAGCATAAAAACCTCTTTTTCCTCTAAAGAGCTTACAGTAATTCCCTTCCTCGCCAATTTCAAAAGCAAAGGCTTAGCACCTTCAAAGTCATTCACAAGAAATTTACAGGCCACGGCATTAAAAATATCTCTAGCCAATGGTGTTTTTACTGCCGAAAATGCAGTTTGATATTCTGTAAAAGCAGTTTGATAATCATCCTTGGTGATGGCCATTTCGGCCCGATTAATGACTGGATAATATTCCTTTCTAAAATCTAGTTGGGCGAAAACTTGGTTTGTTATAAATAATGTGCAGACAATAATGAGGTTTTTCATAGGATTTAGTCTTGGATTATGGTGGCCTTTTCAATAATTTGTTTGGCAATATCACAATTGGGCACAGTTGTTTCTTCCATTTGAGCATCCGAACTCATTGAAAAGTAACTGTTTTTCAGTATTTTATATTTTGCTTTCTCAAATATCAGATTACTATCTCCATACTGTAATTCCTCTAGTGTGCGTTGACTTTCGTCGTCCAAAGTTTGCCCAGTCTTTTTGTAATAAAACAAGGAGTACGTTTTTTCTTTTAAGTCGAGTGAGCAGTTTTCAATATTCTCGATATTGATTTTAGTAAAAAGCAATTTATTATTGGCTCGATATCCAAAAAGATACTTTAAAGCAAGGTCACGATGTATTTTACCTTGACTTACTGACTCTAGAATTTTATAGTCAAATTCTTTTTTCTTTTCATCCGAAATAGCCGAAAAAGGTTTTACTTCCGTTGAATAACCCCCTCCATAACGAAAATCCATTCGAAATCTATACTTTTCAATATTCCAAGCGAATGAATTCCTCAAAAAATCGGAGTCCTCTACAAACATACCTTCTTCAGCAACAAACCCCTCAGAAATTACATATTCCACTAAGGTTTTCTGAGCTTTAATAAATAATTCATTGCTTACCCCAGCCATTAATAGATAATTTGCATCTAATTCTTTTTTAGTCAAAGCTTTGTTTGTTCTCGAAGAATTCAAATCCTTTGACAATATTTGCTGGCCTTTCCCATCTTCACCCAGGAAAAAAGTCACGGAATTTACGTTTAAAGTATCATATACACTATTATACAAAGTTAATTTATCGGACAGTCCAACAATAATTTTCTCTTGCTGCATGCTTTGAATTTGCTCATAAAGAAACTTAAAACTATTCCATTGACTTCTTATATTATCCATCAAAAACACTTCCTTTTTCTCCAATGTGATGGTAGAAATTCCCTTCCTCGCCAATTTCAAAAGCAAAGGTTTAGCTCCTTCAAAGTCATTCAGAAGAAATTTGCAGGCCACGGCATTAAAAATATCTCTAGCCAATGGTGTTTTTACTGCCGAAAATGCAGTTTGATATTCTGTAAAAGCAGTTTGATAATCATCCTTGGTGATGGCCATTTCGGCCCGATTAATGACTGGATAATATTCCTTTCTAAAATCTAGTTGGGCGAAAACTTGGTTTGTTATAAATAATGTGCAGACAATAATGAGGTTTTTCATAGGATTTAGTCTTGGATTATGGTGGCCTTTTCAATAATTTGTTT